>BPJM01000001.1 GCA_026004615.1 Planctomycetota bacterium
CTGCATCGAGACCTCTCCCTCGCGCCGATCCCTGGCCGCTTTCCATGATGCACCGCAGCACGCCGGAGCACCAGCCGTGCCGGCGCGCGGGCGTGCCGCGGCGCGGGCACGGCCCCTCGCTACCGTCGCGGCGGCGGGGCGGGCGGCCCCGCCTGCCGGGGCCGCCGCCGGGCGCCCACCGCCGCGGCCAGCCGGCCCCTAGCGGGGCGCCAGCCGGCGCGCGTGCTCGAGCACCGCCCCCTCGCTCGTGTAGCGGAAGACGTAGCCCAGATCCCGCTTGAGCTTGCGGTTGTCCAGCACCAGCGCCTGCTCCAGGTGCCGCTCCAGCGCCCGCTCCGAACGCCGGCGGCCCCAGGGGGGCAGCCATGTTGCCGCCCGGCCGAGCAGGCCGGCGAGTCCCGGCGCGGGCCGCGCGAGCGGCCGGCGCAGCGCGCGTGCGATCTGCTCCAGCTCCACGCCGTCATCGCTCGCGATGTTGTAGACGCCGCTCAGCCCCGAGAACAATAGCTCCGCGATCGCCGCCGCCGCGTCTTCGATGTGCACGAACTGAAGCCGCGCGGGGGCGCGCTCGCCGGTCGTCGCCGGGTGGACCGGCAGCCGCTTGCGGCGGACGAGCAGGTGGCCCACCCCGGCGGTGCCCGGCCCCACGACCGGCGCCAGCCGGCAGCTCACCACCGCGCAGCCCGGGTGCGCGCGCGCAAACCGCGCGGCGGCCTGCTCGCGCACCAGGTCCTCCGGGAGCCTCTGGCCCGGGGCCTGTGGCTCGAACAGCGGGTCGCCCTCGCAGCGCGGTGCGGTGGCGCCGTTGGGCGGCCGATAGGCCCCGGTGCCGTTGGCGATCAGAACGCCCTGGAGCCCGGCTGCGGCGGCGGCCTCGAAAAAACGCCTCACCGCCGGCGCGGCGGGCAAGCTGCCGGGCTCATCGGGCGCGTGGCCGACTGCGGCCGCGGGCAGCAGCACGGCGTGGGTGATCGCATGCTCGCAGAAGGGCTCTCGCAGGTCGGTGTCCGGCCCGGCCGGCAGGAACACGAGCTTGTCGCCGAGCTGAGGCGGTGCGCGGCGGTCCACCCCGAGGATATGGCTACAGGCCGGATCGGCCTCCAGCACCTCGCACAGCGCGTTTCCGACCGGAGCACCGACGCCCACGATCGCGACCCGTCGTTGTTGCAACGCGTTGCCCCTGTTCTGGCCTCGTGGAGCCGGCCGGCCGTCGCGGCCCGCGCCCGGACGCCCGCCCACGCCGTTTTTTTTTAAGGGCTGTTAGGGACGGGGACAAGGATCGGAGGGTGAGGAAGGCTTCGGTTTCAAAAGGCCCCCCGCGTCGGCAGCTTTTGCGACAGCTCCCCGTCTCCGAAAAGCCCTCGAGTCCTCGGCTGCTCCGGGCGCTTCCCTCCGCAGCCCCATCAAGTCAGGCCGTCGAAAAGTCCCTAAAGAGGCGGTGGGGCGTCTTCGGCGGCGACCCAGCGGCCCTCGATCGGGTCGAAGCGGGTGTGGATGACCTCGGCGGCGTTGCCTTTGGTGGGTGCCGGTGTGGCGGCTGGGGCGTCCGGGCCCGTTGGTTCGCCCTCGGGCTGCGGCTGCTGGTAGGCGCCTGTCAAGAAGCGCACCAGTGCCAGCGCGGAGTCCTCGGTGACCTGGTAGCGTTCGCTGATGTACTTGACCGCCTCGGGCAGGGGCTTTCTCGCCGCGAGGTCTTTGTCGCGGGCGCTGACCACCTGCCGGAGCGCGTGCACGTCCATCGCTCGCTGCACGGGGGCTGTCCTCCTGGCTCGCAGGGGCGCGGTGGCGCGAAGGGGCCAGCCGGCGCCCAGCCGATGCTAGCCGTTGCACGCGCCTTCCGCCAGACCGAAAAAAAGGCCGGCGGGCGCACCGGCCCGCCGGCCCGGGGTGTCAGCACCCGGACGGGGTGCTACTTGCCCCGGCGGCCCGGAGCCCGGGGCACATCCTGCTCGTCTTCGCTCGAGTACCCGACCGACCGGCCGGAGAGCGGATCGTCCCCGTTGCCCGACCCGCGGTTGGCGTGTTCGCCATCACCGTCGCCACCGCCATGCCCGTCTTCGTCGTCCTTGTCGATCGTTCCGCCGTCGCCGTCATCGCCGCGGCCTCTCGTTGCGGAGGCACGTCTCGGCGAGCTTTTCCAGGAACTCGCGCGGCAAGAGGTCGTCGAGCCGCGTATCGTTGAACTCGACCAGTCTTTCGCATAGTCACGCGCCAAGCGCCCGAGCTGCACCGCAGCTCGCCGCAGCGTCGACGACCTTTCGATGTACCGCCCTGGCGAGCGGTCTGCCTCTTGCCGAAGCTCCGGCGACCACCAGTTTCCGAACGCCGCGGCATTGAGCCGGAGCGCCGCGTACTCGCCTCGACGTTGGCGTCGGCCTGCAGCGCCGCGTAGAACCTACCGTGCATGGCCGCCGCGAGGGCGTTGACGCCTTCGGGGAACAGCTTCTCGAGCTGACTCGCGTGAAGCGCGCTCCAGACCTTGGGCCGAGCATCGCGATGCGCGCACGAGCTCTGTTCCGCTGCGCCGGCTGCCGCGTTCGCGACCTCCTCGAGAGCCGCTCTGCGTCCGCGCGAGTCCTCAATACGCGTCGAACCGGCTCGCGTATCTTTCGGCAAGTGCACGGCGAACGCGGTTCGAGTCTGACGAGCTCCCAGCACGCGATGCTCTTGCTTTCCTACTACGCCTTCGACATCTCCTCTGACCTCTCCGAGGCCGTCGGGTTCTTCCACACGAACAGTGCGCTCGTGTAAGACGTCCATCGGACCCTCGACCCGATCTCCAGCTTCGTGACGGCATTATGCACCTGGCGACACCGCGAGCGACATCGGGGCCGGCCGAACTCTTGCTCCTAGCATCCACGCGCGTCACCGAGTCGATCCGCCTCCTGGAGCAGGGATGCCGCTCCACCGCTTGCGCTCTACAGCGCGCCACCTTCGGCCAGTCTCTCCTGCAGGTTCGCCTCGGCTCACCCGCTGCGCCCGCGCGGCTGAGCCGTCGCTGGTGCGATCTGCCGACTCCCGCCTGCAGTTCGCTCCTTCCGCGCTTGGTCCGCGAATCCGCTGCTCGCCTTCTCGATGGAACTCGTACGAGACCGACCCCGCCTCCACCTTGTCGTGGCGAACGTCACCACCGGGACCACCGGTTGCGTTGCGCCTACGAGCAGCCGAACCGCTCTTCCGGACCCGCGGCTCGGTAAGGCCACAACTCTTGAGAAGTTTCGCGCACGCGTCGCTCGGTGCGCCAGAAGGCACTCCACCAGCTGCAGCACCTGTCCACAACGCAGCTCTGCCCGGGCCGTCCCCCGGCCGCCGCTCGAACCATTATCCGCTTCTGTGGGACTTGCCTCCTGTCGCTCCACCGGACGACCACACCTCGACTCGCTCCTGCCCCCACGCCCCGGGCATGCCCAGTCCCAGGCCTGCCGCCAGCGCCAGGCCGGCCGCCAGCCGCCGTCGCACCCCTCCCATGGTCCGTCCTCCTCCTGCGCCGATCCGTCCCTGCTCTGACCTGCCGACCCCCGCGGGCCGGCCGCCCTCCACACGAAGGACACCCAAGGCTGAGCTACCGATCCGCGCGCGGCAAGGGGTATTTGTGCGTAGAGCAACCACTGCAATGACCAGGACGCGCCGCGCCCGCAGGCCCGTTCGCCGCGACAGGACCACCCGATCCGCCAGGACGGCCCGCCGAAAAACAGACGGGGGCGACGGCGTCGCCCCCGGGTTCATGCCTCAGCACGTCGATACGAGGCCGGCGCCAGCAGCCGCCGCGCCCCGTTCAGCCGGCCCTGGACTGCTCGCCGCCCGTCTCCTCCGCCCCGGCTGGCGCCTGCTCGCCGCCCTCGGCCGGCGAGCTGCTGTTGCCGCCGCCGGCACCAGCCCGCTCGCCCGCGCTCGCGGCCGCCGCCGGCTCGGCCAGCGCCGAACCCACCGCCGCTCCCTGCTCCTCTCCGGACGGCGCCGCAGGCTCCTTGATCTCCCAGCCCGCCTCCTCGAGCTCCTCCTCCTCGAGCACGATCTCGCTGTAGTCCTCACCCTCCACCTCCCGCCGCAGCAGGAAGTACAGCAGCGTGTTCGCGCCGAAGAAGTACTGCAGCATGTAGCCGGCGATGAAGTAGGTCACCAGCCAGTGCCACAACCACACCAGCCACGCGGTGAGCTTCCAGTGCCAGGGGATCAGCGAGGCCACGTTCAGGCCGAAACCCGCGACCAGGTTCTCGACCTTCGCCTCCCGAAACGCCTCCATCTCCTCGCGGCTCGGGGTGTAGGGAACCTCTTTCCAGCGATACTGCCCGCGCACGTATCCCTCGATGAACGAGCCCTTGGCCGGGACGGCGATCCGGTATTCGGTCTTGTAGAGCAGCTTCACCTTCTCGTCGCTCATCCCCTTGATCTCGTCGGGGCCGGGAAACCGAGCGGCACGGCGGATCTCGTCGCTCATGTTGACCATGTCCTCGCCGTCCACCGCCACCAGCACCGTGCCGCGGCCCGCTCCCCACCAGCCGGCGCTGAGGGAGCCCACCGACCAGTCGAGCAACAGCCCGCCGAAGAACAGCACCAGCACGAGGAACGCGCTCGTCAGCCCGAGCACCAGGATCGTGTGCCAGGGCCGCTCCAGGATGTAGTTCCACGCCCGCGTGATGCCGTCCCAGGTGTCGCTCGATTCGGTCGCGATGGCGCTGGAGGCCAGGTTGAAGCCGAACAGCCCCAGCGCCACGCTGAACACGACGAAGAAGGTGAAGAGCAGCACCAGGGGGAACAAAAGCCCCACCACCAGCACGTCGAGCAGCGGCACCCGCGCGAGCCAGCCGAAGATCGTGGCGTTGGTGACCAGGTAGAAGAACGCGAAGATGATCGCCACGAAGCCGACCGAGAACAGCACCGGCAGGAACTTGCGCGCCGCAAAGCGCGCGGCATCCCGGATGGGGATGGTCTCCTCGCGCGCGATCTTCATGGCGGCGATCCGGTTGATCGCCGCCGAGAAGAACGACCACAGCCCCAGCCCCACCAGCCCGGCCAGGATCCAGGTGACCGGCTTGAGGCCGACCTCGCGCTGGCCCAGGCTGAACACCCACGCCCCGATTCGCTCCAATACCGCCTCGTCACCGGTGAGCTGCCCGATCAGCCAGGCGAACAGGTGCGTGGCGATCACGCAACCCGTGGCCAGCAGCAGCATGTTGGGGTCGAACGGCACCCGCAGTCCGTCGAACAGCCCGCGCCGCTCGTAGGTTTGCTCGTCCATGCTCTACGTTTCCCCCTCCCGGTTCGGACGCTCCATCTCGACGCCACCGGGGACGCGCACCGCTACCCCGGCACCGGATGCTTCAGGGCCGCGAGCGCCGGACCCGGGCGCTCGCACCCGCGCCCTCGCCCGGCGGCGGCCCTTGCTGTGGACGACCTCGGTCCTCTCCTCAGTCCCCCGCCTCGGCGCACCCCGTCCCCGGATGCGCCCGCGGTTCGAGCGGCGTTCGGATGCGGTACTCCTCATCCAGCCAGCGGGACAGATCGAGCAGCCGGCACCGCTCCGAGCAGAACGGCACCCAGCGCCGCTGCTCGCGCGGCCCCTCGAGCTCGGCGGTAAAGGCCCGGCGGCAGCTCGGACAGAACAGCCTCGTCCTCACGACGCCGCGCAGGCCGAGCCGCTGCGGGCACACGAGCCGTCGCCCTTGCACCCGCCGTTGCCGCCCGAACCGCCGCTGCCAGCTCCCGTCCCCCCCGTGGAGCCGGCACTCTCCGCCTTCTTGGCCGCGGTGTACGACGCGCTGCGGTAATCCGTGATATAGAACCCCGAGCCCTTGAACAGGAACCCGGCCCCGGGGCCGATCAGCCGCCGCACCGGACCCGCACACACCGGACAGCTGCGGACCGGCTCGGCCGTGATCGGCTGGAAACGCTCAAAGCGGTGCTCGCACGCCTCGCATCGATAGTCGTACGTCGGCATCGCTCCACTCCTCGCACCACGTGGGCGGATTATAGCTGGGTCCACCGACCCATCAACATCCGCCGCTGCCAAGGTGTCCGTCCCACCGCCCAGCTGCGCCGGCCCCCGCCCGGCGCGCGAGCGCGCGCCCACTCAGTCACGCTCGGCCGGCGGCGCGCTCGCCACCTGTACCTGCGCCGCCCGCAGCACCCGATCGCCGAGCCGGTAGCCCGGCCGCAGCTCCGCCACCACCGTGTTGGGCTCGACCCCCTCGCGTTCCACCGCGCCCAGCGCCTCGTGCCAGCGCGGATCGAAGGGCTTGCCCACCGTCTCGATGCGCACCACCCCGAGCTCGCGCAGAAAGCGGCGAAACTCGTCCCGGATCAGCTCCACCCCCCGGATGACCGCCTCGATGTCCTGGCTCTGTCTGGCCGCCGCCAGCGACAGCTCCAGGTTGTCCAGCACCGGCAGCACCCCGGCGAGCAGACTCCGCGTCACCCCGACCTCCGCCTCGGCGATCTCTCGCCGCAACCGCTTCTGCAGGTTGTCGAGATCCGCCCGCGCCCGCAGCAGCCGCTCGCGACACTCCTGGAGCTCCGCCGCGCGCAGCCGCAGCTCCTCCAGCTCCGCCCGCGGCACCGAGACCAGCTCCGGCGGCGCGGCCGCCGCCTGCTGCGCGCCAGCAGCCCCCGCCAGCGCCTCGCTCCCGGGCCCGCCGGCCCCCCCGCCCGCCGCCGCCGCGCACGAGGGCGCATCGGGCGGCGCCGGCTCCGCCATGCTGTCGGCGGCCTGGCGCAGCGCCTCGGCCGCCCGCACCTCCGCCGCACTCTCGCCCAGCCGCCGCTCCAGCTCCTCGCTGGGCCGCTGCCGCCCCTGCGCCGCGTCCGGCTGCTGTCCCTCGCTGCCCGGTGCCATCTCGTGCCGCCCCCTGTGCTCCGCTGCCCCGACCTCGGCCCCCGGACGCGCCCCGGTCCGCCTCACTGCGCGCGCTCGCCCTCGAAGAAGGCCTTGATCTTCTCCAGGAACGAGCGCCGCCGCGGGCTCACCTCCGAATCGTCCAGCGCCGCCAGCTCGCGCACCAGCTCCTCCTGGCGCTTGCTCAGCCGGCGCGGCACCTCGACCACCAGCCGCACCAGCTGGTCGCCGCGCCCGTAGCCGCGCAGGTGCGGGATGCCGCGCCCGGCAAGCCGCACCACCGTATGGCTCTGGGTCCCCGGAGGGACCTCGATCTCCTCGCTGCCCTCCAGCGTCGGCACCCGGATCCGGGCGCCGAGCGCCGCCTGGGCGAAGGTGATCGGCACCTCGCACACGATGTCGTCGCCATGCCGCTCGAACAGCTCGTGCGGCCGCACGCTCACGAACACGTACAGATCGCCCCGCGGCCCGCCGTGCGGTCCCGCTTCCCCCTCGCCGGCAAGCCGCATCCGGGTACCGTCCTCCACCCCGGGCGGCACCCGGATCTGGATCTCCCGCTCGGCCTCGACCAGCCCGCTGCCCCCACAGCCCCGGCACGGCTCGTCGATCACCTGGCCCTGCCCGGCACACACCGGACAGGTGGTACGCAGCGCAAAGAAGCCCTGGGTACGGGTGATCTCCCCGCGCCCGCCGCAGGTGCCGCAGGCACGCGGGGAGCTTCCCGGCGCCGCCCCCCCGCCCCCGCACCGATCGCACGGCTCGCCGCGGCGGATGGTGATCACCTTCTCACAACCCTGCGCCGCCTCCAAAAAGTCCAGGGTGAGCTCGACCTTGAGGTTGGCGCCGGGGCGGGCGGCGCGGCGCCGGCCCCGCCGGCCGGCCCCGAAACCGAAGATCCCCTCGAAGCCGCCGCCGAAGATGTCGCCGAACGCCTCGAAGATCGACTCGAAGCTGGAGAAGTCGGGGGCCGCCCCCGCCGCCCGCAGCCCCTCGTGGCCGAACCGGTCGTAGCGGGCACGCTTCTCGGGATCGCTCAGGACCTCGTACGCCTCCGCCGCCTCCTTGAACCGCGCCTCCGCCTCCTTGTCCCCCGGATTGCGGTCCGGATGCGTCGCGAGCGCGATGCGGCGATACGCCTTCTTCAGCTCCTGCGGCGTGGCGTTGCGCGGAACGCCGAGGACCTCGTAGTAGTCGCGCTTTTCGGTCGCCATCCCCATGACCCCACCGTCCTGTGCGCGACCGTCCCTCGCCCGAGGCGATCCGACCGCGGTGCCGCGCAGGGGGCGGCGCCACAGGCGGCGCCCCCGCCCGTGCCGCAGCGCGCAGGCGAGTGCACCTGCCCGCTGCGGCCGCCGCCCCCTCTGCTCCGGCCGGCGCGCCGGGCCGCGCCCCGCCGCCCCGACTCAGACCACCGCCGCGACGACCGGTTCGGCCTCCTCCTTGAGCTCGGTGACGGCCGTCTCGGTCGTCAACATGAGCCCCGCCACGCTCGCGGCGCTCTCGAGCGCCGTCCGGCTGACCTTCGTCGGATCGAGGATGCCGGCCTGCCACATGTCGACCCAGGCGCCGGTGCGGCCGTCCAGCCCCATGGCGCCCTCGGCCGCCAGCGCATCCGCGACCGCGATCTCGCCATCATAGCCGGCATTGGCCGCGATCTGGCGCAGCGGCGCCTCGAGCGCGCGGCGCACGATCTGTAGCCCGCGCAACGCATCCCCCTGCAGCTCTCGGCCCGCGGTCTCGACCGCCGCGATCGCCTTGATGAAGGCGACGCCGCCCCCCGGCACCACGCCCTCCTCCAGCGCGGCGCGCGCGGCATGGACCGCGTCCTCGATGCGCGCCTTGCGCTCCTTCATGTCGACGTCGGTGGCGCCGCCCGCGCGGATCAGCGCCACCCCGCCCGCCAGCTTCGCCAGCCGCTCCTTGAGCTTGCCGCGGTCGTACTCGGAGGTCGTCGTCTCGATCAGACGCTGCACCTGCGCCTTGCGCGCCTCGATGGCCGAGGCGGCACCACCGCCCTCGATGAGCGTCGTCGTGTTCTTGTCGATCACGACCTTGCGACAACGCCCGAGCTGCTCCAGCCTGACGTTCTCCAGCTTGATCCCGATATCCTCGCTGATCAGCTGGCCGCCGGTCAGCACCGCCATGTCCTCGAGCATGGCCTTGCGGCGGTCGCCGAAGCCCGGCGCCTTGACCGCGGCCACCTTCATCACCCCGCGCAGCTTGTTGAGCACCAGCGCCGCCAGCGCCTCGCCCTCGACGTCCTCCGCCACGATCAGCAGCGGCCGCCCGGCAGCGAGCACCTTCTCCAGCACCGGCAACAGCTCGCGCAGGCTGGCAATCTTCTTCTCGTAGAACAGGCAGAGCGCGTCCTCGAGCACTGCCTCCATGGCCTTGACGTCGGTCACGAAGTAGGGCGAGATTCCAGCCCTTGTCGAACTGGTAGCCGCCCACGACCTCGACCTCGGTCTCCAGCCCCCGGCCCTCCTCGATCGTCACCACGCCGTCCTTGCCGACCCGGTCGAAGGCCTCCGCCACCGCGCGCGCCACCTCCTCCTCGCGCGAGGAGATGAAGGCCACCTTCTCCACGTCCTCGCGCCCCTGGACCTCACGGCTCAACTCCTTGAGCGCGCCGACCGCAGCCTCGACCGCGCGATCGATCCCGCGCTTGAGTGCTGTGGGCGACATGCCCACCCCCATCGCCTTCAGGCCCTCGCCGAAGATCGCCTCCGCGAGCACGGTGGCCGTGCTGGTGCCGTCGCCGGCCGCCTGACCGGTCTTGCTGGCGACCTCGCGCACCAGCTTCGCCCCCATGTTCTCGAACGGGTCCTCGAGCTCGATCTCCTTGGCTACCGTCACGCCGTCCCTGGACAGCACGGGCTTGCCATACGACTTGTCCAGTCCCACGTTGCGACCCGTGGGCCCGAGGGTCACCGCCACCGCGCGCGCGAGCTTGCCCGCCCCCTCGCGCAGCTTGCGGCGCGCCTCGGCATCGAACATGAGCTGCTTGGCCGCCATCGCCTCAGTCCTCCAGCACGCCGAGGAGCTCCGATTCGCGCATGATCGTGTGCTCCTCGCCGTCGATCTTGATCTCAGTGCCGGCGTAACGGCCGAACAGCACCACCTGGCCTTCCTTCACCGACATCGGATTGCGCTGCCCATCCTCGCGCCGGGCCCCCGGCCCCACCGCGATCACGCGCCCGCGCTGGGGCTTCTCCTGGGCGGTGTCGGGCAGCACGATCCCGCCTGCGGTCCTCTCCTCGGCCTCCAGGCGCTTGACCAGCACGCGGTCATCCAGTGGCTTGATGGCCATCGCGATCGGTCCTCCTCTGCTGTCCGCTTGCGCGCCCGCCGGCGACACCCGCCGGCGCCCCCGGCTCACATACCCGTGCCCGCCGGCGTCCCGGCGCGCTTCTTCTTGTCCTTCTTCGGCTTGGGCTTGTCCGCGACCGCGCAGTTCGTCGTCAACAGCACCCCTGCCACGCTCGCCGCGTTCTGCAGCGCGGTGCGCGTGACCTTCAGCGGATCGACGATGCCCGCCTCGAGCAGGTCGCCGTAGCTCTCCCGCTCGACGTCGTAGCCGAACGCACCCTGCTCGCGCTCGACCCGCCGCAGCACCACCGAGCCGGGCACCCCGGCGTTCTCGCTCAGCTGGCGCAAGGGCGCCCGCAGCGCGTGCTGCAGGACCGCGATCCCTACCGCCTCGTCGCCCTCGAGCTGCACCCCATCGAGCGCCGCCGCCGCCCGCAACAGCGCCACCCCCGCCGCCGGGCAGCACCCCCTCCTCGACCGCGGCGCGCGTCGCCTGCAGCGCGTCATCCACCCGCGCCTTGCGCTCCTTCACCTCGGTCTCGGTGGCGCCCCCGACGGCGATCTTGGCCACCCCGCCGGCCAGCCGCGCCAGCCGCTCCTGGAGCTTCTCGCGGTCGTAGTCGCTGTCGCTGCGCTCGATCTCCAGCCGGATCTGCGCGCAGCGCTTGTCGATCGCCGCCTTGTCCCCGGCGCCCTCCAGCACCGTGGTGGTGTCCTTGGTGACCACCACCCGCTTGGCGCGCCCCAAATCGGAGAGCTTGACCGACTCCAGCTCGATGCCGAGCTCCTCGGAGATCCGCTTGCCACCGGTCAGGATCGCCAGATCCTCCAGCATCGCCTTGCGGCGGTCGCCATAGCCCGGCGCCTTGACCGCGCAGGCCGGGATCACCCCGCGCAGCTTGTTGACGACCAGCGTCGCCAGCGCCTCGCCCTCCACGTCCTCGGCGACGACCAAGAGCGAGCGCTTCTGCTTCGCCACCGCCTCCAGCAGCGGGATCAGCGGCTGAATCCCGGAGAGCTTCTCCTGGTAGATCAGGATGTAGGCGTCCTCGAGCACGGCCTCCAGCCGGTCCGGGTCGGTGATGAAGTGCGGCGAGATGTAGCCGCGATCGAACTGCATGCCGTCGACGATGTCGACCTTGTCCTCGGCCCCCTTGCCCTCTTCCACCGTGATCACGCCGTCACGCCCCACCTTCTCGTAGGCGTCCGCGATCATGGCGCCGATCTGCCGGTCGTTGTTCGCCGCGACGGTCGCGATGCGCTCGATGTCGTCCCGACCCTGCACCGGGCGGCTCATCGCCTTGAGCTGCTCGACCACGCGCCCCACCCCGCGCAGGATCCCCCGCTGCAACGCCATCGGGTTGCGGCCGGCCGCGACGTGCTTGAAGCCCTCGAGGAACATGGCCTCCGCGAGCACGGTCGCGGTCGTGGTGCCGTCGCCGGCCGCATCGGAGGTCTTGGCCGCCGCCTCCTTGACCAGCTGCGCTCCCAGGTTCTCGTACGGATCCTTGAGCTCGATGTCCTCGGCGACGCTCGCCCCGTCCTTGGTGATCTTGGGCGCGCCGAAGCTCCGGTCGATCACCACGGTCCGGCCACGCGGTCCGAGCGTGACCTTGACCGCGCGCGCCAGCTTCTCCACCCCGCGCTTGAGCGCCCTGCGGGCCTCCTGGTCCAGTGCGATCTGCTTCGCCATGTGCGCCTCGGTCTCCTCTGTCCACGCAGCCTTCGCCGGAGGAGGGGCTCCGGCGCCACCCTGCACCGCCCGCACGCCGCGGCGATCGTGCCCTGCCCGCGCCGCGGCGCCGGGCGAGCGATTCCCCACTCGGATGGCCGCCCTAGAGCAAGCCCGGTGCCAGCCGTGCAACGCCATGCGACCGCGGGTTGGAGCCCCGGGTTCCTGTCAGACTGGCAGATCGAGGCCGCTGCTCACCGCCGGGGCTGACATCTTGGCAGGAGGCCACCCCCTGCTCGGCTCCTGCGCTCCAGCCACCGGCTCCGGATCCGCGCTGCCTTGTGGATCGAGGGCGCCCGGCATCCCCGACCGCAGCCCGGCCTGCCCCCGCCGGGCTCGGTTGACATGCGCGGAACGCCGGGCATATAATCTTCTGAGGTGGCGGCCGCAGGCACAACATCATTGTCGCGTCACGACTTAGGACGACACCCGCGGTCCTCGGGCGAGGTATCCCCCGCAGGGTGGATGGGCGGCGAGGTGAGCGCCAGGCTCAGGGTGGAGAACGGACCGGCGCGCGGAGCCGAGTTTCCGCTGAGCGGGCGCATCATCTTCAACATCGGGAGCGATCCCGGCGCCACCGTCCGCCTGGACGACCCGGCCGTCGCCCCCAGCCACTGCCGCCTGTACCGAGAGGACAGCCGCTTCACGCTGTTCGACGTGAGCGGGCGCGGCTTGACGGTCAACGGCAAGCGCGTCGTCAAGGCGGTGCTCCAGCCCGGCGACGTCATCCAGCTCGGCAACAGCGAACTGGTGTTCGAAGCCCAGGACCCCCGCCGCGCCGCCCGCACCGCCCCCGCCGCCGGCAGCCGTCCCCGCGCCGCCGTCCTTCTCCGGTCCTGCCCACGCCCTGCCCCCGCCCGGGGCCGCTCCGGGTGGCGGCACGGCAAGCGGCGACTTCCGGATGGATGTGCGCGGGGGCGCCCGCGCGGGTATCGTCCGCGCCTGGCTGCAGGCTGTGGAGGGCAACGACAAGGGCAAGGTGTTCGACCTCAGCGAGGGCAACGTCTGGGTCATCGGCCGGGGCCACTCCGCCGACGTCACCGTCATGGACATCAAGGCGTCGCGCGCGCACTGCCGGCTCGAGCGCATCGGGGATAGCTTCTACCTGCAGGATCTCAACTCGACGAACGGAACCTACGTCAACGGCCAGCAGATCGAGCGACAGCTGCTGTCGCGCGGCGACTACATCAAGGTCGGCTACACGATCCTGACCTTCCAGTACGAGACGGCCGAGGAGGCGCAAGGCGCCGCGGGGATGGCCGGCATGCCGGCCGGCGCGCCCTTTGTCCCGCTTCCCGCCGGCGGCCCGCCGCCGCCACCGGTGGTGCCACCGCCGCCCTTTGCGGGCGGTCTGGGCATACCTGCCCCCGCGATCCCGGCGCCCGGCTATCCGCCGCTGCCGCCTCCAGCGCCCGGTGGCGCGCTGCCTCTGCCTCCGGCCCCGGGCGCGGGGGCGCCTGGCGCCGAGCCCTGGCCTGCGGCTGCGGGCATGCCGGCGCTGCCCCCCCATCCGAGCAGTGCCCGCACGGACGCGCACGAGCCGGCCTCGTGGTGGCCCCAGCCCCAGCTGCCGCCGCCGCCGGCCTGCCCGCCGCCGGCGAGACCGCCTGGTGGGGTCCCCGCCGGAACCCCTGCGGCGGCGCCGCCGCTCGATCTCGATCTGGACCTCTCGGCGCTGGAGGGCGATGACGACCCCTTTGCCACGCCGCAGGGCACCGCTACCTGGCAGGGCGAAGCGGAGCGAGTCGCCCCCCCCCTCTCCGGGGGGTACCGCGGGCGGTGGCGCACTGTTCTGCCAGCTGTGCCGGCGCCCGCTGACCGAAGAGGAGGTGCGGCAGGGTCGGCTGCGCCGCGTCCACGACCGCGTGTACTGCCTGGGCTGCGTGCAGGGACTGTGAACCGCCGGCCCGCACCCGCCCCCGAGGCGGCCGACGCAAACCGCAGCGGGGCACGTCTGAGTTCGGAGGCCGCGAGCGGTGGCTGAGGGCAAGCGACGGCGCTCGCGTGCCGAGTCCTACTTCGAGCTGGCACGGCCCGAGCCGGACGCCCCTGCCCCCGAGCCGGCTGCCCCACCGCAACCCACCGCCGGCGGCGAGCGGGCCGCGGAGCGCGAACACCCAGCGGCGAGCGGAGATCCACCGAACGAGCCCGCGGCTCCGCGTCTTTTGCCCGCCGGCGAGCCGCCCGCCGTGGAGGCTTGCCCGGGCGCTCCGGCAGTCCAGCCGCCCGCCGCCCCGGCAGCCGAGAGCAGGCCCCCGAGCGGCGTTGCACCGGCGCCCTCGCTCGAGCGCACCGAACCCGTGGCGAGCTGGCAACTGCCCCGGCCGCTCGAGCAGGAGAAGACCGACGGCGCGACGAGCCGCGGAGGCCCAACCACAGAGCCACCTGGGCTGCCCCCCGCCCCCGGGCGAGCTCCCAGGGGCCGCAAAGCCGTGCTCGAGGAGGCGACCCCGGGACCGATCACCGCCAACCTGCCGACCGCGGAGATGCCGCCGGAGCTTCTCTCCGAACCCCTGTCCCCCGGCGAAGCCCCCTCGCACGATCCCGGCCGCGCTGCCGGTGCGCCGGCTGCTCGGGAGCCCACCGCCAGCGGCCTCACGGCGAGCGCGGCGGCGCCGCCGGAGGGCGCCGGGGATTGGAGGCGGCTCGAGGAACTGCGCCGCCGGCACGAGGACGACCCGCACGACGTGGACGTGTTGCTGCGCTATGCCCAGGTGACGCTGGAGTTCGGCAACCGCGAAGAGGCCGAGCGGCTGCTGGAAGTGGCACGCCGGCTCGCTCCGGGCGATCTCGCGCTCCAGCGCATGCTGGAGCAGCTGGGGGCGCATGCCGACCTGACAGGACCGGTGAGGAGCGCTCCGGCGGCGGTCGCCGCAGCGCCCGTTGCTCCGCCGGAGGCAACCGAGCCCGGCGCCCGCTCGCAAGCGCACGCGCTGGCACGGATCTGGGGCGGCGCCGTTCCGGCGGCGGTGCTGGCGGGCGCCGGAAGCTACCTCGCCTCTGTCTGGCCGGCGCTCGGCTGGTCGGTCCTCGCAGTAGCGGCGGTGTGGGTGGTGGCGGCGCAGGGTGCGGCGGCACGCGCCGAGATCCTCGCTCCCCGCCAGCTGCCCCACGCCTTCGCGCGCGGCGCGGCAGCGCTGCTGTCCGCCTTGCTCGCCCCCGCCGCGATGGGCCTCGGCGCCTTGCTCACCCTGCCGCCGCCCGCGACGCAGCAACCGGCGGCCACGAGCCCACAGGGGATCGCGGTCGAGCGCTATGCCCGGTGGCTGGCCGAGCGCGAGCAGCTGCCCCTGGCGGAGGCGCGCGCGCGCGCACGCCAGGCGCTCGACGTGCAGAGCCTCGGCCCGCACCCCGCCGGCGGCGCGCTCTCCTGGCAGGGTTGGCTCGCCGCCGCCCTGGCGGGGCTGGCGCTGCTGTACGGACTTGCGCTCTACGCGGGCGCGGTGGCGGTCACGGTCCGCTACGGCTCTGCACGAGCGGCCTTCGCGCACGGGCTGATCTTGTCGCTGGCCGTGCGTTCGGGCTGGGGCTACGCGCGCGCCGCCCTGCCGGCGGTCTTCGGGCTGCTCGCCGCCGCCGCCGCCTGCGCGCTCGTGCCGTGGCTGCCACAGAGGCTGCCGCTTGCCGCTGCGCTCGGCACCGCGGTCTCGGTGGCGGTGGCGACGCTCGCCGCGAGCCTGGCGCTCGTGGCCGCCGCCTATCGCGCCGGCCGACTGGGGCGGTCGCACAACGGGGATCCGCCGCCGTGAGCGCCTCCGCCCGCCGTGCACCGGCCTCGCCCGAACCTGCCCCCTTGCGTCCCCGCTGGCAATCGGGTTGATGGGAGCGAGGCGGAGCTGCGAGCAGAGCCGAACATGGGGCACCTGGTGATCGCGCGCTATCCCGACGGCCGCACGGTCAAGGGAGTGACGCTCAACTTCCAGCCCGACGCCGAGCACTGCCACATCGCGCCGCCGGAGCGGCCGTATGACGAGGGCGTCCGGATCGCCCTGCGGGATCTGAAGGCCTTGTTCTTCGTCCGTGACCTGCGCGGCAACCCTGCCTACCGCGAGCGCAAGGACCTCGAGCGGCCCGAGCCGTACGGACACCTCGTGCGCGTACGCTTCAAGGACGGCGAGGAGATCGTGGGCACCGCCTATCGGATCGACCGCCGCGCGCCCGGCGTGCTGCTGCACCCGGTCGATCCCCAGAGCAACAACGAGCGCATCCTGGCGGTCTGGTCGGCGATCGAGCGGTTCGAAGAGATCCCCGCCGAGCCGAGCCGGAGCAGCGGCGCCAACGAAGAGCACCCCTCACCGCCCAGCGGCGGCTGAAGGCGCTGCCGGCCAGCCCCACCACCGCCGCCTTCACCGGCACCGGCTGCCCACCCCGGGCGCGGCGGCGCCTGCCGCGCGCCGCCGCGCCACGCGCTCCACCGCGGGTGCAGCGCCTGGGTCGTGCCCCGGCCGGTGGCCTCGACACGACCCAGGATCCGGGGCCGCCGGGCTCACGAGCAGCCGCTGGTCTCCCCGCAGGTGTCGCACTTGAGGCAGGTCCCGTTGCGCACCAGCGTGAACTGCTGGCAGTTCGCGCAGGGGTCGCCCTCGTAACCCTTCATCCGGGCTGCCCGGATGGCCACCGCCGTCTCGGCGGCCAGTGCCACACTCGCGCCGCGCGCCCGCTCGCGATGGCCCCGGTGCCCGTTGCGGCGCTCCCCGGCCGCCCCCCCGCCGCCGCTGCTCGCGCGCGCCCCTGGCGCCTCGGCACCGGCGCGACCGCCGCCGGACACGCTCTCCGCCGGCTGGCGCCGCACCGCCGGCTGCTCCCGCTCGACCACGCGTTCCGCCACCACCTCCTCCCCTTCGTAGGCGGGCTCTTCCGCACGCAGCGCGTCCGCCTGCCCGCGCAGGTCCTCCTCCGAGACGTGGCAGAGCTCCTGCCGGTCGAGATAGGAGATCGCCAGCTCGCGGAAGATGTAGTCGATGACCGAGGTCGCCATCTTGATCCGGTCGTGCCCCTGCACCAGCCCGTTGGGCTCGAAGCGGGTGAAGACGAAGGCGTCGACGAACTCCTCCAGCGGCACCCCGTACTGCAACCCCAGGGATACCGCGATGGCGAAACAGTTCATGAGGCTGCGGTAGGCCGCACCCTCCTTGTGCATGTCGATGAAGATCTCGCCGAGCGTCCCATCGGCATACTCCCCGGTCCGCAGGTAGACCTTCTGCCCGCCGACCACCGCCTTCTGGGTGTAGCCCCCCCGCCGGTGCGGCAGCCGGCGCCGCTTGGCGAGGTAGCGGAGCACGATCTTCTCCGTCACCCGCTCCACGACGCTCGGCGCAGCCGCGGCCGTCGCCTCGCCCGCTGCCCCTTCGCCGTCCGCAGCCTGCTCCGCCGCCGGCTCCGCCTCGCCCGTGCTCGCCACCAGCGGCTGGCTGAGCTTGGAGCCATCCCGGTACAGCGCCACCGCCTTGAGCATGCCCCGCCACGCCTCCAGGTAGGCGCGCTCCACATCCGCGAGGGTCGCATCGTGGGGCATGTTGATCGTCTTGGAGATGGCCCCCGAGAGGAACGGCTGAGCGGCCGCCATCATCCGGATGTGCGCCTCGTACGGGATGAAACGCCGGCCCTTGCGCCCGCACCGGTTCGCGCAGTCGAACACCGGCAGGTGTTCCTCCCGCAGGTGAGGCGCACCCTCGAGCGTCATGGTACCGCAGCAGTACTCGTTGGCCGCCTGGATCTCCTCGGCGCTGAACCCCAGCGCCCTGAGCATGTCGAACCGCCAGTCTCCCAGCTGCTCCTCGGTGAAGCCCAGCCGCCCCAGACACAGCTCGTCGCCGAGCACGTTTCGGTGGAAGGCGAACTGGATGTCGAACGCATCGGCAAGCGCCTTCTCCAGTCGCTCCAGCGCTGCGTCATCGAAGCCCAGCGCGCGCAGCCGCTCGTGGTTCACCCCGGGCGCGCCTCGGAGCGTACCCCGTCCGATGCAGTAGCGCGTGATCTCCTCGATCTGCTCCGGGTTGTAGCCCAGCCGCGCGAGCGCGATGGGCACGCTGCGGTTGATGATCTTGAAGTATCCCCCGCCGGCGAGCTTCTTGAACTTCACCAGCGCGAAGTCGGGCTCGATGCCGGTGGTGTCGCAGTCCATGACCAGCCCGATGGTGTTGTGGCTCACGAACCCGTTGGCGAGATACGTCACGTTCTCCGGCACCGAGAGGTCGTAGGTGTACTGCTCCTCGTCCAGTTCGGCGGTGACGACCCGGTCGTAGAAGAACCGCAGCCGCCGGCCGAGTTCCGGATCGCCGGTCCGCTCGAACAGCGCCTGAGCCAGGTGCCGCGGCGCCGTGCCGCTGTGCGCGAGCGCGCGCAGCAACTCGGTGCGTAGCTCCTCATCCTGCCCCGCCGCCAGGCGCTCCACCATCGCACGGCTCAGCGGGACGCGATCGTGGCGCGCCGCCCCCGAGGCATCGCTGCCGGCCGCCGCCAGCGCCGCCTGTCGCGTACCCCAAAACCCGATCTCGCGCGACCAGCGCTCCACGTAGCGGCCACTCACCAGCCGCAGCACCGCGCGGGGACGCTCGGCGCCGCCCCCGGGCTGGAGCGCCCACGCGCAGGGATAGCCGAGGGCCAGCAACAGGGTCTGCACCTCGCGCGCCAGCTCCATGCAGGTCGTGGACCAGCGAGGACCGCCCGCCTCCAGCGTCCCCGCCGCCTCATAGAGCCCGCGCACCAGCGCCGCATACACCGCGCGATCGTTCGCCTGCAACACCGCATCGGGGATCCGCTCCGCATGCTCCGGCTCCCCGCTGCTCGCGATCCTGCCGAACCCGCACGCCTGCCACCACAGCGCCAGCGCCGCCGACTCGTACACCACCTCCACGTGGCCCTGCCGCTCGTCCACGCGCGGCTCGAGCTCGAACAGCCGCCGACCCAGCTCCACCAGGCGGTCGCGCACCGCCGGCTCGCCGCTGGGGACCCGCAGCCGCAAGCCGCGCGGCAGCAACACCCCGCCGCCCATGAAGTAGCCCACGAGCTCAGCCAGCTCGGCGCACATGCGCCGCGGGACCTGCACGCGCTCCTGCCGCCAGCCCAGCTCCGGCGCCGGCGGCAGCTCGACCTCACGCGGCCCGCCGATCAGGCAGTCCAGCGCCAGCGGCACCAGCTCGCCCTGCTCCAGCTCGCCCAGCCGGCGCCAGACCCAATCCCCCGCGGCGGTCACGACCTTGATGCGGTGCTCGGGTGTGCCCTGCAGCCGGTGGCCGCACGCGGTCTGAACCGTCACGACATCGGCGACCCCGTTCACGTAGAACTGCGTGGCGGTGCGCACTCCCTCGTCCGTCGCCACCTTCAGGCCCAGCTGCTGCCACTTCGGCCCCCGCGGATCGCCCAGCGATCCAAGCCGCAGCAGACCCCGCTCGGTCGGCACCAGGCTCTGGCCCACCAGGCAGCCGGTCGGGGCGATGACCGTGACCTGGGCGTTGCGGTAGCCGTGTTGCTCCCCGAGCGCCAGCGCCCGATCCCACGCGGCGCGCGCCGCCGCGAGCAGCTCCGGCGGACAGTGGCGCGCATCGATCCCGCGCGGCCGCACCGTCAGCCCTTCGTACTCGCTCGCCGGAGCCGCGTACGCGGCGCGGCGGTGATTCCGGATCACCCGCAGCATGGGCTCGCGGTTGCGCGCAAACCCAGGGAACGGACCCAGCTCGGCCGCCATCTCGGCCGAGGTGGCATATGCCTCTCCCCCCAGGATCGCCGTCAGCGCCCCCGCGATCGCGTAGCCCCGCTCGCTCGCATACGGGATCCCCATCCGCATGAGAACGGTACCGAGGTTGGCGTAGCCCAGACCCAGGGTGCGGAACTCGTAGCTCTTGCGCGCGATCTCCTCGCTCGGAAACGAGGCCATGAGCACGCTGATCTCGAGCACGATCGTCCACAGCCGGATGGCGTGCCGGTAGCCCTCCAGGTCGAAGCCGCCGTCCTCGCGCAGGAACTTGCCCAGGTTGATCGATGCCAGATTGCAGGCCGTATCGTCGAGGAACATGTACTCCGAGCACGGGTTCGAGGCGTTGATGCGCCCGTCCGCCGGACAGGTGTGCCACTCGTTGATCGTGGTGTCGAACTGCACGCCCGGATCGGCACACGACCACGCCGCATACACGATCTGATCCCACAGCGAGCGCGCCCGCACCCGCCGCGCGACCTCGCCGCTGGTGCGCCAGCGCAGCTCCCAGTCCCCGTCCCGCTCCAGCGCGTCGAAGAACGCGTTCGGAATGCGCACCGAGTTGTTGGAGTTCTGCCCGCTGACCGTGAGGTAGGCCTCCGAGTCCCAGTTCGTATCGTAGGTCGGAAACTCGATCCTGCTCACCCCCTGCGCGGCCAGCTGCAGCGCCCGCTGCAGATATGCCTCCGGCACCCCGACCCGCCGCGCCTCCGCCAGCGCCTGCCGGAGCGCGGGATTGCGCCCCGGCTCGGTCTCGATCCCCCGCTCGGTCCGGCAGGCCCCGAGTACCACCTGCATGTGGTGCGCGCACAGCCGCGAGCCGGTGACCAGCGAGGCGACCTTTTGCTCCTCGACGACCTTCCAGTTGATGAAGGCCTCGATGTCCGGGTGGTCGATGTCCAGGCAGACCATCTTCGCCGCGCGGCGCGTGGTCCCCCCGGACTTGATCGCGCCCGCCGCCCGGTCGCCGATCTTGAGAAAACTCATGAGCCCGCTGGAACGCCCGCCACCGCTCAGCGGCTCATCCTCGGCCCGGAGGCTGCTGAAGTTGGTGCCGGTGTTGTGGATGACCACCAGCGCGTGCTCGCCCGCCAGGTAGTTCGCATGCCGCGCGACCGTCAGATCGTAGAACTCCGGATCGTCCCGGCACGGCTCCACGGCGGTCACCACCGCTGCCCCGGCGCGCGTGCCGACCAGCCGCCGCGCGAGCGTATCGGCCCCCTCCAGCACCGCCAGGCCCGCACTCGCCTCGCAGCTCGCTCCAGCCGCCGCCGCGCCGCCTCGCCCCCACCCCGCGCCGCCGCCGCCGGCCTGCGCCCGCACCGGACGCCCCGCGCCGCCGCCCACCGGCGCCGCCGGCGCCAGCACCGCGTCGCCGGGCCGAAGTGCGTCGGCGCGGCGCTCCACGATGGCCTCCCCCTCCCAGACCAAAAACGGGTGCCAGGCGGAGACCACCACCTGGCCGGCGGCCTCGAAGCGAACCGCCAGCTTGTCATCCGCGGCGACCTCGTACTGCCAGATCCACTCGATCCGCTCCAGCGAGAACACCCCCGTCCGCGGATCCACCGACAGGGTGCGCAGCCCGCAGTCCGACACGTCGATGAATCGCCCCTGGCCGTCGAACTCCTGCACCACCCGGCCCTCGGCAAGGTAGCGCCGGTACAGATCGCCGAGCGGCACCAGCCCCTCTCCCTCCACGTAGATGCGCGAGGCTCCCGAGGTGCAGCCCGAGCCGTACTTGAACAACCGCGCCTCGCGGGTCCACAGGTCCATGATGCCGCCCGGATTGACCAGATCATCCTTCACCGACTGGATGAAGCAGTTGTGCACCACGAACCCGTTCGCGGCGAAGCGCCCGGTACCGGTCTGCAAATCGTAGACATCCATCGGGCCGAGGGGCTCGAAGGCGACCACCCTCTGCGCGCACGGCGCCGCCAGCCCTGCTCCGGCCAGCACCGCCAGCAGCCGCCGGTCCAGCTCCTGCACCGCGCCCGCCGCACCCGCCGGCCCGTTTCCCTGCACGGGCGAGCCCACTGCCACCGGCCGCTGCGCCCGCGCGCCGAGCCGCCGCCCGAGCGCGGCCGCCGCCTCGCCCAGCGGGTCGGCCGCCGGCGCGAACACGATCTCGCGGCCCAGCGCCCGACCCGCCGGAATCCAGGCCAGCTTTCCATCCGCGGCCTCCGGCGCCGCAGCGAGCACCAGGTGGTCATCGGTCAGCTCGAGCTGCCGCCCATTGGCGAGCCGCATCCGGTAGGCCGGCCGCACGCCGTTGTGCCGCGTCGCGACGATCGCGGTCCACCGCTGCCCGTCGAAGATGCGCAGGTCCGTGCGCTCGCCCTCGACCACCTCGCGTACCGTCAGCCAGCCCTCGCTCGTGAGCACCCGCGTCTGGCCGCTCACGCACGCGTGCGGCTGCGGCCGCTCGTAGGCGCTCGTCGCCCGGCGGACCTCCCCGGTGGCCGGATCCACGTAGTAGTGGCCCTGCGGCGGGCCCTCGATCCCGTAGGCATAATGCAGCCCGGTGTTGAACCACTGCGGCGAGTTGGGCGCGGCGATCTGGCACGCCAGCATGTAGCGCAGCTCATCCTCGAACGCCTGCGCATCCTCGGGCGTATCGAAGTACCCATGGCGCTCGCCCCAGTGCCGCCAGCAGCCGGCCAGCCGGTCGAACACCTGGCGCGCATCGCGCTCCGGACCGAGTACCGGCCGGCCCTCCGCGTCCCGCAGGATCTCGCCGTCCGCGCCCCGCTGCGGCACGCCCGCCTTGCGGAAGTACTTCTGCGCCAGGATGTCGACCGCCACCTGGGACCACGAGGCAGGCACCTGGATGTCCTCCAGGCGGAACACCACCGAGCCATCGGGGTTGCGGACCTCCGAGGTGCGCCGGGCGAACTCGATCCCCTCGTACGGGCTGCGTCCCTGCCTGGTGTAGCGGCGCGCGATCTTCATCCTGGATCCCCTCCCCCTGCCTCGGACCGCTCCGGCGCCGGCGGCGCCACCGCCCCGGCGCCGCCGCGCAGGCCGCACCCGGCGGGCCCGGCCCCGTCTTCCCTTCTATGCGCCCCCCCCGACACCGCCCCGCCCTGTGCCGGCCAGCTACTTCGGAACCGGTTCGCTTCGCCGGGGTTGCATTTCGCCGCAGCGACGCAACTCCGGAGCCTGGCGCCGCGCGCCGCCCCCCGGGCTCGCGCCCCCAGCCGGGCTGGCTATCATGGCGGCGCGCGGGGCGGCGAGGAGGCGGCGGGCCACGGCGATGCTCCGGCCGCGGTGGCGCATCGAGATGCTGGGCGGGCTGCGCGTGGCCGGCGCCGGCCGGACCATCGAGCGCTTCCGCACCCACAAGGCGGCGGCGCTGCTCGCCTGGCTCGCGCTCCGCATGCCGGCGCGCGAGCCGCGCGAGGTGCTGATCGAGATGCTGTGGCCCCAGGCCCCGCCCCGCGCCGGCCGCGCCAGCCTCAGCCAGGCGCTGTCCAGCCTCAGGCGCCAGCTGGAGCCGCCCGGCAGCCCGCGCGGCAGCGTGATCGCCGCCGACCGGGCGGCGGTGGGGCTCCAGCCGCGCGCGGTCCTGACCGACGTCGCCGCCTTGCACGCTGCGCTGGCCGCTGCGCGCGCGGCCCCGCCAGGCGAGCGGCGCGCGGCGCTGCTCGCGCAGGCGGTCGCGCTCTACCGGGGCGAGCTGCTGCCCGGCCACTACGAGGAGTGGATCCTGCGCGAGCGCGCGGCGGTGCGCGCCGAGCTGCTCGCGGCCTGCCGCGAGCTCGCCGCGCTGCGCCTGGCGGCCGGCGACCGCCCCGGGGCGCTGGCGGTGCTGCGCCGCGCCGCCGGCGCCGATCCGCTGGCCGAGGAGGTGCGGTGCGAGCTGGCGCGCCTGCTGGCGCTCGAGGGCGACCGGAGCGCGGCGCTGCGCGAGCTGCGGGCGCTGCAGGCGGCGCTCCGCGCGGAGCTGGACGTGGCACCCGCCCCCCGCACCCGGGCGCTCGCCGCCGCGCTCGCGCGCGCGGACGCGGCGGCCCTGCCGGCCGCGGCCTGCTTGCCGCAGAGCGAGCCGCCGGCCCCGGACGCCAGCGCCCGGCGGCCGGACGCCCCGGCGCAGCTGCCCGCGGCCGGCCCCGCGCCCGCCGCGGATCTCGCCCCCGCCCCGCCGCCCCCGCCGTCCGCGCCGCTGACCGCGCTCCCGCTCCTGCCCGGCCGGCTGTTCGGGCGCGAGGCAGCGCTGGCCCGGCTCGCGCGCTGGCTGGTGCGCGAGGGCGTCCGGCTCGTCACCGTGACGGGGCCGCCCGGGGTCGGCAAGACGCGCCTCGCCCTGGAGGCGGCCCACCGGCTGGAGGCGGCGCGGCCCGGTTCGGTCTGCTACGTGCCGCTCGCCGAGCTGCGGCCGCCCGCCGCTCCGGCCGCCGCGCTGTTCGAGGCACTGGGCCTGGAGCCCGGCGGCGGCGAGCCCGACCCGCTCGCCCAGATCGCCGCCGCGCTCGGCGCCGGGGACCGGCCCGCCGTGCTCGTGCTCGACAACGCCGAGCACCTGCTGCCGCAGGTCGCGGCGCTGGTGCAGCAGCTGCTCGCACGGCTGCCGCGGCTGTGCTGCCTGGTCACCTCGCGCGCCCCGCTCGGGCTCGGCCCGGAGCGGCTGCTGCCGCTCGAGCCGCTGGCGCTGCCGCCGGTGCCCGAGCCCAGCGTCGCGCCCCCCCCGCCGCAGGCGCTACTCGGCTACGCGAGCGTGGCGCTGTTCGTGGAGCGCGCCCAGGCGGCCCTGCCCGACTTCCAGCTCACGCCCGCGAACGCCGCCGCGGTGGCCGAGCTGGTGCGCCGGCTCGAGGGGATCCCGCTCGCGCTGGAGCTGGCCGCCGCGCGGGTGCCGGTGCTGGCGCCCCGCCAGATCCTCCAGCGGCTGGAGCGCGGCCTGGAGGTGCTGCAGACCCGGCGCCGCGACGTGCCGGCCCGCCACCGCAGCCTGCGCGCGGCGATCGCCTGGAGCATCGAGCAGCTGCCCCCCGGGCTGCGCCGGACGCTCGCCGCGCTGGCGGTCTTTCAGGGGCCGTTCGATCTGCAGGCGGCCCGGCGCGTCACCGCGCTGCCTGCGCGGCGCGTGGAGGAGGCGCTGGAGCAGCTGTGCGCGCACTCGCTGCTCGTCCGCGAGCCGGGCCGCGAGCTGCCGCGCTTCGCCGCGCTGCTGCCGATCCGCGAGCAGCTCGCCGGGGCGCTCGGGGCCCGCGAGCGCGAGCGGCTGCGGCGGCGGCATGCGCTGCACTTCCTGCGGCTGGCCGAACGCGCGAGCCAGCGGCTGCAGGGCCCGCAGGCGCGGGTGTGGCTGGAGCGGCTGGCCGCGGTGCGCGACAACCTGCGCGCGGCGCTGGCCTGGAGCCTGGAGCGCGCCGCCCGCCGCGAGCTCGGCCTGCGGCTCGCCGCCGCGCTCGGCGGCTGGTGGTACCTGCGGGGGCCGTTCGACGAGGGGCGGCTCTGGCTGGAGCGGCTGCTGCGCGGCCGCGGCCGGGCGCGCGCGGCGGTGCGCGCCGCCGCGCACCGCTGGGCGGGCGTGCTGGCGCTGGAGCAGGGCGCGGGCGCCGAGGCCCGCGCGCATCTGGAGCGCTGCCTGCAGCTGCGGCGGCGGGCGCGCGACCGCGCGGGGCTGGCCGAGGCGCTGCTGGGGCTCGCCAACGCGAGCCTGCGCGCGGCGCGCCACGCCCAGGCGCGCGCCGAGCTGGAGCAGGGCCTGGCCGCCGCGCGCGCGGCCGGCGCGCGCTGGACCGAGGCGGCGCTGCACAACACGCTCGGGCTGCTGGCGATCGCCGGCGGCGAGCACGAGCAGGGCCGCGCGCACCTGCAGGCGGCGCTCGCGCGGGCGCGCCGGGGCCGCTACGAGCGGCTGGCGGCGACGGTGCTCATGAACCTGGGCGCACTCGCCATCGACCGCGGCGAGCCCGAGGCCGCCCGGCCCGCGCTCGAGCGCAGCCTGCAGACCTTCCGCGCGCTGGGGGCCCGCGGCCGCGAGGCCTTCGTGCTGCGCAACCTGGCGGCGCTCGCCAGCGCACGCGGCGAGCACGCGCGCGCCGGGGCGCTGAGCGAGCAGGCGCTCGCCATCTTTCAACGCCTGGGCCACCGGCGGGGCGTCATGCAGTTGGCGCTCTGCGCCGCCGATGCGGCCCTGGAGCAGGGCGCGCTGGAGCGCGCCGCGGCGCGCGCGCGCCAGGGGCTGGTGCGGGCGGCCGAGCTGGACGAGCCCGCCGCGCTGGCGAGCGCGCTGGAGTTCGCCGCGCGGCTGGTGCACGCGCGCGGCGATCCCAGGGCCGCAGCCCGGCTCGCCGGGGCGGCCGAGGCGCTGCGGGCGCGCGCCGGCGTGCCGCGGGTGCCGGTCGCGCAGCGGCCGTGGCGCCAGTGCTGCCGGGAGCTGCGGCGCGCCCTCGGCGCCCGGGCCTACGCCGCCGCGACCGGCGAAGGAGCGGCGCTGCCGCCCGAGCTCGCGGTGCGCCGTGCCCTGGAGCTGCTCTCGTCGATCCCGGCGGCCGGGCCCGCCCGCCCCGGCCGCCGCGCCGCGGGGCCGGCACCGGACGGCCGCCGTTCAGATTTCGTTTAGACCGTCGCGCTATACGCCGCGGCTCTACTCCCGGGGGGAGGTGCCGCGGCGGTGCGAATCGGGGTGTTGATCGTCGACGACGAGCCGGACGTGCTCGACATGCTCGAGGACGAGCTCGAGGAGCACTTCGAGGTCGTGCGCGCGGGCAGCGTCGAGCAGGCGATGCGGGTGCTCTTGGAGGAGGCCCGCATCCGCCTCGCGATCCTCGACGCGCGCATGCCGGGCGGGGGCGGTCTGGGACTGCTGCGGGCGGTGCGGGCGGCGGGCCGGCCGCTCGAGGCGGTGCTCTACTCCGGCGAGGCGCACGAGCGGCTGCGGGCGGAGGCGGCGGCGCTCGGAGCGCGCTTCGTCTCCAAGGCCGAGCCGCTGCAGGTGCTCGTGCGCACGGCGCTGGAGCTCGTGCGCGCGGCGACCGGTTGAGCGGGTGCCCGGCGGCGGCGGGCCTGCAGGTGCTCCGGCCCCAGGGGAGCTATTTCGCGCTGGCCGACATCCGGCCGCTGGGGTGGAACGACGACGTGGCGTCCTGCCGCATGCTCGCCGAACGGCTCGGCGTGGTCGCCACCCCGACCTCGGTCTTCTACGAGCACCCGGAAGAGGGCCGCCAGCTGGTGCGCTGGGCGTTCTGCAAGACCGAGGCGGCGATCGAGCAGGCGATCGCGCGGCTCGGCCGCCGGCTGCGCCCGGCGCCCGGGGAGGGAGCGCGGCGTACGCCTGAGCGGCGGCCGCGCCGGCAGGGCTCGTCTCCGCGGAAACCTCCCTGGCCCTCGAGCGGTCCATCGGTTAGAATCCCGCGTTTTCAGCGGGCTCGCCGCGGCATCGGCTCGCGGCGCCCCGAACAGACGGAGGCTGGATCGCGATGCGCAATCTCCACAGCTGGATCTTCGCGTCCCTGCTCGCGGCGGCCGTCGCCGCCGCCGGGCTGTTCGCCGCCTGCGGCGGCGCCGGTCTCGGCATCGCGACGCTCGGGATCAGCGCCATCTTCGCGGGCACCTCGCCCGGCTACGCCGTGCGCGACCCGCGCTTCGCACCGGCCTCGACCACCACCAGCCCCGAGCCCGACATCGTGCTCAGCAACGGCGAAGCCATCGAGCGGCTGCTCTTCCTCGGGGGGGATCTGTTCCGGCCGGTCGACGTCATCTTCGAGGCGCAGGTGACCGGCGGCACCAGCGCCGCGCTCGAGGTCTCGATGGCGCTGCAGCGCGCGGAGGATCTCAAGCCTTCGCTGCCCTACCCCGTCGCCGATACCGTGAACGCGGACACCACGCCTCGGACCTTCACCGTGAGCCTCCACCCGGGCGAGCTGCCGGCCCGGCTCAACCCCGGCGATGTGGTGCGGCTGCGCTTCGCGAACCAGGGCCCGGGCGATGTGAAGATCTTAGCCGCCAGCGCCGCGGTCGAGACCAGGATCGGGCTGGTGCGGCACCAGCGGGTGCACCTGGCGGACGGTGGCCAGGGCAGCACTCCCTTCCCGGTGCTGCGCCTCGACCCGGCCGGTCTCGACCCGATCACGGTGGCCAGCAACACCAGCGTGACCGCCCAGCTGCTGCTGCGTGGCACGAACGATCCGGGCGCCGACCTCTATTCTCCGGAAGGAGCCGACCCGCCCCAGAGCGATACCACGGCTGCGACCCGCTTCACCTACGAGTACGACGGCGAAGCGCTGTTCCGCCTGCGGGTGCGGGAGACGACGCCGAGCCAGAGCGGGACCCGCTTCGATCTTCGGCTCGAGTCGGTCGACCCCGCGGGCAACGTGACCGACTTCGGCACTGTCTCGCTCTCGGTGCGCGGCGATCGGTTCCAGACGCTCAAGGGCAGGTTTCCGGGGGCCGCGCAGCCGGCCCGCCTCTCCCAGCCGTCCGGCTCGGACATCGACAGTGCGCTGCGGCTGCACATCGCCAACCTCGGTCCGGCAGATCTCGAGTTCGAGCACGAGCCGCTGGAGCGCGACCGCCAGTCGGTGCTGCTCGTGCGCGGACCGCGCATCCTGGTCGACGTCGGGTCGCACACCGACCTGATCGTGAGCCAGCCCGACCCGGACGAGTAGCGACTGGGCACACCGCCGCCCCGCAGGGCGCGGAACGCCTCCTCGCGGCCCCGCGCCGTGCGGTTCGGTCCCCCCGCGGCCGGTGCGGTTGCACTTGCCGCCTCGGCGGTGCGGCGCCGGCTCCGGGCAGCCTCGTCTCCGGGCGCCGGCGCCCGCCCTCTCAGCCCTCGGCTGCGGCGGGGAGCCGCGCGCGCGGCGGCAGGTAGCGCGCGAGGAGTTCCCGCAACTGCTCCAGGTCGAACGGCTTGGCCAGGTAGCCGTCCATGCCGGCCGCCTGGCACCGCTCGCGCTCCCCCGGCATGACGCTGGCCGTGACCGCGATGACCGGGGTGCGGCGCGCGCGGCTCTCCGCCTCGCGCCGGCGCAGCGCGCGCGTCGCCTCCAGGCCGTCCATGCGCGGCAGGTGGCAGTCCATGAGGATCAGATCGAAGGGGCGCGCGGCGTGCAGCTCCAGCGCCGCTCGCCCGTCCGGGGCGCTCTCGACCTCGCAGCCGAACAGCTCCAGGATCTCCTCCAGCACCCGGCGGCCGGCCTCGTTGTCCTCCACCACCAGCACCCGCCCGGCGAGCGGCGGTGCAGGCTCCTGGAGCGGGGCCGGCGGCGCCGGCGCCGCGCGGGACACCGCCCCGCCAGCCGCCGGCGCACGCCCCTCGCCCGTTCCGCTCGCCACCTCCGAGCGCGGCAGCGGGACCGCCTGCTCCTGGCCCGCAACCGGCGAGAGCGGCAGCACGAGCCGCACGGTGAAGGTGGAGCCGCGCCCAGGCTCGCTCGCCACCGCGATCGTGCCGCCCATGGCCTCGACCAGCCGCCGGCAGATGGCGAGCCCCAGCCCGCTGCCGCCCTCGCGCCCGGGTGCCGGCCGGTGCAGCTGGGTGAACGGCTCGAACAGCTCGCCCAGCCGTTCGCGCGGGATGCCCACCCCGGTATCCCGGACCGCGATCTCCAGCTCGGCGGTGCCGTCGCCGCGCGCACGCCCCCCGGCGCGGAGCTCCACCCCGCCGCGCTCGGTGTAGCGCAGCGCATTGGCGAGCAGGTTGTGCACCACCTGCCGCAGCCGCACCGGATCGCCGCAGAGTCCGCGCGGCAGCTCCGGAGCGAGGCGGAGTTCGAAGCCGAGCCCGCGCTCGTGCGCCAGCACCTGGGCGAGCGCCGCCACCTCCTCGAGCACCGCCACGAGATCGAAGGGCGTCTGTGCCAGCTCGACCCTGCCCGCCTCGATGCGGCTCAGGTCGACCACGTCCGCCAGCAGCGCGACCAGCGCCTGCGCCGAGCGGCGGATGGTCTCCACCCGCTCGCGCGCCTGCGCGTCGAGCGGCGAGCGCAGCAAGAGCTCCGCCATGCCCGTGATCGCGTGCATGGGCGTGCGGATCTCGTGGCTGAGGTCGGCCACGAAGCGCGACTTGCCCTCGCTGGCCCGTTCGGCCCGGCGGCGCGCCGCCTCGAGCTCGTGCGCCGTCTGGTGCAGCTCCTGCAGCGCCTGGCCCTTGAGCGACTCGTAGACCACCGCCAGCACGAACACCGTGGCCAGCAGCACGCTCAACACCAGCGCGAAATCGAGCCCCGGCTTGCCCGAACCGAGCAGCCCCGGGAACCGGACGCCCAGCTGTTCGAGCGCGTAGAACGACCAGACCGCCAGCGCCGACAACAGCGCCCACACCGCGCTCCAGCGCTTGCCGCACAGCACCGCCGCCAGCAGGCACACCGCCGCCGTGCCCACCAACACCGGCGTGCGCACCCCCTGGTGCAGCGCCGCCATGACCGCCGCCTCGACGAACAGCACCCCGGCCAGCACGTTGCCGACCAGCTCGATCGAGCCACAGCGCCGCAGCAACCAGGGCGCGCCGGCCATGAGCACCGCCGCCACGCCGGCGATCGCCAGGTTGAGCGGCTTGTCGTAGTACACCGCATATCCCACGCCCATGAGGTGCGCGGCGGCCAGAGCAAACGCCGCCGCCACCGCCAGGCGGGCCCGGCTCAGGGCATCCGGCCCCTGCGCGGCGAGCGCCCGTGGCACGTAGCGGTCGAGCCGCCGCACCACCGCTTCGGACAGCCAGCGCGCCGGCGCGCGCGGGCGCACGAGCGCGGCTGCCGCGCTCGCCGCCCGCCCGCCGGCCCTTGCTCTCCGCAACGGTCGCTGTTCGTCCCGGTCCTCGGTCCCGCGGTCCATGTCCCTAGCCTACCACGACCGCCGGGCAGCCCGCACACGACGTGCTAGCATGGCCGCCGGCCCCCGCCGGCGCGCGCCCGGCGGCGGCGCGCGACCGCCGGCGCCGCCGCTCCGGTCCGCCACCCCTTTTCGGAAAACGGCCTGCGGGGGCTGCCAACCCCGGTTCACTTGAGGAGATCGAACCGGTCGATCACCGAGCCGTCCGGCCGGCGGGCCTCGGCCACGAGCAGGTTGCCGTCGATGCGGACGAAGGTGTAGTGCAGCTCCTCGGCCTTGGCGGCCGTGAAGGAGGCGGGCGGGCGGGCGCTGCCGGTCAGCGCCCCGGCGGCTCCCGTCACCACGTACACCGTGCCGCGCCCGCCCGGCCGGCGCACGAAGTCCTGGCGCGGTGTGGTGCGCTCGTAGTGATGGTCGTGCCCGGTGAACACGACGTCGACCCCGTGTTGCTCGATCAGCGGTCCCAGCACCGAACGCAGGAAGGTGTCCGAGCCGTGCCCGCCGCTGGAATAGGGCGGATGGTGGAAGTAGACGAACTTCCAGCGGGCGGCCGAGCGCACCAGCTCGTCCACGAACCACTGGTGCTGGGGCAGCCCCGGCGTGAGCAGCCAGGGGTAGCTCGAGTCCAGGCAGAAGAACTGCGCGTCGCCGTAGTGGAAGGTGTAAAATCTCTCCGATCCCGAGGCATCCGGCAGCACGAAGTTGTCCACGAACGCCTGCCCGAACAGCTCCTTCACGTCGTGGTTGCCCATGGCCGGGAAGATGGGCGTCTGCGCCAGCAGCTTGCGGTAGGGGCTGAAGAACCGCGCGTCGTACAGCGCCTGCTCGCCGTCCGGATACACGATGTCGCCCACGTGCAGCGCGAAGTCCGCCCCCGCCCGCTCCATGCCCTGCGCCACATCCCACTGCCCCTGGTTGCCCTTGCCCGAATCCCCGAACACCAGGAAGGTGAACGAGGGCTGGTACGGCGCGTTCGCGCTCCGGAAGCGGTGCAGCCCCGACAACGGCGCGCCGCCGGCGCTGACGCGGTAGTGGTAGTGGGTGCCGGGGCGCAGCCCGCTCAGCCGCGCGAGGTGCTCGGTGCCGCCGCGGCTGCCCTGCGCGAGCGCCACCTGCCCCAGCGCCGGCGTCTCGCCGTACTCCACGGCGCCGGTGGTGGCGAGCGTGGTCGTCCAGACGATCGCAGCCGCGGTCGGCTCGACCGACTGCACGTACGGACCCCGCGCGAGCGCCACCGCGTTGCCGGGCCGGCCGTTGACGAGCGCAAAGGGACCGGTGCTCGCCCGGGCGCTGCCCGAGGCGGAGCGGACCTGCAGGCGCGCGATCACCGCCGGCGCCACCACTTCGCCCAGATCGGCGAACGAGTTCCATACGAACAGGTGCCGGGCGCCGGGCGCCGGCGCCGATACCAGCCCGCGGGTGCCGTCCGAACCCAGCCCCTCGGTCGCCGGCTGCCAGCTCGCCCCACCGTCGAGCGAGACGTGGACCTCGAGGTCCGCGGGCCGGCCGGCCGGGTCGAGCAGCCGGTAGAACAGCTCGACGTGGCCGGACTCGATGTCCGCCGGGGTCTCGACCGCGACGGCGAAGGCGGCCGCCGGCGCGCTGCCCGCGCCCCCGCCCGCGCTGCCGCCCGCGGGCGCGGCCGCCTTGCCGCCGCCGCCCGAGCCGCCGCCGCACGCCCCACCCGCCAGCAGCGCTGCCGCCACGGCCAGCGCGCGCGCCGCCGCCGCGCCACGCCCCGCCACCGACCCCTTCCGACGCGCCTCGGTCCCCGCTCCTGCCCCGCTCCGCCGCCCCACCTCGGACCTCCCGCACCCCGCTGCCCGCCGCCCGGCGCTCCAGCTCCGGGCTCGCGGCCCCCGTATCGTGCCCGGCCGCCATCCCTTGTCAACCCCTTGCTCCGGTGAATGCCGGCTGCGCCCGGCCGCCCTCGCGCCGGGCAAGCTGCTGTCCCAGCTCAGCTCAGCTCGCCGCTGTGCGCTCGAGGTGGAGCGCGGGGTGCTCCGCGACGGTGCCGGCCCGCAGGCGTGATTCGAGGACCAACGGTCTACGCCTTTCCCACTGGTCCAAGGCGGACATTCCGATCGGGCGAGAGGTGGGGACATTTCTCACGGGTTGCTGCACGGCCCAAAGGCGCCTTTTCCCCGCCGCCCGGGCGTGGTATCCTCTCGTCCCCTTTTTGCGCCCGGGCTGTGGAGGCGGCTCGCATGGAGCAGAGCGGCGGGGGTGGGTGGCGACACCGGCTGGCGTGCGCGCTGGCGGGGGCGACACTGGTGCTGGTCTTCATCGGGGGGCTGGTGACCAGCACCGGTTCCGGACTCGCGGTGCCGGACTGGCCGCTCAGCTTCGGCAAGCTCATGCCCGAGATGGTGGGCGGGGTGCTGTACGAGCACGGCCATCGGATGGCGGCGGCGAGCGTGGGGCTGCTGACGCTCGTGCTGTGCGGGGTGCTGCTCGCCGCCGAGCCGCGCCGCTGGGTGCGCTGGCTGGGGATCTGGGCGCTGTTCGCGGTCTCGCTGCAGGGGGTGCTCGGCGGGCTCACGGTGCGGCTCAAGCTGCCCTGGCAGGTCTCGACCGCGCACGGGGTGCTGGCGCAGCTGTTTCTGTGTACGACCGTGGTGCTCGCGGTGGCGACCTCGCGCTGGTGGTGGGCGGTGCGCCCGCTCGATGAGGCGACCGGGGTGCGGCTGGTCCGCGTGCGCCGGCTCGCCTTGCTGGCGGGCTCGGTGGTGCTGCTCCAGCTGGTGCTAGGAGCGCTGGTCCGCCACTGGAAGGCGGCTCTCGTCATCCCGGACTTTCCGCTGGTGCACGGCGGGCTCGTGCCGCCGTACCTCGATGCGCGCATCGCGGCGCACTACGCCCACCGGCTGGCGGCGGTGGCCGTGGCGGCGCTGGCGCTCGCGACCGCGGTCTCGCTCGCCCGCCAGCTCCGGGCCTACCCGGGACTGGTGCGGCTGGGCTGGGCGCTGGTGGCGGCGGTGGCGGTGCAGATCGCGCTCGGGGCGGTGGTGGTGCTGCGGCTGCGGCCGGTCACCCCGACCACCCTCCACGTGGCGGGCGGCGCGCTGATCCTCGCGCTGTGCACCTGGCTGGTGGCGGCGCTGTACCGGTTGCAGCCGCGGCCGAGCTGCTCCGCGCTCGAGCCCGGCCCGGCGCCGGCGGCTGCCGGGGCCAGCCGCGCCCGCCAGACCGCGAAGGGGCGCGTGCACGGGGCCGCCACCGCGCGGGCCGCCGATCTCTTCGCGCTCACCAAGCCCGGCATCACCGCGATGGTGCTCCTGACCGCGGCGGCCGGCTACGCACTCGGCGCCCCGCGCGACGGCCTCGATGTGGCGCTGCTCGTGCACACCGCGCTGGGCACCGCGCTGCTCGCCGCCGCCGCGAGCGCGCTCAACATGGTGCTGGAGCGCGAGGCCGACCGCCGCATGCGCCGCACCGCCTCGCGCCCGCTGCCGGCGGGCCGGCTCCGCCCGCGCACCGCGGTCTGCTTCGCGCTGGCGCTCGCCGCGCTCGGCACCGCCGAGCTGCTGCTGTGGGCGGGCGCGCTGCCGGCGCTGCTCGCGCTGCTCGCCCTCGCGGTCTATCTCGGGGTCTACACGCCTCTCAAACCGCGGACCTCGCTCAACACCCTGGTGGGAGCGGTCCCCGGGGCGCTGCCGCCGCTGGTGGGCTGGGCCGCGGCCCGCGGCGAGATCGGACCGCACGGCTGGCTGTTGTTCGCGATCGTGTTCCTGTGGCAGGTGCCGCACTTCTTCGCGATCGCGGAGCTGTACCGGGAGGACTACCGGGCCGCGGGGATGGCGATGCTGCCCTCGCTCGGCGAGCAGGCGGGTGCAACTGCCGCGCGCCTGGCGGTGCTGTACGCCAGCGCGCTGTTGCCGGTGACGCTGGCGCCGGCGCTCGCCGGCATGGCGGGCAGGTTGTATTTCGCCGCGGCGCTCGTGCTGGGCCTGGGCCTGCTCGCCACCGGCGTCGTGCACGCCCGCCGCCGCCGCCCCCGGGACGCGCGGCGGCTGTTCCTCGCCTCGCTCGGCTATCTGCCGGCGCTGTTCGTGGCGCTGCTCGCCGACCGGATCTGAGCCCCCGGCCGGCCAGGGCGCCGCTGGCGCCGGGAGCCCATTTCGGTTAAGCAGAAAAGGCGGTCGGCTTGGAGCCGCGAGCGCGATGAGCGGCGCCGGACAGCCCGGCTGGGACGGCGGCCACGCCGCCCCGGACGGCCTGCATCCGCCCTGGCCCTCCCATGCCCCATGGCCCCCGGCCCCGGGCGGCGCGGCCGGGCTCGGGCCGGGGAGCTGGGGTGGGCAGGCCCCGCCGGGCGGCGGCTCGCCGCCGCCCTATCCCCACCAGCCGCCCTACGCTCCGCCCGCCCATGGCTCGCGGCCCGCGGGCCATCCGATGCCACCGCCCGATCCCGGCGGTGCGGGCGGAGCCGGCACGGGCGGCTGGGCTCCCGAGCAGGGCACGGTGGCGCTGCCCTACCGGGGCCAGCAGCGGCTGGATGGCTGGCCAGAGGCCGCGGCCCCGGCGGCGCACGCCTCCTGGCAGGTCCAGCCGGGCGGCACGGCCCATCCCGGATACCCTTACGATCCACAGCACCAGCACCAGCCGTGGCCGTACCACGGCCAGCAGCCGTACGGGCAGCATGCCCCCCACGCCGGCTACGCGCAGGCGGCGGCGCCCGCGCGCGGGGACGATCTCGCCAGCCAGGGCACGCCGTTCGGCCCCTACCAGATCCTCGAGGAGCTGGGCCGCGGCGGCATGGGGGTCGTCTACAAGGCGTTTCACCGCGAGCTGCGGCGCGAGTGCGCGCTGAAGACGCTGAACGCGCAGCTCGCCACCCCGGAGGGCGCGGAGCGGTTCGTGCAGGAGGGCCGCGCGGCGGCCAAGCTCCGCAAGCACCCCAACATCGTCCAGATCTTCGACGCGGGGCTGATCCACGGCACGCCCTACATCGCGATGGAGTTCGTGCGGGGCGAGCCGCTGGACGCGATGGTGCAGCGCCGCGGGCCCCTGCCGGAAGAGGAGCTGCTGGAGATCGGCCGCAAGATCGCGCTCGCGCTCGACCACGCGCACCGGCAGGGCATCGTGCACCGCGACATGAAGCCGGCCAACGTCGTGATCGACCAGGACGGCGAGCCGCAGATCCTCGATTTCGGGCTGGCGAAGGACATCGAACAGGCCGGGATCTCGCGCGGCAACGAGATCGTGGGCACCCCGGCCTACATGCCGCCCGAGCAGGCCGATCCGAGCCTGGGCCCGGTCGACCGCCGCACCGACGTGTATGCGCTCGGCGCCACGCTGTATCACGCCGCGTGCGGCAAGGTGCCGTTCGAGGCGGCTTCCATGGTCGAGACCTTCGTCAAGATCATGTCCGAGGAGCCGCGGCCGCTCCACCAGGTGGCGCCGGTCTCCCGCGACTTCGCCGCCATCGTCGCCCGGGCGATGGAGAAGCGGCAGCGCGACCGCTACCAGACCGCGCTCGAGCTGGCGGATGACCTCTCGCGCGTGATCGCGGGCGAGCCGCCGCGCACCCGCCCGCTCGGGGTGTTCGGGCGCGTGCTGCGGCGCGCGCGCCGGCACAAGGCGCTGGTGAGCCTCGCCGCCGCATTCGTGCTGCTCGTGGCCGGCACCGCCGGTCTACCTGAGCATCCTGCAGAGCGAGGCGGACGCGGTCTGGGAGCACGTGACCGGTCAGATCGCGAGCCGCACCGCGACCGAGGCAGGGGGGCTGCTCGGTCCGGCGATCCCGCTGCTGGAGGAGTGCCGCGTGTTCGCCCGCTACGGGCTGCTGCCGGTGGAGCAGCCCGAGCAGCTGCTCGAGCACCTCGCGGTCCGGATGCGCTTCCGCCCCAACCTCGACTGGCTGTCCTACGGCGACGAGCAGGGGCGCTTCACCGGGGTGTGGCGGCGGCGCAGCGACGGCACGCTCATCGCCAACCGCTCCTGGCCCGAGGGCGGCCGGGTGCGGCTGATCGAATACGAGCTGCTGCCCGAGGGAGGGCGGGGAGCGCTGGTGCGCAGCAGCGACGACCACGGCTACGATCCGCGCGAGCGGCCCTGGTACCGGCTGGGGGCCCAGTCCACCGTCCCCGTCTGGACCGAGCCCTACGACTGGTACGACGAGGGCGGGGTGGGGATCACGCTCGCGCTCGGGCTGCGCGACGAGCACGGGGCGGTGCGCGGGGTGTTCACCGCGGATCTGCTGCTCGACTCCATCTCGCGGTTCCTGCTCGCGCGCTCGCGCCAGGACCTCGGCCCCGAAGGCAGCGCGTACATGATGACGCGCGACGGCAAGGTGGTGGCCGGACCGGGCGTGGTCAAGGTCGAGGCGCAGCACCCCCTTCTCACCGCAGCGCTGCGGGCGCTCGGCGGCTCGCTGCTGCTCCTGCCCGTGGGCGCGAGCGCCTCCACCACCTTCACCTACGAAGAGCGGCGCTGGATCGCCTCCTTCGCGGTCTTCCCGGTCGAGGGCGGACTGCAGTGGGTGAGCGCCGCGGTGGTGCCGTTCGAGCACTTCCACGGCGAGGTCGACCGCATGATCCGGCGGGCGAGCTGGGGCGGGGCCGCGGTGCTGGCGCTCGCGATCCTGATCGGCGGCTGGAGCCTGCTCGGCGCGCGCCGGCGGATGCGCAAGCGCATGAAGCGCAAGGCAGCAGGCCGCCCTCGCCCCCCGGGGCTGAGGCCCGAGCCGCCCGGCGGATCAGCAGGCGGCGGCCGCGGCCCCGCGGATGCGGACCAGCTGCCGGCGGGCGCCCCAGGTGCCGGGACGGGGCTCGAAGACCCCGGCGATCCGGTGGCCGCAGTTGCGGCAGCGCCCGCCGGCATCGAGCTTCCAGTCGAGCAGCACGTACCAGTCGCGCACGATGACCGCCGTCCCGCAGCCCGGACAATAGGTGGTACCCCCCTCGGGGTCGTGCACGTTGCCCGTGTACACGTAGTGCAGCCCGTGGCGGAGCGCGATCTGCCGCGCGCGGCGGAGCGTGGCCGGCGGGGTGGGCGGCACGTCCATCATCTTTGAAGTCGGGGTGGAAGGCCGTGAAATGGAGCGGCACCTGCGGGTCCGAGCTGGTCGTAGAACCAGCCGCACAGCCGCTCGATCTCCTCGTCGCTGTCGTTGTGGCCCGGGATCAGCAGCGTCGTCACCTCGAACCAGACGCTCGTCTCGCGCTTGAGCCAGACCAGCGTGTCCAGCACCGGCTGCAGCGCCGCGAAGCAGAGCTTGTGATAGAAGGTCTCGGTGAACGCCTTGAGGTCGACGTTCGCCGCGTCCATGTGGGCGTAGAACTCCCCGCGCGCCTGCTCGGTGATATAGCCCGCCGTCACCGCCACCGCCTTGAGGCCGCGCGCGCGGCAGGCGCGCGCCGCGTCGAGGGCGTACTCGCGAAGATCACCGGGTCGTTGTAGGTGAAGGCGACGCTCCGGCAGCCGTGCGCACGGCCGCGCGGCGATGGCCTCGGGCGCGGCCTCGTCGGCCAGCGTGTCGATCTCGCGCGACTTGGAGATGTCCCAGTTCTGGCAGAAGCGGCAGCCCAGGTTGCAGCCCGCGGTGCCGAAGGAGAGCACGGGCGTGCCCGGGCAGGAAGTGGTTCAGCGGCTTTCTTCTCGATGGGATCGATGCAGAAGCCGCTGAGCGCGCCGTAGGTGGTCAGCACCATCTGCCCGCCCGGTTCTGCCGCACGAAGCAGAAGGCGCGCTGCCCCTCCTTGACCCGGCAGTGGCGCGGGCAGAGGTTTGCACTGGATCCGCCCGTCCGGGAGCGGCTCCCACCAGCGTCCGACGTAGGCCATGGTCCCGCTCGCCCTGACGCGAGCCATCTGGATGCTGCCGACCCCCTCAGCATAGCAGCCCGCCGCCGTGGGCGCATGCCAGCGGGGGTCCGCGCCGCGCCACAACCGTTGCGCCATGCGGGAGTTGAGCATGGACCCGTGGTGCGCCGGTGCTACGGTGGTCCTGGCGCCGGCGACCGGGCGGGAGGGACGCGAAGTGCGGCCGGAGAGGGCGCGCAGGGCGGAATGCTGCGGTGCGGTCTGACGCCGCGGCGCTGGGGGCTGCGCTGCTGGCAGCCAGGCCCGCCCGTGTGGCTGGTCCTTGCGGCTCGGGCGTTGCTGTACTACCGCGCGCGACGCGCGCCCGACGGCGGATCGTCTCCGGCACCCGGACCGCCGAGCCGCGACAGGCGCAGGCACAGCTCGCGCAGGCGCGAGACGCGGCGCAGGCGCGCCGTGACGGCGGCGGGATCGCCGCCCACCTTGGGCGGCAGCCCGCGGCGAGCGAGGCGGCTCATCTCGCTCGCGCGCAGCAGGCGCGCGGTCACGGCAGCCGGGGACAGCTCGGCGGCGCTCACCGGTCCTGCTCCCGCAGGGCTTCGATGTCCGCGAGGTCGCGCGTGCGGCCCGCCGCCGCCTTCATGCGGATGAGCGCGTCCCGGGAGATGACCCGGATCGGCCCGTCCTCGGTCTGGACCACGAAGCGGGACTCCCAGGCGGGCAGGAGGTTCGGGTCCACGAGCAGGAAGTCCAGCGTGAGGTGGTCCTCGCCCTCGAACTTGTTCGTGCGGTGCACGACCATGCCGTCCGGAAAGCGGATCGGGTCGGCCTCGACGACGAAGCCGCAGCGCCGCGCGACCTCCAGCGCCGCCTGCAGCACCTCCGGCTGCACGAGCAGGTCGATATCCGTCGTCGCGCGGGGGACCCCATGGATGGCCAGCGCCAGCGCTCCCACCACGGCGTATTCCACCCCGGCGGACTCGAGCTCCGAGACGAGCCGCACGAACTCCTCGTACAGATCCAGCCCCATCCGCCCCTGCCCCCTCGCGCGGGCGATGCCGACCGGCGCTTCGCGCCCCCTGCAACCTATCGGCACGCAGGGGTGCCGGCAACAATCCAGGGCTGCTGGCACAGGCGAGCACGCAACGCGCCTGCGCGAGGGGCTCGCGAAGACGCCCGTCCCACCAGCGAAGGGCGCGCGCAGCGGGCCCGCGGCCTGCCCCGCACCAAGCCGCAGCAGCGTGCAGATCGAGGCTCCGACCGGTCTGTGGCTCGCCCCCTCTCACGGACAGCTCGAGGAGCGCGGGGACAACGAGCGAGGCCTGCTGGCGGACCGTCCCTGTCGAAGCGTTCGTCAGGGGTGAATGCCGTGCGTCATGAGAAAAGCCCGGAGTGCTGGAGCAGGCCGCCCAACCAAAGCAACCATGCTCGGCCCAGGCTGCCCGGCGGTGCCATCGAGCGCGCCGGACAGAAGACCGCCCGCCAGCCTGCCAGCAGCGAACGATACGATACCCATTGCGCCATCCGGAAATCGAGCATTGACTCCAGGTGCGCCGGTGCTAGGGTCGTCCTGGCGCCGGCGACCGGGCGGGAGGGACGCGATGCGTGGCCAGAGAGGGCGCGCAGGGCGAAGGGCAGTGGTCGTGTCCGGCGCCGCGGCGCTGCTCGCCGCAGTGCTGGCGGCGGCGGCGCCGGCGGCGCGCGGCTGGGGGCTGTTCGCCCATCTCGCGATCGGGGATGCGGCGGCACAGCGGCTCGGGCTGCCGCAGGACGAGCGGGCCTGGTTCGTGCTCGGCTCGCTCATGGGCGATCTGGACAAGAGCGACCACCTGCAGGATGCGATCGGCGGCGAGGATCTCGCCGGCTGGCTCTTGCGCTGGGCGGCGCGGGCCGGCAACGCCTACCGCCTCGCTCCGGTGGTGGACCTGCACGATCCGACCTGTGCGGCCGAGCTGTGCGAGCGCGCCGCTGCCACCGGGGACCGGCGGCTGGTGGCGTGGGCGCTCGGGGTGATGGCGCACGGCATCGCCGACCGCTTCACCGACACCTACCCCGAGCCGCGCTACCGGGTCTCGCGCTGGCAGGCGGAGATCGCCGCCGACGTGCGGATCTTCTCCGTGGCCGGCGGCGGGCGCTACCGCGAGCTGCTGGCGCGCATCGAGCGCGAGGACCAGATCGTCTTCGGCCCGCCGCCGCACCGGCTGCCCGCTCGCTCGCGGCACGGCGAGATCCTCGAGGCGCTCAGGCGCGGCCTCGCTCGCGACGCCGCGGTGGCGGCGGCCGATCCCTTCGCGGCGCTGGTGCTGCAGAGCCACCGTGCCGTGTTCGGCGGCCGGCCGGCCGGTGCCAGCCTGAGCGACCTGGCGCGCCAGCAGATCGCCTTCGATGCCTTCTGCTGGAACTATCGCCGCAAGGTCCACTTCATGCCGGGCTGGCGGGCGTTCGCCCAGGAGGTGGGCGAGGGGTGGTTCCGGCGCGTCGAGCAGATCGCCCTGGGCGAGCTGCCCGATCGCATCGCCGCCACCGCCCGCGCCTGGCAGCAACACCTCGAGCGCCTCGCCACGGGCGCGCCCGGCGTGCGGCCACCGGTTCCGTGACCGGGCGCCGCGCGGCCGCCTGCGCGGGCGCCGGCGGCCGGTGGCAGCAGCTGCTCCGCGATGCGCGCGCCGGCAGCGCTCAGCCCGGCCGCCGCCTCCGGCCACGAAACCTCCAGCTCCGGCTCCTCCCGCGCCAGCTGCGCGGCGCCACCGGCGGCGCCGGGACCTCCGGGGTATGGCTCCACCGGCCGGTCCGGCCACGCGCTCGGCACCACGCTCGAGGCCCTGGCGGACGGGATTCGAAACGGGCTTGGGCACCGAGCCGCCGGGCGGGTACAATCTCCGGGGCGGGCGTCTCCGCCCCTGGCTCGCATCGCCCTGCTCACCAGCTCCCGGGCCAGGGCCGGCCGGCGGCCGGACCCGATCACACGAAGCCATCCGTCCGGGAGGTGGAACGATGCCGGATCCCCAAAGCAGAGTCCTGGACCTGATCTTCGGCCGCTGGCGGAGCCAGATCCTCCATGCCGGGGTGCGGCTGGGGATCTTCGATGCCCTGCGCGAAGGACCCCGCACCGCTGCTGCCATCGCCGCCGAGCTCGGTCTCGATCCGTCCCTCGCCTATCGGCTCCTGCGGGCTCTCGGCTCGCTGGAGCTGCTGCACGAGGACCAGGCGCGCAGCTTCTCGCTCACCGAGACCGGCGAACTGCTCCGCCGCGACCACCCCCAGACGCTGCGGGGGGTGACGCTGCTGGAGGAAGGGCCGGAGCACTATGCGCTGTGGAAGCACCTGCCCGCCATGGTCCGCGATGGCAAGCAGAACGCGTTCATCCGCGAGTTCGGCCGGATGGCGTTCGACCATGCCGCGCAGGAGCCCGGCTATGCCGAGGTGTTCCACGACGCCATGAGCAGCTATTGCAGCGCCCAGACCGCGTGGGTGCTGGAAGCGCTGCAGGGCTACGACTTCTCCTCGATCGCGCACATCTGCGACGTCGGCGGCGGCCACGGCCACCTGCTCTCGAGCCTGCTCGCCCGGCATCCCCACCTGCGGGGGACGGTGCTGGAGCTGCCCCAGGTGATCGAGGACCAGGAGCTGCTGTGGGCGAACAGACTCGGGGTGGGCGATCGCTGCACCTACCTCGCCGGGGACATGTTCGCCGCCGTGCCGCCCGCCGATGCGTACATGATGAAGATGATCCTGCACGACTGGAACGACGAGGAGTGCGTCCGCATCCTCGGCAACATCGCCCGGGCGGCAGCCCGCGGGGCGCGCCTGTTCGTCATCGAGCACCTGGTGCCGGGGCCGGAGACCCCGCACTTCGCCAAGCTGTTCGACATCCACATGATGTGCTGGGGCACGGGGCGCGAGCGGACGGTCGAGGAGTACCGGGCGCTGCTGGAGCGGGCGGGCTGGAAGTACGTGCGCACCTGGTTTCCGCGCTCGCAGATGATGGGCGCGGTGGAGGGAGCGCGGGCCTGAGCGGCCGGGCGCGGCGTGCCCTTGCGCGCGCCGGCCGCGCGCGCCGGGCTCGGCGGCAGGCCGGGATCGCGGCGCGCCGCCAGGCATGCGCTCGGGCGGCTCAGCCCGCGGCCCCGGCCCGGGTGGCGGTGGTGGCGGGCACAAGCCGGCGCGCGCGCTCCTGCGCGTACAGCTGCAGCGCGAAGCGGCCGGCGGGCCGGGCGCGCAGCTGCTCGATGCCCTCCCGCATCGCCGGGGGCAGCTGCCCGAGTGCAGGAAGCGGCACGGGGTAGCCAGCCGGCAGCAACACCGGGGACGCGAGCGCGGCGAAGGCCAGGTCCGCCACCGTGAACCGCTCCCCGAGGAGGTAGCGCCGGCCGCCGGCGAGCAGCGCTTGCACCTCGCCGAACACCTCTTCGATGCGGGCCCAGGACCGCGCCGCGGCGGCCGGATCGATGCGCATCGCGCGGCGCATGAGCCAGCGCGCGGGGCCGAACAGCGACCGCATGAGCGCGCGCTCGGCGGCCGGCACCCCATGCCGCAGCATCCGCTCGCACAGCTCGCGCCGCGGCAACAGGTGGTAGTAGGCCCAGCGGCGCGTGTGGGGGCCCAGGTCCCGATCGAACCGGCGCTCCAGCCGCTCGGCCTCCGCGCGCAGCGGCGCCTCCTCGGGTACGAGCCGCAGCGCCGCGGGCAGGTGCCGGTCCGCGTAGCGCACGATGAGCGTCGAGTCCGCGAAGACCTCCCCCTCCGCCACCAGCACCGGCACGGTGCGCCCGCCGCCGGCCCAGCGCGCGGCCACCATGTGCACCAGCGGCGGGTGTCCCTCCTCGCGGAACGGTAGCCCGGCGCGCTCGAGCGCCCAGCGCGCCTTCTCGCAGTAGTGGCTGAACGGGATGGTGATCAGGCGGGCGGGTCCGGCCGCGGCTGCCCCCGCGCCCGCGGCGGCAGCGAGCCGCGAGCCGCCTGCCTCGCTCGCCCGGGGCCTCACCGTGCGCCTGCCTGCCCCTGCTCCGCGCCTGCCGCCGCCGCGCCGTCGCGCGCCGCGGCCGCGAGCACCGCCCTGCCCGCCCGCCGCCACGCCTCGCGCACCAGCGCCCCACCCCAGCGCACCGCCAGGCGCGCGCGATGGCGCCACGAGGGCATGCGCGCCAGATAGACACAGCGCCGCGCCAGATAGCCCAGCTCCCCGCGCAACCGCAGCCCCAGCAGGTGGAACACATCCTGGCCGCGCCCCAGGGTAAGCGTCTCCGCCAATGGGTAGTACCGATACGAGCGGAGGGTGCCGCCGCGCAGCCGCGCCAGCACGTTGTGGGCGGCCACCGCCGCCTGCTGCACCGCGACCTGCGCCGTCTCCGGCGGCGCCTCGGCTCCCTCGATGGTGCAGCGCGCATTGTCGCCGATGGCGAACACCGCGGGCTGCCCCGGCAGCTCCAGCGTCGCCCCGACGCAGATCCTGCCGTCGCGGCTGCGCGGCACGGACAACCCGCGCACCACGCCCACCGGCTGCTGGCCAGCGGTCCAGATGACCGTGCCCGCCGGCACGTGTTCGCCGGGCAGCCGGATCCCGTGCTCGTCGGCACCCAGCACCGGGCTGCCCAGGCGCAGCTCCACCCCGGCCGCCCGCAACGCGAGGTAGGCCTGGTGCTTGATCTCCTCGCTGAAGCCCGGCAGCACATCCCCGCGGGCCTCGACCAAGAGGACCCGCGGCCGGACCGCCAGCTCCATCGCGGCCACCTTGCACGCGATCTCGACCCCGCTCGGACCGGCGCCGCAGATGACCACCCGGCGCAGCCGCTCGGCCTCGGCCGGCCGGCCAGCCCCCTCGGCGTCGGCTGTTCCACCCCCCTCGGCCACCTGTGCACCGCCGGCAATCCTGGCCGATGCGCTCGCCCCGGTGCCGAGTGCGGCCGCGCGCGCGCTCATCCTCTCCAGGTGGACGCGCAACCGCAGGAAATCCTCCAGGGTGGCCGCTGCGAGCGCGTGTGCGGCCATGCCCGGCAGCTCCCGATACGCCGGCTCGGCGCCGAGCGCGATCACCAGCGCGTCCGCCTCGAGCCTCTGCTCGCCCGCGGCGGTCCGTACGATGGCCGCCCGCGCCGCGGGCTCGATCGCGACCACCTCGCCCTCGATGAGCTGGATGCCGCTGCCGGCGAGCACCTGCGCCAGCGGCAGCGCCACCTCCTCGGGCGCCACCTCCCCGGTGAGCAGATCGTAGAGCAGCGGCTTGAACACGAAGCAGGGATCCCGCGCGACCAGCGTCAGCGCCAGCTCCGGCGCCCGGCGCGCCAGCCGCAGCGCGGTGAACACCCCGCCGAAGCCGCCCCCCAGCACCAGCACCCGGCCGGCGTCCGCCATGCTCCCCTGCGCCCTCGCCCCCCGCCCCGGCGGAACGCCGCGGCAGCGCCAGGAGGATAGCAGATGGCGGATCGGCCTGCCGCCGGCGCGTCGCGTTCGATCGTCCGGCCTCGCCGGGATCGCACGAGGATCGGTGCCGAGCGGCGCCCCGGATCGAGCCCACCCCCGCGCACCACAGGTGTTCGCCTGCTGGCGGCTTCCCGCGGCGCTCGCTGTTTGTATTATGGCCGCGGGGTCAGCGGCTCGGACTCCCCGCCTCGCCGGCGGCCTCCTCGCGCAGCAGCTCCTCGGGGATGGGGCGGCGGGCCGCGTAGCCGGTCTCCACCGGGTGGTACCAGGCCAGCCGGGGCTCGTCGCTGCGCCAGCAGAGATAGACCGGCTGGCCGTCGATCACCGCGGGGAAGTCGACCAGCCCCACATCGAAGCTCCAGTCCTTGTAGCTGCAGCCGATCTGCTCCAGCTCCGCCAGGAGCGCGTCCAGTTGCTGCTCGAGCTGCTCCACCTCCTGCTCCCGGCCCTGCCAGCCTCCCTGCAACAGCGCGCGCAGGCGGCGCCCCCGCTCCAGGATGTCGGCGACGATGCGCCGCACCAGCGGCAGCGTCCGGCTCGCCTCGCGCGGCGTGAACAGGCGCGCGGTCATGGCGCTCCTCCAGCCCCTCCGGCAGATACGGCGCGAGGCCGCCGCCTGTGGGCAAGCCGCCCCTCAGCGCCAGGCCGCCAGCGTCCGGCGCAGGCCCTCGGTGAACTCCACCCGCGGCCGGTAGCCCAGCTCCCGCCCCGCGCGCGCGATGTCGGCCTGGGAGTGGCGCACGTCCCCGGGCCGGGCGGGCGCGTGCTCGGGCGGCAGCGCCGTGCCGAGCAGCCGGTTGAGCACCGCCACCAGCTCCAGCAGATCGTGCCGGCGGCCGCTGCCCACGTTGTAGACCTGCCCGGCGCACTCCGGACCCGCCTCCGCCGCCAGCAGGTTGGCCGCCACCACGTCCTCCACGTAGGTGAAGTCGCGCGACTGCCGCCCGTCGCCGAAGATCACCGGCCGCTGCCCGGCACGCATGCGCGCGATGAAGCGGGGGATGACGGCCGCGTACGCGCTGGCCGGGTCCTGGCGCGGCCCGAAGACGTTGAAGTAGCGCAGGGCCACGGTGTGCATGCCGTAGAGCGAGGCCGCCAGCCGCACGTAGTACTCGCCGGCGAGCTTGCTCGCGGCGTAGGGCGAGAGCGGCCGGGGCGCCGCATCCTCGCGCGCCGGCAGCGGCACCGCGTCCCCGTAGACCGAGGAGGAGCTCGCGTAGACCAGGCGCGGCACCCCGGCCGCGCGCGCGGCCTGCAGCAGTACCAGCGTGCCGGTGGCGTTCACCTCGTGCGCCAGCAGTGGCCGCTCGAGCGAGGCCGCCACCGAGGGCAGCGCCGCCTGGTGGAACACGACCTCGACCCCGCCGGCGAGCGCCGCCGCGCAGGCCTGTGGCTCGCGCACGTCGCCCTGGTGCAGCTCGACGTCGGCCAGCACCTCCTCCAGGTGTTCGCGGCGTCCCGTCGAGAAGTCATCGAGCACCCGCACCCGGGCGCCGCGCGCGAGCAGCGCCCGCACCAGATGCGAGCCGATGAACCCCGCCCCCCCCCGTCACCAGCACCCGCCGGCCCCGCCAGCCAGCCTTCCCCTGCGGCTCGCCCCCCGCCTCCGGCATCCGCATCCTCCCCTGCCCGAACCATCCGGCCGCAGGCGCCGCCGGGCCAGCGCGCGCCGCTCAGAGCCTGCTCACCCTCGGCCCGCCGCGCCCGCGCGTGAGGTTGCGGGCGTCGAAGATCCGCCGGGCGTGCTGCAGGATCAGCTCCACCTCGAAGGCATCGTGGTCCGCCAGCACCGCGACCAGATCGGCCTGCCGGAGTTCGTCGGCCGACAGCGCCACCGCGTGCAGCTCGACCTCGCCGATCCGGCACGACGGCACGTACGGATCGGCGTAGCGCACCTCGGCACCCCGCTCCAGGAGCAGCGCCGCCAGATCCACCGCGGGCGACTCCCGCGTGTCGCCCACGTTCTTCTTGTAGGCCATGCCGAGCAGCAGCACGCGGCTGTTGCGCACCGGCTTGCCGTCCTGGTTGAGCAGGTCCGCGATCCGCTGCAGGCAGTGCAGCGGCATCGCGCGGTTGATCTCGTCGGCCAGCTCGATGAACCGCGCCTGGGCGCGCACCGTGCGCGCCTTCCAGGACAGATACAGCGGGTCCACCGGCAGGCAGTGCCCGCCCAGCCCCGGCCCCGGCCAGAACGGCTGGAAGCCGAACGGCTTGCTCGCTGCCGCCTCGATGACCTCCCACACATCCAGCCCCAGCCGGTGGCAGAGCAGTGCCATCTCGTTGGCGAACCCGATGTTCACCGCGCGGTAGGTGTTCTCCCAGAGCTTCGCCATCTCGGCGACGGCGGCGCTGGAGACCTCGATGACCGTCGCGATGGCGGCCCGATAGAGCGCCGCCGCCACGCGCGTGCAGGCCGCGCTCACCCCGCCGATGAGCTTCGGGGTGTTCTCGATCCGCCAGGTGCGGTTGCCGGGATCGATCCGTTCCGGACTGAAGGCGACGAAGGCATCCCGGCCGACCCGGAGCCCCTGCCGCTCGAGCGCGGGCACCACCAGCTCCTGGGTCGTGCCCGGATAGACCGTCGACTCCAGCACCAGCAGCTGGCCCGGCCGCAGGTGCGGGCCGAGCGCCTCGAGCGCCGCGTGCACGTAACAGAGATCCGGCTCGCGCGACTTGCCGAGCGGGGTCGGCACGCAGATCAGCACGCAGTCCGCCGCGGCCGCCGGGCCGTATTCCGCGCTCGCCCGCAGCCGCCCCGCCCGCACCAGCTCGCCCACCACCGCCCCGGCGACGTCGGGGATGTAGCTCTCGCCGCGCCCGAGCGCCTCGATGCGCGCCCGATCCAGGTCGATGCCGTCCACCTGGAAGCCCGCGCGCGCGAACGCCACCGCGAGCGGAAGCCCCGCGTAGCCGAGCCCCACCACCGCCAGCCGCGCGGCGCGCTCCTCGATGCGGCGGCGCAGCGCCTCGCCCGGCTCGACCTCCCGCTCCGCCCCGGCGGGGCTCATCTCCCGCCCTCCCGCGACAGCGTCCTGCCCTGCCCTGGCCAGACGACCGGAGCAGTGTAGCGAGCAGTGCCGCCCGCGGGCGAGACGCGGCCCCCCCGGGAGCCCTGCGCCCGTGCCCACCGGGGGCCCCCGCGCCGCCCCAGCGGGCTGCGGCGCGTCCCTGCGACGGCGTCCGCCGCTCGCTGCGCCGGATGCGCTGGCAGCGATGGTATCGTGGCGTCATGGCCGACACGCGCCGGGACCGCGGGCCGCACCCGGCCGACCGGGAGCTGTTCGGCCCGGCCGCGCTGCCGCGCCTGCGCGAGGCGGTGGCGCACCTGGGCTGGCTGCTCGAGCGCGGCTATGCGCTGCCGTCCTCGCTCAAGCTGGTCGGCGACCGCTTCGCGCTCGTTGCCCGCCAGCGGACCGCGCTCATGCGGTGCGCGTGCGCGCCGAGCGCGGCCCGCGCGCGGCGGGCGCGGGCGGTGCCGCCCGCGGAGCTGGGGGGCCAGGTGCTGCTGCTCGACGGCTACAACGTGCTGACGGCGGTCGAGGCGGCGCTCGCCGGCGGGGTGCTGCTGCTCGGTGCGGACGGCTGCGTGCGCGACATGGCCAGCATGCACGGCACCTGGCGCCGGGTGCGGCAGACCGATCCGGCGCTGGAGCGCATCGCCGCCAGCGCTGCCGAGCTGGGGCTCGCGGGGCTGCGGTGGTATCTGGACCGGCCGGTCTCCAACAGCGGCCGGCTCGCGGCCCGGATCGCGGCGCTGGCGCAGGAGCGCGGCTGGCCGTGGGAGGTGCGGCTGGTCCAGAGCGCCGACGCGGTGCTCGCGCGCGCAGCCGAGACCGTCGCCACCACGGACAGCGCGGTGCTGGACCGCTGCGGGCGCTGGTTCGACCTCGCTGGCCACGTGGTCCGCACCCAGCTGCCGCAGGCGTGGGTGGTCGACCTCCGGGCGGGGCCGCCGCCTGCGGCCCCCTGAGAGACCCCAGCTGCCCGCGGGGCGCCGCCTGGCCCGGCTCCGGCACCCACCGCAGCCTGCGGCGCCGCCGCGTGCGCCTTCGCGCGAGGGCTGCCCGGCGCCCCGCATCCTTGTCGCCCCCGAAGCCCGGCTGCTGGGGCGCAGGCCGGCGCCGCAGTTCCCGTCGTCCGGGGCGATGGCGACGGACATCGACCGCGCCCCCGCACACGGTTGCTTTGGGGGCCTGCCGGCACTACCATTCGCCATTAGATCATCCGCCGGAGGGGGGCCATGCATCCGCTCACCAGACTGCTCGATCGCCAGGCCCTGCCCGAGGGCAAGCTGTACGGGCTCGTGCCCGCGATCGTGACCGACGTCAAGGACACCGAGCAGAACCGCCACGAGATGGCGATGGTCCGGGTCTACTTCCCGTGGCTGCAGGACCAGGAATCCCCGAACCTGATCAACCCGTGGGCGCGCCTGGTACGCGTCGATGCCGGCGACAACGCCGGCATGGGCGTGGTGCCCCAGGTGGGCGACGAGGTGATCTGCGGCTTCGAGCACGGGGACATCCACCACCCCTACGTGCTCGGCTCGGTCTGGAACGGGCAGGCCAAGGCCCCAGACACCTCCGGCAACGGCGAGCACGACCCGCGGGCGCGGGGGACAGGGCGCGGCGCGCGGGGCGGCGAACAAGATCTGGCTCCTGCGCAGCCGCACCGGTCACAAGATCTTCTTCGACGATGAGAACGGCATCATCGTCCTGGAGACCGCCTCCTGCAAGAGCCGCATCGAGATCTGCGACGACAGCCACGAGATCAACATCATCGAGACCGGCGGCCCGGTCAACGTCTACGCCTCCACCGACGTGAACGTCGAGGCCGGCAACAACATCAACATGAAGGCCGGCAACGACATCAACATGGAAGCCGGCAACAACATCAACATGCAGGCCGGAGTGGACATCAATGCCAAGGCCGGCTCCAACGTCTCGGTGAAGGCCGGCTGCAACATCTCCGAGCAGGCCGGCGCCCACGTGCGCATCACGGCCGGGGCGAGCTACAGCGTCACGGCCGGCGGTAGCGGCAGCATCACGACGGGTGGCTCTCTCAGCCTGACCGCAGGCGGGGCGATCAGCGTCACCACCGGCGCGAGTATGACCCTCACCGTCGCGTCATCGATGACGACGCTGGTGGGCTCCAGCGTGTTGACCATGGTCGGCGCCACCATGACCACCATGGTCGCGAGCAACATCCTGACGATGACCGGCGGCAACATCACCAACATAGCTGCGGGCAACATCACCAACCTCGCTGCCGCCAACGAGACCAGCATCATCCAGTGCAAGTTCGAGATCGGCGCGGGCTTCAAGGGAGAGCTCTTCGGCGGCATCAAACTCGACATCTTCGGCGGCATGAAGGTAGAGATCATGGCCGGCATGGCCATCTCAATCACGGGCGCGATCAAACTCGAGATGACGGCCGGCGTCAAGATCGACATCATGGCGGCTGCGAAGATGGAGCTCGGCGGCGGCACGAAGCTCGAGTGCTTCCCGGGGCTGCAGGCGAAGATCTCGGCGTTCTGCGGCCAGCTGTCTGCAGCGACCGCCAACGGTATTCATGCGATCTGTGCCTGACGGTGCCGTCAAGCCCGGCCGCAGCGCCGAGCATCCCAGGCACACGGCTTTTCAGGGGACAGAAAAGAATCAGCGCAGCCCAATCCACGGCGGCACTCTGTGCTCGCGTCCACGTGGGCGAGAGCGACCGCGCCGGCTACGGGGGCGGTAACGCTTACCACGCTCGGCACGGATGCGCCGTGGCAGCGCCGGAAACAGCCTTGCACAGGGGGATTCGCAGGTGATCGTCCACGAGGGTTTCATCGCCGCCTTCAACTACGCGATCGGCCCTGCGCTGATCTACGAGTCGGAACGATCCCTGCGCGCCATCCAGACCACGGGAGATCCCTATATCGTCATCGTGCCCGACACGATTCCGCCGCGCGCGGTGGTGCTCGACCGACTGGCGGCGTGTCCGCGGCTTCGTACTCGCCCGCTGCGAAAAAGACAATCTGTTCACCGCGTTCGTGATCCACCAGCGGCGTGCCGCGGTCCGCTGCGTGCCCGCCGTCCTGGACGACGTGCGCGAGGGCCGCATCCGCAACGGCGAGCCGATCGCGGTGGACGGGGTCGACGGAAAGGTCTTCGTGCAGCCCGACGCCGAGACGATCGCCCGCTTCGAGGCGCTGCGCCTCACCCCTCAGCCCCGCGTGACCAAGGAGTATTTCCCCCGTCTGGCGCGCGAGGCACTGCAGACCGCCAACGTCCCGGAGATCCCTCCCCTGCCGCCGCGCCCCGAGCTTCCGGACATGCTGCTTCGAGACAGCTGGCAGGTGGCGCCGGGACCCAACCCCATGCCCAAGGACGTGCCCACGCCGGCGGATATCCGGCGCGAGGGTCGAGCTCCAGCTCAATCGTGCCGAATCGCTGTACGAGCTGGGTGTCCTGGCCACCTGGCAGGCGGTCGTGCGGATGCACGTGAGCATGTTCCGGGACGACCCGCTCAGCCCGGAGGAGGTCGAGGCGCTGGACCAGGCCGTGGCGGCGGAACTCCACCGGCTTGAGGAAGAGCGCAAGGCCCTCGCGCCGCCGGCGCCCCCGCCGCAGGAGAAATCCTGGCACGAGCGCTGGGGCCTGACCCCCCCGGAGGACCCTGATTCGACCGGCCCGGTGGTGGAACGACCCCGGCGAGCCCGCTGATGGGCTCGTGCCGAGAGATCCTCCGGACTCCGGCCCTGCCGCGCGGCCCTGGGTTCCAAGGCCGGCCCGCCGAACCGCCGGTACGACGATCGAATACCGGCCCGCACGCGGTGCTACGAGCTCGCCCGCTGTTGTTGGCGTAGCTCTTCCATGCGCTGCTCGTACTGGCGCACCAACTGGGCCAGCCCCTCGATCAACCGGCGCAGACTCTCGACGCTCATCATGACTCGACACTGCAGATCGGCGCGGGCCAGTGGCCGATCCGCATCGCGGATGCAGAACTTCAGGTACACGTCGTCCTGCAGCACCGAGGCCAGAACGAGGTTCGAGTAGTAGGTGGGCACCACCACCTGGTCCGGAAACCGGACCTCGACCTGCGACGCCTCCTGGAAGCTTGCCACCGCCTCCTCCTTTCGCCGGCCCCCGCCGCGCAGCGTGCCTGTCCAGAGCCTGCCGGTCGCGCGCCAGACTAGGTGGGAGCGGCCACAGCGTCAAGATGACCTTGCCGGTCGAGGCGCCCGGCCAGCCCGCAGCGCCGTACGCCCGAAGCCACCACAGGGGGGGTGCGCCCGCAACCTCTACGGCGCAAGGCACAACCCCGAGCTGGCCACATCGACACGTACAGGCTAGAGTACGGTAGAATCGCCTCGAGTTCTCAGAAGGGATGGGGGTCACGCGCGCGGGCGCCTCTTCGGTGTCCGCTTACACGCGCGGGCACGCTCCGAGGAGGACGTTCTGTACACCCGTCATGGCTCCGCTCGCAGTGCGCTCGGCCTCTCGCCCTGCCCGCCACGCGCCATCTGCCGGAGAGCGGCGCCTGGCGGCCCATCTGGACGTGGTGCGGATCGCGAACACCCTGTCCCCGGGACTCCCGCTGCACGCGCCGTCCGGGCCTTGAGCCATGTCCGGGGCTGACACGACCGGTGCTCGCCGCGACACCATGCCCTCGCGCCCGGTCCAGCTCGATGGCCAGGCGCTGAGCCGCCTGGAGCCGTTCACCGGACTGCCGGCGGCCGAACTCGATGCCTTCCTCGAGCGCGAGCGCGCCCGCAGCCGCCGGCCGCCGCTGTGGCTGCGGCGCTTCGCGCCCGGCGAGCCGATCTGCCGGCAGGGCGAGCACGGCGCGACGGCGTTCTTCGTGCTGCGGGGGGCGGGTCGAGGTCCGGGTCGAGGCACCTCCTCGCCCCGCCGAACGGCACGTGCGGCGGAGCCGGCTCGGGCAGGCGCTGCGCCGGCTGCGCGCGGTGCTGCTCGGCCCCCGCCCCCCACTGGCAGCAGGGCGAACCCCCGCGCAGCGCGCTGCTCCTGGACGTGCCCATCTCGCTCGCCGCCGGCAGCGGCCGCGGCGTGCTGGAGGCGGGCACGCTGTTCGGCGAGGTGAGCTGCCTCAGCTGCTATCCCCGCTCCGCCACCTGCAGCGCCGCCGGCCCCGAGCCGACCGAGTGCCTGGAGATGACGCGAGCGGCCCTGGAGTTCGCCAAGGAGCGCGCGCCCGCCTTCCGCAGCCGCATCGAGGCCGCCTACCGCCAGCACCTGCTCGCGCCCCAGCTGCGCAGCGTGCCGGTGTTCGCAGCGCTGTCCGACGAGTTCGCCGAGTACCTCCGCCAGCACGTCGAGTTCGTGACGTTCGAGCCCGAAACCGTGATCTGCGCTCAGGACGAGCCCGCCGATGCCTGCTACCTGATCCGCGTGGGCTACGTGCGGGTCAGCCAGCGGCGCGATGGCGCCGAGCGCATGCTCCGCTACCTCGGCCCCGGAGACCTGTTCGGCGAGGTGGGGCTGGTGCTGGGCGGGCTGCGCACCGCGACCTGCACCGCGCTGGACCGCGTGGAGCTGGTCAAGTTGCGCAAGGCCGACTTCGACCTGTTGCTGCAGAGCTTCCCCGCCATCGCCTCGCGCCTGCACCGCGCCGCCCGCGCCCTGCTCGCGGCCGAGCGCCGCGCCGCCGCCCCCGCCCCCATGGCGACCCCGTTCGACGAATCGCTCATGGGTACGGTCGGCCACCTGCTGGCCCAGCTCCGCAGCTATACCCGCGAGCTCGAGCGCTCCAACACCGACCTGCAGAGCTTCGCCCACATCGCCGCCCACGAGCTGCGCGAGCCCGCGCGCACCATCACCACCTATCTGGGGCTGCTGGCCGAGCGCCGCGGGGAGCTGCTCGACGCCGAGGCCCGGCGCTGGCTCGAGCATGCCGCCGACGCCGCCCGGCGGATGCAGGAGCTGGTGGCGGGCCTGCTCGCCTACGCCCGCGTCGGCTCGCAGGGCGGTCCGCTGCAGAACGTGTCCGCCGAGCAGGCGCTCGCGCAGGCGCTGGCGGATCTGGCCGCGGCCATCGAGCAGAGCGGAGCGCGCATCCACCACGATCCCCTGCCGGCGGTCCGCGCCGATCCGGCGCAGCTGGTGCAGCTGCTGCGCAACCTGCTCGACAACGCGATCAAGTACAGCGGCGGGCGCACCCCCGAGATCCACATCTCCGCGCGGCGCGGCGAAAAGGGGTGGATCTTCGCGGTCCGCGACCGCGGGCTGGGCGTCGAACCCGAGCACCAGCAGCGCATCTTCGATATGATGCAGCGGCTGCACACCCGGGCCGAGATCCCGGGCAGCGGCATGGGATTGGCGATCTGCAAGCGCATCGTCGAGCGGCATGGCGGCCGCATCGGGGTCGAGTCCGAGCCCGGCCGCGGCTCGACCTTCTGGTTCAGCATCCCGGAGTCCCATGAGCCCGGCCCCGCCGCCACCTGAGCGCGCCCCGAGGAGTGGGGAGCCCACCGGCTCGCCGGCGCCGCTTTCCCCTGCCGGCGCCGCCAGCGCCCTGCGGAGCGCCTACCGGGTGCTCATGATCGAGGACAACCCGGCGGACGCCGACCTGGTGCGGCTGGCGCTGGCGGAAGCGCGCGGCGAGGCGTTCCGCTTCGAGCATCGCGAGCGGCTCGCGGCGGGGCTGGAGCTGCTCGAGCGCGAGCGCCCGGACGCAGTCCTGCTCGACCTGCACCTGCCGGATTCGGCCGGCGTACAGACCTTGCGCACGCTGTTGCAGCGCGCCCCCGGCCTGCCGGTCGTGGTCTGGACCGAGGCCGACGACGAGGCGAGCGCGCTCCAGGCGCTGCAGCTGGGGGCCCAGGACTATCTGGTCAAGGGACACGTGGACCTGCGGCTGCTGCCGCGCGCGCTGCGCTTCGCCATCGAGCGCTGCCGCGCGCGGGGGCTGCACGGTGCCGCCCCCGCCGCGGGCACCGCCCGGACCGAGCAGGCCTGTGTCGGCTGCGGCGGGCCGCTACCGGAACACGCCCCGCTCTGCCCTGCCTGCGGTACGCTGCGCCCCCTGCGCCCGCTCGCGCCGGGCACTCTCGTCGCAGGCCACTACGAGGTGCTGGAGCCGATCGGCCACGGCGGCTTCGCCACCGTCTACAAGGTGCGCCACACCGTGCTGGGCGAGGTCTTCGCGCTCAAGGTGCTGCAGCCGTGGCTGGTGGCCGACCCCGAGCAGCGGCGCCGCTTTTTGCGCGAGGCCAGGCTGGGCGCCCGCCTGAACCACCCCAACCTCGTCGTCTACCGCGAGTTCGGGCTCGAGCAGGGAGTGCCCTTCGTAGCGATGGACTACGTCCCTGGCCCGACGCTCGCCGCGGTGCTGGCGGCCGGCCGCCTGCCCGCGCGGCGGGCGGTGGCGATCGCGCGCGGCATCCTGGCCGGACTGGCCGCCGCGCACGCCGCCGGCATCGTCCACCGGGACCTCAAACCCTCCAATGTCGTGCTGGAGCCGGTCGCCGGCGGCCAGGAACGCGTGCGCGTGCTCGACCTCGGCCTGGCCAAGCTGATCGGCGAGAGCACCAGTCCCCGCTCGCCCCCGGAGGCGGAGCTGCCGACGACCCGGCCGGGCGTGCTGTTCGGCACCGTGGATTACATGGCACCGGAACAGGCCACCGGCGGACCGGTGGACGGGCGGGCCGATCTCTACAGCTGCGGGGCCATCATCTACGAGATGCTCACCGGCGCCCCGCCCTTCGGGGCCGGCGCCGGCTCGATCTACGAGGTCATGTGGCGCAACCTCCATCAGGTCCCGCTCGCGCCCTCGGCGCGCTGCCCCGATGCCTGGATCCCCGAGGAGCTGGATCGCGCCTGCCTGCGCGCGCTGGCCAAGCGCCCCGAGGAGCGCTTCGCCTCCGCAGACGCCTTCGACCGGGCGCTCGCGGCCTTGCAGTCCGAGCGCTTCCCGGGGCTGTTGCGCGGGGAGGAGCCGCTCGCCTTCCGGCCGGGGCTCGTGCGCCGCGCCGCCGTGCGCCTCCGCCGCGCCGCGGGTGCGGTGGCGCGGCGCATGGGACGGTGGTGGCGGCAGCGGTACGGCTGAGCGCCCTCACCCGGCTGGCAGAGGGGTTTCGCCTTTGTTTAGACCCGCCGCCGATAATGGACCAGCGCGCTCTTCGCCGCGCCCGACCGCCACCCGAGCCCGAGGAGATCCGTCCATGCTGCGCCTGCCTGCCGCCGCCACCGTGGTCGTTCCGCTGCTCGTGCTGGGACCGAGCGTTCGGCCGGCCCAGGCACAGGCGATCGCGACCTCGGGGCAGGGCGCGCGCGGTCTCGCCATGGGCGGGGCGCTGACCGCGGTGGCGGATGACGCCTCCGCGGTGTACTACAACCCCGCCGGCCTCACGCGACTGCAGGACATGCGACTGCAGAGGCGACTCGGCGTGATCCCGCCCCGCGCCGCGCCGGCGGAGCAGGCGGCGGCGGTCGCACACCACATGGTGGAGGCGCGCCTCGGCCTCCGCTACGCACCGCTCGATCCGCTGCTGCTGGCGATCGCGGTCGACTGGATGGACTGGTCGTACTTCCGTCGGCTGGAATTCGACCTGGAGCGCTCCGGCAACGCGACGGTCGTCGTCGACGCGCGCGACACGCTCGGCTTCCGCTTCGGCGCCGAGTTCGCGCCGCTGCCGGGCGCCCGCCTGCGCGCCGGTTACGCCTTCATGCCCCAGGCCGTGCCGTCGGAGCGCATCCTCCCCTCGCAACCCGACTTCGACGTGCACGCGCTCGCGCTGGGCGCAGCCTATGCGCTGGGACCGCTGCGCCTGCATGCGACCTACGAGTTGCAGCTGGCGGAGACCCTCCGCGCGCGGGGCAACGCGGCGGGCTTCGACGGCCGCTACCGCGGCCACGTGCAGTCGGTGATCCTGGGCCTCTCCTTCGATGGATAGCTCCGGTGCCACCCCCATGGGAGCGCCCGCGCCGTGAGCGGCTCGGCGAGCCTGCTGGAGGCGCTCTGCCGCTACGTGCCGGACTGTGTCCTGCGCGAGCTGGCGCGTGAGCCGTCCGCGCCGCCGCGGCCCTCGGCGCAACGGCTGGCGGCGGCAACCCTGTTCGCCGATATCAGCGGTTTCACCCCCCTGAGCCGGCTGCTCGCGCGCCGCGGGCCCGAGGGCGTCGAGCGGCTGTCGGGGCTGCTCGACACCTACTTCGGCCGCCTGATCGACCTGGTGACCGAGCACGGCGGCGACGTCGCCCGTCTCGCCGGCGATGCCCTGATCGCGGTCTGGATCGCCGAGCCGGGCGCGCAGGCGCTGCGGGCAGCGGCCCTGCGCGCAGCCGCGTGCGGCCACGCCGCGCAGCGTACCCTGCACGACTTGCCCACCGAGGAGGGCGTGCGCCTATCGCTGCGCCTCGGCCTGGGAGCAGGCGAGGTGCTGCTCGCCCACGTGGGCGCGGGCGAGCGCTGGGAGTTCGTGCTGGGCGGACCCGCGGTGGCGCAGATGGGGCAGGCGCAGCAACAGGCCCGGCCCGGCGAGCTGGTCCTCTCGCCCCAGGCGCGCACGCTGCTCGCGCAGGACTGCGAGGGTAGCCCGACGGCGGCGGGTGGACTCAGGCTGGCCCGACTCCGCGTGCCGCCCCGCCCCGGGCCCGGCGAGCGCCCCGCCGTCCCCGCCGCCTGCGCAGCGCGGCTGCGCCACTACGCACCGGAGGTGGTGCGCTCGCGCCTGGACGCCGGCCTCGGCGACTGGCTGGCCGAGCTGCGCCCGGTCAGCGTCGCGTTCGTGCGCCCCGGCGGACTCGACTACGACTCGCCCGAGGTGCTGGAGCGCCTGCAGTGCGCGATGGAGATCACCCTCCAGGCGCTCGCCCGCTACGAGGGCATGCTGCGCCAGCTCGTGGTCGACGACAAGGGCACCGTCCTCGTCGCCGCCTTCGGGCTGCCGCCCTACACCCACGAAGACGACGCGGTGCGCGCCGTGCGCACCGCCCTGGACATCGCCGAGGGACTGGGGCGCGCGGGCCTGCGCTCGGACTGCGGGGTCGCCACCGGCAGGGTGTTCTGCGGGCCGGTCGGCAACCCGCGGCGCCGGGAATACGCGCTGGTCGGGGATGCGGTCAATCTCGCCGCCCGCCTGATGGCCGCCGCGCAGGGCGAGGTGCTGTGCGATGAGGCGAGCCGCAACGCCGCCGCGCCGCGCCTGCGCTTCGAGCCGCGGCCGTCGCTGGTGCTCAAGGGCATCGAGACGGCCGTTACGGTCTACCGCCCCCGCGCGCAGGCGCCCGCCGGAGGCGAGGCGGCCACGGGCGAGCACGCCGTCCTGGTCGGCCGCGGTGCCGAGCGGACCGCCCTCGAACAGCGCCTGCAGGCGCTGCGCGCCCGCCAGCAGGGCGGGGCGCTCCTGATCGAAGGCGAGGCGGGGATCGGCAAGTCGCGCCTGCTCGCCTGCGCACTCGACCGCGCGCGCCAGCTCGGCGTGGACAGCCTCGCCAGCGCCGCCGACGCGGTGGAGCGCACCAGCCCGTATCACGCCTGGCGGGCGGGGTTCGCGCAACTGCTCGGCTTGCAGCACGCCCCGGACCTCGCCGCGCGACGCCAGCGCCTGCTGGCGCAGCTGGTGGATCGCCCCGAGCTGCTGCGGCTCGCACCGTTGCTCGGTCCGGTGCTGGGGCTGGAGCTGCCCGACAACGAGGTCACCTCCCAGATGCGCGGCGAGGCGCGGGCGGAGACCACCCGCGATCTGTTGCTCGAGCTGCTGCGGAGCCGTGCTGCGGCTGGCCCGCTCCTGCTCGCGCTCGAAGACGGCCACTGGTTCGACTCCGCCTCCTGGACGCTCTTGCTGCGGGTGGTGGAGGAGCTGCCCCAGGCGCTGGTGCTGCTGTCTCTGCGGCCGTTCGACGAGCGGCCTCCCGCCGAGTACACCCGGCTGCTGGCATTGCCCGGCACCCAGCGGCTGCCGCTCGGCCCCCTGCCGGCGCAGCAGGTCGTCGAGCTGGTCGCAGCCCGGCTCGGGGTGCCCCGGCTCGCGGAGACCGCCTCGGCGCTGATCCAGGAGCGCGCCCAGGGCAACCCCTTCTTCAGTGTCGAGCTCGCCTATGCGCTGCGGGACGCCGGGGTGCTGCGGATCGCAGACGGGGTGTGCCAGATCGCCCCCGAAGCGGACCTGTCGCGGCTGGAGCTGCCGCGCACCGTCGAGGGCGTGGTCACCAGCCGCATCGACCGCCTGGCCCCCGCGCAGCAGCTCGCCCTCAAGACCGCCAGCGTGATCGGACGGGTCTTCGAGCTCTCGGTGCTGGAGGCGGTCTACCCGCTGCCCACCGAGCCGGCGCGCTTGCGCGGCGATCTGGCGGCGCTCGAGCAATACGAGCTGGTCCTGCCCGAACGCCCGGGCCCCGAGGCGAGCTGGGCGTTCCGCCACGTGATCACCCGCGATGTGGCCTACGGGCTGCTGTTGTTCGCGCAACGCCGCGAACTGCACCGGGCCGTCGCCACCCACTACGAGCGCGCGCATGCCAGCGAGCTGTCCCCATACTACGCGCTGCTGGCCCACCACTGGGCACAGGCCGAGGAACACGCCAAGGCCGTGCTCTACCTCGATCGCGCGGGCGAGCAAGCGCTCGCGGGCGGCGCGTACGCCGAGGCGATCTCCTTTTTCTCCCAGGCGCTGGGCCGGCAGGCCCACCTGCCGGACGAGCAGGCGCTGGCGCAAGCTCGCCGCCGGCGCCAGCTCGGCGAGGCGCACCTGGGCATGGGCGACCACGCTGCGGGACGGCGACACCTGGACCGGGCGCTCGCGCTGCTGGGCTGGCCGCGCCCGCAGGCGGCGCTCGCCCTCGCCACCGGTCTGGTGCGCCAGCTGGCGATCCAGCTCGGGCACCGGCTGCGGCCCTTTGCCTGGCGCCGCGCGGCGCCGGCCGCCCGCACCGAGCGGCTGGAGGGCGCGCGGGCCTACCAGCGCCTGGTGGAGACGTTCTGGTTCACCAACGAGCCGTTGCGGCTGGTGCATGCGGGCCTGCGCGCCCTCAACCTGGCCGAGAGGGCGGGCCCCTCGCCGGAGCTGGCGCGCGCCTACGCCACGATGGCGATCGCGGCCGGCAGCGTGCCGCTGCACCGGGTGGCGGAGTACTACGGCCGGCGCGCGGTCGAGGTCGCCGAGCGCACCGCCCGTCCCGGGGCGCTCGCCTATGCGCTGTTCATCGCCAGCGTGTACCGGATCGGCGTCGGGGCCTGGGAGCGGATCGCACGCGACCTGGAGCGCGCAGCCGAGCTGTTCGAGCAGATCGGGGACCGGCGGCTGCTCGGAGACACGCGCACCGTGCAGGCCATGTCGGCGCTGTACCGCGGCCAGTTCGCCGAGAGCGCGCGCCGCTTCGCCGCGGTGGCGGCCGCAGGCCGGCAGCGGGGCAACCTGCAGCATCAGGTCTGGGGCGCGATCGGACACGGCGAGTGCGCGCTGCGGCAGGGCGAGCTGGCGCGCGCCGCGGAGCTGCTCCAAGGGGCAGTCGCGCTGCTGCGCGAGCACCCCGACCGGGCCGAGCAGGCGCGGGGCGCAGGGACTGCTGGCCCAGCTCCACCGGCAGCAGGGAGACCACCCGGCGGCGGTCCGGGCGAGCGCCCGCGCGCGCGAGCTGCTCGCCGCCCTGTTCGGGCCCACCGCCCACTACCTGCTGGAGGGCTATGCCGGCATCGCGGAGGTGGCGCTCGCGCGCCTGGAACAGCCCGCCGCCGGCGCCGGCCGCCGCGAGCTCGTGGCGCAGGCGCGCCGCGCGTGCCGGGCGCTGCGCGGCTTTGCGCGCGTGTTCCCGATCGGCCGGCCGCGCGCGGAGCTGTGGGCGGGGTGTCTCGCCTGGTGGCGCGGTCGGCGGCGGCGGGCGCGGGCCTGCTGGCAGCGCGCGCTGGCGAGCAGCGCGGCGCTGGGCATGCCCTACGAGACCGCGCGCGCCCACCTCGAGATCGGACTGCGGCTCGGTACCGGCACGTCGGAGCGCGCGCGGCACCTGCAGCGGGCGTGCGAGCTGCTGGCCGAACTGCAGGCAGCCGGGGACCTCGAGCGCGCGCGCCGCGCCCTGGCCGCGGCCCCCGACCCTGCCCCACCGGCACACCCGCGTTGAGGCGGGGCACGCCCCGTGCCCCGTCCCCGCGGTGCGGGCTGTCCGGCCGCTCCGCGCGCGGTCTGTGCGGGCCGCACGGCAGCTCCGCGCCCGGCGCCCGGCACGCCCGCTATGGCTCGTCCTGCTGCCGCGCCCGCCGCATGGCCTCTGCCCGCGCCTGGACCGCCAGCGCCTGCGCCTGTGCCGCCTCCGCCCGCGCCTGCGGTGGCTCGTCGTACTGCGCGAGCAGCGCGCTCCGTCCCTCGTTCAGCCGGCGGCGGTTGGACACGGTGGTCACGACCCGGCGTTGCGGATCGGCGCGCAGCAGCGGCTTGTCGATCGACCGCATGTAGAACTCGAGCTAGACCTCGCCGGTCAGGATCGCGGTCTTGGCGACGTCGGTGTATTCGGCCGGGATGGGAACGCCGGCAGGGTAGTGGACATCGAGCTGGGACTCGGGCGAGAACTCCGAGATCGCGAGGCACCTCCCTCGAAGGCGGCAGCCGCGCGTGCCCGCCATGCGCCCGCTCATGATGGTCCGCCGATCACCATCGGCCCTCAAGCACCGCCGCACTGCCTCACGGCCCCGCGCCCTCGCGCCCGGAGGGCGGCGGCTCCAGCCGGCGGCGCCGCTCCTCGATCAGGGCGCGCAGGGCGCGCGCCGTGGCGTCCTCACCGCCGGCGGCGAAGCGCGACAGCGCCTGGAGCACCTCCGCCTCCGCCGCCCCGCCGCGGGTGAGCAGCATCCGCGCCGCCGCGAGCGCCACCTCCCGCTCCGGCGCCGTGCGCAACAGCTCCCACAGCTGCGCGCGGTCCTCCCCATGCGGATCGAGCAGCCCCACCGCCTCGGCGCGCAGCGCCGGTCCTGCTCCCCTCCGGCCCGCCGCCACCGCGCGCGCCTCCGCCCGCACCGCCTGCCGGAGCTCGGCCGGCAGGTCCGGCATGCTGGCGCCGAGCGCGAAGGCATGCGCCTCGCGCACCGCCTCGCCAGCCGCGGCATCGACAAAGCCCCGGCCAAGGGCCGCCGCCACCTCCGTGTCGCCGCGCAGCCCGTAGACCGCATACGCCGCCACCTCCCGCGCGTGCCCCTGGCCGCGCTCCAGCGCCTCGAGCAGCGCCGCCCGCACCTCGGGATCGGTGAGATGGCGGCCGAGCAGCAGCGCCAGGCGGAAGGCGAGCCGGCGATCGCGCAGCAGCCCGAGCGCCCGCGCCATGTGCGCGGCCAGCTCCGGGCGCGCGCGCAGCGCCGCGGCGAGCAGCCGCTCCGCCTCCAGCGCATCGGCATCGGTCGCGATGCCGCGGTCGGCGAGCAGCAGCGCCCGCTCGACCTCGGCCGCCGGATCGGCCGCCGGCGAGTCTGCGGGCGCCCGCGGCACGGCGTGGCGCAGCTGCTCCAGCCCCACTCCCCAGTGCGCCCCCCGAGCGGCAGCGGCCGGCCGCGACACACCGCCCGCGCCGCCCGGCGGCGGCGCCGCCGCCCCCCGGCGGCCACCCTCGCCCAGCACCACCCAGAGCAGCGCGGCCAGCGCCAGCAGCGCGCCGCCGCTGGCCAGCACCGCTGTCCGGCCCGCCCGCCCGGCTGCTCGGTGCATGCTCGCTCTCCCGCCCGGTGCGGCCCGCACGCCGCGGCGCGCCGCCCGTGCCGCTCGAGCCCCGGTGGCGCGCGTGGCTTCATGATACCGCGAGCCCGGCCGCTCGTACCGCTCGCGCCGCCCGGCGCGCGGCCCTTGACGCTGCGCGCACCCCCGGCGGACAATCCCGCCCATGCGTCGCTGGGTGGTGATGAAGTTCGGCGGCACCAGCGTGGGCAGCCCCGACGCCATGCGGCGCGCCGCCGCGCACATCGCCCGCGAGGCAGCGGGCGGGCGCCGCCCGCTGGTGGTCGTCTCCGCGCTCAGCGGCGTGACCGACGCGCTGGTCGCCGCCGCCACCGCCGCCCGCGACGGCGCTCCCTTCCAGCCGGTGCGCGACCCGCATCGCCGCGCGCCACGACGAACTCCTGCAGGGGCTGGCACTGCCCCCGGCGCCCATCGCCCCGCTGCGCGAGGAGCTGGACCGGCTGCTCGACGCCATGGCGATCATCCGCGCCCGCACCCCGCGGGTCTGGGACATGGCGCTGTCGTTCGGCGAGCGGATGGCGGCGCGCCTGCTGGCCGCGCTGCTCGCGCGCCAGGGGCTCGAGGCGCAGCCGTTCGACAGCTGGGAGCTGGGGCTCATGACCGACGAGCAGCATGGCCAGGCTCGCCCGCTGCCCGAGGCCTTCCCGGCGATCGCCGAGCGGCTCGCCGCGCTGCCGCCCGAGCTGATCCCGGTCACCACCGGCTATATCGGCCGCAGCCGCAGCGGGGAGATCACCACGCTCGGGCGCGGCGGCTCGGACTATTCGGCCGCCATCTTCGGGGCCGCGGCCCAGGCGGCCGAGATCCAGATCTGGACCGACGTGCCGGGGATCCTGCGCGCCGATCCGCGCGTGGTGCCCGGCGCGGAGGTCGTGCCGGCGATGCGCTTCGAGGAGGCGGCGGAGCTGGCCTACTTCGGCGCCAAGGTGCTCCACCCCCGCACGATCGAGCCCGCGCGCCGCAGCGCCATCCCGGTACGCGTGCTGAGCACCTTCGCGGTCGATCCGGCGGGCGAGGCACCGCTCGCGGCGGCGGGCACCCGCATCGACGATGCGGCGCCCGCGGAGCCGGTCCGCGCGATCGCGCTGCGCGCCGGGGTGCAATCGCTCACCGTCCGCTCGCTGCGCATGCTGGAGGCGCCGGGCTTCCTCGCGAGAATCTTCGAGATCTTCGGCCGGCACGGGATCTCCATCGACGTGATCGCCACCAGCGAGGTCAGCGTCTCCATGACCTTCGACCGGACCGAGGGCGACCTGGAGGCGGCGGTGCGCGAGGTCGCGGCGTTCGCCGACGTCGAGCGGGCCCCGGAGCGCAGCCTGCTCTGCCTGGTCGGCCCCGGGCTCAGGACCGATCCCTCGTTGCTCGGGCGCGTGTTCGCCATCCTCGCCGCGCGCCGCATCCCGCTGCACGTGATCTCGCAGGGCGCCTCGCGCCTCAACCTCACCGTGGTCACCGAGCCCGAGCCTGCCCGCGAGGCGATGGCGGCGCTGCACGCGGAGCTGTTCGGCCGGGGCGGGCCGGGCTGAGGCGGCGGCGCCAGCGCGCGAGCGCGCCGGACACCCTGCGCGCCGAGCCACCTCTGTCCCTGCACCGCGGTCCACTAGCGGCGGGCGAAGCCCAGTGCACCGCCCAGCCGCGCCAGCCGCCTGCCGGCGCCGGCGAGCAGCAAAGCCGCCACCGCCAGCAGCGCCTCCCGCAGATCGAGCCGCGCCTGGATCGGCGCCTGCAGCGGTGGCTCGTCCGCATCGCCCCGGTAGCGGGGGCGCGGCGGCGCCGCCCACGGCGCGGCGCCGGCGGACGCCGGCGCGCGCGGACCCGCCCGTGCGGCGCTGCCCCGCGGCCGCACCGCCCCTGCGGGGGCGCCCTCCGCTGCCCGCCCCACCGCCGGCGCACCGGCGAACAGAAACGCCAGCCGCTCGGCCGGCGCTGCACCGGCCTCCCTGTCCGCCGCGCTCCGCGCCGGGCGCACCGCCCGTCGGATGGCGCGCCGCACGCGCTCCTGCCGAGCCGACCGCCGCCCGCTCATGGGCCAGCCCTCGCGGGTTGCTCGCGGCGGGGCCCCGGGGCGGCGGGGCCGCGCGCCCGAGCCGCAGCCGGCGCCCCGGGCGGCAGCCGCCGGGGCGCGCGCGCCCCCTGGCGCACCGCCCGCGCACCCGCGCCCGCGCTCCCGGTTGCCTCCGCCAGCAGTTTCCGCCGCCAGCTCCCGGTAGGCGCGCGCCGCACGCGCCCGCGGCGCGAACGACGTGATGGGCATGCCGGCCGCCTGCGCCTCGCGCACCCGGGTGTCCACGGCGAGCACGGTGCGGCAGAGCTCGGCGCCCCAGGCGGCGCGCAGCTCGGCCAACACCTGGCGGCAGATCCGGTTCCGCCCGTCGTACAGCGCCGGCACCACCCGGAGCGCGAGCTGGGTATGGCGCCGCGCCCGCACCCGCCTGCACGACCTCGAACAGCTGCACCAATCCGCGCGCCGAGAAGAACTCGCACTGCACCGGCACCAGCACCAGCGACGCTGCCCCGATCGCGTTCACGGTCAGCAGCCCGAGCGAGGGCGGACAGTCGATCACCGCGACGTCGTAGGCATCCCGGGCGGCGAGCGCCTGCAGCTGCCCGGCGAGGATCCGATCGAAGCCGATCTCGCCGAGCAGCCGCCGCTCCGCCGCCGCCAGCGTCAGATCGGCCCCGGCCAGCCACAGCCGCTCGGTCGCGGTCGGACGCGCCACCGCGCCGAGCTCCCGCCTCACCCACCAGCACCTGGAACATGCCGCGATCCAGAGCGCCGGGTTCGAGCCCCAGGCCCCAGCGTCAGGTTGGCCTGCGGGTCCAGATCGAGCGCCAGCACCCGCAGGCCGCGCTCGGCAAACGCCGCGGCGAGCCCGATCGCGGTGGTGGTCTTGCCCACCCCTCCCTTCTGGTTGGAAACCGCGAGCACGCGCACCCCGTCGTCCTCCGCCGGACTCCCAGCACAACTATCGGCCGCAACCCGGCCCGCGTTGAGCGATCCTTCCCGCCCGCCGCCGCGCTATGCCCGCGGGTGGGCAGCTGCGGTGGACCGCCTGCAGCCGGCTGCGGTCGACGTGGGTGTAGATCTGGGTGGTGGCGACGCTGGCGTGGCCGAGCATCTCCTGCACCGCCCGCACCCCGGCGCCGCCCGCCAGCAGGTGGGTGGCGAAGCTGTGCCGCAGGGTATGCGGCGAGATGCACGCCGGCAGGCCGGTGACCCGCGCCCGCAGCTTGAGCAGGCGCCAGATCTGCCCCCCGGCTCAGCCGCCGTCCGCGCCGCGACAGCAGCAGCGCCGGCTCGTCCGGCCGCGCCCGCCCGAGCAGGCGCGGCCGCCCCTGCAGCAGGTACTCCTCCAGCGCGTGCGCCGCCGCCCGCCCCAGCGGCACCAGCCGCTCCTTGCTGCCCTTGCCGCAGACGCGCACGTAACCGAGATCCGGCCGCACCCGCCCCAGATCGAGGCCGCTCACCTCGGAGACCCGCGCGCCGGTGGCGTAGAGCAGCTCCAGCACCGCGCGGTCGCGCAACCCCCAGCGGCCCGGCGGGCCACGGTGCCTCGAGCAGGCGCGTGACCTGCTCGACCGACAGCACCGCCGGCAGGCGGCGCTCCAGCCGCGGCGCCTCGACCGGGGCGATGCGGTCCTCGGCGAGCCGGCCCTCCGCCGCCAGGAAGCGAAACAGGCCGCGCACCGCCGCCACCGCGCGCGCCCGGCTCGAGGCCTTGAGTCCGCGCCGCTCCTCCAGCCATAGAAACGCCCGGAGGTGATCGGCCTCCACCGCCGCCGGCCCCGCCTCGGGTCCGAGCCCGCCCGCCGGGCTCTGCAGGTAGCGGTGATGAAGCGCTCCAGGTCGCGGCGGTAGGCGGCGATCGTCGCGCGCGCGAGGCCGCACTCGACCGCGAGGTATTGCAGGTAGTCCTCGACCTCCGCCCGCATCGCACCCTCCCTGGGATGGCTATCGACCGTTGCAGCGGGGCGGTCTTTGTGCGGCCGGGGCCCCGCGCAGGCCGGCAGCCGGCCGTCCGCCCCTTGCGCCGTGCCGCCCGTGCTGCCAAGATCGAGCTGGTGGCCGCGGGGAATACGGGGCCGATCGCGCGGGAGGGCCCGAGGTGGTCCGCCTGACCATGGAAGAGGCGCTGCGGCTGGGGCGCGAGCGGCCGCAGGAGCTGCAGCGGCGTGCGCTCGCCGAGCGCGAGGAGTTCGTCTTCGCGGTACGCGACATGCGCGCGTCCTACGGCCAGGAATGGGGGGGCGAGCTGCGGGTCCTGATCAACGGCAACGTCGTGTTGCACCTGCTGCCCGCGTTCAACGAGCACATGCGCGACGAGGACGAGTTGCCGCAGTTCTGCGTCATGCCCCGCGGGACATCTTCCGCCGGCGAACCGCGTGCACACCTACGACGGAGGCGAGGAACTCGGCGCCTTCCAGGGGGTGATCTTCTACGTCGAGGATGAGCAGTACCGCACCATGGTCGCGGAGCTGCGCCGGATCGCCGAGGCCGGCTTCGATGAGCACGCCTGGCTGCCCGACACACTCGTCGCGACGAGCGCGTTCGCCCGCTTCGTGAGCAGCCGCGTGCTCGAGCACGCCGTGGTGCGCAACGAGGCGCCCTTCGACTTCCGCAAGCTCAACTTCTAGCTCGCCTGCCACGCCCCGCGGGCGCGCGCCCGCTGGCGTGTGCGATGGTGCGGCTGCTGCCGGGCTGCCGCTCGCCTCCGAGCGCCGCGAGCGGCGTGCCGCCCGGGCTGCTGGCGGCCGGCGCCGCGCGCCGTCGCCGGCGCTGCGCCGCCGGTCTTTTTTGACACCTTCCGGCGCGCGCCGTAAAGTTGCGGTGGTGGGGTTCGTGCTTCCGACACCTGCGTCCGGCCAGCCGGAGGCCGCGCCAGACCGTGCGCCGATTCACCATCCTGATCGCCAGCCATGAGCGCCTGGGCCGCGAGCGCGTCCGCGGCATCTCCTCCGCTCGCGCAACGACCGGCTGCTCGAGGCCGAGCTCCGAGAGGATCTGCCGCCCGGCTGGAGACCGCGCCCCACGACGTGGCGCTGCTGGTCCCGGCCACCCACGCGGCCGAGCTCGAGGTCTGCCGCAGGCTATGCGGCGGGCCGCCGCCGAGCGCAAGGTCAAGACCGTCCTGCTGGGCGAGGAGGACCTGCGTGCAGCCGCGCAGGAGATGGGTGCGCTGTGGGCGCCGCTGGAGCCCGAGGCGGTGCTGGGGGCGCTCGACCGCGCGACCCGCCACCTGCTCACGATCCTGGTCGTGGACGACGAGCCGCACATCCGCCAGCTGTTCACCCGCTATCTGAGCGCCGAGGGCTACCGGGTCGTCTCCGCCCCGGACGGCGAGCGCGCGGCGCAGCTGGTGCGCGAGGTGCTGCCCGACCTGGTCGTGACGGACATCAAGATGCCGCGCATGGACGGCTACGAGCTGTGCCGCACGATCAAGGAATCCTGGGAGACGCAGCACATCCCGGTCGTGATGGTGAGCGCGCTGGGGGCGAGCTGGACATCGACAAGGCCTTCAACGCCGGCGCCAACGAGTACCTGACGAAGCCCGTAGTGCTCCAGGAGGCCTCCAGCCGCATCCAGGCCATCTTCCGCGGCATCGCCATGCGGGGGCGCGAGCGCATCCTGGTGGCGACCCCGAGCCAGATCGAGCGCTCCATGCTGGAATACGCCCTCAGCCAGCAGGGCTTCGAGGTCGAGGTGGCGCGTACCGCCGAGGAGGCAGCCCGGGCGGCGCTGGCCAACCCGCCGGGGCTGCTGGTCTGCGACCGCGACCTGCCCGGCGCGGGCATCTTCGCGCTGCGCGAGCAGCTGCACAACACGCGCCGCACCCGCGACCTGCCCCTGGTCGTGCTGACCTCGCGCGCCTCCGGGATCGATCACGGCCAGCGCCAGCGGCTGGAGGCCGCCGCCTACATCACGAAACCCTTCCCGATCGAACGGCTGGTCGCCTCCATCGAGCGCATCCTCGCCGAGCGGCGCTCCCCGCCTGGAGCTGGAACGCGAGATGCTGCTCCAGACGATCACCAGCCTGGTCAGGGCGCTGGAGGCCCGCGATGTGTACACGCGGGGGCACTCGGAGAACGTCGCCGAGTACTCGGTCATGATCGCCCGCCGGCTGCCGGAGCACTTTCCCACCGAGGACGCGATCGGGCGCCTGAAGCTCTCGGCGCAGCTGCACGACATCGGCAAGATCGGGGTGCCGGACGCGGTGCTGCTCAAGCCGGGCAAGCTCGACGAGCACGAATGGGCCACAGATGCGGCAACACCCGGTGACGGGCTACGACATCCTGGGCCCCCATCCCGAGCCTGCAGGACATCCTGCCCGGGGGTGCGCTGGCACCACGAGCGGATCGACGGCACGGGCTACCCGGACGGGCTGCGCGGCGAGCAGATCCCGCTCCAGGCGCGCATCATCGCGGTCGCCGACACCTTCGATGCGCTGACCTCCACCCGCCCCTACCGCGCCCCGTGCTCGGTCGAGAGGGCGGTGGCGGATCCTGCAAGAGGTGGCCGGCACGCAGCTCGACGCCGAGATGGTCGAGGTGTTCTGCGCCGCGATCGCGGAGGGCAAGCTCGTTGCTGCCGGTGCGCGCCCGCGCCGAGGCCGCTTCCGGCTAGCAGCCAAGCTCCGCGGGCGCGACCTCGACCTCGCCGCGGAAGACCTCCACCGCGGGCCCGGCCAGCTCGATCGGGGCCTCGGGCGCGGGGCCAGCTCACCTCCAGCTCGCCGCCGGGCAGCATCACCCGCGCGCGGCGGCTCGCACCCAGGCGCCCGGTCCGGATCGCCGCCGCCACGGTGGCGCACGCCCCGCTGCCGCACGCGAGCGTCTCCCCCGCCCCCCGCTCCCAGACCCGCAGCCGGATGCGGTCGGGGCCCTCCACGTACGCCCAGGAGATGTTGGCGCGCTCGGGGAACGCCGGGTGGCGCTCCAGCCGCGGCCCCAGCCCGCGCACCTCTTCATCGGCAGGCGGATGGGCGAGGAAGACCACGCAGTGGGGATTGCCCATGGAGACGCCCGAGACCGAAAGCACCGCACCGGCCGCCCCGGCGGGCCGGCCGGCGGCCCCTTCGCGCGCAACCGGCACCTCCAGCGGCACGTCCAGCGCCAGCTCCTGCGGGGGGACCGAGCATGGGCACCTCGCCCCGCCGAAACCGCGGCACACCCATGGCGACGCGCGCGCCCACCACCCGCTCGCCCTCCAGCACGAGATTGCACCTGGAGGACCCGCCGCCGCCCCGGCAGGCCGACCTCCAGCCCGCACCGCCGAGTCCTCCGCCGGCAGATGCCCCGCCTCGCGCGCCAGCTTCACCGCGAGCCGGACGCCGTTGCCGCACATCCCGGACTCGGTGCCGTCGGCGTTCCACATCCGCATGCGCGCGTGCGCGCACTCGCTCGGCTCGACGACGATCAGCCCGTCCGCACCGACCCCGAAGTGCCGGTCGCTGAGCCGGCGGACCAGCGGGCCGGGCTCGGCGCCGATCCGCTGCCGGAAAGCCATCGACCACGATGTAGGTCGTTGCCGCAGCCCCTGCAGCTTGACGAACGGCAGCCGCACCGGCGAGGCAGCCTCCTGCTGGCCTGGAGGACACCTGCCCGGACGCCCGACCGATCCGCCGGCTCGACCCCCGCGGCAGGACGCCTCACCCCCAACTGACCGCGCCGCCGCGCGCCCCGCAACAGAAGCCCGCCGGGACGACGCCGCGGCACAGCGGCTCACGAGCGGCGCCCGTCGCGCCCCGGGGCGTGGCCGACCGGCTGGCGCTGACCGGCCACCTCGTCGTCGTCATCGTAGTCGGCACCCAGCCGGGGCGGCACGTAACCCGGTTGCTTGGACCGCTCCAGCTCGGCGTGATATGCCGCCAGCACGGCGCGGTAGCAACAGCTCGCGCGAGCGCGCGGTTGATGGGATGCGCGACATTCGGCGTGCAGCCGCACCCGCCCGCTCTCCTCGCGCCGCCGGTTGCGCCGGCAGCCGATGCCCGCAGTCGTTGCAGTAGTTTCGCCCGCAGGTGGTTCTTGCCCCCGCAGCGGGGACACCGCTCGGTGAGCTTGCGGCTCGGCATCGCGACGAACGGCCCCTTGGGACCATCGATCAGCTTCAGATCGCGGATGACGAAGCCGTCGCCCAGCGTGATGGTGCAGTTACGCCAGGAGCTTGTCCGTCGGGTCGTGCACCAGCTTGACCCGCACCTCGGTGATGTCCACGATTCCGCCTCCCGCACTGGCGGCCGGCATGCCATGCCATCCCCGGACGCTAGGGTAACATCCTGATAGAAGCCGCGTCAATACGCGCGCCCGCTCCCGCCTGTCGGGCCGCGGCCGGGAGCGCCCCCCTCGCACCGCGCCTGGGCGGCTCAGTGCTCGCCCTGCCCCAGCAGCGCATTGTCGAGCAGGCGGGTGCGCCCGGCGCGTGCCGCCACCAGCGCCACCAGGGACGCCATGCCCGGGGCGGCGGGCTCCAGCGTCGCGGCCGTCGCGCACCTCGGCGTAATCGACCGCCAGCCGTGGCTCGGCCGCCAGCGCCTCTCGCAGCGCCGCTTGCAGCCGCGCCGGGCTGCGCTCGCCCTGGCGCCCACCGCTCGCGCGCCGCCTCCAGCGCGCGCGGGATCGCCAGCGCCGCCGCCCGCTCCTGCGCGGACAGGTAGGCGTTGCGCGAGGACAGCGCCAGCCCGTCCGTATCGCGCACCGTCGGTCCCATTCTCGATCCCGACCCCCAGGTCGAGGTCATCCACCATGCGCCGGACCGCCAGCAGCTGCTGGTAGTCTTTCTGGCCGAACCACGCCCGGTGCGGCTTCACCCCGCTGCAACAGCTTCAGCACCACGGTCAGCACACCCCGGAAGTGCCCCGGGCGGTGGCGCGCCTCCAGGTCGGTCGCCAGCGCACAGCCCTCCTGCACCACATAGGTGCAGTGCCCGCTGCGGTACATGTCGTCCTCGCGCGCGAAGTAGCACGCGTCCACGCCCGCCGCCGCCAGCAGCCGGCGGTCGCCCTCGGGATCGCGCGGATTAGCGCGGCGAAGTCCTCCTGCGGGCCGAACTGCAGCGGGTTCACGAACACGCTCACCACCACCCGGTCCGAGGCCGGCGCGCGCCCCGCTCGACCAGCGACAGAATGCCCGGCGTGCAGCGCGCCCATGGTCGGCACGAATCCGACCCTCTCGCCCGCCTGCTGCCAGCGCGCGCGCAGCGCCTGCAGTTCGGCCGCCGTCTCCAGGCGTTCCACGGCTCCCCCCCGTCCTCAGCCCCTCGCCCAGCGCCGCCAGCAGCTCCGCCACCGTGCGGCCGCTGCCCGGCACGCGCAAGCCCGGCGCCAGCTCGGCCAGCGGCTCGAGCACGAAGGCGCGCTCGCCGAGCCGGGGATGGGGCAGGACCAGCTCCGGATCCTCGCGCACGATCCGGTCCTCGTACAGCAGCAGATCGAGGTCGATCGGGCGCGGCCCCCAGCGCTCGGCAGTGCGCCGCCGGCCCCAACGCCGCCTCGATGCGCTGGAGCACCCCCGAGCAGCGCCTGCGGCGAGAGGCGTGGTCCCGTACGCGCGCGACCCCCGTTGAGATACGGCGGTTGGCCCGGCGGACCACCCACCGGCGCCGTCTCCCGCAGCCTGGAGACGGCTTCGAGCTCCACCCCGGGCTCGGCCGCCAGCCGCGCCAGCGCGGCCTCGATCGTCCGCGCGCGCTCGCCGAGGTTCGCCCCGAGCCCGATGTACGCGACGGCGCCGCCCGGCGCGCCGCCGCCCCGTCGGACTGCAGCGCTCACCCGCGCCCTCCGGCCGCCTCGCCCACCTCGCCCCCCCCGCGGTGTGTGCGGCCCCACGGCGGGCGCCGCCCCGCGGCGCCATCCCTCTTCGTCCGCCGGCTCGCTCTCGATCTCCTCCAGCTCCGGCCCCCGCTCGCCCCGCACCCGCCGCCACACGAGCCCGAGCGGGCCCGACAGCGCATACCCGCCGAAGGCGATGGCGAGCGCCACCTCCGGCAGGATCGCAAAGCAGACGATGCCGATCAGCACCAGGCGCGCGATCGCCGCCGGCGACCGCCGCCCCCGCAGGTAGCGGTTGCCCACGTGGACATACGGCACCCGGCTCACCATGAGCCAGCCGGTGGCGAGCGCCATGAAGGGCAGCAGCACGGGCACCGCGCTGCCCACCGCCGCCACCAGCCCCGCCGGCAGCCAGTCCAGCACCGCGCGCTCGCTCTCGAGGAAACGCATCAGCAGGACCAGCGTCACGATCGTGCCCGCCGCCGCAGGCGAGGGCAGCCCCCGGAAGCGCTGATGCGCCTCTGCCTCCGGGGCGTTCTCGACGTTGAAGCGCGCCAGGCGCAGGATCGCGCAGCAGGCGTAGGCCAGTCCCAACAGCCACGCAGTTTTCGCCCACAGCGGCGGCGCGATCGCGCTCGCGTTCAGCATGGCGACCATGAGCCCGGGCGCCACGCCGAACGTCACCACGTCGCACAGCGAGTCCAGCTCGCCGCCGAACTCGCCCGCCGTCTCGGTCATCCGCGCGATGCGGCCGTCCACCCCGTCGAACAGCATCCCGAGCAGCACCAGCCAGCAGGCATGGGTGAGGTTCTCGGGATTGAGGATGGTGTGGCTGGCGGGATCGTAGCGCAGCGCGGCGATCTGCACGATGGCGGCGAAGCCGCAGACCGCGTTCGCCATGGTCAACAGCGAGGGCAGCACCGCCAGCCGCCGCCGCGCCCGCCGCCCCGCCGGCTCGCCCCCCTCTGCCGGCGGCCGCTCGCCGGCCACGACGCTGAACCGGCGCCGAGATCGCTCGCTCACCGCGCGCCTCCTTCCCCCCGGCCGCGCGTGCCGCCGCCTTCAGGATACGCGCCCGCCGCTCCGCCGGAAAGTGCGAGTCCGCGGGCCCGCGCCGCCGTTGACAGTGCCGGTGCCGCTCCACTACGATCCCGGCGCGCGGGGCATGGGCCACCCGCGCGGAGGCGGTACCATGAGCGAGATCGTCGAGATCCACGCGCGCGAGATCCTGGACAGCCGCGGCAATCCTACCCTCGAGGTGGAGATCGAACTGGATTCCGGCGCGCTCGGGCGGGCGGCCGTGCCCGCCGGCGCCTCGACCGGCCGCCACGAGGCGGTGGAGCTGCGCGACGGCGGCGAGCGCTACCTCGGCAAGGGGGTGCTGCGGGCGGTGGAGGCGGTCAACGGCCCGATCCGGGACGCGCTGCTGGACTGGGAATCGACCGACCAGGCGGGGCTCGACGCCTATCTGTGCGACCTGGACGGCACCAGGGACAAGTCCCGCTACGGCGCCAACGCGCTGCTGGCGGTCTCGCTCGCCTGCGCGCACGCCTCGGCCGCCGAGGCACGCCTGCCTCTGTTCCGCTATCTCGGCGGGGTGGGTGCCCGCACCCTGCCGGTGCCGTTCATGAACCTGATCAACGGCGGGCGGCACGCCGACAACCGCTGCGACGTGCAGGAGTTCATGATCGTGCCGCACGGGCTGGGCACCTTCCGCGAGGCGCTGCGCGCGGGCGCGGAGATCTTCCACCACCTGCGGCGGCTGCTCGCCGAACGCGGGCTGGGAACCGCGGTCGGCGACGAGGGCGGCTTCGCGCCCCAGCTGCCCTCGAACACCGCCGCGCTCGATCTGTTGCTGGAGGCGATCGAGGCCGCCGGCCGCCGCCCCGGCGATGAGGTGGGGCTGGCGCTCGATGTGGCGGCGAGCGAGCTGCGGCGGAGGACGGCTACACGCTCGCGCGCGAGGGCCTGCCGCCGCGCAGTGCCGAGGAGATGGTCGCCTGGTACGAGGAGCTGTGCGCCAAGTACCCCATCGTGTCGATCGAGGATGGGCTGGCCGAGGACGACCTGGAGGGCTGGGCGCTGTTGCACGAGCGGCTCGGCAGCCGCGTGCTGCTCGTCGGCGACGATCTGTTCGTGACCAACCCGGAGCGCATCGCGCTGGGGATCGAGCGGCGGCTCGCCAACGCGGTGCTGATCAAGCCCAACCAGATCGGCACCCTCACCGAGACGCTCAATGCGGTCGCGCTCGCCCACCGCCACGGCCTGGCGACCATGGTCTCGCACCGCTCGGGCGAGACCGAGGACACCACGATCGCCGATCTGGCAGTGGCCTGCGGTTCGGGTCGCATCAAGTGCGGTTCGGTCTGCCGCACCGATCGCACCGCCAAGTACAACCAGCTCTTGCGCATCGAAGAGACCCTGGGCGAGGCCGCGCAGTACGGGGGGCTGTGAGCCCGCGGCCCGACCCGTCGCCGGCAGCGTACGACCGCCCCGCCACGCGGTGGGTGCCGCCGCGGGCCCTACCCGGAGCCTTCCCGCCGCGCCCCGGCCCGGCCGCGGTGCTGCCGCCGGCACCGCGGGCTCGCCCGTGGCGGCGCGGGCGGCTGGGGGGAAAAGTCCAGGCGCCCCTGCGATCGATAAGACCATGGGATGCCCTCCGCCGAGACCGCCACGGCCGCCCCCGCCCCGCCGCCTCCGGCGGGCAGCGAGGACCATGGCCGCCAGCGCGGCGGGGCGCTGCTCGACGGCGTGCTGTTCCTGATCGGGCTGGGCTGCGTCGCCTACCTGCTGCTGCACACCAGCGTGCTGCCGGCCGCCGCGCGGGCGCTCGCGGTGGAGCGGCAGGCGCGCCGGCTCCAGGCCGAGGTCGAGGCGCTGGCCGCCCGGGTCGAGGAGCTGCGCCGCCAGGTGATCGCGCTCAAAAGCGATCCCTGGTACATCGAGCGCACGCTCAAGGCGAGGCTGCGCGCGCTGCGGCCGGATCTCTTTCCGGCCCAGCAACCGCCCGCTCCGGCCCCGGGCCGGGCGGCGGCGGTTCCGGCCCCGCCTTCCTCGGCTCTTGCCCCGCCGGGCCGCACCGACGGCGCCGGCCCAGGTTGAAACCGCCCGGGAGGGACACGGAGGCAAGACCGGCCTAGCCGTCCTCGAACCGGTAGCGGCGCAGGAAGGGATAGCGCTGCATGCGCTCGGTGACGCGCCCGATCAGCTCCGCCGTCCAGGGCGCCTGCTCGCGGCTCTTGCGGGGCGAGGGGAACACGATCCCCGCGCACGCCTCCAGATACTCCGGCTCGGCCTCCAGCTCGAGCCAGTCGAGCAGCCGCGCGAGCTCCCGGCGCGGATCCGCGACCAGGTCCTCGTGAAAGCTCTCCATGACCTCGCCTGGCTGCGCTCGCTCCAGCACCCGGCAGACGCGCTCGACCCGCTCGAAGTACTCCTCGATGCCCTGCTCGAGCGCCTTGTGCGCCCGCCGCGCGATGGTGCTGATGTTGTCGAACGGGTTGCGGATGTGGTGGATGAGCCGCAGCGGCACCCCCAGCTGCCGCCGCAGCCGCTCGAGCAGGCCCGGCACCTTCGCCAGCAGCCGCGCGGTGCTGCCGCCGCGCTTGTCCCCGATCACCCGCAGCCGCTCGTAGCGGCCCTGCCACTGGCCGGGCACCGTGTAGTCGAACTCGGTCTGCCGCCGCCCCCGCTCGGCGAACAGCCGCTCGCCGTGCAGGATCAGGCCGAACAGCTGCTCCCGGCCGAAGCCCAGCCGCGCGAACTTGAGCACGTTCACCTCGTGCGCCAGCACCACGTGCCGGTGGGCATTGAGCAGCGAGCCCAGCAGGCTGTGGCCGCTGCGCGGATAGCCGACGAACAGGCAGAAGCGCTCCACCTCCGCGAAGCGGTGGCGGTGGCGGCGCGCCTCGCGGCGCGCCTGGAGCCAGGTCGCGACGACCTCGAGCGGCTTCACGGGCGCCGGCTGCCTCCTGCTGCTACTGGCGCGGGAAGTGACGCCGGAAGGCGGCCTCGACCGCCCCCAGCAGCACCGGGTCGATCAGGCCGTGGTTGTGCAGGCTCAACAGCTCCCCGAGCTGTGGCCGCACCCCCGCCGGCAGCCGCGCCGCGAGCCCCGGCAGCGCCAGGTCGAGTGCGCCGCGGATGTCGCGGCCAGCTGCCCGCGCCTCCTCGTAGGCGGCGCGACCGGCTGCGGGCTCCAGCCCCCCCGCCGCCGCCAGGCCGTCCAAAATGCGGACCACTGCCTCCTCGATCTTGTGGTCCATGTGGAGTTCGTGGCGCGCCGCCGCGGTGACCACCCCGGTGCTGTCGATCCCCAGGCCGAGCACGAACGAGCGCTCGCCCTGCCTCACCACCAGCGCCACGTTGCCCGGCTGGTTCTGCTCCAGTCCGCGCGGCCCGAAGGACTGGATCTCGCCTTCGATCCCCAGCCGCGCCAGCACGTTCGCCAGGTCCTCCAGCGCCAGCCACGAGCGATTCGCGAGCCTGAGCCCGGGCGGCACCGCGAGCGGCTCGCCCACGCGCGCCGGCATGCGCTCCGCCGCCTCGGCCAGCCCCGGCACCCGCAACACCCGCTCTTTGAGCCGTTCGAAGTGCTCCGGCAGATAGTCCTCCGGGTCGCCCACCAGGCGCTGGAGCTCCCCGAAGCTCGGCAGTCCCTGCAGCCCGTAGCGGCGCACGAACAGCGCCTCCTCGGCCCACGGCTCGTCGAGGGTGTCGCGCGCGCTGTACCACGTGCCCTGCTGGTGCACGATCCGCTCCAGCAACCCGATGCCGAGCGCCACCCGCTCCGCCGGCTCCAGCCCCGCCTGCTCGCCCAGCCACAGCCCTGCCTCATAGGCGAGCATCCGCGAGAGATCCTCGGCCTGGGTATGCGCGAAGCGGCTCGACAGCGTCACCCGCACCCCGCCGTCCTCGCCGCGCTCGAACCGGAAGGCGCGCAGGTCGCCCCCCCGCGGGCTCGAAGAAGCCCCCCGGCCGCCACCGCTCCGGGTCCCACGGCAGCCGCCGCTCCAGCTCCGGGGGCAGAAGGTGGTTGTAGCGGATCGCGAGCGAGAGTTCGGAGACCGACCTGCCGAGCGCCGTGCCGTCCAGCGCATGGCGCGGGATGGGCTGCACCACCGGGTCGTAGCCGCCGGAGGCGTCCACCCGCTTGGGGTAGATCACATGGAAGATGTGGTCCTGCCCGTCCTTCACCCCGTCGCCGTCCCGGTCGTAGTGCTTGACCAGGGTCGAGCGCGTGGTGGGGAAGAAGTAGTGGCTCTCCAGATCGGTGTAGCGGTAGTCGGGGTCGTCGCCGAACCACCGCTTGAGGTCGCGCTCGGTGCGGCGTTCGATCTGCTTCCAGCTCTGCTGCTTGCGGAAGCCGTCGATGAGGTTCTCCATGAGCGTGAAGTCCAGGTTGTCGTCCGTCATCGCGGTGGTCGAGAGCACCTGCGCATCCGGGTAGGCGCGCTCCAGCGACTCCACGTTGCCCTCGCCCCAGCACTGCATGAGCAGGACCAGCTTGCCCTCGCCGCTGCCCCCGACCCCGCGCGCCAGCGCGTGGTCGACCCGGTGGCCGTAGCCGGCATGCCCGGCGTACGCGATCACATCGACCGCCGGGTCGTCCATCTTCTCGAACAGCGCCGGGGTGCCCTGCTTGGGCGGGATCGTGATGACCACCGGCGGCTCCTCGCCGCTGCGGTCCAGGCGCAGGGTGTGCGAACCGTCAGCGTTGGCGGTGTGGCGGAAGCCTAGCTCCTTGTAGAACTCGATGTTGTCCGCGATCAGGCTGCCGCTGTCGTCCACGTACATGAGGATGTCGATCTTGCCGTCGGCCAGCCACTTCTCGTAGGGCGGTCGCGATGGATAGAGCGCCTCGCGCGCCGCGCGCACCTCCGGCAGCTCGCTCGCCTCGGCGCGCGCCACCAGCCGCTCGAAGGCGAAGTCGCGTACCTGGCGCCACGGCTCGGCCTGGACGGCGGCGGTCAGCCGCCGCAGGATCCGCCGCCCCAGCGCCCCGTCCCCGAGCGCGAACGCCCGCGCCGCCGCCTCCTCCATGAGGTGCAGCGCCGCCGCCCGCCCCTGCCTCCACGCCAGGTGGGTGGCCTCGTCCGGCGCCTCGCCGGCCAGCGCCTTGTGCGTCTGGGCCAGCCGCGCGCTCAGCCGGTCGAGCAGCCCGGCGTGCTCGGCTCCCAGCCCGTCGAACGGACCCGGCGCCCCGGCCGGCCGCAGTGCCAGGGCGTTGAGCAGCCCCAGCGGCCCGCCTTCTGGCGGGGTGGGCCCGGCCGGGAGCAGTCTGCCGTCCGCGGCGACCGCCACCTCGTAGCCCTCGAGAACCAGCGCCTCCTCCCGGGGGCCGGCGCCCAGGCCGGCCAGCACCGCGTGGCGCGCCCCGGAGGTGCTCGCCGCCGCCGGTGGCGCATTCTCCGCCGCCGACCGCGCCGCCGCGCTCTCCGCCGCCTCCTCGAGCCCGCTGTCCGCACCGGCCGGCTCCAGCCGGCCCGGCCAGCCCGCCCCGCCCACGCTCATGGCCCATCCCCCCGCTCCCAGCGCCGCCGCCCGGGGCCGCGCCTGCCTCCAAACCACGGGCCGAGCCTACCCCAGCCGGCGCCTCCGGGCAATCCTCTGCCGGCGCCGACCCGCCCCCGCCCGCTGCACGGCCCGCTCCTGGGTATTCGCCCGGGTTTCACAGTCCGGTGACACACCCCGGGCGCAGCCCGGCGATGCTCGCCAGCTGGATCGGTGGCAGGTGCGATCCACGCGAAACCGAGGGCATTTCCATGGCTGGATGGCGAGCCTTGCTGGTGGGCGTGCTGTTCGCCGGGGCGCTGTGGTGCGCGGCCGGCAGCGCCCGCGCCGACATCGTCCACCTCGCCGACGGCCGCATGCTGCGCGGCGAGGTGCTGGAGGAGACGCCGGAGCAGGTCCGGATCCGGACCGCCGCCGGGATCCTCACCGTCTATCGGGACGAGATCGACCGCATCGAGCGACTGGCGCCCGCCGAGAGCCCGGATGCGATCTACCGCGAGAGGCTGGCGGCCCTGCCGCCCGGGGATGCGGACGCGCTGGTGGGGCTAGCGCAGTGGCTCGCGGGGCTGGGCTACGAAGAGCAGGCCCAGGACTGCTACCGCCGCGCGCTCGCGATCGAACCCGAGCACGTCGAGGCTCACCTGGCGCTCGGGCACGTGCTGCGGCGCGGGCGCTGGGTCAGCCCCGAGCAGGCGGCGCGGATCGACCGCGAGCTGGGGATCCTGGAGCCGGAGCCGGGCGCAAGCGGCGAAGGGACGGCGGCAGCGGAGGAGGTGGCGGGCCTGGCCGAACCGCCGGCCGCGGCGGCCCTGCCGCCGGCCCTGCGCGGTGCGCTCGCCGAGCTGCGGCGCGGGCTGCTCTCCCCCAAGCCCGCCGAGCGGGCGCGCGCGCTCGAGCAACTGCTGGCACTGCCGGAGCGCTGCGCAGCCGCTGCGCCCGAGCCGGCCGCCGCCGGCGAGCCCGCCGAGGACGCGCCCGCACCGCTGGAGCAGGCGCGCGCCGCGTGCCGAGAGCTGCTGCTCGAGGTGCGCCGCGCGCGGCTGCGGCAGTACGAGCGCGAGCGGCAGCAGCTCGCGCGCACCATCCCCACCTGGAGCGATCCGCGCTACCAGCGAGCGCGCGAGCGGCTGCTCGAGCGCTGGGTGGCGGCGAAGGACGAGGCGCTCAAGACGATCTTCGACCTGGAGATCTACCCCGAGGAGGACCACGGTCGCAAGGGCCAGCCGATCGTCGACGAGAAGGTCGAGGCGGTGCGCGCCGCCTACGAGCCGTACGAGCGGCTGCTGCTCGACGATCTGCGCGTGTTCCTGCGGCTCGGCGAGTCGGAGGCCCAGGCCTTTGCCGAGCGGCTCGCCGGCCGGCGCGCCGCGGTGGCGGAGCTGGATGTGGCGGCACCGCGGCTGGGCGCACCTCAGCCCCCGCCTCCGGCCGAGCCGCCGGCGGTGCTGCGGGCGTTGCTGCTCTACCGGGCCGGCCGCATCGCCCAGGCGTGGGCGCTCGCCCGCGACGCCCGGCTCGGCCCCTGGGAGATGCGGCTGCTCGAGCGGCTGCGGGACGTGCGGGTGGCGGAGTACAACCAGGGCTGGCTGAACAAGACCTCGGTCACCCAGGGCAAACTGCCCACCCGGCTCGAGGTCGAGCAGGTCCGCATCACCAACGAGTACCGGATGCTCATGGGGCTGCATGCCCTCGAGATCGATCCCCGGCTGATCGAGTCGGCGCGCGGGCACTCCGAGGAGATGACGCGCCTGGGCTACTTCGCGCACGAATCCCCCGTGCCCGAACGGCGCACCCCCTCCATGCGTGCCCAGCTCGCGGGCTACCCGGGCGGTGTGGCCGAGAACATCTCGCAGGGCTCGCCGACGCCGCAGGCGACCCACGAGGCGTGGTACAACTCCAGCGGCCACCACCGCAACATCCTGGGCGCGAGCCACCAGGCCATGGGTGCGGGGCTGGACGGCATGCACTGGACCCAGAACTTCGGCGGCACCGCCACGCTCGTCCGCTGAGGCAGCCCCCTCTGCGGGGCAGCCCCCACCCACGCGCGCCCCGCGCCGGCGGACGGCGGCGCCCGTTCGCCGCCGGCCGGCGGCCTACACGAACAGATCCGGAATCAGCTCCTGGCCCGGCTCGACCGCGTACGGGCTGAAGTCGGTGAAGCCGGCGGCGCGCAGCACCTCCTCGTCGATGAAGAAGTTGCCGGTGCACTCGGCGCTGGGGCGGGTGAGCACCTGCCAAGCGGCATCGGCCATGATCTCGGGCTTGCGCGAACGCCGGATCGTCTCCTCGCCCCCGAGCAGGTTGCGCACCGCCGCGGTGGCGATGATCGTGCGGGGCCAGAGCGCATTGACGGCGATGCGCTGCGGCCGCAGCTCCTCGGCCATCCCGAGCACGCACATGCTCATGCCGTACTTCGACATGGTGTAGGCCAGGTGCGGCGCGAACCAGCGCGGCTCCATGCGGAGCGGCGGCGCGATCACCAGGATGTGCGGATTCGCCGCCTTCTCCAGGTGCGGGATGCACGCCTGGGAGCACAGGAAGGTCGCGCGGACGTTGACCTGGTGCATGAGGTCGAACCGCTTCATCGGGGTCTGGAGCGTGCCGGTCAGGCTGATGGCGCTGGCGTTGTTGACCAGGATATCGATCCCGCCGAAGACCTCCACGGTCCGCTCCACCGCCGCGCGCACCTCGTCCTCGTGGCGCACGTCGACCGCGCACGGCAACGCCTTGCCGCCGGCCTGCTCGATCTCCTCCGCCGCGGTGTAGATGGTGCCCGGCAGCCTGGGGTGCGGCTCGGTGGTCTTGGCGGCGATCGCGATGTTCGCCCCGTCGCGCGCCGCCCGCAGCGCGATCGCCTTGCCGATGCCGCGGCTCGCGCCCGTGATGAACAGCGTCTTGCCCTTCAGATCCGCCATCGTCGCCTCCTCGCCGCCCCTGGCGGGCGTCTTCGGTGCCGGCCGCGCAGGCCGGTGCTCGCCCGTCGTTCCCCGCGGCTGGCGCCGATCCTACCGTCGCCCCGCCCCCGCACAAGCCGGTGCCCGGCTGGGCGGGCAGGCGGCCGGCGGCGCCGCCCGCCCCTGCTCGGCCTCGGCCAGCCGGTGCATCACCGCCACCGCACCCGCGAGCAACGCCGCCGCCGCCAGCATGCCCAGGCGCGGCGCGCCGAGCGCGAGCACCGCGTAGCCGAGCAGCGGCCCCACCGCGCCGCGCGCGCCGACCAGCGCCACGTGCAGCGCCTGGAACGGAGCCGCGTCCCGCTCGCGCGCGAAGTGGATGGAAGCGAGGTTCCAGAGGATGTTCACCCCCGCCATCGCGGCCCCCATGACCGCGAAGGCCAGGTACGCCGGGCCCATGGCCCAGGAACCGGCGAGCGCGAGCGGGAACAGCGCCAACAGCCCGAATGCGCGAGCGGCCATGCGGATCGGCCCGATGCGATCCACCAGCCGGCCCCACAGCGGCAGGCACACCATGTTGGCCAGCCCGAACACCCCCTGCTTGGCGAGCGCCGCCTCCAGGTAGCTCGCCCCCAGGCCCCGCACCAGGAAGACGGGCAGGATGGGCTGCAGCATCATGAAGCCGAGCCCATAGAGCAGGAACCCCAGCTCGAACTGCCGGAAGGCGTGCTCGCCGCGCAGCAGGCGCACGCTCTCCTCGAGTCCGGCTGCCACCTCGCGCAGCACCGCCGCCAGCCCGGGCGCGGGCTGCCGCCTGCCCCAGCGCCGCCGCGCCCCCCGGATCTTGATGCGGGCCAGCAGCCAGCACGACATGAGGCCGAGCAGGCCCGCCGCCGGATAGCAGTAGCGGTACGCCCCTTCGTCCGCCTCCAGCCACAGCCCCGCCAGCACGGCGCTCGCCATGCCGGCGAGGGTGGTCACCGCCGCCACGATCCCGAAGATGCGGCCCCGGATCGCGGCCGGATAGTTGGCCTGGAAGATCGTGTTCTGCGCCGGCAAGACGACGCTGTAGGAGGCGGCCGCCAGCGCGAGCAGGGCCACGAACGGACCGGGCTCGCTGACCCAGAGCATGAGCACCAGCGGCGCCCGCCCGAGCAGGCCTGCCCCCAGAAAGAACGGCCGCTTGCTGCGGCCGACCAGGATCCCGCCCCACACCGGCGCCAGCAGCAGCGCCATCGGGAAGACGATCGCCAGCAGCGTCACCTGCGCGTCGCTGCCGCCCAGTCCCTTGACGAGCACGACGCCGCCGAGCCCGATCAGCTGCGAGAACAGCACACCCTCGCACGCGCCCGCCAGCAGGTGGCGGCGGAAGGTGTAGCGGGCGACCAGAGGAAACCCGGTGCCGAGTCGGCCCATGGCGCGCGCGTCCTATCCGCTCGCAAACGCAAGACCCCGCCCACCCCGCTCGCAGCCAGCGGTGGGGACCTGCCCGCCCCGCGCGCAGAACACCGCCTGCAGCGGCGCGCTCCCGCCTCAGGAGGCCATCTGGAGCTTGCGGGCGCGGGCCTGCTCGGCCTTCTTGAGCCGGTACTTCTGGACCCAGGCCTCCCAGGACTTGCCCTCGGCGAAGTCCTTGCCGCTCAGCCGCACCCCGCGGATGCGGCTGGCGGGCAGCGAGCGCGCAGGGCCGTCGCCACCCGCCGGCAGGTAGTCCACCTTGCGCCCGTCGAAGTTGTAGACGTAGCAGACGAGCTCGCTGCCGTCGTGGAACTCCAGCGTCACATCCCCGCGGTAGTCCATCGCCTCCCAGAGCGCATACTCGAGCGTGCCCGGTCTGGCCCCCTCCTTGGCGGTCAGGCTCCGGCGGGTCACGGGCGGTACCTTGGCGCGACGGCGCCTGGCCCCGTCCACCCCGAGCACGGTGGCGCGGATGGTCTCCATCAAACCCCGCAGCGAACGGAAGGTGTAGTCCACCGCGGTCGGCTCGTGCCCGCAGTGGACCATGCAGTCGCGGCACTTGGGGTTGCCGGAGGCACGCCCGTAGCGCGACCAGTCGGTCTGCTCCAGCAGCTCGGCGAACGTGCTGGCATAGCCCTCCTGCAGGAGGTAGCACGGCCGCTGCCAGCCGAAGATCGTGTAGCAGGGGTTGCCCCAGGGGGTGCACTCGAAGTGGCGCTGCCCCATGAGGTATTCCAAGAACAGCGGCGAGTGGTTGAACTTCCAGCCTTTCTTCGGGCGGTAGAAGAGCTTGCGAAATAGCTCCCAGGTCCGCTCGCGCTGCAAGAAGCTCTGCTGGTCCGGCGCCTTGGAGTAGCTGTAGCCGGGCGAGACCATCATCGACTCGACGCCGATCTCCGTCATCCGGTCGAAGAAGCGGCGCGTGCTCTCCGGGTCGGCGTGCTGGAAGAGCGTCGTGTTGGTGGTGACGCGGAAGCCCATCTCGACCGCGAGCCGGATCGCCTCCTCGGCCTTGCGGTAGACCCCTTCCCGGCAGACCGCAAAATCGTGCGCCTCCTCCTCGCCGTCCATGTGGACACTGAAGGTGAGATATTTCGACGGCGTGAAGATCCCCTCCTCCAGCCGCTTCTTGAGCAGCAGCGCGTTCGTGCACAGATAGATGTACTTGCGGCGCCGCACCAGCTCCCGCACCAGCTCCGCGATCTGCGAATAGAGCAGCGGCTCGCCGCCCGGGATGCTCACCACGGGCGCCCCGCACTCATCGACCGCTGCCAGCGCCTGCTCCAGCGGCATCTCGCGCCGCAGCACGTGACCGGGGTACTGGATCTTGCCGCAGCCGGCACAGGCGAGGTTGCAGCGCAGCAGCGGCTCCAGCATGAGCACCAGCGGGTAGCGCCGCCGGCCGAGCAGCCGCTGCTTGAGCACGTACCACGCCACCGTGGCCATCTGCGAGATGGGAACGCTCATGGCTCCTCGCTCTTCGTGACTGGGAGGCGAGACCTTCGGGGGGCAGGGCCCGCCGGACCGGCCGGCGTACCGTGCCTCCGCGCGCGGCGCTCCCCCTCCTGGCTCGACGCCTGCTTCAGGATAGTGGCCCGGCAGAGCCTGTCAACGACCTCCCTGCGCCGGGCCGGGCCGGCCCGGCCGGCCCGGGGGCAGGGCTGTCACGGCCCCTTGCCGCCTCGGGTATGATCGGCCGTCTGTGACCCCGTGAGGAGCATGCGATGAGCGACGCTTTCATCGAGGCGGTGCTGATCCCGGGCGACGGCATCGGGCCGGAGGTGACGGGGGCGGCCTGCCGGGTGCTCCAGGCCGCAGCTGCCCCCATCCGCTGGATCGAGTGCCATGCCGGGCTCGCCGCACTCGAGCGCAACCTGCCGGTGCTCCCCGAGCAGACCGTCGAGGCCATCCGGCGCACCGGGGTGGCGCTGAAAGGACCGTGCACCACCCCGGTCGGCGAGGGCTTCGTTTCCGTCAACGTCCAGCTCCGCAAGCGGCTCGATCTGTACGCCGCGGTCCGCCCGGTGCGCAACCTGCCCAACGTGCCGAGCCGCTTCCAGGGGGTGGACATCGTGGTCATCCGCGAGAACACCGAGGGGCTCTATAGCGGCATCGAGAACGAGGTCGCCCCGGGCGTGGTCACCAGCCTCAAGGTGGCGACCGAGCGCGCCTGCTCGCGCATCGCGGCCTGGGCGTTCCGCTACGCCGCCCGCCGCGGCCGCAGGCGCGTCACCGTCTTCCACAAGGCCAACATCCTCAAGCTGACCGACGGGCTGTTCCTCAGGTGCGCGCGCGCCGTACACGAGCGCTACCCGGAGATCGCCTACGACGAGATGATCATCGACGCCGGCTGCATGAAGCTGGTGCAGGACCCGAGCGCCTTCGACATGTTGCTGCTGGAAAACCTCTACGGCGACGTGGTCAGCGATCTGTGCGCAGGTCTGGTAGGCGGGCTGGGCGTGGTGCCGGGGGCCAACATCGGAGAGGACTGCGCGGTGTTCGAGGCCGTGCATGGCACCGCTCCCGACATCGCCGGGCGGGGGCTCGCCAATCCGCTGGCGGTCATCATGTCCGCCACCATGATGCTCAACCACCTGGCCGAGACGCGCGGCCGCGAGGAGCTCCGCCGCGCCGCCAGCCGCATCCGCACCGCCTACGACCGCGCGCTCGCCGAGGGGCTCCGCACGCGCGACCTGGGCGGCACGCTCGGCACCGCGGAGTTCACCGAGGCGGTGATCGCGCGACTCGGCGAGCCGGCGGCCGGCTGAGCCCGCACGCGGGCGGGCCGCCGCCCCGGTCTTCAGAGATAGCTCCGCAGCACCAGCACCGCGGCGATGAATACCAGCTCCGCCAGCACGACCCTGCGGAGTCCGCGCCCGCTCGCGAGCAGGATGGGGGTGGCGACGTAGATCGAGGAGTAGGTCCCGAAGACCACTCCGGCGATCATGGCGAGGGTGAACCCCATGAGCGAGCTCACCCCGGCCAGGGCCAGCACGACCAGCACCAGCAGCACCGTGCTCGAGGTGAGCACGGTCCGGCTCAGCATCTGGTTGATCGAGCGCTCCATGATCTCCTCGCGGTCGTCGTGAGGATTGGCCCGCGCCAGGTTCTCGCGGATGCGGTCGAAGGTGATGATGGTGTCGTTGATCGAGTAGCCCACGATCGTGAGGAACGCTGCGATCGTCGTCAGATTGATCTTGGCGTCGATGCCCGTCCAGGGGCTCGTCCAGTCGAGCACCATCATCACGCCGAGGGTGACCGCGACGTCGTGGAACAGGCACATCGCCGCCGCCAGCCCGGCCTTGAACTCGAAGCGGAACGCGATGTAGCCGATGAGCATGAGCAACGACAGCAGCACCGCCATGATGCCGCGCGCCCGCAGGTTGTGCGCGACGCTGGCGCCGATCGCGTTCTTGAACGGAAACGGGGTCGCAATCTGGGGGCCGAACAGCTTGTCGATCGCCCCCCGGACCTTCCAATAGAGCGGCTCCCGGGGCGTCTCGAACGGCAGCTCCGCCGTCCGCACCAGCAGCACATCGGCGGTGCGGGTCACGGTGATCCCGGCCAGCGGGTCGGCGGTCGCGGTCACCGTGCCCGCCGCCGGGCCCCCGCCGAGCGCGCGCAGCCGCGCCTGCACCTCCTCCGCGGTCAGCCCCTCGGCCGCCTGCGGATCGAGCCGCACCTCCATCTCCATGATCAGCCGCCGCTGCTCGCCCTCCCCGACGGTGGTGAACCTCGGCTCCCCGAACGGATCGGGTAGCAGCACGTCCCCGAAGATGGCCTCGATGTCCTCGATGAACTGCTCCTGCATGGTGCGCGGCGCGGCCAGCCGTGCAGCCTCGCTCTCCTCCGGCCCGGATGCGCCCTCCACCTCGGCGGCCGCCGGAGCGTGGCCCGCCGCGGCCGCCGCGCGCGTCTCGGCGGCGGCAGCCGGGATGAGCGCGGCGGTCCGATCCCCGCTCGCCGTCAGCAGCAGCTGGAAGGTCCTGGCGCGGCCATCCGGAAGCGCCTCTCCGATCCGCTGCACCTCGACCGCCTCGTACGGCCGCCTGCCACCGCGCTCCAGACCCTTCAGCCGCGCCCGCACCTCTTCGATGCCGAGCGGCTCCTTGAGCCGCATCCGGACCGCGATCCCCCCGTTGAAGTCGATCCCGTACTTCTCCTCGCCTCGCAGCGCGAACGCGGCGAACCCGAGGTTGAGCAGCACCACCGCGGTCAGCACGAACACCCGCCGCTTCTTGAGGAAGGGGAAGTTCGTATCGGCCAGCACCCGCAGGTAGTTGGGCCGGGTATACCAGCCCCGCGCCAGCAGCCAGTCGAACAGCACCCGCGTCACCCACAGCGCAGTGAACATCGAGGTCACGATGCCGATCATGAGGGTGACGGCGAAGCCGCGGATGGGACCGGTCCCGACCGCGTACAGGATGATCGCGGTGAGCACCGTCGTGACGTTCGAGTCGATGATCGCGCTGAAGGCGTGGCGGTAGCCCGCCGCCACCGCCTCCCCGATGGGCAGGCCCCGGTCGAACTCCTCGCGGATGCGCTCGTTGATCAGGATGTTGGCGTCGACCGCCATGCCCATGACGAGCACGATGCCGGCGATCCCCGGCAGTGTGAGCGTGGCGCCGAACAGGCTCATGGCGCCCATGAGGATGATGAGGTTCAACACGAGGGCGACATTCGCCACCAGCCCGGCCAGCCGGTAGTAGAGCACCATGAAGGCGAGCGTCACCGCGACCCCGGCCACCACCGCGACGAGCCCGCGGCGGATCGAGTCCGCACCCAGCGTGGGGGCGATCGTGTCCTCGCTCTGCAAGATGGGCTTGGCCGGCAACGCCCCCGAACGAAGCACGGTGACCAGCTGCTCGACCTCGGCCCGGCTGAAGCGTCCGGTGATGATCCCCCGGTCGGTGATCGTCGACTGGATGGTCGGCGCCGAGATGACCGTGCCGTCGAGCACGATCGCCATCGCGGCGCCCGTGTGCTTCTCGGTCGTCGCCCCCAGGCGCGCCGCACCGGCCGGCTTCATGTAGAACTCGACTGCCGGTGCTCCGAACTGGTCCCGCCCGAAGTCGGCGCCGGCGAGCAGCTCACCGGGCACCGCGTCCTCGTTCTCGACCAGGATGGGGAAGCGCTCCAGCACGCGCCCCTGCTTGTCGCGCACCTCGTAGATGGCGACGTCGTAGAACTCCTCCTGCGGGTTGTACTCGCCTCGATCCTTGCGCTGCTGGATCTCGGCGATCAGAGCCTGGACCTCCGGGTCGTTGCGCTGCCAGGTCACCCAGCCATTCGGTCCGAACGGATCCCGGCCCTTGCTGTTGTGGACGATCTTGAACCAGAGGTTGCCCGAGGTCGCGATCACGTTCTTGATCTGCTCGGCCTCGGTGGAGGAGACCCCGGGCAGCTGGACCATGAACGAGTACTCGCCCACCGGCCGCAGGGTCATCTCCTTCATGCCGAGGCTGTCCAGCCGGCGGGCCAGCAGGTCTACCGTGGCCTTGGTCAGCTCCGGCGAGCGGTGCTCGGCGGGAATGCTGCTCACATCGAGGTCGTAGCGCAGCTCGGTGCCGCCGGCGAGATCGATGCCGAGCGTGGTCGGCAATCCGGCCCAGAAGCCGAGGAACAGCGCGGTGACGCCCGCGATGACGGCGAACTTCCAACGCTCGACCTGCTGCATGCGCCCCTGCCCCCGTGGTGCGGCTGCCGGCCGAGGTCCCCGGTGCTCGCCGGCCTAACCCTTCTGCTTGCCCTTGCCCTTGTCTTCGCCTTCCTCGCCGAGGATGGCGGCGATCGCCGAGCGGGCGAAGCGCATGCGGACCCCCGTCGCCTCGTCGACCTTGAGGGTGACCTCGTCGTCGCGCACGCTGGTGACCGTGCCGTAGATGCCGCCGGTCGTCAGCACCCGGTCGTTCTTCTTGATCCGCGCCAGCATCGCCTGCCGCTCGCGCTGCTGCTTGCTGTGGGGCCGGATGAGGAGGAAGTAGAACAGTACGAAGATCGCCACCCAGGGCAGCAACTGCACCCAGAGCGGCGGCGCCTGCCCGGCCCCGGCCGGCTCGGCCGGGGCCTGCTCGCTCGCGCGCGCCAGCGCCGGCAGCGCGGCGAGCACCATGGCACCAGCGCCCAGCATGAGACGTCCGATCACGGGCACGCTCCCGATGGCGGAACGCCGCTTCGTGCGGCCGGGAAGCGGCCGATTATAGCCCCCCTTCGGGGGTGGTCAAGCGAGGTGCGCCCGCGCCGGGAGCCGGCTCAGCTCTGCCCGCCCCGGAAACGCTCCAGAAACCGGCCCGCCCACTCGGCGTAGCAGCCCTGCGCGATCGCCGCACGCGCCGCTGCACACAGCCGCATGTAGAACCGAAGGTTGTGGATGGAGATCAGCGTGCCGGCGAGCGGCTCGCCCACCAGGAGCAGGTGGCGCAGGTAGGCGCGGCTGACGCTCTGGCAGGCGTGGCAATCACAGTCCTCCTCCAGCGGCCCCCAGTCGGTGCGGAAGCGGGCGTTGCGCAGGTTGAGCCGCCCCGCCGCCGTGTAGGCGGTGGCATTCCGCGCATTGCGCGTGGGCACCACGCAGTCGAACAGATCGATCCCGAGCCCGATCGCCTCCACCAGGTCGTCGGGCTTGCCGAGCCCCATGAGATACCGGGGCCGATCGGCAGGCAGCAGCGGCGCTGCCACCGCCAGCGTCTCGAACGTCGCCGCCCGCTCCTCCCCCACCGCGAGCCCACCGACCGCGTAGCCGGGCAGATCCAGCTCCAGCAGCCGCTCGGTGCACTGCCGGCGGAGCGCCGGGTCGGTCCCACCCTGCTGGATGCCGAACAGCGCCTGCTCGCTCCCGGCCCGCCGGTGCACGCGCACACACCGCTCCGCCCACGCGAGCGTGCGCTCGACCGCACGCCGCACCTCCGCCCGGCCGGCCTGACCGGGCGGGCACTCGTCGAACGCCATGATGATGTCGGCGCCCAGCGCGTGCTGGACCTCGATCGAGCGCTCCGGGCTCAGCATCACCTCCCGGCCGTCGACGTGGCTGCGGAAGCGAACCCCCTCCTCGGTGATCCGCCGCACCTGGGCCAGCGAGAAGACCTGGAAGCCCCCCGAGTCCGTCAGCATGGGCCCGTGCCAGCCCATGAAGGCCGGCAACCCCCCTGCCGCCCGCACCACATCCGGCCCCGGCCGCAGCAGCAGGTGGTAGGTGTTGCCGAGCACGATCTCGGCACCGAGCCCGCGCAGCTGCGCCGGCAGCACTCCCTTGACGGCGCCGGCGGTGCCCACCGGCATGAAGGCCGGGGTCCGCACCTCACCCCGCAGCAGCCGCAGCCGTCCCGTACGAGCTGCGGTCCGCGGATCTCGGGCCTCGATCCGGAATGCCAGCGCCGGCTTCATCGCTGCCGCCGGTTGCCTTCTCGCGCGCTTGCCACACCAGCCGCTATTCCACGGTGACCGACTTGGCGAGGTTGCGGGGCTTGTCCACATCGCGCCCCCGCAGCACGGCCAGGTCGTAGGCGAACAGCTGCAGCGGCACCACCTCCAGCACCGGGCTCAGGCACTCCAGCGTCGCCGGCACCTCGATGACCGCATCCGCCAGCTCCCGCGCCGCCGGATCGCCCTCGGTGGTGAGCGCGATCATCCGCCCGCCACGCGCCCGCACCTCCTGCATGTTGGACAGGGTCTTGTCCTGCACCTCGTTGCGCGGGCACAGCGCCACACACACGTACGAAGGGTCGATCAGCGCCAGGGGTCCGTGCTTCATCTCCCCCGCCGCGTAGCCCTCGGCGTGCACGTAGACGATCTCCTTGAGCTTGAGCGCTCCTTCGAGCGCGATGGGATAGCTGAAGCGGCGGCCGATGTACAGGAAGTGCTCGCAGTCGGCGAACCGCTCCGCCAGCTCCCGGATCTGCTGGCGCTGCTCCAGCACCCGCGCCACCAGCTCCGGCAGGCGCTGTAGCTCCTCCAGCACGCGCCTGCCCTCGAACAGCGACAGCCGCCGGTGCCGTCCGAACAGCAGCGCCATGAGCGTCAGGATGACCAGCTCGCTGGTGAAGGCCTTGGTCGACGCCACCCCGATCTCCGGCCCGGCGTGCATGTACACCCCCGCATGGGTCTCGCGCGCGATGCTGGAGCCGACCGCGTTGACCAGACCCAGGCAGAGCGCCCCCTTCCGCTTCGCCTCGCGCACCGCGGCCAGCGTGTCCGCGGTCTCGCCCGACTGGCTGATGGCCAGCACCATGGTGCGCTCGCCCAGCTGGAGCCGCCGGTAGCGGAACTCGCTCGCCAGCTCGACCTCGACCGTCAGGTCGGTGAACTCCTCCATGAGGTAGCGCCCGACCATGCCGGCATAGAACGACGTGCCGCAGGACACGATGACCAGGTGGCGGCAGCGCCGCACCTGCTCGATCACCGCCTCCAGGCCGCCGAGCTTGGGGATGCCATCCTCGAGCACGATCCGCCCGCGGATGGCGTTGCGGATGGACTCCGGCTGTTCGCAGATCTCCTTGAGCATGTAGTGCGGGTAGCCGCCGCGGGCGACCTCGTCGACGTCCCAGTCGACCGTCTCCACCTCCCGGTCGACCGCCGCCCCCGCGCTCATGCTCGTGATCGAGAACCGCCCTGGCTCCAGCACCGCGACATCGCCATCCTCCAGGTGGATCACATGCCGCGTGTAGCGTATGAGCGCCGTGACGTCACTCGCCGCGAAGTGCTCGCCCGCTCCGATGCCGATGACCAGCGGCGAGCCGCACCGCGCCAGCACGATGCGGTTCGGCTCCTCGCGGTGCAACACCGCGATGCCATATGCCCCGCGCACCCGCGCCAGGGCGCGCATCACCGCCTGCTCCAGCCTGCCCTCGTAAGCGTCCTCGATCAGGTGGGCCAGCACCTCGGTATCGGTCTCGGACTGAAAGCGGTGGCCGCGCGCCTGCAGCTCCCGGCGCAGCGCCAGGTGGTTCTCGATGATCCCGTTGTGGACGACCGCCAGTTCGCCCCGGCAACCGGTGTGCGGGTGGGCGTTGCGCTCGGTCGCCGCGCCATGCGTGGCCCAGCGCGTGTGCGCGACGCCGCACGAACCGTCCAGCCGCTCGCCGCGCAGCCGCCGCTCCAGCACGGCGATCTTGCCGGCGGTGCGTACGACCTTGAGGCCGCCATCCAGCACCGCCAGTCCCGCCGAGTCGTAGCCCCGGTACTCGAGCTGGCGCAGCCCTTCGATCAACACCGGGCTTGCCCGACGCGAGCCGACGTAGCCGAAGATGCCGCACATCCCCTGCCGTCCCTCCGGCCGCAACCACCGGCCCGTGCCGCAGCCCGCCGCCCGGACCGCCCACCGATGACTCTACAGGATACGGCACGGGCGGTCCCGGGCCTTGAGCGCCCCGCAGCGGCGAGGATACCGCCGCCGGAGATCCGCCGCCATCCTCTGCGGCTGCGCGCCCCCCTCGAGCCACGTGGACCCATGCCCCGAGCAAGGCCGGACGCGGCGGCCAGGCCGGGCTGCGGCCGGCCTGGGGAGTCCCTCAGTCCGCCGGCTTGCGCAGATTCACCTCCAGCCGCCAGCACCGCTCCGGCTGCTGGCGCGCGACGCAGAACAGCTCCAGGGTGCCGATCTCGGTGAGCCGCGCCCGCAGCCCGACCGGGACCACCTCTCCCTGCTGGGCCGCCTCGCCCCGCACCGGCTCCAGCGCCGCCTGCAGCGTCGCCAGCGGCTCCAGCTCCGCCGGCAGCTGCTGGAGCAGCGTGCCTGCCCGGTCGTCCTTGCGGGCCGTGGAGGCGAAGAGCCGGAACTCCACCGTCTCGCCGGTCACCAGGCCCAGCTCCACCCCCGGAGCCTCGGTCTCCGTGCCCTCTTCCAGGCCGAACGGCACCACGCACACCGCCTGCATCGGCGGCTGCAATCCGGGCACCGCCGGCACCGCCGCCTCGAAACCGACGTAGTAGCTGCGCGGCGAGCCGCCGCGGATCCGGATCCCGCGGCCGCGCCGCACCAGCCCGTAGTAGGCCGCGCCGCGCGCCACCGCTACGTCGTAACTCGCGCCCGGCAGCTCCAGGACCGGCGCGCCGGACCAGCTCGCGAGCACCTCGAGCAACCGCCGCCGCAGCGCCTCGGCCTGCATGACGCCGCCGTTGCACAGCACCAGGCGCGGGTGCGCCAGCGCCCGCTCGCCCGACTGCACGTGGCGGCCGAGGAACGCCGCGAGGTGGCGCGTGATCGCAGGGTCCGCCGCATACGGCAGGCCGATCTCGCGCAGCGCCGCGCGCCGCCCCGCCCGCGGACGATCCTCCGCCCCACACACCGGGAAGAATCCCTCGATGACCACCTCGTCGATGTCGCGCCGCAGCACCTCGCCCCGGACCTGCCCCCCGACGAGCCGCCGCCCGCGCCCCGGAATCGTCACCGGCGCCCGCTCCAGCTCCGGCCGGCTCAACAGCTCCTCCTTGGCCCGGGCGCATTCCAGCCACAGCGCCCGCGACTGCCAGGGGTCCAGCTCGGCGCCGAGCCGCGCCGCCACCCGGTGCGCCAGCGCCAGGTCCATGTTGTCCCCGCCCAGCAGCAGGTGCTCGCCCACCGCCACCCGCTCCAGCACGAGGTTGCCCTCGCGCTCCCCGCAGGCGATCAGGCTGAAGTCCGTGGTGCCGCCGCCGATGTCGCAGACGAGGATCGTGTCGCCTGGGCGCACGTGCTGCCGCCACCCCTCGCCGAGGGCGGCCAGCCAGGCGTAGAACGCCGCCTGCGGCTCCTCCAGCAGCGTCAACTCCGCGATGCCCGCTGCACGCGCAGCCTCCAGTGTGAGCGAGCGCGCGACCGCATCGAAGGAAGCCGGCACCGCCAGCAGCACCTCCTGGGCCGCCAGCGGGGCCTCGGGGTGTGCGCGGTCCCAGGCGTGTACCAGGTGTTCGAGCACGCGGCGCTGCGCCTCGACGGGCGAGATGCGCTCCAGCTCCGGCGGCGCTCCCAGCGGTAGCAGCGGGGCCCGCGGGTCGGCTCGGCGGTGGCAGAGCCAGGATTTTGCCGAGGTGACCAGCCGGCCGGCGACCTTGGCTCCGTGCTCGCGCGCAAAGCACCCGACCACGCTCGCGGGCGCGCCCCATGGCAGCACCAGTCCCTGCTCGCCGAACTCTCCCGGCGCCGGCAGATAGACGGCCGAGGGCAGGACCGGGCGCGCCTCCACCTCCCCCGGCCCGACGAGCTGGGGCACTGCCATGACCTCCGGCACCGCCGGCTCGTGCCCGGCCTCGGCCTCGGCAGCTGCGAGCACGGTGTTGGTGGTACCGAGGTCGATCCCGACCACGTAGCGCTTCATGGTCCGCGTCCCCCGCGACCGCGCACCTCGTCTCGCACCCGCCGTTCAGCCGATCTCCACCTCGGCCGGCGCCACGATGCCGCAGGCGCCGCCGGGCAGTTCCGGCAGCTCGATCCGACTGGCGCGCCACCCCGGATGGCGTAGCGTGCCCCGAAAGGGCGGAACGCCCCTGACCTCGCCGGTCAACTCGATCGCACGCGGATCGAACCCCTGCTCGATCGTCACCATCGCGCCCTCCTCGCCGTCGATCACCGGCTGGAGCGCGAGGTACCGCTCCAGCACCCGGCGGCAGCCGCGATGCACGCCTCGGACCGCCGCCCCGACCTGCTCGTCGGTGTAGGCGTCGATGTCCTCCCACAGAAAGTCCACCAGGCGTCCCTCCCGCTGCAGCAGGCGCAGCAGCTCCACCGCGCCGGCGGCCCGCCCCGTCGCGGGCGCCTCTGCTTGCCTGTCCGCGGGCGCCGCCGGCGGCGCGGCGCCGGCAGCTGGCAGGAGCAGGCGCGGATCCGCCGGCAACGCACGACCCCGGAGCACCCGAAAGAAACACCGCAACGCAAGCCACCATCGCATGGGCATCTTCCCCCCGGGGCAGGTTGTCCTGCCCGCGTTCCGACCTCGCCCGCGCGCACCCGGGCGCCGCGCTCCGCTGGCGCGCGCGCCGGAGCGCGAGCATAGCGCCCGCGGTGCGCCCGCGCCAGCGCGCGGGCGGGTCGTGGCGCCGCATCCCGCGTGGCCCTGGACGCCGCAGCCGCGCGCGCCCAATATGATGATCGCAGGGCCTGCTCGCGGCGCGCACGCGCCGTCAGGCCCGGCGCGGCCACAACGTCGCGGGCCCGCCGCCGCGCCGCGCTCCGCCGCGGCCCACCGGCTCGGCCCGCCGCGCTCCAGCCCGCGCCGGGCCGGGCGCACCGGACCGCCAGGCCTCGCAGGAGCGGCCGCCATGACCGCACCCATCGAGCAGTTCGCCAACCGCCTCCGGCGCATGCACCGGCACTTCGGCCGCTGGGCCAGGCGCACGGGACTCAGCTGTTACCGGATCTACGACCGCGACGTGCCCGGCTGGCGCCTCGCCATCGACCTGTACGACGGCCGCGCGCACGTGCAGCGTTTCGCCCCGCGCTCGGAGCCGGCCGACGGCGACGGCGGGCGAGAGCGGGAGCGCATCCTGGCGGTGGTGGGCGAGGTCCTGGGGCTCAGAGCCCCGAACCTGTTCTACAAGGTCCGCCGCCGGCAGCGCCGCGGCCGCCAGATCCAGCGCCTGGCCTCCGAGCGTGCCGAGTTCCTGGTCCGCGAGGGCGGGCTTGTCTTCCGGGTGAACCTCTCGGACTACCTCGACACCGGGCTGTTCCTCGACCACCGGCCGACCCGGGCCTGGGTACAAAAGATGGCCACTGGCCGGCGCGTGCTCAATCTCTACTGCTACACGGGGGCCTTCACCGTGTATGCCGCTGCCGGCGGGGCGGCCGCGACCACCTCGGTCGATCTGTCCCGCACCTACCTGCGCTGGGCGGCCGACAACCTACGCCACAACGGCATCACCCCGGGAGAGCGCCACCGGCTCGTCCGCGCGGACGCGCTGGCGTGGCTCGAGCGCGCCGCTGCCAGCGGGGAGCGCCCGTACGATCTCATCGTCGTCGACCCCCCGACCCACTCCCGCTCCAGCCGCCTGGAGCGCGACTTCGCCGTGCAGCGCGACCACGTCCGGCTGCTCCGCGCGGCGCTCGCCCTGCTGGCGCCGGGCGGCACCCTGCTCTTCTCGACCAACTACCGCCGGTTCGCCCTGGCGCAGCAGGAACTCGGCCCAGGGCTGCTGGTGCGTGACGTCACCGCCCGCACCACCCCGCCCGACTTCCAGCGCCGCCCGCCCCACCGCGCCTGGACCATCCGCCGGCGGTCCGGACCCGAATAGAACGCCGGGCGCGTGCCCTGGCGGCGCCTGGAGCATGCCCGCCGCCCGTCGCTCCCCGCTCCCTCACCGACCCCCTTCCGGGAACTCCCAGGTGTCGCGAAACGACCGGCGCAGCGGATCGGTGCCGTGGCTCTCGACCCACGAGCGGACCCCGAGCCGGCCGCAGCGCCCGCAGCGGTAGATCGTCTCCCCCGCCACCACCGGCCAGCGCTCCCGGCGCTCCTCGTGGTCGACGAGCTGCCACTCCCGGCCGTGGCACGATGGACACTGGGGCCCCTGCATGGCGCCCTCCAGGAGGTGCACCGAACCCACGACAATGTAGCACACCCCCGGACGGACCCGGCGTGCCGCCCCTCCGGCCCACACGCCTCCTTGCCGGGCGGGCCCCGGCGATCCGACTCCCCCGGGGCCCGCGGTCCGCCGCCGCGCGGCAGGACTGCCCGAACCTTCAGCCGGTGATCAGGTGCTGGTTGACCAGCTTGGTCATCTCGAACATGCTGACCTGCGACTTGCCGTTGAACACCGCCTGCAGCTTCTCATCGGCGTTGATCATGCGCCGATTCACCGTATCCTGCAGGCCGTGCGTCCGGATGTAGTCCCAGAGTCGCTTGACGATCTCGGTGCGCGGACGCGCGCCCGCACCGACCACCGCCGCGAGCGCCTCGTCGGGCTGCACCGGCCGCATGAACGCCTCGCTGGCCGGCCGGCGCGCCGCCCCCTTGCGCGCCCGCTTTCGGGCAGCCTTCTTCTTGGCGGTCTTCTTCTTCGCCGCCTTCTTCTTGGCGGCCTTCTTCTTCGCGGTCTTCTTCTTCGCGGTCTTCTTCTTGGCCGCCTTCTTCTTGGCGGTCTTCTTCCCGGCGGCCTTCTTCTTCGCCGCCTTCTTCCCGGCCGCCCTCCTCACGGACTTGCCGGCCGCCTTCTTCTTCGCCCCCTTGGCCTTCCTGCGAGCCATGCGAATGCCTCCCCTCCCCGGATCACTCCACCTGAGCACAGGTGGCGACACACCATCGCGGGTGCCGCCACCTACGAGGTACGCCCTCCCTGCGGCGAACGGCCCAGGACAGCAGGCCTGATCCGTCCGAAGCTGCTCGGCTCACCCCATGGGCGGAGCTGCCGGCGCCGCCGCCGGCGCTGCGGCCGCGCCCTGGCGGCGGGTGGTGCGCCTGCGCGCCGTCTTCCGGCCGGCCTTCTTGGCTGCCTTCTTGGCTGTCTTCTTGCCAGCCTTCCTGGCTGCCTTCTTCTTGCGACCCTTCTTCTTCGCGGTCTTCTTCGCCGCCTTCTTCTTGCGGCCCTGCTTCTTGGCGGTCTTCTTCGCCGCCTTCTTCTTGCGACCCTTCTTCTTCGCGGTCTTCTTCGCCGCCTTCTTGCGCCCGGCCGCCTTCTTCGCCGTCTTCTTCTTGCCGGTCCTCTTCTTCGCCGTCCTCTTGGCCATCCGCCAGTCCTCCCCTCCTCCGAACTCGGGTTACCCGCGAACCCTCATCGAGGATTCTGTGAATACCCTCTGACATCGATCGGCGAATTTCCAAGAAAAAAGTCGCCCCAAGTGCGAGTCGCCCAGAGGGGAGGCGCAAAAGTTACGGCGACGCTCCCCGCCGCTTCGCCCGCAGGTCCGCACCGTGACTGGAAGAGAAGGCTGCGTGCTGGCCGCGCGGACCCCCCTTCAGCGCGTCTCGTCCCGACCGCGCTCCAGGTCGGGAGCGAGCCACGCTGCGAGCTGCTCGTCTTCCTCGGCGCCGCGCATGTCCCGGATCGCCCGCCGGCAGCTCGCACGCACCAGCAACGCTTCGACCGCGAGCGGGTCGGCACGCAGCACCCGCTCCGCGTCCACAAGCGCCAGCTCGGCCTCGCCCGCTCCCAGCCGCAGCTGCGCCCGCACCGCCAGCGCGAGCAGCGGCTGTTCCGCACCGGCGAGGGCGCGCGCCACCTCCGCCGCCGCCGCCTGCCGCTCGCCCAGCCGCAACAGCGCCAGTGCGCGGAGCGCGCGTAGCTCCGGGCGCTCGCCGACGCGCTCGGGCGCCAGCTGCCGCAGCACCTCGGCCGCGTTCCCGCGCGCGAGCAGCACCCGCGCCTGCAGCGCGAGCGCCAGCGGGTGCGCACTGTCCAGCTCGAGTGCGCGCCGCGCCGCCAGCTCCGCCAACCCGTAGCCGCCCCGCTCGAAGGCGCGCACCCCCCGCCGCGGCCAGCGCCGCCGCTCCGGCCTCGGCCGGCGGCAGGGCCTGCGCCCCGTCCTGCAGGGCGGCGAGGTCCGCCACCGCGTGCGGCTCGTGGGCATGGAGCGCCAGGGCCGCCTCGAGGTCCGAGCGCGCCCCGAGCAGGTCGTCATGCGCCAGGCGCGCGCGCGCCCGCGCGACGTGACAGCGGGGCTCGCGCGGCTGCTGCGCCAGCGCCAGTTCCGCCAGCGCCAGCGCCCGCTGCGCCTGGCCATCCCGCAACGCGCGGTCTGCGAGCACCACCCGCAGGAGCGGGTGCTCCGCATGGATCTGGCGGGCCTCCAGGACCCAGCGACCGGCGGCCGCAAGCTCCCCCGCCCCCAGCCAGCCCTCCGCCGCCAGGAGGTGATACTCGGGCTCGATGTCCCACAGTTTCACCGCCTGCTCGCCGTCGGCGGCCGCGCCTGCATAGTCCTCCAGCGCCAGGCGCGCCGTGCCCCGGCGCCAGTAGGTCAGGTCGTCGTCGGGGGCGATCTCGAGCACCCGCGTGCCGATCGCCTCCGCCTGCCGGAACCGCCCCTCCAGCAGGGCCAGCGCACACGCCGCCCGCATCCCGAACAGCCCTTCCGGGTCCAGCGCCACCGCCCGCCGCAGGTTTTCCGTCGCCTGCGGGTAGTCCAGCAGCTCTTCGTAGGTGTTGGCGAGCTGGTAGTAGCCCACCACGCCGAGCCCGCGCGCGATCCCCCGTTGCAGGACCTCGATCGCCTTGCGCCTGAGCTCGCGCCCCTGCACCCGATCGACCGGATCGAGCTCCAGCGCTCGGTCCAGGTAGGCCACCGCCAGCTGGAAATACGCCCGGTCCCAGCTCGGATCGAGTGCGATGGCGCGCTCGAAGATCTCGATGCGGCGCGCCGCGGATTCGTTGCCATACATGTTGCCGAGCAACGCCGCCGCGCGATTGCGCTGCAGGATGGCACGCCCGGCGTCCGCCAGCCGGTACAATAGGTAGCCCGTCGCCCCCGCGAACCCCAGGAGCAGCACCCCCACCGCCGCCAGCGCCTTGCGGTTGCGGCGCACCCGCCGCCACAGCCGCGCCGGCCCGCTGAGCGCGCGTGCCCGCGGCGGCTCCCCGGCGATCACGCGCGAGAGGTCATCCGCCATCTCGAGCGCCGTCTGATAGCGCCGCGCCGGCGACTTCTCCATCGCCCGCTCGACGATCGCCTCCAGATCGCGGCTCGCCCCGACCAGCTGCGACAGGCGCGGCGGGTCCTGGGTCAGCACCTTGACGATCGTCGCCACCATGCTGTCGCCCGCAAACGGCGGCTTGCCCGTCAGCGCATGGTGGATCAACGCGCCGAGCGCGTACACGTCCGCGCGCCGGTCGACAGGGGCCAGGCCCGGCTGCGCCTGCTCGGGAGCCATGTAGGCCGGGGTGCCGATGATCGCGCCCGCGGTGGAGACCAGCGACGCGCTGTGCACGTCCTTCGCCAGGCCGAAGTCCAGCAGTTGCGGCTCCCCCTCCCGGTCGATGACCACGTTGCCGGGCTTGAGGTCGCGGTGCACGATCCCGCGCCGGTGGGCGTGATCCAGCGCCAGGGCGATCTTGCGCGCCATCTCCAGGACCTCCCGCTCGCCGAGCGGACCCCGGCGCGCCACCAGCCGGTCCAGCGGCTCACCCTCCACCAGCTCCATCGCGATGTAGGGCGTGCCTTCGATCACCCCGGCATCGAAGACCTGCACGAGGTTCGGATGCTTGCCGAGCCTGGCGGTCGCGCGCCCTTCGCGCACGAAGCGCTGCACCGCCTCCTCGTCCAGCAACTGGGGGTTGATCGTCTTGATCGCGCAGGGCCGCCCCAGCTCCCGGTGGTAGCCGCGGTAGACCACCCCCATCGCACCCCGCCCGAGTTCGGCGACCAGCAGGTAGGGCCCGAAGGGCGTACCCCGGGGAGGCTCGGCGCCGGCGCCCGCCGGCGTCCCTCCGACGCCCGGGGCCGCGTGGCCAGTCTCGGCCGCGCTCGTCTCGTTCCGCGCGCGCTCGCTCACCAGGCCCTCCGCACCCGCGATGGCGCTGCCGGCCGCTGGCCGGCGCGCCCGCCGCGAATCCTACCTTATGCGAGGGCGCGCTCGCGAGCCAGCGCGCGCAGCACCAGCGCCTTGACCTCGCCCATCGGCAACCGCTCGCGCCCCGCCGGCAGCAGGTCCGCCGGCCAGCCGATCACCAGCGGACCCCGTTCCGGCTCCGAGGGCACGAGGCCGTGCGAGCCGCCGACCAGGCGTTCATCGCGCGCGATGACGTCCATGAGATAGCGCATGCCGAGCGCCTTCTGCACCAGCCGCCATGCCAGCCGCAGGCGGGTCCGCACCCCCGGCTCCAGCCACAGCTCCAGCGGATCGAAACCCGGCTTGCGGTGGATATCGACCGTGCGGGCGAAATCGGGAGCGCATGCCTCATCCAGCCAGTATGGATAGGCGAACCACGCGTCCGGTGCCGCGAGCAACACCAGTTCCCCCGCCCGCGGATGCCCGAGCCCCGCCTCCCGCAGCTGCTCCGCACCCCAGACCTCGGCCACCCCCTCCAGGCGCCCGAGCACCTCGCGCACCCGGCCCAGGTCCTGCGGGTCTCGCACATAGACGTGCGCGATCTGATGGTCACAGACCGCGAAGGCGCGCGAGGCTCCGGCATCCAAAAGCTCCCCCGTCCAGCGGCTCGCCCGCACCCGCAACAGGCCCGCCTCGCGCAGCGCCCGGTTGGGATGGAGCGCGCGCCGCACCGGCTCCAGCCCGTACTCGGAGACGACCAGCACCGCGCCGCCCGCCGCCCGCGCAACCTCGACGAGCGCGCCGGCGAGCCGATCCACCTCGCCGACCGCCCGCAACACGCGCTCGTCGTCCGGCCCGTAGCGCTGCGCGTCGTAGTCCAGGTGGGGCAGGTAGACCGCCATCAGATCCGGGCGGTGCCCATGCCAGACCGCCAGCGCCGCCTCGGCGATCCAGCGGCTGGAGGCGAGATCCGCCGCCGGCCCCCAGAAGCGAAAGAGCGGAAACGGGCCGAGCCGCTCCTCCAGCTCCCGCTCCAGCTCGGGGGGCTCGGTGTAGATCCCCGGGATCTTGCGCCCGTCCGCCGGATAGTGCGGGCGCACGGTCACCGCGAGGTCGACCGGAGCGTACATGTTGAACCACCAGAACAGCTTCGCCAGCCGCGCCCGCGGCCGCACGCGCCGGGCCGCCTGCCAGAGCTGCTCGCCCTGGAGCAAGCGGTTGGACTGCCGCCAGAACCAGACCTCGGCCAGCTCGCGGAAATACCAGCCGTTGGCGACGATGCCGTGCACCGCCGGCGGCGCGCCGGTCAGCATGGTGGCCTGGCTGGTGGAGGTGACCGCCGGCAGCGGCGGCTCCAGGCTCGCCAGCGCCCCGGCGTCCGCGAGCGCGCGCAACCGCGGCGCGTGGGCGAGCAGCCGCGGGGTCAGCCCGACCACGCACAGCAGCAACACCGGGGGCGCCGCCCGCTCGCGCATGCCACCCGCCTACACCCGCCTCACCGGCGCTTGCGACCGGCGGGCGCGGCGCTGTTGGCAGCGGTGTCGAACAGAAACGGCACCGCGACGTAGTAAGCGGCGGTCATCTGCTCGACCGACTCGAAGGGACGATAGCGGTCGATCACGGAGAGCATGAAGCCCATCGATCTGGCGGCCGTCCGGTCCAGCTCGCCGACCCGCTGGACCTGCCAGCGCGCGGTCGCCGGGTCGACCGCCGCCACCGCCAGCTCCAGGCCGTCCAGCGCCGCGAGCCGGGTGCGCAGCACTTCTTCCTCGCCCTTGCGGTACTTGCCGGCACCCAACGCCTCGATCAGCTCCGCGTCGAAGCGCTGCGTCAGATGCCGCCGCACCGCCACGCCGTGCGCCTCGGCCTCGGGCAACAGCCACTCCTCCTCCACGATGCGGTACAAGCGGGCACACAGCGCCCGATTGCGCTCGTGGCGTAGCTCCCCGTAGGGCATGTCCTGCTCGCGGCGGCCGCCGCGCAGCGCCAGCCGCAACACCTCGAGGACCACGTCCTCCAGAGCTGGCTTGCCGCTCGCCTCGATGACCGGAGTCCCGCTTTTGTCTTCGAAGTAGCCGACACAGGGACCGAGCAGGCTCCCCTTGACCTTCTGCGCAGCGATCGGCTGGCCAGCGATCGCCTCGACCTTGCGCACCACCGCCTCGACGGTCGGTGGCAGCTCGAGGTCGAACAGCCCCTCCCCCCGCGGGCTCATCCGCCGGCTCTCTCCCCATGCGTTCAAGGCTCGAACACCACGCGGCGGCAGCGCTCGAGCCGCACGCGGTATTCCCCGAAGCGAACGCGGCCGCGGAGCTCGAGGTCGATGTCGACCTTGCCCTCGACCCGTTCCCCGTCCTGAAGCACGACCCGGACCACCAGCAGATCGCTCTCCGAGGGACTGGGACCCACCGGCTCGACGCGGGCGATCTCGGTCACCGGAATGAGAAGCTGGTGCGCCCCCCGCCAGAGCTGCAGCGCCTGCAGCCGCTCGCCGCGGCCGGTCGCGAACAGCCCGCGTCCCGCCAGGTGCAAGTACGGCTCCTCGACCTGCATCGCCTCGCCGTAGGCGTCGACCACCTCGGCCCGCCGCGGGGCCGGCCGCGCCGCAGTTCCGCGCGGCGGCTGGTCCGCGCCCGACGCGGCGCCACCCTCGGCAGCGAGCGGGCCCAGGGCCGAGTCCCCGGCGGCTGGCGCGCCCGCACCGCCACCGCGCCGCTCGGCGGGCGCCCCTGGCCCGGCCGCTGCCGAGCCCGCACCCGCACGCGCCTCCGGTCCGCCGGCGCACGCCGCCGGCGCCGCGGCCAGCAATGCCGCGGCCACCAGTCCCGAGATCACCGAGCGGCCCACCGCGCTGCTCCCTCCCCGCTTCCTCGTCCGAGTGCACGCCCGCGACCCGCGCCACCGCATGGCCGAATCGTAGGAAGGCCCCCGTAACCCGTCAAGCCTGTGGAACCAGGCGGCTCGCCGCCCTGCAACCACCCCGCGCCGGCCACCAGCGGAGCCCCCCGCACGCCTGGTGCGTGGCGGAGCGGCTCGGCCCGGCCCGCGAGCGCTCAGACGGCGCGCTCGATCCGCTCGATCCGCAGCCTGCGGACCGCCCCGTCCGGAAGGCGGATCTCGGCCAGCTCGCCCGGCCTGCGGCCGAGCAGGCCGGCCGCCAGCGGCGCGGTGTAGGAGATGATCCCGGCGCTCTCGTCCACGTCCCACGGACCGAGGATGCGCAGCCTCTGCACAGCGCCCGCCTCGTCGCGCACCGTCACCTCCGTCCCGGGCGCGACGTATTCGACAGGCACCTCCACCTCCTCCAGCGGCACCGCCTGCTCCAGCTCCTTGTGCATGCGTTCGATCCGCGCCACCAGGCGGTCGCGCTCCTCGAGCGCGGCGGTGAACTCGGCGTTCTCCGACAGATCGCCGAAGGCCGCCGCCTGCCCGATGGCACGCGCGACCTCCGACATGCGCTCGCTCTTCAGCACGTGCAGCGCTTGCTGCTGCCGGGCGATGCCCGCGCGGGTGGCATACACCCGGCCGTCCTCCCAGAACCACTCCCCTCCGCTGCGGAGCAGATCCGGGAAGCGGCGAGCGACCACGGCCCGCGCCGCCTCGCGTACCTCGTCGTCCAGCGCGTGCGAGGCCATGATCCGGGCGTACAGGTGCTGGGCCGCCTGGGGCGACGCCTCCTCGAAGTAGCGGCGCACCACGGCGTACTGCTCGGGCTCGAGCAGTGCACGCACCTGGGGCCGGAGGTTCGGCACACCGCCGCCCCCGGCGCGGCGCCGCTCCAGCTTGTCCACCAGCGCCAGCAGCCGCTCGAGCACGAGTGCGCGCGAAGGGGCGCCGGGCAGTTCCGCCAGCGTGCCCTCCTGCAGGATCGCCCGCGCGAGCGCCAGGAACGCCTCCGGATGCGGGTCGGCTGCGGTCACCAGCCGCATGAGCGCTGCCCCCAGCGCCTCGGGAGCGCGCTCGGCGAGCAGCGCCGCCAGCGGCCCGAACGCCTCGCGCGGCGCCTCGGCGAGCGCCGCCACGAACGCCTCCTGCCAGCCCTCGGGATCGCGCGCGGCGGTCTCGCGGGCCAGTCGCTCCCGCGCGCGCGCGTCGCGGACCCCGAGCAGCATGCCGACCAGCTCGCCGGGACTTCCCCCGCGCGCAGCCACCGCCGGCGGCACGCCCCCACTCGCCGCCGGCCGCGACCCGGCCTCGCCCGCCGCGGCGCGTGCCTGGAGCTCCCGCAGCAACTCTCCCAGCTCCCATGCCGCGCCCGCACGCTCGCCCCGCAGCGGCCGGCGCGTTGCGGCGGCCAGACACGCCCGCGCGGCCTCCGCCACCTGGCCGATCGCCGCCGGCGCGATCGCCGCGCTGCCGCTGTCCAGCTCGCGCAGGAACCGGCGGACCACCGGGACCGCCTGCCCCGGTTCGCGCAGCGCAGCCAGCTCCTCGACGATCTGCTCGGCAAAGCTGAGCGCGCTCTCGCGCAGCGTGATGGTGGGGCGGCTTCCGGTACCGAGATGGACGTGCGGGTCGTGGATCAACACCCGGCGGGCCCGAGCCCAGAACCTCGACCACTCCCCGGGGGCGACGACGCGTCCGAGCAACTCGTTCTTCACCTGGGCGAGCGGGGCGCTGCCGCCCCGGCTGCGCACGCACAGCCGGATCAGCTCGGCGGGCTCCTCGGCCGCCAGCCGCCGGAGCCGCTCGGGCTCCGAGAAGCACAGAGCGCGGATGTCGTCGGCGGGCAGCCGCTCCAGAAACTGCACCGCCCCCTCGATCGGGATGCGGTGCCCCCGGCGCTCTTCGAAGTCCACGACCAACTCGCCGGTGTGCGGCACCACCTCCACCACGCGCCCCACGCCCCAGCCCGCGGCATGGAAGACGTGCTGGCCCACCGGAAAGCCGAGGAAGCGCTCCAGCTCCGCCAGGGCCTCGAGCAGCGGCCTGGTGCCGGTGAGCCCCGAGCGCTCCAGGTAGGCCTCCAAACCGGGCCGGCCGGCGTGCAGCCGCCGCAGGCAGCCGACCAGCTCCGCCCGTACCTCCTCGCCGCGCGCTCCCCAGCCGGCGGCCAGGCGCAACACCCGCAGCAGCTCGGCCCACCGCCCCGCCTGCCGCAGCCCCGGCGCCAGCAGCAGGAGCAGCGTCGCGGCGAGCGGCTGCTCCTGCTGTGACGCAACGATCTCCGCGGCGCGGATGAAGGGCTCGAGCGGCGCCTCGGTGACCTGCTCGGCCAGCGCCAGCCAGGCCTCCTCCAGCTCCGCCAGCGCCCGATGCTCCGCGAGCTGGACGAGATCCGCCGCCTGGGTGTCGCTGGCGTTGCCGCCGCTCATGGTCGCTCGCTCCTCCCCAACCAGTGCTGCCGGGCCTCGAGGGCGCCCATGATAGACGCCGCCCGCAGCCGGAACAACCGCAAGCGTGCCGCCGCCCGCCGGGCGCCGGCCCTGCCGGCCGCGCGCGCCAACGCGGCGCCGCCCCGCACTCGGAGCGCCGCCGGCCGGGGAACCCGGAGGCGACGGCGAGACACCAACCCCGATGGGCCCTGAGATCGCGGCGTGCCGGAACGAGCCGTGCTCAATGGGAGATTGGTACCCCTGACCGGATTCGAACCGGTGTTTGATGGCTGAGAACCATCCGTCCTAGGCCGGGCTAGACGACAGGGGCACCGGATGTCGGCCTGGCGCGAGGGCTTGGTCCCCGCACCAGCGCTGCGGATTATAGCGAGGTCCGAGCCAGTGTCAACCCTGTTGCCGGGGCGCGCTGCGTCCGCAGGCAGCCGCCGCGCGTGGCAGCCCACAGACGGCCGCCCCGGCGCGGCTTCGCCGGATCCCAGCGGCTGGCAGCGCCTCTGCAGCCGATGGTATAATCCCGCGTCCAGCTGGGTGGCCCGCCGGAGCAAGGGCGCGGCGAGTGGAGGTCGTGTCTTTCCCGTCCGCTCCGCCGGATCCTCCGGCACTCCGGGCACGGGGAGGATGTTCGGCCTTTAGGGGAGAGGGTGATGGCACTCACAGCCCAAGAGATGATCGGCAAGAAGGTCGGCGATTATCAGATCACCGAGCTGCTCGGCGAGGGCGGCATGGGCATGGTGTTCAAGGGCCTGCACCCGACCCTGGGTCAGATCGTCGCGATCAAGTCCCTGCACCCCAACCTCGTCAAGGCCGACGCGATCAAGAAGCGCTTCGAGCGCGAGGCGCGCGCCATGGCACGGCTGCGCCATCCAAACATCCTGCAGATCTACAACTTCGTCGAGAACGAACTCGGCTGCTTCATCGTCATGGAGTTCGCCGAGGGCAAGGAGTTCGAGGAGATGATCTCCGAACGCGGGCTGATCCCGCCCGTGGAGGCGATCGACCTGTTCCTGCCCGTGCTCGACGCCATGCATTTCGCGCACACCGCCGGCGTGATCCACCGCGACATCAAGCCCTCCAACCTCATGCTCCTCAACAGCGGCGTCGTCAAGGTGCTGGACTTCGGTACCGCCAAGCTGGCCGGCGACTCGGGCCCGCAGCTGACCGCCGCCGGGATGACGCTGGGCACGGTGGTCTACATGTCGCCCGAGCAGCTCATGGGCCGCGATCTGTCCCCGCAGGCCGACATCTACTCGCTGGGCGTCACGCTGTACGAGATGACCACCGGCAAGCTGCCGTTCTACGACGAGAACGAGATGAAACTCATGCGCATGATCATGAAGGAGCCCCCCCCGCCGCCGCGCATGGCGTATCCGGCGATGCCGGCGTCGCTGGAGGCCGTGATCCTGCGCGCGATGGAGAAGGACCGCGCCAAGCGGTTCAAGGACGCCGCGGAGTTCAAGGCGGCGCTGCTGCAGGTCAAGGCGGAGCTGACGGGCGTGCCCGCCGGGGTGAGCTCCGGGATGGTAGCGGGACGGATCGGGTCGGACCCCGCGGTGGTCAGCCCCGGCGCGCAGCCCACTCCGCCGGGGGTCGCAACCCCGGTCGAAGATACGCAGCAGCTCCCGCGGGCGCCCGTCTCGGGTCCGGTCGCGGCCCCTGCCGCCAGCAACGCCCCCACCGTGCTGGCGATCACGGGCGGCGTGCTCGCGGGACTCGGCCTGCTGCTCGGTCTGGTGCTCACCTTCGCCGTCCAGCCCGGCTGGGTCGGCGCCGCGGTGGGCGGGCCGCTGCTCCTCGTCGGGGGAGTGCTGCTCGGCGTCGGCCTCGCCATGCGCCCGGCCGCCGCCACCGCGGACGCCGGAGCGGCGGCACCGGGCGCGACCCGCATGCTGGACAGCGCCGCCGTCACCCAGTCGATGCAGCCAGCCACCCAGCCGCAGGGGGCCGCTGCGGGTGCGACGCCGGTCGCGCCGGAGGTGACGGGCAGGTTCCTCGAGGTGATCGCAGGCCCCATCGCCGGCCACCGGGTGGAACTCGACGAGCAGCCGATGACGATCGGCCGCGCTCCCGACAACCGGCTGCCGCTGCCCGACCCGGCGGTGAGCTCGCACCACGCCCGGATCGACTTCTATCAGGGACGCTACTTCATCAGCGACCTGCAGAGTTCCAACGGCACCTACGTGAACAACGGCCGCATCGAGCAGGCCCCGCTCAACGACGGCGACACGATCATCGTCGGCCAGTCGCAGATCCGGGTGGTGTTGCGGTAGCGCGGCGCCGGAGCCCCGCTAGCGGCGAGCCGCCCGCTCCTCGAGCCAGCGGGTGAGCAGCCGTACCCCGAAGCCGGTGGCTCCGGCCCCGCGGTGGTCCTTCTCCTCGCTCCGCCAGGCCACCCCCGCGATGTCGAGGTGCGCCCATGCGAACCGCTCCGGCACGAACCGGGCGAGGAAGCGCGCCGCGGTGCACGCCCCCGCTGGCCGCCCGCCCGAGTTCTTCAGGTCGGCGCAGCTGCTCTTGAGCCGCTCGTCGTAGGCAGGATCCAGCGGCAACGGCCACACCGGCTCCCCACTCGCCTCGCCGGCGCGGCGCAGCGCCGCGCCCAGCTCCGGCTCGCGCGCGAACAGCCCCGCGTAGCGATCCCCGAGCGCGATCACGCAGGCTCCGGTCAACGTCGCCACGTCCACCAGCGCCGCCGGCTGCCATCGCTCCGCCGCCCAGGCTAGCGCATCCACCAGCACCAGCCGCCCTTCGGCATCGGTGCTGATGACCTCGATCGACGGACCGGCGTGGCTCCACAGCACGTCCCCCGGCCGATACGCAGCTCCGTCCGGCATGTTCTCGACCAGCGGCGCCACCCCCACCACCGGCAGCGCCAGCTCCAGCCGGGCCACGGCCTCGAGCGTGCCGATGACCGCCGCCGCGCCGCACTTGTCGAACTTCATCTCCTCCAGCCGCTCGGAGGGCTTGATCGAGATGCCGCCGGTATCGAAGGTCACCCCCTTGCCGACCAGCACCACCGGCGGCCCGGCCACCCCTGCCGGGCGGTGTTCCAGCACGAGCAGCTTCGGCGGGTTGGCCGCCCCTCGCGCGACCGCGAGCAGCGCCCCCATGCCCAGCCGCTCCATGTCGTCCCGCTCCAGCACCTCGGTCCCCAGGCCGAGCGAGCCGGCGAGCGACACCGCCCGCTCGGCGATCGCCGCCGGCGTGCCGTGGTTGCTCGGCAGGTTGCCGAGTTCGCGCGCCGTCGCCAGCCCGGCCGCTACCGCCCGTGCCGCTCGCTCGGCGCGCTCGAGCGCCGCCGGCCGCGCACCCTGTGCGGCTGCGCCTGCATCGCTCCCGGGCGGCACGACTGCGGTGAAGGCACGCGGCAGGTTCGGATCGCGCGCCCGCTCACCTCCCTCGCGGCGGGTCCGGTAGGCCTCGAAGCGATAGCCGGCAAGCGCCGCCGCCTCCAGCGCTGCCCGCGCCGCCCCGGGTGCATCCTCGCCCAGCCTGCCCGCCACGCCCGGGACCAGCACGAATCCCAGCCGCTCGACCCCGAGCGCCCGCGCCTGCTGCACGGCGGCACCGATGGCCTCTCGGACCAGCTCGGCCCGCACGCGGGCAACTTCCCCCACCCCCACCAACAGCAGGCGCGGGGCGCGCAGGCCCTGCGGGTAGAGCAGCAGCCGCTCGCCCCCGAGCCCGCGGAAGTCATCCCGCGCGTGCGCCGCCGCGATGGCGCCGCCCGCCCTGCGGTCGAGCGCCACGAGCACCGGCTCGCTCGCCACTCCCTCGGCCGTCACCGCAACCGCCAGCAGGTCGGCCTGCACCTCCGCCGGCTCGGCCAGCTCGATCCGCAGCTCCATGCCCTAGCGTCCCTCCGCTGCGCAGGCGCCGGGGGGCTCGGCCGTCTGCACGTGCGCGGCCACCAGCGCCCGCAGCCGCTCCAGGTCGCGGCGGTGGCCCTCGTCCTCGTGCGAGGTCTCCAGTACCTTGGGGATGCCGAGCAGCCGCGGCTCCGCCAGCAGCGGCAAGAAGCCATCCAGCCCGATCCGCCCCTGCCCGATGTGCGCGTGCCGGTCCAGCCGGCTGCCGCGCGCGCCCACCGAATCGTTGAGGTGGATGGCGCCGATCCGCCCCAGCCCCACCGTCTCGTCCAGCGCGGCCAGCGTCTCGGCAAAGCCCCGCGGGGGTCGCGATGTCGTAGCCAGCCGCGAACATGTGACAGGTATCGATGCAGATCCCCACCCGCTCGGCGGTCGCGGGATCCAGCTCCGCCAGCACCGCTGCCAGCTCCTCCAGCCGCGCACCGATCGCATGCCCCTGGCCGGCCACCTGTTCGAGCAGGATCAGGGTGCCGTGCGTGCGCGGATCGGCGTCGATCTGCTCCAGCGCCCGTGCGATGCGCGCACACCCCCGATCCGTGCCCAGCTCCGAGGCGCCGGGGTGGACCACCACCCCGAGCAGCTCCAGCTCCACCGCCCGCCGCAGCTCCTCGGCCAGGCAGTCGATCGAGCGCCGCCACAACGCCTCGTCCTCGCTGGCGAGATTGATCAGGTAGGTCGCGTGCGCCACCACCGCCCGCACCCCGCTCTGCGCGCGCGCCTGGCGAAAGGCCCCGACCTCGAAGTCCCCCAGCGGCCGCGGCCGCCACTGGCGCTGGTTCTTGAGGAAGATCTGCATCGTGCGGGCGCCGATGGCGTCCGCGCGCGCGAAGGTGTGCTGCAGGCCGCCGGCGGCCGAGACGTGCGCGCCCAGGTCGGCGAGCACAGCGGGATTCATCCCGGTGTCCCCGCCGCATCCCGGCCGCGCGGCCACGCCGCCGGCCCCGGGGGCACGCCGCCCGCGGGCTGCGAACCGGCGTCCCCCCGCGGCCTGAACCCTGCCGCGGCTGCTCGCCCAGCGGCGCAGCCGCTCGAACTGCTCGCGCGGACATGCCGCTTCGCCCAGCGCCCCGCCCTCCTCCAGGCCCAGCCCGTGGAAGTCCGAGCCCCCCGTCACCAGCAAGCCGCGCGCCTGCGCCCAGCCGGCCAGGCGTCCCGCCGTGCCGGAGTCGTGGGCGCTGTGGTAGGCCTCCACTCCCGCGATGCCGCTCTGGACCAGTTCCTCCAGCAACGCCTCCAGGCCATCCAGTCCCGGATGCGCCAGGATGGGCACCCCCCCCGCCGCGCGCACCAGCCCCACCGCCTGTGCCACCTCCGGCCGTCGATAGCCGACATAACCCGGTCCGCCGGGCAGCAACAGGCGCGTGAAGCAGTCCCGCATGCCCGTGGCGTAGCCCTTGGCGACCAGCACCCGCGCCACGTGCGGCCGCCCCGGAGCACCACCGCCGCCCCGCAGCGCGAGCACCTCCTCGAGCGCGATGTCGATCCCCGCCTGCTGCAGCTGCGCCACCATCCGCTCCAGCCGCCAGCGGCGCAGCTGTTGCCGCTCCTGCTCGAAGTCCAGCAACCGCGGGTGGTGCGGGTCGATGAAGTAGCCGAGCACGTGCACCTCGCGCCCGGCGTGCTGGGCGGTGACCTCGATCCCAGCCACCACCTCGATGCCGTCCGGAAGCTCCACGCCTGCCAGCGCCCGCACCCCGGCAGCGGTGTCGTGGTCGGTGAGCGCCAGCACCACGATTCCGCGCGCCCGCGCCATCGCCACCAGCTCGGCCGCCCCGTGCAGTCCATCGCTGGCCGTGGTGTGCGCGTGCAGGTCGATCAGCATGGCCGCCATGTCCCCGCGCGGTCCCGGGGCGGATCCTCTACCAGAAACGACACGACCACGCCAGGGCATGGCCCCGGGGCGCCCGGCGCTCAGCGCTGCTCGCCGAGCAGGCCGTATTCCTCCAGCTTGCGGTAGATCCGCTTGCGCGAGATGCGCAGCAGCTCGGCGGCCCGCGACTTGTTGCCGCCGCTCAGCTCCAGCGCCCGCAGCACCAGGCGCCGCTCCAGCGCTGCCAGCGCCTTGTCCAGCGGCGGCAACCCCTGGAGGCTGCCCGCTTCGAGATCCGCCGCCGCGCCGCTGCCGGCCAGCGCCGCCTGCACCCGTTCGGGCAGGAGTTCCAGGTCGATCGTGTCGCACTCCGCGAACGCGTAGACCCCCTCCACCAGGTTGCGCAGCTCGCGCACGTTACCCGGCCACTCATAGCGGCACAGTGCCTGCATCGCCCGGGGGGTGAAACCGGCGATCCGGCGCCCGGTACGCGCATTCATCTCGTCCAGGAAGTGGTGCAGCAGCAGCGGCACGTCTTCCCGGCGCGCCCGCAGCGGCGGGATCTCGAGGGTGATGACCGACAGGCGGTAGTACAGATCCGCCCGCAGCCGACCGCTCGCCACCGCCTGGCGCGGATCGGCGTTGGTGGCGGCGATGATCCGGCAGTCCACCGCCACCTCCTCGGTGCTGCCCAGCGGCCGCACGCACCCATCCTCGAGCACCCGCAGCAGCTTCGCCTGCGTCTCGACGGGCATCTCGGCCAGCTCGTCGAGCAGCAGCGTCCCCCCATCCGCGGCGCGGAACAGGCCCGGATGCTCGGCGTGCGCACCGGTGAACGCCCCGCGGCGGTGGCCGAACAGCTCGCTCTCGATGATCTCCCGCGGCAGCGCCGCGCAGTTGATCGCGACGAAACGCCTCTCCGCCCGCGGCCCGTGATGGTGGATCGCCCGGGCGACCAGCTCCTTGCCCGTGCCCGTCTCGCCGACGATCAGCACGCTGGAATCGGTGCGAGCCGCCGCGGCGGCTCGCTCCACGAGCTGGCGCACCGCGGGGCTGCCGCCGACGATGGCCTCGAAGCCCTGCCGCCGGCCCAGCTCCCCGCGCAGCTCCGCGAGCTCGCGCTCCAGCCGCCGCATCCGCTGCAGCTGCTGCAGGTGGAGCAGCAGCTCCTGGTTATCGAACGGTTTGGGGATGAAGTCGGCCGCGCCGAGTTTCATCGCCTCCACCGTCTGCTCGATGGTGCCGTAGCCGGTCATCATCACGACCTGCAGCTCGGGGTAGCGCCGCCGCACCTCCCGCAGCAGCTCCATGCCGGAGCCCTGCGGCATGCGGATGTCGGTGAGCACGATCTGCAAGGCGTGGCGATGCTGCGCCAGGTGCTGAAGTGCCTCCTCCGCGCTGCCGGCCCGAACCGCCCGGTAGCCCTCGCTCACCAGCAGGCGCTCCAGCATCCGCGCGAAATCGGCGTCGTCGTCGACGACCAGCACCCCCGGCAGCGGGGATCGCTTCGCCGCGGGCACCCCGGCTCCGGACCGCTCCAGCAGCATCGATCCGGCCCCGCTCACCCCCGGCCTCCTGCAGCCAGCGCCACCGCGCTCGCGGCGCGCGGCAGCCGCACCCAGAAGCGCGCCCCTCCGCCGGGGGCGGCATCCACCTCGATGCGCCCGCCGTGCTCCTCGACGATGCGGGCCACGATCGCCAGTCCGAGGCCGGTGCCGCTGCCCGCGGGTTTGGTGGTGTAAAACGGCTCGAAGATCCGCTGCCGGTCCGCCGGCGCCACCCCGGGGCCGGTGTCGGTCACCGCGAGCACGACCTCCTGCCCCCGGGTGGCGACCGAGACCTCCAGCCGCCCGCCCCGCGGCATGGCGTCGGCAGCATTCTTCGCCAGGTTCAGCAGCACCTGCTCGAGCTCCGCCTCGTCGCCGAGCACCAGCGCGCCCGGCTCCGCCTCGAGGCGGGTGACGATGCCGGCGCGTGCCAAACCGTGACGCAAAAACCCCAGCACGCGCTCGGCGAGCGGTCCCAGCTCGACCTGCGTGCGTTCGCTGGCAGCGGGCCGGGAGAAGACCAGCAGGCTCTGCACGATGTCGCGGCAGCGCTTGCTGGCGGCCTCCACCGCCTCCATGTCGTGGGCCAGCTCGCGCAGTCGCTGTGCGGTCTGGCGCCCTCGAGCCCCCGCCTTCCCCCGGGCGCCTGCCCCCGGCGCTCCCTCCTCCGCCTGCTCGAGCGAGGCGGCGAGCCGGCCCAGCAGCTCGCGCGCGAGCTGCGAGTGGCCCAGGATCGTGTTGAGCGGGGTGTTGAGCTCGTGCGCGATGCCGGCCGCCAGCTGGCCGATCGAGGCCATCTTCTCGCTGCGCACCAGCTGCCGCGTCCGCTCGCGCAGCTCCGCGAGCGCCCGCTCCAGCTCCCGATTCTTGCGCTGTACCTCGGCCTCGGCGCGCTTGCGGTCGTCGATCACCCGCAGGATGCCGACCGTGTAGGCGGGACGTCCCTCGCCGTCCAGCACCGGCGAGAACGAGGTCTCGATCCAGCGGCGCGTGCCGTCGCGGCTGACCAGGAGGATCTCCTCGCGCGCGCGATCCTGCCGGTCACGCAGGATATCGAGCACCCCGCAGGCCAGCCCTCCCGTACGCCCCTGCTCGTCTTCGACCACCGGAAGCGCCCCGCCCCTGCCCCCACCTCCCTGCGGCGGGCGGCCGGGCGGCCTGCGAGCGCTGAAGCGATGGCAGCGGAAGACCTCGTCGCAGCGCAGCCGCCCCCCGAGCACCTGATCCCGGCGCAGGCCGGTCAGCCGCTCGCACGCCGAGTTGAAGACGACGACGCGCTCCTCGCGGTCGACGACGAAGATCCCGTCGGTGGCCGACTCCAGGATCGATCCGAGCAGGGACTCGAACACGCCCCGCTCAGTCCCCTTCCTCACTGGAGCTGCGCTCCAGCTCGCGCTTGCAGTCGATGCACAGGGTGGCAAACGGCAGCGCCTTGAGGCGCTCGATGTCGATCTTGCCCTCGCACTCCTCGCACGTGCCATACGTGCCGGCCTCGATCGCCGCGAGCGCCCGCTCGATCTGGTCGAGCTCCGCCTGCTCGATCTCCATCACCATGTAGGCGGTCGACTCGTCCGCGGTGTCCCCGGCCAGGTCGTCCATATCGGCGAGGTGGAAGCGCTCCCCCTCGCGCAGATCCTTCAACTCACGGTTGATGCTGGCCACCAGCCGGTCACGCCGCTCCAGGAGCAGCTCCTTGATCCGCGCGGTGAAGTCCGCCTCCTCTTGCCGCTGCTGGCGTCGAGCCACCCTCGAAACCTCCCCGCTTCACGCTCCGCTGGCCGCCGGGGCGACCGGCGGCACCCCCCGGCGCCGGACCGGGCGGACGCCGCCCGCCGCCCGCAAGCCCGGCCGGGGCGCGGAGAATCATACTTCGCGGTCCCGGGGTGTCAAGGCGAGGTCCATCCGCGCGCACCGCGTGACCGCGCGGGCGGGCGCCCGTGCGCCTGGTTGCCCGCGCGGCCCCTCGGGGCCTGCCGCCGGTCGCGCGCCGCGGCGAGCGGCGCTGCACCCGCTCTGCCCGGCGGATCGAGCCCGCCGGCCTTGATGGAGGCGCGCTGCGCCTGCTATCGTGAGCGGTCGCCGAACGGGTTCGGACATGGTCACTTACGCGGAACGCTACGGGCCGGAGCCGGATGCCGCGGGCTGGGGCGCAGGCGGCCCCCTGCCCGGGATGCCTCTGGTCGTCAAGCGGCTGCTGCTCGCGCACGTGGCCGTGTACTTCGCGCTGCTGATCGCCCGCCAGCTCCTGTCGCTCGAACCCGCCCAGATCTACCGCGCCCTGGCGCTGGTGCCGGAGCGCGCGCTCGGCAGCGGCTGGGTGTGGCAGTTCGCGACCTATCTGTTCGTGCACGATCTGTGGAGCCCCTGGCACATCTTCTTCAACCTGCTGGTGCTCTACTTCTTCGCCGGCGAGCTGGCCGAACACCACGGGGCACGGCGCTTTCTCGGACTGTACTTCGGCGCCGGCGCCTTCGCAGGGCTCGCGCACTGTGCATTGAGCTGGGGAGCGCTGCCGCTGCTGGGGGCCTCGGGCGCCGTCTATGCGGTGCTCGTGGCGTACGCCACGCTCTGGCCGCGGCGTACGATCCTCTTGTTCTTCATCCTGCCCATCCAGGCATGGCTGCTGGTCGGCATCCTGATCGCCCTCAGCGCAGCCTCGTTCTTGATCGACCCGACCGGGGGCAGCGGCATCTCCGAGCTGGCGCACCTGACGGGAGGCGCGTTCGGCTACGGCTTCGTGCGGTATCGCCAGCACCTGGAGCGGCTGCTGGCCGGGCTTGTGCGCCGCCAGGCGGAACGGCAGCAGCGGCGGCAACAGGACCTGGAGAGCCGCCTGGACGAGCTGCTGGACAAGATCCACCGCGAGGGCATGGCTGCGCTCAGCCCGCGCGAGCGCGAGTTCCTCCGCCAGGCCTCCCGGCACTACCAGCGGCGCCACTGAGCGAGCGAGGCGCGATGAAGGACCCGCTACGACCACGGACCCGGCGCGAGTTGCAGGAGCTAGACCGCCGCGCCACCGAGGAGTTCGGCATCCCCAGCCTCCTGCTCATGGAGAACGCCGGCCGCGGCGCCGCGGAGGTCGCCGCCAGCATGGTGCCCCCGCGACCGGGCGGCGTGCTGGTCTTCTGCGGGCGTGGCAACAACGGCGGCGACGGCTTCGTGCTCGCCCGCCACCTGCACAACCGGGGCTACGAGGTACGGTGCTACTATGCGGGGGCGCTGGCCCAGATGGAGCCCGGCACCGACGCGGCGCTCAACTGCACCATCTGCCGGCGCATGGGCATACCCGTGCTCGAGCATGACCGCCCTCCGGATCGCGAGGCGATGGCACGCGCCATCGCCTGGACCTCGCTCATCGTGGACGCGCTGCTCGGCACCGGGTTGCGCGGCCCGGTGCGCGAGCCGTATGCGACCCTCATCTCCCTGCTGAACCACCGCCGCGCCCCGATCCTCGCCATCGATATCCCGAGCGGGCTGGATGCCGATACCGGCGAGATCCTCGGCAAGGCGGTGCGCGCCACCCGCACCGTCACCTTCGCCGCCCCCAAGGTCGGCTTCAGCCGGGGGCAGGGTCCGGAACTCACCGGCCCGGTGACCGTGCTCGACATCTCGATCCCGCGCCAGCTGCTGGAGGAATAGCGCGCGCCGCGGGCAGGATCGCTCCCCGGCGCAGCCTGGAGGATGGCAATCCCCGTGGACCGGCCCGCAGCCGACCACCGCGAGCGTCGCAGCCCCGAGCAGCGGCCGGATCGTCCCTGCACCGCGCAGGACTACGAGCGCGCGCTGGCCGGCGCCCCGCTGTTCACGGCGCTGGAGCATTACGCCGAGATCGATTCCACCCAGGTTCGCGCCCGCGCCCTCGCGGCCGCGGGCGCGCCGGCGGGCAGCCTCGTGGTCGCCGAACGGCAGCGCGCCGGGCAGGGGCGCCATGGCCGGAGCTGGTTCTCGCCGCCCGGCGGCCTGTGGTGCTCGCTGGTGCTGCGGGCCGCGCGGCGCGATTTTGCCGAGGGGCCGCCCTTGGCGCTGCTCGCCGGGCTCGCGATCGCACGTGGGATCGAGGCCAGAACCGGGCTGCGCACCGCGCTGCGCTGGCCCAACGACGTGATGCGCGGGCAGCGCAAGCTGGCCGGGGTGCTGGTCGACCTGCTCGGGCAGAGCGCGGTGCTCGGCCTGGGCATCGACGTGGCGGTCGCCCCGGCGGATTTTCCCCCCGAGCTGCGGCAGGTGGCCACCAGCCTGCTCGCCGAGGGCGCGCTGGAGCTGGAGCGGCCGCCGTTGCTGCGCGCGGTGTTGCAGGCGCTGGCGACCTTGCTCGCGCAGTGGGAGGCCGGCGAGGATGCTGCACTGGTGGCGGCGGTGGCGGCGCGCATGCCGGCGATCGGCCGGCAGGTGCGGGTGTGCGAGCCAGCCGCGCTGCCCGGCGCGCCCCCCCGCACGGGCCGGCTGGTCGGCCTGGGCCCGCGCGGCGAGCTGTTGCTCGCGCCGGCCGGCGCTCCGCCCGGCGCCCCGCCCGAGCGGATCTGGAGTGGACGGATCGAAATCCTGGAGGATCCGGCCGGCGGCGACGGCTGAGCATCCCCGCCGCGCCGCGGTCCGGAGCACCGACCCGAGCACCGACACCGAGGGAGGAGCTGCCGTCGATGGAGAGCTGGCAACCGCTCGATGAGCAGACGTGGCGGCGCGAGGTGCTGGAGCCAACGCTGGCGGAGCACCCCGAGCGCGCCGCGCGTTTCGCGACCGCCAGCGGGCTGGAGCACCGTCGCGTCTACACCCCGGCCGACCTCGGCCGCGAGCCGCTGGCGCACTTCCGCGAGCAGCTGGGCTGGCCAGGCGCCTATCCGTTCACGCGCGGCGTGCAGCCGACCATGTACCGCGGCCGTCACTGGACCATGCGGCAATACGCCGGTTTCCAGTCGGCAGAGGAGTCCAACCGGCGCTACCACTACCTGCTCGCCCAGGGCACCACCGGGCTGTCGATCGCCTTCGACCTGCCGACCCAGATCGGCTACGACTCCGACCACGAGCTGGCGCGCGGCGAGGTCGGCAAGGTCGGCGTGCCCATCTCCTGCCTGCGGGACATGCAGGTGCTGCTCGCCGGTATCCCGCTGGATCGGGTCTCCATCTCGATGACCATCAACGCGACGGCGATCGTGCTGCTCGGACTGCTGATCGCGGTGGCGAAGCAGCAGGGGGTGCCCCTGGCGCAGTTGCGGGGCACGCTGCAAAACGACATCCTGAAAGAGTACATCGCGCGCGGCACCCACCGCTTTCCCGCCCGAGCCGTCACTCCGCCTGGTGGTCGACACCATCGCCTACACGGCACAGCACATGCCGCGCTTCCACCCGATCAGTATCTCGGGCTACCACATCCGGGAGGCGGGCGCGACCGCCATCCAGGAGCTGGCGTTCACCTTCGCCGATGCGATCGCCTACGTGGAAGCGGCGCTCGCGCGCGGTCTCGCCGTCGACGAGTTCGCCCCCCGCCTCAGCTTCTTCTTCAACGCGCACAACGACCTGCTGGAGGAGGTGGCGAAGTTCCGTGCCGCCCGCCGCATCTGGGCCCGGATCATGGCCGAGCGCTTCGGCGCCCGCGACCCGCGCAGCCTGCGGCTGCGCTTCCACGCCCAGACCGCCGGCTCCACGCTCACCTCGCAGCAGTACGAGAACAACGTCGTCCGGGTCACGGTGCAGGCGCTGGCGGCGGTGCTGGGCGGCTGCCAGTCGCTGCACACCAACAGCCGCGACGAGGCGCTGGACTGCCGACCGAGGCCTCGGTGCGGCTTGCCCTGCGCACGCAGCAGATCCTGGCCTACGAGTCCGGGGTGACGGGCACCGTCGACCCGCTCGGCGGCAGCTACGCGATCGAAAATCTCACCGACCGGATCGAGGCGGAGGTCTGGCGGTACCTCGAACGGATCGAGGCCCTCGGCGGGATGCTGGCGGCCATCGACGCCGGCTTTCCCCAAGAGGAGATCCACGAAGCAGCGTTCCGCTTCCAGCGCGCCATGGAACAGGGTGAGATCGTCGTCGTCGGCGTCAACCGGTTCCGCGAGGAGGAGGAACCGCCGCCTGGCGAGGTGCTCCGCATCGACCCGGCGGTCGAACAGCAACGCCGCGAGCTTCTGGCAGCGCTGCGCGCAGGTCGCGACGCCGCGGCGGCCAGCGCCGCCCTCGCCGCGCTGCAAGAGGCCGCGCGCGGCGAGGCCAACCTGGTACCCGCCGGTCGTGGCGTGCCTGGAGCGCGACTGCACCCTCGGCGAGATCTGCGAGGCGCTGGCCCGGGTGTTCGGCGAACACCACTGAGCACGCGCGGCCGGCGGCGACCGGCCGGGCGGGAGGAGACCGATGGCGGAGGCAGGATCGCCACGAACGGTGCGGGCCCGCGCGCTGGCCGGCGGTGCGCCGGAGCTGCTCCGGCAGCTACGGCGCTTGGGGCTCGGCGGCACGGCGCTGACGGCGGCGGTGGAGCGCGAGCGGCGGGCGGCGGTGCTGCTGGCGGACGTACCGGCCGCCGCACGCGCGACCCTCCAGGCCCAGGCACGCCAGCAAGGGGTCAGCTGCTACTCGCCCGCCAGCGCGGGCGGCGAGGGGGCCGAGGCGCCGGCGAGCGAGCTGGTCTTGGTCGCGCCGGCGCTGTTGTTGCGCGAGCTGGCGCGCGAGCTCCCGGTGGAGCTCGGAGCGCCGCTCGACGACGCGGTCCGCCGCGCCCTGGGCGAGGGCCCGCGGCTGCGCTGGCGGCACCGCCGCGGGGTGCTGGAGCTGGACGGCCCGCTGCTCATGGGGGTGCTCAATCTCACCCCCGACTCCTTCTCCGATGGCGGGCAGTGGTCGGATCCGGAGGCGGCGGTGGCGCGCGCGCATGCCATGGTGGCCGAGGGAGCGGCGATCATCGACGTGGGCGGGGAATCGACCCGACCCGGCGCCGAACCGGTGCCGGCGGCCGAGGAGCTGCGCCGCGTCCTGCCGGTGCTGCAACGCCTGGCCGGCAGCGGCCCCGATGCGCTCGCCGTCCCGGTGTCGATCGACACCCGCCGCGCCGAGGTCGCGCGCGAGGCGCTCGCTGCCGGCGCCGCCATCGTGAACGACGTCACCGGGCTCGCCGATCCGGCCATGCGCGCCGTGGTCGCGGAGGCACGAGCGGGCTGCGTGATCATGCACATGCGGGGCGAGCCCCGCACCATGCAACAGGATCCCCGCTACGACGACGTGGTGGGCGAGGTGGAGCACTGGCTTGTGGCCGCCGCCGCCCAGGCCGAGCGCGACGGGGTCGCGCGCGAGGCCATCGCCGTCGATCCCGGACTGGGCTTCGGCAAGACCGCGGTGCACAACCTGCTGCTGCTGCGCCACCTCGATGCGATCGCAGCGAGCGGCCGGCCGGTGGTGGTCGGGATCTCGCGCAAGTCCTTCCTCGGCCGCATCGTGGCGGGAGAGCAGCCGCCGCGCGAGGACCGCCTGGTGCGCGCTCCGGCCGAGCGCCTGCCGGCCGCCCTCGCACTCAGCTGTGCCGCGGTCGGCGCCGGCGCCCGCGTGCTGCGCACCCACGACGTCCGCCCCACCGCCGACGCGCTCGCCGCCTGGCTGGCGCTGCAGAGCGCGGATCGCTGGCGCTAGTCGGCCCGCCGCCCGCGCACCTGCGCCGCCGCTCGGCCGCCACCTGCCATCCCGCCGGCGCCCGACCGCCCCTCACAGGGCCCGGATTCGCCAGCCGCCTGGCTCGTGGCTCAGCGTGAGCACCCCCTGGTCCACCACCCGCCCTCCCGGGTCGACGACTTCGAACGTGAGTTCGGCGATCTGCCCGGTGTGATCGATGCGGCGGGGCCGCAGTGTCCAGCCGTGGCGCTGCACCTTGGCGCTGTTGCGCGCGAACAGCTCCTGCTCCGGCGGGGCGTCCTCGACACACAGGGCGGCGAACGCCGGTGCGTCGCCATCGCGCACCGCGCGGGCGAAGCGCTCGAAGACCTGCAGGATTTCCTCGTCCATCCCCGGCTCGTGCCGATGCGCCATGCGAGCCCGCGCCCCGCTCCCTCAGTCCAGTCCCGCCGCCTCCAGCCGCGCCATGAAGCGGTACTCCCGCGCCGTCGCCCGCGCCGCGCTCGCCCCCGCGCCGCGCCGTGGCGCACCGCGACCCCACCGGCGTCGCTACGGCACCTCCGGGGCCGGCGGCGAAGCGGGCGCGATCCCGCCGGGCAGCGGCCGCTCGTGCACGCGCAGCGTCCGGGCACCGAGCAGCCGCCCGTCCACCAGCAGCCGGAACTCGTAGCGCGAGGCGCGCGGAAACACCGTGTTCACCAGCCGGATGCCGAAGTCGTGGGTGGCCAGCTTGTCGCGCGACTCCAGCCGCAGCCCCGAGACCCGCGCCACCAGCTGGCCGTTCTCCAGGTCCTCCAGCTCCAGCGCCAGCTCGTAGCTGCCGAGCGCGTCGGTCAGGCTGGCATAGACCGCGAGCGGGTTGAGCACCATCGGCAGTTTGGTGGTGTGCACGTCGGTGAAGATGCCGATCGCGCTGTGCTTGTTGGTGACGGCCTCTCGGAGCACCAGGTCGCAGATCAGCAGCGCGTGCAGCGTCGGCATGGGTGCGGGCATGGACCCACCTCAATGCAACCAGAGCACCAGCGCCAGCAGCGCCGCCACCGCCGCCAGCGCCAGCACCGCGACCAGCACCGGCGCCCTGTTCGCAGCCGGCACGACCTCGCGAATCGCCAGCGGGCGGGTGCTCGCGAGCACCCGCCGCCAGAGCCGGCGCGCCGCGCGCGGCAGCGGCGGCAGCGTGACCGTGGCGCCCTCGCGATCGATCCGGGGCGGGCAGTCGCGCGGCCGCGGACAGTCTTCCAGCGCCAGCCCCGCCTTCTCGAGCGTCATCCGCACCACGGCATTGGGCGGTTCGCTGAGCGCCCCCCGGCTCGCCCACCGGCGGAAGACCTCCAGGCTCGCACGCGCCGCCTCGGCATCCTGCTCGTCGCCGTAGCTCGCCTCCAGTCCCAGTGGCCGGCCGAGGACGGTGGAGATCGCGCCGCTCAGCGCGCCGCCGAGCGCGCCCAGCGCCCCGCTCACCCCCCCGCTGCCCGCACCAGTCGCCGGAGCGCGCCGCTCGCCCCGCCCGGCGCCCTCCGCCTCCGCCTCACCCCACTCGTCCACCGCGCGCCCGCTCCGCGGCGCCACCGCCGCCCAAGGGGTGCGGGCCATGGTAGCGCGAGCGCCGCCGCCGTCCAGCACCGCGAGAGCGCCGCGCGGCACTGCCGCACGCCGTAGGGCGGCTCTGGGCACCGGCGGCGGCCCAGCGCCGGCGCGCGCCGCCGCCAGTGCTATAATCCGCCGGCCCGGAGGGTTGCCGGAGCGGCCGAACGGGGCGGTCTTGAAAACCGCTGGCACCGCGAGGTGCCCGGGGGTTCGAATCCCTCACCCTCCGCCGCCGCTCGCACCACGAGCACCCGCCGCCGGCTCGCGCCACCGCCGCTCGGCCTGCTGGAGCTCGGCGAGGAACTCCTCCGGACCGAGATAGCCGCGCACCCGCATGAGCTCGGTGCCGTCCGGACGCAGGAAGATCACCTGCGGGATGGAGTCGATCCCGAAGCGCTGGCGCGCCGCGGGCTGCTCGTCCAGATCGATCCGTACCCGCTCGAAGCCGGCGCTCGCCGCCTCGACCCGGGGATCCTGCAGCGTGACGGCATCCAGCCGCCGGCACGACAGTCAGGTGTGCGCGCCGATCTTCACCAGGACCGCAACGCCACGCCGGGCGGCAGCCGCCAGCGCCGGCTCCAGCGCGGCGTGCCAGCCGCGCTGGCGGAACGCCTCCTCCTCGACCCGCCAGGCGAGCGTGTAGAACGCGACCGCGCCGCCCAGCAACGCCGCCAGCGCGAACAGCACCGCCCGCTTCTTGCACCGCGCCTGCACGCCCCGCTCCTTTCCGCCGCCGGGCCCGCCTCCCGAAGCTACCGCATCCCGGCGGCGCCGCCCAGCCGCCGCGCCTCGCCCCGGGCTGTTCACCGCTCCGGCGCGCGCGGGCACCGCCGCCAGCGCAACTCGCGGTTGCGCTGGAGCAGGATCACCACGTGCCCGGCCTCGCGAAAGGTGGCCATGGGGCCCTGGAGCGGGTCGTCCTCGAGCACGAACGCGATCTTGCGCCGCTCCGCACCCGCCGGCAGCGGCGGCAGCAGACCCGGGCGGTGCCAGTAGTCGTACAGCCGCACCAGCTCCCCGCACCCGGGACAGGCCCCGTAGGCGCGGCGGCAGGCCGGACACTCCGCCTGATGGGCGCTGGGCAGAGCCGCCACCGCGGCGCCGCAGTGCGGGCAGCGCTTCTCCCCGCCCGCCGCCATCGCAGCCCCTCCTCGCCGCGGGCCGCGGACCAGGGCCCGGACCGTGCTGCTATGCCTCGAGCAGCTCCCGCACGTGGGCGGCCGCCGCCAGGCCCAGTCCCTCCAGGTCGTAGCCCCCCTCCAGCACCGAGACCAGCCGGCCGCCGGCGTGCGCGCGCGCGATCTCGAGCACCATCCGCGTCAGCTCCGCGAAGCCCTCGTCGGTCACCCGCAGGCCCCCGAGCGGATCGCCGTGCCGGGCGTCGAAACCGGCCGAGATCAGCACCAGCTGCGGCCGAAACCGCTCCATCGCGTCCGCCAGCTCGGCGAACGCGGCCTGGATCTCGGCATCGCCGGCGCCGCTCGGCAACGGGCGGTTCATGTTCGCGCCGCGCCCCGGGCCCTCGCCCACCTCGTACGCGTAGCCGCGCCCGGTCAGCGCCATCGGATAGTTGCCGTACTCGTGGGTGGAGAAGTAGAACACGCTGCCGTCGGCGTAGAACGCCTCCTGGGTACCGTTGCCATGGTGCAGGTCCCAGTCCGCGATGAGCACCCGCTCCAACCCGTGGCGCCGCTGCGCGTGGCGCGCGGCGAGCGCGACGTGGTTCACGATGCAGAACCCCATGCCGCGAGCCGGCTCGGCGTGGTGGCCGGGCGGCCGCACCGCGCAGAAGGCGTTGTGGAGCCGTCCCTCGCACACCGCATCGACGGCCGCCAGCACCGCTCCCGAGGCCGCGAGCACGGCCTGCCAGCTGCCGGCCGACAGCGGGGTGTCGCCGGTGGACAGCTCGCGCCGCCCGGCGGCGATCTCCGCCTGCGCCAGCGCCAGGTAGGCCGGCTCGTGCACCTCCGCGAGCAGCGCCGGCTCCACCGCCACCGGTGCGAGGGGCTGCAGCCGCGCGGCCAGCCCGGCCGCCTCGAGCGCGGCCGCGATCGCCTGCAGCCGCTCGGGCCGCTCGGGGTGGCCCCAGGCCACCCGGTGCGCGGCGCACGCCGCCGGGCTGGCGAAGCCGGTACTCACTTCGCCTCCTCGCCGGATGGGCTCGGCGCGGTGGCGGCAGCCAGCGGCGAGACGAAGCCCTCGGGCTTGCACACCCAGAACGAGCCCTCCACGCGCTCGACCAACCGCTCAGCGGTGTTCCCCATGAGCAGGCCCGCCAGGCCGGTGCGCGCCGCCGTACCCATGACCACGAGGTCGATCCCCCACTCCGCGATCAGCCGCGCGACCGCCTGTTCGACCTTGCCCTCGGCGAGGTGGATCGCCGCGCGCGCGCCCTCCGCCCCGAGCAGCTGCTCCAGTGCGGCCCGCGCGCCCTCGAGCACCTCGGCGTGGTAGCGGGCGATCTCCGCCTCCGCGTCCGGCTCGCGCCGCAGCGCGAAGTCGAGCGGATAGCTCACGCAGTGCAGCACGTGCAGCTCCGCCCCTGCCAGTTCGCACAGCATGCGCCCGGTGGCGAGACACAGCGCACTCACCGGGGAGAGATCGACCGCCACCAGCACCCGCCGCAGCCCCGGGCGGCTGTCGGGATGCACGCTCCAGACCGGCATCGGGGCCAGGCGCATGAGCTGGCGGGCGGTCAGCCCGTGTACCAGCCGCTCGAGCAGGGTGTGTCGCCGCGCGGCGACCACCACCAGCTCGTGACCGCGCGCGATCGCGTGCCGCACGAGCTCCACGCTCGGCCGTCCGTGCAGGATCGTGGCCTCCGCCCCTACCCCCTGCTGGCGCGCGCGCTCGACCCAGCGCTCCAGCGCGGCGCCCAGCAGCGCCTCCAGCGCGCCGGCCGCCGCACCCGCACGCGCGCTCGCGGCCGGTTGGGCAGCGCCCTCCAGTACGTGCACCAGCTCCAGCGCCGCACCGGCGCGCCGGGCGAGCCACAGCGCCTGCTCGAACGCCGGCTCGCCCGCCAGCTCCCCCTGATCGGTACAGGCCACCCCGAGCAGGACGCGGCGCGGCGGTACCAGGCCCGGCGTCATGCGCAGCTCCTTCAGGACGCGGGCTCGGGGCCGGTGGCCCCGCCGCCGCGCAGCGCCAGCAGCGGCACCGGACTGCGCTCCAGCAGCGCCTCGGCCACGCTGCCCTGCAGCAACCGGTCGATGCCCTGCCGGCCATGGGTGGCGACGACCAGCAGATCGGCGCCGATCTCGCGCGCCAGCTCCAGCAGCTCATCCACCGCCTCGCCGACCCGCAGGTGGACCCCGGCGAGGCGCTGCGCGGCCCCGGGAACGCGGGCGAGCACCCCTTCGAGCTCGGCGCGAGCCTGCCCGACCAGCTCGCGCTCGAGCGCTTCCCGATCCCGCCCGGCGCCGATCCGCTCGAGCTCCTCTTCGGGCCGCAGGCAGGCATGATCCACCACGTGCGCGGCGTGGACCTGTGCCCCGAGCCGCTCGCCGAGTTCGAGCGCACGGGCGAGCGCCTGCGCGGAGGCCGGCGTGAGATCGACCCCGACCAGGATCGTGCGGAACGGCATCGCGTCCTCCCCGCCGCGCGGTGGCATGGTAGCAGATCGCGCACCCGGCTTCACGCCGTGGCGAGACCCCCCCGACGCCACCGCGCGGGGTCGAACCCATGCCGGAGGGAACGCGGGCTCGCCCTACTTCACGCCCCCCGGCGGGGCCGGCCGGATCGACTCCATCACCCGGCGCACCAACGGCTCCCGCCGCGCCACCTGCTCGGCGAGGCCGAGCCCCGTCACCACGACCAGCTTGCCCTCCACGACGCGGACCCAGCACTCGACCACGATCAGCTGGCTGCCGTCCGGGCTGCTCGCCGTCCAGCGCATGCGGCCAGCCTCGTAGCCCTTGCCGGCGACCCGCTCGGGCGGTCCCTGCGCGCGCAGCGGTACCGGGAACTGCTGGCTCATGCCCTGGGCGATGCCCTGTTGGATCCGCGGATCGGTCGGCGCGATGTCACGCGCGCTCGGGTCGAGGGCCTCGGTGGAGACGAGATAGGTCTCCATCGCGTCGCCGTCGGCATCCACCGCCAGGTCCGGGGGCACGAGCACCGCCACCGTCTGCGCACCGGCCGCCTGCAGCCGCGCCGTCCAGCCCGGGGGAACCGAGAACAGCACCCCGGCCGGGTGCGCGAAGTCCCGCCACGGCCCCGGCGCCTGCGCCGCCGGCGCCGGTTCGCCCCGCGGCGCCGGCGCCGGCGGCGCCCAGGCGCCCGGATCCTGCCCGGGCCCCGCCGGCACCGGCGGCGCGGGCGGCCCAGGTGGCGGCCCCGCCGCCGGCTCCTGGTCCCGCCCGGTGGGCGCCGGCGGCCCCGGCGGCATGGCCCCGCCGCCCGCCAGCGGATTGGCGGGCGCGGGCGCGGGCGGGGCTTCGCGGCGCAGCTCGTAGCTCGCGCCCCCCGTCCTCAGCACCAGCCGGCGGCCGCCGTCCTCGAGCACCGCGTCGAACTCGAAGCTCGCGCCCCCCCGCCTCGAAGCTACCGCGCAGCGTGCCGTCGGGCTGCCGCTGCGCCTTGAGCGGAAACGCCTGGCCCTCCAGCTCCATCCGCCCCTCGTAGCTGCCCGCCGGCGCGCCCGCCGCCCCGCGCAGCTCCACCCGCAACCGCTCGCCTGCGAAGCGGCCCTCCAGTGGATCGGGCGGCGCGAGCGGATTGCGCGCGGCCGCGCTGCCGGCTCCCAGCGGGTTGGCCGGCCCTTGCCCGGCCGGGCCGGGCGCGGGCGGCGCGCCCGCAGCGGCAGGCGAGGGCGCAGGTGGCTTGCCGGCCGCGGCTGCACCTGCCGGTGCGGGCGGGGCCCAGGCCCCTGGATCCTGGCCCGGACCCGCGGGCGCGGGCGGCTGGCCGGCAGAAGGTGCGCCCGCGGGCGCCGGCGGGGTGCCGGCACCGCCCGCCAGCGGATTGGCGGGCGCGGGCGCGGGCGGGGGCGGGGACTCGCGGCGCAGCTCGTAGCTCGCGCCCCCCGTCCTCAGCACCAGCCGGCGGCCGCCGTCCTCGAGCACGGCGTCGAACTCGAAGCTCGCGCCCCCCGCCTCGAAGCTACCGCGCAGCGTGCCGTCGGGCTGCCGCTGCGCCTTGAGCGGAAATGCCTGGCCCTCCAGCTCCATCCGCCCCTCGTAGCTGCCCGCCGGCGCGCCCGCCGCCCCGCGCAGCTCCACCCGCAACCGCTCGCCTGCGAAGCGGCCCTCCAGTGGATCGGGCGGCGCGAGCGGATTGCGCGCGGCCGCGCTGCCGGCTCCCAGCGGGTTGGCCGGCCCTTGCCCGGCCGGGCCGGGCGCGGGCGGCGCGCCCGGAGCGGCAGGTGGCGGGGCCGGCGGCGCCGCGGGCCCGGCGCCGGGGCCGGCCGGCGGAGGCTGCTTGCCCTGGCCCGGGCGCGGACCCACGCGGCGGAACGTCACCACCTCGAACTCGCCCGGCTGCTCGAGGCCCGCCTCGCTGTCCGCCGCCCGCAGGCGCAGCGTGTCCGGATCGGCCAACTCCATCCGCACCCAGTACGTCTCCCCCTCTTCGGTGAACTTCACGTAGATCTTGCCGTCGCGGAGCCGCCCCTCGAACGGGCTGCGGCTCTGGTCCTCGGTGTCGATCGCGACCCCGCGCACGATCCCGCCCGCGGGCGGCTCCAGCTCCAGCCGCATCGCCCACTCGGGGCACTCCCAGCTGCCGGCGAACTCCTGGGCGCGCGCCACACCGGCGAGCGCCAGCACCAGCACCGCGCCGAACGCCGCGGTCCATGCTCCTCGAACCATCCCCCCACCTCCTCACAACGCCCCTCGCCGGCCGCGGCCCGACCCGGCCGGCCGCGCCACACACCCGCCCACCGGGCCTTCCCCGGCGCGGGGCCGGCGGCTGCACGCGCATGCAACCCTCGGACGGCCGATTCCTACGCTCCCTTCAGCGCCTGCACCAGCTCCAGTACCGCCTGTTTGCCATCCCCGAAGAGCATGAGCGTGTTGTCGGCCGCGAACAGCGGATTGGGCAGGCCGGCGAAACCCGGGCTCAGGCTGCGCTTGATCACCACGACCGTGCCCGCCTTGTCGACGTCGATGATCGGCATGCCCGCGATCGGGTTGCCGCTCTGCTCGCGCGCCAGCGGGTTCACGACGTCGTTCGCCCCCAGCACGATCGCCACGTCCGTCTCGTGCATGAGCGGGTTGATGCTGTCCATGTCGTACATCTCGTCGTAGGGCACCTCCGCCTCGGCGAGCAGCACGTTCATGTGGCCGGGCATGCGGCCGGCGACCGGGTGGATCGCGTAGCGGACCTCGGCCCCCCGGCGCTTGAGGCAGTCGGCGAGATCGCGCACCGCGTGCTGCGCCTGGGCCACCGCCATGCCGTAGCCCGGCACGATCGTGACCACGCGCGCCGCCTCGAGCAGCATCGCGACCTCCTCGGCGGTCGTGCGCTTGATCCGGCCCTCATAGATCTCATCCGCCTTCGCCGCCCCGCCCGCCTCCATGGTGCCGAACAGCACGTCGGGCAGCGAGCGGTTCATGGCGTCGCACATGATCTTGGTCAGGATCAACCCCGAGGCGCCGACCAGCGCCCCGGCGGTGATCAGCACGGTGTTGGCCAGCACGAATCCGGTCGCCGCGGCCGCCAGCCCCGAGTAGGAGTTCAGCAGCGCGATCACCACCGGCATGTCCGCGCCGCCGATCGGCATCACCAGCGTCACCCCGAGCACCCCCGCCAGCACCACCAGTCCCCAGTACGCCGGCAGCGCCGGCGGCCAGGCGGAGACCACCACCGCCAGCAGCAGCGCCACCGCCCCCAGGCCTGCGTTGATCCAGTGGTGGTGCGGCAGCCGCACCGAACCGCTCAGCCACCGCTCCTCCAGCTTGCTCCAGGCGACGAGGCTGCCGGTCAGCGTGACCATCCCGATCAGGCCCGAGGCCGCGGTGGCGACCGCGATGTCCGTGGCGATCTCCCCGCCCCGGACCGCCATCCCGTGCAGCTCCGCCCCGGCGACCAGCACCGAGGCTCCGCCCCCGAAGCCGTTGAACAACGCCACCAACTGCGGCATCGCGGTCATCGCCACGGTGAGCGCGAGCCATGCGCCGGCGGCCGCCCCCAGCGCCAGCCCGGCGACGATCCAGCCCAGCGACAGCCCCCCGCCGGCCAGCACCGTCACCACGGCGACCAACATCCCCGTGGCGCCGAGCAGGTTGCCCCGCACCGCGGTGCGCGGCGAGGTGAGACCCTTGAGCCCCAGGATGAACAGCACCGCGGCCAGCAGATAGCCCAGGCTCGTCCAGTCGCTCACGTGCCGCTGCCCCCGCGCTCCGCCCCACCGGCGCCGCCCGTGGCCGCCGCCCGCCGGCTGCGCCCGCGGAACATGCCCAGCATGCGGTCGGTGACCAGAAAACCGCCGACCACGTTGATCGTCGCCAGCACCACCGCCAGGAACCCCAACAGCGTCGTCCACCAGCTGAGCTGCGTGCCGGCCGCCAGGATCGCCCCCACGATCGTGATGCCGGAGATCGCGTTCGAGCCGCTCATGAGCGGGGTGTGCAGCGTCGGCGGGATCTTCGTGATGACCTCGAAGCCGACGAAGGTCGCGAGCACGAACACCGTCAGCGCCACCCCGAAGCCGAGCCCCGCCCCACCGGCCCGCCCCGCCGCCATCGCCTCCCGGGCAGCCTCCGCCGCCGCCTGCGCGGCCTCGGCCACCGCGGCCGGGTCGGCCCCTGCCGCTGCGAGCAAGCCCAGCACCGATGTGAGTGCGAGCATCGCGATCGTCCGCCCCTGTGCCTGTGCCCTTTGCTCCGCGCCGCACCAGCCCGCCGGCGCTGCTCGCGCCGCGCGCCCCCGCCGGCGCCTACCCCCCGCTGCTCGCCCCGGCCGCGGCCGACGCCTCGCCAGGCGCCGCCGGGGCCGGCGCCGCCTCGGCCCCCGGCGGCTCGCCGCCGAGCCGGCGGCTGGTGATCCGGCCCTGATGCGCCACCATGGCGTCGGCCACGATCGGATCGCCGGGCTCGAGCACCAGCGCGCCGTCGCGGATCAGATGCAGCAGCAGGTTCGCCACGTTGCGCGCGTACATGCGGCTGGCGTCCACCGGCATGGAGGCAGGCAAATTGAGCGGTCCGAGGATCGTGACCCCGTGGTGTTCGGCGGTCTCGCCCGCCACGGTGAGCTCGCAGTTTCCGCCGCGCTCCGCCGCCAGATCCACGATGACGGCACCGCGCTTCATGCCCTCGACCATGGCGGCGGTCAGGATGCGGGGGGCGCGCTTGCCCGGCACCGCCGCGGTCGTGATCACGACGTCGGCCTCGGCCACCGCCCGCTGGAGCAGCTCGCGCTGCTGGCGCAGGAACTCCTCGGACTGCTCGCGCGCATAGCCCTGCTCGTCGCCGGCGGCCGCCAGCGGCAGCTCGAGGAAGCGCGCGCCCACGCTCTGCACCTCTTCCTTGACCTCCGGGCGCACGTCGTAGGCCTCCACCACCGCACCCAGCCGGCGCGCGGTCGCGATGGCCTGCAGCCCCGCCACCCCGGCCCCGATCACCAGCACCCGGGCCGCCGGCACGGTGCCGGCCGCGGTCATGAGCATGGGGAAGAAGCGCGGCAGCTGCGCGGCCGCGAGCAGCGCGGCGCGGTAGCCCGACACGGTGGCCATGGAGCTGAGCGCGTCCATGCCCTGGGCGCGGGTGATGCGCGGGATCAGCTCCATCGCGAAGGCGGTGACGCCGCGCGCGGCCAGCCGCTCCATGGCCTGCTCGTTGCCCAGCGGTTCCAGAAAACCGACCAGGAGCTGGCCCTCGCGCAACCGCTCCAGGTCGGCCGCCCCTGCCTCCGGATTGGCGGCGGCGGCGCGCACCGCGATGATCCCGTCCGCCTCGGCGAACAGCGCCTCGCGCTCCGCGATCACCCGCGCTCCCCGGTCCTCGTAGGCGCGATCTGCGAACCCGGCAGCCTGCCCGGCCCCCGCCTCGATGGCGACCTCGATCCCCTGGCGCGCGAGCCGCGGCAGCTCCCCCGGCACCAGCGCCACGCGCCGCTCGCCGGGAAAGGTCTCCTTCGGCACCCCGAGCAGCATGGAGCCCCCTCTGCTCCTCTTCCGCGAAGGGCAGGATTCTATGAAAGGGACCGACAGGGCTGCAAGCCGGCGCCCGCCCTTGGAGTGCGCCCGGCGGAAGGCCCGCTCGACACCCAAGCGCCGCCGCGGCTGGTCTTGCGCTTTGACAGCCGCCCCGCCGAGGGCTAGGATCCGCGCCCCTCGAGACGGAAGGCGCAGGGCCATGGCGCACGGACTGGGAGCGATCGCGACGCGGCTCGCCGTGGCGATCGCGGTACTGGCCGGCAGCATGACGGCGGGCTGCCGCGACCGCGATCCCAACACCCCGATCACCCTGCTGGAGCAGCCGGTCGACGCCGGCGGGGTCATCGAGCTCGTCTACACGCTGCGCAACCCCGACACCAGGCGCGTGAACGTCACCGTGAGCTGGGCGGCTGCGGACGGGGTGTTCGCCCCTGCCACCCCGGCGCCGGGCAGCCCCCGCACCACCGAGCTGGAGGCGAGCCCCGGCGGCACCGTGCACCGTTTCCTGTGGGACGCGCTGGCCGATCTCGGGCCGGGGCGGCACCAGGTGCGCGTGCGCGTGGAGCCGCGCGTGGACGGCAGGATCGGCAGCCCTGCCACCAGTCTTCTGTTCACCGCGGACAACTCGCACCTCGTGCTGCCGGTGGAGGCGCTCGCGCTGGCGCGCCAGCGAGGCGGGGCGGCCGAGGCAGCCGACGGCGCAGTGGTGGTGGCGAGCGGCGCCTTCGGCACCGAGACCGAACGGTTCGACCCGCCGCGCGGGACCATGAGCCTGCTCGCCCCGCTCGTGCCTGCGCGCCAGCAGGCCGCGGTGGTGACGCTGCTCGACCTCGACAGCGGCTTCGACGAGCCGCGGCCGGCGGTGCTGGGCGGCGTGGATGCGGCCGGCAACGCCCTGGCCGAGGTCCAGGTCTACGACGCGGGCGAGGATCTGTGGCAGCTCAAGGGCAGCGGCCTGCTCGCGCCGCGCGCCGGCGCGCAGGCGACGGTGCTGCCAGGCGGCGTGCAGGTGCTGCTGAGCGGCGGGCACGATGGCACGGGCGCGCCGCTCGCCTTCGACGAGGTGTACGACGTGCGCACCGAGCTGGCACGCGCGGTCGCCGGACCCGGGGCGGCGCGCACCGGCCACACCGCCACGCTGCTGCCCGACGGGCGGGTGCTCATCGCGGGCGGCACCACCGCGAGCGGCGTCACCGCCAGCACCCTGCTCATCGATCCGCGCGGGCCGACCCCGACCGCGACCGTCGGGCCGCCGCTGGCGCAGCCGCGCAGCGGCCACGGCGCGGCGATCGCGGCGGGGCTGCTGGTCGTGTTCGGCGGGCGTGATGCGGCGGGTGCGCCGCTCGCCTCCCTGGAGGCGATCGCCGCCGATCTCAGCGGCAGTTTCGCGCCGCTGCTCGACGGCGCGGGCCATCCGGTGATGCTGCTCCAGGCGCGTGCGGACGCGGCGGCCGCCCCGCTCGGCACGCGCCAGATCGTGATCAGCGGCGGGCGGGGCACGGCCGGACGCCCCCTCGGCACGATCGAGCGGCTGGATGTCGAGGCGGGGCTCGCGGTGGCCGCGCGCACCGAGCTGCTCGCCCCCCGTGACGGCCACAGCCTCACCCCGCTCGGCGGCGGGGCCATGCTGGTGACGGGCGGGGGCACCGCGATCGCCGAGCTGTACCTGCCGCCGCTGCCGCCGGCGGGCAGCGCCCCCGCGGTGAGCCCGGTGCTGGAGCTCCCCCGCGGCCGCGCCGAGCACGCCGCGGCCGCGCTCGCCAGCGGCCGGGTGCTGGTGGCGGGCGGCACCGACGGGGTGGTGGAGGGCGGCCGGCTGCGGGCACTGGCCGACGCGGTGCTGTTCGATCCGGCGGCCGGTCCGGCGCAGCCTGACTTCATCACGAGCACCGCCGTGCTCGCCACCCCGCGCCGCCTGCACACCGCGACGGCCCTCGGCGGCGAGCGCGCGCTGATCGCGGGCGGCATGGATTCGGCCGCTGCCTACGTCGCGACGCTGGAGATCTACGACGGGACCCTGGACGCCTTCGTGCCGGCGGCGGCCTCGCTGCCGACGGGCACGGCGCGCCATGCGGCCGTGTCGCTGCCCGGCGGCCGGGTGCTCATCGCCGGCGGCGCCACCCCGGCGGGCACCACCGCCGCCGCCTTCCTCTACGATCCGGCGCTGGACGCGCTCCTGCCCACCGCTCCCATGGCGCGGCCGCGCGAGCGGTTCGCCCTGCTGGTGCTCGCCGACGGGCGGGTGCTGGCCGCCGGCGGCTGGGACAGCGCAAGCGGGACGGCGGCGGACGACGGGGAGGTGTTCGACCCGCAGAGCGAGAGCTGGAGCCCCGTCGGTGGCGGCCTGGGCGGAGGGCGGTTCGACATGGCAGCGGCGGTGCTGGCAGGCGGCGATGTCCTGCTGGCGGGCGGCCGGCCATCCCCCACCGCCGCTGCTGTGACCACGGTGGCGGTGTTCGCCGCCAGCAGCGACACGCTCGTGGTCAAGCCGGTGGGGCTCGCCACCCCGCGCGCCGAGGCGGTGGCCGTCCCGGATGCGAGCGGCCGCGCGCTGATCGCCGGCGGCGCGACGAGCGCGCCGCTGGCCGGCACCGCCCTCGGCGTGGTGCGCACCGCGAGCGTGGAGCTGTACGATCCGGCGGCCGGCGGCGGCGCCGGGCAGAGCAGCGTGCCGGCGGGAGTGGACCTGCCGGCGCCGGTGGCCGGCGCCAGCCTCAGTCCGCTGCCGGACGGCGAGTGGCTGCAGCTGGGCGGCCGCGGCCCGCACGGGGCGGCCCGCGCCGGCGCGGAGCGGATCCGCCCGTGAGCACGGCCGGCGGCGCGCCGCAACAGGCGCCGGTGCCGGATGCGCGGGCGCTGCCGGTGCCGGCGGGGCTCAGGGAGATCACGGCTGCCCGGCCCGCGGTCTTCGAGGCCGAGGTCACCGCGCGCCGCCCGCTCGGCGGGCGCGGGGTGCTGCTATCGGCCTACGCCCGGGGAGTCGCGGTGGTGCTGCGGCCCGGGGAGTTCCTCACCGCGCGCGCCTGGCCCGGGCTCGACCCGCTGCTGCGCCGGCCGCTGGCGCCCTTCGACGTCCAGCTCGAGGCGGGCGGCACGCGCATCGACCTGCTGCTGCTGGCGGGCGGGCGCGGCACCCGGCTGCTGGCGGCGCTCGAGCCGGGCGAGCGGCTGAGCCTGCTGGGGCCGCTCGGACGGCCCTTCAGCCCCCCCCGGCCGGGCCGGCTGCACGTGCTGGTGGGGGGCGGGGTCGGGATCGCCCCGCTGCACCATCTGGCGCGCGAGGCGTGCGCGGCGGACAGCCGGATCCGGTTGCAGGCCGTGATCGGCGCCCGCACGGCGGCGCTGCTGTTCGGAGCGGACGAGCTCCAGGCGCTCGGGGTGCCCCTCACCCTGGCGACCGAGCAGGGGGACCGCGGGCTGTGCGGCACCGCGATCGAGGCGCTCGAGCAGCTGCTCGAGCGCCTCCCCGAGCCGCCGCTGCTGTATGGCTGCGGGCCCGAGGGCATGCTGCTCGCGCTGGTGCGGCTGGCGCGCGCGCGGGGGCTGGGGGGCGAGGTCTCGCTCGAGCGCCACATGGCGTGCGGCTTCGGGGTCTGCTACACCTGCGCCTGCCGCGTGATCGAACCCGACGGCGCCGTGCGCCGGGTGCGCTCGTGTCTGGCCGGCCCGGTCTTCCCGATCGCGGCGCTGCCCGAGGACGGCTGGTGAGCCGGGCGCACCCGCGGGCGCCGGCCGCGATCCGGCTCCGGGCTTATGCACCGAGGGCGGATCGGGTAGGATGGCCCCGGATACGGGCGAGGCGGATGACGAGGTGACACCATGCGCGAGGTGGTGATCCTGGGGGCGGCGCGGACCGCGATCGGCAAGTTCCTCGGCGGGCTGAGCGAGGTGCCGGCGCCGCGGCTCGGCGCGGTGGCGGTGCGGGCGGCGCTGGAGCGCGCGCGCGTGCCCGCCGATGCGGTCGACGAGGTGATCATGGGCTGCGTGATCCAGGCCGGGCTGGGCCAGAATCCGGCGCGCCAGGCCCAGATCTTCGCCGGCCTGCCGAGCTCGGTCGCCGCCATGACGGTCAACAAGGTCTGCGGCTCGGGGCTCAAGGCGGTGGCGCTGGCCGCGCAGGCGATCCGCGCCGGGGATGCCGACATCGCCGTGGCCGGCGGCATGGAGAACATGTCGCGCGCCCCGCACCTGCTCGCCGGCGCGCGCACCGGCTACCGCCTCGGACATGCCGAGCTCAAGGACGCCAACCTCACCGACGGGCTGTGGGATGTCTACCGCGACATCCACATGGGCCAGACCGCGGAGCTGGTGGCCGAGAAGTACGGCATCGGGCGCGAGGAGCAGGACCGCTACGCGCTGGAGTCCCACCGGCGCGCGGCCGCCGCGATGGCGGCCGGCCGCTTCGCCGAGGAGATCGTGCCGGTCGAGGTGCCGCAGCGCAAGGGCAACGCGACGCTGTTCGAGCGCGACGAGGCGGTGCGACCGGACACCTCGCTCGAGGCGCTCGCCGCCCTCAAGCCCGTCTTCAAGAAAGACGGCACCGTGACCGCCGGCAACGCCCCCGGTCTCAACGACGGAGCGGCCGCCCTGGTGCTGGCGGCGGCGGAGGTCGCGCGCGCGCACGGACTCCAGCCGCTGGCGCGGGTGCTCGGCTACGCCACCGGCCACCGCGAGCCGGAGTGGGTGATGATGGCGCCCGTGGTGGGGGTGCGCCGGCTGATCGAGCGGCTGGAGGGCTTCAAGCACCCGCGGGAGTTCGATCTGGTCGAGCTCAACGAGGCGTTCAGCGTGGCGGCGATCGCGGTCAGCCGCGAGCTGGAGCTCGACCCGGCGCGGCTCAACGTGCACGGCGGTGCGGTGGCGCTCGGGCATCCCATCGGTGCGAGCGGGGCGCGCATCCTGGTCACGCTGCTCTACGCCATGAAGCAGCGCGGCGCGCGCACCGGACTGGCGGCGCTGTGCCTGGGTGGCGGCGGCTCGGTGGCGCTCGCGGTCGAGCGCCTCGCATGAGCGGCGCGTCGGCCGCGAACGAAGCCGGCGCTGCCGCGCGACCGGGGCCCGCGCCCCCGCAACCGGCGGCCGCGGCCGCCGCCGGCAGCGAGGCTGCACAGGGGCGAGCGACTCCGGTCGCGGCGAGGGCGGCTGCCGGTGCGGCCGCCCTGCCCGAGGAGGCCGGCCGCCCGCACCGCCGGCCGCTGCCGCCGCTGCAAGCACTGCCACCGCTGGAAGCGGCGCGGTGCGCCGCCTGGATCGAACGGCGGCTCGCCCGCGCCGCCCTGGCCGAGCAGCTTCCGCTCTGGGGTGCGGAGATCGAGCTGCCCGCCGAGGCGCTCGAGCGCGCGTGCGCGTGGGCGCGCGCGGTGCAGGGGGCGCCGGGCGCGGTGCTGCTCGGCGCGGACCCGGGCCTGGCCTGCGAGCTGATCGCCACCGGGCTGGCACCGCTGCTCGTGGCCCCGAGCGCGGGCGCGCTGGGCTGGGTGCACGTGCTCGCCCGCCGGGCGCACGATGCGGCCTGCCGGCGGGCGGCGGCGCTGGCCGCCGAGCTCGCCGCCCGCCGGCGGGCGGCGAGCTGGTGGGCGGGCCCGTCCGCCCCGGAGGCGACGGCGAGCGCCGGCGCGGAGCGCGCGCGCGAGGCGGGGCCGCCGCAGCCCGCCACCGCCGCCCCGCTGCCCCCGGCGCCCCCGTTGCTCGGGGCCGGAGCCGTGGCGCTGCCGCTGCGCGACGGCGCGCTCGGCTGGCTGTGCGCGGCCGACGTGCTGCCGCACCTGCCCGACTGGCAGGCCGCCGTCCGCGAATGGGCGCGGGTGCTGCGGCCGGGGGGGCGGCTGGTGCTCGCCTCGCTGAGCGAACGCGACCCCGACGCCCCGGGCTTCTTCTCGGCCCTGGGACGGGTGCTGTGGCCCGAGGCGCTGGCGGGCTTCCCGCGCAGCCAGGACCTCACCTGGCTGCTGCACAGCGAGCGGCTGCGCGTGGAGAGCGCCTCGGTCGTGCGGCTGCGCATGCAGTGGGAGCGGATCGAGAAGCTGGAGAGCGAGCCGGGCGCTGCGCGCGCGTTCGCCGAGCAGGCGAGCGAGAGCCTGCGCGCGCTCTACGAGATCGACCGGGAGGGGATGACGTGGCGGTACCTGATGCTGTCGGCGAGGCGGCTGGGAGCGGACTGAGCAACGAGGCGCGGGTCGGGGTAGTCGGCGCCGGCACCATGGGCGCCGGCATCGCGCAGGTCTTCGCGCAGGCGGGCTGGCGGACCACCCTGGTCGACATCGCACCGGCGCAGCTGGTGCGCGCCCAGCAGGCGATCCAGCAGAGCCTCGAGCGGTTGCAGCGCAAGGGCAAGCTCGCTCCGCAGGCGGCCGCCGCCACCGTGGAGCGGCTCGCCTTCGCCTCCGAGCTGGAGCAGCTCGCCGGCACCGCGCTCGTCGTCGAGGCGATCGTCGAGGACGAGCCGAGCAAGCGGGCGCTGTTCGAGCGGCTCGATGCCATCCTGGGGCCGGAGGCGATCCTCGCCTCCAACACCTCGTCGATCTCCATCACGCGCCTGGCAGCCGCCACCCGGCGTGCCGACCGCGTGATCGGCATGCACTTCATGAACCCGGTGCCGGTCATGCAGCTCGTCGAGGTCATCCGGGGCGAGCTGACCTCGGACGCCACCACGGCGCTGGTGCTCGCCACCTGCCGGCGGCTGGACAAGACCCCGGTCGAGGTGCGCGACTTCCCTGGCTTCGTCAGCAATCGGGTGCTGCTGCCGATGCTCAACGAGGCGTTCTATTGCGTGATGGAGGGGGTGGCGGCGCCAGAGGCCATCGACCAGGTGCTCAAGCTCGGCATGAACCACCCGCTGGGGCCGCTGGCGCTCGCGGACCTGATCGGGCTCGATGTGTGCCTGCACATCCTGGAGGTGCTGCACCGCGACCTCGGCGACCCCAAGTACCGCCCCTGCCCGCTGCTGCGCCGCATGGTGGCGGCGGGCAAGCTCGGCAGGAAGAGCGGCCGCGGATTCTACGACTACGGATGAGCGCGCGGGCACGAGCACGGCGGCAGGACGGCACGGACCCACAGGTCATGGGCCCACCACACGGCGAAAGGGAGCAGCCATGGAGTTCCGGATCGACACGCAGGGTCGCGAGCTGACGGCCGAGGAGAAGGCGGAGCTGGAGCGCGATCTGCCGCACATCCGCCACACGCTGCAACACCGCTTCGGCAAGGTCCGCTGCGCCGAGCACGGCGAGCCCGCGCTGACGGCGGTGCTGGAGGTCGGCGACTTCCCCGAGGTGACCTTCACCTTCGAGGGTGCCTGCTGCGAGCAGCTCGAGCGCGATCTCTTGGCGGCGGCCAAGGCGCGCTGATCCGCGGCGGTCGCGCCGCGACCACCAGGGCCGCAGGGAGGCCCGTGCGTCGCCCGCCCGGGGGACACCGCGCCGCCCAGGGGTCCTGCTCGCCCCGGGGGGCCATTGCGCCGCCGCCCGGGCCGCCCTACGATGAAGGGCAATCCCTGGAGGAGAAGACCCCATGCGTGCGCGCGTGGCGTTGCGACTCGCCGCCGCGACCGTGTTCATGCTCGGCAGTGCGACCGCGGCCTGGGCCGCCGATGCCCTGACGCCCGAGGACTGGCGGTACGGCGAGCGCATGTCGTACAAAGACCAGTTTCGCAAGGGCGACGTGAAGCTGTGGCTAGCCACCCTGTTCCCGGCCGATCCCAGCGACGAGGCGAGCGCGCGCGAGGTCAAGGAGTACCGCGCCATCCTGACCCGGTTGTTCGTGCTGCTGCACGACGCCGGGGTGGAGTTCCGCCGCAGCCACAAGCGCAAGGACTGGCAGCCCTGGCCGTGGTCGACCGCCTCGGTGCTCTCGCACGGCGGCAAGCTGCTCATCGCCGTGCGGCGCGAGGCCCAGCTCGAGCCCTTCACGGTCATGAACTGGATCTTCACGGGCCAGGCGAGCGGCACCGAGCCCGCCGAGCATCCCATCCTCAAGAAGAAATGGTGGCGGTACCGCCGCGTGGTGCTGGGACTCGAGCCCTACGATACGGAGCTGGAGTTCGACCGCAAGGAGCCATTCGCACCCCACGAGGTCAAGGTGCGGCGGACCGACATCCAGCCGGACGAGGGCTACTGGGGGATGAACCTGCCGATCGGCGGCTTCGGCAATCCGGACGCACGCGGCCAGCCGGTCGACGACCTCGGCGCCCACGGCCACCTGCTGTGGCACTACCGGCTCGCGGCCGCGGACAACCCGCACTGGCAGGTCGCCTACCTCCTGGTGCTGCTGCCCTCGCCGCCCGCCGGCTACATGAAGAAGGACGACTGGCCCAAGCCGCACCTGCACGCAGCGGTTCACGCGACCGATGGGGGCAAGCCGGGCGGTGCAGTCGCGGTCACCGGCGGGGCGCTGTGGGCCGACCTCAAGGTCGCCGACAAGCCCGGCGAGCGCGACTGCCTGCGGGTCGTCATCGCCGACCGGCAGAGCTGGGACGCCATCGTCGCGCGGGCCCCGGAGCTGGTCCACAAGGAGCGGGAGGTGTACAAGCTGCTGCGCGGGGTGCCCCGCGCCGAGGACGAGGGCGGGGAGGACTGAGCCGGGCGGCCGCGGGGCCGCCCCGGCCCCCGGCGGACCCTGTCGCGACGAGGGGGAGCGGGGTGCTGCTGCTGCACCGCGTGCGATGGTGCGCCGTCCGGGCGGCGCTGTGGGTTTGCTTCTCGGTCTTCGCAGCCGCAGCGCGCGCGGACTTCTCCAGCGGCGCGCTCCGCGCCAGCGTCGGCTCCAGCAGCGACGCCCAGACCACCGGCCCGGAGCTGGTGCCGGGCGAAGAGGTGACGCTGCTGCTGAGCTGCGGCATCAGCGACGGCGTCGAACTCGACAACCCCGCGATCACCATCGAAGTGCCGCCGGGACTCGACTTCACCTCGGCCTCGCTGGCGGCGCTCGGCGAGCCCACGAACCTCACCGGCCTCGCCCTGTCGGCGGCCCCTCCGTTCGGCAGCGATGCCGATCCGACGCCGGGCTCGAACCTCACCGCCGATGGCAGCGGCGCCGACGTCGTGCTCTCGCTCGGCACGGAGATCTCCAACGGTGGCGGGGACGGCAACCCGCAGGATGACTTCTTCGTCGTCGCGGTGCGGCTGGTGGTGCGCGAAGGCGCGCGCGGGGTGCTGCCGGTGCGCTTCGTCTACCGCGGCAGCGGCGTCGGACTCGGCGAGGCGGGCGTCGACCTGCGGGTGGTGCGTCTGGCCCTGGCGGTCGCCAAGTCCACCCGCAGCTCGCCGAGCGTGCCCGGCGCCGTCGAGGTCCGGATCGAGGTCACCAACACCGCGCCACCGCGCGGTCCGTTCGCCTACGCGCTCATGGTCCAGGACCTGGTCGACGAGGCGGCGTTCGATCTGTCCGAACTGCGCCCGGCGCAGGCCCCGGCCGGCTACACGCTGGCAGTGCGCGTGGCCGACCCGCGCCCGGGGCTCGCCCGCATCGTGTTCGACGGCAGCACCGCGGCTCCACTCGAGCCGGAGCACAAGGCGGAGTTCTCCTTCACGCTGCGACGCCGGCCGGGACGCCCGCTACCGTCTTCGCTGTCCCCGGCCCTGGTGAGCGCCGACACCGTCGCCCGGCCATTTCCCCACGGCTTCCGCGAACGCATCGTCGCGGCCTCCGACCCCCAGGGCGCGGCCGACGACGACGGCGACGGACTCACCAACCTGGAGGAGCAGTTCTCCGGCACCGATCCCCTGGATGCCGACAGCGACGACGACGGGGTGCCGGACGGCGCCGAGCCGAGCAGCTTCGTCCACCTCGACGGCGACGGGCGGATCGGGGCGCTCGATCCGGACAGCGACGGCGATGGCCTGATGGACGGCACCGAGCTGGGGATCACCCAGCCCGTCCCGGACGGAGCTGGATTCCTCGGCACCGATACCGCCTCGCCCTTTTTCGTCCCCGACGCCGATCCGGCGACCACCACCGACCCCGGCAAGGCGGATACCGACGGCGACGGAGTGCGGGACGGCCTGGAGGACGCCAACCGCAACGGCAGGGTCGATCTCGGCGAGCTCGATCCCGCCGACCCGGCGGACGCCGCCGCGACCTACGCGCAGATGCCCGATGCCGACGGCGACGGCATCCCGGACGCGGTGGAGATCCAGATCGGCACCGATCCCGCGCAGGCCGACGACGCCACCGACACCGACGGCGACGGCATCCCGGATCGGGTGGAGCTGGCCCTGGGGCTCGATCCGGCGGTGGGAGATCGCGACGCCGACGACGACGGCATCGCCGATCTCGATGAGCCGGGCGGATTCCGCGATCTCGACGGGGACGGGCGGCTGGGCATCCTCGATCCCGACAGCGACGACGATGGGCTGCTGGATGGCACCGAGCTGGGCGCCAGCGCCGCCGGACCGCTCACCCCGACCGCCGATACCGACCCGTCCTCCTTCGTGCCCGATGCCGACCCGCTCACGACCACCGACCCGCTGAAGGCCGACACCGACGGCGACGGGATCCCGGATGGCTGGGAGGACCTCGACCGCAACGGACGGGTCGATCCCGGCGAGACCGATCCGAACGATCCCGGCGACGCCGCGGCCTTCGACCTCACCGACACCGACGGCGACGGCCTGCCGGACCTCGTGGAGCGGGCGAATGGCCTGCCGCCTCTGGATGCCGATGCGGATGACGACGGCGTGCCCGATGGCGCCGAGCCGAGCGGGCTGCTCGATCTGGACCGCGACGGCGCGATCGGCGCGCTCGACCCGGACAGCGACGGCGACGGGCTGCCGGACGGCACCGAGCTGGGGATCGTGCTGCCGGTGGCCGATCCGGACGGCCCCGGCCCCATGCTGGGCACCGATCCGCTGAAGAAGGTCTTCCGTCCCGACCTGGACCCGAGCACGCGCACCCACCCGACGCTGCGCGACACCGATGGCGATGGCGTGCCCGACGGCTGGGAGGACCTCGATCGCAACGGCCGGGTGGATGCCGGCGAGACGGACCCGAACGATGCCGGCGACGCCGCGGCCTTCGATTTCACCGACACCGACGGCGACGGCCTGCCGGACCTCCTCGAGCTGGCCCACGGGCTCGCGCCGGCCGAGCCGGACTCCGATCGGGACGGGGTCCCGGACGGCGAAGAGCCCGACGCCCTCATCGACACCGACGGCGATGGCCGGCCCGGGGCGCTGGACGCCGACGCCGACAACGACGGCCTGCCCGACGGCGAGGAGCACGCGCTGGGCACGAGCGCCGTCAACCCCGATACCGACGGCGACGGCCTGCCCGATGGCTGGGAGGTCGCAGCCGGCACCGATCCGACCGATCCAGCGGACGCGGGGGTGTTCGACCGCACCGACACCGACGGCGACGGGCTGCCCGACGTGGTCGAGACCTCCTTCGGCTCCGAGCCGGCCGATCGCGACAGCGACGACGACGGCGTCGCCGATGGCGAGGAGCCCGCGGCGCTGAGCGACGTGGACGGCGACGGGCTTCCGGGGGTGCTCGATCCCGATTCGGATGGTGACGGGCTGCTCGACGGCACCGAGCTGGGGGTGAGCCGGCCGGTGCCAGCGCGGGACGGTTTCCCCGGCACCGAGGTGCGCCGCGGCAACTTCCGCGCGGACGCCCACCCGGCGAGCCGGACCAACCCGCTCGATCCGGATACCGACGGCGATGGCAAGCTCGACGGCGAGGAGGATCTCGACCGCAACGGCCGGCTGGACGCTGGGGAGACAGACCCCTTGCGCGCCGAGGATGGCGTGCCGCGCCGCACCCGCGCCCGCGGCGGCGGCTGCACCCTGGCCGGACCGGGACCCGGTGCGGCCCGCGGCCCGCACCGCTGGTGGCCGCTCGCCCTGCTGGTCCTGGCACTCCTGGTGCAAGCGGCGCGCCGGCGCGCGCGGCGATCCCGCCCTGCGTGGGATCCACCGCGCGGCGCGCCCGCCCGGCGCCGGCGCAGCAGCGCCCGGGCGGCGGTCCTGGTGCTGGCGGCGGCCTGCAGCGCCGGCGCCCAGGCACGCGAAGGGTTTTCGGCACACAGCTTCCGGGCGGTTCCGGACGGCCTCGGGGTGGCGAGCGTCGTGCCGGCGCCGCTGACGCTGGCGCCCGGCTCCTTCCGGGTGGGGCTCGCCTACGACCACACCGACGATCCGGTGGTGCTGGAGACCACCACCGGATCGAAGCTCGCGGACCTGGTCAGCGCCCTGGAGGTGCTCTCGCTCACGCTCGCCGCCGGCCTGCCGGCGAACCTGGGACTGGGACTCGAGCTGCCGCTGGTGCTGCACACCTCCGGGCGCGATCCGCACGACCTCGCCGAGGAGCTGGAGGGCTCGGGGCTCGGCGACCTGCGCGTGGAGCTCAAGTGGAGCGCGCTCCGCTGGCAGCAGCCCAACGCCGCGCTGGCGCTCGCCGCCTGGGCGGTGCTGCCCACCGGCGAGCAGCGCGAGCTGCGCGGGCAGGGGCGGCTAGAGGCCGGCGCCGCGCTGCTCGCCGAGCTGCGGCCGCTGCCTCGCCTGCGGCTCGTGGCGCACCTGGGGTATGCGTGGCTCGACGGCCAGGTCGAACTCGCCGGGCTGCGGATCGACGACCGGATCCGGTTCGGCGCCGGGGTGGCGATCGTGCTCTGGCGCGCGCTGCCCTTCCCCGCCCCCCCGCGCCCCCCGGATGCGCGCGAGCTGGGACTGGCCGGCCCCCGGCCGGCGCCGCCCCCGCCGCGTGCGAGCTGGCAGCTGGACCTCGAGGCCGCGCTCGATGGCGCCGTGCGCGCGGGCCGCCCCTCCGCGCCGCGCACCTCTCCCGTCGAGGTCTACGGCGGGCTGCGCGCCGACACCCCGTTCGGCCTCGATCTGGCGCTCGGGATGAGCTTCGCCGCCACCGAGGGCGTCCCCGCCGCCCAGTGGCGGCTGGTCTTCGCGCTCGGCTTCACCTTCGGCCCCTCGCCCCGCGCCGAGTGGTATCCGGGGCGCTGAGGCGCTCGGTGAAATGCCCTGCGCTCCGGCGCCCCGGCGAGCGCCCGCGCCCGTACGCTGGCGCCCGCGCCGGCTCAAGTCCTCGCGCCGATGCGCCGATCCCCTGAACTGGAAACAGGCCGGCTGATCAGGAGGAGCTACCCATGCAGGCGCACGATACGAGGTTGGAGGACGCGGTGGCGGCGGCGCGCGCGGAGGGCCTCCCGATCGCCTTCGGCAGCTACCGGCTGGTCCGGCTGTCGGCGAACCGCCGCACCGGCCAGCGGCTGTTCGTCTACCGCAGCGCGAGCGGGGGCACCTTCTGCGCCAACGCGCGCGGGGTGCGCACGCGCATGCAGACCGAGCAGCAACGGCTCCAGAGCACCCCGGCGCCCCAGGCCGAGGCGGCACCGGCGCCGGCGCCGCCGGCGGCGGTGAACCCGGCGGCAGCCCCCGCCGAGCCGGCGCCGGTCTTCACCGAGCGGACGGCGAACTCCCCGCCCCGCACGCTTCCCCACAGCCCGGCGAGCGCGGCGGCGGCGGCCGCCCTGCGCGCGCCGCTGCCGATCGCCGATCCGATCGCGGTGCCGCGCCCGGCGGCGGCGGCCCCGCCCGCTCCGCCGGCCGCCCCTCGCCGCGCGCCCGAGCCGCCCGCCCGCGCGCGGTCGGTCTGGGGTGCGGTGCGGCGTGGCTGGGGTTTCCTCACCTTCGGGGCGCTGCTCGCGCTGACCGCGCTCGCGCTCGCGCGCAGCTGAGGGAGGGGCAGGGCGCACCCCGCCCCCGCGCCCTCCCCCTCACCCCCGCCCGCTGCCCGGCGGGCGGCCCGAGGAGAGCACCCTCTGCTCGCGGCTGCCCGCTGCGCACCCGGCCGAGCAGGGCCACCGGAGTGCAGCGACCCGCGGCCCCGCAGAGCGCAACGGGCTCAGCTCTTCGCCGCCACCCATTCGTACACCTCGGTCAGGCCCTCGGCGTGCGCCACGGTCAGCAGCTGTGCCCTGGCCAGCGGCTCGATCGTGAAGGCGAGCGGGTAGTTGGGGGGCGAGGCGGGCTCGGCCGCCGGCTGCCCGTCCAGCTCGAGCCCTCCGGCGAGCCGCCCCTCGATGCGCTGCTCGCGCGTATCCAGCGAGACGTACCAGCCGGCGGACAGCGGATCGAAGCCGTAGACCTCGAAGCGCACCCGCACCGGCTCGTCCTCCAGGTCCTGCTGCTGCAGCAGGGCCTGCAGCTGCTGGGCGTTGGCCGCCGAGAGCCGGCACCCGATCCGCAGCGCGGGGTGCCGGCGCCTGCAGAGCAACGCCGCGCGCCGGATCGCCTGCAGCTTGCGCGACAGCTCCAGCCGCGCCCGCAACCGCCGCTGCTCCAGTGTCATCGTCTCCTCCAGCAGCAGGGCGTTCTCCAGCCGGCGGCGGTAGGCGGCGAGCAGCGCCTGCTCGCGCGCGCCCGGCGGCCCTGCGCGCTCCTCGGCGTCCTCGTCCTCCGCGACAAGCTCCTCCCCGCTCTGCTGCGGGGGGGCCTCGCCGCGTTCCAGCCGCGCGCGCAGCGCCGCCAGTTGTGCAACGCCCTGCTCCATCGCGGCTGCGATCTCGCGCCGCACCGCCGGTCCGTACTCCTCGAGCGCCGCGCGGCGCGCGGCGAGCAAGGCGGCGAACCGCGCGAGCAACACCTCCAGCTGGTGCTCCAGCGCCTGGCGCACCGCCGCCCCCGCCTCCTCCGGCTCCTGCTCCAGCTCGTCCAGCAGCGGGTCGTCCTCGCGCTCCAGCTCCTCGGTCCAGACCACCTCCTCCAGCGGGCCGACCACGCGCACCGTCCGCTCGCCGGCGCCGCGCACCGCCGGCGCGCGCAGCGCCTGGTCGGCGAGCAGCCGCAGCGAGCCGATCTCCAGCTCCTGCACGTGGCCCATCGGGACCTGCACGGTGCGGAGGAACTGATACGCCTGCACCGCGTCGCTGCGGCGAACGAGCACCGTCCGCTCACCGGCGGAGCGCCAGCGCCGCTCGGCCGAGGGCGCCTGCTGCCCCTTTTGCGGCGGCGCGGCGGCGCGGCGCGCCACCGCACGGGCGCTGGCGGCCCGCTCCGGGTCGAACACGCACACCCGCCCCGCCGCCAGCCAGGACGCCAGACGCCGCAGAGCGGCGCCATCCACCGGCCGCGCCGGCGCGCCGGGACGGCCGCGCTCGCAGCGGGCGAGCAGCGCGCCGAGTGCACCCCGGTTGCCGGGCTGGTGCACGAGCCGCTCGAGCCAGCGCTGCGCCGAGGCCGTGCTTCCGAACGCGAGCCGGCCCTGCGCCTGGGCTGCCACCGCCGCCTCGTGCCACAATAGCGCCTCGTAGTGCTTGACGCCGTCGCGCAGAAGGGTTCCCATGGCATGGACTCCCCGCCGGGTGCATCGCGCGCATCCTAGCGGAGTCGAACCGCAGGCGGCCAGAGCGGGAGGATGGGCCGTGAAGCGACTGCTCAAGCTGGTGGTGGTGCTCGCGCTCGCGACCGGCGGTTGGGTCGTCTACCAGTACACCCAGACCGGCAAGTGGAGCGTGTTGCCGGTGGAGCTGAGTCCCGAGGAGCAGCGGCTGCGCGAGCTGGAGGCCGAGCTCGCCGAGATCCGCGGCAAGATCGCCGCGCAGGAACGCACCCTGGGCCGCGCGGGTGCGGCGCCCACCCCGGCGCTGGAGCTCTTGTACAGCCAGCGCGACCGGCTGCAGGCTGAGATCGACGCGCTGCGGGCCGCGGTGCAGGCCGAGCGCTGAGCCCGACGCTCGCGCCCGGGCTCGGCCGCCCGGCGCCGGCGTCCCGGCGCTCGGCGCCCCGCCGTCCCGGACACGGCACGTCGCTTCGGCGCTGGGGCGCGGCTACCATCGGAGGCAGCGGGCGGGAGGGTTCGGAGGCAGGGTCATGGTACAGGAGCGGAACAGCCGCCGGTGCTGCACGGCGGCGGCGCTGCTCGCGGCGCTGGCGGCGGGGGCGGGCTGTCCCTCGGTCAACCCCGCCGCGGAGGGCCAGGCGCGGTTTCTGCGGGCGTGGGACCGGCCGTACACCGGCACCGACAACACCCAGCGGCTGGAAGGGGCGTTCGTGACCGGCGACCCCGGCCTGGCCGAGGATGCCGTCACCAACGAATCGCTGATGCGACTGCCGACGCCGCCCTTCTGAGGGCGGTGGCCGCCACGGGCGGGTGCGGGCGGCGGGGCGGCCGCGGCCCGGGGCCCGGGGCAGCGCCCGGACCGCGGTCTCCAGGTAGGGCGGTCTAGCCGGCGCCCTCGGGGCCGATGCGCCAGACCTCCCCGCCTTCGGACTGGGAGGCCTCGATCTCGACCACCGCGTCGGCGACCCAGCAGTCCAGCACCTCGTGGGCGCGCTCCAGCGCCACCCGCACCGCCGGCTCCTCGCCGGCGGCGAACGGCCGCAGGCGGACCCGGTAGATGTGCTTGAAGCCGCCGCCCTGCTCGCGCGGCCGGGGGACGCTGCTCACGTGCAGGTCGCTCGCCAGCTCCTCGAACGGGCGGAAGCGGCGCTGCGCGCCCATGCCGAGCACCTGGAGCAGGAATGCCAGCTCCCCGAGCTGGAGCAGGCTCTTGCTCCGGAGCGAGACCATGTGCAGCAGCGCCTCGACGTCATCCCGCAGCGCGCTCTCGGCATGCGGCCGGATGCCGCCGATCAGCTCCCAGTCCACGCCCGCCACCACGCGCGTGCGCAGCGCGGCCTGCAGCCGCTCGTGGGCGTATTCGGAGAACCACGGCTGGTGCCACATGGCGTCGACCGCGATGGTGCGTGGCGCGTCGAACGCCTCCGGCAGCTCGAGCAGCAGCCACTGCCGCCCTTGCCCCCTGCGCTCCTCGCCCTCGGGCTCGTCCAGCTCCACCTCGTACGAGCCCGCCCCGCCGGCCAGGATGCCGGGCCGCAGGGCCGTCATGCCCTGCTCCGTCACCTGGTAGACCCCCAGCACCGAGTGCAGCTCGTAGCGCTGGTCCGGCTCCGGCGAGCGGATCGGGTAGCGCTCGTGCCGCCCGTCGGCCTCGATGGGGGCCGCCATCATGCGGTGCAGGTTGCGCACCGGCACCACGAACAGCTTGAACAGGTCCTCGTGCAGCCGCAGCTTGCGACCTGGCCAGCCACGCCCGAGGTCGAACACCACGCTGAAGCGCTGCCAGTTGCGGCGCGGCTGCGGCACCTCGACCGCCAGGTAGAGCTCCCGCTCCGGGAAGTGGAAGAAGGAGCGCACGCGCTCCAGCGGGTGCGCATCCCCGCTCTGCGGCCCGTCCGGATCGCGCGGCGCGCCGAAGCGGACCTCGCAGCGCGGGCCGGTGGACTCCTCGGTGACCCGCTCATCGAAGCAGACGAAGGCGCCTTCGAGGTGGCGGCGCAGCTGCGCCAGCACGTGGAGCGAGGCGAGGTAGGTGTTCATGTGGTTGACGTGCAGCCACAGGGTGCCGATCTCGTCGTTGCGCGGGAAGGCGGCCTGGAAGTGCAGCGCCACGCGGTGGCCCGCCCCGCCCCGCAGCATGGTCTCGACCCCGCGCAGGCGGATGGGCAGGATGCGCAGCTCCCACAGGGTGCGGAAGGTGGCGGGCCGCCCGGCGGGCGGGAAGACCGAGACCTCGGTTCCGGCCGGCAGCACCGCCGGCTCCGCGAAGCGGCCGCTCGGCACCGCCTGCAACATCCCCATCGCCGGCAGCGGCGAGAGCAAGAAGTCGAAGTACTGCCGGAACAGCCGCCGCCGCGTCGCCAGGATGTTGCGGAGCGCGGTGGCGCGGGTGCGGGCGGCGAAGAAGGCCATGGCCTCGATCAGCCGGCGCACATCCGGGTCCTCCCGGTCGAGCCCGGCCTCCGGGCGCTGCCCGGTATAGGCCATGCGGAAGCTCTCGAGCGCCTGCATCTCGTCGAGGAAGGCCTTGTACAGCGCGTCCGACTGCCGCACCCCGTCTCTCCCGTCCGCTTGCAGCCGCCAGCGCCAGCTGCGGCCGTCTGCTCGTCCCGCGGCCGCGGCGCCCGCGGGGCGCCCCGGCGGGCAGCGCGGCCGCGGGGCCATGCGCCCTCGCCCCTCCGCCCGGCTCCGGCGGCGGCCCCGCGCGGCGGCGGAGCCGGGCCTGCTCACCGGGCCGGGCTAACCCAGTTTGAGCATCCCCTGCAGCTGGACCATGCCCCCCTTGACCTGGGTCAGCCCTCCCTCGACCGCGGTCTGGGCCTGCCCGGCGACCCTGACCTGCGCCCCCGCCAGCTCCGCCTGCCCCTTGCCGTTGAGCTTGAGCTGGGTGCAGTCGATCTCGCCCTTCAGCCTGGACTTGCCGCTGAAGTTGAGCGCGTCGATGATCGCGTCGGTCCTGGCCTTGAGTTCGATCTTGAGCCCCTCCAGCCCCATGTCCTGCGCCGCTTTGGCGAGCAGCTTGGCCTTGCTGTCGAGGCTGAGATCCTGCGAGCTCTCGACCGTATACTTGCCCTGGGCCTGCTGGAGCGTATCCTTGCTCGACTTGCAGGTGATCGTCTCCGCCTCCAGCGTGAACTCCTTGCACTGGATCGCGATGCTGTCCTGCTTCTGGGTGATGGTGCTGGTCTGCTGATCGCCCTTGACGGTCGTGATGATGGCGGTGCCGTCCATCTGGACCGTCTGCGTGATCTTGCCGTCGGCGTTCTCGACGGTGAGCGTGATGCCCTTGTTCTTGTCCAGCTCGACCCGGCAGACCAGCGTCCCCATGGCAGCCCTCGCTCCCCCGCCCCGACTCCCGGTCTCCTCCCGCCCTCAGCCGGCTCGGCCGGCCCGGCGGCCGCTCACGACGACTCTTCTTCCCTGGTCTGCAGGGTGAGCTTGCCCTCCTCGAGCTGGATCAGCACGGTGTCCTTGTCCAGCGTCCGCAGGACCTTGAGGATGGGCTTGTTGTCGGCGTAGTAGTGGCTCACGCTCGTGCGGCTCGCCGGCGTCTTGCCGAGCACCAGATGGTTGCCCTGGCCCTCCAGCGGCAGCTGGGCGCCTTCGCGCCAGTCGAGAAAGCGCTCGATCCACGCCGCATCGAACTCCAGCGCCACCAGCACCCGCTGGTCCCGGTAATACGGGAAGTAGAAGTGGCCGGGCATGGTGTTGGGGTGGAACTCGACCGGCACGACCTGTTCCCAGCGCTCGATCCGGACCTTGCACTGATCCTGGGAGGTCTCCGGGTCCTGGTAGAACTGGTAGGTCTCCTCGCCCTGCTGGCCCTGCTCGCTGACCACGCGGCCTTCGACCCGCACCGGATAGCGCGGCGGCACGTACGGCGGCAGCTCCACCACGGGGCAGCCCTCCGCCTGCAGCCGCGCGCCGACCTCCATCATGTAACCGGCCGAGGACTCGTACAGCCCCTCGTGGTGGCTCTGCACCGTCGCCGCCGCCCGCACCCGCATCGAGCGGACGCGGTAGGCCCTGCCGCTCTGCCAGGCCTGCGAGCTCCAACCCTCGCGCTCGAAGGAGACCCAGCTGCCGGGGCGCAGCGTGATGGTGGGCCAGCGGGCAAAGCTCACCTCCAGCTCCGGCGCCGGGTTGACCAGCCGCCGCAGCCGCTCCTGGCGGCGGGCGACGAGCGCCTGGAAGCGCGCCGGCACCGGCTCGCGCACCACGATGTCGCGCCGCAGGCCGGCCACCGCGCTCACCTGGCCGACATCCGTGCGATCGCTGTCGATCTGGCGCGCCTCGACGCGGCTCTGCCCGTCCCCTCCCACCCCGCCGCCGCTCGGCCCCCCCTTGCCCTGTTCGCCAGCAGGCAGCGATGCCCGCGCGTTCATGACGCTGAGGCCGTAGCGCGGGCACTCCCCGATCACGACCTCCAGGCTCTCGACATCGAGCGGATCGAGCAGCCCCGCGTTGGCCACCGCGTCCTTGGCGTCGCGGAGCTTGTACTCGTTCGTGGAGGACTCGTAGACGAGCTCGCCGTTGTGCTCGTCGAGCCACCACACCAGCAGGTCGTACAGGCTGGCCTCGTTGCCCGGCGCCCCGAGCCCGAGAAAGATGAGCGGGCGGGTCTGCGCCGCCGCTGCCATGGCGTACGATAGCCGGAGGTGGCGGCCCTTGTGCTCGTCGAGCACCTGCTGCATCGACTTCTGGGTGTACAGCGTCGAGGGCCAGTGCTGCCGCCACAGCACCTGCATCGGGTCGAGGAAGCGGATCCAGTAGCGCCGGTACAGCACCGGCTGTCCCTCGACGTCGGGGTAGGACTCCTCGAACAGCCGCTTGTGGGTGACGAGCCCCGTCAGAAAAAGCGGCTCGGGAGGCGAGTCGCCGGGCGGCGGCTGCGTCGCCACCAGCTTCAGCGCCACCTCGATCAACCCGTGCTGGCAGAACAGCTCGTACAGCTTGTCATTGTGCCGCCGGCTCGCCGCGGCCAGTTTCTCCTCGTAGCTGACCCAGAAATCCAGCTCGGCCTCGTAGCCCCAGCCCGCCAGGTCGATCGAGAGATTCTTGACCTGCCCCCCGGGGAACTTGAACACCTCGCCGTCGATGGTGAGCGCGAGCTCCACGTCCATCAGCTCGGTGAACAAGCTACACGCCCTCCAGGAACACCTTGTTGGCCAGCGAGTCGATCACGATGTAGACCGGCTTCTCGGCCGCCAGGAAGCGGCAGCGCACCTCGAGCCGGATGCGAAAGGGGTTGTCGGTCTCGACCTCCTTGATCTCCTCGATGTCGACCCGGGGCTCGTAGCGGCGGATGTTGTGCGCGATCTCGGCCATGATCGTATCCACGATCTTGCGGCGCGACTTCCACTCGTTGAAATCCCCGATGCCGTAGTCCTGCAGCCAGGCGCCGAACGTCTTCTTGGTGTTGAGCATGTGGTTTAGGTGGTCGATGACCGCGCGCAGCTCGGCATCCTTGCGCGGCCGCAGGTAGAACCGATCGAACAGCGCCACCGCCTAGCCCGTCCGCCAGTACAGGTGCGCGCGCACGCCCTCCAGCTCGGGCCGCTCGTAGAACGCGAGCGTGCCGTCGCGCAGGGCGTGGTCCCACTCCTCGCCCTCGGCCAGGCGGTAGAACTCCACCTCGGCGCCGAACTGGTGCTGGAACGGCGGCCGCTCGATGCGGCGGATCGGAATGCCCTGCAGGGCGAGCTGATGCACGACCTGCAGCCGCTGCGCGCTGGCGAGCTTGAGTCCGTCGAGCCGCAGCGTCTCGGCGACGCGCGGCTTCTGGATCAGAAAGTAGATCTCCTTCGCACCGCGCACCTGCGGCGGCAGCTCTTCGATGACGAACATGCCCCCCTTGCGCTGGAAGCTCACATAGGGGCTCCGCGCCCGGCTGACCTGGACCTGGCGCACGAGCGGCTGCAGCACCTCGTCCAGGCACTGGGCGAGCTGCTCGTGCCGGTAGGGGCGATCGACGTGTTCGGGCGACACATCCTGGTAGAGGCAGACATCGGTGTAGAACGCCTTCAGCGCCTCGTACAGCTCGTAGGGATGCACGCGCAGCTCGGCACGCAGGTTGGCGAGCAGGCGGCGGAACCGGTAGATACCGGCCAGGCAGAGCTTGGCGCTGAACAGTCCCTCCCCGCCGAGGAAGCTCGCCGCCACCTCCTGCTGCAGCCGGAAGTGGAACTGCTCCACCAGCTGGCCCAGCGCCTCGAGCGTGCGCGCGAGAAACGGCGAGCTGCCCACCAGCAACAGCGGCGGCAGGTAGTCCTCCGACAGCGACCACGTCCCCTCGCTGTCCTTGACGAACTCGGCGAGCTTCATCGTGTACAGCGAGGCATCGACGCTCGGGTCGGGCGACAGCTCCAGCCGCTGCAGCACCCGGCCGATCCGCTCGCCTCCTCCGGCGCCGCCGCCCGCGCTCGGCGCGGCCTCCTCCAGCCGCCCGCCGACCAGATGCAGAAAAACCGCCAGCCGCGTGGCGCCGGCGACGTTCAGGTTGAGGGTGTTGCAGACCGCGTTGCCGGGAACGTCGATGAGCTGCCCCGAGGGCAGCACCGCGGTGAGTGCCCGGATCTGCAGCGTGCCGTCGGCGAGCAGCGCGTCGTTGTAGCGCAGGGTCGCGATGCCGAACGATGGCAGCCCGAGCAGCCGCAGCCGGGTGCGCAGTTCGGCCAGCAGCGACTCCTCCTGCGCCACGAAGTGTTCGGGCAGCAGGGTCTGGCCCATCTCCCAGTGCACCCGTGCCAGCGCGTGCTCCGTGCTCATGGCCGCTCTCCCCGCCCCCGGAGCGGCGAGCATACCCCGCCCCGTGCCGGCACGTCAACACGGCGGCAGGCAACTCTCCACGGAGCACGGCGCCTGTTGAATTTCTGTACACTTGACAGCCCCCGCGCGCGGCGAGACCATGAATCTCATTCCTGATCTGTCGGAACGGCGGTACGGGGAGGGCAGCGCCGATCACGGACCGTCGCGAACGTTGCGTGGTGGCGCCGGAGGAGTCCGGCGCCGGGAGGGAGGGAGAGGACCATGGCCATCCAGGATGAGATCCCGAAGTCGCGGCTGACGCTCCGCTACCGGACCGAGATCAGCGGCGAGCCGGAGACGGTGGAGCTGCCGCTGCGCCTGCTCGTGCTGGCCGACTTCTCGCAGGGCACCTCGCAGGACCGCAAGGTCGACCTCGAAGAGCGGCGCGTGCGCAACCTCGACGGCACCAACCTCGACGGTGTCATGAAGGACATGGGGATGTCGGTCGAGTTCGCGGTGAAGAACCGCATCGATCCCGACAAGGAAGAGGAGATCAAGGTCAAGCTGCCCATCGACAGCATGAAGGCGCTGTCGCCCGAGGGCTTCGCCCAGCACATCCCCAAGGTCAAGGCGCTGCTGCTGCTCAAGCAGCTGCTGCAGGAGGTGCAGGCGAACGTGGCCAACTCCAAGGAGTTCCGCCAGCTCCTGAGCGATCTGTATGCGAACGAGGAAGCCTTTCAGAAGATGCTGGACGAGCTGAAGGGCTTCGAGGGCTTCAAGCTGCCGGGCGCGGGCGCCTGAGCGGCGAGCGAGCGCCCTTGGGGCGGCGGGCTGGCAATTCCAAGAGAGCGAGAGGAGTCGGAGCGTCATGGCGGACACGGCGCAGCAGGTCACGGTCAAGCGGTTTTTGTCGAGTCTGCGGCTCAATCCCGAGCACGCAGCCCCGAAGCCGATGGTGCAGGACAACCTGCAGACGGTCGTCGAGGAGGTGAGCGAGGAGGACCGCCTGCTGTCGGGGCTGGCGGCGGTGCTCTTCAACATCGACCGCGCCGACGGCAAGTTCAACAAGGGCAAGATCAACGATGTGATCCTGCAGATCGACAAGCTGGTCAACGCCCAGCTGAACGAGGTGCTGCACCACCCCCGCTTCAAGCAGATGGAGGCGACCTGGCGCAGCCTCAACGACCTGGTGCAGAACACCAAGTTCAAGTCCAACATCATGATCGATCTTCTGGATGTCAGCAAGGAGGAGCTGTACGAGGACTTCGAGAACAACTCGGTCGACATCAGCGGCTCGGCGCTGTTCCGCAAGATCTACGTCGACGAGTACGACCAGTACGGCGGCAAGCCGTACGGGGGCATGATCGGGCTGTTCGAGTTCGAGCACAACCCGCGGGACCTGTTCTGGCTCCGCCAGATGGGGCGGCATGCGGCCGCCGCGCACGCGCCGTTCATCGCCAGCGTCTCGCCCCGCTTCTTCGGCTGCGAGACGATCGAAGAGGTCGCCAACATCAAGGACCTCGAGGGGATGATGAACCAGCCGAAGTACAGCGCCTGGAACGCGCTGCGCGACTCCGAGGAGGCGGCCTACCTCGGGCTCACCATCCCGCGCTACATGTTGCGGCTGCCCTACCACCCCGACACCAATCCGGCGGGCAACCTCAACTTCACCGAAGAGCTGGAGCCGGGCAAGAACGACAGCTACCTCTGGGGCAGCTCGGCCATCCTGTTCGCCCGCAACATGGTGCGCTCGTTCGCCGAGTCGGGCTGGTGCCAGTACATCCGCGGCCCCAAGGGCGGGGGGCTGATCACCGGGTTGCCGGTGCATGCCTTCAACGTGCGGGGCGAGGAGGAGATCCAGCTCCCGGTGGAGATCGCCATCCCGGACTACCGCGAGCTGGAGTTCGCCAACTGCGGCTTCGTCCCCCTGGTCTACCGCAAGGGCAGCGGGGATGCCTGCTTCTTCAGCGTGCAGTCGGTCAAGCGGCCCAAGAAGTTCAAGGACCCCAAGGACAGCGAGAACGCGCAGCTCGCCTGCAACCTCAGCTACACGTTCTCGGTCTCGCGCATCGCGCACTACGTCAAGTGCATCATGCGCGACAACATCGGCAGCACCGCCGATGCGGCGTACATCCAGAACCAGCTCAGCCGCTGGGTGGGCCAGTACGTGACCAAGGTCGCCAACCCGGATGACCTGACGCTGCGCTACTACCCGTTCAAGAAGGCCGAGGTGCACGTCGAGGAGCAGCCCGGCGCGGCCGGCTGGTACAAGTGCCAGATCGCGGTCCTGCCCCACATCCAGTTCGAGGGCATGGATGTGGAGCTGCGGCTGGAGTCGCGGCTGTAGTCCGGGGGTGAACGCCGCGAGGTGTGCGGGCGGGCAGCCACCGCCGCTCGCCCGCGCCCCCGCCGGCGGCACGGCGAGCGGAATCGGGGCTGAGCCAGAACCGGGAGGGGAGACCGAACCATGGCAGCGTTCAACAAGCAGTGCGATGTGACGCAGGGCTACAATCTGCAGCGCGACGCGCAGGTGCCGGTCGGCTATATCACCAAGCTCAAGATCGGCAACGTGGACCTGGCGGCCGACCAGAAGGTGACCACGCCGGCGGAGGGCCACGCCCAGAAGAAGGTGGTGGCGGTGCTCAGCGCGCTGGAGTGGGAGGGCGGTCAGGCGCAGCCGATCAACATGACCGGCAACGTCTCCACCGCCAACAAGCAGAAGATCAGCTCGCTGCTGCACAAGGACCTGGCCAAGACCGAGGTCCGCATCCAGATGGAGGTGTGGGAGTACGATCCGCTGGCCAAGGTCTATTTCAAGTCCTTCCACACCAACGACGCCGACCTGATCGCGCTGCTGGCCAAGGAAGGCGAGACGCTCAAGCTCGAGGTCCAGGACACCCCGGCCACCGATGTCGTCTCGCCCCAGAACTACGAGTTCACGATCGGGATCATGCCGGTCGAGCAGGAGTTCAATATCCACCTGGCGACCGGCGACCAGATGCCGGTCGTCAAGCTGTGGGGGGTGGCGGTCGGCTGAGCTCGGCGCGGGCGGACGAGCCGCTGCGCCGCGGTGGCTCCTCCGCCCGCCACGTCGCGGGCGCGGCGGCGCAGGGAGCCGCGGGGGGGGTGGCTCGCGCCCGCTCGGGCCGGCGCGGCGGCTGACCGGCGGCGCCTGCCGGCGGGAGGCGCCGCCGGCGCGGGCCCGTACGAGCCCTGCCCCGCGCCCCGTCCCGCGCACTGGGGGAGCGGCACGCGATGAAGGACCCGCTCTGGTCGGCGGTCTACGAGCTGCTGCAGGATTTCGAACGGCTGCTGGACAGCTTCGAGGTCGGCGGCTTCGGCGGCGCGGCCTCGGGCGCCGTGCCGATGCTCGGCGAGCCGGGGCCGCGCCCCGCCCCGCGCGAGGCCAAGGCCGAGCTCGGGCTGCGCCGGGCCTTCGTCGACGTCGATCGGCTGGTCACGCTGCGCCACGAGCTGCGGGGCAGGCTCGACCAGCTCAAGACCAGGCTCGCCGAGCGGCTCACCGAGCGGGAGAGCTATCTGGTGCTGTTTCCGCTCGTGATCTTCATCGACGAGACGGTGCACAAGCGCTTTCTGGCGGGCTCCGACGTCCAGTGGCCGCCGCTGCAGAAGGAGCTGTTCCAGATCGACAACGGCGGCGAGGCGTTCTACGAGGTGCTCGACGACCTCTTGCGCAAGCCCGATACCTTCCCCTTCGTCTACGAGATCTACTATCTCTGCCTCAGCGACGGCTTCCGCGGCCGCTACCACGACAACCCGAGCAAGATCGCCGAGTACAAGTCCCAGCTGGAGAGCAAGATCCCGCGCCCGCGCCCGGAGGGGCGCGCCGGCGAGGAGCAGGCGGGCCCGCCCCTGGGGCAACGGCGCCTGCCGGTGTGGAACTACGCCGTGGCCGCGGCGCTGGTGCTGGTGGTGTTCGCCACCCTGCGCCTGCTCGGTACGGCGATGGCGAGCTGAGCCCGCGCATGGCGCCTGGACTGGAGGAGATCTTCGACCTCGAACGGCTGCGCCGGCGGTGGTCGGGCAGCGGCGGCACCGCCGCGACCGGCGCCACCGGGCCGCAGGCCGCCGGCGCGGGCCTGCAGCGAGCGGCCGCACCGCCTCCGGTGGAGGGCCCTGCCGCGCGGGCGGCGCGGCCGCGCGCAGAGCCCCTGGTGCTGCTCGGGCAGCTGCAAGCGGCGCTGGCGGCCGAGGCGGAACCGGGGGCGGTCCAGGCGGCAGCGCCGCTGTTCGCCCCGCGCCGAGGAGCTGCTGCGCCGCCAGCAGGGCCTGCCCCCGGCACCCGCGGCCGGGGGCGAGCCGGCCGCGGGCGCGCCTCTGGCGGGGGCCGAGCTGGCGGCGAGCCAGGCCGAGCTCGCCGCGGTCCTGGATGCCCTGGAAGACCTCTTGGAGGCACTGGGATGCTGATCGAACGGTTCACGCTCAAGGCCCAGGACGCGATCGAGCGCGCCGGCCGCCTCGCCGTCAAGGAGGGCCACCAGTACGTCACCCCCGAGCACCTGCTGGTGGCCCTCATCGAGACCGAGGATGGACCGACCCGCCGGTACCTCGAACTCGCCGAGGTCGACATCCCGGGGTTGACCAAGGCGCTCCGCCGGCGCTTCGCCGAGCTGCCCAAGGCGGGCCCCGGCACCCAGGAGACCACCATCAACCGCGCGCTCGAGGCGCTGTTCATCCGCGCCGACGAGAACGCCTCGGGGCTCGAGAGCAAGTACATCGCGATCAACCACCTGCTGCTGGGCGCGCTCGGCGATGACGGCGTCGGTTCGTGCCTGCAGGCGGTCGGGGCGAACCTGCCGGCGCTCGAGCGGGTGCTGCGCGATGCGGGCACCGGCCGCTACAAGGCGGGCGAGGGCGGGCTGAGCGGGTTCGAGTTCCTCAACCAGTTCACCACGGATCTGACCGCGCTCGCCCGCGACGGCAAGCTCGACCCCGTCATCGGGCGCGACGCCGAGATCCGCCAGACCATCCAGGTGCTCTCGCGCCGGCTCAAGAACAACCCGCTGGTGATCGGCGAGCCCGGAGTGGGCAAGACGGCGATCGTCGAGGGACTGGCCCAGCGGGTCGCTGCCGGCGACGTGCCCGATGACCTGCGCGACCACGCGATCATGGCGCTCGATCTCGGCCGGCTGCTCGCCGGCGCCAAGTACCGCGGCGAGTTCGAAGAGCGGCTCAAGGGCCTGATCCAGGAGGTGATCGACGCCGGCAACGTCATCCTGTTCATCGACGAGATCCACATGCTGATCGGCGCCGGCGGCATGGAGGGCGGCATGGACGCCTCCAACCTGCTGAAGCCGGCGCTCTCGCGCGGCCAGATCCGCTGCATCGGCGCCACCACCCTGGAGGAGTTCCGCAAGCGCATCGAGCGCGACAACGCGCTGACCCGGCGCTTCCAGGTCGTGATGTGCGAGGAGCCCACCGTGGAGGCCACCATCTCGATCCTGCGCGGTCTCAAGGAGAAATACGAGGTCCACCACGGGGTGCGGATCGCGGATCCGGCGCTCGTCGCCGCCGCCAAGCTGTCGCGCCGCTATCTGACCGAGCGGTTCCTGCCGGACAAGGCGATCGACCTCGTCGACCAGGCGGCCGCCAACCTCCGCATGGACGTGCACACCAAGCCGGAGCAGATCGAGACCATCGACCGCACGATCCTGCAGCTGGAGATCGAGCTGCGGGCCCTGGCCCAGGAGACCGACGCCGAGACGGTGCGCCGCCGCGAGGAGATCCGCGGCGAGCTGGAGGCGCTCAAGCGCCAGAGCGCCGAGCTGACCGAGATCTGGAAGAAGGAGAAGGCGGCGCTGTTCGAGGCCAGGCAGGCCAAGGAGGAGCTGGAGGAGGCCCGGCGCGAGCTGGAGCGCAAGCTGCGCGAGGAGGATTTCGCCCGCGTCGCGGAGCTGCAGTACAAGATCATCCCCGACCGCGAAAAGGTGCTGGCGGCCTTCGGCGACCTCGATCTGCACGAGCTCCGCTTCCTGCAAGCCGAGGTGGGTCCCGAGCAGATCGCCGAGACGGTGGCCCGGCTCACCGGCATCCCGGTCTCCAAGATGCTGGAGTCCGAGCGCACCAAGCTGCTCCGCATGGAGGAGGTGCTGCGGGCCCGCGTGGTCGGCCAGGAGGAGGCGGTGAGCGCGGTCGCCAAGGCGGTCCGCCGCTCGCGCGCGGGGCTGCAGGACCCGGGCCGCCCCATCGCCTCGTTTCTGTTCCTCGGCCCGACCGGCGTCGGCAAGACGGAGCTGTGCAAGACGCTGGCCGAGTTCATGTTCGATGACGAGGCGGCGCTGCTCCGCTTCGACATGAGCGAGTTCATGGAGAAGCACACCGTGGCCCGCCTGCTCGGTGCGCCCCCCGGCTACGTCGGCTACGAAGAGGGCGGGCTGCTCACGAACAAGGTGCGCCGCCGCCCCTACAGCGTCGTGCTCTTCGACGAGGTCGAGAAGGCGCACGGCGACATCTTCCACATCCTGCTCCAGGTGCTGGACGACGGGCGGCTGACCGACAGCCAGGGCCACACCGTGGACTTCACGAACACGATCATCATCCTGACCTCCAACCTCGGCGCCTCGGCGATCGAGCACTTCGAGAGCGACGAGCAGTACCAGCAGATGCGCGAGGCGGTGATGAAGGCTGTGCGCGGCCACTTCCGGCCGGAGTTCCTCAACCGCCTCGACGAGATCATCATCTTCCGCCGGCTGACCGCCGACGCCATGGCTCCCATCGTCGACATCCAGCTGCGGCGGCTGCAGCGCCTGCTCGCCGAGCGGCGCATCGCGCTGGCGGTGACCGAGGAGGCACGGCGTGCGCTCGCCGAGGAGGGCTACGATCCGGTCTACGGCGCGCGCCCGCTCAAGCGCGTCATCCAGCGGCGCCTGCAGGACCCGCTGGCCGAAGCCCTGCTCGAACAGCGCATCCTCGACGGCCAGACGGTGCAGGTGCGGCTCCATGACGGCCAGCTGGTGATCGAGCCCGCGCCCGAGCCGCCGGCCGCCGCCGGAGCGCCGGCGGCGCCGCCGGTGGAGGCGGGTGCGCCGGCGGGGGACTGAGCTGCGAGCGCGCCGGCGTCTGGCCGCCAGGCCGGCGCGGGACACCGCTAGCTGACGAGGACAACGGTGGACGAACTCTTCAACGCAGTCGTGGACGCCCTGCCGGCGAGCACCGCCGGCAAGGTCTTCGCCATCGTGGTCATCCTGGCGGCGCTCGCCCCGCTCGCCTACCTCGGCGGCAAGATGGTGGCGCAGTGGTGGCGCGCCCGCCGCGAGCGCAGGACGCCCGCGCGCACAGCCCCCCCGCGGCCGGCACTCCGGCCCCGCACCCTGTCGCGCATCTGGAAGCGCTTCCTGCGCCAGATCCCGTGGGAGTTCCGCCGCGCGATCCTGCGCTACCAGCCCTTCGTGGTCCTGGGGGCCGCCGGCAGCGGCAAGACGGCGCTCATCTCCACCTTCACCGACTGGCAGGGGCAGGCGGCCCGGTTCTACTCCAGCTACTCGGTCGAGCGCGAACTGCAGATCTACCTCGGCTCGCAGGCGCTGGTCCAGGAGATCCCCTCGGCGCTGCTCGACGACATCTCGCAGGCGGCGCGCACCGCGCTCGTCAAGCTGTGGAAGCGGACGCTGCGCAAGCGCGAGCCCATCGCCGTGATCGCCCTCAATGCGGCCGCCCTGCGCGGCCTGGCGCCCGACGCCATCCGGCGCCAGGCCCAGGTCATGCGCGGCAAGATCAACGTGATCGCCCGGCTGCGCGGCAAGCCGGTGGAGACCCGCCTCGTCCTCACCCACATGGACAAGGTGGACGGCTTCCTCGCCTTCTCGCAGTTTCTCGACCGGCACGACATCCCGCTCGTCGTCGATCTGTCCGCGCCCGCGACGCGCGCGGACCTGAGCCAGGCGCTGGTGCCCTACGAGCGGTATCTGCCGCTGGCGCTCACCACCATGAGCGCCAAGGCGTACAAGAAGGTGCTGACCTTCCTGGCGAAGGTGCCCGCCCTGCTGTCGCTGGTGGACATCTTCGCGCGGACGCTGTGCGACAAGGACCCCCTGTCGCACGAGCCGGAGCTGAAGGAGCTGTATCTCACGACGGATTCGGCGCCCTCCTCCACCGCCGCCGCCAATCCGTTCACCTCGAGCTGGGATCCGGGCCTGCTGGAGGCGGAGCGGCTGGCGCACCGCCGGCACCGCTGGGCCGCCACCGCCGCCGCCGCCGCGCTGCTCGCCATGCTCATCGGCGGCTTCGTGCTGGAGCACCGCGAGTACACCCGGGCCATGGCGGCCCTGGCCGCCTTCGAGAAATCCCCGCAGCCCAGCGAGGCGGAACAGGTCCGGGTGCGATTGGCAGCGCTGCAGGACGGTGCCGGCCCGGCGCTCATGGGTCTGGTGCCGCGTTTCTTCAGCCACGCCGAGCAGGGGGTGCGCAGCCAGTTCCTCGACCTCATCCGCACCCGCTACCTGCTGCCGGCTCTGGAGCACGCCGCCGCCGCCGCCGATCCCCAGGACCGGACCCTGTTCCTGCTGGCGCTGCTGTATGCCACCCGTGACAACGACCTCGGCCGGCTGGTGCGCGAGCGGGCTGCCGACTGGGCGGGGGCGGTGCTGGTGCCCGAGCACCTGATCCGGACCTACGTCGAGCAGAGCCGCACCCAGTGGGACGGTCTGGCACCGCTGCCGGCCGAGGCCTTCAAGCCGGCCCCGCGTGCGGTCAGCGACCTGCAGCCCTGGCTGGCCTTCTTCATGGAGCTCGAAGACGCGCTGCGCAATCCCAGCCTCGCGCCCGCGGACCTGGAGCAACTTCGCCAGACCGCCACCGAGCGGCTCAACGACATGGCCGCCGCGCGCCGCAACCAGTTCGCAGTCGAGGTCTACACCCGGCTGCGCGCCTCGACACGGTTGCCGCTGCAGAGCGTCTTCGGGCCCTACATCGAGACCCTGACCATCCCCTACTGGATGAGCCGCTACGGGGATGCGATCGAATCGACCCTGCTCATGGTGCGCGCCGCGCACCTGGAACTGCCCGCGGTCGAGGGCATGACGCTGCCGCAGCTGTTCCTGCACCTGCAGGCGCTATCGCAGCTGCCCCGCTCGGACACGGTGCACCGCTTCGCGCTCGCCGACCGCGATTTCGCGTTCGAACCCCGCAGCTGGCACCGGCTGATCGCCACCAGCCGCATGCGGCTGCTGATCCAGCGCTTCGTGGCTCACCACCGGCGGGCGGCCGGCCGCTCGTTCTTCGGCAAGGGCGAGCGCTATCCCGACATCGTCATGAACCCGACCAATCTCGGCGAGTTCTTGTTCGCCGGCAAGGGACGGGTGCCGGGGCTGTACACGCGACCGGCGTACGAGGGCGAGGTGCGGCGGGTGGTGCTGGCGCTGCAGGCGCTGCTCGCCGAGGCCAGGCTCGATGAGACCGTGCGCGCCGACCTCAACAACTTCATCTCCCAGGAGGTCGAGCACTACGCGATCGGCTACGAGGAGGCGTGGCGCAAGTACTACCAGGCCTTCGCCATCCGCGCCGAATCGCTCGGCGGCCTGCTCATCGCACTCGACCAGATGCAGCTGCCGGACTCGCCGTTCGCCGAGTTCTTGCGCACGGTCGCCACCCACACCGCACTCGACACCTCCGCCTCCCCGCTCCTGCGCCCGCTCGCGGAGCACCTGCGAGACTTCCAGTTCGTCAACCTCCTGCTCCAGCAGAAGCAGGGTGCGGAGCTGGAGACCTACCGGCTGATCCTGCGGCGCATCCATGCCGATCTGCAGGGCGTGCCGCCGGAACAGGGAGACGCCGCCGCAAAACCGGCCACCGTGGCGGCGCCGCCGGAGTTCCTCGCCACCCTGAGCCCGCTCGCGCGCGTCAGCCTCGGCATCCTGCAGGAGCACCGCGACAGCTACCTGCGCCTGGTCGAGCGCTGGCTGGACAACACCGGCATCGTCGCCGAGTGGCGGGCTCCCTTCATGGCACCGGTGAGCCAGCTGTACGAGCTCGGGCTCGCCGATCTGCAGGCAGCGGTGCTCGGCAACTGGCGCAACCGCGTCCTGACCGTCCTGCTGCCGATGGCGAGCCGCTTCCCGTTCAACCCCCAGTCCACCACCGACATCGCGCCGCTGGAGCTGGAGAAGGTGCTCCATCCCGCGACCGGATCGTTCTGGGAGCGGTGGCGGCAGTATGCGGCGCCGGTGTGCCGGGAGAGCGGCGGGCGCTGGGCGCCGCTGGGCGGTCCGGGCGAGGCGTTCCGGCTGCCGTCGGTGATCTTCGAGCTGGTCGATCACCTGGCCGCGGTGCGGGACGCACTGTGGGACCGGGACGGCAACCCCCAGCCGCTGGTGCTGTTCGCCTACCCGCATCCGCTGCCCGCTGGCCAGCCCGGCGAGCCCGCCGGCACGCTGTCGTTCCTGCGCACCGGCAAGGCCTCCGCCTTCGGCTTCAACCAGAAGCAGGCCTGGCAGCGCTTCGCCTGGGAGTGGTGGCAGAGCTACCCGTGCCAGGTCGGCCTCCAGATGGGGGATCCGCGTGACGACGACGTCTGGTACCGGACCCTCACCGTGCCCCAGGCGTTCTGGGCGCTGCTCAAGCTGCTGCGCATGGGGGAGCGGCGGCTCGGCAACACCTGGAGCTGGACGCTGCGCGAGGGCGGCGAGCCGCTGGACGCCCCGGCCGTCCGCTTCAGCTTCCGCGACGATCCCTGGCAGCCCTTCGCCATCGAGGGCCTGCTCGCCGCCGCCCGCCACCCGGGCGGCCGGCCCGCCTCCCCCGCTGCCCGCCCTGCCGCCCCCGCGCCCGAGCCGGCCGCCGCCGAACCCGCCGCCGGCGGGGGCGAGGCCCAGGACGAGCAGCACCAGGAGGCGATGGAAGAGCAGCAGGAACAGGCGGCGGAGGAGCAGGAGCAGGCCGGCGGCGGGCAGGAGCGCGCTGCCGCCGGGGCGATCGAGGGCGACGAGGACGAGGAGGTCGTGCCGCAAACGGAGGAAGAAGAGGAATGGTGAGTCCGGCTCCGGAGCACGGCGCCCGGGGTGCCGGCGCGGCGCGGTCCGGCTCCCCCGCGGCCCTTGCGGCCTCCGGCGGCGAGCAGCGCATGGAATCGACAGAGCGAGGTCCTGAGACAGCGATGAACGAGCAGGGCACAGCTCGTGCGGGCGAGCGCAGCCCCCGCCGGCACCGGCTGGTGCCGCTGGTGCTCGCGCTGGCGGCCGCCGCCATCGCCGGTGGCGGCTGCGCCTCCGGGCGGGCGACGCTCCGGATCGAGGCGGCGGCGCAGACCAACGACGGACGGCCGCTCTATATGGTGCTGCGCGCGGTCGACGGCGCGGAGTTCGTGACCGAGACCTACGAGGACATCGCCGCGCGCGTGTTCGCGGCCCCCCCGGACCCGTCCATCATCCGCGCCGACGTCGTCTACCCGGGGATGGTGCGCGCCATCGCCTTCGATCCCCCGGAGCGCAAGCCCATCGGCGTCTACTTCCTGTTCACCGAGCCCGGCGACCGCTGGAAGACCATGCTGCAGCAGCCGCTGCCCTCGACGGTCGAGATCCGGCTCGGGCCGAACACGATCATCGGTACGAGCCCCTAGCCAGGAGCCGCGGCCGCGCGATGTCCGAGTCCCCGGACGAGCCCTTCGATCTCGCCTTGCTGAGCCGCGGGCTCGAGGTCGCCGAGCATCATCCTCCGCCCGCGCTGCCATGGCTGGCGGCGAGCTGGCGTGAGCCGCACCGGTTCTGGGAGCGGCTGTGGGCGGCGCATGCGGCTGCGTTCGCGGTGCGGCCGAAGAGCCGGCCGGCGGAGTACTACGACTTCTACCACGATGCGGTGCTGCGCCACCACCGCTCGCCTGTCCCGGCTCTGCGCTGGTTCGTGCCGGAGACCGCGAGCTGGCGCGAACTCTCCTACGCCGAACTCGACCGGCGCGCCCGTGCCCGCGCGGGCAGCTGGCGCGCCGCCGGCGTCGAGGCCGGGCAGTCGGTGTGCGTGATCGAACCGCCAGGCCCCGAGTGGCTGGTGTCGCTCGCAGCCGCGCTCGCGCTGGGAGCGGTCGTCAGCGTGCTGCCCCCGCTCGGCGAGGGCTTTCTGGCGCGGCGGCTGGCGGCGCTCCAGCCCCACCACCTCGCCGCCGACCTGGCCTACTCCCTGCTCGTGCCCGCGTTCGCCGAGCGGTTGCTGCCGCGCACCGCGGACGGTGCCGGCGCCGCTGCTGCCGAGTTGCCCGTGCACGCCACCGCCACCTACGCGACCGGGACGCCGGTGGCCCGGCTGTTCTCCCCGCTCGATCGGGAACCCCACCTGCCCCGGGCGCTGCTCGCCGACGATGCCTACCTGCGCGCGGTGCGCGACGGCCGCCTGCTGCTGGGCCTGGGGCCCGCAGACGCGCTCGCGGCGCCGGACGCCCACCCGCTGCAGGAGCTGCCGGCGCTGCTGCTGGCGAGCCTGCTCGCCGGCGCCACCTACGTCCACCTGCCCCTGGAGGCGGTGCAGGCGGAGCCGGCGCTGCTGCGCGAGCTGGATCTGCGCGTGCTCGGGGTCTCGCGCCGGCTGCGCGACCTGCTCGCCTGCTGGGACGGCGAGCTGAGCGGTTGCGCCCGGAGCTGGTTCCGCAATCCAGCCGAGGCCGTCGATGCGATCGTCTGGCAGGAGGTGGCGGCGCGCACCGGGCTCGGCCGCCTGCCCGGAGCCAACCTGCTGTTGGACGCCGCCTCGGGCGGGGCGGTGTTGTTCTCGCCGCGGCGCACCCGCTACGTGCAGCTGGAGGTGCTGCCCGCACCGGGAGTGCCGTGGGCGCTGCGCGAGCTGGTGGCCGGCGGCCGCGCCCCGGCCGTGCAGGGCGCCGGCACGGCACCCTTCGGCCTGTTCGCCCCCCAGCCGCACGATCCGGAGGCGCCGCCCCCGTTCGGCGGGCTGTTGCTCGTCCGTGCCCCCGATCGCTGGTTCTACGCCGGCACCGCCGAGCTCCGCCGCTTCGGCCGCACCTATCCCCGGACCGAGGTGCTGCAGGCGCTGCAGGGCCTGTTGCCGGGCGCGCAGCTGGCGCTGGCGGTGGCGCCGACCGGGGATGCGGCGCAGCCGCACCGCTTCGTGCTGCTGGTGTTCGTCGGCCCCGAACGCCGCGCGGCCATCGCCGAGCAGGGCGAGCGGTGGGCAGCTGCCATCCGGGCGCGCCTCGCCCATCACCTGGCGCCGGAGTTCCTGCCGGATGAGATCGAGTTCTATCCGCTGCGAGCACGCGAGCAGGACGGCGCCATCGACCAGGCGTGGTGCCAGGCGCAGTTCGTCAGCGGGGCGCTGGCCCGCAAGAGCCGCCGGCGCACCTGGGCGTTGCTCGCCGAACTGCGCAGCGCCCTGGCCCCGCCGCTGGGAGTTGCACCCGAGGTGCCGGCGGCCAGCGAGCGGCCAGCGGAGGAGGTGTAGTGCAGCCGCGACCGGGGGCTCGTGCATGCAGCGCGATGGCGCGCCGGAGACCGCTGCTGCGCCGGCGCGCCGGCCCGGCCGTGGCCGCACTGCGGTCTTTGGGAGCGCGGAGTTCGCATGCCTGACATCACCCTGCTCATGAAGCCGCTCGCCGCCCAAGGCGAGCCGGGGCTCGATACCCTCGACGAGCGGTTCCAGACCATCGTCGGCCTGGTGCAGAACGCGGAGTTCGCGCCGGCCGCCGAGCGCACCGAGGCGGTGGTGCGCGAGGGCATCTACGATGTGCGCTTGCTCGGCTACTTCCTGTACGGGGTGTTCCTGGAGCGGGGCGTGGCCGCCCTCGGGGAGATCCTCGACTGCCTGGTCCGCACCCTGACCGAGAACTGGAACGCCTTCGGGCCCGCTCGCAAAAAGGAGCGCCACGCCGACAACGCGCTGCTCTGGTTCATGAACCGGCTGTACAGCCAGCTCGAACACGAGCAGCAGCGCTCGAGCGAGACCTACCAGGGCTGGATCCAGCAGCTCCAGAGCGAACAGCTGGAGGCCTTGCAGGACAAGGTCGAGGCGCTGCGCAAGACCATCCTCCAGGTGCTGCCCGAGTCCAAGGTGCTGGAGCTGTTGCCCAAGCTCAGGACCTGGCTCACCCAGTTCCACAAGATCGTGTACGCCGAGCAGCAGGAGGCCGCGGCCGAGCAGGCGGCGGCCGAGCAGGTCGCTGCCGAGACCGAGGCGCCGGCCGCGGGACGGGCCGGCCCCGGCCCCGCCCCCGGGCTCGCCGCGGCCGCGGCGAGTGCCGCGCCGGCGCGCGGCGACGGAGGCGCGCCGCTGCCCATGGTCCAGGGCTCCCATCTGCTGCAGGAGCTGCTGCGCAAGCTCGAGGCGTTCGAGCGGCTGGTCGCCAAGGAGGCCTACGAGCGCGCGGCGGTGGTGGCGGCCGACATCAACGAGCTCGTCGAACACTTCGATCCGCGGCGCTATCTGCCGGGATTGTTCGCCTCCTACTACCGGCTGCTCAGCGAGCGCATCCGCGAGATCGAGCCCCACCTGGAGAACCGCGACTCGCTCGCCTGGCAGTCGATGAGCCAGCACTACCAGGTCGACCTCGAATCCTTCGTCGAGCATGACTGAGAGCACCGCCACCGCCGCCGATCCCCGCGGCGCCCTCGCCGAGCGCCTGGAGCGGCTGGCGCGCTGCGGGCGCCGGCACGGCAGCGCCCGCGGCGGCGCCGCCGACGGGGCGGCCGCCCGCCCGCCGTGCGACGACGAGCTGCTCTGCCCGTGGTGCGCGCGGCGCGCGGCCGACCGCGCCGCGCGCCACGCCCTGGACACCTGGGGCCCGGTCTGCGCCGTGCGGCTGGTGGGCCCGCCCGGCGCGCGGGCGGCGCTGCGCGCCGCCTGCGACGCCGAGCTGCAATGGCTCGCCACCATCACCATCGCCGGCCGCGGGGCCGTCCGGCCGCGCTGGGTCGAGGGGTTCGACCACGTGTGGCTGTTCTTCCCCGAGGCGCTGCGCCCCGCGCTGGAGGACCGCTACGGCGAGCGGTTGGTCTCCCTGTCGCCCGCTGGCGCAGGCGAGGAGCTGCGGCGCACCTGGCTCAGCGTGCACGAGGCAGCGATGGCCGCCCAGGCGGCGGCCCCCGACGACCCGGCAGCGGCGCTGGCCGGCTTGCCCTGGCTCACCGAGCCCGAGGCGCCGCGCACCGGCGGCGGCACGGAGGCATGCGCCGCGCTGGGCTGGGTGGGCGAGCAGGCCCCGGCGGCGGCCCGCGCGTTGCTCGACGCGGCGCGGCCGCAGCCCGACGCACCCCGGCGGCTGCCCGTGCCCGCTCGCCGCCCGGAGCGGCCGCCGCCCCCGCCCGAGCCGCCCGCGCCCAAGAACCTGGAGCAGGCGCTGGGGGCCTATCGGACCGCGCTCGCGGTGGCCGAGGCCCTGGTCGAACAGAAGCCCGAGCACATGCCGTGGCAGCGGGATGTGCTGTTCGCCTACCGCAACATCGCGCGCACGCTGCGTGCGCTCGGGCGACCGGACGAGGCCCGCCAGTGCTGCGCGCAGGCGCTGGTGCGCTCGCACGCGGCGCTCGCCCTCGATGCGACCAACCCCGAGGTCCAGCGTGCGCTGGCCGCGCTGCAACGGGAGCGGGCTGCGACGCTGGCCGCGTGCGGGGAGCTGCGCGAGGCCACCGAGGCGCTGCGCCAGGAGCTGGCGATCCAGGGGCGGCTGGTCCGCCTGGCGCCGGATCCCGACCACCCCGCCTTGCAGCGCGAACTGCTCGAGGCCAACCTGCGGCTGGGCGCGCTGTGCGCGGAGCTGGGCGACGACGCGCAGGCGCTGGCGGCCTACGGCGCGGCGGCCGATGTCGCCGAACGCATGGCGGCGCTGCGCCCGCAGGAGCCGGTCTGGCAGCGCGAGCTGGCGGCGGCGTGCGAGCTGGCCGGCCATGCGCTCGCCGCCACGGGCCAGCTCGCCCAGGCGCGCGAGGCGCTGCAGTCCGCCTACGCCGCCTACGAGCTGCTCGCGGCTGCCGAACCCGCCGAGCCGGCGCACCGGTTCGGCCTGCATCGCACGCGCACCGCGCTCGGCCAGGTGCTCCAGCGCCAGGGCGCGCTCGAGGCCGCACGCGAGGTGCACGGCGCCGCGCTCGCCCTCGCCACCCGGCAAGCCGCGCTCCAGCCGGACGCGGCGGACTGGCACCGGGCCGTCGCCGCCAGCCACGAGCACCTGGCCGAGGTCGCGCTCGCGCTCGGCGACGCCCAGGCGGCCTACGAGGCCTGCAAGGCAGCGGTGCTGGCGCGCGACGCCGTCGCGCGCCGCGAGCATGCCGAAGCCCGCTGGCAGCGCGAACTGCTGCTGGCGCGGCTCATGACCGGAGACGTGCTGCGGGCGCAGGGCGACGAGCGGGGTGCCCTGGCCACCTACCGCGCGGCGCTGCCGCTGGCGCAGGCGCTGTGGGAGGCGGCCCCGGACGATCCCGAGCGCCAGCGCGATCTGGCGATCGCCGAGGGGCGGCTCGGCGACATGTGGCTCGCGCAGGGGGCGGTCGGCGAAGCCCTGGCGCACTACCGCCGCGCGCTGGAGCGGAGCGAGGCCCTGTGCGAGGCCGCGCCCTCCGATCCCCGGCGGCGCGCCGACCTGGCGGCGGCCCGCCAGCGCGTGGGCGACGCATTGCGCGCGCGCGGCGACCTGGAGGAGGCGCTCGCCGCCTACCGGGCCGCCCTCGCCGGTCACCGCGAGCTGGCGGAACAGGCTCCGGACGACCACGACGCGCAGCGCCAGGTGATGCTCGGTCACCTGGACTGCGGCGAACTGCTGGCGGCGCTCGGCGACTGGCCCGCCGCCTACGAGCAACTGCACGCCGCGCTCGAACTGGCGCAGGAGCTCTTCGCGCTCGATCCCGACCCGCCGGCGCGCCGCCGTGACCTGGCGATCTGCCAGGAGCGGTTGGGCGAGGTGCTGCTGGCCGAGGGGGATCTGTCGGCGGCACTGCGGCTGCAGCTGGCGGCGCTCGCGGTGCGCGAGGGTCTGCTGGCCGAGCGGCCCGAGGAGCTGGTGCGGCGGCGTGATGTGGCCGCGAGCCGGCAGCGGCTCGGCGAGGTGTACATGGCCCGCGGGGAGGCGCGCGAGGCGATCGAGAACTTCCGTGCGGCGCTGGCGCTGCGCGAGGACCTGGTGCGGCGCGAGCCCACGCGCGCGCCCTGGCTGTACGATCTGGCGCTCGGCCAGCGGCGGCTGGCCGCCGCACTGGCGGCCAGCCTGGAGCTGGAGCCGGCACTCGCGCTGGCGCGGGCGGCGGTGGCCTCCGCGGAGCAACTCGCCCAGCTCGAGCCGGGCAACGCGAGCTGGCTCGCCGAACTGGCGGCCTGCCGCGAACAGGTGCGCGAGATCGAGCGCACGCGCGCCGAGCTGCCCGAGGCGGGGACGCGCGAGCGCATCCACCGCCTGCAGCGCGAGGCGGCGCGCTTCGACGTCATCGCCCTGCTGGAGCAGCTCCGCCGTCTGGGCTACGACGCCGATGACATCCTGTTTCGGAGCAATCCCCTGCCCACCGCCCAGAGCAGCCTCGTGCACGGGGTGGAGTTCCTCACCCACCCGGTGCGCCAGGTCGTCGTGACCCTGAACATGGGGCTGCTGACCCCGTTCAGCCCGCTGCCCAGCTACTTCCAGAAGATCATCGACCAGGCCGAGATCGACGAGCAGGCATTCCTGGACTTCCTCGGGTTCTTCGACCACTGGATCCTGCAGAGCTACCTCGGCGCCGCCTATCCCGAGCGCAATCCGGCGATCTATCCCCGGTGGGAAGAGACCAAGCGCCACTACCTGCAGCTGCTCGGGCTGCGCGCGCCAGCGACCCTGTACTGGCTGTTCCGGCTGGCCTTCCCCGAGCTGGGCCTGCAGGTCCAGCGCTGCCGCCTCGGCCGCGCGCTGGGACTGGAACCGGCGCGCCTCGGCCACGCCGCGCTCGGCGGCGCGCATGCCCTGGGCGGCCGCACGGACGTGCAGGTCACCGGCTTCGAGATCGTGCTCTACGCCGACGACGAGCAGACCGATGACGGCCGCGCGTGGCCGGAGGAGGTGGCGCGCCGGCTCCAGGAGCTGCTCTTCCCGCTGCTGCGCGACCCCATGCTGGAGCTGCTGGTGCGGCTCGTCATCCGCACCCAGAAGGGCTGGGCCCGGCTCACCCCGCAGAGCTACCTGGGCTTCGACCGCATCCGGGGGGGCCCGGAGACGGCCCGCACGGTCATCGTCCACCAGGGTCCCGTCCCGCGCGGCTGAGGGGCGGAGGCGCCGGGGGCATCCCCGCTGGCCCTCCTTGCGGTCCCGAACGGCAGCCCCGGTGCCCGGGGCAAGCCCCGCCGGATCGCGCGACCGGATCCTCCCCCACCGGCCCCGGCCGCCCTGTGGGGAGAAGACGGAGAGACGAGGCGGACCGCCCCGCTGGCCAGTGCCTCCGCGGCGCTTTATGGTAAGGGCGTGATCCGAAGCGGGCGGCGCGAAGCTCGGTGGGCCCAGAGCGGCGGCGGGCCGGGTTGTGTGGCCGCGCTCGTGCTGCTCTGCTGCGCGGGTGGCTGTGCCGGCACCCCGGCCCCCCGCGCGCGGCTGGCGCGCGCCGACTGCCCCTTGTCGTTCGTCTGCTGCTACGCCCGGGAGGTGCGGCCCGAGCAGCTCGAGGGCTTCGCGCTGGCGATCCTCGACGCGCAGGTGCGCGCCGCCCCCGCGGCGTTCGCCGAGCAAGGGCGGATCGTGCTCGGCTACCTGTCGCTCGGCGAGACCGCCACCCATGACCCGGCATGGCCCGAGCACGCCGGGCAGCCCTATCTGGTGGAGCCCAATCCGGACTGGCCCGGCTCCTGGCGGGTCGATCCGCGCGCGCCGGCCTGGCGGGCGCACGTGCTCGCCCGGGCCGAATGGCTCCTGGCGCGCGGCTTCCACGGTTTCTTCCTGGATACCGCCGACGTGGCCGCCTGGCTCGAGGAGCGGGACCCGGCGCGTTTCGCCGGCGCGCTCGAGGCCATGATCGAGCTGGTGCAGGCCCTGCGCGCGCGCTTCCCCGAGGCCCCCATCGTGCTCAACCAGGGCCTGGCGCTCTACCCCGCGGTGCGGCCAGCGGTGGACGCGGCGCTCGCCGAGGGGCTGTTCGCGCGGTACGACTTCGCCGCGCGGCGCTACGAACCCACCCCCGATGATCCCTCGGAGCGCGGCCGGCGCGAGCGCTTCGCGGCGCTGCGCCGGAGCGGCCTGCGCGTGCTCAGCGTCGAGTACGCCCCGCCCGAGGACACCGCGCTCATCGCGCACGCGCTCGCCGGCTGCCGGCGGCTCGGCTTCGATCCCTACATCGCGACCGTCGAGCTCGATACGGTGCGGCGGGATGCGCTGGAGCTCGTGCCATGAGGCGAGAGCACGCTCTTTCGCGCCTGTTCCGGCCCGGCAGCGCGCGGCGCCGTTGCGGACCTGGGGCCGCAGCACCGCCACCGCCGGCAGCCGCTGGCTGGCGTGGACGCTGGCGCCGCGCTGCCACGGCACCGCGGCGCGCGATGCTGGGCACCGCCCTGCTCGCAGTCGTGATCGCGCCGCCGGCTCTGGCCCAGCCGCCGGCCGCGCCCGAGCCGCTCCGGCTGCGCGTGTTGTGCCTATACGACGGCACCGAGGGCACTGGCCCCGCGCGCGGGCCGTTGCACGAGATGCTCGAGCTGCCCGCCAACCACCTGGGACTGCGCTTCGACTACCACGACGTGGCACGGGGGCTGCCCGATGACGCCGCCATGGAGCGCTACCGCGGCATCGCCACCTGGTTCGCCGATGGCGCGCTGCCGGGGGCGGAGCGCTACCTGCGCTGGCTGGTGCGCCAGCTGGCGGCGGGCAGACGGGCGCTGGTGATCGGGCAGCTCGGGGCTGCGGTCGAGGCGAGCACGGGGGAGCCCGTGGATCCGGCGCTCCTCGCCGCGGCCTACCGCGCGCTCGGCCTGCTCTACACCCCGGCCTCGACCGAGAACCCCCTGCTGATCGAGCTCCAGCACGCGGTCGAGCCGCTGGTCGCGTTCGAGCGCCGCCTGGAGGGGGAGCTGCACTGGTTCGACGGGCTCGCCGCCAGCGCACCCGGCTCCCAGGTGCTGCTGCGGCTCAGGCGGCGCGACCGGCGCGATGTGCGGTGCGACGCCGTGGTGATCACCCCCCGGGGCGGCTTCGTCGCCCCCGGCTACGAGATCTGGGTCGATCCCGAGCCGCCCCACGGCGCGCAGTGGCGCGTCGATCCCTGGGCGCTGCTCGGCGCCGCCTTCGCGCTGCAGGGCCTGCCCCGCCCCGATCCCACCACCCGCACCGGTGCGCGGCTCGCCTATGCCCAGATCGATGGCGATGGATTCGCCAGCCCCTCGCTCGCCGTGCCCGGCCAGATGTGTGCCCGCGTCATCTACGAGCGCATCCTGCGGCCGTTCGCCTTTCCCACCACCGTCGGGCTTATCGCGGCGCCGCTCGATCCGGACGGCCCGGCCTTCGCCGGCCAGCCCGAGCTCGAGCTGGCGCGCGCCATCTTCGCGTTGCCGCACGTCGAACCGGCCACGCACACCTATTCCCATCCGTTCGACTGGCAGCAGGGCAACCGCGCCTTCGCCGCGCCCTGGGCGGGCCACGATCCGGTCGCCGAGGTCGAGCGCTCGGTCCAGGTGCTGGAGCGGCACATCTGCCCGCCCGGCCGCGAGGTCCGCGCCGTGCTCTGGTCGGGGGCGGCCAACCCGCCCGCGGCCGCGGTGGCTGCGGCCGCGCGGCTCGGCCTGCCCAACCTGGGCGGGGGGCTGACCCGGCGCGATGCGGCGCAGCCCTCCGCGAGCGAGCTCCGGCCCTACGCCCGCTGGGCCGGCGAGCACCTCCAGGTCCATGCCGCGACCGCCAACGAGAGCGACTTCACCGGCGGCTGGCGGGGCCCCTTCGACGGCTTCCGCCACGTGACGCAGACCTGGGAGTGGACCGGCGCGCCGCGCCGCACCCATGCGGTGGCGCTCTACTACCACTTCTACAGCGGCGAGCACCGCGCCTCGCTGGCGGCGCTCGAGCACGCGATCGCCTGGCTGCGGGGCCACATGCACGAGCTGTTTCCGGTGCCGGCGAGCCAGTATGCGCGCACCGTCGAGGGCTTCGTGGGGGCGGAGCTGTACCGGCTGCCGGACGGCGGCTGGTCGATCCGCAACCGCGGCGCGCTGGCGACGCTGCGCTTCGATGGCGAGCGGCGCCACGTCGATCTGGAGCGCTCGCGCGGGGTGCTGGGGTTCGCGCACCAGCGGGGCGCGCTCTACGTGCACCTGGACGAGCGGACCGCCGAGCCGGTGGTCTACCTGAGCGAGTCCGCGCCCGCGCGGCCCTGGCTCGAGCTGGCGACCGTGCCCGTGTATGCCTTGCGCTGCGAGGAGCGCTCCGAGCTCGAGCTCGAGATCGAAGGGGCGCCGTGGTGCCGGCTAGTGCTGGCGGGGCTGCGCCCGCAGGCGAGCTATGAGATCATCGTACGCGCAGCGCGCAGCCCGGCGGACAGTGCGCCCCCGGCGCGCGCCTTCGCGCGCGCCGCCGATGCGCACGGGCGGCTGGAGCTGGCGCCCGCGGGCAGGGGACGGCTCGTGTTGCAGCTGGCGCTGAGCCCGCGCCAGGGCGAGAGCAGATAGCGGGCCCGGGGAGAAGCGGTGGGCTGGCCGCGGCTCAAGATCGCGCTGTTCGCGGCAGCGGTGCTGGCCACCGCGGCGCTGCTCTTTCCCGGCCGTCGCGAACTCGCCGAACTGCTCGCCGCCAGCGGTCGCACCGAGGAGGCAGCGGCGCTCATCGAGCGGGCGCTCGAGCCCGCTGCCAGCGCCCGGCCGCCGCTTGCCGGCCAGCCTCCCGAGGCCCAGCGGGCGCAGGTGCGGAGCCTCGAGCTGGCCCTGCCCCTGCTGCTCGCCGCCGGGCACCGCCGGAGCGCGCTCGCCGCCGCCGAAGAGCTCGCCGCGCTCGAGCCCGGGCGCGCGGAGCACTGGCTGCGGCTGGCGGAGCTGTACGCCGAGGAGCTGCGCCCCGAGGACGAGTACCGGGCGCTCGAGCGCGCGGCCGCGCTCCGAGCCCGCGATCCCGCACTCCTCCAGCGGCTGGCGGCGCTGCAGCGCCGGCGCCAGGAACTGGGCGGGCTGGTGCGGACGCTGAGCGCGCTGGTGCCGCTGCTCGAACGGCCCGCGGAGGTGCTCGAGGAGCTGGCGCTGCTGCGGCTGGCCGCGGGCGAGGTGGAACTCGCACGCGCCGCGCTCGAGGAGCTGCTGCGGCTGCGGCCCACCGATCGCGCCGCCTGGCGGTGGCTGCTGGAGCTGGAGCGGGTGCGCGGCGAGCAGGCGGCCTACGCCGCCGCGCTGCGCCGGGCCCGCACCGCGCTCGGCGAACCGGCGGCCACCCTGCTCGCCGTCGACCTGGAGCTGAGCGCCGGGCGGACCGAAGCGGCGCTCGAGCGGCTCGTGGAAGCGCTGCGCCTTGAGCCCGAGCCGGAGCTGTACCGCGCCCTGCCCGGACTGGCCCACGCGCTCGGCGATCCGGCGCGCGCCGCTGCCCACCTCGAGCAGCTGCTGGCAGCGCGCCCGGACGACCGGCGGGTGTTGGAGCTCGCGCGCGCGCTGTGTGCCGCGGCGGGGCAGTTCGCGCGCGCGGCCGCCCATGCCGAGCGGCTGGCAGCGCTGGCGCCCGGCGATGCCGCCGCCTGGCAGGAGCTGGCGGAGCTGCGGGCGGCCGCCGGGGACGCGCTCGGGGCGGCGGCCGCCATGCGCCAGGTGGTGCGGCTGCGCCCGGGCGAGGTCGAGCCGCTGGTGCGGCTGGCGGAGCTGCAGGTCTGGTCCGGCGATGCCGCCGCCGCGGCCTCCGGCTACGCCCGGGCGGTGGCGCTCGCGCCCGCACGGCCCGAGCTGCGCGAGGCGTGGGCGGACGCGCTCCTGGCCGCCGGCCAGCCCGGGGCGGCGGCCGATGCCCTGGCCCCGCTCGTCCAGCAGCGACCGGGCGACCTGCTGCTGCGCGAGCGCGTGGTGGAACTGCTCGTGTGGGCCGAGCGGCTCGCCGAGGCGATCGAGGCGCAGCGCGCCCTGGCGGAGTTCGCCGCGCACGAGCCGGCGCCGTGGCGCCGCCTGGCGGAGCTGCTCCGCTGGGCGGGTCGGGAGGCCGAGGCGGTTGCGGCGCTCCAGCGCGCGGTGGCGCTCGTGCCCGAGGACGCCTCGCTCCGCGAGGAACTGCTCGCGGCGGCGCTCGCGGCAGGCCGCCTGGAGGTGGCGGCACCCACGCTCCGCTGGCTGGCACGGGCGCGCGGGGGCGATCGCGCCACCCTGCTCCAGCTCGCCGAGGTGGAGCTGTGGCGCGGCGAGCAGGCCGCCGCGCAGCAGGTGCTCGCCGAGCTGCTGGCGCGCGCACCCCGGCGACGCCGAGGTCGCCCGCCGGCTCGCGCGGGTGGCGCTCGGGCGCGGCGATCTGGAGGTGGCCGCCGAGGGCTTCGCGCACCTGGTGCACCTGGTGCCGGGCGATGCGGAGGCGCTCGCGGCGCTGGCCGATCTCGCCGCCTGGCGCGGGCAGCCGCAGCAGGAGGCGCGCTGGCGGCGCGAGCTGCTCGCCCGCGGCATCGAGCCGGCGAGCAACGCCCGGCGGCTGGCCGAGCTGTATCTGGGGGACGTGGAGCCGGATGCGCAGGGGCTGGCGCTGCTGGAAGGCTTCGTGCAGGCCCATCCCGAGCAGCTCCAGACCCGTGCCCTGCTGGCGCGCGTGCAGCTCGCGGCCGGGCGAGCCGCGCCGGCGCTCGCCCACGCCGCGGCGCTCGCCACCGCGCGTCCGGACGGCACCGAGGAGCAGCGCCTGCTCGTCGAGGCGCTGCTCGCCGCCGGCCAGCGCGCGGAGGCCGAGCGCCGGCTGGCCGCGCTCATCCGGCGCTGGTGGCAGCAGCCGCAGCTGCTCCGCTACGCCGCCCGCCTGGCGCTGGAACACGGCGCCGAGCCGGTGGCGCTCGCCGCCTGGGCGCGGCTGGCCGAGGCGGACCCGGGCGACGCCGAGGCGGCGGGGTGGGCGGGAAGGCTCGCGGTCTGGAGCGGTCGCTACGAGCTGGCGGTGCCCTGGCTGGAGCGCGCGGTGCGCGCGCGGCCGCGCGACGGCGAGCTGGTGCTGCTGTCCGGCGAGGCGCTCGCCGCCGCGGCGCCCGAGCATCCGGCCGCCCAGCGGCGCTTCCGCCGGGCCTACGAGCTCCTGCGCAGCGACGAGCACCCGGAGCATGCGCTGTTGCGGGCGCGCGCGGCGCTGCGGATCGGACGCACCGCCGAGGCGCTCGCGCAGCTGGAGCGGCTGCGGCGCGAGCGCGGCCCCGAGCCGTGGCTGGAGCTGCTCTACGGGCGGGCGCTGCTCCAGGCGGGCGCACACCAGGCCGCCCGCGCCGCCGCCGGCCGGGCCCTGGAGCTGGTGGCTGCCGGGGGCACGGAGCAGACCGCAGCCGCGGGCGGCGAGCCTGCCCGCGCGCGCGCCGCCGCGCGGACCGAGGCGCTGCTGCTCATGGCGGATGCGGCGTGGAGCCGGGGCGAGCTGCCGGCGGCGCGGGATCTCTACGCCGCGCTGTCGGACGCCGAGCCGGACAACCTGACGCTGCGGCGCAACCACGCCGAACTGCTGCGCCTCACGGGCCGGTGGCCCGAGGCGCTGGCCGCCTACCGGGAGCTCGTGGTGCGCGAGCGGCGCGGCCGGCTCGGTCCGCCCCGGCGCGCACCGGCCGCCCCGCCCCCCGCGGCGGGCAGCCCTACCCACCCTGGCCGTGCCACCGGCGGTGCGGGCGCGAGCGGCGGCAGCGGCCAGGCGCCCCCCTCCGGCGCTAGCGGGAGCGCGCCGGCGACCGAGCGCCAGCGCGAGCCCGGGCCGCAGGGCGAGCCGGCCGCCGATCCGCAGGCTCGGCGGGCGGGCGGCGGCACGGCTGGCGGCGCAGGGGCTTTGCTCGTCCCTGCCGAGCGCGAGCCGTCCCCGGCCGAGCCCGCTGCCGCTGCGCGGCCCTGGGACCGATCCGATCTGGAGCCGCTTCTGCCGGTGGGACCCGCCTACGTGCCGGCCGCGCGCGCGCAGCGGCGGTCCGGTGCGCAGCCGTTCGGCCTGTCGTACGAGGAGCAAGCGCTGGCGGAGCTGCGCCGCGCCTACGGAGCTGCGCTCGGCCTGCACAGCCGCTGGCTGAAGATCGACGACGAGCAGGCGCTCGAGCTGTCGGTGCGCGCCGAGCGGCAGCTCGCGCGCCGCTGGCGGACCGAGCTGCAGGCGGGCTGGCTGCGGCTGCGCGGCGAGGTGCCGGCGCTCGCCCGGACGCTGCGCGACGGCCGCTTCGTGCACCTGGGGATCACGCTCGCGCGCCGCCCCGCGGGCAGCCCACCGCGGCTGGAACTCGAGCCCGGCGCCGATCTGTGGACGGGCGAGCCGGGCGGCACCGCGCTCTCGCCCCGGCTGCGGGCGCGGCTGCTGCTCGGCGAACGGCTCGTGCTCGCAGCCGAGGGTCAGTGGAACGCGCTCTGGACGAGCCCGGTCGAGGCGGTCGCGTTCGGCGGCCGGACCAGCCACGTGCGCGCCGAGGCGAGCTACACCCGGCCGGCCCGCCCGCTCGAGCTGGCCGAGCTGCGCGCCGCCTTCACCTGGCGCACCTTCCGCATCGACGGCGATCGGGTGCCGGGCGGCCGCCGGGACGGTTTCGATCGCGAACCGGCGCTGGAGCTCGGAGCCGTGCTACGGCTGCTGGAGGGCCCGCTGCAGCTCGATCTGCGCTACGCCTTCCGCTGGAGCGAGCACGGGGGCAGCGACGCCGACCGCGCGCTGGTGCCGCTGATCGAACGCTCCACTGCGCACGTGTTCACGCTCGCCGCCGAGGCGGCGCTCACCGACACGGTGCGCGCGAGTGCGTACGGCTGGGTGGCGGAAGACCCGGCCCGCGATCTCCGGCTGGTGCGCGGCGAGGCATGGGGAGTCGGTGGGAGCATGGTGCTGGAGCTGGGCCAGCGGCTGCGCCTGGAGGCGAGCTACGGCTTCGCCGCGGAATCCCTGGCCGCGGTCAGCGGTGAGCTCCACGAGCTCGGAGCGGCGCTCTGGTATCACTTCTGAGGCCGGGAGTGCGCCGGCGCCGGCGAGCGGTCGCCGCGGGCAGTATGCTGGGGAGGGGAGGCGGCAGGAGGAAGAGGGGATGGCAGAGCGAGGGGGATCCGGCGCCGGCGGCATGCGGGCGCCGTGCCGGCGCGCGGGCCGTGCCGCGCTGCTCGCCGGGTTGCTGTGCGCGAGCGGCTGCGCGCACACCTTCCGCAGCGACTGGGTGGCACCCGGCTTTCGCACCGCGGTGCTGCCGCGCGTGGCGGTGATGCCGTTCGAGAACCTGACGAGCTATCCGGATGCGGGCGAGATCGCCAGCCGGCTGTTCGCCACGGCCATGTACGAGCGGGGCTTCCACCTGGTGCCCGAGCCGGTCGTGCGCGCGGAGCTGATGCGCCGCGGGATCGATCCGGAACTCGACCGGCGCGCGGCGGCGACCGCCGACTGGGCGGCGATCGGACGCGCGCTCCAGGCCGATGGTGTGCTCGTGGGCGCGGTGGGCGAGATGCTGTACAAGCGCGACCTGGGCGAGGACCCGGTCGTCGGCTACTCGGTGCGGATGATCGATGTGGCGACCGGACGCGTGGTCTGGGCCGCGAGCCACTCGCGGGCCGAGCACGGGCTACTGTACCACAAGCACCACCTGCACGAGAACGTCCAGCGCGTCGCCTGCGCCATGCTGGAGCACCTGCTCGAGGTGGCGGGCCCGCCTGGCAGCCCCGCCGCCGCGGCCGGGGCCGAGGCCCCCGCCCCGCAGGAGCCACCGGCCGCCACCCCCGCCTGCAGCCGAGGCTGCGAGCCCGACGGCGACGCCTGCTGCCGAGCCGGCGCCCTCCCCGCCCGCTGGTGCACCGGCGGCCACAGCAGCGGGCGGTGCCCAGGCTGGCGCGGAGGGTGGAGCCGAGGAGCCGCCGCCGGCCGGGCGGGCCGAGCCCGCGCCGCCGGCGGCCGGGCCGGGCGCGGCGCCGGGTCCAGCTCCTGCACCCAGCACCCCGACCGCTGCTGCACGTCCTGCGCTGCCGGCTGCTCCGCCGGGAGGCGCTGCGAAGGCCGATGCGCTGTCGGAGTTCGAGACCGAGCCGGGAGACCAGCCATGACCCCGCACCCCGAACGCACCATCCTGGTCTGCGACGACGAGGTCGACATCACGCGTCTGCTGGAGGCCCTGCTCGCCTTCGACGGCTACCGCGTGCACTCGGTGCACCGCGCCGACCGCCTGGTGGAGGATGTCCGGCAGCAGGGCGCGGACCTGGTCATCCTCGACCTCATGTTGCCGGGCACGCCCGGCCTGCAAGCCCTGCGCACCCTGCGCGCGGCCGGCGGGCCGCTCGGCTCGCTGCCGGTGATCGTCCTGACGGCGAAGCGACTGGGGCCCGAGGAGCGAGCGGAGATTCGGGGGCTGGGCGCGGCGATTCTGGAGAAGCCGTTTCGCGTGGACGACCTGCTGCAGCGCGTGCGGCATTGCCTGAGCGCCAGCGGACGTCCACACCGTGCCGGGGTGGGGAGCGAGGCGGAGACGTGACCGGGGGCAGCGGGGGGCAGAGCGCGCGCACGCGATCCTCGCCGCTGCGCTGGCTCGGCGAAGCGCTGGGCCTGTTGCTCCTGCTCGCCGCGCTCAATGCCGTGCTGGCGCCGGACGATCCCGGCGCCCTGCGCCTGGCGCCGCACCCGCTCTACGCGGTGCCCGCGCTGATCGGCGCGCGCTACGGCCTCGGAGGCGGGCTCGGCGCGGGGCTGCTCGCCGGGCTGGCGCACCTGCTCGCCCAGCTGCATCCGCTCGGGGCCGGCACGGCCGCACTGCCCGCACCCCCGGCCGGCCTGCCCTGGCACCTCGATCCCACGCAGCCTTTGCTGATGCTGCTCGCCGGTGGCGTGCTCGGGGGACTGTCCGAACGGCTGCTGCAGCGCGAGGCGCTCGCGCAGCGGCGGGCGCGCCAGGCCGAACGCGAGCGGGAGCGGCTCGCCGAGCGGCTGGTCATCGCGGAGGCGGCGAACCGGGAACTGGAGCGGCGCATCGTCGAGCCGGCCGCCGGTGTGGCGCGGCTGTACGAAGCCGCCCGCCGCCTGGAGGCGATGGACGAAGAGGCGCTGTATCCCGCCGTGCTGGAGATCGCTTCCGAGCACCTGCAGGCGGACCGCTGCGCCATCTACCTCCTCGAGGGCGAGCTGCTGCGGCTGCGCGCCGAGCGCGGACAGCCGCCTCACCCCGAGCGGCTGGTGCCCGACGGCCTGGCCGCGCTCGCGCTGCGGGAGCGCCGCGCCGTCTCGGCGCGCGAGCTGCTGCTCGCCGGTTCGGAGACCGCGCCCGCAGAGCGAGGCGGCGGGTCCGGCGCGCCCGCGGCGAGCCCGGCGCCGGCCGGCCTGGCGCCGCTGCTCGCCGCGCCGCTGCTCGATGCCGAACAGCGCCCGTTCGCGCTGCTGGCCGTCACCGCGATGCCGTTCCTCCGCCTGACCGAGGCCTCGCGCCGCATCCTCGACATGATCGCCGCCTGGGCAGCGCGTGCGGTGGAGAAGGCGCGTTACGTCGGCGCCATGCGCGAGCGCGTGGTGCTGGACGAGGCGCTCGGGGTGCTGCGTGCGAGCTACCTGCAGCGGCGACTGGCGGAGGAACTGGAGCGCGCGCAGCGCTACCGGCAGCAGGTGGCGCTGCTGGTGCTCGAGGTGGAGGACTGGGAGCGCGTGCCGGCCGAGGGCAGGCTGGTGCTGCTGCGGGTCCTGGTCGAGATCCTGCTCGCCCGGCTGCGCCGGGTGGACCAGGTGTTTCGCCTCGAGCGGGACGGCGCCCTGGCGGCGCTGCTGCCGCACACCGCCGAGGAGGGCGGCCGGCGCGCCGCGGTGCGGCTGGCCGCGGCGGTGCATGCGCTCGGACTCGCGCCCTATGCGCCGCCCGCGCCGCTGGGATTCCGGATCGGGCTGGCCGCCTACCGCGGCGATCCGGAGGCGGAGCCCCCGGCGCCCGCCTCCCTGATCGAGGCGGCGCTCGCCGCCGCGCAGCCCGGCGCCGAGCTGCTCGAGCCACCACCGCCGGCCGCCGCGCCCCAGGCGCCGCCCGCCGGCGACGAGCCGCCGCCCCCGGCCTCCCGGCAGCCCTCCCGCCCCCGGCGGCGCGCCCGCAGGCGCAAGGACGAGCCGTGAGAGCGCGGGCGCGAGAGCATGACCGGGCTCCGGCCGTGCGCGCGGCGCCCAGGGGGTATCGGTGAGACGGAGCGCAGTCGCGATGCGGACGGAGGAGCGCCGGCCATGATCCAGCGGGTGCTCGGCTGGCTGCTGGCGCTGGGCCTGGAGGCGGTGGCGGTGGCGCTGTTCGCGCTCGATCCCGCAGCGTGGGGGATGGCGCTCGTCTTGCACCTCGGCTCGGCCCTCGCCACCGTGCGCGCGTCGTACCGGCCGCGTGCCGCCGGCGGCCTCGGAGGTGGTCCGGCCGCTGCAGGCGGTGCCTTCGCGGCGCTGGTGCCGGTCGCCGGGCTGCTCGCGGCGCTGCTGCTGGACATGGTGCTGGCCCGCGCGCCCCGTGGCCGCGCCATGCTGGAGCTGCTGGAGCAGGAGCTACACGGCCGGGCGGGGCCGCGGGTGCTCGAGCCCCCGCGCGCGGATCCGGCCGAGGCGCTGCGCGACGCGGTCGACGTCGAGCCCCTGGTGGACGCGCTCCGCTACGGCGACTCGGCGCTGCGGCGCGGCGCGGTCGAGCGGCTCGCCGCCCGCGGCGGGCGCGATGCCATCCGGGCGCTGCGCGCCGCGCTGACCGATCCCGACGGTGAGGTCCGGGTCCTGGCGCTCGGAGCGCTCGCCGCCATCGAGGACCGGCTGGCGCGGGCGATCCACGCCGCGCAGGAAGAGGTGCGCCGGCAGCCCGCCCAGCCCTCGGCGCACGCCGCGCTCGGGCGCCAGTACATGGAGTATTGCTACCTCGGACTGCTGGAAGGCCGCACGCGCCAGCAATATCTCGAACTGGCGGTGCAGTCGTTCGCGCGCGCGCTCGAGCTCGGCCGCGCGCGCGATCCCGAGCTGCTGCTGGTCATGGGGCGCGCGCTGCTGGATCTCGGCCAGCACGAACGCGGGCTCGGCTTTTTGCACCGCGCGGTCGAGGCCGCCCCGCATGACGGCCGGCTGTATCTGTGGCGCGCCGAGGGACTGTTGCGCGTCGGGCAGCTCGAGCTGGTCCCGCACGACTGCCGGCGGGCGCTGGAGCGGGGCGTGAGCGGCCCCGCCTGGGAGGCCGCCGCCTTCTGGGCGGAGGTGCTCGCGCGCCCGGAGGCCGCCCCCACCGCAGCGGCGCCGCGCCCGCCGGTCGGCTTCGTCACGCCCCCGTCCGGGCTGCACCGGGTGGTGCTGCCGGCATCGGTGACCGAGGCCGATCGCCCGCTCGGCGGCGAGGCGTTGCGCCGCACGCTGGCACGCCTGCTCGAGGGGTTGGCGAGCGCCTCGCCTGCCCGCCGCGCCGAGGCGTACCGGGCACTGCTCCGCCACCGGAGCGAGGAGGCGGTGGCGGAGGTGTGGCGGCAGGCCGCGGCGGCCGAGGAGGTGGTGCGCGCGTTCGTCTGCCGGTATCTGTCCCAGGTCGGCGGTCCCACGGCGGCGGCGGCGCTCGTCGCCATGCTCGAGGCCCCCGAGGACGCCGTCCGGGAAGAGGCGGCACTGGCGCTGGAGCGGCTCGGGCCGGCGGACAAGGTCGAGCCGCTGCTCGCCGCCCTCGGTCCGGGCGGCGGCAGGCACGCCCGCCTGTACGCCTGCCGCGCGCTGGGCCAGCTGGGCCTGGAGCGGGCGGTGCTGCCACTGGTGGAGCTGCTGCGCGACCCGCTGGCGGAGGTGCGGCGCGAGGCGGCCGACGCGCTGCGACGGCTGCGCGATCCGCGTGCCGTCCGCCCCCTGATCCCGCTGCTCGCGGATCCCGCCGAGCCGGTGCGCTACACCGCTGCCTACACCTTGGGCGAGCTGGGAGCTGGCCCGGCGGTGCGAGCCCTGGGGCGGGCGGCCCTCGGCGATCCCAGTCCCCGGGTCCGCCAGGTCGCGGTCTGGGCGCTGGGGCGCGCGCGCGGTCGGGCCGCGCTCGCGGTGCTGGCCCGCGCCCTCGCCCTCGACCCCAGCCCGCCGGTGCGCCTCGAGGCGGCGCGACGGCTGGGCCGGCAGCAGCGCCCGGCCGCCGTCGGCGAGCTGCTGCGGGCCTACGCCCGCGACCCCGAACCCGAGGTCCGGCTGGCGGCGGCGCACGCGCTGGATGCGCTGCCCGATCGCATCGCGGTCCCGGCGCTGGTGCGCGCGCTGAGGGCGATCGATCCCCGGCAGCGCCACGCCGCCGCCATCGAGCTCGGCCACCGCGGTGGGCCGCGCGCGGTGCGCGCGCTGAGCCGGACGCTCGCGCGCGAGCCGGATCCCATCGTGCGCGCAGCCGCTGCCGAGGCGCTGGGCACGATCGGCGAGGCGGCGAGCCTGCCCGTGCTCGAGGCAGCGCTCGCCAGCCCGAGCGTGCCGGTGGTCTATGCGGCCGCACTCGCGCTCGCCGCGGTGCTCGGGGCGCGCGGTCTGGAGGCGGTCGCCGATTTCGTGGCCCGCAGCCCCGCGCTGCGGCTGCTGCCGCCGGCCGGACAGCTCGCGCTGCTGCAGACCGTGCACCGGATCGGCGCCGACCGGCCGCTGCCCGAACCGCTCGCGGAGCTGGCCCGGCGGGCCCTGCACAACCCCAGCCCGAACTTGACCTACGCGGCGGCGCTGGTGCTCGGCCGCTCGCGGCGGGCGCAGGATGTGGCGCCGCTGCTCGAGCTGGCAGCGACGAGCGGGCTGGCGGAGGTGCGGGCGGCAGCGCTCGAGGCCGCAGGGGCGCTCGCCGCCACCCACCCGCAGGCGCTGCTGGCGGAGCTGGAACCGGCGCCGGGCAGGACTCCGGCTGTCCGGCGTGCGGCGCTGCTGGCGCTGGTGCGCGTGCGGCTCATGCCCGACGAGCTGGTGCCGCTGCTGGCGCGCGCGCTCGCGCACATGCCGGAGCTTCGAGCGCAGGGCCTCTCCCAAGCCGAGCAGGACGAGCTCGTGCGCTCGCTCGGCCGGCGGCTCGGCGCCTTGTTGCCGCGACTGCTCGCGAGCGAAGACCCGGTTGTGGCCGCCGAGGGTGCGCGCGTGCTCCGGCGAGCGGCGGAGCTCGGAGCGCTGGCGATCCCAGAGGCAGACGCCTCGCAGGCACTGGCGGCGCTGGCGGCGCTGCTGCAGCACCCGGCGGCCGCCACGCGGGCCGCGGCGGCCGCCGCCCTCGGAGCGCTGCGGGCGAGCGAGGCAGTCGCCGAGCTGGTGCGAGCAGCGCTGGACGATCCCGCCGGCGAGGTGCGCACCGCTGCCCGCCGTGCGCTGGCGGGCTGGTGGCGGCCCGGCCGCGGCTCGGAGCGGGCGGCGGCGTGAGGGGCGGACAGGCGCGGGCGCGCGCAACCCGGGACCGGTCGCGCTGAGGACGAGGCGTGCTGGACGTCTGCCTGATCGTGGAAGGCACCTATCCCTACGTGCCGGGAGGGGTCTCGGCGTGGGTGAACGATCTGATCGAGGCACTGTCCGCGCTCCGCTTCGGGGTGGTGCACGTCGGACCGGGCGGCGACGTGGCGCGCAAGCCGTTCTATCCGCTCCACGACAACGTGCAGCGCTTCGTCGAGGTCTTCATCCACGACGAGCAGGTGCAGCAGGAGCGGACGGCCGCCAGCCCGGCAGGCGTGCGCGGGCTGCTCGGGCTTGCGCGCCGGCGCCGGCAGCACGCCTTTGCGCGCCTGGAGCGCACCTACGAGGAGCTGCTGCGCCGCCCGCAGGCGGTGGTACCCGCGGCGCTGGACGAGGCGCTGGAGATCCTGGCCGGGCAGGGACGGTATGGGCTCGCCATCCGGGATGTGCTCGGATCGCACGAGAGCTGGGACCTGATCGCTCGGATGGCGGAGCGGCACGGCCCGGAAGAGTCGTTCGTGGATTTCTTCTGGACCGCCCGCTTCACCCACCTGCCGCTGTTGCGGCTGCTGCGGGCGCCGGTGCCGCGCGCCGCGGTCTACCATAGCGTCACCACGGGCTACGCCGGTTTCCTGGCCGCCTGGTCGGCGCGGCGTCGAGGAGCGCCGCTGGTGCTGACCGAACACGGGATCTACACCCGGGAGCGACAGCTGGAGATCCAGCGCGCGACCTGGATCCGCGGGCCGCGCCGCGAGCGGCTGCGCGCCGAGCGCTCGCTCGGACTGTTCAAGCAGTGGTGGGCGGGGTTGTTCGAACTGCTCGGCCGCTATGCCTACCAGCAGGCGACCGAAATCGTGACGCTGTTCGAGGGCAACCGGCGGTTGCAGATCGAGGGCGGCGCGCCCGCGGAGCGGTGCCTGATCATCCCCAACGGGGTGGACCTGGAGCGCTTCGCCGGCCGGCGCGCGCGCGGGCTGCCGCTCGAGCGCAAGGCGGCACCGCACGTGGCACTGGTCGGCCGCGTGGTCCCCATCAAGGACGTCAAGACGTTCCTGCGGGCGGCGCGCCAGATCGCCGACGCCCTGCACGCGGTCCAGATCGAGGTCGTGGGCCCGACCGACGAGGACGAGGCCTACTTCGCGGATTGCCTGCACGAGGCGAGGCTGCTCGGCCTGCAGGACGTCGTCCGTTTCCGCGGCACGCTGGATACCGCGGAGTTGCTGGAGCGGTTGGACTGTCTGGTGCTGACCAGTATCAGCGAAGGCCAGCCGCTGGTGCTCCTGGAGGCGATGGCGGCCGGGGTACCCGTGGTCGCGACCGACGTCGGGGCCTGCCGCGAGCTGATCGAGGGCAGTACGGCCGCCGACCGCGCCCTCGGCCCGAGCGGCCTGGTCTGCCCGGTCGCCGACGCCGAGGCGGTGGCGCGGGCGGTGCTGCGCTGTCTGGGTGATGCGACCCTGCGCGCGCGCATGGCGGCTGCGGGGCTGGAGCGCGTCCGGCGCTACTACCGGCGGGAACGGGTGCACGCGCTGTACGAGGAGATCTACCGCAGCTACCGCGACCGCTACCTGGGAGGGGAGCGGTTCGTCGAGCCCGCCTCGGGCTGGGGCAGCTTCGCGCGCTCGCTCGGGCCTCGCGGTGCCGCAGCGATGGCGCTGCTCGGGGGTGGTTGAGGGGAGCACGGGGCATGGCCGGCATCGGCTTTCGCCTGCAGCGCCTGCTGCGCGGGGGCACCTACACGGGCCTGCTCGAGGCGTACGCCTACGCGGCGCTGCTGGCGGCAGGACCGTGGCTGGTCACGGTGGCGGTCATCGCAGCGCTCTCGCTGCTGGCGCCGGCCGGCCTGGCGGCGGAGGAACTCTCCTCGTTCCGCGCCACCGTCGTCTACATCTACATGGTCACGCTGGTGACCACCGGCCCGCTCCAGTTGGTGGCCAGCCGCTATCTGGCGGACCGGATCTGGCTGCAGGATCTGGAGGCGATCACCCCGAGCTTTTTCACCGCGCTGCTGGCGACGCTCGGCGCGCACGCCGTGCTGGGCGGCGTTGCCGCCTTCGCGCTCGGCATGCAGCCGCTGTATGCGATCGGCACGATGGGACTGTTTGCAGTGGTCGCCGGCCTGTGGCTCGCCATCACCTTCCTGAGCGCGGCCAAGGAATACGAGGCCATCGCGGTCGCGTTCGTCCTCGGTGCCGTGGTCTCGATCGGGGCGGCGGTGGGGCTCGGGACGCGGTTCGGGCTGACCGGCTACCTGTACGGGTTTCTGTGCGGGCAGCTGCTGACGCTGGTGCTGCTGGTGGCGCGCGCCTTCATCGAGTTCGAGGCCGAGCACGTGTTCGAGCCCGGGGTGCTGAAGGCGCTGGGCACCCACGCCGATCTGGCGCTGGCGGGGCTACTGTACTACGGCGGCATCTGGATCGACAAGTTCGTGTTCGCCTGGTCGCCGCTGGGCGAGGAGGTACGCTGGGGCCTGCGCGCGCACCCGGGCTACGAAGGCGCGATCTTCCTCGCCTATCTGACCGTCATCCCGGCGCTGGCGCTGTTCATGATCCGCGTCGAGACCGGACTGTACGGCGTCTACCGCGGTTTCTTCGCCGCCATCCTCGAAGGGTACCCGCTCGCCGAGCTGCGGGCGCGGCAGCAGCAGATCGCCGAGCGGTTCCGCGTCTCGGTCGGCCGCGTGGTGCGGCTGCAGGGAGCCGTCACCGCCCTGGCCATCCTGGCGGCACCGCGGCTGCTGGAGCTGCTGCGATTCCAGCCGGTGCAGGTGCCGGTATTCCAAATCGGATGCGTGGCGGCCTTCCTGCAGGTACTGCTGCTGCTGCTGGTCGTGGCGCTGCTGTATCTCGAGCAGCGGCGCACCGCGCTCGGGGTGTGCCTGGTCTTCTTCGCCAGCAACGGGCTCTTGTCCTGGCTCAGCCTCCAGCTGGGCCTGGCCTGGCACGGCTACGGTTACGCGATGGCGTGCCTGCTCGCGCTTGCGATCGGCTATTTGGCTTTGGACCGCGCGGTGCGGGAGCTCGACCGCGAGACCTTCCTGCGCCAGCCGCTGGTGGCGGCGCCGCTGGAGGCCCCGCGCCTGGAACGCCCAGCGGCGGGTTGAGCGCGCCGCAGCCGACCAGCCGTGCGGGGCCCTGCCGGCGACCGCAGACCGAAAAAAACGCGCCGCGGCAGGCGCGGCGCGTCCATCGGATCCGTGGCTTGCGCCGGCGGTCAGCCGAGCTTGCGCACGTTCGCCGCCGCCGGTCCCTTCTTGCCGGCCGTCAGCTCGAACTCGACCTGCTCGCCCTCCGCCAGCGAGCGGAATCCCTCCGCAACGATGGCGGTGTGGTGGACGAAGACATCGCCTCCATCCGTCCGGGTGATGAACCCGTAGCCCTTCTCGTCGTTGAACCACTTCACCGTGCCGGTGTACGGCATGTGCTGCTCCTTCGTACCTGCTGCTGAGGAACGCCTGCTCTCCGTCAGCCGGCGAAAGCCGCGTCCTCGTCAGGGCGAAGAAGCGGGCGAGCGTCTGCTGCGGGCGTGGCGGCCGTCCTTCGTCCTCGCCGCCGCACACCGGCCTCCGTGGCCGGCAGAAGGCATGAGCTTACGCGCCTTCCCGCCACCTGTCAAGGACGAAGGCGCGCCAGCAGCCAGTCCGCCGCGGCCGCCAGGTCGGGAGCGACGTGGGTGGCGCGGGTGGTGAGCGGTGCGCGCGGCGCCAGCAGCACCGTGACCGGCACGCCAGCAGCGCGGGCCGCCTCGATGTCGCGCTCGCGATCGCCGATCGCGACGCTGCGGGCCAGATCGAGCGCGTGCTCGCGCGCGGCGCGCAGCAAAAGCCCGGGCGCCGGCTTGCGGCAATCGCAAGCGACGGCGTAGCGAGGGTCCCGGCCCTCGGGCAGGTGCGGGCACCAGTACCAGAGCTCGATCGGCGCCCCGGCGGCCGCCAGCAGCTCGCCGAGCCGGCGGTTGACCGCGCGTACGGTCCGCTCATCGAAGTAGCCCCGGGCCACCCCGGACTGGTTGCTGACCACCACCGGGACGAAGCCGGCGGCGCGCAGCCGGCGGACCGCCTCCGCCGCACCCGGCAGCAGCTCCACCTCCTCCGGTCCACCGACGAAGTCGGTGTCGCGATTCAGGGTGCCGTCGCGGTCGAGAAACGCGGCGGGTCGCACTCACACCTCGGCGGCCCAGTATTGCTCGAAGCGGGACTTGTCGATCGCCTTCATGTAGGCCTCCTCGCCCGAGATCACCCCGGCCTTGAGGTGGGCCATGATGGCGTCGTCCATGAGCTGCATCCCCTCGCCCCGGCCGCCCTCGATGTACTGGTTGATCTTGGCGACCGCCCCCTCCCGGATGATGTTGGCCAGGGCCGGCGAGCCGAGCAGGATCTCGTTCGCCGGAACGCGACCCTGTCCGTCCGCCCGCCGCAACAACAGCTGCGAGACCACGCCCTGCAGCGACACGCTGAGCATCGTCCGCACCTGGTCCTGCTGGTCCTCGGGGAAGACGTCGATGATGCGGTCGATGGTCTTGGCGGCGCTGTTGGTGTGCAGGGTCGCGAACACGATGTTGCCCATCTCGGCGGCGGTGATGGCCAGGCTGATGGTCTCCAGGTCGCGCAGCTCCCCGACCAGGATCACATCCCCGTCCTCGCGCATGGCGGCCCGGAGCGCAGCGGCAAAGCTGACCGCATCCTCGCCGATCTCGCGCTGGGTCACGACGCTGCGCTTGTTCTCGTGGGTGTACTCGATCGGGTCCTCGATCGTGATGATGTGGCGCGCGAAGTTCTCGTTGATGTAATCGATGATGGCGGCCAGCGTCGTCGACTTGCCGGAGCCGGTCGGCCCGGTGACCAGCACCAGGCCGCTCTTCATCTCGGCGAACCGGTAGCAGGTCTCGGGCACGCCCAGCTCGGCCAGCGAGCGGATGCGCGTCGGAATGGTCCGGAACACGCCGCCGGTGCCGTAATAGTGCCGGAAGTAGTTGACGCGGAAGCGCGAGACGCCCGGGACCTCGTACGCGAAGTCGACGTCCATGGTCCGCTCGAAGATCTCGCGCTTGCGCGGATCGATCACCTCCAGCAGCAGCTCGCGGACCTGCTCCTCGCTGAGGGGCTGCGAGCTGACCGGCTCCAGCGCCCCGTGCAGCCGGAACTTCGGCGGCTGGCCGGCCAGGATGTGCAGGTCCGAGCCCTCCAGCTCGTGCAGCTTCACCAGCAGCTTGTCGATCTTGGCCACGCGCGCGTCTCTCCTGCTCCAGTCCTCTCCCGGTCAGCCTGGCCGCACGCGACCGGCACACCGCCCGCGGGCGGCGGTCCGGCCGCCTCACCGTCCCTGCTTGCGAACGAGCCGGTACCACTCCACCCGCAGGCGCGCGGCGCGGCCGGCCAGCGCCAGCACCAGGATCTCCAGCAGCACGAACAGGGCGAGTGCCGCCTGCCATACCAGCACTCCCAGCCGCTCCAGGCTGAGCGCGATGACGGCGGCCGCCACGGTGGGCATGAGCACGCGCGGCGGTCCGCCCCAGGCGCCGACCAGACGCAGCTCGACGCCAGACGGCAGCGGCTCGCGATCGCCGCGGAAGCCGCCCCAGCGCCGCAGCGCCTCCCGGTCCGGATAGGTGCAGACGCGGATGCGCCGCCCGCCGGCACCGGCCAGCATGAGCACCAGCACCTCGGGCCGCGCGGTGACCGCGCTCACGCGCACCATCTCGCCCGCCGCCTCCACCTCCGGCGGTTCCCGCCAGTCCCCCGCCCGTTGCGCAGGCGGCCGCAGCGCGTCGCGACCCAGGATGGTGCGTAGCTGCGCTGCCACTTCCTGGCCGCTGCGCCCCGCCATCGCGAGCGCGAACAGCTCGACCGGTTCGGCACGCCCCTGTCCGGACGCCGCCCCGCCGCCTGCCACCGCCTGCCCTTCCGGCTCCGGCTCTTGGCCAGCTGCCGCCTCGGCGCTCGTGTCCTCGCGCTCCGCCACGCCTGCCAGCTCCGCCCCGTCGCCCCAACCCTGCTCACTCGGCCAGGCCCGGTGCGCCCGTGGGCCCTGAGCGACCCGCGCTGCACCGGCTCACCGCAGCCGCCGCCGCACCCCCGGCTGCACCCGGCTGCGCCGCTGCTCACCGCCCTCCGGCTCGAGCCCGAGCCCCCCCGTGCCTCCGAACCGGCGCGGCTGCACGGCGCGGAACCGCGCCTGCTCCTCGGTGATCAGCCCCCGGGCCACCAGATCCGCCAGCGCATCATCCATGAGCTGCATGCCGAGCCGGCGCCCGGTCTGCATCACCGAGTGCAGCTTGAAGGTCTGCCGCTCGCGGATCAGGTTCGCCACCGCGGGCGTGCTGAACAGCAGCTCCACCGCCAGCACCCGCCCCTGCCCGTCCCGCCGCGGCACCAGCTGCTGGCTGATCACGCCGCGCAACGACTCCGAGACCATGGCGCGGATCTGCGCCTGTTCCTTGGGCGGGAACACGTCGAGCAGGCGGTCGATCGTGCGCGCGGCGCTGGTGGTGTGCAGCGTCGCCAGCACCAGGTGGCCGGTCTCGGCTGCCGTCACCGCCAGCCGCATGGTGTCCAGGTCGCGCATCTCGCCGACCATGATCACGTCCGGGTCCTCGCGCAACGCCGCGCGCAGCGCGTTCGCCCACGACTGGGTGTGCAGCTCGACCTGGCGCTGGGTGATGTTCGCCAACTTCGGCTCGAAGACGAACTCGATCGGGTCCTCGAGCGTGATGATGTGGTCCTTGCGCGTCCGGTTGATGACCTCGATCAGCGCCGCCAGCGTGGAGGACTTGCCGCTGCCGGCGGCCCCGGTCACCAGCACGATCCCCTGGTGATAGGTGGTGAACTTGCGCACCGCCTCGGGCAGGCCGAGCTCCTCGATCGTCGGCACCCGATCCTGGATCACGCGGAAGACCCCCGCGTATCCCTTGCGCTGCTTGAAGATGCTGGAGCGAAAGCGGCCCACGCCCTGCAGTTCGATCGCGGTGTCGATGTCCAGGTGCTCCTCGAGCTGCCGCGCCTGTTCGGGGCTCAACACGGCGAGCAGCCGCTCGCGCGCGGTCTCCGCGTCGACACGGCGGTACTGCTGCAGGAACACCAGCTCGCCGTGCTGGCGGACGAAGGGCGGCACGCCGATGCTCAGGTGGAGATCGGACGCCCCCATGCTCTTGGCCAGTGCGAGTAGCTCGGCCAGCGGCGGCACCTGCGCGTGGCCGCCCGCCGGCGCTCCCGCCCCCGGCGGTGCCACCCGCGCCGAGCTCGCGGAGCGGGCAGCTGCGGGCGCAGGTCCGTCGCCACGGACCTCCATCGCGATCTCGTCCAGCGACACGCCCGTCTTCTGCTCGATGTACCGCGCGATCGCCCGATATTGCTTGCCGCTGACGTAGCCGCGCTCGAGCAGCATCCGCCCCAGCCCCCCGCTCACCCGACCGGTGCGCAGCTCCCGCATGCAGGCGCGCAGCACGTCCTCGCTGACGAAGCCGTTCTTCAGGGCGAGCTTCGCGAAGAGCTGGTCGATCCGATCGAGATCCATGAAAAGAGTCCCTCGACACGATCCCCGCTGCAACCCGCGGCCCGCCGCCCGGGCCTTCTCACTGCCGCGCGCGCGCCAGCGCGGCCAATCGCTCCAGCCGCTGGCGCTGCGCCCGCGGCGCACCCTCCACCAGCGGCAACACCAGCCGCACCCGGCCGCGCTCCTGCGCCTCGTGCTCGCCGCCCACCCGGTGCTCGACCTGCAGGTCCACGAACAGGGGCTCGAGAAATGCCGGCGCCTCCAGCCGCGCCCGCAGCACCGAACCCGCGACCAGCCCCGCCGCCTCCGCCTCCGACACGGATGCCTCGATCCCCTCGGCCGTCACCTCGAGCAATCGCGCCTCGCAGGGCGCCCGCTCCGGCATGAGCAGCACCAGGCGAGCCTCCTCGGGGCGGAAGCGGCTGCTGACCGTGCGCCCGCTCTGCGCGAGCAGCGGCTCGGCGGCCACATACGGGTGGCCGGCCGAACGCGGCACCTTCACCCGCCGGTCGCAGAACGGGCAGCGCGCCCGCCGCCCGGCGAGCTCCGGCCCCGCCAGCAGCGGCTCGCGACAGCGCTTGCAGCGGAAGGTCACGATCCGTTGCGCCTCGCGCAGCACCACGCCGTCGTAGCTGCCCGACTCCTCCAGCTTGATGAACTCCTCCTCGCCCTCGGCCTCGGCCTCGCCCCCGCCAGCCGCCAGGGCAGCGGCCCCGGCGCCGGCGACCGAGTCGTCCTCGTCGAGCACCGCTGCCGCCACCGCGGCCACCGCCGCCGCCGCCTCGTCCTCGGGATCGAGCCCGGGCAGGGCAAAGCCGATCTCCAGGCCGGAACCGGACTCTCCCGACGCCGCGGAGCCGCTGCCGGCCGCGCCAGCTCCGGCAGCTGCCCCGACAGGCGGCGAGGACGCCGCCCCGGCGGCGGGGCGGTGGCCGGCCGCGAGCCCCGGGCTGCCGTTCGCCGCCGCGGGCCGCCGCGGTCCCTGGTCGAGCCGCCGCGCACGCACCAGCGGATGGGCCCGCAGCTCCCTGAGCGCCAGCTTGCACACGTAGTGCAGCACCGACGCCAGCAAGCCGGCCACCCGGTGGGGACGCGGCTCCGGGATGTCGATCGCCACGTCCGCGCGCCCCTCCAGCCGCGCCCGCCCGATGCAGAGGCACAGCACCTTGGCGCCGCGCTTGCGAGCTGCCTCCAACACGCCGGCGAAGTACGGTTCCTCGCAGGTATCCGCGATCGCGATCAGCGCATCGAAGGGACCGATGCAGCGCGCTGCTGCCTGCGGGCCTTCCGGCAGTGGACTCAGCACCGCCGCCGGCAGCTGGCTGCCGTCGTGGTGGCGGCGGCCCACCACATCGGTGGCGGCGTGATCGGCCAGCAGCTGCAAACGGCCTTCCCCGACCAGCAACAGCCGCCCGCCCTCGCGCACCGTGTCCACGATGGCCCGGACCAGCGGCAGGAACACCGGCCCGTTGCGCTGGATGGCCTCTCGGGTCTTCAGCGCCTGGCGCTCGGCCCGTTCCAGCGGGTCGACGCTCATGTCCCCGCCCCTTCCGCCAGCGCCGAAGCGCCGGCGCCCTCCGCACCGCCCGCCTCGGCAGCCGCCCGCCCGCACGCCTGCCCTTCGACCGCCGCGTAGAGCCGCTCCGCCTCGAGCCGGGCGGCTCGCCCCGGCGGGGCCGCGCCGCCCTCGCCCCCGGACGCTGCCGTTGCCTCGCCCTCGCCCGCTTGTCGCCGTTGCGCGCGCTCGAGCAGCTCCGTCGTCGAGACGCCCTGCACCAGCGGCGCCAGCACCACCCGCCCGCCGGCGCGCTCGACCACCGCCCGCCCCACCACCGGCCGGCCTTCGTAGTCCGCCGCTTTGACGAGCACCTCCGGCACGATCGCCTCGATGAGCGCCAGCGGCGTCGGCTCGTCGAACACGATCACGTAATCGACGGCGGCCAGCGCCGCCAGCATGCGCGCCCGGTCCTCCTGCCCGACGATGGGTCGATCCGGCCCCTTGATCGCGCGCACGCTGGCGTCGCTGTTGACGCCGACGACCAGGCAGTCGCCCTGCGCGCGCGCGAACTGCAGCGTCTTGACGTGCCCGACGTGCAGCAGGTCGAACACCCCGTTGGTGAACACGACCCGCTTGCCACGCCGCCGCAGCTCGCGCAGCGGCCCGCGGACGAAGCTCTCCAGGTCGATCACCTTGCGCGCATCCGCATCGCCGCGCGCCCGGATCTCCTGCGCGATCTCTTCCCGGCTGACCGTCGCCACGCCCAGCCGCTCGATCTCGATCCCCGCCGCGATGTTCGCCAGCTCCGCCGCCACCGGCCAGCTCAGGCCCGCGGCGCGGCACAGGCCCACCGTGCTCAGCACCATGTCGCCGGCGCCGGTCACATCATAGACGGCGCGCGGGCGCGTCGGCACGTGCACCGGCTCGCCGTCGCGCGGCTGCCAGAAGATGCCGTCGCGGTCCAGGGTCAGCAGCACCCCTCCCTCGAGCTCCAGCCGCTCCACCAGCACGCGCGCCGCCCGTTCCCAGCTCGCCCGGTCGCGCGGCTCGATGCCGGAGGCCTCGGCCGCCTCGCTCCGGTTCGGCGTGATGGCGGTGACCCCCCGGTAGAGCTCCTGGGCGCGCCCCTTGCGCGGATCGAGGATGAGCTCCCGCCCCCGCGCGCGGGCCAGCGCGAGCAGCGGGCGGAGCAGGCCCGGCGTCACCACACCCTTGCCGTAGTCGGACACCAGTACGATGTCCGCCGCCTCCAATCGCTCGCGCGCAGCCGCCAGCAACGCCGCCTCCGCAGCCTCCCCGACCGGACGGGCCACCTCGCGGTCCACGCGCAGCACCTGCTGCTCGTGGGCGATCAGCCTCGTCTTGCGGGTGGTGGGCCGGCCGTCCTCGGCCCGGACGATGCCACCGGTGCCTGCGCCCAGCGCCTGCAGTGCCACCATCAACCGCTCGCCCGCCTCGTCCGCCCCCACCAGCGAGACGACCTCGACCTCGGCCTCCAGCCGCCGCAGCATGGCGACCACGCTACCGCAGCCGCCCGGCCGCTCCTCGTCGCGTTCGACGTTGAGGATCTGGATCGGCGCTTCGGGGGAGATGCGTTCGACGCGCCCGAAGACGTAGACGTCGAGCATGAGGTCGCCGACCACCAAGACGCGCGGCGTGCCCAGCCCCGCCAGCGCCTCGAGCAGCTCGCCTCCCGGCGTCGCCATCTCAGCCCACCTCCGGAGCGAGATATACCGCCACCAGCCGGTAAGCGCCGCGCGCGACCGGCACCCGCTCCCGCCATGGCCGATGCCCGGCGGCGCGCACCGACACCTCGTGCGCTCCGGGCTCGAGCTCCACCACCAGCGGCAGCGTGCTGCTCGTCGGCTCACCCGGCAGCGGCTCGAGCACCCAGACGCGCCCGCCGATCTCGACCTCCGCCCCCGGGACCCGCCCCTGCGATGACGAGACCCTGGCCCGCAGGCGGCAACGGCCACGGGGCTCGCCCCGGCAACCGCAGCAGCGCCAGCGGCTCGGGCAACACGTAGCTCGCCCGGTGGCCGGTGCCGTACAGTCCCCCGCGGCCTGCCGTCAAGTAGACCACCGTGTCCGCGCTGGAGGACAGCGTCACCGCATCGGCCACTGCCGGCTCCGGATCGACCAGCACCCATGTCCTCCGCCACCAGGCGCGGCTTGCCCGGGACCACGACCTCCAGCCGCTGGCGCGAGCGGCCCCGCGCAGTCGGCACCTGCACGGTGCCGTCGGGCGCGCGCTCCAGCAACCGGCCGTCCGCGTACACCCGAGCCTCGGCCTCCAGGCAGAGCGGGACCGCGCGCGGCGCCACGCTGCCACAACCGGCGAGCAGCGCCGCCCCCAGGCCGAGCGCCACCGGCGTCCCTCCCGCTCGCAGCTGTCTCCTCATGGGCCTGCCGCGGCGGCGGCTGCCCGCTCGCCTCCGCCCGCCAGCTCCGTCAGCACCGCGAAGCGGAGCAGCGGCAGGTTGATCTCGTGGTGGCCGAGCACCTCCAGCCCCTCGCCGACCGGCCTGCCGATCACATTGGCCCGCGTGCGGTAGTGCTGGATCATGTCGAGGTTCGCCGCCAGCACGTGCTCGAGCGTGTGACCCAGGTTGCGCGCGATGGAGACCAGCTTGAGGAACACCTCCGGCATCACCACCGCCGAGCCGACGTTGGCCCACACCCCGCCTTCCAGACCTGCCACCACCGCCGCCGCGATCCGGAAGTCGATCTCGCAGGCGCGTCCGAGCGCCGCCCAGTCCAGGCCGGGGTGCATGTGCACGGTGTCGGTCCCCAGAGCCACGTGCACCGTGCAGGGGGCGCCCAGCCGCGCTGCGGTCGCCAGCACCGAGCGGCGTGCCCCCGGCAGCTGCAGCGCCGCGAGCCCGAGCGCCCGGCCCAACCCGATGCCTTCCTCCGCGCCGCGGCGCGCCGGCCGCCCCGAACGCCTCCGCGGTCTCCCGCGCCCAGCCGAAGCGGCCGTCGCGGATCGTCTCCGCGACCCGCTCGCTCGTATGGCCCCCCAACGCGATCTCGTAGTCGTGGATGGCAAACGCCCCGTTCACGCACAGGGCGGTGAGCACCCCGCGCTCCAGCAAGTCGGAGACCACCGGCCCGCAGCCCACCTTGACCACGTGCCCGCCCATCGCGAACACGATCGGACGGCCCGCCCGGTGGCGGCAAGCGATCTCGCGCGCCAGCACCCGCAGGCTTCTCGCGCCGAGGAAGTCCGGCAGGGAAGCGAGCAGCTCGGCGCCGCTGGCGCCAGGCGGCGCGGGCTCGCGGAACTGCTCGGTGCTGACCTGGTGGTACGGCTCGTATTCGGCATACGCGAGCGGCCGCGCCTGCTCCAGCGCCAGGGGCGCCGGGCGCACTGCGCCGCCCGCCCCACGCTCCCGCGCCGCTGCCCGCCTTCACCGGTCCGCCTCCCCTGCCGCCGGGCCCGCGCCGGCCGCCACTGTCCGCGCCGGGGCGCCCGGGCGCGCGGGCGCCTGCTGCAAGCAGCGTTCGAGCAGCGCCGCCAGTTCGGCGCCACCACGGACCAGCCGCGCCCGCACGTGCAACACGAGCACCGGCAGCTCCGGCGGCGGCAGCGCCGCCAGCTTGACCGCATCCTTGTGCGTGGTGAGCAGAGCACAGGCGCCGTGCGCCGCGGCGTCGGCGAGCAACTCCTGCAGCTCCCCCTCGGTGTAGCCGTGGTGGTCGGCAAAGGCGCGGCGGGCGCGCACATCCGCGCCCAAACGCTCGAGCAGGCCGAAGAACGCTCCGGGATTGCCCAGGCCGCAGAACGCCAGCGCCGGCAGGTGCGGCAGCGCGGAGAGCGCGACCGGCGCCCCCACCCGGGCCGGGGCGGCCGTACAGCTCCAGCAGTGCGAACGGCTCCTCCTCCACCTCGGCGATCGGTACCGCGCGGCCTGCGGCAGCGCGCGCACGCGCCGCCGCCGCCTGCCGCTCGGCCTCGCCGACCAGCGCCGCGCGCGTCAGCACGACCATGTCGGCGCGGGGCGAGGGCCGAGGGCGGTTCGCGCAACAGCCCCCGCGGCAACAGCCGCCCCCAGCCGAAGGGATTCGTCGCATCGAGCAGCACCAGGTCGAGGTCGCGCCCCAGCCGCCGGTGCTGAAAGCCGTCGTCCAGCAGCAGGCAGTCGGCACCGTGCTCGAGCAGCGCCCGCCGGGCGCCCCGCACCCGATCGGGGTCCTGCACGAGGGGGACCTCCGGCAGGCGCTCGGCCAGGCACAGCGCCTCGTCGTTTCGGGGCGCCTGCGCGGGGTGCGCCGTAGCCGCGGCTGAGGATCACCGGCCGCCGGCCCCCGCCGCAACAGCTCCCGCGCCAGGTATTCCACCATCGGCGTCTTGCCCGTTCCTCCCTGCCGTGAGGTTGCCGACCGAGATCACCGGGCACGGCACCCGGTGCACGCGCAGCACGCCCGTCCGGTAGAGCGCAGCCCGGAGTCCCACGGCGAGGCGATAGCCCAACGCGGCGAGCGAGAGCACCACCCGCGCGATGGCCGCCAGCGCATCCCGGCGCTCGCCGCTCGCGATGGGACGCCAGCGCACCCGCCGCGCACGCCTCCCGCTACGCGACCCTCGAACCCCGCCACGCCGCAGCCGCGGGAAGCCTCAAGGGTAGCAGAACGGCCGCTCTACGGTCAACGGGCGGAGACGGCCAGCGCAGGCGCCCACCGCCCTGCGCCGCCCCCGTCGCGACGGGACGGGAGCTTTTCCCCGCACCGCGCTTCGCGCAACGGCAGGCCTCCGGCCCGGCCGCTCCGGCGGCACTTGTCCGCACGCCCCCCGGCCGGTACAACGCCGAGGAGCCGGCTGCGGTCGCGGCGGCACCGCTCCGTGAAGAGCAAGGCCATGCGCGAGAGGAGGCCAGCGGGGGGAGCGCGCCGGTTCTGCCAGGGGCCGGGCAGGCGCGCCGCCAGCAGGACGGCGGCCCGTTCTGGCAGGCGGTCTATCGGCTGGTGCGTCAGGTGCCCCGGGGGCGAGTCGCCACCTATGGCGACGTCGCACGGGCAGCCGGCGTGCCGGGTGCGGCACGGGCGGTCGGCGCGGCGATGGCGCACAACCGCGACACCGACGCCGTGCCGTGCCACCGGGTGGTCCGCGCCGACGGCAGCCTCGGGGGCTATCAGGGTGCTGCGCGCGATCCGGGTGGCAAGCGCGCGCGACTCGCCGCCGAGGGTGTGCAGGTGGATGCGCAGGGGCCGCATCGTGGACTTCGCCCGGCTGCGCTTCGACGACTTCCAGCCGCCACCACCCCCCTCCGCTCCGGCAACCCGAGCCGGCAAGCGGCGCCGGGCACGGGCTGCCGCGACGAACCGCGGCGGCTGAGCCCAGCTCGCGGCGCCGGCTCTGCCGGCGCCGCGTGGGTGCGCCCTAGGAGCTGGGGGCGCGTCTGGTCCCGGGCTCGGCGCTCGGCAGCTCGCCCGCCCCCACGGCGGCACGCTCCTCCTCGCGCTGCTGTTCGGCGCGCTCCAGCTCCTGGAGCTCGCGCTCGCTCAGCTCGATCCACGCACCGATGCGCCGCAGCTTGGCGTAGCGACGCGCGAGCAGCCGCTCCGGCTCCAGCCCGCACAACTCATCCAGCGCCTGGACCACCGCGGCCCGCACCAAGCGCCACCGCCGCCTTGGGATCGCGGTGGGCGCCACCGGCCGGCTCCGGCACGATCCGATCGATCACCCCGAAGCGCAGCAGGTCCGCGGGCGGTGATCTTGAGGATGGCAGCGGCGTCGGGGGCGCGCTCGGCGGTCTTCCACAGGATCGCCGCGCACCCCTCGGGGGAGATCACGGAGTAGTAGGCATTCTCCAACATCAGCACCACGTCGCCCACCCCGATGCCGAGCGCGCCGCCCGAGCCGCCCCTCCGCCAGCACCACGCAGACGATCGGCACCCGCAGCTCCGCCATCGCCTTGAGGTTCTCCGCGATGGCGAACGCCTGGCCCCGCTCCTCCGCCCCGATGCCGGGGTACGCCCCGGCCGTGTTGATGAAGCTGACGATGGGCAGGCCCAGCTTCTCGGCCAGCCGCATCTTGCGCAGCGCCTTGCGGTAGCCCTCCGGATGCGGCATGCCGAAGTTGCACTCCAGCCGCTCCTTGGTGGTGCGGCCCTTCTTGTGCGCCACGACCATCACCTTGCGCCCGTCGATGCGGCCCAACCCGGTGACGATCGCCCGGTCGTCACGGAACAGCCGGTCGCCGTGCAGCTCCAGCCAGTCCGTGATGAACCCCTCCCGGTAGTCCGTGAACGTGGGGCGAAGCGGATGCCGGGCGAGCTGCACCCGCTGCCACGGGGTGAGCGACGCGTAGGTCTCGCGCACCAGGTCGGCGGCGCGCAACCGCAGCGCCTCGATCTGGGTCGCCAGGTCGGCGCCAGAGCTTGCGGCAAAGGCGACGAGTTCGTCGATCTTCTGTTCCAGCTCGACGATGGGCCGCTCGAAATCGAGCACGTGTTGCATGGCGGGGTGCCGGTTGTGCGCTGCCTCTGCCACCGCTTCCTCCCTCCGGTGCCGGCCCTGTCCCGCCGGATGATCGAATCCTCACCACCGGATCGTCAATCCGCCCGCGCGGCCGCAGCGCCGTCGGGCGCCGCTTGCGGGCGCGGCCGTGCGCGCGCTGCCCCTCGTCCCCCTCGCCCCAACCGCCCGTCCACCGCCCGGCACCGGCGCCCGGCGCCCACAGACAGCCCCCCTGCGGCCGGCGCCGCCTCGCTCGCTCCCTGCCGGGATGGGGCTCCCTGCCCGATGGGATGGGCGAGAAGGCCAGCAGTGTCACGCCTCGGCGCGCACCCGCCCCGCCGCTGCACGGCGGGCGGGCCGGGGCGCGCCTCGCAGCTATTCGAGCTCGCCCTTGGGGACGAACCGCTCGAGCGCCTGCTGGAACGCCGCCTTGTTGTCCTCCCAGCGATCGGCATCGCACTGCATGATGATCTCGTACAGGCGGCGCAGCGTGACCACCATCACGTGGCGGTAGATCTGGGCGTTCTGCCGGACCTCGACCTCACGGGTGGCGTTCTCCGGCGGCGCCTCGTAGCCCTCGTAGTACACCTCGGCCGCCGGGAAGCCGGCGACCTCGATGACGTTGCGCTCATCGATCATCGGCGAGCGGATGCGCATGCCGGCCTGTCCCTCGAGCGCATCGAGTGCCGCCTCGGCGGTGCTCAGCTCCAGGTTGCCCTGCACCGCGACCGTGATGCGACCGGTGGTGGCCGGATTCACGATGCGGATCGCCTCCTGGCCGCTCACCTCATCGGGGCGGAACTCCCAGCCCTCAGGCCTGGTGATCTCGAAGGCGAGCTTGGCGGAGACGAACCGCTCTCCCCTGACCTCGCCGAGCGGCTCCAGCTTGAGCCCGAGGATGAACTGCTTCCAGTCCTCGGTGAGGGCGTCCACCTCGAAGCCGAGCAGCTCCTCCAGCTTGCGGGCGTAGTATTCACCGTATCCCGGCAGCGGCACCCCCGCCGGGGGCTTCTCGGTCACCACCTTGAAGAACCGCTCGAAGACCTGCTTGAGGTGGACCTTCTTGCCATGGATCTCGACCGGCTGCTGGTTGCCCTGGCTGTCCGCACCGCGGTGCAGGAAGTAGTAGACCAGCGACCAGCCGTACGGATAGGTCATGCCGGCCATCATCTGGTACTGGCCGAGCGAGAACCGCAGAAACTTCGAGATCGGCGGCAGCTGACCGCTCTTGATCATGCGCTGGATCATGAAGCAGCGGTCCCGCGGGATCGTGATCTCGAGCTCCCCCTGTGCATTCAGCGTGTAGCCGTCGCCGAAATAGACCGCCAGCCCCTCGATCCACCACGGCGGCCGCGACAGGAACTGCTCCGGCGTGCCGTCGCACAGGATGTGCTGGAACTGGTGGGTCGCCTCGTGCGCCAGCACCTCGCGCGTGGTCCCCGTCGTACCGAAGGTGCCGTGGAAGGCGACGACGATCCGGTCCGGATAGGCATTGGGGTTGTCGGACTTGGGCCGGTAGTAGCCGAGCGCGCCGCCCCCGCCCCCGTAGGTCTGAAAATCCTCCAGGTTGCGGAAGATGTAGATCTTCGACTTGCCCTGGTAGTAGCGCGGCAGCCCGTGGAAGACCTTGTCGTACGCCTTGTAGAGCTGCTCCATGAACTGGGCGTAGCCCTCGGCCACCTTGCGCGTCGAGTTGCAGTGGATCTCGTAGTGCTCGGTCGAGATGATATGGCGCTCGCCCCAGCCGACGCCCTTCGTCTCCTCCCGGTAGCTCCCCTCGATCTGCTCGCGATACCGCTGCTTGCGCCGCTGGATCTCATCGGGCGGCAACAGCTCGCCGCGGTACCACTGGTAGCCCTGTGCCAGCTTCCACTCCCGCTCGGTGACCCAACGCCGCTCGCTCTCCAGATACCGGTAGCCGAGCCGTTCGCGCGCGGGGCGGAAGTCCGGGTCGATCTCGATCGCCCGCTCCCAGCACCGCCGGACCACGCTCTGCGGCATGTTGGACGACTCGGCCAGCCGCGCCGCCTCCATGCAGGCCTCCGGAGTGCTCGCCTCGGCGAGCGCCTTGTCGATTCGCTCTTCCGGGGTGAGCGACCGTTCGATCTTCACCACCTCGTCGCGCGAGAACGTCATCACCGAGGTGATGCTGCCGAACTGCCGCTCGAGCTGGACCTTCTCGTGGTCGGCGTGGACGACCTTGCCCTCGTAGACCTCGCCGCTGATCAGGTAGACCTTGTCGGCGCGCGCCGCTGGCGCCGCCAGCAGCACCGCGACCAACGCCAGGGTCGTGAGAGCCCGAGTCACCACTCCCTCTCGCATGGCTCCGACGCACTCCTCTCCGTCCGCCTTTGCCCTCTCCGGCGGGGCGAACATGATAGCATGAGGTGCAAGCCCGAGCGGAACGTAACCGCCGTGGCCGAGCCGGGAGGAGGTCCTGCCGGGGCCGTCAGTTCCTGCCGGCCCCGGCGAACGCCGCGTCCCACTCCACGCCGGCGAGCCGCCGCCTCTCCTGTTCCAGCCACCCCTCGTCCAGCGTCCCGGTGATCCGCAGCTCCAACACCCGCAGCCGCTCCTTGCCCGGCACCAATGCGATACCGCCGCGCATCTCCTCGCGCGGCAGCGGAATCGCCGGTGAAATCGGCTCCCCGTTGAGCACCAGGCTGAGCGCGCGGCCGCGCACCACCACCGCGGCCGCGGTGCTCCCCACCGGCAACGAGGGACCGCGCGAGGCGAACAAGAACTCGGTATCCGCCGGCCGCCCGCCCAGACGCGCCACGACGTGCGCCGGCAGCCGGAACGCCCAGCGCGGCCGCAGCGGCGCCCGCGGCGAGGTCCGGAGCACCCGGTCCTCGTCGGTCTGGAGCATGAACGCGCCCAACCACCCCGTCCACGCTCCCCGCTCGTAGAGCACCACATTGACGTTGCGGGTGCTGCGCTCGGTGCGCAGCAGCAGTTCCACCGCGACCTCGCCCTCGACCTCGGGCCGCCACCGCACCCGCCCGCGAAACTCCACCTGCCCCGCGACCTGCCGCACCGCCGAATCGCGGTACGCCTCGATCGCCTCGGCCACCAGCGGCTGCCAGTCGCCCAGCTCCTCCGGGCGCTCGAACCGGTAGTACACGCTCACCACGTCGCGCCCGCGTGGCTGCACCTGCCCTGCCAGCAGCGCTTGCGGTCCCTCCGCCCGCAGCACCGCCGCCCGTGCCGCCACGTACAACTGCCGCAATGCGGCGCGGTGCTCGCGCACCCACGCGGTGGCGGCCAGCCGCTCGCGCAGCGGCTCGAGCGCGGCCACCGCCGCCGCCGCTCGTCCCGTGCCCTCCAGCGCGGCGGCACGCCGGTGCCACGCCGCGGCCTCCGCCTCCGCGAACCGCCGCTCGGCGCCCGCCAGCGCCTCGAGCAGCGGCTCGGAGAGCTGCGTCCCCGCGCGGGCCACCGCCCGCAGCGCGGCGCTCGCTGCCCGCGGCGCCTGCAGCCGCAGCAGGCACACCCCGGCCCCCAGCTCCCGCGCCGCCGCGCCGCCCGACACGCCCCCGCCCGCCGCGCCGCCCTCCGCACTGCCCGGCGCCGCCTCGCCCCCGGACCGCCCCGCTTCGCCCGCCGGCTGGTCGTCCCTGACCGCCCGCCCTGCCGCCAGGCGGAGCAACAGATCCGGTTCCAGGTCCTCCAGCCGCACTGCCACCGGCTCCGCGAGCCCCTCCTCGACGAACTGCACCAGCCGCGCCTGGGGATCGAACGCCTCGCACCGCCCGCGCAGCACCTCGCCCACCAGGAGCGGCAGCTGCTGCGGGCCGCCAGAGCGCCCCGCCACCAGCTCCCCCACCGCCGCGAGCAAGCGCTGTTCGGCGCCGAGCCCGAGCGCCAGCTCGCGCTCCATGCGCTCCAGCTCGGTGCGGTGCGGCGCGAGGCTCGCCTCGGCGAGCCCCGCCCGCACCCGCTCCAGCGCCGGCTCCAGGGGCGCCCCCGCCAGCGCCCGGCGCACCTCGCCGGCCACTGCCGCCAGGGCACGGGCGGCCGCCTCGGCCTGCTGCGCGGCCAGCAGCTGCTCGAGGCGGGCCTCCAAGAGCGCCCGCACCGCCGGCGTCGCACGAGCCCGAAACGCCTCGGCGCGTTCGCGCGCCGCCTGGTGCTGGCCCGCCTCGGCGAGCGCGACCAGTTCCTGCTCCAGCTCGCGCCAGCGCTCGCGACACTCCTGCTCCAGTGCCGCCAGCACCTCGCGCACCACCGGCTCGCCCGGCCCGCCGGCCTCGCGCGCGAGCAGCAGCTGCAGCTGCTCGGCAGCGGCGCCGAACTGCCCGTCCGCCCGCGCCCGGCGCAGCCAGCCCTCGGCCTGCAGGCGCACGCGGTCGCGGTGCTGCTGGAGCTCGAGCGCGAGCGCGCCGGCCTGCTGCTCGGCCTCGCGCGCGGCAGCGGTCGCCGCGTACCGGGTGGCGATGGCGCGCAGGCGGGCGAGTCGCTGCTCGGCGCCGACGCCGGCGCCTGCCAGCTCCTCGGCGAGCAGCCGCCAGGCGACCGCCGCCTCTGCCTCGCGCACCGCATCGGCCGCGACCGGCAGTGTCCCGCCTGCCTCCGCCGCCGGCACCGTCCCCGGGGGCGCGTCCGTCCGAGCGGCGCCTGCGCCCCCGGGGGCGGTCCCCGCAACCTCGCCCACCGGACCGGCCGGCCCGGTGGCGGCGGCCGCCGTTGCCGCCGCAACCTCCTCGGCCTCCGAGCCCGAGCGGAGCAGCAGCGCTCCGCCCGCCGCCAGCGCCGCCACCCCCGCCGCCAGCAGACCCGCCGCCCGCCACCGGCGCCCCGGCGCTGCCGCCCGGTGCGCCGCGCGCTGCCCGCCGCCGCCGCGCCCGGTGCGCAGCGCCTCGCCGAGATCCTCCAGCGCCTGGCGGACCTCGGCGGGGCTCTGCGGCCGGTCCTCGGGGCGCTTCGCCACCATGCGCTCCAGCAGCGCCACCAGCTCGGGCGGCAGGTCCGGGCGCGCGCGCGCGAAGGAGGGAAACGGCTCGTGCACCTGCTTCCACATCACCTCGTGCGCGTCCTCGCCCTCGAAGGGCGGCGCACCCGCGAGCAGGTGGTAGGCCGTGGCACCGAGCCCGTACAGATCGGCGCGGATGTCGATATCGGCAAGGCCTCGCGCCTGCTCCGGAGCCATGTAGTAGGGGGTGCCCTCCGCGATGCCGGTCCGCCGGCCGGTGCGCCCGCCGCCGGCGGCGCCCGCCGCGGGCGCCAGGCGCGCCAGCCCCAGGTCGCACAGCAACACCCGCCCGTCGCGCGCGAGCATGATGTTGTCGGGCTTCACGTCCCGGTGGACCAGCCCGTGGGCCGCCGCGTGTTCCAGCGCGCGCGCCACCCCGAGCAGGATCTCCACCGCGCGCGGGACCGGCAGTGGACCCTCCCGCTCCACGAGCGCGGCAGCGGTCTCGCCGTCGACATACTCCATGACGAAGTAGACCAGCGGCCCCGCCTTGCCGGCGTCGATCGCCGAGACGACGTTCGGGTGGTTGAGCCGCGCCGCGGCCTTGGCCTCGCGCAGGAACCGATCCACGAACCGCCGGTCGCGTGCCGCGCGCGGCGGCAACACCTTGAGGGCCACGGTGCGCCCGATCGAGAGCTGCTCGGCGCGGTAGACGATGCCCATGCCGCCGCGCCCGGCCACCCCCTCCAGCCGGTAGCCGGGAATGCGCAACGCCTGCCGCTCGGCCGACGAGGCGGATCCGGAACGAGGCGCCCTTTCTCGGCCCGCGTCCAACGCCCCTTCCCCCGCCTGCCCTGCGCGCGGCTCACTATACCGCCGGCCGCCGCGCCCCAACAACCGCCCGCCCCTCGATCCTCCCCCTCCATCAACGCCTCGCAGCGGGCGGCGTCGCGGCGCCCTCCGCGCCTCGCCCCGCGCTCCGCGCCTGGCTCGAGGCGGACGGCGGCGCGCCCTCGCCGGGCCCGACTCCCGAGGCCACCTCGAGGCAGCCAGCGCGAAAGCTCCCATGGTGTGCCGCCGGCTCAGCGGCGCTCGAGCAGCGCACGCGCCTGCGCGAGCGCGGCGCGCGTGCGGGCCTCCTCCTGCAGCTCCAGCGAGCGCTGGTAGGCGGCCAGTGCCTCGCGCCACTCGCGCCGGCGGAAATGCACGTCTCCGCGCTGCCGCCAGGCGGCGGCGCGGGCACGCCGGATCCGAGGCTCCAGCTCCTCGGCCGCCCCGCCCAGCGCCAGTGCCTGCGTGTAGCACTCCACCGCCTCGTCGTACCGGCCGAGTACCTCGTAGCGCTCGCCCTGCCGCAGCAGCGCCGCGATCTCCGCCCCCTCCGCCTCGCCCGGAGCCAGCCGGCGCGCCAGCGCCTGTGCCCGCTCCTGCAGCTCCTCGCGGAGCGCCGGCGCGCTCGCCAGCCCGCTCGCCAGCAACAGCGTCGCGTGCGCCTCCTGGAGCCGTCCGGCCCGCTCCGCCTCGCGAGCGTGCAGCTTGAGTTGCTCCAGCTCGCGGGCAAGGTGCGCCTCCAGCGCCGCCAGCAGCGATTCCGGCGCGGGGCCGGGCGGCGCCCCGCCCTGGGGGTCCTGCTCGAGCCACGCCGCGCGCCGCAACAGCCGCCGCGCCTCGGCCGCGCGCGACACCACGTAGTAGCGCGCCACCCCCGGCGCCCTTCCCGCGGCCAGCTCGAGATACTCCCGGTACAGCCGCTCCGCCTCCGCGCGCAGCCGCTCCGCCTCCGCCTGGGCGTCCGCCCGGCGCGCGGCATGTTCCAGGCGCAGCTGCAGCGCCTCGCGCCACGCCGGATCCACGGGCGCCGCCGAATCCTCACCGTCCGGCTCCAGGGCCGCCAGGGCAGCCCGGAAGCACTCGCGCGCCACCGCCCAGCGCCCCGCCGCCGCGAGCCGCTCCCCACGCGCCGCCCACGCCTGCGCCTCCCCGGCCCGCGCACCGGCCCCGGCCCCGGGCGGCGGCGCCTCGGCTCGGCGAGTCGCCCCGAACGCGGCACCGGCTCCCGTCGCCCCCGCCGCGCGCACCGCCTGCATGACCGGCGCGGCGCGAAAGGACGTCCGCCGCGCCCGCGCCCCCTCGACCTCCGCCGTTCGCGCGGCCGCCACCGCGCGCTGTCCGTGCTCCGGCGGTACCGCGGGCCCGCCCCAGGGCGGCACCAGCACGGCGGCGGCGAGCGCGCCCGCGCACGCCAGCACCGCCGCGCGGGCCGCCATCGCGCGTCGCTCGCCGCGGATCAGCTCGCGGCGCAGCGCCTGCACGCTGCGCACGCGCCGCCGCGGATCGGCGACGTAGCACAGCTCGAACACCCGGTCGAGCCGCCGCGGGACTCCGCGCCGCAGCGCCGACGGCCGCTCGAGCCCGCCGGGCAACCTGCCGGTGAGCACCTCGAACAGGATCACCCCCACCGAGTACAGATCCGCGCGCCCGTCCACCGCACGCGGTCCGCCGGCCCCGCCCGGGCGCAGCTCGGGCGCCAGGTAGGGATACGTGCCGGCCGCCGTGACCCCGGAGCGGGTGGCCAGCCCCTCCGACACCAGCAGCCGCCCGGCCAGCCGGCCGGCGCTGGTGCCGAGCCCGAAGTCGCTCAGCTTCACCCGGCCGCTGCGCGCAAGCAGGATGTTGCCGGGCTTGAGGTCGCGGTGCACGACCCCGCGCGCGTGGGTGAACTCCAGGATCTCGAGCAGGTGAAACAGCAGGTCCTCCGCCTCGTCCACCGCCAGCGGACCGTGGGCGCGCAGGTGCTCGCGCAGGTTGGTGCCCTCGACCAGCTCCATGACGACGTAGGGCCGCGGCGGCGCGGTGTTCACCTCGAAGACGCGCACGATCCCGGGGTGCTCCAGCCACAGCTGCAACGCCCCCTCCGCCCGGAGCAGCTCGACATAGTCAGGCTCCAGCGCGAGCTTGAGCGCGACCTTGTGACCGCGCGGTACCCTGGCGCCCTCCAGGGCAGTGGCGCGCCATACCTCGCCGAAGCCGCCCCGCCCGAGGCAGTCCTCCAGCTGGTAGCAGCCGACCGTCATACCGGGATAGGGATCTTCGACGAGCACCGGCATCGCTCCCCCTCCAGCCGGTCCGCGGGCAGCGTGAGGGCGTCACGTGGCGCCGAGCGCACAACCGCCTCCGTGGTAGCAGCACCTGGGAGCCGGCGCAAACCGCGGCTGGCCCGGCGCCGAGCGCGGCGCTGCAGCGGCGACGGCCCGATCCGCCTTCCCGCGCGGCAACGGGCGCCCTGCGCTCCGCAGCGAAGGGATCAGGGGCAGGGGGGCGAACCGGCGGGCCGCGGCTGCGCGGTGCCCTCGCCGGGGCGCGCCCGCGAGCCCGAGGGTGGCCGCACGCGGCTGGGGGCGAGCACGACCCGGTTGCGGCCGCGCTCCTTGGCGCGGTACAGCGCCTGGTCGGCCGCCGCCAGCAGCGCCTGGGGCGTCTGGCGGCCGCGGGCGAACGCGGCCACGCCGAGACTCGCCGTCACGCGCAGCTCGCGCCCCTCCGGATCCGCGAACTGCGCCGCCTCGATCGCGCGCCGCACCCGCTCGGCGAGCGCACGCGCCACCGCGCCACTCGCCTCGGCCGCCAGGATCGCCAGCTCCTCGCCCCCGTAGCGAAACACGAGATCGTAGGCCCGCACCGAGGCGCGCACCACCCCCGCCACCCCGGCCAGGACCGCATCCCCCGCCAGGTGTCCCCAGGTGTCGTTGACCCGCTTGAAATGGTCGATATCGAGCAGCACCACCGCCAGCGGCGCGCCGGTGCGCAGGCTGCGCGCGCATGCGCGCTCCAGCTCGCGCACCAGGTGGCGCCGGGTGAACAGCCCCGTCAGCGGATCGTGCACGGCGCGGTCGTACAGCGCCGGCTTGCGGATCGCGGCCGCGACGTGCCTGGCCAGCGCTTCCAGCACCGCGACCGTCTCGCCCACGAGCTCCTCCCCGCCGGGCGATCGCCCCGTGGCGAGCGGATCGGCCGGCGGCGGCCCGCCGGGCTCGGCGGGCGCAACCGGGCGCTCCACCCACAGCACTCCGATCGGCTCGGCGTCGGCGAACAGGGGGAGCGCGACCGCGACCGCCTCCGCGCTGGTGCAGCTGCGGCGGCGGCGCGCCGTCAGGGCCTCTTCGGCAAGCGCCTGGATGGCGGGCGCGCACCCCGCCGCCGCCGCCCGGCAAGCTTCCAGGCCGCGCCTCGCGCGTAGCCGCAGCACCCTTGCGCCCTCCCGCGACTCCTCCACCGTGAAGAGCGCGAGCGCGGGCGCGCCCGTCAACTCGGCCACGACGCGGAGCGATTCCTCGGCGATGCGGGCGAAGTCCCCATCGGCGTTGGCGATCAGTGCCAGATCGCGCGCCGCACTCAGCAGCTCGATCTCGCGCGCCAGCCGCCGGCTGCGGGCGGCCAGCCGCGCCGCCTCCGCGCGCGCCCGTCCGACCGCGAGCTCCAGCGCCTGCGCGCGCCGCGCCGCCGCCCGCATGGCGACGTAGCAGAGCGCGGCAGCCAGCACCGCCCCCACGGTCACGGCGATCCCCATCCCCTTCGATATCGGCCAGCCACTCCCTCCCCCTGCGGCCCTGACACGCCACCGTGCGGATCCGGCACGGTCGGGGCGGGCGTGCAAGCGGCGCGCAACCCTGCAACCCTCGTCCGGGAAGATCGTTGTGAAGCGTCGCCGCTGGCCGGCACGGCAGTTGTTTCGGCCTCTGCGCGGGGAGGCCGGCCCCGGCTCCCCGTCCCGACCAGGCCGCACAGGAAAGGACGCGCATCGTGAAGCTCCGGGTCGCGATCCGAGTCGCCGCCGCGCTCGCGCTCGCCGCGGGCCTCGGCGGCTGCGCCACGCTCGGTTCCATGTCGGATATCGAGGTGTGGACACTCGGCGACGAGGCGCTGTACCGCGGCGAGCACAAGGCCGCCATCGCGTACTACGACGAGCTGCTGCGGCGCAACCCCGAGAATGCAGCGGTGCTGGCGCGGCGCGGACTCGCGCACGACCGCACCGGCAACGAGGCCCAGGCGCGCGAGGACTACACCGCCGCGATCGCGCGCGCGCCCCAGGCGCCGTTGCCCTATCTCTACCGGGCGAACCTGGCGCTGCGCGGCGGGCAGGCCGAGGCGGCGCTCGCCGACGTGGCGGCGCTGGACGCGCTGCCGCTGGACCCGCACGATCGCGCGGCGGCGCTGGTGCTCGGCGGGGCGGCGTGGGCACAGCGCGGGGAGTTCGCGCGTGCGGTCGCCGCCTACGAGCGCGCGATCGAGCTGGGGCGGCGCGATCCCTCGCCGCTGTTGCGCAAGCACTACCAGGACGCGCTCTACAACGCCGCGCACGCCTATTACCACCTCGGTGCCTTCGACCGGGCAGCGGCGGCCTACCGCGAGCTGCTCCGCAGCAAGGCGCAGCACCGCCAGCCCGTCACCCCCCAGGATCACTACGCGCTCGGGGTGTTGCTCTATCTCAGCGGCGACTTCGCGGGCGCGCGTCAACACCTGGCGCAGGCCCCAGCGGAGCGGCGCGCCAAGGCGGCAGAGGCGCTCGGCGACCCGGGCTTCTTCGCGGCGGCGCGGTGAGGACGCGCTCCCAGCCCGCAGCCCCGCTGCGGAGTGAGGAGTCGTTTGCCACAGCGGCAGCAGGAGGAGGATGGCGGACATGCGAGAAGCAAGGCGGCTGCAGGCGGCCGGGGCAGCGGTGCTCGCAGTCGTGCTCGCGCTCGGCACGGCGCCCCAGCCCGTCACGGCCCAGCAGCGGCAGGCGGCTGCCCCCGGGCCGCAGGGCCCAGGGCCCGGCTACACCGACGACAAGCCGAGCTGGACGATCCGGCCGGAGCTGGAGCGCCTCGAATCCCACATGGCCCGCCTCAGCGGGCTGAGCGAGTCGCTGGGGGCGGCCTCCTCGGACCTGGCCAAGGACTTCGAGCGCTACCTGCAGGACCAGTCCAACGAGCTGCTGGCGAGTCAGATCGAGCGCAAGATGGCGCTGTATGCGGACCAGGTGGTCCGCGACTTCGACCAGATCCTGGCCGATCAGGATGTGCTGCTCGCCAACTTCAAGGACCTGCGGCGCAAGCTGGCCCAGATGAACGAGCTGCTGCACGGCCGGGTGGACCAGTACCGCAGCCGCCTGCAGGGACTTCGCCAGGAGGTGGAAGGGGTCGAGCAGACGCTGATCGAGCTGGCGGTCCGGCTCAAGGAGACCGGCGACGAGGACGCCCGCAAGCGGCTCAAGCGCCAGTTCGCGCGCTTCTACCGGCTGTTCCGCCTGCGCAACCGCAACGTCCGCGGCTACCACACGATCCTGGAGAACTACCAGGTCCTGGTGCGGCACCTCGACCTGCTGGACGAGGTGTTCGGCCAGCTACAGGAGAAGTTCGCCGATCTGGTGCAGAACCTGGAGCACGAGAAGACCTATCTCTTGGACGCGATCGAGCTGCGCCGCGAGACGACGCGCCTGAAGCAGATCATGGACCACGGCATCTTCACCGGAGAACGGGCGATCAAGAACGTGACCGAGAAGCTGGCCAAGCTCTATCTGCGGGTGGACGCCTTCACCCAGGTGCACGGTCGCATCGACGAGGGACTGGCGCGCTTCGCCGAGACGACCGACACGCTGCAGCAGCTCTCCCGCATGATCGACGACATCGGCGCCGGCGCGGTGCTCGCTCCGGCCGACAGCGGCGAGGATCCCGTCGAGGCGGCGATCGAGCACTTCTACGAGCAGCGGGGAAAGCTGCGCGCGCGCCCGCCGGCCAAGCCGTGAACGAGGAGCGAATCCCCATGCACGCGAACCACGCGAACGTCCATCGGAGCCTGGCAGCAGGTGCGCTCGCCGCCCTGCTGCTGGCAGTCCCCCCGGCGCTTGCCCAGCAGGAAGCCACCGGTGGGCAACAGCCGGCGGAGCGCGAGGCGGTGCTTCCTGCACGGCGCGAGCCGCCCGCAGCAGCGCCGCCGCCGCCCGCCGCAGGCGGCGAGCAGCCCGCGCCCGCCGCCCCCGTTGCGGTTCCGGCGGCGGAGCAGGCGGAGCAGGCGCGCCGGCGCGAGGAGATCTCCGCCAACTACGACGCGACGATCGAGATCTACGACGGCATCCTGCAGCGCCAGAGCACCGATACCTCGGCGCTGGATCGACGCATCGCCGCCAACGAGGAGCTGGTGGAGCGCTATCGGCCATTGCTGGCGCGGGCCGAAGAGCAGCTGCGCGCGCTGCAGGTGGACACCATGAACCGGGCGCTGCGCCTGAAGGCGGAGCGCGACCGCGGCGAGCTGAGCGAGGAGGCGTTCCGCACCCAGCTCGCCGAGGCCGAGCGGCGCGACGCCGAGCGGCGGGCGCGCCTGCAGGACGACGTGGCGTTCTACCGGACCGAGCTCGAGGCGGCCGAACGCCGGCTGGCCGAGCTGCGCGCCGAGCGCCAGGCACTCGCCCGCCGGCTCGAGCTCGGCGAAGCTGCGGCCCGCAAGCCCCCGGCGCCCGGAGACAGGCTGCTGCGCGGATTGCTCGACACCCTGGATCGGCTGGAGGTCTTCCCCGGCGGCCCGCGCCTCACCATGGACGACAACGAGGCCTGCCGGGGGTGCAACCGCTTCGGACCGGTGGGCTCGCGCGATCTCCAGTAGGGCACGGCCCGCAACGAGAGCTGCCGGGGGGTGCCGCCGCTGCTAGCCCGTCGCGGCAGCCCCCCGCGCCGAGGGCGCAACGATGGTCTGGCGCTTCGTGGTCGAGGGCGGCTGGGCGATGGTGCCGATCCTGGCGTGCTCCGTCGTGGCGCTGGCGCTGCTGCTCGAGCGCACCTGGTACTGGTTGGAGCTGTGGTGGCATCGCGACCCCGAGCTGGCGGCGGCGCTGGAACGGCTGGAGGCCGTCGACCGCGCGCGTGCCGCGCGCAGCCGCGACCCGGTCTGCCGCGTGCTGCTCGCTGCGCGCGAGCGGCCGGACGACCTCGCCCCCGCCGCGCAGCTCGCCGAACGGCTGTTGGAGAACAGCCGTGCCACGCTGCCGCTGCTCCACGTGATCGGCGGGGTGGCGAGCACGCTGGGGTTGTTCGGCACCGTGCTCGGGGTCTCGCTCGCCTTCGAGCACACGATCGCCACCGGGCGGCTGAGCGAGCTGGCCGGCTCGCTGTCGGTCGCGCTCAACACGACGATGTTGGGGCTCATCGTGTACGTGCCGTGCTATCTGGGCGGCTCGCTGTTCCAGATGCTGACGAATCGCACGGCGTTCGCCATCGAGCAGCGCCTGGGGGCGATGCGCGCCCGCCTGCGCCGCACCGGACCGCTCGCCGCCGTGCCGCCGCTCCCCCCGGCGGGCGTTGCCGCCGCCTCCGGCCCGGTAGCCGGCACCGCGGCTGCGCGCGAGTCGGCCCCCACCGCCTCGCCGCCGCTGGTGCCGCCCGCGCCGGAGCGCCCGCAGGTGCAGCCCGCGACCGCTGCAGCCGGCCGCGGCCGGAGCTCTGAGGCCTCGGGAGGGTGCAACCGGTGAGCTTCGGCAACGCACCAGCCCTGCCCCACGCCAGCCGCGCCCACACTGCGGGCAGTGGCGGCGTTGGCGAGCCCGCCGCCGGCCCGGGCGCGCCCCAGCCGGTGCAGCTGTTCGCACGCTGGCGAACCGAGGTGCCGATCGCGTTCAACACCACCGCCATGACCGACGTGATCTTCATCCTGCTCATCTTCTTCGTCTCGGTCTCGCAGATCCGCACCTCCTCGATCGAGCTCCAGCTGCCCGCGGTCTCGACCGCGGAGCAGCAACCGGCTCCGCCGGGCCCCCACCTGCTGGTGGTCGACATCGACCGCGCCGGCGAGGTGTATGCCGACGGCGAGCCGGTCCCGGCGGCCGGCGTCGCCGAGATGGCGCGGCGGCGCGGTGCCGGGGTGCGGGTCCGGATCCGGGCCGACGAGCAGGCCCGGAGCGGCGTCCTCATGGAAGTGGTGGCGGGGCTGGCCACGGCCGGCATCGCGGACATCGAGTTCGCGGTGCAGGCGCGGGGAGGGGTGTGAACGGAGGCGGGCGCGCAGGCGTGGACGGCGAGCGGACGGCACTGGGCCGCATGCTCTACTACGGCAGCTTCGTCGGGCTGTCGCTGCTGTTGCACTTCCTGGTGATCCGGCCGCGGCCGCTCGCGCCCCCCGAGCACGTGCGCGTCGAGGTGGCGCAGATCGTCCGCGAGATGGCGGAGACCGGCCGCGCCCTGGAGCAGGCGCGCGCGGCGCTGCCACAGCCCGACCCGCAGCAGCCCGAGCCACCGCCGCCCGCCTCCTCCCCGCTCGCCCAGGCGGATCCTCCCGCCGAGCCTCCCCGGCCGCGCGAGATCGTCGATGCGGTGCCGGAGGACGAACGCGCCCGTGACGGCCGGCTCGAACGGCTGGAGCAGCAACTGGCGGCACAGACCGAACTGCGCGAGCAGCTCGCGCAGGCCCTCGCCGAGGCGCGCCGCCGCGCCGAGCAGGAACGCGCAGCCCGCGAGCAGCTCGCCGCCGAGGTCGCTGCCGAAGCCGAGCGCCGCCGCGCCTTCGAACAACAGCTCGCCCGGAGCGTCGAAGCGGAGCGGCAGGCGCGCCGGCAGCTGGAGGAGCAACTGGCCGCGCAGGCCGCGGAGCGAGACCGGCTCGACCGGCAGCTGCAGCAGGAGGCGGCGCGGCGCGCCGAGCTGGAGCGGCTGCTGGCCGCCCAGCGCGCCGAAGCGGAGCGGCTGCGTGCAGAGCAGCAGGCACTGGCCGCAGCGCAGCAGCGCGCCGAGGCCGCTGCCGCGGAGCGCGCCGCCGAGCTGGCGCGCGCGCTGGAGGCCGAACGCCGCGCCCGCGCTGCCGCCGAGGAGCGCGCCCGCGCGCTCGGCGCCGCACACCAGGCGGCACTGAGCGAGGCCGAGCGGGCACGCCGGGCCGAGCAGGCACTGCAGGACAAGCTGCAACAGCTCGACGACTGGGCGCTGTATGCCGAGGCGGCGCGCCGCGAGCGGATCGATGCGGACAAGGTGCCGCGGCTGTGGTTCACCGAGTCCAAGACCGAGAGCGAGTTCCTCGAGCTCATGCGGTTCTACGGCATGGAGCTGATCGTCTACCCGCGCGACAAGAGCTACCTCGCGCACGTGGACCTGGCCAGCGGGGAGGTGCGCCGGGTCGACGACCCCCAGGCGTTCCTCGAGCGCTTCGCCAACCGCTCGATCGTGCAGGAGGGGGCCTACTGGCAGCCGATCCGGGAGCGGGTCGCCGCCCGCTGGGGAGGCCGGGCCGGCGAGCTGATCGTCAAGGCGTTGATCCCCCATCGCACCGCCAACTACCTTGCCTGGAAGGAGCTCGAGGCGCTGCGCCGCAACGGGCTCGAGCCCGACGCGGTGCAGCGCTGCTTCGGCAGCTACCGCCGGACGCCGCGCGGCACCTGGGTCGTGGAGATCACCGACTTCGAGACCTTCGACGGTCGCACCGTTTCCGGCGGTGGGCCGCTCCGGGTGAAGCTCGCGGGGGCGAACCATGGCGGCAGCAGGTGGACCGGCCAGGACTCGCCCGAGCAGCACCGGGCAGCGGTGGCGGCCCGCGCCCTCGCGGGGATCGGGAGGAGCTGGGGTGAGACGGCGGACGGACGGATTGCGGGCGGCCGGAGCCCTGGCGGTGCTGTCGTTGCTGCTCACCGGCGCGGTGGCGCTACCGGCGCGCGCCGCCGAGGAGCGCGGCCGCTGCGCCCGGCTGCTCGCGCAGGGCGACGAGCTGTTCCGACTCGGCGACTACTTCGGCGCGAGCGAGGCCTACAAGGGTGCGGTCTTCGCCGCGCCGCGGGACGGCCACAGCCGGCTGCGCTTCGCCCTGGCGCTGTTCGCGCTCGGCCGCTACGACTACGCGGCCTACTCCCTGCGCCGGGGGCTGGAGCTGCTCGGCTATCCGGACGGCTTGTGGGTGGAGGTGCGCTCCGCCTTCCCCGCTCCAGCGGCGTTCGAGCGCGCGCGCCACGATCTCGAGGTCTACCTGCGCCACTACCCCGGGGAGCCGCACGCGCTCGCGGTGCTGGCCTTCGTGGACTTCATGGACGGCCAGCCACAGCAGGCCGCGCGGGCATGTCGCGCGCTCCTGGAGGCAAACCCGCGCGACGCGCTCGCTGCCTATCTGCAGCGGCGGCTGGAGCTGCTCGAGCAGCCGCCGCAGCAGCCGCCGCCCGAGCTGGCGGGCGCGGCTCCTCCCGCGCCCCCGGACCATGCTCGCCCGGCGCCGAGCGCGCCGGGCGAGCGCGCCCAGCCGGACGAGGAGGCGCTCGGGGCGCTGCGGCGGCAGGGGCGGCGCGCGGGCACCGTGGGGGTGTTGTCGCACGAGTCCACCGAGGGCGTGATCGCGAGATGACCGCGCGGCCAGGCCGCGCTGCGCAAAGAGGAGCGAAGCCGGGATGTGGATCGCCCGCAACACCACGCGCGGCAGGCTGCGCTTTCCGGGACTGGCGCTGACCATCGCCCCGGGGGCCGAGGTCGATCTGGACTGCGCACTCGGCCGCAGCCGGGCCGAGCAGTCCAACCAGATCCTGGTCGCCTTCGAAGAGGGCTATCTGGAGACGGTGCGCAAGGACCCGGCGCCGCCGGCGGCGGTTCGCGGCGGGACCGGCGCCGCCGGGGGCGGCCTCGACGACGCGCGGCTCGCCGCCCGGCTGGAGGCCTTCAAGGATTCGCTGCGCGGCGAGCTGCAGCAGCTCCGGGCGGCGCTGGCCGGCGACGTGCGCACGATCCTCGGCGGGCTGCGCGTCGCGCGCGATCGGCTGGATGAGCAGCGCCGCCGGGTGCTGGCCGACCAGAGCCTCTCGGAGGCCGAGATCCGCGCGCGGCTGGCCTTTCTCGAGGAGCAGGAGATGGAACTGGTCCGCAACTTCGACGCCCTGGGGCGAGCGCACGCCCCGGAGGCGGGCGGCGAGGTGGCGGCGAAGGCGGATCTGCTGAGCCGCCTGGGTTGAGCGCCGCGGCGCCCGCGCTGCGCGGCGGCCGTCACGAGGCGGTGCACAAGCCGGCGGGCCGTGGCTGCCCCCTGCCCCGGCCCGGGCGTGAACCGGTCATGCAGACAGCGAAAGGAGCACGGAATGGCGAAGGCGATCGACATCGGTACGAGCTTCATCGTCGCCGCCGAGCTGCAGGACGGCCGCGAGGTCTTCCGGAGCGAACGCAATGCCTTCTTCTGCATGGACAGGGACGAGCTCGCGCAGGACATGCTCGACGATGCGGGCGCGCGCTACCTGGTGCGCGGCGAGCAGCTGTTCGTGGTCGGCGAAGACGCCCTCAAGTTCGCCACCATCACGGGCGACCAGCGGGCCTATCGGCGTCCGATGGCGCGCGGCATCCTGAACCCCGGCGAGGAACAGGCGATCAGCATGCTCGAGACCCTCGTCGAGGGACTGCTGGGGCCGGCCGCCCGGCCAGGCGAGGTCTGTGCGGCCACGCTGCCCGCCGCGCCCTGCGACGCCGAGGGCGACATTACCTTCCACCGCATCGTCATCGAGCGCTGCCTGCGCCGGCTGGGCTACGAGCCGCATCCGATCCACGAGGCGCTCGCCGTCATCTACAGCGAGAACCCGCAGGTCGAAAGCGGCGGGCAGAGCGTGCCCTTTACCGGCATCGGGCTCAGCTTCGGCGCCGGGATGACGAATGCAGCGCTGGCCTGGAGGGCCAAGAGCCTGTTCGAGACCGCGGTGGCCCGGGGCGGCGACTGGATCGACGAACGGGTCGCGCTGGCGCGCGCCACCACGCGCAGCAAGGTGTGTGCGATCAAGGAGCGGCGCCTGGACCTGGAGCGCATCGATCCCAGGGACGGCATGCAGCTGGCCCTGGAGATCTACCACGAGGAGCTCATCGAGTACGCCGCGCGGCGGCTCGCCGAGGCGCTGCACCACACGCAGGCCTCCGTGGAGGAGGCGCTGGAGGTGTGCGTCGCGGGCGGTACGGCCATGGTGCCCGGGTTCCTCCCCCGGCTGGAGCGCGCGTTGGGCCGTGTGCACCTGCCGTTGCAGATCCGAGGGGTGCGCCTGGCGCGGGATCCGCTGCGCGCCGCGGCGGCCGGCGCACTGGTGGCGGCGGTCAGCCACGAAAAGCGGCGCCCGGCCGGGCGCGCCGAGGGTGCGAGCGCGGCTGCGCCCGCTGCCCCCGGCGTCACCTCGAGCCCCGGCGGCACGAACGGAGGGGCTTCGGGCACGCCACCCGCGTCGCTGCCGCCGGGCGCTGCGCGCGAGCGCCCGCGCAAGGCACCGGTCGGCTAGGGAGATAGCGCGCCGCTCGCACGCCGGGACGTTGCGCCGGCCCGCGCGGCGCTGCCACACTCGCGTCAGGGGGTGTCGAAGGCAGGACCTGAACGCAAAAAGCCTCTTCGCCGTCCAACCGGCGGTGCTGCCGTGCCCTGTAGCCTGCGCGGGGTGGGACGTCCGGGCGCCGCGGACGGGCGGTCGAGCCGCCACCCTGCGCGCCTGGCGCTCCGCACGGCGCCATGCACGGATCGGAGGCGCACATGGAGCAGCACGCGCCCAGTCCAAGCCAGCCGCCCCGCGGTGAGCCGGCCTCGCCCCCGGCCGAGGACGTTCCCTTCGAGATCGTCATCGAACCCGACGTCGTGCCGCGTGGCACCGTGAGCTTCCAGGACGTGCTCGCCGAGCAGGGCCCGCCCCGCTACGGGACGAGCCAGGACCTGGAGCCGGTGCTCGGCCCGCCGGCGATCCACCAGAGCGTGCTCTCGGGCCTGGCGTCCCTGCTCAAGGTCACCACCGCCGCCGCCGCCATCCTGGCCGGGCTGTACGTGACCTACCTGACCTGGGAGCAGCTCCAGCAGCCCGCCGCGGCGCCGCCGCCGCGCCCGGCGGTGGCGCAGCACCCCGGCTCTGCCCGCACCGCGCCTGCCGCGGGCGCGCACGCCGAACCCCCGCCGCCCGCCGCCAGCATCGGGGTGGCAGTGGTCGCAGCGGCCGGTGCGCCGCCCCAGGCGCCACCACCGCGGGCCGCGGCCGACCTGGCGGCGGCCCAGCCGCCGGCGCCACCGCCCGCCGGCTCCGCAGGTGTGGGGGAGGCTGCGGGGGCGGGCAGCAGCGCCCCGAGCCCGCCGGTCGAGGTCCCGGCCGAACCCGAGCCCCACCGCCCCGCGCCGGTCATGGCGGCCGAGCCCCCTTCCCCCGCGCCCACGGCGAGCGCACCGGCCTCCGGCCAGGCCCCGCCCCCCGGCACCCTGCCGCCGCCCGGCCCGCCAGAACCCGGGCCGGCGGCCGCGCCAGCCCAACCGCAGGCGGCCAGCGCGCCGGGGCCGGCTGGCCCCACCGCCGCTTCCCCGACCACCCCCGGGGAGCGGGCCCCCGAGCCGGTGCCCGAGGCCACCGCCGCGCAACCGGAGCTTGCTGCGCCCTCGGGGGCGAAGCCCGCCGCGCCCCTCGCCCCCGCGCCACCGCCAGCGCCGCCCGGCCAGCCGGAAACCGCCTCTGCCGCCGCGCCGGCCCCACCGCCGCCAGCGAGCCCTGCGCAACCGCCTCCTGCGCCGGCGCCAGCGGCCACCGAGGCGCTCGCCGCCCCGCGGGCCCGCCCGGCCGCCGAACCGGATGCGCCTGCTGTACTTCTGGCGACGGCGGTGCTGGCGCAGCAGCGCGGTGAAGCCGAGCTGGCCGTTGCGCTCTACGAGCGGCTGCTCGCGCGCGAGCCACTGCATCCGCAGGCCCTTGCCAACCTGGCGCTGGTGCTGACCGAGCGCGGCGAGTTCGAACGGGCGGAGGCGCTGCTGCAGCAGGCGCTGGCGGTGGCGCCCGATCTCGCCGCCGCGCACACCAACCTCGGCCACCTGCACGCCCGGCGCGGCGCCCTGGAGCTGGCGGCGGCGAGCTTCCGCAAGGCAGCGGCGCTCGATCCCGCCGATTTTCGGGCGCGCTGGAACCTGATCGCGGTCCTGGAGCGCCTGGGTCGGCCCGCCGAGGCGCTCGGGGAGTTCGAGCGTGCCTTCGCGGCGGCGGACGGCGAGCGCGACCGCGCCGCCCTCAGCCCCCGCCAGCAGGCGCTCCGCGGGCGGTTGCTGCTCCGCACCGGGGCGGTGGCCGAGGCGCGGGCCGAGCTCGAGGCCGCACTCGAGCGGCTCGGCGCGGCCGATGCCGGCGCCCGCGCCGCGGTCGAGAGCGACCTGGCGGTCGCGCTCATGCAGCTCGGCGAACTCGAGGCGGCGCGCGTGCACCTGGATCGCGCCATCGCGCTCGCGCCCGAGTATGCGCCCGCCTACAACAACCGCGGCAATCTGCACGCCGCCGCCGGCCGGCACGAGGAGGCGGCGCGCGACTACCAGCGCGCGCTCGAGCTGGCGCCCGCCGATGCGGACGCGCACTACAACTACGCCCTGCTCGCCGAGCAGCACGGCCAGTACCTGATCGCCATGGAGGAGTACGCGCGGGTGCTGGAACTCAGGCCCGATCATGCCCCGGCGCGCAACAACCTGGGCCGCATCTACCTGCGGGCCGGCAAGCCGCTGCAGGCACTGGAGCACCTGGAACGCGGTCTCGCCGCTGCACCCGCCCTGCCGGAGCTGCACCTCAACCGGGGGCTGGTGCTGCTGGCCCTGGGACAGCCACGGCGCGCCCGCGCGGCGCTGGAACGGGCGCTGCAGCTGCTGCCCGCGGCGAGCCGCGACCGGGTGCTGGTCGAGCGGCTGCTGGCCGAGCTGGGCGAGGACGCGCGGTGAGCAGCGTGCCGGCGAACGCCGCCCCCTCGCCCGCTCGCGCCGGCGCCGCAGCCGAGCCGGCCGTGCTGGCTGGCGCTCGTCGTGGCGAGCCGCCCGCGACACCGGCGCGCCCGCGCCGCTCGCTGCTCAGCCGGCTGATCGTCACCATGTCGGTGGCGGTGCTCGCCAGCGAGGCCATCCTGATCGTGCCGCTGGTACTGCACGCACAGCGCGGCCTGCTGCAGGCCGAGCAGCGCGCCATTGCGCTCGCCGCCCGCGTGATCCTGCACCACTGGGAGTCGCGCACCGCGGTCCTCGCCGCCCGCGGCGAGGACCGCACGGCGTGGCTGGAGCGATTCTGCGCCGAGGTGGATGCCCATGCCGCGGAGCTCGGCGCCACCACCGCCTGTGTCTTCGACCCCGACGGCCGGCCGCTGCGCGCCCCCGCGGCCGCGGAGGCGGGGGCGCTGCTGGCGGCCGCGCGCGAGGCGGCCGGCCGCGGCCAGCCCGCCCGCGCGCGCGGGCAGCTGCTCCACCTGGAACCGATCCCCGCCCCCGAGCCGGCGCAGCCGCCGCTGGGCACCTTGCTGCTCGCCGCTCCGCTCGGCCCCTTGCACGAGCGGGTGATCCACCAGGTGCTGCTGGCGCTGGGCCTGGTGCTGGTGGTGCTCTTGCTGACGGGCGTGGTCGCGATCGTGTTCGTCTACCGGCATCTGCTGCGCCGCTTCCGGCGACTCGCCGAGGCGAACCGGGCGCTGCTCGCCGGGGAGGAGGAGCGGGCGCTGATCCCCGAGCACGAGATCCCGAACGACGAGCTGGGCGACCTCATGCGCAGCCGCAACGAGGTCTACCGGCTCATGCTGGACTACCAGCGCTCGATCCGCGACAAGAGCCGCATGCTCGCGCGCCAGGGCCTGGAGCTGGAGCGGTGGGCCCGCGAGCTGGAGCGGCGGGTGCGGGCCAAGCAAGCGGAGCTGGAGCGCGCACACGAACAGCTGCTCGCCTCCGAGAAGCTGGCGGCGACCGGCCGCCTCGCGGCCGGCCTCGCCCACGAGCTGAACAATCCCCTCGCCTCGATCGCGGGCTACGCCGAGGATCTCCTCCAGCTCGCGCGCGATCCGGCACTGGCGGCGCATCCCGCCTTTGCGGAGTTCCCCGACTCGCTGCGCACGATCGAGGAGCAGGCCTACCGCTGCAAGCGCATCCTGACTCAGTTGCTGTCCTTTGCTCGTCCGGCCCCCTTCGCGGTGCGCCCGCAGGCACTGGCCCCCGTGATCCAGGGTGTGCTGCCCCTGGTGGAGCACCGCGCCCGCGGCCGCGACGTGGCCCTCATCCTCGATCTCGACCCCGATCTGGGTCCCGCGCTGGTGGACCGCGCCAACCTGGAACACGTGTTGGTCAATCTGATCGAGAACGCCTTCGACGCGATCGAACAGCCCAGCGGCCGCATCACGCTCCGCACGCGCGCACTCGCCGGCGGCCGCCAGGCGATCGAGGTCGAGGACACCGGCAAGGGCATGGACGCCGAGACGCGGCGCCGGATCTTCGATCCATTCTTCACCACCAAGCCTTTCGGCAGTGGGACCGGCCTGGGACTGAGCATCTGCCACGCGATCGTGCAGAAGATGGGCGGCGCCATCGAGGTCGACTCGGCGCCGGGCCGGGGCAGCACCTTCACCGTCATCGTGCCGGCGGCCGTTGCGGCGGCGCCCGCGCCCGCGGCCCCGCCGCTGCTCGCCGTAGCCGGTGACCGCGGAGGCCCGAGGTCATGACCGTGCATGCGACAGCGGACCGGGCAGAACGGGCGACGGCACCGGTCCGCGTGCTGGTGGTGGACGACGAGGAGCCGTTCCGCAAGCTGCTCCAGCGCAATCTCGCCCGCGGCGGCATGGAGGTGGACGGTGCCGGTTCGGGCGAGGAAGCGCTGCGACGCCTGTCCTCCCGCGAGTACGACGTCGCGGTCGTCGACATCGCCATGCCCGGGATGTCGGGCCTGGAGCTGCTCGCCCGGGTCCGCCAACAGCAGCCCGAGACCGAGGTCATCGTGATCACCGGGCACGCCAGCGTCGACAGCGCCATCGAGGCGATGAAGCGCGGCGCCTACGACTACGTGCAGAAGCCGCTCAAGATGAGCGAGCTGGCGGTGCTGATCCAGAAGGCCCACGAACGGCGCCGCCTCGCCGACGAGAACCGCAGTCTGCGCGAGGAAAGGCGGCGGGCCGCGCCCGCGCCCCTGCTGGTGGGAACAAGCCCCGCCATGCAACAGGTCCGCGAGTTGATCGCGCGCTATGCCGCCTCCAGCGCTCCGGTGCTCATCCACGGGGAGAGCGGCACCGGCAAGGAGCTGGCGGCGCGCGCGATCCACGCGGCCAGCCCGCGCCGCGACGCTGCTTTCGTCGCCATCAACTGCGGCGCCCTGCAGGAGACGCTGCTGGAGAACGAGCTGTTCGGTCACGCCCCGGGTGCGTATACCGGCGCGACGCGCGAACACCGGGGGCTGTTCGAGGTGGCCGATCGCGGTACCCTGTTCATCGACGAGGTGTGCGAGATGGGGCCCGAGCTCCAGAAGAAGTTCCTCCGGGTGCTGGAGCTCGGCGAGCTGCGGCGGCTGGGAGACACCCGCACCCGCCGGGTCGACGTGCGGGTGATCGCCGCCACCAACCGCGCGCCCGAAGCCGAGGTGCGCGCCGGCCGCTTCCGCGCGGATCTCTACTTCCGGCTGGCGGTGCTGCCGCTGGAGATGCCGCCGCTGCGCGAGCGTCCCGGCGACCTCCCGCTGCTCGTGCGCCACTACCTGGAGCTGCACGGCCGCAGGAGCGGCGAGCCGCGCCGGCTCACCCGCGCCGCCCTGGAACGGCTGCTCCAGCACAGCTGGCCGGGCAACGTGCGGGAGCTGTTCAACGTGCTGGAGCGGGCGCTCATCGTCACCCGCACGCCCGAGATCGATGCCGAGGACCTGCCGCCGCTCGACCGCGGACTGGGCGGCGAGGGGACGGGGCCCGGCTGCCCTGCCCTCGCCACCCTCGAGGAGGTCGAACGGCGTCACATCGAGCGGACGCTGCGCGCCACCGGCGGGAACAAGACGCGCGCCGCCGCCGAGCTCGGCATCAGCCTGCGCTCGCTCTACCGCAAGCTGGAGAAGTACCGTCACCGCTCTCCGGACAGCGACAGTGCCTGAGGGCGGGGCCGGGCCCAGCTAGGCGCGGAAGCGATCGATCAGCCGGCGCACGAACCCGCCCACCGCCTGGAGGCGATCCTTGAGATAGGCCTCCTGGATGGCAGCCATCGTGCGCATGGCGCGCGCAAGATAGACCTCGTCGAGCGCCGCTCCTCGCACCCGATCGAGCAGCTTCTCCAGCGGGCTGAGATCCGCCGCCCGCGCCCACAGCTGCAGGTCGCCCGGATTGAGCGGCAGGTAGCCCGCGCGGGCGTGCTCCGCCATGAAGCGAGCGACGCTCTCGATCATGACCTGGTGGGGATCGGCCTCCGAATCCTGCAGGCGGCGCTCCGCCTGTTCGGCGATCCCGAGCGTGATGTCGCACAGCCCGAGCATCTTGGGATCGGCCGCGGCGCGCGCCGCCGCGTAGGCTGGATCGGCCTGTGCGCGCGCGAGCGCCGCGTTGTGGGCGCGGAAGAACAGCCGCGCCAGCTCCAGCTCGGAGGCTCCCCGCTCGTGCGCGGCGATGTACGCCGCCCACTCGGCGCTGCTCGGCCGGCCCTCGGCGTCCAGCGGCACCAGATAGTCGTTCACCAGCGACATCACCTCCGCCCGCGCATAGACCCCGCGGCTGAAGTTGACATCGGTGAGCTGCGTCAGATAGCGCGCGGCGGCGGACGGGTAGCGCTCTGCGAACCGGTGGATGCGGTCGACCCGTTCGCGCTTGCCCAGCACCCAGGCCTCGTCGCGCATCACGCGCCCCTTCGCATCGACCGCGATGCGGCCGTAGCGGCGGTCGAGTTCCGCCGCCGCCAGCGGCCGGCCGGCCGCCGCGCCGGTGCGCTCCGGCGCGGCGCCCTCCTCCGCCCGAGCACCAGCGGCCCCGGGGGGCGCCAGTTCCTCGTGTTGCGGTGCGCTCCCCGCCCCCGCGGGGCCGACTCCCCCGACGCCGCCCGTGCCGATCATCCCCCCCTCCTTCCTCGCGTCCCGTGAGCGGATCCGCCGCTGCGGCCGCAACGTCACCATTGCGCGGTCGCGATGCAACCGCTGGCGGCCGCCCGGCGATGGCCCCGGTGCCTAGCCCCAGGCGAACATGATCCTGAGTTCGCGCGCGAGGGCGCGCACGAGCGAGGTATCCGGCGGCGGGCGGTAGCGGAGCCCCTCGGCAAAGCCCACCGGCGCGAAGCCGAACCCGGCGACGAAGGGGCGGTTGTCGCACCAGTTGCCGCGGCGCAGCATCTGCAGCTCCTCGGCGGTGATCGGCCCGCGCCCACCGAGCGCATCGGTGGCGGCCGCCAGCAGCCGCAGCACCGGCCACGGCACGTGCAGCCTGGGCGTCCGCCGCCGGCCGAGCCAGCGGCCCAGCGCCGCGAACAGCGCATCGAGGGCGAGCACCTGCCCGCCGCCCACGTCGAAAACACCCGCCAGGCCGGGACGCTCCAGCGCCACGAGCACCGCACGCACCAGATCGCCCACCCACACCGGCTGCAGCCGCGTCCGGCCGTCGCCCGGCACCGGCACCACCGGCAAGCGCGCCAGCGTCGCGAACAGCTCCATCGAGCGGTCGCCGCGCCCGTAGACCAGGGATGGACGCAGCACCACCCCGCGCACCGGCAGCCCCAGCAACCTCTCGTCCGCACGCCGCTTGCTCAGGTGGTAACGGCTACGCGCTTGCCGATCCGCACCCAGCGCGCTGATCTGCACCACCACCCGCACGCCGAGCCGAGCCGCCGCTTCGAACGCCGCGATCGGAGCCGTGGTGTGCACCGCGGCAAAGCGCGACCCGGCTCGCTCCCGGATGATGCCGACCGCGTTGACGAGCGCGTCGTGGCCCTCCAGTCGATGCACCCACGCAGCCGGCTCGGCAAACGGCGCCTGGACCACTCGCACGCCGGGGTCCCGTACCGCCAGCCGCGCCTCGCCGCCCGCGCGCACCAGGCACGTGACCAGGTGGCCAGCGCCTCGCAGCGCTCGCAGCAGATGCCCGCCGATGAAACCGCTCGCCCCCGTCAGCCAGATCCGCACCGCCGGCGGTTGCCTCCCGCCACGACGCTGCCCGCGCGCGCGGCCGTCCCCGAGGAGGCGATCACGCCCGCGCCGGCCGCGGCCCGCCCTCAGGCTCCCGCGCCGCCGGTCGGCACCGGCCGCTCTTCCCGCCCGGACAACCGCCGGCTCGCCTCGCGGCGCCGGGCCGCGGCCTGCGCCTGCTCGAAGCCGATCAGGCGGTCGACCACGTACGGCGGCCGGCCCCGCACCTCGTCGTGGATCCGCGCGACGTATTCCCCGAGCAGCCCGACGGCCAGCAGCTGCACGCCGGCCAGCACCGCCACAACCGCACCCAGCGGTGCCCAGCCTGCCACCTCTGCGCCCTCGGACACCAGCAGCCGCTCGCCCAGCAGCCAGCCGCCCCATGCACAACCCCCGAGGGCGATGGCGGCACCGGCATACGCCGCCCAGCGCAGCGGCGCCTCGCTGAAGCCGAAAATCCCGTCGAGGGCCAGGCGCACCAGCTTTCCGAACGTGTACTTGGAGCGGCCGCCAGCGCGCGCCGCGCGGGCGTAGGGGAAGCCCACCTGCCGGAAGCCGACCCAGCTCCGCAGGCCGCGCAGAAACCGCCGCCGCTCCGGCAGGGCGTTCATGGCGTCCACCACCCGCCGCCGCAGCACGCAGAAATCCCCGCTATCGAGCGGGATCGTCACCCCGGCAAGCCGGCGCAGCAGCCGGTAGTACGCGGCGTAGCACAACCGTTTGAGCGTGTGCTCCTTGCGTTCTCGCCGCACCGCGTAGACCACGTCGAAGCCCTCGGCGAGCCGCTGGAGCATCTGCACCACGACCTCGGGCGGGTCCTGCAGGTCGCCGTCCATGAGCGCGACCACCTCGCCGCGCGTGTGGTGCATGCCGGCGGTGAGCGCCGCCTGATGGCCAAAGTTGCGCGACAGCACCACGACCCGCAGCCAGGGGCGCGTGGCCGCTGCCGCCTCGAGCAACGCCGGCGTGCCGTCGGTGCTGCCGTCATCGACCACCACCACCTCGGCGGGCACGGCGAGCATGGGGAGCAACCGCTCCAGCCGTTCGAGCAGCGCGGCTACGATCCGTTCCTCGTCGTAGAGCGGGATCACCAACGCGACGGCCGGCGGTCTCCGCTCCCCGGCCGGCGTGTTCGGCCCGCTCACGGCGAGACCACGCCGCCGGGCCGGCTGCCGGCGGCCCTCCGCTCCAGCCACGCCAGCGCCTCGCCGACGCTCGGCACGACCTCGTACAGCGGCGCCGGCGCCTCGCCGAGCAGGCCCTGCGCGCGCGCCTGTTCCAGGTGCGCGAGCAGCGGCGCGAAGAAGTCCTCGATCGACACGAACAGGATGGGCTTGTGGTGCCGGCCGAGCTGTTTCCAGGTGATCATCTCGAAGGTCTCATCGAGCGTGCCGAAGCCGCCGGGCAGCGTCAAGAAGGCATCGGCCAGCTCGAACAAGCGCAGCTTGCGCTCGTGCATCGAGTTGACGACGATGAGTTCGCTGACCCCGGCGTGCGCGACTTCGGCCGCGACCAGGAAGCGCGGGATCACCCCGACGACGCGGCCGCCCGCGCCCAGCGCCGCATCGGCCAGCACCCCCATGAGGCCGACCGAGCCGCCGCCGTACACCAGTCCGATCCCCCGCTCGGCAAGCCCGCGGCCGAGCTCGGCGGCGGCCTGCGGGAACGCCTCGCGCTGCCCGCGCCGGCTGCCGCAGTACACGCACACGCTGCTGATCCGCTCCGCCATGCCCGCTGCCTCCCACGCCGCGCCCTCGCCTGCTGCGGCCGCCGGCTGCCCGGAGGCGAGCACGCACCGCGCACCCGCGCGTGGCGCGCTGCCGGACCGGCGTGGCAAACCGCGCGCGCCGTCTCAACCGCGCGCGGCCGTGATCGCATCCGGTTGCACTCCGCCCGGCGCGCCGGCCGCCCGGCCCGGGGCCGGCTCGCGCACCCGCAGCGCGCGGCCGAGCAGCCACGCCGGCAGTGCCGCTCCCGCACTGAGCAGGCAGCCCATCTTCGCGTTCCGCAGCATGGTGCTGCCCGCCGGATAGGCCTGCGCAGCCACGAACAATGCAACCGTGAGGCCGATCGAAGCGATCATCGCCGCGACCACCAGATGCCGCAACCGCATTCCGTCCGGCAACGGCATGCCGAGCCGGTGCGCCGCCCAGCTGCACAGCGTGATCCCCAGCGTCTTGCCGAGCAGAAGGCTGGCCAGCACCGCGAAGGTGGCAGTGCCGACGTCGGTGACCCGCACCCCGGCATTGGCAAAGCCGAAGAAGAACAGCCCCAGTTCCACCGGCACGCGGAGGTGGTGTTCGAACGCGAAGAGCGGATTGTGAACGTCGGCGGCGTCGATCGCGGGCACACGCGCCGAGCCCTCCACCCCCAGGCGCCCGTCCTCCTCCCGCACGTCCTCGTACAGTCCCAGGTCGTGACGTGGCCCGGGCATGAAGGGTACCACGAACACCAGCGCCAGCGCCGGGTGGAGGTGAGCGTGCAGCAGCCCCAGCCAGCTCGGCACTCCGGCCAGCACGACGTAGATCGGCCAGCGGCGGACCGCCAGCCGCCGCAACCCCCAGGCGATCGCCATCCCGGCGGCCACCAGACCGAGCCACTGCGGTTCGACGGGAAAGCGCGGATCGGGATAGAAGATCGCGATGATCGCGAGCCCCACCGCGTCGTCGCCCACCGCCATCAGCAGGAGGTAGTTCACGGCCGGATGGCGCCGCCCGAACACCAGCCGCGCCACCAGCCACGCCAGAGCGATGTCGGTCGCGGTCGGGATCCCCCAGCCCCGCCGCAGGTCCATCCGGCCCGCCAGCGCGATCACCGAGAAGAAGACGCCGATCGGTGCCAGCACGCCTCCGAGCATGCCCAGCAGCGGATTGACCGCCTTGCGCGGATCATTCAGCGGTCCGCCGGGCAGCACCGACTCGGTGATCTCCTTGGCCGCGATGCCGAAGAACAGGACCATGAAGACGTCGTTGACCAGGAAGTGCAGGCTCAACGGATGTCCGTGCACGCGGACGCGCTCGCCGAGCCAGGGCAGCGCTCCGTCCACCACCCGGTCGTACAGCTCGGGTGCGGCGTTGGCGACCGCCAGCGCCGCCAGCACGCCCAGGATCAGCGGCAGGCTGAACTCCGCCAGCAGGTGGATCAGGCGGCGGCGGTGGGTCATCGGCCGGCGGGCTCCCCGCCTCCAGCTATCCCTGCTCTCACCGGTCAGCGGTGCGCCGCGGCGCGACGCGCTCGGGCGCCAGCCCCGGTCCCACGCCCTCGGTGCCGAAGATGCGGTCGCCCGCATCCCCGAGTCCGGGCAAGATGAAGCCTCGCTCGTTCAACTCGCGGTCCAGTGCCGCGGTATAGATGACGACGTCCGGAAACAGTGCGTGCACCCGCCGCACCCCTTCCGGCGCGGCGATGATGCTGGCGAACGCGATCTCGCCCACCCCCCGCTCGCGCAGGTGCTCCAGCGCCGCCACGGCCGTCCCCCCCGTCGCGAGCATGGGGTCGAGGACGATCGTGCGCGTGCGCTCGTCGAACTCCGGCAGCTTGGCGTAATAGAAACGCGCCTGCAGCGTCCGCTCGTCGCGCTCGAATCCCAGCACCCCGACCCGCACGTCCGGCAAGAGCCGCACCACCCCGCCGACCATGCCGAGACCCGCGCGCAGGATGGTCACGATGTTGATGTGCGAGACATCCAGCACCTCACCCCTGGTGCGCTCCAGCGGCGTCTCGATCTCCACGGTCCGCGTCGGCAGGTCGCCGGTGATCTCGTAGAGCATGAGACCGGTCAGCTCGTCGACCGTCTGTTTGAACAGCGCGCTCGGCGTCTCCTTGCGTCGCAGCACCGTCACCTTGGCCTGGATCAGGGGGTGCGAGAGGACGCGCAGGTTCTTGTGCATGGGCGATCTGACCTCGCCAGCCGGCATGGACACCTCGAGGCGGGCATTTTAGCGCAGCAGCGGCGCCCGTCCAGGCCGCCCGCGCTCAGGGGCTGTCGAGGTATCGCTCCTTGAGCAGCAGCAGCTCCTGCTTCAGGCGCTCGATCTGCTCCTCGCGCTCGGCGAGCAACAGGCGCAGGCGCGCCAGCTCCCGCTCCGCCGCGCCCGCACCTGCCGCCTCCACATGCGAGCGCGGCGCCGGGCCCGCCGGCGGGGTCGCAGCGAGCGGGGAGGGAACGGCTGCAGGCGCGGGCGCCGCCGCCGGCCCGGGCTCCGGGCCCGGCGCTGCCGCCGGCAACGTGCCGTCGCTATCCAGCAGGTCGCCGACGTCGATGACGACCTCGGCCGGTGAGGGCGGAGCGGAGAGGTGCACGGCGGGCTCCGCGTAGAGCGAGTCCGTCGACAGCTCCCCCAAGCCCTCCAGCTCGCTGCCGAAGGCAGCGAAGGTGCAGGTCTCCTCTTCCTCCTCCAGCGGCGGCGCCTCGAACGCGTCGCGCTCGATCGCGGCTTCGTCCTCGGCCTCCACCTCGGCGATCGCCGCCTCGTCGAGCCAGGGCGTGACCGAGGGCAGGGTCCGCCGTGCTGCCTGCTCGCCGGCCGCCCCGCCAGGTGCCGGTCCGCCCGCTGCCGGCTCCACCGCCGGCGCCCACTCCAGCTCGTCCGCGCTCGGCGGCGCTACCTCCCGCACCCGCGCGGGGCGGCGGTCGGGCAAAGGCGCGCTGGGCGGCCGGTTCGAGGTCACGATGAGCGCGTGCGTGCGGCCGAAGAAGAGCACGTCTTCGTCGGCGAGCGCCGCCGCCTGCACGCGCTTGCAGTTCACCCAGGTCCCGTTCGTGCTGTCCAGGTCCTCGATGCGCCAACCGCCCCGCTCCTCGCGCACCAGGCGCGCGTGATGTGCCGAGATCCACGGGTCGTCGAGCACGACATCCGCGTCCGGTGCCGAGCCGATCGTCAGCGCCTGCACCCCGTCGAGCAAGAACGCCCGGCAGCGCGCGCTGCCGTTGAGCACGAACAGATAGGCCATGCAGGTGCGCCCGTCAGCGCTGCTGCAGCACGCGGTACTTGCGGAGGCGGACCTCGTTGCCGCGCGCCGGTCCGGCGGCGAACTCGACCTCGTCCATGAACCGCTCCATGAGCCGCAGCCCCAGCCCCCCGGCCCGCTCGCTGCGCAGCCAGCGCGCCATGGGCTCGAGGGAACGCTCGCCCGTGGCCGAGCGCTCCGCGCAATGCACCGCCAGCCGGCGGTTGGAATCGGCCACGGTCGCGCACAGCCCGCGCTCATCGAGCGCGATCTCCACCGAGATGTCGCCGTCCTCCGGCGAGCCGTGGCAGACCGCGTTCGCGCAGGCCTCGTCGACCGCCACCTCGATCTCGGCGATCGCCTCTGGCCCGAACCCACATGCCTCCGCCGCCTCGACCACCGCGCGCCGCACGACGGCGAGGTAGCGGGTGTCCCGCGGAATCGATATCTTCAGCCGCTCCAGGACTCACCCCCCGGCGCGGAACCGCCGCGCCCCGCAGGACGGCCGGCTTGCCGCGCCTCCGCCCGGACCACCGACAGTATAGGCCGTGGCCCCGGCAATGCAACGCCGCAGCGCGCCAACGAGCATACCGCCGCCGCGTATCTACCCTCCGGCAGATGCGTGGGAGGGAGGCGGATGGAGGCAGCCTGCGAGCGGAGTGCGAGCGGAACCGAGCTCTTGGGCGGGCGGCGCCGGCATCTCGCACACCGCCCAGGGGCGGCCCGGCGGCGGTTCGGGTTCGCGCTGGGGTTGGTCCTCGGCACGGCGACGCTCGCCGCGGCGCCGGTGGGAGCAGCCGGCGCCCCCGGCGCACCCCCTCCGCCCGGCGAGGAGCAGATCGAGCCGGTGGGAGCGCTCGAGAAGGTGCGCTTTCTCGCCGACGACGCGCGCGGCGGGCGGGCGGCGGGCAGCGAGGGCAACCGCGAGGCGGCGCGCTACATCATCGAGCGGCTGCGCGCGCTCGGCATCACCCCCGCGGGCGATCTCGCCGGCGCCGGCGCAGCCGGGCAGGGCACGCCCCCCGGCAGCGCGCCCTCCGTGGAGAGCGCCTATCTGCAGCCCTTCCAGGCCGGCACCCTGCAGTGCCACAACATCGTCGCCCTCGTTCGCGGGCGCGAGCCGGCGAGCGCGGAGCACGTGCTGCTCGGCGCGCATTACGACCACGTGGGGCTAGGGCAGGCCGGGGGCAGCCTCCAGCTGTTCAAGCGGCGCGAGCCCGCGATCCACAACGGCGCCGACGACAACGCCAGCGGCAGCGCCGCACTGCTGGAGATCGCCGAGGCGCTGGCAGCGCTGCCCACCCCGCCCGCGCGTCACGTGGTGCTGGTCTGGTTCGACGCCGAGGAACGCGGCCTGCTCGGCTCCCAGCACTATGTCCGCCACCCGGCACTGCCCCTGAAGCACTGCGTCCTCATGCTCAATCTGGACATGGTGGGCCGGAGCCGCGGCGGGCGGGCGGTGCTGCTCGGCGCCACCTCCGGGCAGGGACTCCTCGAGCTGATGGTGCCGAAGGCCGCCGAGCTCGGACTGCGGCTCGAGGTCCAGCCCTACATGGTGCCGAACAGCGACCACTATCCGTTCTATTGCGAGAAGGTCCCCGTCGCCTTCCTCACCACGGGTCTGCACCCGGACTATCACCGCCCGGGCGACGACGCCGACAAGATCGAGGCCGACGGCCTGGCGCGGGTGGCGCGCCTGGCCTACCGGACCGCGCTCCTGGCCGCGGACGAGCCCAGCCGCCGCTTTTCCTGGCGCGAGGTCGCAGACGCCCCGCTCGGCCTCATGGCGCTGGAAGCGCTCGAGGCGCTGAGCGGCGAGCAGGCCTTCGGCGAGCTGGCGCACCTGGCCTATGGCCCGGTGGGCGGCCTGGTGCTGACGCCCCGCGCCGAAGGTCTCGAGGTCGTCTACCTCGAGCCCGACTCCCCGCTCGCCGCCGCCGGGCTGCGGGCAGGCGACCTGCTGGTGCGGGTGAGGGGCGGGCTGCTCGGCCCGCGGGCGCGGGCGCTCGGGGGGCCGCTCGCGCGGCTGTGGCTGCAGCTCGCCATCACCGGCCCGCCGGCCCTCGTGGAGCTCCGGCGCGGCGGCGAGCGGCTGGAGCTCGTGCACCCGGTTCCCTTCGCGCGCTAGCTGCCGGATCGGAGCCCGCCAGGCCCGGACGGGTGGGGCTGCGGGGCCACGCGCGCCGGGCGCCGCACGGCCGGTCGCGGCGTCGCCGCGGCAGTTCTCGCTCCCGCCCCGCGGGGCAGCGCCTGTTTCCTGCGGCCTGCTTGCCGGCCGGGCACACCCGCTGCTACGGTCTCGGCATGGAACAGCGGGCGAAGCCGCGCGCGCACGCAGCCGAATGCCGGTCCGATCCACCGCTGCCCGCGGGCGCGGACAGCGTCTTGCCTCCGCACCCGGCGGTGGCGCTGCAGGCGGCACTCGAGCGGCTCGTGCCCCTCGCCGGCACGACCTACCGCGACCGCCTGCTCGCGCAGCTGGACGGCTGCCGGCGGCTGGTCCGCCACAAGCTGGCGCCCCAGGTGCGCGCCGACGGCCAGCCCGCCCTGTGCGTGTTCGCAGGCGGCACCAATGTCGGCAAGACCAGCCTCGCCAACGCCGCAACCGGAGCGGTGCTCGGACGGCCGAGCCCCGTCGCGCGCGCCACCCGCGCGGCGGTGCTGCTCGCCCACGAGGAGGAGGCGCACCGCTTCTTGCGAGCGGATTTCCTGCCCGGCTACGCGCGCCGCCGGCTGCACCGCGCCGAGCAGCCCGAGGCCCCGGACGCGGCCTGCTCGCTGCTGCTCGCCACCCACGCCGATCCGGAGCTGCGCTCGCTCGCAGTCGCCGACAGCCCCGACATCGACAGCGTCCTCGAACAGAACCACCGCGTCGCCGAGGATCTGTTGTTCGCGGCGGACGCGCTGGTGTTCGTGGCGAGCGAGGAGAAGTACAACGACGAGGTCTGCGTGCGCTTCCTCGAGCGGGCGCTGCGTCACGGCAAGACCGTGCTCGCGGTGCTGAACAAGCACACCGCCCCGGAGGCGCTCGCCGACTTCCGCGACCACGTGGTGGCGGCCGCTGCCCGCGGGCGCGCGAGCAGCTGCCCTTCGCCCCGCGTCCTGGCGATCCCCTACCGGCCTGGCGCGAGCGGGCTCGCGGCCGCGGCGGCCCCCCTCGCGGCGGCGCTGCGCGAACTGGCCGCCGAGGCCCCGGGGCTCGCCGCCCGCGCTCGCGCCGGGGCACGCGAGGGGCTCGCCGCCGAGGCGGCGGAACCGCTGCGGCTGCTGCGGGCGGAGCGCGCCGCGCTCGCCGCCTATCGCGAGCAGGTGCAGGCGCTGGCGCACCAGGCCGCGCGCCGCTTCGCGGCCGATACCGCGCGCCTGCCCGTACCGGAGCTGGAACGGGTGCTGGCGCTGCTCGCGGACGCGCTCCACCTGCCGGTCGTGGATGACGCCTACCTGCGCATGCGGCGGCTGACCGCCCCGGTCCGCGACTTCCTCGTGCACCGCCTGCTCGGCCGTCCCGACCCGGCGGTGCGCGCCGCCGCGCGGCTCGCGCAGCGCGACCGGGCCGAGGCCGAGGCGGCGGAGATCCGGCTGCGCGAAGCGCTGGCGGAGGTGCGCCAGCTGCCCGAGCGCCATCCCTCCGAGCTCGCCCCCGCGCTCGCAGCCGCGCTGCTGCCGGCAGCCGAGGCGGAGCCGCTCGGGCTGCCGGGCCCGGAGTTCGCCGCGGCGCTGCGCGCGCATGCGGCGGGCTGGGTGGATGGCGTGCTGCGCGAGCTGCACCGCGAGCTGCGCCAGCACCCCGCCAAGTTCCGCCTCGCGCGCGCGCTCAAGGCCGTGCTGCGCACCGGGATCGCAGCCGGGGAGCTGGCGCTCACCGGCTCCATCGGGCTCAGCGACGCGCTGCTGGTGCCGGTGCTCGATGCGGCGGCGAAGGCCGGGGTGGAGAAGGCATTCGGCCGGCTGTACCTCGAGCGCCGGCTCGCTGCCTTTCGCGCCGAGCGGGCGGCGCTGTTCGAGGCCATGGTGCGCGAGCGCCTGGCGCGCGTCGCGCTGGAGCGGCTCGGCGGACCGGAGCCGCAGGCGCTCGGAGCGTTCGAACGCGCGCTCGAGCAGCTGGTGGCGCTGCCCCTGGAGGCGGAGGGCAGCGCGACGCCGGCGCCCCCCGTGGCGGAGGACGCACTGCCGTGAGCGGGCCTCTCGCACCATGGCTGGCGGAGCTGGAGCGCTGGCTTGCCCGCGCCGCCCAGACGCTCGTGCCGGCAGCGGCCGCGCGCGCCCGGCTCGAGGCGGACCTCGAGCGGCTGCGCGCGCGCGAGCACCAGCTGGAGGCACCGCTGGTGCTGGTGCTCACGGGTGGCACCGGGGCCGGCAAGTCCACGCTGCTCAACGCGCTGGCCGGTGCCGCCATCTGCCGCACCGGCGTGGTGCGCCCGACCACGCGGGAGCTGACCACCTACCACCACCTGGAGGATCGGCTCACGCTGCCCCCGGAACTCCAGCGGCTGGGCCGGCTGGTCGAGCACGACCGCGCCGCGCTCCGCCACAAGGCGGTGGTCGATGCGCCCGACCTCGACTCCATGGAGCTGGACAACCGAGCCCGGCTGGCGCAGGCGCTGGCCGTGGCGGACGTGGTGGCGGTGGTGGCGAGCCCGGAGAAGTACGCCGACCGCGAGCTGTTCGAGCTGCTGGCGCGCTATCGCGGCGAGCGCGCCTTCGTCTTCGTGCTCAACCGGCTCGACCTCGGGATCCCGCCCGAGGTGGTCGAGGACTTCCGCCGCGAGCTGGAGGCGGCGGGTTTCAGCCGCCCGCGGCTGTTCTGCCTGTCGGCGCTGGCCGCCGCGCGCGCCACCAGCGGCGAGGAGCCGGATGCCGGCCCGCGCGGTGAGTTTCCGCAGTTGCAGGCGTTTTTGGAGCGCGAACTCACGCGCACGCGCATCCGCCGTATCAAGCGCGCCAACCTGCTGCAGCTCGCCGCGGCGCTGCTGGCGCGCGCGGCGGGGCTGCTGCCCGCCGAGCTCGCCGGGCGGCTCGCCCGCCTGCAGCCAGCCGCGGCGGCGGTGGCGCACGCGGCCGGAGCGCAGCTCGGCGAGCGGCTCGCGCGCGCGGTGCGCGCCGACGCCGAACTGCGCCACGAACTCGCGACCGCCCATGCGGTCTGTGTGGGCGGCCCCGTCGGCTTCTGGCAGGCGCTGCTCTGGGGGGTGCGCGGACTGGTGGCGCCGGCAGGCCGCCGGGCGAGCGCCGCCGGCTTCGGCAGTGCGGCCGGCGGCGCGCGGGCCGCGGGCGCGAGCTCCGCCGCGCTCGCCGGGGACTGGGAGGGCGCGCGCGAGGCGGAGGCGCAGGCGCTGGTGCTCGCCTCCGCTCGCATCGCGGCGCTCGCCCGCGACGAGGGGCTGCTGCTCGAGCCGGCGGCTCGCCTGGAGCCCGAGCAGGCACACGCGCTGGTGCGGGAGCAGGAGCTGCGCGCCGAGCGCGCCTGCGCGGCAGCAGTGCAGGCGGCCCGCGCCCGGCCGGACGCGCTCGCCGGCACGCTCGCCAACCTGCCGCCCCTGGCGATCGCCGGCTATGCGCTGTGGCGCTGGCTGGAGGCGGCGCTGGGCGGTGCGGCGCTGCCGCCGGCCTGGTTCGGCGGGACGCTGCTGCTGGCGCTGCTGGCGATGGCGCTCGCCGGGCGGGCGCTCGACGCCGTTGCCCACCGGCGCGCCGCGCGCGCGGTGGAGCAGCTGGCGAGCGGCTCGGCGAGCGCGGCGGCGGCGGCGGTGGTGGATCGGCTCGGCGCGCCGCTCGAGCACACCGCCGCCCAGGCGCGCGAACTGGAGCGCGGGCTCGAGCGCCTGCGCTCGGAGCTGCTGCAGCTGGAGCGGGCCGCGGAGCCCGAGCCCCTGCTATCCTGCCCCGTCGCTGCGCTCGCTTCCCGGACAGGCTGACCCCCCTCGGCGACCCACAACGGCCGCCCGGAGCCTGCCGGCCCCGCCGGTCGCGCTGCCCTGGAGCGGCACCAGCCCGGTCCGGGCGCGAGCGCTGCCCGGTGCGGCCCGCGCGCGCCGCCGCTGCGCCGGGTCCGACCACCGGCTGCGGTTCCGCTTGTGGTCTCTCGGGTTGCAGCTGCGAGGCTGATGCCGTCTATCAGGGATGCGGTCGAAACGAAGGGCCGGCGACACTCCGCGCCTGCAACCGCGCCGGCCGGGCCGTGGGGGGGATTGGGGCATGGGCGGGGAGGAGCTGCCAGCGACCGGTAGCCGGACGCCCCACCTCGTGGTGGTCCGGGACGGCGAGGCGAGCCTGGTCGTGCCCCTGCGCAAGCGCCGCACCGTGATCGGGCGGGCATCCGACTGCGAGCTGCCGCTGGCGAGCGCGCGCGTCTCCGGCCACCACGCCGAGGTGGTGCGCCAGGGCGAGGCGTGGTTGGTCCGCGACCTCGGTAGTACGAACGGCACCTACGTCAACGGCAGCCGCGTCGCCGAGGCGATGCTCTCGCTCGGCGACCGCATCACCCTCGGGGGCATCATGCTGGTCTTCACCGACCAACCCGAGGACGTGCGCACGTTGCGCGTGGTCGCCTGGAGCGAAGGGCAGACCGGTGCGGGCGCGCCTGCTGCCGCCGAGGACACCGACCGCACGATCGGACCGGTGCCCGGCCTGCGCAGCGACGGCTACGTGGTCGAGGTGCCGCTCGCCGAGATCGATCGCCGCTTCTTCCTCGACCTGCAGGACCGCGGGGCGTACCGCGACATCGCGCAACGCCTGCAGGGACTGTGGCGCCTGAGCACCGAGCTCAACGCCGTGCTGGAGGTGAGGGAGCTGCTCGAGCGCACCGCCGATCTGATCATCGAGAGCATCGCGTGCGACCGCGCCAGCATCCTGCTCGAGGAGCGGGGCAAGCTCGTGGTCAAGGTGATCCGCAAGCGCGAAGGCGTGCCGCATCACAGCCCGCTCGCGGTCTCGACCACGCTGCTGGCGGAGGTGCTGCGCGAGCGCAAGGCGGTGTTCACCCGCGACACCTCGGTCGACCCCCGTTTCCGCCCGGACTCCTCGGTCAAGATCCTGGACATCCGCTCCGCGCTGACGGTGCCGCTGCTCACCAGCAGCGAGGTGCTCGGCGTGATCCAGCTCCACCGCGTGCTGCAGAGCCCGCCGTTCGTGCCGGCGGATCTGCACCTGCTCGGCCTGATCGCCAACCACGCCGCCTCCAACCTGGCGAAGCTGCGCCTGCTGGAGGATCTCCAGGAGACCAACCGGCGGCTCCGCGCCGCGCAGCAGGAGACCCTCGGCTGGAATGCGGAACTGGAGCAGAAAGTGGAGGAACGCACCTTCCAGCTCGCGCAGAAGGCGCAGGAGATCGCGCGCCTGGTCGAGCAGAAGGACGAGCTGCTCGGCACCGTCGCGCACGATCTGCGCACGCCGCTGTGCGGACTGGTCGGCTTCGCCGACATGGCGCTGCTGGGACTGCGCTCCGGCAGGCCGCCCGAACAGCTCGCCGCCGACCTCGAGATGATCAAGCGGATCGGCGAGGACATGTCCGAACTCCTCGACGACCTGCTGGATGTGACCTGCATCGAGAGCGGCCGGCTCCGGCTCCAGCGCGAACTCGCCCCCATCGGAGCGGTGCTCGAGGAGACCGCCGCCACCTACGCCCGGCTTGCCGAGATCAACGGTCTGACGCTCAGGCTCGAGCTCGAGCAAGCGCTGCCCGCGATCCACCACGACCCCACGCGGCTGCGCCAGGTGGTGGGCAACCTGGTGCACAACGCGGTGAAGTTCTGCCGCCCGGGAGACGCGATCACCATCGGTGCGCGCCGCGCCGAGCACCAGGTCGAAGTGGCGGTGACGGACACCGGCCCCGGCATCCCGCCGGAGGAGCTGGCCACCGTCTTCGGCCGCTTCGAGCAGGGCAAGGTGGCGAACACCATCGGCGCCGAGCAGCGGCGCGGCAAGGGCACCGGGCTCGGGCTGGCGATCGCCTGCAAGCTGGTCGAGCTGCACGGGGGCCGGATCTGGGTCGAGTCCGACGGCCGCAGCGGTTCGAGCTTTCGCTTCGCGCTGCCGCTGGCGTGAGCGCAGCGAGCCGCACCCGCGCTCCCGGCGTTCCGGCGGCGCGCCCTATCCCTTCGCCCGCGCGCCGCCCTCCGGCCGCCAGCCGAGCGCCAGGCCCAAGCGCGCGCGGGCGTCCCCGCCGCGATAGCTGAAGAACTGCTCGCGCTCGCAGCGCGTGCAGCGGCCCAGGCTGGTGATCCGCACCGCCGGGAGCCCCGCCGCCCGCAGGTCCGCATGGACCAGCGCCACCAGATCGAGGCGCGGGCGCGCCTGCGGCTCGCTGCGCTCGCGCCACACCCGCCTCCTCGCCGCCGGGCCGCCCGCCCGCCGCCGCCGCCACCTCCTCGCCCACCTCGTAGCAGCACGGTCCGATCGCCGGCCCGATCACCGCCAGCAGATCCGCGGGCCGGGCGCCGAACCGCTCCGCGAGCGCGCGCACCGCCGCGCCCGCGATCCCCCGCACCGCGCCCCGCCAGCCCGCATGGACCACCGCCGCCAGCCGGCGCTCCGGATCCACGAGCCCCAGCGGCACGCAGTCCGCGGCCAGGCTCAGCAGCACCACGCCCGGCTCGGCGGTCACGAGCGCGTCCGCACCCCGCACCGGATCGCCCACCGCGCCGCCGCCCGCGCCCGCTTGCACGCACACGACCTCGGTGCCGTGCACCTGCCGGCCGCGCACCAGCGCCGCCACCGGCACGCCCAGCGCCGCCGCGAGCGCGGCGCGCCCGGCCGCGGTCTTCAGGTCCCCGGTCGCCCGGGTGGAGATGGCCGTGCACCAGGCCCGGGATCGCCTCCAGCGCCGCCACGCGCAGGAGCGTGGCCGCGGCCGCCCGATCCGGCGGGCCCCAGCCCGGCGCGCCCGGCGCGGCGCTGCCCGGCGGCGCGCCGCCGCGATCCGGCGCGCGCTCCGCCCCCTGGCCCGCCGCGCTCATGCCGCTCCCCTCGGGAGCGGAGCCCCCGGCGGCAGCCGGCCGCTCGGCCGCGAGCAGCCGCAGCTCGGGCAGCAGCAGCTCCTCGATCAGGATCTTGGCGATCGCCGCGAGCGGGATGGCCAGCAGCACCCCGAACAGGCCGAACAGCTCTCCGAACGCGAACAGCGCCACCAGCACCACCACCGGATGGAGCCCCACCTCGCGCCCGAGCACCAGCGGCCCCGCCGCTGCCTCCAGCACCTCCGCCGCCACGAACACCGCCAGTGCCCCCAGGATCCGCGCGCCCCAGCCGACCGGGCCGTAGCTGAAGATCACCGCCAGCAAGAAGCCGATCACCACCCCGACCACCGGGATGAACGACAGCGCGCCGACGATGAAGCCGATGGTCAGCGAGAACTCGACCCCGAGCGCCCACAGCCCCAGCCAGCAGAACACCCCCTTGGCGGTGGCGAGCAGCAGCCGCCCGCGGAAAAACGCCGCACACGCCAGGTCGATCCGGCCCAGCACGTGCAGGATCCGCTCGCGATGCCGGCCCGGCAGATACGCCCGCAGCTGCCCCCGCAGCCGCGGGAAGCCGAGCAGCAGGAAGAAGGTGTAGATCGGCACCAGGAAGATGTAGCCCACGACGGTGATCAGCCCGCTGAACAGCTCCCCGCTGATCCAGCTCCAGACCGCCTGCGCCACGTCCGCCAGCCAGGTGGTGTTCTTCTTGAGCCGGCCGATCGCACCATCGACCAGCTCGGGATCGAGACTGCGGTAGCGCACGAGCAGCGCCTCGCCGATCTCGTCCAAATAACCCCGGACGTGCCGCCAGCCCGCGCGCCGCGCCGCCTCTTCCAGCACCAGCTCCCCGCTCTCGGTGCGCACGAGCAGCGGCTCCAGCGGCGCGCCGGGCTCGCTCGCGATGGGGCTGCGCTGTCCGTCCTGGTCGAGGTCCAAGAAGGCCAGTCCCGCGGGCTGCTCGACCACGTAGCCGCGCCCGAAGATCCGCCCGCGCAGGCTCGCCGCCACCGGCGGGGCGGACGCGGCGGCGCCGGCCGCGAGCGCCTGCGGGGCGCCGATCGCCAACCGCCGCCGGTGGCTGCTCGCCCGCCGCCGCGGCCGGCGGCTCGAACGTCCAGCCGCCGGCGGCGCGTGTCAGCAGCGCATCGAGCCCGCGGGTGCTGCCGCCGAGCGAGTAGATCACCAGCCCCCCGCAACCGGCTCCCACCAGGAGCAGGAGCGTCAGGATCGCGATGCTGCGCGGTAGCCGCAGCCGGTGTTTCGAACACCCGCACCAGCGGATCGAGCACGTACGCGATCAGCAGCGCCAGCAGCAGCGGATTGAGCACCGCCCGCAGCCGGTAGGCGAGCAGCAACACTCCCACCGCTACCAGCGACAGGTAGGCGAGCCGGCGGCGGCGGCTCGCGAACAGCGAGCCGCGCTGCACGCCCGGCTCCGGCACCGCAGCAGGGCCGCTCAGCGGGTCTCGGCCAGACACAGGCGCAGCGCCACTTCGTCGTCGAACGCCTCGTCAAAGGCGTATACCTCGTCGAAATCCTCGATGGTGTCGGTATCGGTCTTGCCCATGAGGCCGATCCGGATCAGATCGAAGACCATCTCGCCGAAGTCGCGCGTGCGGTGCACGCCCCACTGCCGCAACACGGTGCGCGCGAGCGGCCCGAACTTCTCCAGCGCGAGATCGCGCAGGCCCGCGCACAGCTCCTGGCCCGTCACGTGCCGCCGCTCGCCGATGCGGCGCACCGTGTAGTCGAGCGCATCGAAGATGAACAGGTATGCCTCCAGCGGATGGCGCCCGCCCCGTTCTCTGACCAGCTCGCGGATGCGATGGATCGGATCGTCGCCCATGCCTGCTCCTCCGCGCACCTCGTCCGGGTGCGCAGTCGCTCGGTTTGCCCTGCCTGTCCGCACGTCCCCGGTCTCAGCCGCGCGGCCCGCGCGGCGCCGTGCCCTTCGCCGGCGCGCTCGCGCCCTGCACCCCCCGCCGCCGCGCCCTGCGGCTCCAGGATGGCCGCCAGGTCGAGCGCGAGCACGCTCAGCACGAGCGGCACCAGCGCATTGCCCTCGAGCTGGCGCGCCGCCGCCAGCGCGCGCAGCACCGCGCGCCGCCACCGCCCGAGCGGCTGCCCCCCCAGCGCTGCCGCGCGCAACCGCTCGCGCAGCCGCGCGAGCAGGCGGTCGATGATCAGCAGCGCCGCGCGCCGCTCCTCCATCCGCGCCCCCTGCCCCCGCCCGCCCGCAGCGGCCGCCGCCTTCGACGCCGTCCGTTCGCCGCCCCGCGGCGCCGCGTCCTGCGCCGCCTCCTCCTGCACCCGCCCCAGCAGCTCGACCGCCCGCTCGCCGCGCGCAAGCGGTGCGCTGCCCGCCGCCTCCCCTTCGCCCAGCAGCCACCGCACCGCCTGCTCCGCCGCCTGCCCGCCGGCCGGCGCCGCCAGCCCGCCGGCAAGCGCCGGCGGCGGCAAGCGCACCTCGATGCAGCGCGAGCGGACCGTCGGCAACACCGCGTCCGGCCGCGCGGCGAGCAGGATCAGCAGCGCGCCCGAGGGTGGCTCCTCCAGCGTCTTGAGCAGCGCGTTGGCGGCCGCGGGCTGCAGCAGCTCGGCCTGCTCGACCAGCAGCACCCGCCCGCGCGCGAACACCGGCATGAGCCCGAACTCGGCGATCGCCGCCCGGATCTGCTCGATGCCCAGTCCCTGCTTGCCGGGCTCGGCAACCAGGTGCAGGAAATCGGGGTGCGTGCCGGCGCGCACCAGCCGGCAGGCCCGGCAGGCACCGCAGGCATCGGCGCGCGCCGTGCCGTCCGCGCACAGCACCGCCCCCACCAGCGCCAGCGCCAGCGCGCGCTTGCCCGCCCCCTCGGGCCCGTAGAACAGGTAGGCGTGCGCCAGCCGCTCCGAGGCGAGCGCAGCGCCGAGCGCCTGCGCCGCCCGCCCCAGGCCGCCGCCTCGTGCCACCAGCGCCTGCAGACCGGCAGCACCGGCGCCGGCCACGCCCGCCACGCCGCTCGCCGCCGCGGCCGTGCCCGCGCGCGCGCTCACCGCTCCGCCTCCGCCGCTGCCGGCGCGCGCCCCAGCACCTCCAGCGCGAGTTCCAGCACCGAGGCCGCCAGCTGCTCGGGCGCACGGGCTGCATCGAGCACCTCGACCCGCCCGGGCAACCGCCCGGCGCGCGCCAGCGCGGCGTAGCGCCGGTAGCCCTCGACCACCGCGGCCAGCCAGGCGCGCCCGCGCCCCTCGAACCGGTCCCCCCGGCCGCGCTCGCCGCCGAGCCGGGCCGCGGCGGCCTCGGCCTCGAGGTCGAGCACCACCGTGAGGTCCGGCACCAGCCCCCCGGTCGCGAGCAGGCTCAGCGCCACGGCGGCCTCGATCGCACGGTCGATCGCGGCCCGTCGGTCCGCTGCAGCTGGGTCGCCGTGGCTCGCACCCCCGCGCGCCGCCGGTGCGGCCCCAGCGCCGCCCGCGGCCGCGAGCACGGCGGCGAGCGGCCCCCAACCCGCCGCCAGCGGCTCCATCCCGTGGCGGGCGCACGCCGCGCCCTGGTAGACCGCGGTCGAGGCGTAGAACCGGTCGGCGATCACGACCCGGCCGGCGGCCAGCGCGGGCCGGATCAGCCGCTCGGTCAGCTCCGCCCGCGCCGCCTGGAACAGGAACAGCTCCGCGCGCGGCCCGATCGGCTCCGGTGCCTCGAGCAGCAGCGCGCGCACGCGCTCGCCGAGCGCAGTGCCACCCGGCTCGCGCACCGCCACCACCTCGAAGCCCCGCGCCCGCAGCGCCGCCTCCAGCCGCCGCGCCTGGGTGGTCTTGCCGGCACCGTCGGGTCCTTCCAGCGCGATCAAGGTGCCGCGCCCGCCCGGCTCCGCTCCTGCTTCCGGCATGTCGCGCCACCCCGCAGCCGGCGCGCGCGGCCCGCCACCCCGCCCCGCGGCGCGGCGCGGCGCGGCGGGCCGCGCCAACCGCGGCCTCGCACTCCGAGTTCCTTCAGTCTAGCCCCGGCTCCGACGCCCCTCAAACCCGAGCTCGCGGTGCGCTGGCCCCGCCCACGCCCCGGATGCGCCGGTGGTGCGGCCGCCGGCGCGCGCCCCGGACCTGGCCGCGCACCGGCGCGGCGGCCCGCCGCCGCTTGCCGGCTCAGGCCGGTGCGCTCGCCGCTCGCAGCCGCCGGCGCACCGCGGCCGCAAGGGCGAGGAGCACGAGCCAGGGCAGGGCCGCGCCCGGCGCACCGGGACCGAGCGCGCAGCCACCGCTCCGGCCGCTGCTCCCCCCGCGACCGCCAGCGCCAGCGCTGCCGCCGCCCGTGCCCGGCGCCGCCGGCTGCCACGCGATCGGCGCCAGCCCGGCCGGCGGAGCGCTCGCCGTCGCCCCACCGTGGGGAGGCAGCGGCAGTACCCCCGGGCCAGGACAGGCGCACCTGGCCCGCGGGCGGCAGGCTCGCGGCTGCATCGGCCCACACGAGCACCGCCCAGGTCCCGGCCGTGTGCAGGTCCACCACTTGGGGCGTCGAGCTGACCGGATGCGGTCCGCTCGCGGCGAGGCGCGGACCACCCAGCCAGGACGCACCCGTGCTGCCCGCGGGCAGGGGCGCGAAAAAGGCCCACGACAGCCCCGCCGGGCCATCCACCTGCAGCTGGGCCGTTGCCGTCACCGGCACGTCGACCTCGAACAGCAGCGCCACGTCGCCCGGCCCGCCCCAGGGCGCCGTCGCCGCGCCACCGTAGGCCGCGGGGTGCACGTCCGCGTGCTCCACCAGCGCCGGCCCCAAGGCAGCCCACGGATCGAGCACCCCCGCGGTCGGGCTCACCGCCGCCGCCCGCCCGTCGAACAGGGCAAAGTCGGCGTACGGGGAGCCGCGGTCACTGGTGGCGCCGCCGATCTCCAGGTCCCAGTCGTCCTGCGGATCGAGCGCCCGCACGACCACCGCGTTCCAGTGGCCTGCCTGTGGATTCAGGGCGAAGGTGCCCGCTGCGCCGCCGCTGCCCGCCTGCACCGGCTGGCCCTGCACCAGTGCCAAGGGCGGCGGGAAGGTGAGCCGCACCTGTCCGGCAGGAGCGGGCACGGTCGCGTGCGCCAGCACCACCACGGCCCAGGTCCCGGAGCTGTGAAAGTCGACGAACTGCCGAATGCCGCTGCTCCAGCCGCGGCCGCCGCGGCCGCCCCACGAGGCCCCGCCGCTGCCCGCAGGCTCCAGCACCGCCCACTCCAGGTAGCCCGGGCCATCGACACCGACCAGGTGCGTGCCGGGCGTGCTCACCTCGAGCTCGAACACCAGCGCCACGTCCCCGGCCCCGCCCCACGGAGCGCTCGCGTCCTGGCCGAGCGTGGCCGGGTGCACGTCGGCGTGCTCGACGAGCGCGGTCGCGGTGCCGCTCCCGAGCACCACCTCGCCGCCGGTGGGGTCCACCGTGCCCGCACGCCCGTCGAACGCCACGAAGTCGATATTGGGAGCGGCGGTGCGCGAGCGCACCGCGCCGGCGAACACGTCCCAGTCCGTCACCGGATCCTCCGGCAGCGCCGCCACGACGTTCCAGGCACCGGCCCGCGGCGTGATCTCGAAGCGCTGCCAGGAAGCGGTCTGCGGCGAGAGCGCCGTCCGGGCCGGCACGCCCTCGATCAGCTGCAGTGGCGGCGGGGGCTGACCCCAGCGCACCCGAAGCATCCCGGCCTGCCCGGGTCCCCCGTCGCGGCAGACAAGCAGGGCCCAGTAGCCCGCGGTCGAGAAGCTGACCGCGGTCATGGTGGCAGAGACGGGACCGCCATGTACCGCCCCTGCCAGCGTCTGCCAGCGGGTATCGTAGCCCGGCCGCAACAGCGCCCAGCGCAGCCCCGCCGGACCGTCGACGCTGAGGGTGTGCGGCAGCCCGAGGTCCGACGGGCGCACGTCGAGCTCCCACAGGTGCGCGATCTGCCCGGCCCCCCAGTCGAAATCCACCTCCTGGCCCACGCGCAGCGCATCGAGCCCGGCGTGTTGCAGAGCGGCGGGCGCAGGCGCCCCGCCGCTCAGCCGTGCGGTCCCGTCCAGCTCGGCGATCGCGCCCCGGTGGCCGTCGGCGAGCAGGACCTCGCAGGCGGGCGCGGCCGCGGCGCTGCGCGCCCCGCCGATCTCCAGCTCCCAGTCGGCAGCGGCGCTGCTGAGCGCGACCGCGTTCCAGTGGTGCTGCTCGGGCGCGAGCTGAAAGGTGCTCGGCGAGCTGTCGATGACGAGCGGCTCACCGATGCGGATCGACGGATCGATGACCACCGGCCACCGGCGCGCCGGATCGGCGAGCCAGTCCGGCGGCAGCTCCACCTCCAGCCGCAGCCCTCGGCCGTCGCGCTCCGCCCGCACGACCATCGCGGCGAGAAACGCGCTGTCGAGCGCGCCCGGCAGCGGCTCGAGCTCGTACAGCCGCGGCGCCTCCAGGCGGGCGCGCTCGCGGCCCCGCGCATCGAGGATCGGCAGGCTTTGCGTCGCCCGCAGCGCCCCGCCCGGGCCGAGCTCCGCCAGCCGCCAGCCCTCCGGCAGCACGAGCGTCTCCTCGAGCCACAGCCGCCTCGCCCGCGCGGCCGCCCCCAGCGCCTCGGACGGCCAGCGTTCGAGCACCAGCTCGCTCTTGACGCGCGCCGGCCCGACCGCGACGCGCAGCTCCGCCGCTGCGCCGCCGAGCACACCCGCGTAGCGCACCGCGCGCTCGCCGGCGTGCACGCCCGCCGCGCGCCGGGGCGAGAGCCCGGCCTGCCCGCCGCCGTGCTCGGGCGGGCGTACGGCGAGCAGCCGCACCGCGGTGCCGAGCTCCAGCACCGCGCCATCGGCGAAGACCAGCCGCGCTGGCGCTGCTGCGCTCTCCGCCGGCAGCTCCACCCGCACCGCCGCCGCCTCGAACGTCCAGCCGCGCGCGGCCGCAGCCGGCTCGCGCGCCACGGACCCGCGCGCGGCCGCCCCGCTCGATTCCACGAGCAGCAGGATTCCCACCAGGGCACCCGCCGCGCACCGCGCCACACCGAGTCCCGCGCCACCGGCGACCCGCTGCCCTGCCGCCATCTCCGGACCTCCTGGCACTGCACCACTTCGCCACCGGGCGCACGAACGCAACCCAGGTCGTCACCCGCAAAAGGCCCCCATGATAGCGGAGCGCGATTCCGTTTCAAGACGCGGTCGGCGGGATTGCCGGCCGTTCCGGGACCGGGTCCCTCGTAGGGTGCATCTCGGTGCGGCGCTCGACCCGGCCTGGGGAGCCGTCCGAGCTGCCCGGTCTCACCCGGGCGTGGGGACAGGAGTCTGTGCCCGCCGAGCTGCCCTGTGCCCGCTGGCGCATGCGACCCGCTGCCCGCGGGGCGCGGGGCGCCGCCGGCCGGAGTCTGCTGCCCGCCATGGCTGCACCGGCCTCGGCGGTGCTGCGGCGGCGGCCGGCGGAGCCGCCGGATGGCCTGGTGGCACCACCCTATGCACCGCCCGCAGGACGACTGGGGAGCAACCTGCCACCGCCTGTCGGAAAGCTGGACAACGGCCTGCCCCGATCACGCGGGGTGGCCTTGCATAGGGCCTGTGCCCCACTCTACCATCGGCTGCCGGTGAAGGGTGGACCCCGCAGCGCATGAGCGCTGGGCCACGCCCTTGCGGAGGGGAGGTCTCCACATGCCGATCGTTGCCCGAGGAAGGCGCCGCGCGCGCGCGACGGCCGCGGCGGCACTGCTCGTCGGTCTCGGTTTCGGATCCGTCACTCCGGCGTACGGCAAGGCGAAGTCCGACTGGGAGCTCGAAGCCGCTCTGGGCGCCCAGCGCGCCGAGCAGGCGCGCCGGATCTATGTGGACCAGGGCAAGCTGGCCCCGCTCGGTCCGGAGGACCGCAACCGGCTCGCCACGATCTGCGCGCAGAGTACGGCCCTGTGCACCAGCTGGTTGGAGGAATGGGCCGCGAACGGCCGCCTGAAGAGCAGTCCGTTCGAGACGTCGCCGCCGAAGAAGCTGGCCGACGGCATCGCGGCCGCCATGGCCGCGGGCGGCCTCACCAGACTCGTGAGCCAGATGAACGAGCTGACGAATTCGGTGCTCGCGTTGCGTGCGCTCGGCACTGCCCAGCCGCTCGCCGGACTGGACGCCGCGATCAAAGACCTGGAGGAGGGGCTCTATCTCGTCTGGGTGTCGTCGAAACAGCCGGAGAACTTCTTCTGGTATCCCTTCGGGCTGGCCCGCAGCTCGGGCCACAAGACGCTCTTCGACCCCTACCGGGGCCAGCTCCACTCCAGCACGAGCAAGGACATCGCGGCGGCGACCGAGCAGGCGCTCAAGCGGTTCGGCGACAGGGGCCATTGGTCGTTCCAGGTGCTCCAGGTCGACGTGGACCTGGACCTCGAAGAAGTCGAGCGGGTGATCACCGAGATCGCCGCTGAGATCTACAAGAGCGGCGAGACCCAGGAACTGGCGAAGGCGGCGATCGGCAAGCCGCTCCGCAACAAAACCCTCGGTGCCGACCTCGTGCGCGTCGCCGGCGGCATCCGGATCGTCCACAACGGCAACGTCGTGCTCGAGCGCAAGGACGGGACGACCGTATACCAGGTGCTCGCGACGCTGCAGCAGGTGTTCGGGGCGAACGTCGAGGTGCCCCCGGAGAACGACAACGTCTACGACAAAGACCATCAGGAAGCCCTGCAGAGGATGCTGGTCGAGGGCTGGGACAACGCCGGCGACCTGTCGGCGACGCTGCGGCTCGTGGCGCAGGGGGTCATCACCACCGGGCAAAAGATGCACACCGACGCGTGCCGCGCCCGCGGTATCGAACTCTGGACGATCAACCGCCTCGACCCGGACTTCAAGGCTGGAGAAGACAACTGGCGCATCGACATCGAGGTCAACGACAAGGAGGTCGTCGTCCGCCACACGACCTCGCTGCACGAGGAGGACACGGAGTGGACGGGGGAACAGAAGGTGTGGCGCCCCTACAAACTGCGCTTCATCTTTAGCTTCACCTATGTGCGAGGCACCTTCTCGGCGCAGGGCAAGACGGCGAAGGTGCTCGCCTCGCCACTCGACTTCAAGTTGGAGAAGGCGAAGGCAGCCCGGCAGTAGCGCCGCGGCCGCTGGCGCCCTGGACCGCCGCGCGCGCATCCCTCAGGGGCGCTCGAACACCAGCCCCAGCCGGCCGCCCATCTCCGGGGCGGCCGGCTGGAACGGCTCGCGGGAGCAGCCGGCGTGCGCGGCGAGCAGCCGCAGGCCGGCGCGGGCGGCGAGTGCCACCAGCTCGGTGGCGGTGTAGACCCGCAGCGAGGCGTGCTTGACGCCGTGCCCGAGCGGGCCCCACCACCACCAGCAGGTCTGCACGCGCCCGGCCAGTGCATCGAAGCGCGGCTGCTCCAGCACCAGCGTCCCGTCGGCGAGCCGGTGCGCCGGCCGGAGGCCGCGGGCCAGGCGCGCGACCACCGTGTCGCGGTGCATGGTCTCGATCAGTACGCGGCCGCCGGGACGTACCGCGCGGGCGAGCGCGCGCAGGATCGCCAGGTCGTCCTCCTCGCTGCCGTAGCCGAGCGAGGTGAACAGGTTCAGCGCCACCTCGAAGCTCTGCTGCTCGGGGAGGGGCTCGCGCAGATCGTGCCGCCGGTAGCGCAGCTGCTCGGAAGACAGGCCTTCCCGCTCGCGCGCGCGCTCGGCGTGCTCCAAGAGCACCGCCGACTGGTCCACCCCGAGCACCCGCGCCCCGCGCCGCGCCAGCGGCAGCGCGATCCGCCCGTAGCCGCACGGCGCATCGAGTACCCGGCTACCCTCGGTCAGCTCGAGCAGCTCCCAGATCTGCTCCGCCTGCTGCTCGGACTGCTCCGGTGCATCGAGCCCGCCCCACAACAGCAGGTAGTCGGCGTCGAAGAACCCTTCCCACCACGCAGGCTCGGTTATCTCAGGCTCGCTCGTAGCGGATGGGGATGGTCTCCACGGGCGCGGACGCCAGCGCCGCGCGGAGCGAGGCGTCGTCATAGCGGCGCCGGGGCAGCCGCCGCGCGCTGACCGGCGCCTCGAGCGCGGCCAGCTCGGGCGCGAACGGCCAGGGATCGACCGCCACCGCGCACGGCCCCCGCGCCCGGAGCTCCAGCACCAGCGGCGGCGCCCCCGGCTCGTGCTGCTCGATCCGCCGGTCCTGCGCCGGATACCAGCACAAAAGCAGCGACAGGTAGTCGAGCAGGCGCAGCAGCAGCACCTCGCGCGCGAGCCGCTCCCGGTCGAGCTGTTGCCCGCGCACAACCCGCTCGCGCCAGGCCGCCGCCTGCTCGAGGTAGGCGCGCTGCGGCTCCGCTTCGCCGGGGCGCAGCCGGACCGAGCGCAGCCGCAGCTCGGTCAGAAAGCTGCCGTGATGCGAGACCAGCAGCCCGGCGTAGCTGTCGTGCGCCGCCACCAGCTCCGGGCCCCGCCGCCAGATCTCCAGGTGCTCGGCGGCGCTGATCTCGGTGAAGTTGCAGGGCGCGCCGCTCGCGGGCTCCACGCGCGGGCGCTGCTCCCACAGCTGCCAGCCGTCGTCGTGATGGGCGGCGGCGTAGATGGCGCCGGGGCTCGGGCGCTCCCCGCCCAGCGCCCAGGCCTGCGCCAGCACCCCCGCCATCCGCGCGTGCTCGGGCTGCGCGATCAGCAGCCAGTCCTCGCCCGCCTCCCGCCGGATCACGCCTGCGCGCTCCGCTCGCGATCGTCCGCCCCGGGCCCGTGCGCCTGCCCGTCACCCGCTGGGCACCGGGCTTGCGCCTCATGGTACGCGCCGGAGCGGCGGCGCGCACCTGGGCCGGCACCGCGCCCGCGCGCAGCCACCGCCCGGAACCGGCCCGCGCTTGACCGGCGAGGCGGCCCGGCGTAGGGTTTCGCGCGTGGCAGCACGGACCCCACCTCGGCGCGGCGCGCCCATCCGCGGCGCGCTGCTGGGAGCGCTGCTCGCACTGGCGGCGCTGCTCTGGCCGGCCGCCGTACGGGCGGCCGAGGCCGCGCCGCCCTTTCCCGCCAGCCCCACCTCGCAGGCCGATCTCGCGCTCGTCGGCGGCACCGTGCTCACCGTCACCCGCGGCACGATCGAACGCGGCACCGTGCTGGTCCGCGGCGGGCGGATCGCCGCGGTCGGCCGCGAGCTGCCGGTGCCGCCCGGGGCGCGCACGATCGACTGCACCGGCCGCTACCTCATGCCGGGGATCATCGATACCCATTCGCACATGGGGGTGTATCCCTGGACGATCGCGCGCGGCAACGCCGACGGCAACGAGGCCACCCAGCCGCTCACCCCGCACGTGCGCGCCGCCGACTCGATCTACCTCGAGGACCCGGCGTTCGAGCGGGCGCGGGCCGGCGGGGTCACGGCGGTGCTGGTGATCCCGGGCAGCGCCAACCTGATCGGCGGCGAGGGCGTGGTGCTCAAGCTGCGGCCGGGCGGCACGCTCGCCGCCATGCGGTTGGAGGGCGCGCCGCGCCAGCTCAAGATGGCGATGGGCGAGAACCCCAAGCGCGTGTACGGATCGCGGGGCGAGATGCCCAGCACGCGCATGGGCAACCTGGCGTACCTGCGCGAGGCCTTCGCGCGGGCGCGCACTTACCGGGCTCGCTGGCGCGAGTTCGAACAGGCGCGCGCGGCGGCGGCCGCGCGCAACGAGCCGCTCGGGCTGCTGCGCCCGGACTACGACGCGGAGCTGGAGCTGCTCGCCCAGGTGCTGGAGGGCGAGCTGCGGCTGCAGGTGCACTGCTACACCCGCAGCGACATCCTGGCGCTCTTGCGCCTGGCCGACGAGGTGGGGCTGGAGATCGCGGCGCTGCACCACGCGGTGGAGGCCTACAAGGTCGCCCCCGAGCTGGCGCGGCGCGGCATCGGGGTCTGCACCTGGGCGGACTGGTGGGGCTTCAAGCAGGAGGCTTGGGACGCGATCCCGGAGAACGCGGCGATCTGCGCGCGCGCCGGGGTCACGGTGGCGATCCACTCCGACAGCTCCGCCCAGGTGCAGAAGCTCTATCTAGAGGCGGCCAAGACGATCGCGCACGGCATGAGCCCCGAGGCAGCGCTCGCCGCGATCACGATCGGGCCCGCGCGCATCCTGGGGATCGACGACCGGGTCGGCTCCATCGAGCCGGGCAAGGACGCCGACCTGGCGGTCTTCTCGGGGCATCCGTTCACCGCCGCCGCCCGCGTCGAGCTCACGCTCATCGATGGCGAGGTCGTCTACGACCGCGCGGCCGCCGAGGCGAAGGGACCGCCCCTGCCGCCGCCCCTGCCCGAGCCGGCGCACGTGGTGATCCGCGGCGCGCGCGTGCTGCCGGTCGCCGGGGCGCCCATCGACAACGGGGTGATCGAGATCGCGGGCGGGCGCATCGTGGCGGTGGGCGGCCCGGCCACCCCGGTCTCCCCGCAGGCACGGGCGATCGAGGCGCGCGGGCGGACGGTGTTCCCCGGGCTGATCGACGCGTTCTCGCACGTGGGTCTGGTGGAGGTGGGGAGCGATCCAGCGCTGCGCGAGACCGACGCGATCGGCGGGCTCATGCTGCCCCACCTGCGGGTGACCGATGGCCTGCTGCCCGACAGCGAGACGGTGCGGGTGGCGCGCGCCGCCGGCGTCACCACCTGTCTGCTCGCGCCCGAGGAGCACAACGCCATCGCCGGCATGGCGGCGGTGGTGGATCTGCTGGGCGGCACGGTCGAGGACATGGTCGTGCTCGATCCGGCGGCGCTCTGCCTCAACCTGGGCACCAGCCCCGTCGCGTTCGGGCGCGAGCGGCGGGAGCTGGGCACGCGCATGGAGCTGGTGGCGCGGCTGCGCGCCTATCTGGTGGAGGCGGAGGAGTACGGCGCCCGCTGGGAGCGGCACGCGCGCGAGCGCGCGCGCTACAATGAGCGGTTCGGCCGCTGGCTGCGCGAGCGCGCGCGGCGGAAGCTCTGGGGCTGGCTCGCCCCGCCGGGTGCAGGCGAGGCGCGCCGGCGCAGCCGCGATGGCGACGGGGGGCGAGGACGCCGCGGGCGAAGAGGACCGCGATCCCGGGCTGCCCCCTGCCCCGCCGGCGCGCCGGCTCGAGCTGGAAGCGCTGCAGCCGGTGCTGCGCGGCGAGCTGCCGGTGCTGGTGCGCGCGCACACCGAGCGCGACATCCGGCAGGCGCTCGCGCTGTGCGAGGAGTTCGGCCTCAGGCCCATCCTCAACCACGGCACCGAGGCCTACCGGGTGGCCGATCTGCTGGCGGCGCGCGGGGTGCCGCTGGTGCTGGGACCGGTGACCACCCAGCCCTCCGGGGCGGAGACCTGGGGCGCGATCTACGAGAACGCGGCGCTGCTCCAGGCCGCCGGCGTCCGCTTCGCGCTGCAGACCGCCTCCAGCCACGACGTGCGCCGGCTGCGCTGGGAAGCCGCGGTGGCGGTGGCGCACGGGCTCGATCGCGCCGCGGCGCTGCGGGCGCTCACCCTCGATGCCGCCCGCATCCTGGGGATCGATGCCGAGTACGGCTCGATCGAGGCCGGCAAGGTCGCCAACCTGGTGATCGCGACCGGCGATCCACTGGAGCCCCAGACCCGGATCGAGCGCGTGTTCATCCGCGGCCGCGAGGTGCCGCTAACCTCGCGGCAGACCGAGCTGCGCGATCGGTTCTGGCCCGAGACCCGCTGAGCGCCGCCCCGGGCGCACGCCGGCGTCCCCACCGCGCCGGCCGCCGCCCGGGGCGAGCACCTACCCCGCCCGCGACCGCCGAACCGACCGGCCGCAGGCCGCCCACTGTCGGAGGCAGGGGCTACCATCCCGCTGCCGTCGAGCGGGGCGCGGGCGGCCGGGCGGGGGCGGCGACCCGCCCGCGGCCGGCGCCGCGTCACCGGCACCGGGGAGGCGGCCCGCCATGGGCATCGAGGCGTTGCTGGCGGCGCTGCGGCAGGACCCGCGGTTCATGGGGGCGGTGACCCACTGGGAGGTGGAGCCCGCCCGCCCGGCCAGCTGGGCGCCGTTTCCGGAAGCGATCGCTCCGGGCGTGCGCGCCGCCCTGGCGGCGCGCGGCATCGAGCGGCTGTACAGCCATCAGGCCGAGGCGGTGGCGCACGCGCTCGCCGGGCGGCACACGGTGGTGGTCACCCCCACCGCCAGCGGCAAGAGCCTGTGCTTCCACCTGCCGGTGCTGCAGCGGCTGCGCGAGCGGCCGGGCAGCCGCGCGCTCTATCTGTTCCCGACCAAGGCGCTCAGCCAGGACCAGGTGGCGGAGCTGACCGCGCTGGTGCGCGCGCTCGGCAGCGACTACCGGACCTACACCTACGACGGGGACACCCCGGCCGAGGCGCGCCGGCTGCTGCGCGATGGCGGGCACGTGGTGGTCACCAACCCCTATATGCTGCACACCGGCATCCTGCCCCACCACCCGCGCTGGACGAACCTGTTCCAGAACCTGGGCTACGTGGTGATCGACGAGCTGCACACCTACCGCGGGGTGTTCGGCAGCCACGTGGCGAACGTGCTGCGGCGGCTGCGGCGGGTGTGCGCGCACTACGGCGCGCAGCCCGTCTTCCTCTGCGCCTCGGCGACCATCGGCAACCCGCGCGAGCTGGCGGAGCGGCTGCTCGAGGTGCCGGTGGCGCTGGTCGAGCGCAGCGGCGCGCCGCGCGGCGAGCGGCACACGGTGCTGTACAACCCGCCGATCGTCCATGCGGAGCTGGGGCTGCGCGCCTCGGCGGTCGAGCAGGTGCGCCGCCTGGTGCGGCGCATGCTGCCGTTCGGGGTGCAGATCATCGTGTTCGCGCGCTCGCGCAACGAGGTCGAGGTGCTGGTCAAGTACGCCAAGGACGCCGCGGCGCGCGCCGGCCTGCCGGCGGAGGCGGTGGCCGGCTACCGCGGGGGCTATCTGCCGCGGCTGCGCCGCCGCATCGAGCAGGGGCTGCGGGCCGGCGAGATCCGCGTCGTCGTCGCCACCAACGCGCTCGAGCTCGGGGTCGACATCGGCGCGCTCGATGTGGCGGTCCTGACCGGCTATCCGGGCTCGATCGCGAGCTTTTACCAGCAGGCCGGCCGCGCCGGCCGCCGGCTGCGCCCGAGCCTGACGGTGCTGGTCGGCCGCTCGAGCCCGATCGACCAGTACCTGCTGCGCCACCCGCACGAGCTGCTGTACGCGCCCCGCGAACAGACCGTGATCGATCCGGACAACCTGCTGATCAAGGTGAACCACCTCAAGTGCTCGGTGTTCGAAGTGCCGTTCGGACCGGGCGAGAGCTTCGGCACCGCGGCGCCGCCGGCGCCGGCGGCGCCCGGGGGCGCGCGGCACGACCCGGCCGCCCCCGAGGTCGCGGCGCTGGAGGGCGGGCCGCGGCCGGACGAGACCCGACAGATCCTGGAGTATCTGGCGAGCGAGGCGCAGCTGCTCCATCGGGTGGGCGATACCTTCTACTGGATGGCGCAGGCCTATCCCGCCGAGGGGGTGAGCCTCGATACCACCGACGTCGACAACTTCATCGTCTACGACCTGGAGCGGCGGTGCGTGCTGGGCGAGGTCGACCGGCCCAGCGCCATGACCGAGATCCACGAGGGTGCGATCTACGGCTGGCAGGGCGAGCAGTACCTGATCGAGCGGCTGGACTATCCAGGGCGGCGCGCCTATGCGCGCAAGGTCCAGTGCGACTACTTCACCCAGGCGGAGCTGGATCGCTCCATCAAGGCGCTGGCCGTGGATGCCGAAGCGCGGTTCGCCACCTACGAGGCCCGGCGCGGCGCGGTCGAGGTCACCACCCAGGCCACGCTCTACAAGAAGGTCCGCTTCTATACGCGCGAGAACGTCGGCGCGGGCGAGATCCATCTGCCGGCCGAGGTGCTGGACACCACCGCGTGCTGGTTCACGCTCGCCGCCCCGCTCGCCGCCCGCCATGGGCTGTTCGGCCCTCAGGCCGGCGCGCTGCTGGCGCTGCGCAACCTGCTCCAGCACACCGTGCCGCTGTTCGTGCGGTGCGATCCCAGGGACATCTGCGTCTGGAGCGAGGTACGCGCGCCCGCCTGGGGCGACCGGCCGACGCTGTATCTGTTCGACCGCATGCCGGCCGGCAGCGGGCTCGCCGAGCGGGTGTTCGCGGCCCATCGCGCGATCTTCGCCACCATGCTGGCGGTGCTGCGCGACTGCCCCTGCCCGCACGGCTGTCCCGGCTGCGCCGGGGTCGAGCTGGAGATCGGCCCCGGCGCGAAACCCATCGCGCAACGGCTGCTGGCCGATCTGCTCGCGGATGATGCCGCCGATGGTCGCGCGCCCTCGCCCGGCCGGCTCGAGCTGCCCGCCGGCACGCCCGGTTGAGCCCTTCCGGCGCCGCCGCGCGGCGAGCACGCCCCCCGGCCGCCCGCAGCCGGCCGGCGCTCGCGCTCGACCGCACGCTGCGGGGTGAGCCGGTGCGCGCGGAGGGAGCGGCCATGAACCTGCGCGAACAGCTGCGCCGGCTCGTGCCGCCAGCGCCGCCCTCACCGCAGCCCGGGCTGCCCCGGCAGGCCGCCCGCCCGGAGCCGCCCGCCGCCAGCCCGCCGCCGCTCTTGCCGGTTGCCTCGGCCGAGCGCATCGAGCTGCGTGGCCCGCCCGGAGCGCGCTACTTCGTCCGGACGCTCCGCTTCGCCCCCGAAGCGCGCCACGGCCTGCGCCAGCTCGGCGAGCTGGCGGCGCTCGATGTGGCCTGGCTCGCCGAGCTCGCCGATGCCGAGCCGGTGCCGGGAGCGCCGGGCTCGCCGGTGTTTTTGGACGTGGAGACGACCGCGCTCGGCGGGGGGGCCGGGGTCTATGTGTTCCTGGTCGGGCTGGGGCGGCTCGAGCCCTCGGGATGGTTGCTGGAGCAGTGGCTGCTGCGCGAGCCGGCGGCCGAGCCCGCGCTGCTGGCTGAACTCGCGGCGCGCCTGCAGGGCGCGGCGCTGGTGGTCTCCTTCGGCGGCCGTTCCTTCGATGCCCGCATGCTGGCCGACCGCTTCCGGCTGCATCGGCTGCCCTCGCCGCTGCAGCGGCGCCACCATGCCGATCTCGCCACCCCGGCGCGGGCGCTGTGGCGCTCCCGGCTGGGCTCGTGCACGCTCCAGGCGATCGAGCGGCAGCGGCTGGGGATCGCGCGCACAGCCGACCTGCCCTCGGCGCTCTGCCCGCAGCTGTACTTCGACTGGTTGCGCCGACCGGGCGAGGAGCTGGCGCCCATGGCGCCGGTGCTCGCACACAACGCCGCCGATGTGCTGGCGCTGCCGGTGCTGGCGCTGGAGCTCGCCGCGCGCACCCGCCGCGGCACCGATCCCGCCGAGCGGCTCGGGCTCGGGCAGCACTGGCGCCGCCGCCGGCGCTGGGAGGCCAGCCGGCGCGAGCTGGAACGCAGCCTCGCGCTCGACCGCTCGCCGGGACATGCGCCGCTCGCTGCCCGCGAGCGCGCGATTCTGTTCGCCGAGCTGGGCCGCGTCTACCGCCGGCTCGGGCGATACGCAGAGGCGGCGCGCGCGTGGGCGGAACTGCTCCGGCTGCCCGAACCGCCGCTCGAGGCGCTGCTGGCGCTGGCACGCCTGGCCGAACACCGAACCCGCGAGCTGGTGCTCGCCGAGCACGCCGCCGCGCTGGCGCTCAGCCTGCTCAGGCGGCGTGCCGCCCGGCTGCCGGCCGAGCGAGCGGCGCGGCTGCAGGCCGAGCTCGTGCGGCGCCTGGAGCGGCTGGCCCGCAAGCGCGCGGCGGCGGCCGCCGCCGCGGGGCTCCGAAGCCGCCCGGCCGGCCCTAGCGCCGGTTGATGACCTTGACCTTGATGTCGCGGAAGTGGACCTCGGACTGCGGGTGCAGCGCGAAGCAGATCCCGCCGGCCAGCGAGTCCCGCATGCTGTCGTAGGCGATCTTGCGCGTGCGCCCGCCGGCCAGCATCTCCTGGAAGGCGTCCTCGTCGTAGCCGTAGACCAGCACCGTCAGCTTGTGCCAGTTGCCGTCCTTGACCAGCTCCGGCTCGAGCTTGACGAAACCGCGCCCGCTCGCGCGCACTCCGAGCGAGAACGAACCCCGCACCACCTTGTACTCGAGCTCGAGCAGATAATCCTGCCAGTCGGGCTTGCCCACCCCGGCGATGGCGCCGATCTCGCCGCCCCACTGCGACAGCGCCGCGCCCGCGGTCCCGTGCAGCTCCTTGTCGACCGGCTTCCAGCTCTCCTTGGGCGTCGGCTCGGGGAGCTTGTAGATCATGAGGTCGACGCCGAGGTTCTCCCACGGCATGCTGGCCAGGCGCGCCAGGTCGTCGCGCCGCTTCTGCGCGCGCTGGCGCTCGCGCTCGGCGGCCTGCTGGGCCTCCTTCTCCTTGATGCGGGCCACCGCCTGCTGCTGGGCCGCCTCGCTGCCCCCGCCGCGGTACTGCTCCCGCAGCGCCGCGATGCGCTCGCCCCACGTGGTGTCGCGGTAGCGCTCCAGATCGAAGCCCTCCAGCACCCCGAGCGCGCGCTCGTACTCGCCGGCCGCCGCGTACTGCTCCGCCTTGGCGAGCAGGGGCTCGGCCTCCGCCCTGGCCAGCGCCAGGCGCTCGAGCCGTTCGATCTCCGGCATCGCCTTGTCGGCCCACGCCTGCACGCGGCGGAAGCTGCCCGGCACCGCCGCCCACAGCTGGAGCGCCTCCTCCAGCTGCCCCTTGGCGGCGAGCGCGCCCGCCCGCTCTGCCACCTCGGCGATGCGGGCCGCGGCCGCCTGGTCCAGCTCGGTGCGCAGCCGCGCGATCTCGGCCTCCGCCTTGGTGGCCCACTCGCCGCTCAACTCCGCCCGCACCTCGCTCCAGCGCGCGATCGCCGCTGCGAGCTGTTCCGCTCGCGGCTCGCCCACCTCCGCCTGCGTCTGCTGGAACAGCCGCTCGGAGCGCGCGGCCGCCTCGGCCGCGAGCTGCTCGGCGCTCGGCCGCGCCGGGCGCGTGTCGGCCGCCCTCGGACCGGCGGCCATGACCGCCACGATGACGATCAGCACCCCGGCGGCCGCACACCCCCCGAGGATCAGCCCCATCGGCGGCCCGCTGCGGCGCGGCGCGGGCGCGCGCTCGCCCGAGCCGGAGCGGCCGCGCGGGGGCCCACCCGCCCGCCGCTTGAGCCCGCGCGCTCCAGCCCCGCCGGCCGCTCTGGCAGCTGCGCCCCCGGCGGCGCGCCGCTCGCCGGCCGCCTCCGCCGCTGGTGCGGCCGCCCTCGCCTCGCGTTGCGCCCGCACCGGCCTGCGCGCGGCGCCATTGGGCGCCCCTGCAGCTTCCTTCGCCCCTGCCTTGAGCCGCCGGCGCGCCGCGGCGCGCTGCGCGGGCGGCGAGCCCGCGCTCCTGGAGGCCGGGGCCTTGCGCCCGCCGGGCGCCGCCGCCGCAGGCGGCGCCTCGGGCGCAGCCGCCCCGGGCGCGGAGCGAGCACCGCCGGCCGCCGCGCCCGCTGCGGGCTCCTGCTCCTTCTTGCCGACCAGCGGCAGCACGTCGACCTTGCACTCGGCGCAGTAGTAGGCGTCGTCGACCTGCAGCGCCGCCCCGCCCGCGATGTCCTCGGCCGGGATCTTGGTGCCGCAGCTGTCGCAGTACCTGGAGACCACCCGCAACCGCGTATCCCCCTGCGCTCGCCCGCAGCCGCCGCCGTAGGGCCCATATCTTAAGCGAGAGCCCCGCCCCGATCAACGACCGCCGCACCCGGGCGGCGCGGCGGCGGCGAGCGGCTGCCCTCCGCCGGCGGCGGCTCCCCCGCGGGCGTGCAGCAGGTTACCATGGCGCGCGGGGCGGCCGCAGCGCCGCCGCGAGCGGGAGGAGAACGAATGATCCCGGCGGACTACGAGTACGAACGGGGCGTGGAGATGGATGGGCCGCGCCCCCGCTCCGGGCGCCGCCCGCCGGCCGGGCTGCGGGGCGTGCAGGTGGCGCTGTGGCTGGCGTGCGCGGGCCTGCTCGTGCTGCTCGGCCTGGAATCGGGCCTGTTGCGCCCGCTCGTGGTGCCGCACGTCGAGCCCCGGCCGGTCACCCCCGCGCGGGCAGCTCTCCGAGCTGGAGCGCTCGCAGATCGAGCTGTTCGAGCGGGTCTCGCCGAGCGTGGTCTACATCACGAACGTCGCGGTGCGGCGGGATGTGTTCACCTTCAACCTGTTCCGCATCCCCCAGGGCACGGGCAGCGGCTTCATCTGGGACGAGCATGGGCACATCGTGACCAACTACCACGTGGTCGAGCGCGCCAACGAGATCATCGTACGGCTGGACGACGAGACCGAGCTGCGCGGCCGGCTGGTGGGTGCCGCCCCGGACAAGGACCTCGCGGTCATCAAGGTCGATGCCGGGCTGCGAGCGTTGCGCCCGATCGCGCTCGGCACCTCCGAGGATCTGCGCGTCGGCCAGCTCGTGTATGCGATCGGCAACCCGTTTGGACTCGACCGCTCGATGACCTCGGGCATCGTCAGCGCGCTGGGACGCGAGATCGAGTCCGCAACCGGACGCGTGATCGAGGGCGTGATCCAGACCGATGCGGCGATCAATCCCGGCAACTCGGGCGGGCCGCTGCTGGACAGCGCCGGGCGGGTGATCGGGGTCAACACCGCGATCTACAGCCGCACCGGGCAGTATGCCGGGATCGGGTTCGCCGTACCGGTGGATACCGTGCGCCGGGTCGTGCCGCAGCTCATCGCGCGCGGGCGCCTGGTCCGGCCCTCGCTCGGAGTGCGGGTGGCACCCGACCACATCACGCGCCGCCTGGGGCTGGAGGGGGTGCTGGTGCTGGAGGTGGTGCCCGGCTCGGGGGCGGAGGCGGCGGGTCTGCGGCCCACGCGCTCGGTCCGCGGGCAGCTGGTGCTGGGCGATCTGATCGTCGCCATCGGCCAGCATCCGGTGCGCCGGACCGATGACCTGCTCAACGCGCTGGAGCTGTACCAGCCCGGCGAGAGCGTCACCGTGACCGTGCTGCGGGGCGAGGAGCGGCACGAGCTGCAGGTCGAGCTGGGACCGGGGACCTAGCGGCCGCCGGCGCCGCTACCCCTCGCCCGCAGGACCGCCTCCCGGCCTCGCCACCCGCGCCGCGGCCTGCCTAGGACGGCTCCTCCTCCCACCGCTCGAAGAACTGCGGAAAGGTGAACTCCAGCTCGAAGCCCAGCCGCCGGTAGAGCCGGATCGCGCCCGGGTTGTTGTCGTGGGTGAGGATGGTCGCCCGCTCCAGGCCCCGCTCGGCGATCGCCCCCAGCACCCGCGTCAGCACCGCCGCCCCGAGCCCGCGCCCGCGATGCTCGGGCGCGGTGTAGACGTGGTTGATGTAGCCGCGCACGGTCGCCAGCGAGAACGCCGCCAGCTCGCCGCCGGGTGCGAGCGCGAGCTGGCCCAGGCCGCCCGGGAACATGCAGCCGCCCGGTGCCGCCGCCCCCTCGATCGAGCGGCGGCACAGCCCCATGTCCCAGTAGATCGGGTCCGGCTCGGGCGAGCGCAGCATCATGGCGCACGCCTGCTCGAACCACCCATCCTCCCACGGCACCACCCGGTAGCCCGTGGGGACCGGCGCGGGCGCCGGGGCTCCGGCCCGGAGGTCGTATGCGAGATAGACCCCCTCCAGCCGGCGCATGCCGAGCGCCGCCAGGGGCGCCACCAGATCGGGAGCGAACGGCTCGGTCCGCCACCAGTTGAAGGCGACATACAGCACGCGGCTCACGTCGCGCTCGCGCAACCAGGCGCGCGCCGACCGCACCAGCGCCACCACGGTGTCGCCGCGCTCGGGCCCCGGCCGCGCATAGAGGAACTCCAGCATGTTCATGCCCGGGGCCGGCCGCGCGCAGACCAGCCCCAGCAGCCGCTCCCCGCCGCCCGGCGCCGGCTCGCGCGCCACCCAGGTCCGCGCCTGCGCCGGCGGCGGCAACACGGGCCAGCGCACCGGACGCGGCGCGCTGCCGCGCGCCTCCCCCCAGGCCACCTCGACGAGCTCGTAATAGCCCGCCACCCGCCGCACATCCGCCGCCTCGACCGGCTCGATCGCGATCGCCGCCATCGCCTCGCACCCCCCGCGTCCCTCGCCCCCCAGCATAGCCGCGGCACCGGGCGGTGCCACGCCGGGGCGCGCCGCGCTAGCTCCGATCGCCGCCCGCCGCTGCGCCGGCAGGCGGGGCCCGGTCCACCCGCACCGGAACTGCGGTTTGACGCTCCGCCGGGGCAGGGCTAGCCTAGCATCTCCATCGCGCGGAAGGAACGGCGCGCGGACAGCAGCCGGGGCGCGCAGCGGATGGGCGAGCAGTCGGACACGATCGCGCTGGTCGTCAACGGCGAGCCGTACCGGATTCCACGCGGCACCACGGCGGCCGAGCTGGTGGCGCGGCTGGCCCCGCGCACGCCGGCGTTCGCGCTCGAGCGCAACGGCCGGCTGGTGCGGCGCCAGGATCTGGAGCAGACCGCGCTCGCCGACGGCGACCGGATCGAGATCGTCACCTTCGTCGGGGGCGGCTAGCCCCGCGCGCGCAGAGCCAGGCGCGCGACCGCGCCCCCTGCTGGCAGGAACTGAGAGGGATCAGGGATCATGGACGACGCACCGCTGCGGCTCGGCGAGCTGGTGCTCCGCTCGCGGCTGATCGTCGGTACCGGCAAGTATCCGAGCTTCGAGGTCATGCGCGAGGCGCTCGCGGCCTCGGGCACCGAGATGGTCACCGTCGCCGTGCGGCGGATCCCGCTCGGCAGCTCCGAGCCGACGCTGCTCGACTTCATCGACCGCGAGCGGATCCACATCCTGCCCAACACCGCCGGCTGCACCACGGCGGCCGAGGCGGTGCGCACCGCCATGCTGGCGCGCGAGGCCGGGCTCAGCTCGCTGATCAAGCTCGAGGTCATCGGCGATCCCAAGACGCTCATGCCCGACGTGGTCGCCACGCTGGAAGCGGCGCGGACGCTGGTCGCCGAGGGCTTCACGGTCCTGCCGTATGTGACCGATGACATCGTGCTGGCGCGCCGGCTGGAGGAGATCGGCTGCGCCGCGGTGATGCCGCTCGCCGCCCCCATCGGCTCCGGGCTCGGCATCCGCAACCCGTACAACCTGGTGCTGATCAAGGAGGCGGTCTCGGTGCCGGTCATCGTCGATGCCGGGGTCGGCACCGCCAGCGATGCCGCCGAGTGCATGGAGCTGGGCGCGGACGGAGTGCTCATGAACACCGCCATCGCGTGCGCGCGCGAGCCGGTGCGCATGGCGCACGCGATGCGGCTCGCGGTCGAGGCCGGCCGCCAGGCCTACCTGGCCGGGCGCATCCCGAAGAAGCTCTACGCCACCGCCTCGAGCCCGATCGAAGGCCTGCTCGAACCGGTGCTGCGGCCTGGTTCCTGATGGACGGCCTGCCGTTCGTGGGCGAGGGCGGCTTCGATCCGGCCGCCTTCGAGGCGTACCTCGCCCTGCGCCTGCAGCACCGGCCCGATCTGGCGCGCGTGCAGCTGGCGGGGCTGGTGGTGAGCAGTGCGCTGGCGCTGGCGGGAGCCGTGCTGGTGCTGGTGCGGCTGGGGCGCCGGCGCACCGTACCGCCGCCCCCCGGCCCGCCGGCACGAGCCGGCTGGGGGCTGGGGCTGGTGGCGGCCCTGGTGGTGGCGTTCCCGCTCGCAGCCGTGCTCGCCGGCGCGCTCGCTGCACCCTGGGCCGCCGCCGAACCCCCGCGCGCCGGGCCGCCAGCGGCGCGCCTGCTCGCCGGCGCGCTCGCCCTGGTGCTGCTCGCCGCCGGGGGGCTGGCGGCGGCGGGCAGGGCGCCGCGCGGGCTCGAGCCGCTGGGGCTCGGCAGGGGGCCGGCCGGGCGCGTGCTCGGGATCGGCCTATGGTATCTGCTGCTCGCCTTCCCCTTCGTCATGGGGCTGCAGCTGCTCTCCCAGCAGCTGTGCGACCGCCTCGACTGGCCGCGCCTGCCCAACCCGGCCGCAGCGCTCTTTCTCACCACCGGCCGGCTGCTCGATCTGGTGCTGGTCGCCGCCATCGCCTGCGTGCTGGCGCCGCTGGCCGAGGAGGTGCTGTTCCGCGGCCTGCTGTATCTGCCGCTGCGAGCGCGGCTGGGCCGCACGGGCGCCATCGTGGCCTCGGCCGCACTGTTCGCCGCCGTCCATCCGCCGGTCGACATGCCGGCGGTATTCGCGCTGGGGGTCGCACTCGCACTCGCCTACGAGCGCGCGGGCAGTCTGTGGGCCCCCATCGCCGCGCACGCCGCCAACAACCTGTACACCGTCGGCACGCTGCTGCTGCAGCGCCACCTGGCCTACGGCTAGCCGCGCGCCGGCCGCGCTCCCGCGCCGCGGCGCGGGCCCGCCGGCCGGCCTGGCCCGGCCGGCCCCCGGAGCGGGACTTGCCAGCGGACGCCGGGATGGGTAAGGGCGATGGTGCTGGCCGCCGGATGGCGGAGGAGCACTCCCGCCGCCGGCGAAAAGAGCCCGGCGGGAGCATCCGGCATGACGCCCGAGACCCTCAAGCGGCTGATCCCCGAGATGCTCCAGGCCTACGAGGACCCGGACGTCCGGCGCCAGCTGGAGGAGGCCGCGCGCGCCGGCGATCGGCCTGCGGTGATGCGCATCGCCATGCAGGTGCAGAGCGCGGTGCTCTTGCGCTACCGGCTCGACCCCGAACAGGGCCTGCGCCGGATCGCCGCCGCCGCGCGCGAGCACCGGGACGACCCCGAGCTGGTGCGGCTGTGCGAGCAGCTGCGCTGGCGGCTGACGGCGCTGTGGAACGAGGCTCGCGCAGGAGGCTGACGCCATGTGCGATGCGCGGGTGATGGCCGCGGCCGGCGCCGCCGCGCTCAGCCGGCGCCAGGCGCTGGGAGCCGCGCTCGCAGGCGGGGCGGCACTCCTGGGGGCGGCGCTCGGCGGCTGCAGCAGCGCATCGCTGGTGCCCGAGGATGGGGGCCGCGCCGCCCCGCCCCGCCGCCTGCGCCACGTCCGGGATCTGACCCACGTGCTCCACCCGGGCTTTCCCACCTTCTCGGGCGAGCCGGCGCTGCTGGCCGAGACCACGACCACCGTCGCCGAGCACGGCTACTTCGGGCTCACGCTGCGCTACTACGAGCACAGCGGCACCCACATGGACGCCCCGGTGCACTTCGATCCCCGGGGCGCGAGCGTCGAGCGCCTGCCGCCCGCAGAGCTGGTGGTGCCGGCGGCGGTGGTCGACATCAGCGCGCGTGCCGCACGCGATCCCGACACCGCGCTCGAGGTGGATGACCTGCTCGCCTGGGAGCGGCGCCACGGGCGGCTGCCGCCGCGGGCGTGCGTGCTGGTCCACACGGGCTGGGCGGCGCGCGCCGCCGATCCCGCCGCCTTCCGCAACCCCGACGCCAGCGGCAGGCTGCACTTCCCGGGCATCGCGCCCGAGGCGGCGCGCTGGCTGCTCGCCGAGCGCACCGTGACCGGGCTCGGGGTGGACACCCTGAGCCTCGACCCGGGAAGATCGACCGCGTTCGAGACCCACCAGATCTGGCTCGGCGCCGGCCGCTGGGGGCTGGAGAACGTCGCCGGGCTGGACGAGGTGCCGCCCTGCGGGGCCTGGCTCTTCGTCGGCGCACCGCGGGTCGCCGGCGGCTCGGGCGGGCCGTGCCGGCTGCTCGCGCTGTGGTAGCCACAAGCCCGCGGACGGCTACTTCACCCAGGGATAGATGCTGAGCCAGGCGTCGCCGTACTTGCGCATCCGCGTGAGGCAGCGACCGCTCTTCAGCATCACGCGCGAGGAGTGCTCCGAGCTCTTGAACTCGCTCACCTCGGGCGGGCCATGGGTGGCCAGCTCGCGCACCGCCCGCTCGAAGCCCTCGCGCGTCAGCGTCAACCTGGCGGCATCGGAATGGGTCTGCTGGAAGGACTCGAAGTCGCCCGCGCGCAGCGCCGCCAGCATGGACTCGAAGGCGCGCGCGGGGCTGGACAGATCGAGCCGCACCCGCCGCTCCTCGCCGCCGCCGGCAGCCGTCCCGGTGCCAGCGGAGGTCGCGACGGCCTCGGCCTCCTCGTCCTCCAGGGCGCTGCCCACGCACGCCTCCTCCACCTCCACCGGCAACAGCGCGTCCCAACGCCGGCGCAGCCGCTGCGCCAGCTCGCCGAGCAGCCGCCGGTGCCGGTCGCCCTCCAGGCGCTTGTCGCGATAGGCGGCGCGGATCTCCTCCAGCCCCTGCCTGAGGTCCTTCGCCGACATCGCGCAGCGGCGGGCCTCCTCCAGGAAGGCCTTGATCTCCGCCTCCTCGCGCTCCTGGGCGCCGAGCCCGCTCGCCATGCCGCGCAGCCGCGCCACCTCGGCATCGTAGCGGGCGCGTTGCATGGCGCGCAGCTTGCGCCTCTGCGCGAGCGCCTCCTTGTAGCTGTCGTCGTGTCCGCGCGCTGCAGGCGACAGGTGCGCGCGCGAGCGCTCGTCGAAGCCCTCGCTGGACGTCCAGCGCAAGAACAGCCGCCGCCCGCCGATCCGCACCGGAAGGCGGACATCGACGTGGTGCCGGGTCTCGACCTCGCCGAGCGCGTGCGCGCCGGCGGGAAAGCCGTTCTCCAGCGCCTCGAGCGCCGCCGTCGCCCGCACCACGTAGGGCGCCGCCTGCTCGATCGGCACCTGCTCCGCGCACACCACGTGCTCCACGTCGTAGATGCGGCGGACCTCGCTCGCCGGCACCGCCACCGGGGGCAGCCGCACGCCGTCGCCCAGTTCCGGGATCTCGAAGCTGGTCCTGCTCACCCCCGCCACCGCCTCGCCGCGGGCCGCCCGCGCGGCACCGTCCGCGCTGATCGAGCCGCGCACCGCCGCCAGCACCTCGCCCTCGTCGCCGAAGGCCCAGAAGCGGCTCTCCAGCAGGTTGACCAGCGCCTTGAGCGGACCCACGTCGCGGGTCGCAACCCGGCCCTTCACCTCCAGCGTCGTGACGATGGGGCCGAGCAGCACCTCGTACTTGTCCGGCACCTCGGCCCGGAACAGATACGTCGTCTCGCCCTCCGTCTGGTGCTCGACCACGCCGTCCTGCCCGCGCCCGCACATCCAGATGTCGGCGCCCTGCACCGCTCCCACCACGACCCCGAGGTTGCCGCCCATGCGCGGGCTGGGCACGTGGGTGAACGGCCTGTCCTCGCTGGTGTGCACGTCCACGAACACCGAGAGCTGGCTCATCGCTCGCCCCCCTGGTCCGCCACGCCCGGTCCGCGACCGCGGTGCCGGCCGGAGCATGTCCGCCCGCGCCACGCACCCCGCCGCCCCGCCGGCCGGCCGCCCCGCTCCCCGTCAGGATACGCCGCTCAGTCGCCCGACCACAACCACCCCTTGCGCCGGAACCAGAGCAGCATCCCGCACGCCACGATCGCCATCGCCGCCAGGATCGCCGGATAGCCCCACCGCCAGCGCAGCTCCGGCATGTTGTAAGGGGATGTATCCGGGTCGAAGTTCATCCCGTACACCCCGGCGATGAACGTCAGCGGGATGAAGATGGTGGCGATGATCGTCAGGACCTTCATCACCTCGTTCATGCGGATGCTGAGGCTCGACAGATAGAGGTCGACGAAGCCCGAGGCCAGCTCGCGGTAGGTCTCGATGATGTCCGCGATCCGCAGCAGGTGGTCGTGGGTGTCGCGCAGGAACACGCGCGTCTCGGCCGTGATGCGCCCGCCCTCCTCGCGCAGCAGCGTCCCCACCCCCTCGCGCAGGGGCCACACCGCGCGCCGCAGCGCCAGCAGATCGCGCTTGGCAGCGTGCACCCGCCCGATGGTCTGCCGTTCCGGAGTACCGATCAGCTCCTGTTCCAGCCCCTCCAGCCGCTCGCCGAAGCCCTCCAGCACCGGGAAGTAGTGGTCGACCAGGGCGTCGAGCAAGGCATACGCGAGGTAGTCCGGCCCGCGCTTGCGCAGCCGCCCGCGGCCGTCGCGCAGCCGCTCGCGCACCGGATCGAAGCAGTCCCCGCGCCGCTCCTGGAAGGTCAGCACCCAGTCCTCGCCGAGGAACATCGACAGCTGCTCGGTGTGCACCCCGTCCGGCTCCAGCGTCACCATGCGGGTGACGATGAACAGATGCCCCGGATAGTGCTCCACCTTGGGGCGCTGCTGGACGTGGGCGACGTCCTCCAGCGCCAGCGGGTGCAGCCCGAACATCTCGCCCAGCCGCCGCAGCACCTCCGCATCCCCGACGCCGTCGACGTTCACCCAGAGCACCGGCTGGCTGCCGCGCAGCTCGTGCACCCGCTCCAGGCTCACCCCTTGTTCGTCCGCGAACAACCCCTCGGGCCCGTACGCCATGACGCGGATCCAGGGCGGCGGCAGGTCCGGCTCGATCACGATCGTGCCCGGCGAGGCGCCGGGCCGGGTGCGCACCCGCCGCCAGGGCCACCAGCGGCGGCTGCCGGCCGCCACCCGCGAGGTCTGCTCCTCCCTGGCCGCCTCGTTCATGTCCGTCGTGCCCTCCTCGCCTGCCGGCTGCGCCCGCCCGGCGCCAGCCGCCCCGTCTCCGCGCGCAGCGCCCCCTCCAGCTCCGGGTGGGCGAAGGCAAACCCGGCCTCTTCGAGCCGCCGCGGCAGCACGCGCGCACCGGCCAGCAGCAGCTCCTCGCCGAGCTGGCCGAGGGTCCACCGGACCACCGGCGCCGGCAGTCCGAGGGCGGCCGGCCTGCCGAGCACGCGGCCGAGCGTGCGGGCGAAGGCGCGGTTGGAGACCGGAACCGGAGCCGTGACGTTGACCGGCCCCGCGAGCCGCTCGTCCCACAGCGCCTGGTACAACGCCCCCACCGCGTCGTCGATGTGCACCCAGCTCATGATCTGGCGGCCGCTCCCGATGGGCCCCCCGAGCCCGAGGCGAAACGCGGGCAGCATGCGCCCGAGCGCCCCGCCGCGCCCGCTCAGCACCACCCCGAGCCGCGCCTGCACCACCCGGATGCCGGCGCGGCGCGCCGGCTCCGCCGCCTCCTCCCAGGCGCGGCAGACCTCCGCCAGAAAGCCCGTGCCGGGCGGGCTCGCCTCCTCCAGCGGCTCCGCCGGCGGCCGGTCGCCGTACCAGCCGATCGCCGAGGCGCAGACCAGCACCCGCGGCGGCCGGGCGAGCGCGGCGAGCGCCTCGGCGATCGCGCGCGTGCCCTCCACCCGGCTCTGCCGGATGCGCCGCTTGCGCTCCGCGGTCCACCGCCCCGCGGCGATCGGCTCGCCCGCCAGGTGCACGACCGCATCGATCGCATCGAATGCCTGCGGGTCGAGCCGGCCCGCCAGCGCGTCCCAGCCGAAGGCCTCCCCGCCCGCCCCCGGCAAGGGCCCGGGCGGCGCGCCGTGCACCAGCCGCCGCACCGCATGGCCGCCCGCGGTCAAAAACGGACACAGCTCGCGGCCGATCAGCCCCCCCGCCCCGCTCACCAGCACCCGCAACGAGCGGCCGCCCAGCGCCGCGCGCGCCCGGCGGTGGCGCTCCAGTTCGGCGCGCAGCCGCCCCGCGCGCCAGGCGAAGGTGCGCTCCAGCTCCCGCCGCACCCACGAGCCGGCCACCGCCCGGCCCAGCCAGCCAGCCGGCTCTCGGTAGCGGATCCGGTCTTCGAGCGTGCAGGCATGCGGGCCCTCCGGCAGGAAGCGGTGTTCGTGGAACCAGCTCGCGAACGGGCCCTCGACCTGCTCGTCGGCAAAGCGCCTGCCCGGTTCATACCCGCGGTGCAGCGCCACCCAGCGCACCCGCAGCGGCCCCAGCCGCAACTGCAGCACCGCCCGGTCGCCGTTGCGGATGGTGCCCTGGCGCTCGAGCACGCGCATGCCGCTCCAGGGCGGCAGCAGCCGCTCCAGCGCTCCGGGCCGCTCGTGCCAGGCGAACAGCTCCTCGGCCGGCACCTCGAACCGGGCGCGATAGATCGCTTGCGCCATGCCCCCTCCCTCCGAGCCCGGACCGCGCCCGCCGGGCCGGCCGCTGGCCCATCCGGCCCATGGGCACCGCCCGGTGCGGCGTCTATACTCTAGCCCGATGGCGCAGGACGCACAGGCCACCAAGATGCGCGTGCGCGGGACCTGGGTCCGGCACGGGCTCGATGCCGATCGGCTCTCGGTGACGATCTCGCGCGACGTGCTGACGGTGCGCGGCGAGGTCCGGTACCTGCCGGCGCGCGCGCGCGTGCAGGGCGAGGTGAACGCCGAGGTGCTGGCGCGCATCGAGCAGGAGCTGCGCACCTTCCCCGAGATCAAGCACATCCGCTGGCAGCTGGACAACTGGCGGCGCGAGAGCGGGGGCTGGTATCCGACCGCCGGCCAGCGCCGGCGGCAGCCCCGCAAGGGAAAGGGTTGAGCGGCGAGGCTGGCTGCCGCGCGCGGCGCGCCGTCGCTGCGGTCTCACTCCTTGAGGAACAGGTAGAAAAGCCGGCCCACCGACATGGTGGCGCCGGCGATCCGCTCGGCCTCGGGCCCGGTACCGAGGAAGATGTCGCACCGCCCGGCGCTGCGGATCGCGCCCCCGGTGTCCTGATCCAGGCAGAAGGCGCGGAACGGGGCCTGCTCCAGGCTGCCATCCGGTTGCGGGCGCGGCAGCCGGCAGTCGGCGAAGGCGAGCGCGGCGCGCGGGAAGACCGACTTGTCGGTCGCGATCGTGACCCGCGGGGTGACCCGCTCGTTGAGCGATCCGTAGGGCCCGCCCTCGGCGACGCGGAAGAACACGTAGCTCTCGTTCTCGAACAGATACGGCCATAGCTCGGCTGGCCGCTCGCGGAAGTGGCGCTTGATCGCGCCGAGCGACATCTCCTCCTTGGCGACCTTGCCGTCGCGCACCAGCGCCTGGCCGAGGCTGCGGTACGGCCGGTCGGTCTTGCCGGCGTATCCCACCGGCAAGAGCCTCCCCCCCTCGTGCACCAGACGGAGCCGCGCCGAGCCCTGCACGTGGACCAGGTAGGCCTCGAGCGGATCGGCGAGCCAGACCAGCTCCAGCCCCCGGCCGCGCAGCGCCCCGCCGGCGTCGATCTGTTCCCGCGTGAAATAGGGCACCAGCCGGCCGTCGGGCAGGCGGCGGCCGAGCGGCACCCCCTCCTCGGTCGATACCAGGTCGTCCGGGCGCCGGTAGAGCGGGAAGCGAAACCGCGCGTCCGGGCGCAGCGCCGCCTCGTAGATCGGCTCGCAGTAGCCGGTGAACAGCACCTCGCCCGTGCCGCGGCGGCCGCGCGAGCGGTACAGCTCGAACCGCTGGCGCAGCGCCCGGGCGAGCTCTTCGGGCCCGAGCCCGCTGCTGACCAGGTCCCGGAACGCCTCGAGCGAGCGGACCACCCGCCCATGCGAGATGTCCAGGTAGGGGTAGTAGCGCCGCGAGGACGGCTTGGCGAGATAGTGCAGGCTGCGCTCGATCGCCTCCAGCAGGGCCGCGCGGTCCTCGATCGGCACCGCCAGCTCCGGCCAGGCCGCCGGATCGGTCACCTTCTCCAGCGCCAGCTCGCCCGGCGGCAGCTCCTCGGCGAACTCCGCGCGCGAGGGCGCGGGCAGCGAGACCACGCGCAGCGGCTCGTAGGCGGTGTGCACCGCGCAGCCGGCGGCGGCGCCCAGCGCCAGAACGAGCGCGGCTGCACTCGGGCGAAGCGGCACGGTCCTGCCCCTCCTCCTCCGGCGGGCCCGCCCCTGCCGGGCAGCCCGCACGCCCTTCAGGGTATCGGCCGCGCCGCCGGCCGGCTTTCGCCCCCGCCGGCTGGCCGGCCTGCCCGCCGGTGGGCTATGCTTGCGGGGAGCGGGCGGCAGCCGCCGGGGGGAGCGGCCGGGCGCCCGCTGTGATCCGGGGGGCGGTGGTCGGTGGAGTCTCCAGGCCATGCGCGCACGCTTCTGTCGGCTCGCTCGGCGTCTGTTGCGTTCGGGTTGCCGCCCGCTCCCGGCCCGCTGCGCCGCCGGGGCGCTGCGGGCCGCGCTGGTGGCGGCGTTGCTGTTCTTCGGCATGGGGCCGCTGTGGGCCGAGGAGGTCCGCTGGAAGGAGCCCGTGAGCGGCTCCTGGTACGACGCCAGCCGCTGGCTGAGCGCGAGCGGCGCGGAGCGGGTGCCGGGCACGGGCGACGTGGCGGTGATCGACGCCGTGGACCCTGTCCAGCCGGGGCGCACCTACACGATCAGGCTGGCCGCCGCCCAGGCCGCGGTGGGGGGCCTGCGCCTCGCCTCGGCGCAGGCGACGCTGCTGCTCGCGCGGGGTGATCTGACCGTCGGCGAAGCGGGAGCCTCCCTCGAGCGGGGTCGGGTCCAGTTCGTCTGGGACGGCTTTCCCTCCGCCTGGCGCGGTAGCGGCACGCTCGCGGTCGGCTCCGATGCGGTCTTCGAGGTCATCGGCCATGCCAACACAATCTACAGCCCCCTGGAGAACCGGGGCGAGGTGCGCATCGTCGCCCGCGGGACCTTCGAGAACGCCGCCGGCGGCACCACCACCGGCGCCTTCGCACAGCTGATCCTCGCCGGGAAAGCCACCAACGCGGGCACGATGCTGCTGACCTCGGCGCCCGTCTCCGAAGGGGTCTCCCCGCAGAGCGCCGAGCTGATCGTGGACCCGCAGGGCTCGTTCACGAACCAGGGACTGCTGCGCGCCGAGACGGGCGCGAGCGGCGGCGAGCGGGTGATCGCGGGGGTCTGGACCAACGGAAGCGCCGGCACGGTCCGGATCGCCGACCCGCGGGTGCGGCTGACCAACCCACCCACGGGTCCCATGCACGTGATCAACGAGGGCACGTTCTGGATCGAGGACAAGGCCGGGGCGATCGTGCTCAGCGGCGGCCGCCGCTTCAGCCAGCGGGGCGGGCTGCTGCGCGTGGGGGGCGGCTTCTGGATGAACAACGGCCGCTTCGACTACGAGGGCGGCACGATCGAGGGCGTGCCCGAGCTGGTGTCCGCGGGCGGCCGGCAGGAGCTCTCCTTCGGCACTGGGCCGCTCGAGCCGGCAACCCTGCTGGTGGCGGGCCGGGACGTGCGCGTGCTCGGCGCGATCGCGCACGGGGTAACCCTGTCGCTGCAGGGCGGGGGCACCTTCGGCCCTCTGGGCTGGCAGGCTGCGTGGCTGGAGCTCAAGCCGGAGAAGGACGGCGGCAGCTTCACCAACCACGGCAGGCTGGAGATCGGCACCGCGACGGGCACCCAGGCGCTGATCAACGTGGAGCCCGGCGGCCGGTTCACCAACGCCCCCGATGGCGAGGTCATCTGGAAGAAGGGAGCAGGCGGCGACCGCAACTTCGTCGGCAACGTGACCAACCAGGGGACCGTGCTCGTGAAGTCCGGTGTCACCCTCGGCCTGCTCGGAGGCGGAGCAGAGTTCGTGAACGAAGGGCAGGTGCAGGTGCAGTCCGGAGCGCGGCTGTTGCTCCACAGCCAGCGCCGCTTCGTGCAGCACGCCGGCACGCTCGAGCTCGACGACGGCGGCACGCCCGAGGACCGGGCCGACGACGGCAGCTTCTGGGTCCAGAACGCGCGCTTCAGCTACCTCGGCGGGCGGATCGCCGGCATCCCGGAGATGACCTCGGTCGGCGGCAGCCTGGAGCTCAGCTTCGGCACCGGCCCGCTCGCGCCCCTGGCGCTGCTGCTCGGCGGCAGGGCGATCCGGCTGCGCTCGGATGTGCCCGCAGGGGTGGAGCTGCTGCTTTCCAGCGGCACCGTCGCCGGCAAGTCCGACTTCACCGTGCTCTCGGGTTGGAACGGGAGCAGCGTCGCCAGCTTCGCCAACGCGGGGCGCATCGTGATGGGCGCGGCGGGGGCGAGCGAGATCCGGATCGACTGCGCCGGCGAGGGCGTCGTGTTCACCAATCTTCCTGCAGGCGAAATCGAGGTCCGCAAGGCGGCGGGCGGAACGCGCAAGTTCAACGGCAACGTGGTCAACGAAGGCACCGTGCGGGTGCTGGAGGGCACCACCCTCGTCCTCGGCGACGGCACCACCCACCTGACCAACCGCGGCGTCTTGGAGGTCGCCGCCGGCGGCCTGGTACGCGCCTTCAGCAGCGGCCGCGGCTTCAGCCAGGAAGCGGGGGAGCTGAAGCTCGACGGCGGGCTGTGGATCCACAATGGCCGGTTCGACTTCCTCGGAGGCAGGATCACCGGCCCGGGCACGGTCCAGCTCGCCGCGGGCGGCACCGCCGCCTCCCGGCTCACCTTCGGGTCGGGGCCGCTGGGGGGACAGCTGCTCCTCGGCGGCAACGAGCACATCCTCGAGGGCGACGTGCCGGCGGGGGTGACGCTCGCGCTGCAGGGCGGGGGCACCGTCGCCGGCAGCAGCGTCGGGATCACCGTGCTGAGATCGCCGAGTGGCTTCACCAACCACGGCACCATCCGCATGCAGGGCGGCTCGGAGGTGAAGATCGCCGTCCCGAAGAGCTCTGCCTCCGGCCCCAGGTTCACCAACGGCCCAGATGGGCTGCTGGACGTCACCTTCGGCGGGGGCGGGGTCGTGCGGCGGCTCAACGCCGAGTTCGTGAACCTCGGGGAGGCGCGCTTCGAGGCCTCGACCACCACCATCGGCTTCGATGTCAGTGCGCCGCGCCACCTCAACGAGGGACTGTTCTCCGTGAGGCGCGCCGACGCCCGCGTGCAGCTGTTCGGCACGGCCGCGCTCAACCAGGGCTCGGGCCGACTGGAAGGAGTGGGCATCGTCCAGGTGCTCGAGGTGGACCAGGACCTGTTGCAGAGCGCGGCGGTGGTGGCGCCCGGGATCGACAGGCCCGGCGTGTTGACCATCGAGGGCAGGTACGCGCAGCGGCAGACCGAGACGGCAGCGGGCACGCTCGAGATCGAGCTCGCCGGCACCGCGCCCGGAAGTGGCTACGACCGGCTGCTGGTGACCTCGAGCGTGGCGGAGGCGAACCTGAATGCCGAGCTCCGGGTCGTGCTGCGCGATGGGTTCGTCCCGGCGCCCACCGATACCTTCACCATCCTGCAGACCTCGACCAGCTCGGGCCGCAAGGGCCACTTCGCCAACGCGCCGCCGGTCACCACCGCCCCGGACGGCGCCGAGGTCGGCTTTGCGGAGAGCGGCGGCTGGCAGTTCGCCGTGCTCTACTATCCCGACCGCGTCGTGCTGGGGCAGTTCAAGCTGCTGGCCGACGCGGGGCCGGACCAGACCGTGGACGAGGGCGCGCTGGTGCAGCTCGACGGCTGCTCCTCGGTGCCAGGGGCCAGCTACCAGTGGGAGCAGATCGCAGGCGAGCCCCAGGTCGTGCTCTCCGATCCCACCGACTGCCGGCCCACCTTCACCGCGCCCTTGATCAGCGGCGAGTCGGTCGTGCTGACCTTCCGGCTCACCGTCTCGCTCGGCGAGCAGAGCGCCACCGACACCGTCGACATCACGGTCCGCAACACCAACCAGCAGCCGGTCGCCGTGGCGGGACCGGACCAGCTCGTCAACGAGGGCAGCACGGTCACGCTCGACGGCTCGAAGAGCTATGATCCCGATGGCGACTCGCTCAGCTATTCGTGGGTGCAGATCCTCCGGAGCTCGGAGCCGGCGGTCGTGCTGTCCGGAGCCGACTCCCCCACCGCCACCTTCCTCGCCCCCGAGGTGCCGAACGGCCAGACGCTCGTGCTCGCGTTCGAGCTGACGGTGAGCGACGGCGAGCTGAGCGCGACCGATCAGGTGGTGGTCACCGTCGAACCGGTCAACCACCCGCCCATCGCGGATGCCGGGCCCGATCAGACGGTGCCTGCGGGCGAACGGGTCTACCTGGACGCCACCCGGAGCTCCGACCCGGACGGCGACCAGCTGAGCTACCTGTGGGAGCAGCTCGCCACCGACGAGATCCAGGTGAAGCTCGAGGGCGCGAGGACGGCGAGCCCCTCGTTCGTCGCCCCGAGCGAGGGCACGCTGCTGCACTTCCAGCTCACGGTCGATGACGGCTTCGGGGGGCGCGCCGACGACGAGGTGCAGGTGCTCGTCATCGATCCGAACGATCCCCCGGTCTGCGACCACGCCCGCCCGAGCATCGCGGTGATCTGGCCGCCGAACCACCGGATGGTCGAGATCGGGATCGAGGGCGTGATCGACGCCGACGGCGAGCGGGCGCAGATCACGATCACCGGCGTGTACCAGGATGAACCGGTCGACGGGCTCGGCGACGGCCGGCACGCCCCCGACGCGATCATCCTGGATGGCGGCCGGCGGGTGCTGGTGCGCGCCGAGCGGAGCGGGCTGGGCAACGGGCGCGTCTACCACATCCAGTTCACGGCCGAGGACGGCCGCGGGGGCAGCTGCAGCGGCACCGTCCAGGTCGGGGTGCCGCACGATCTGCGGCGGGGATTCGTGATCGTCGACGACGGCCCGCTGTACGACTCGACCGCGGGGCCGCCCTCGCCGCCGCCAGCCAGGGCCCATCCCGAGGGCGGCGGCCGCGCGAGGCCGGCCGGCCCGCCGCCGGGCGCCGTTCCGCAGGGCGGCAGCGACAAGCCCCCCCGGCCCGCCCCCGGCCGCCGCTGAGGCCCGGGCGCCGGCGCACCGCGCACCGGCCAGCCGCGCTTGAGCGATCCGGAATGCCGCGTACCATGCTCGGGGACAGCGGGACCGCGAGGGGAGGAGCGGCATGGAGCGCCAGCCGGAGCTGACGGAGGCGGAATGGCAGCTGGTGCTGGAGCTGCTGGAGTGTGAGCGGCGCGACCTGGTGAGCGCCATCCACCACGCCGGCTCCTCGGCCGACCGCGAGGAGTTGCGCGCGCGGCACGAGCTGGTGCACCAGCTCGTACGCAAGATCAACGCCGCGCGCGGCGGGGCCGAGGTGGTGCTGGGCGAGGACTGAAGGGCGCGCGGGGCCGCGAGCGACCGGCACGGGCGTCCGCGGTGCCGCCGGTGGCCGCTGGGGGCGGCAGCACGGCGCGGAGCGAGGAGGGCCCGCAGTGGAGCTCGGCCTCGAGGGACGGGCGGTGCTGGTCACCGGGGCCAGCGCCGGCATCGGGCGCGCGATCGCGGTCGCGTTCGCGCGCGAGCGAGCGCGCGTGGCGGTCATGGCGCGCCGCGCCGAGCTGCTGGCGGAGCTCTGCGCGGAACTGCGCGAGCGGCATGGCGCCCCGCAGGCGGTGCCGATCGCGGGCGACGTCGGCCGGGCCGAGGATCTGAAGCGCGCGGTGGAGCTGGCGCGCGCGGAGCTGGGAGCACTGGACGTCGCCGTCAGCAACGCCGGCGGGCCGCCGCCCGGAGCGTTCCTGGAGTGCACCGACGCGATGTGGCAGCAGGGCTTCGAGCGCAACTTCCTGGCGCTGGTGCGGCTGGCCCGGCTCGTGATCCCGATCATGCGAGGGCGGCGCTGGGGCCGGATCGTGCACGTCTCGAGCGTGGCGGCGCGCGAGCCGATCGCGCGGCTGGTCATCTCGAGCGCGCTGCGCGCGGGGCTGCTCGGCCTGGTGCGCGCGATCGCGCGCGAGCACGCCGCGGACGGGATCGGGATCTCGTGCGTGCTGCCGGGCTATACCGCGACCGAACGCTTGGCGGAACTGGCGGCCGACCTGGCGAGCCGGCGCGGGGTGTCCCCCGAAGCGATCCGGGCGGGCTGGTGCGCCGAAATCCCGGCAGGGCGGCTCGGCACGCCGGAGGAGATCGCCGACGCGGTGCTGTTCCTGGCGAGCGAGCGCGCGGGCTACGTCAACGGCATCGGGCTCGCCGTCGACGGCGGGCTGTTGCGGAGCATCGGCTAGTGCGGTCCGCTCCGGACCGCACGGGCCGGCCGTGTGCCCGGGCGTGAACGAGCGCCCCCAGCCGCCGCCGCGCTACGCCCCCGAGCTGCCGCTGCCGCCGTATGCCTTCGTCGCCCCCTTCTGGCCCCACCCCGAAAAGGACGCGCGCGGGCACAGCTACGGCCGGCCCGCCGCGGCGCCCAGGCCGCTGGAACCGGCGCGCTGGCGGGAGCACCTGGGGTGGCGCCACGCCGCCGATCTGTTCAACCACGGCTACTACTGGGAGGCGCACGAGGTGTGGGAGCAGCTGTGGCACGCCGCGGGGCGCACGGGCGTGGTGGCCGAGCTGTGCAAGGGGCTGATCAAGCTCGCCGCCGCAGGCATCAAGGTGCGGCAGGGCCGGCCGCGCGGGGTACGGCGACACGCCCTCGCCGCCGCGCGCCACCTGGGGCAGGTGCGCGCCGCGCTCCGGGAAGCGGGCCGCTTCGCCGGGCTCGACCTCGGAGCGCTGATCCGGGCAGCGGAACGGACCGCCGCCGCGGCCGGCGCGCTCGCGGGCGATCCTCGCCAGCCGGTCGAGGTCGTCTTCGACTGGCGGCTCGAACTCGAGCCCTAGCGGGCGCGGCCCGGCGGCCCTCGCCCGCCCCCTTCCCACCCCGGCCTTCCTGCGGGGCAGTGGCCCGAGGCGCGGCGCCCCTGGAGGCCGCTGCGAAACGCCGCCTCGCCCCCCGGGGTCGGCCGAACAGCCCCGATGGCCGGTCGCGGCCGCCCCCGCTAGCGCGTGAAGTGGTGGTGGACCTCGGTGTCCCGCACGCGGCGCCAGACGGAGCGGTAGCCCCGCTCGGACAGCCAGCCGGCGATCTCCGACTCGCTCTTGTCGAGCCGCTCCAGCGCTGGCACATGCAGCTCCACGAACAGCTCGCGAACGCCCCCCGGCACCAGGAGCCCTTCCATGCCCTCCAGGACGTCGGCTTCCGCCCCCTCCACGTCGATCTTGACCACCGCCGGACGCACACCGAGCTGGCGAGCGAAGGCATCACCCCCGCTCGACGGGGACCCAACGGGGCTCCGCGCGGTGCCAGGCGCCAGGCACCAGGGAGGCCGCACCCGGATTGTCCGCGTGCGGGTAGAGCGGCAGCCGGCCGCGCTGCCGCCCCAGAGCCAGCGCATGCACCCGGATGCTGTGCGTACAGCCGTTGAGCCGCGCGTTCGCGGCGATCCGCTCCGCCAGCTCCTTCTGCGGCTCGAAGGCGTGGACCGCGACCCCCGCGGGCCTGCCCACCACGGCGGCGAGCACGCTGACCACCCCCACGTTCGCCCCCACGTCGAACAGCACCTCGCCCGGCCGCAACGCTCGCAGCAGGCGATCGACGAACGGTCCCTCGATGCGCCGGAACCAGTCCAGCCAGGCCAGCTCCGCCCGGTCGGCGACCGCAAACCGCACGAGCTGGCCCGCCACGCGCAGCCGGTGGGTGCCCCGGCGCAGGATCGCCCTTTCGTACGGCCCGAGCACCAGCTCCCGCAGTCCGAGCCGCCGCAACGCCCGCGCCAGCGCCGATCCGCCGAGCCGGCCCCGTACCCGCGACAACCACTCGAGCAGCATCGACCTCCGCTCCCCCCCACGCCCCGGCCCCCGCCTTCAACCCGAGCGCGCGCGCCCGAGCGCGAACTCGCCGACGGTGCGGCGAAATCCCTCCATGAACCGCTCCGCCGAAAACTCCCCGCCCCTGAGCAAGAGCTGGGCCGACAGGCGCCGCGCGAGTGCTTCGTCGCGCAGCACCGCGTCGATCTTGGCCACCGCTTCCTCGGTCGTCCGGAAGAGCAGTCGCCGATCCGCCAGGATCTCCGCCGGTCCGCCGCGATCCGGGGCGAACACCACGCAGCCCGCCTTGCACATCTCCGCCACCGCAATCCCGAAGGACTCGCCCTGACAGGCATGGATCCCGAAGCGATGCCGGGCGAGCAGCTCCCACTTCTCGCGGCCGATCCGCTCCCCCTCCCAGACGACCCAGTCGCCCCGGGCGCGCGCCAGCCGCCGCAAGGAGCGGGCATAGCCGCTCGCGAGCGGCCCGCCCACGACGTGCAGGTGCACCCGGTGGCCCCTGTCGCGCACGCGCGCGAGGATCTCGATGATCTGTTCGATCCGCTTCTCGGGACGCAGCCGCCCCAGACACACGAAGCCCGGCTCGCGCCGCGCGAACGGCAGCGGGTCCGCAGCGCCGCATACGGGGGGATACAGCACCCCGGCCGGCTCGATCCCCAGCCGCTCGCGCAGCACTTCCGCCGTGAACCGCGAGTTGGCCACGATCCGGTCCTGACCGCTGAACAGATCGCGCCCGGAGGGACGAGCCAGCCACCGCACCAGCAGCCCGTAGGCGGTGCGCAGGCCCGCCAGGCGGTGGATCGAACGCAGCGCCGTTCGGTGCAGGGGTCCCTGCAGCTCCCACCAGGTCTGCGGCGACCAGGAGAAGTCGGCCACCAGGTGCAGCGCCGGCACCCCGACGTCCAGCGGATTGTGCGTGCTCACGAGCAGGTCGAACTCCTTGTGCACGCCGGAGCAGAACCGCTGGAAGAACGCACGGCGCACGCGGTGCCCCTTGAGCAGCCTGCCCAGGCCCGCCGCGGGCTGCCGCACGCGGAACTGCCCCGCTGCGAGCGAGGTCCCGTAGAAGGCGTTGAGGCGCTCGAGATCGACCCGGTCCAGCGTCAGCAGCGTCAGTTCGTGCTGCTCCCGCAGCGCCTGCAGCCCCCAGATCGCCGCCGCTTCGGCCCCGCCGTAGCCGAGGTCGGGCTGCGCCAGGCCGATTTTCATCGCTCGCCTCCGCCGCCAGCACCGCCCGCCCAAAGACGAGCACCGGCACCCGCGCCGCCGGTTCCGCCTGTCCCCTGGTCGGCGGCGGCGCCGGCACGGCCGGGCTCCCTTTGGCGTGCGGTTCGCGGCCCGTGCCCCCGGCAGCTGCTCGCCATGGCGACCGCCAGGGATCGGCGCCCGGGCGCTACCCCGATCTCCTGCCGCCAGCTGCCGAATCGGCACCGGGCGAGCCCGCCTCCAGCTGCGCCACGATGCTCTCGATCGCCGCCAGGCCGAAGGTGATCTTCTTGAAAAAGGACGGGTTGTGCGGGACCAGCACGAACCGCTCGTGCTGCGACCAGATCTCCCGCAGCCGCCGGTCCAGCTCCAGCGCCTGCTCGGCGGACTCGATGCGGAAGCGGTTTCCGCCGTCGATCCGCAGTCCCCCCGCCGCCGCGGTCTCGAAGAAGATGCAGGCGTCGTAGCGCGCCAGCTCCTGCTCCAGGCTCGTGCCCAGGGCGCGGAAGAACGCTTCGGGCGCGCCGGGCCAGTAGGCCGCCCCGTCGACCGTACCGCGGTCGCACAGCAGGATGCGGCCCGGAAAGCGCGCGGACTGGACGTCCTCCAGGTTGCGCTGCACGTGGTAGATGGCGCGCTGCACCGCCTCGATCGCAAGCCGGTCGCCGGTGCGCGGAAAGCCGCCCGCAAACAGCATGCTCGCCGCCTCGGGCACCACCACCACCCGCTCGCCGAGCTCGCGCCGAAACAGGTCCGCCGCGGTGGTCTTGCCCGCGCCCGGCCCACCGGTCAGCACCAGGCGGCAGCGGCCGTTGCGCGCCTGCGGCGGCGCGAGCTCGGGCGAGGCAGCTTCGGAGAGCGGTGCCGCTGGCCCCGGGCGCGCTGGCTGCCGCCGGCCGCGCGCGCTCAATCCCGGTCCTCCGGCGCGCAGGCTGGTTCAGCGGCGCCGCTCGCCTGCTGCTCCCCTGCCCGCGCACCGCTCCCCGGCGCGGGCTGCACGGTCAGCACCGGGACCGGCGCCAGCCGCAGCACCTTCTCCGCCACGCTGCCGAACACCAGCCGCGACAGGCCCGAGCGACCATGCGTGCCGATCACGATCAGGTCCGCCCCCAGCTCGGCCGCGCCCTGGACGATCGTGCGCGCCGCCGGCCCGCGCCGCGTGCACAGGCGCAGGCGGAGTTGCTGCGGCAGAGCGCTCTGCCGGACGAACTCGGCCAGCGCCGGGTCGAGCGCGCGCTCCATGCCCGCCACCAGCTCCGCCAGCCGCATGTGGGGCACGATGTCCACCCCCTGCGCCTCCAGCGCGCTGGTGTCGATGACCGACAGCACCACCAGCTCGGCTCCCACCCGCGCTGCGAGCCAGCCCGCCAGCTCGACCGCCCGCCGGGACGCCTCGGACAGATCGGTCGCGACCAGGATCCGCCGGATCGGCGGCGCTCCACCCCCAGCAACCTCCATCGCCTGGCGCTCCCTCACGGCCGTGGCGCCCTGGGTTGCGGTGCCCCACCGCCCGCCCCCGACCGGCCCTTGCGCTGGCACGCCCGGAGGGATTCGAACCCCCGACCCGCGGATTAGAAATCCGCCGCTCTATCCAGCTGAGCTACGGGCGCACAGAAGCGCCATCTTAGAGGTCTGCCCGCACCGGCGGCAAGCGCCTGCCGCCGGCGCGCCCCCAGCCGCTGCCCGGTGGGCCGCTGGCCCGTCCACATACCGGCGGCCGCGGTTGGAATGAGATCCGGCCCGCAGCTATAGTGACGTCCCGGGCGCTGCACGGTCAGCCGTGGCTGCCGGCGCCGGTGGAGGAATCCGATGGTGCGGTGCCAGCCCTCCGCCATGCGGGCGATCATCGAGCACGCCGAGGAGGGATACCCCGCCGAGGTGTGCGGGCTGCTGCTGGGGCGGCAGGCCGAGCAGGGCTGCACCGTGGAGTGCGCGCTGCGCGCGCGCAACCTCGAGCCGGCGCGGGCGCGCGAGCGCTACGAGCTCGATCCGCGCGATTATCTCCGCGCCGACGAACAGGCCCGCGCGCAGGGGCTCGAGATCGTCGGGGTCTACCATTCCCACCCCGATCATCCCGCGCGGCCGTCGGCGACCGACCGCGAGCGGGCGTGGGAGGGCTGGCGCTACCTGATCGTCGCGGTCGCGGCCGGCCGGGCGCAGCAAGTGCGCGCCTGGCGGCTCGCGGGCGAGGAGTTCCTCGAGGAGCCGATCGCCCCCGGCCCTCCGGGCGAGCAGCCCGCCGGCGGGCCGGTGCCAGCGAACAGACCCGGCCGGCATCCATGGTGAGCGGCAGAGCCCGCCCGCGCTCCGGTCCGGGCAAAGCCGCCCGCACGGCCGCTGCGGCCGGTCACCGAAAGGAAAAAAGGAAAGGTGGAGAGCTGCGATGGCCATCGTGAGGATTCCGACCCCGCTGCGCAGCCTGGTCGGCGGGGCCGACGAGGTCGAAGTGGCGGCGGCGAACGTGCGCGAGGCGCTGGAGGAGCTGTCCCGGCGGCACGAGGGCCTGCGGGAGCGGCTGCTCGGCCCGGACGGCGAGCTGCGCCACTTCGTGAACCTGTACGTGGGCGCCGACGATATCCGCGATCGCGACGGACTGGAGACACCGCTCGCGGAGCGCGACGTGGTCTCGATCGTGCCCGCGATCGCGGGCGGCCTGCCCGATGTGCGCGCGCTGATGGCGGAGCTGCGCCAGCGGGTGCGCGAGGTGAGCGCCGAGCAGGTGCACGAGCTGCTGCGCCGCCCGGGCCCCAGGCCCGTGCTCATCGACGTGCGGGAGCCGGACGAGGTCGAGCAGGGCATGATCCCCGGCGCGCTCGCCATCCCGCGCGGACTGCTCGAGTTCCGCATCGAGCAGGCGGTACCCGACCGCGCCACCCCTATCGTCGTGCACTGCGCGAGCGGCGGCCGCTCGCTGCTCGCGGCGGACAGCCTGCAGCGGCTCGGCTACCGGGACGTCGCCTCCATGGCGGGCGGCTACCGCGCCTGGGAGCAGGCGGGCTACGAGACGACCCGGCCGTTGCGGCTGAGCCCCGCGCAGCGCCGCCGCTACCTGCGGCATCTGGCGATCCCGGAGGTCGGCGAGCAGGGCCAGCTGCGGCTGCTCGGCGCCACGGTGCTGCTCGTGGGCGCAGGGGGCCTGGGCTGCCCGGCGGCCTATTTCCTGGCCGCCGCCGGAGTGGGCCGGCTCGTCATCGTCGATGACGACGTGGTGGACGAGACCAACCTGCAGCGGCAGATCCTGCACACCGTCGACCGCATCGGCCAGCCGAAGGTGGACTCCGCGCGCCGCCAGCTGCTCGCGCTCAACCCCGACATCGAGGTGGTCGGGGTGCAGCAGCGGCTGACCAGCGCCAACGTCTCGGAGCTGGTCGCCGCCGCCGATGTGGTGCTCGATGGCTCGGACAACTTCCCCACCCGGTACCTGCTCAACGACGCGTGCGTGCTGCACCGCAAGCCCTGCGTGCACGGCAGCGTCTTCCGCTTCGAGGGCCAGGTGACGGTGTTCTGGCCCGGGCGCGGCCCCTGCTACCGGTGCCTGTATCCGGCGCCGCCGCCCCCGGAGCTGGCGCCCTCGTGTGCGGAAGCAGGGGTGCTCGGGGTGCTGCCCGGGGTGATCGGGCTGCTCGAGGCGGTGGAGGTGATCAAGATCATCCTCGGCCAGGGCGAACCGCTGGTCGGCCGCCTGCTCACCTACGATGCCCTGCGGGCGCGGTTCACCGAGCTGCGCACCCGGCGCGATCCGGACTGCGCCTACTGCGGCGAGGGCCGTCCCTTCCCGGGCTTCATCGACTACGAGCAGTTCTGCGCCAGCGCGGGTGCAGGCCAGCCGGCCGCGCCCGCAGCGCGCTGAGGCGGCAGCGCCCATGGCTCGCCGCCCGCCGGCGGAGCCGGCCCCCGGGCCCGGGCAGCGCGGCAGCGCGCCACCGGCGACCGGCCTCGACCTTCGTACCGCTCCGGCGCTCGCGGAGCTCCCGGTGCGCCCGGGCCCGGGCCTGCCGCCCGAGCCCCGCTACCGCGAGCTGCTGGCGCGCCACCCGGTGCTGGCGCTGATCGGCAACACGCCGCTGGTGCGGATCGATCTGTTCCGCGAGGAGCTGCCCGGGGTCGAGATCTGGGCCAAGGCCGAGTTCCTCAATCCGGGCGGCTCGCTCAAGGATCGCCCCGTGCTGCGGATGCTGGCGGAGGCCTGGCTGGCGGGCGCGCTCGCCGGCCGTACCGTGATCGACTCCTCCTCGGGCAACGCCGGCATCGCGTACGCGATGATCGGTGGCTTGCTCGGGGTCGCGATCGAGCTGGTGGTGCCGGGCAACGCCTCCGCCGAACGCCAGCAGCGGATCGTGGCGCACGGCGCGCAGCTGCGGCTGACCGATCCGCTGCTCGGCTACGACGAGGCCTTGCGCGAGGCGCACCGGCGCGCCGCCGCCGAGCCGGACCGGTATTACCTGGCGGATCAGTACGCCAACCCCCACAACTGGCTCGCCCACTATCACGGCACCGCCGCCGAGATCCTGGCGCAGACCGGGGGCGAACTCACCGACTTCGTGGCCGGCGTCGGTACCGGCGGCACCATCACCGGCTGTGGCCGCCGGCTCAAGGAGCACGACCCGCGCATCGAGGTGAGCTGCGTGCGCCCGGAGAGCTTCCCCGGCATCGAGGGGCTCAAGCCGCTCGGCGCGCCGGGCGACATCGTGCCGGCGATCCTGGACCAGGGCGTGATCGACCGCTGGATCGAGGTGCGGAGCGAGGACGCCCGCGCGGTCTGCCGGGCGCTGGCGCGCCAGGGGCTGTTCGTGGGGCTGAGCTCGGGGGCGTATCTGTATGCCGCGCGCGAGGTGGCGCGCCTGCGGGGCCGCGGCCGTATCGTGACCCTGCTCAACGACACCGGCGAGCGCTACTTCTCGACGCGGCTCTGGCAGACCTGAGGCACGCGGCACAGGCGGACAGGCGCAGAGCGGCACCCGCCTGCGATGCCCTCGCCCCCTCACCCTGGCCCTCTCCCCCGCAAGCGGGGGAGAGGGGATCCAGAAGCCCGTCCCCCTCGTACCGGGTTCGGAGCCCCGCTCCACCCTCTCGCCCCCGAGCGGCGAAGAGGGATCCAGCAGCTGGCCGTGCTGTGGGGATCCAACAGCGCGGCGCTCGGTCCTGCACCTCCTCGCTCCGCAAAGAGCTCCGGCGCGCCCGCGGCAGTCGCCTTCGCGGCCAACCGCGCGCCTGCACTGCCCCCTCGCCCCGGCCCTCTCCCCCGCGAGCGGGGGAGAGGGGATCCAGAAGGCAGCAGCCCGCGCCAGCAGGTCAGCGGCTGCGCACCCGCGCCACCGCCTGCTGCCAGCCGCGGTACAGCGCCTCGCGCCGCTCGGGAGCGAGCCCGGGCTCGAAGCGCCGCTCTGCCTGGTGCACCAGCGGCTCGATCTCGGCGAACGAGCCCCAGAACCCGGTCGCCAGCCCGCACAGAAACGCCGCCCCGCGCGCGGTGGTCTCGATGTCGGCCGGCCGCACGCACGGCTTGCCGAGCAGGTCGGCCTGCAGCTGGCACAACAGCGCGTTCTCCACCGCACCGCCATCGATCCGCAGCTCCGGGATCTCGCGCCCCGAAGCGGCCTCCAGCGCCTCCAGCAGGTCGCGGCTCTGATAGCAGATCGCCTCCAGCGCCGCCCGCACGATGTGCGCGCGGGTGCTGCCGCGGGTCAACCCCAGGATGGCGCCGCGCGCATCCATGTCCCAGTACGGCGCGCCCAGCCCCGCGAACGCGGGCACGAAATAGACGCCGCCGCTGTCCGGCACCGAGCGCGCGAGCGACTCGCTCTCGGCGGCCGTCTGCAGCACGCCCAGCCCGTCGCGCAGCCACTGCACGACCGCGCCCGCGATGAACACCGAGCCCTCGAGCGCATACGTGGCCTCGCCGCCCGGCCCGCAGGCGATGGTGGTCACCAGACCGCGCGGCTCGGCCGGCCGTTCGGAGCCGCACTGGATCAGCGCGAAACAGCCGGTGCCGTAGGTGTTCTTCGAGCTGCCCGGCTCTACGCAGCCCTGCCCGAACAGCGCCGCCTGCTGGTCGCCGGCGATGCCGCCCAGCGGCACCGGGGCCCCGAGCAGCTCCGGTGCGCTCTCGCCATAGACCTCGGCCGAGCCGACCACGCGCGGCAGCATGACCGGCGGCAGCTCGAACAGCGCTGCCAGATCCTCGCAGAAGCACCGCTGCTCGATGTCGTACAGCAGCGTGCGCGAGGCGTTCGTCGGGTCGGTCACATGCGCGCGGCCGCCGCTCAGCCGAAACGCCAGCCAGCTGTCGATCGTGCCGCAGCACAGCTCCTCGGGTGCCTGGCGCACGCGCCGGCGGATCTCCCCGTGGTGCCGGATCAGCCACTGCAGCTTGGTCCCGCTGAAGTACGCATCGAGCAGCAGCCCCGTGCGCCGCCGCAGCTCGGCACCGTGGCCCGCCGCCTCGTGCTCCTGGCACAGATCGCGCGTCCGCCGGTCCTGCCACACGATCGCGCGCCCGAGCGGCCGGCCGCCCTGGCGCTCCCAGATCAGAGCGGTCTCGCGCTGGTTGGTGATCCCGATCCCCGCCACCGCGGCGGGCCCGCCCACCTCGCGCACGACCTCCTGCAACAGCCCGCGCGTGACCGACCAGATCTCCTCGGCGTCGTGCTCCACCCAGCCCGGCTGCGGGTAGTGCTGCGCGAACTCCCGGTAGCGGCTGTGCACCCGTTGCGCCTGGCGATCGTACGCGTTGACCCGGATGCCGGTGGTCCCGGCATCGATCGCGATCACGTGCTCGGGCATGAGCCGATCTCCCCCACGTACTCCCCGGCCGCGGCTGCTCGGCTGCGTAGCTAACCCCCGGCGCCAGACCGCGTCAAGGCTCGGCCGCGCCCGGCGCGCCGCCCCCGCGGGCGCAGGCGCGCAGCCGGGGCGCGCCGGAGCCGGAGGCGGCGCCGACCGGGGTCCGCTTGACGGCATCCCGCCGTCGGACGAGCATGGGCGGGGCACCGCCGGGCGGCAATAGCGGTGTGGGAGGCGCCGGGCGGCACATCGGCACTGCACGCGAAAACCAAGGGGGGCGGGCGGACATGGCCGCGATCGCGAACAACCGACTGACGCTGGAGCAGTTCGTGCTGGAGATCGCACGCATCCCGCGCGAACAGCTCGACCTCGAGGCGCTCCGGGACCTGGTGCGGCGGCTCGATGTGTGCGATGACCTCATCCGCCAGCACATCCGCTTCCGCCCCGACAGCTACGCCCGCAACCTGGTCTGCCGCACCCCTGCCTTCGACATGCTGGTGCTGTGCTGGCGGCCGGGGCAACAGACCGTCATCCACGACCACGGCGAGTCGCTCAACGTGACGCGGGTGGTCGGCGGCCGGCTGTGCTCGCGCATGTTCGTGGAAGCCGCCCGCCCCGAGCCGGGGCGGGTGCTCGTGCGCCCGACGGTCGACGAGCTGCTCGACGGGATGGCGTTCTCCTGCGTGGATGCGGGCGAGATCCACCAGCTCGCCAACACCTCGGAGGCGGATCTGGTCACGCTGCACGTGTACGCGCGCCCGCTCAAGGACATCCGCGTCTACTGCCCGAACACCGGGGAAGTCGACACCGTCCGGCTCCGCTACACCCTGGAGGACGACTACGTCTGAGGAGGGCGAAGGCTTCCTGGCGCCCGGGGCGGTGCCCGCGAGGCGGCGCCGGCTCGCCACCCGCTGTTGGGAGCGGCGCGCCGAGCCGCCGCCTCGCCAGACCTCCCCGCCCGCCCGCGGTCCCGCCCCCGCGGCCCGCGTTGACGGCGCCGGTGCCGTGGCGTATCTTCCCGCGCATGGCGCGCAGCGGCGCGAGCAGGCGCGAGCGGATCGTCGAAGCGGCGGCGCAGATCGCCTCGCACCGCGGGCTCAAGGGCACCAGCCTCAGCCGCATCGCGGAGCGCGCCGGGCTGACCAAGAGCGGCCTGGTCGCGCACTTCCCCTCCAAGGAGGAGCTGACGCTGGCGGTCATCGACCACGCGGCGAACGTGTTCGGCCGCCAGGTGCTCAAGGGCATCGACCACAGCCGGCCGGCGCGCGAGCGGCTGCTCGACATGTTCGAGCGTTACCGGCGCTACGTGGTCGAGGAGACCTTCGAAGGAGGCTGCCTGTTCCTCGCCATGACCGTGGAGATCGACGACGCCAGCCCGCGCGAGCGCGAGCGCATCACCCACTACATGACGGTCTGGCGCGACTGGGTGGCGCGGGTGGTGCGGGACGGCATCGCGCGGGGGGAACTCCGCCCGGACACGCAACCCGAAGGGGTGGCGGCCGCGATGCTGGCGCTCTGCCTCGGCATGGGTCCGGTGAGCCGCATCTTTCGCGCCCCGGAGTACTTCGAGCACGCCCGCGCGGCCGCGGTGCGCTATCTGGACGGCCTGGCGCCTGGCACCCCCTGAGTCGCTCCTCCACGAGCGCCGCGGCGGGCGAGCAGAGCTGCGGCACGCGCCGCGCTAGCGCACCACGCGCGTCTCCGCCAGGAAGTCGTGGAAGGCCTGGCGCGAGACGGTGATGGCGGCGAAGGCGTACCCCAGGCCGAACGGCAGGGTGGACAGCACCTTGCCGACGGAACGCATGAAGGCGCGCCCGAGCCCGATCGGCCGCCCCTCGAGGTCGACCACCCGCAGGCCGAGCACCCACTTGCCCGCGGTCGCGCCCCACAAGCCTGTCGCCAGCCAGTCGTAGGCGAACCAGGCAAACGGCGCCCACCACTGGTGGACCACGAGCAGGAACAGCGCCAGGTCGATCGCCAGCGCCAGGCCCCGCAGCGCCACCCCCGCCGCGCGCACCGGCACCAGCCGCGGCGAGCCGCCGGCCGGAGCGAACTCCAGCTCCTCGTCCCGGCGCCGGTAGTGCTCGGAGAACAGCGCGCTCGCACCGATGCCGACGACCATCGCGCCCAGAAACGCCCACAGCGGCACCCGGAAGCGCAGCAAGAACAGCAGGCTCACCGCGAAGGCGACGAGCCCCGCCACCGCCGCCTTCACACTGCCGGCTCGGAGCCGGAACTGCCCGGGCGAGGAGCCGTCATGCTCGCCGGCCATACCCCCCGACCAGGCCGCCAGCGGCTCGCCGTCGCGAAACACCAGCCGCACCCCGCCGTCCGGCTCGCGCGGATCACCGAGGCAGATCGTCACCCCCTCGGCCAGCTCCAGCGGCTCGCGGCCGACCTTCTCGATCAGGTCGACGGGACGCTTGCCCTGCGGCACGTGCGCCGGCAACAGCCAGGTGCCGGCCGCGGAGCCCGCATCCCGGATGGTCCAGGCGCCGCCTTGCCGCGCGATGACGGCGTGCCGCGCCGCCACCGCGCGCCCCCGCAGCCGTATGCCCGCCTCCCGGCCGCTGCCGAGCACCGCCGGCCCGGCGCCGAGCAGCAGCGGCGCACCGCCCTCGAGCGGCTCCAGCCGCGCGGTCCCGCCCCGCCGCGCCTCGCGCCCTGCGCCCGGCGGTGCCGCACCGCTCCTGCCGAGCCGCGCCCGCACCGCTTGCAGCTCGCGCAGCACCGCCCCGGCGTCGGGGTAGCGCGCCTCCAGCCGGCAGTAACAGCCCGCGAAGATCCGGTCGAGCGCGGGATCGAGACCCGCCACCAGCTCGGAGGGCACCTCGCGACCCTCGGGCAGCGCGCCGGTCAGCATCTCGAAAAGCACCAGCCCGAAGGCATACACGTCCGCGCGCGCATCGACCGGCCGCCCGGGCTGCTTCTGCTCCGGCGCCATGTAGGCGAGGGTACCCGAACTGCCGCCGGCGGCCTCGGAGACGAACGCCCCGCTCAGCAACAGCTCGCCGTGCTCCAGCTCCCGCAGCCGCCCGAGCCCGAAGTCGGCCAGCTTGACCCGCCCGTCGCGCCGCAGCAGCACGTTCTCCGGCTTGAGGTCGCGGTGCACGATGCCGCGCCGGTGGGCCTCGGCCAGCACCGCCAGCACCTCGCAACCGATCCCGACCGCCTCGTCCGCCTCCAGCCGGCCGCGGGCCCGGAGCCGCTCGCGCAGGCTCTCGCCCTCCACGTACTCCAGCACGAGGTAGGGCGGATCATGGTCCGGATCGAGCCCCAGCACCTCGACCGCACCCGGGTGCCGCACCAGGTCGGCGAGCACCCCCTCGTGTCGGAGCAGGCGCGCCTGCTCGGCGTTGGCCGGCACCTTGATCGCGACCACGCGATCGGTGAACACGTGGTGGTGCGCGCGCCAGACGACGCCGAAGCCGCCCGCGCCCAGGCGTTCGTCCAGCACGTATTCGCTGATCCGGTCGCCCCGCTTCAGCTCCATGCGCGCGCCATCCCTCTCACCGTTGCGCCTCGTCGATGCGGTCACACACCGCAAAGTGGTACACGAAGGCGAGCAGGGCTGCGAGCACCAGCAGTACCGCGCCGCCCCAGCCCGGCCGCAATCCCATGAGCACCAGCCCGCACAGCACGCTCGCGCCCACCAGCCCGGCAAGCAGCCAGGCATTCGCCCGATTGCTGCGCCGCCGGACCACGGCGACCACGACCGGATGGAGCGCAAACGGCAGGCCGCCGGTGAACAACAACCAGACGAGCAACCGCACCAGGCCCGAGAACGACCGCATCGTCGCATCCAGCCAGTCCACGGACCACCGGCTGTCGATGCGCCTGGCGCTTCGCACCAACCCGCCGGGGACCTCCGCCTCGTCGCGCAGCCGGATCAGCCGCGCGCGCAGCTCGACCTCGGCCCCGAGGCCCCGGCGCCCGTCGGTGAATGCTCCCAGCTCGGAGAACAGCACTCCTTCCACCAGCTCGTCGCCTGCGGCCAGCGCGCGGCCGAGCTCGATCGCCTGCTCGCGGTTTGCCGGCGCCGCGCCGCCGAACCGCTCGGCGACGACCTCGCGCACCCGCCCCAGCCCGACCAGAAAATAGAGTTCCCGGTCCTCGACCGCCTCGTAGAGCAGGTCCGTCACCCGCCCGTCGAGGTCGCGGTATACCGGCGCCACCACCAGCTTGCGGATCTCGTCGCGCCGCGGCAGCGCGGCCGCCACCTCGCGCACCACCCGCTCGGCCAGCACGCGCCGGTACGGATCCAGCTCGCGCCGGGGCTGCCCGCCGAACAGCTTGCCGGCCAAAAACCAGACCAGCACGCCGGTGGCGGCTGCCAGAAAGGCGATTTCGACGATCCGCGCCGCCGTCCGAAACATGCCTCAGACCGCCGCGTGCATGGGTTCGCGGATCACCCACAGATCCTGCACCCGCTCGGCGGTGCGGATCGTGAACGCGACCTCCTCCCGCCGCTCCGCCTCCCAGACATGAAGCGCGAATCCGCCGCGCGTCACGCCGAACACCAGGTCCGAGGCCCCATCGACCCAGCGGATCTGATCGGGGCCGCGGTAGTCGAACGAGCCGCCCTCCTCGAGCGAAACCGCGGTGATGCCGTGCTCCTTGGCGCCGATGAGCAGGTGCGGCATGCCGCCGATCTCGGCCACCCGCAGCATGTAGATCGGATTGGCCTTGCGCACCCCGACCTCCCGCGGCGAACCCGGGTCATCCACCGACCAGCGCAGCACCCGACCCTCGCTGGTGCCTGCGAAGATCTCGTGGCGGGTGGTGGCAAAGGCCGTGACGGCGCCATGACCACCCCGGTAGCGCACAAGCGCCCGTTCCGGGTGCAGCAGCTCCGCGCGGTAGACGTCCGGCCCCGACGAGAAGTACATGCGCCCCTGACCGTCGATCGTCACCCCGCGCGTGACCTCCTGCCCGCGCGTCACCTCCTCGAACAGCTGCTCCGGTCCGCGCACCTGATACTGGTCCCAGCGGTACAAGCCCAGCTCGGAATGGGTGGCGTAGATGTAGCCGTCGAAGTACGCAGCCGCGTTGACCCCGCCCTGGCCGCGCGGCTCGCGCGGAAAGCGCAGCGCACGCGCCGTCGCGGGCAGCCCCTCCTGCACCAGATAGACCCCGCGCTGCGCGCCGGCCAGCACGCACGGCCCCTCGCGGGTGACGGCAGCCCGCACGCTGCGCACGAATCCGAGCGGCCCCCCGGTGAAGTCGTAGCACTCGCGGGGCCCCTCGCGCCGGCTCGGATTGGCCGGATCGTAGGCGAGCGCCTGCTGCCCGAGGGCCAGCAGCACGCGCCGGGTACGCATGCCCCCCTCCGCCAGCCGCCGCTGCCGCTCCCCCTCGCACTGGGCCATGTGGCGGGCAAACTTCTCCAGCCGCTCCTGCAGCCGCCGCTCCAGCTCGTCCACCTGCGCCGCGGCGAGCTGTTCCGGCGTCATGTCGCGGCGGATCAGCTCGCGGATCAGCTCCGCGCGCAGCCGCTCGTCCTCCAGGAGGAAGATGAGCGCCTTGGTCTCGTCCATGCCCAGCTGGCGCCGGATGGCCTCGAAACGGCGCAGCTCCTCCTCGGTCCGGCGGCGTTCCAGCTCGCTCTTGAGCGAGAGATCCTTGAGCACGCCCTGGAAGCGCAGCGCCCGCGCCAGTTCCTCGACCTCGGCGCGCTGCAGCTGATCGCTGCGCTCGATGCGCACCCGCAGCTCCTGGATCCGCTCGTGCTGCGCCAGTGCCTCCTCACGCGCGCGCGCCTCGGCGCGCTGGCGGCGCAGCTCCTCGTACGCCGCACAGGCGAACGAGGGGTAGCGCACCTCCAGCACCTCCAGCCCGGCACCGAACGCAAGCGCCCCCAGCTCCTCGCGCACCAGCGGCTCCAGCACCGCGCGCGCCTCCGACTCCATGAGTTCCTCGGTGCCGCAGCCGCGCACGTAGCGTCCCAGCCCCGCCTGCACCCCGGGCCTGAGATAGGCACGCAGATCGTCGAGCGCCACCGCTGCCCGCGCCCGCGCGACCAGCAGCGTCCGCTCGAACTGCTCGACGTCGATGGCGCGGCGCGGCAGCCGCACCACCACCTCGACGCCCGCGGTCGCCTCGTCGCCGTCGCGCGTCCGCAATCCGCTCACCTCGAAGGCAATCGCAACGTCCAGCTGCTTGATCAACAGCGCCCGAAAACCGTCCCGCGGCCCGCTCGCCCGCTCGCCCTCCCCCAAAAGCCGCTCCTGCCCGTCGTCGTAGCGCACGAGCGCCACCGCGCCCTGCGGGACCACGAGCTGCTTCGACAGCAGACCCGGCAGCTCGGCCGCCTCGACGCGCAGCCCCAGCACCTCCGGCGCGTCCGCAAAGCCCGACCACTCGCTCGTGCCCATGAATGCCGATCCTCGCCGTCTCGGCCCGGCACGCCGCCGGGCTCGCTCCTTCCGCACCCTCAGTTCGCGCGCGCGTACTGCTCGAACCGCGCCAGCTCCTCCGGTCGCACCGAAGGGCGCAGCTCCTCCAGCAACCGCTCCAGCAGCGCCGCGTCGATCACCGCTTCCTCCCCGCGCTCCACCGCCGCCAGGAAGGACTCCGCGGCCGCGGTGTCGCACAGGTTGCGTACATCCGCCCCCGACCAGCCCTCCAGCCGTGCCGCCAGCAGGTCCAAATCGACGTCGCGGGCCACCGGCCGCTCCGCCAGGTACATCTCCAGCATCTTGCGCCGCGCCGGCAGGTCCGGCAGCGGCACGTACACCTTGGCGTCGAACCGCCCCGGCCGCAGCACCGCCGGATCGAGCGACCACGGCTCGTTGGTCGCGCCCAAGAAGAGCAGCGGGTTCTTGCCGTCGCTGTCGAACCCCTCCAGCTCCGCGAGCACCTGTGGCACCACGCGCTGCATCACGCTCGACTGGGTGTCGCGCCGCGCCGGCACCAGCGCCTCGATCTCGTCGATGAAGATCACGCTCACCGGGTGGCGCCGCGCCTCGGCGAACAGCTCCGCCACGTTCTTCTCCGACTCGCCGACCCACTTCGACAGGATCTCGCTGGGGCGCACCGTGAAGAACGCTGCCTCGACCTCGCCCGCCACCGCCTTCGCGATCAGCGTCTTGCCCGTGCCCGGCGGCCCGTAGAGCAACAGCCCCCCTCCGGGACGGATCCGGTACCGGCGGGCCACCTCGGCGTGCCGCAGGGGATAGATCAACTTGAGCCGGATCTGCTCCTTGACCTCCTCCAGCCCGGCCACGTCCGCAAACCGTACCCGCGGCCGCTCGGCCTGACGGAAGCCGGCCGGCCCCGCTGCCTCCAGCGCCTCCGCCTGGCCCAGGCGCGCGGGCGCGGCGCCCTCGGCGCGCGCCGCGCCGCCCCGCGGCGGCGCCTGCGGGTCGATACGGCGCGCCAGCTCCTTGAGCCGGTGCGCGTTGCGCACGCGCTGTTCGCGCAGCCGGCCCTCGGAGGCCGCCGCCACCCGGTACAGGTATTCCGCAGCCTTGAGCAGGCGGTAGCGCGCTTCCTGCCACGCGCCGGCGCGGTAGGCCGCCAGCCCGCGTTCGCGGCTCTCCTCGAAGCGCTCCAGCAGGAAGCGCTGGCTCGCGCCGCCGCCCATCACCCCGGCTCCCGTGCCCGGCCGTGCCCGGCCCACACCGCGCTCACTGCCTCCGCCTACCAGCAGGCGCGGCGTGTCCCTGCCGCACCCGAGCCCTCGCGCGGCGCCGGCAGGCGGTAGGTGGCGAGCGGCTCGCGTTCGCCCCGCCGGTAGACCCGCACCAGGCGTTCCCCGCTGACGGCATCCGTGGCGAGCACCATGCGAAAGCGGCCGCTGCGATACACTCCATCCGGGCGCCCGTCGTGCGCCAGCCAGCCCGCGGCCCCGGCGGCCCGCTCGAGCGGGGGCAGCTCCAGCCCGTCCCACCGAACGCCCAGCCCCTGGCGCGAGAGCACCAGCCACGCGGCCACCGCGAGCGGCGAGGCCACCGCCCCCAGCACGAGGGCAGCACCCAGTGCCCGCGAGGCGCGCCGGCTGGGCCGGCTGCCGGCGCTGCGCCCCGCGGCCGGCCCAGCCGGCTGCTGCGCCCGCCGCCCCGAGCGGAGCGCGCGCCAGCCCTCGCCGCCAGCACCGAACGGCGCGAGGTGGCCGGCCCCCGACGGCGCCAACGAGCCCGGTCCCTGCCCGCTCGCAACAAAGCCCGCCACCTGCCCGGCGCCAGCTGGCCCGGCGCAGAGAACCGGCCCCGCCGCCCGGCCTTCGCCACTCCCGCCCTGGCGCGCCTCCTCGCCGAACAAGGCGCCCAGAACCGCCGCCCAGCTCGCCGCCACAGGCGCCCCGGACGCAACGGCACGCACCGCCGCCGCCCCGGGTCGCTGGCTGGGCAGCTCACCCCAGCGCGGACCGCCGGCGATCGCCTCCAGGTCGCGGGCCAGCTCCGCCAGCGAACCGTAGCGCCGCTCGCGGCCCGTGTAGCAGCGGCTGTAGATGTGGTCCCACCACCACGAGATCGCCGGGTTCACGTCGCTCGGCAGGTCGCGCCCCTGCGGCAGGATCCCGGTCAACATCTCGAACAACAACACCCCGATCGCGTAGATATCGGCGCGGTGGTCGATCTGTTCGCCGGGCCGCTCCTGCTCCGGCGCCATGTAGTGCACGGTCCCGAGCGCGCCCCCGGTCACCAGGCTCGGGCGGAGCCCGTCCTGCCCCGGCGGAGCCTGCCCGGCGCTCGGGCCACCGCCGACCTGGAAGTCCGTGATGCGCACCCGCCAGGTCTCTGCCCGCCCGCCCGCCTCCGCCCCCTCGACGAGCACGTTTTCCGGCTTGAGGTCGCCGTGCACCACCCCGCGGGCGTGCGCGTAACCTACGGCCTCCACCACCTGGCGCAACACCGCGGCGGCGTCCGCCACCTCCAGCCGCCCCCGCTCGCGCAACAGCTGCCGCAGGCTGCGCCCCACCACCAGCTCCCGCACCAGGAACGCCGGGCGGTGGCTGAGGTTGACATCGTGCACGCGGACGATCCCGGGGTGCTCCAGGCCGAACTGCGCCCGCGCTTCCCGCAACAGCCCCGCGATCGCGCTGTCCGAGGTGGCGAGCTTGAGGGCGACCGTTCGCGACAGATAGACGTGCTCGGCCCGCCACACCTCGCCGTGCGCCCCGACGCCGAGGCGCTCGACCAGCCGCCACTGCTGCACCCGCGTCCCCTCGCGCACGTCCATGGTCGCACCACTCCCTGGGCTGTGCTGTCGTTGCGGCGGCGGGTCCTTCCTCCCACGCCCGGCGCGCCCGCGGCCGGCCCCCGGTCCGTGCGCTTTCACGGTAGCACCCGCCACGCCCCGCGACAAGCCGATCCGGGGCGGAGCTGGGCGGGACCGGGACTTACTCGCGCTCGCGCAGCTCGCGTTCGATCTCGCCGAGCCCCGACTCGATCTCGCGGTCCAGCGCCCGCTGTTCCTCGTGCGCCGCTTCCTCCTCGATGAGCCGGTCGATCTCGGCCTCGCTGACCTCCTCCTCGTCGAAGGCCTTCTCGGTGAACATCGTCTCCTGCGAGGCCTCGAGGAACAGCTCCGCCTGCTGCTCGAAGGTCTCGGCCTGCAGCATGGCCTTCTCGAAGTTGGCCTGGACCTCCGCCCAGTTGATGTCCCCGAAGACCTCGGCGATCGACTTCGAGATCATGGCCAGCGAGCGGGCGAACTGGCCCTGCATCTCCATCTGGTTCTTGCGCTGCGCGGCCGTCTCGATCGCCAGCAGCTGCCGTTCCAGTGCCCGCCGCTGCGCCGCCGTCTGGCGGATGGTGCGCTTGAGGAAGCGGACCTGGTCCTCCGCGCCGAGCTGGCGCGCTCGCCGCGCCTTCTTGATGTACTCCTGCTCGTGGCGCAACAGCTCCCGGATGCTCCGCTTGCAGGCGTTGATGCCCTTGCGGATCTCCATGTCTCGCTCCAGCTTGCGTTCCTGCTTGGACTTGAACAGCCCCATCGGACGGCGCTCCTCATCGCCAGCAGCCGGCGGCGCCTCGGCCGGTGGCGCACCCGGCTGCCGCGCCGCCCGCCGCACCGCCCCTGCTCCGCCACACCCTGCCCTGCCTCAGACCGACATGCTCTCCTGCCAGCGGATGAACTGCTCCATCTCCTCCGGACTGGTCTGCGGCGTGATGCGCTGCGCGGCGTGCTCGAAGTCCGCCCGCGTCAGCTGGCGCACCCGCAAGCGGTAACCGCGCACCGCCTCCAGGCCGCGGTCGACGAGCTCCGCCAGCTCGGGGTTCATCTCCGCGATCATGCGGTTCTGCACCTCCTTGGCGAACCGCTCCAGCTCCCGGCCGCTGTAGCCGGCCGTCATCTCGACCAGCTCCTCCAGCGGCACCTCGCTCGCAAACCCCTTGGCGGCGAAGTGGATGTTCAGGATCGCGGCGCGGCTCGCCGCGTCGGGCAACGGGATGAGCACCTTCTTGTCGAAGCGCGACAGCACCGCCTCATCGAGATCCCAGGGACGGTTGGTGGCGGCGATCGTCAGCACGTAGATGTCATCCCGGCCCTTCTCGGCCAGCCCATCGAGCTCCGCCAGGATGGTCGACAGCAGTCGCCGCTCCGCCCCCGAATCCTCGCGGTCACGCGAGCCGGCGAGCGCATCGAACTCATCCAGGAACACCACCGAGGGCGAGGCATCGCGTGCCTGCCCGTACAGCTCGCTGACCAGCCGCGCCGACTCGCCGAAGTACTTGGACATGAGCGAGCTGACCTTGACGTTGTAGAACACCGCACGCGTCTCGTGTCGCGCGCTGCGCCGCAACGCGTTGGAGGTGGCGGCGGCCAGCAGCGTCTTGCCGGTGCCGGGAGGGCCATAGAACATCATGTTCCGAAAGCGGCTGACCCGCACCCCCTCGGGCGCCTGCGCCAGCGAGAGTGCAAGCGCATACTTGATCTCGCGCTTGACCTCCTCCAGCCCCCCGATCTCGTCCCAGGTCACGCTCGAGGCTGTGATGAGCCCGGCGACCGCACTGGCCAGCGCCTCGTCGTCCTCGCGCGCCACCGAGCCTGCACGCCGCTCCAGGCCCGCGGCACCGCTCGCTCGCCCGCCGGCGGCGGGCTGATCCTGCCGGTCGGCGGCCGGCTCCGCGCCGCGGCCCCGCTCGTGCACCGGCGGCGCCTCGCCGGCGAGCAGGCGCTTGCCCACCTCACGGAAGCGCAGCGCATCCTTTTTGTGCTTGTATTCCGAGCGCCGGTCGGGCGCGTTGTGGGCGAGCTTGAGCGCCAGCCGCGACGCCAGCTCGTAGTCCGCGGCCGCGCGCGCGTCCTCGCCTGCCAGATAGCGCTTGCGCGCCCGCTCCAGCGTCTGTACCAGCGCGCGCCTCAGATCCGTGCTCAGATCGACCATGGCCGTGCCGAACCCGCCCGCCCCTCGCTCACAGCTCGCTCTCGGAAACGGGCTCCTCTTCGAGCCGCTTCGCCAGCTTCTCCTCCCGCTCCAGCGCCTCGTCGAGCTGCCCCGCCGCCTCGGCGGCATTGATGGCGTCGATCTCCTCGAGGAACCGCGCCTTGTCCGGATCCGCCTCCTCGGTCTCCCACGATTCGATCTCGATTCCGACCTCGTCGAGCGTCGCGTTCAGCTCGTCGATGTAGGCCGCCTCATCCACCTCTGCCCCCCGCAGCTTCTCGTCGAGTCCGGAGACGCGCACCCGCTCGATCAGCGAGCGGATACGGTTCTGGTCCCCGCTGCGCTCCAGCCGCTCCAGCCCGCGCAGATACCGCGTCAGGCCGACCATCTCCAGCGCCACCACCTTGCTCTCGCGCTTGAGATAGGCGGTATCGATCCGCACCTGGCGCAGCTCCTCCCACAGCACGTCCACCTCGACGCCGCTGCCCTCCCGCCGCGCCCGCTTGATGCGGTCCACCAGCTCGGAGCGGCGGCTCTCCAGCTTGCGCATCTGCATGCGCTTCTTGCGCGCCTCACGCTTGAGCCCCAGCAGCGCCACCTTGAGGTCGCGGCTGGTGACCTCCTTTTTGCGGCCGAAGAGCTGCTCGAAGATCCCCTTGATCGGCATCCGCGATCTCCCGTCCCACTCCGACCGCCGCCAGCCCGCCCGCCCAGCGGGCGCACCGCGGCCTCCTTCGCCCTCCGCGCGCCCGGCCCTGCCCGCGCGCTCGCTGCGCTACTCCAGCTCCAGGCGCCGTTCCCGCACCTCCTCGGTCGGCTCGCGCCGCGGCGGAGCGGGCGCCGGTTCCCCGCGCTCGATCTCCCTCTCGATCGCGTCTCCTTGCTGGGCGGCGCGCTCGGCCGGCGGGGCGGCTTCGCCCGCCGGCGGTGCGAGCTCGCGCACCGGGCGCGCGAGCTCGGCGGCCGGAGGTGCCAGCTCGGCCGCGGGCTCCCGCCCGCACTGCGCGGACTCGCCTTCCGCCGCCCCCGCCTCCCCGAGCAGCTCCGCCTCCAGCGCCTCCAGCTCCCGGTCCTCGCGCTCCGCACCCAGCTCCATGCTGGTGTCCAGGGTGGCGACAGCGTGCATCGCCTCCTCGAACTTCTCGCGGCTCTCCTCGAAGCGCAGCGCGATCTCCTCGATCTGCTTGTCGTCCACGCCCCTGAGCTTCATCGCCTCCATCTCCTGGATCTTGCCGATGAGCTGCAGGTGCAGGTTGATGTTGTGCCGGTAGATGCGCTGCCGCTGCTCGTAGAGGTCCATCTGCCGGCGCAGGCGCTGGATCTGGAACAGCACGCTCTTCTTGCGGCGGCCATCGACGACGCCCGCGCGCACCTTCGCCGCCTCGCTGCGCTCCAACGCCTCCAGCTTGGCCAGCTCGCGGTCCAGCTCGTTCAGTTCCACCTCGTTGTGGGTCAGCAGCCGGTCCAGACCGTGCAGCAGCTCGCGCGTGCTGCGCGCGGTCTCGAACAGCCGCCGCGTCTCCTCCGGCAGATCCGGCCGCACGAACAGGCTCTTGATCCGATCCAGCAACGCCACGCCAGTCGTCCTTCCCCGCTCGGTCTTCAGGCCACCGGGCGCGACACGCCGGCACCCACGGCCTCACAGGCGCCGGCGCTTGAGGATCGCGCGCTCGCCGACCTCCAGGAGCGACAGCTCCGGATCGCGCGCGAGCAACTCCCCCACCGCGCGCGCCAGCAGGCGCTCCTCCACCTCCATCTCCTCCTGGATCGCCCGCACCACCACGTGCCCGCCCCGCAGCGACAGCTCCGGATGCGACTCCAGGTGCCGCCGCACCCGCTCCACCTTCTCGCGATCGCTCTCGGGATCGAACAGCCGCAGCACCCCGCCCCACCGCTCGTCCTCAGCATGCTGGAGCTGCCAGCGCGTGCCCCCCCGCCACTGGACCGCGCAGACCAGCCGATCGCGGCCCGCCAGGTGGTGCGCGACCTCGGGCTCCCAGCCGGTGGTCGACAGCACCCCGACGTAGCAGAACGGCTCCTCCACCCCCCCTGCCCCCGCCAGCCCGATCAGCTCCAGCGCCCGTTCCAGCTCCGGCACCCCGGCGGGCCGACTCGCGCACCGGCGCACGAGCAGCTCCTGCAGCGGCGAGACGACACACGCTGCAAGCACCAGCCGCGTCTCGCGCCGCCCGAAGATCGAGCGCGTGAACACGCGGTAGACCGACGCCTCGTCGCGCGGCATCGCATCGAGCAGCGCCCGTTCGTAGATGCGGTGCCGCTTCATGAGGTCGACCACCTCGTCGGAGCGCGCGCGCCGCTGGTGCGTGCGGTCGCGTGGACCCGCGTTGAGCATGGTCCCGTCGAGCGGATGCGGCAGGCGGCGCACCTCCGCCATCTTCTCGTCGAAGCGCGCGATGAACAGCTCCTCCAGCGCGCGTGCGCGCTCCAGCAGCACCGCCCCGTCGGGCAGCGCCTCGGGCAAGGGCAGCGCCGGCACCGGCGGCGGATCGCCCGCGCGGCCGCCTCCCACCACCTCGGCGACCAGGTCCAGCACCGAGACCTCGCTCGGCTGCAGCGCCCGCTTGCCGGTCAGCCGCGCGAAGAAGGCCTCCACCACCTCGTGCGCCTGCTCGCTCGTCAGCGCCACCGGCACCAGACCCGGCGCCAGGCGCGCAGGCGGCTCGGGCGCCCCAGCCCCGGACAGCTCGCAACCGGCCGGCTGCAGGACATCCTCGTACAGCGCGCGCAGCTTCTCGGCCAGCAGCGCCGGCTCCTCGCGCAGGTTGCGCAGCACCTCGCGGATCTCCGCCAGCGAGCGGCCGAAGCGCGTCTTCATGGCGTGGATCGCCAGCAGCACCGGCAGGATCCAGTCCTCGCGGTACACCGGTGTCCGCCCGCCGCGACGCGCCTGCGGCGGCGGCAGCACGCCCTCGCTCACGTAGAAGCGCAGCGTGCGCTCCGAGGTCGGAAACCCCAGCGCCGTCGAGCGCTCCTCGATCTCGCGGTAATCGAGCAGGCGCTCCTCCTCGTCCTTCAGGCGGGCCCCCAGCTCCTGCAGTCGCTCGTTCACGGTCCTCGCTCGCTCTCCCCTCCGGGCATCCGGCCGCAGCCGAACCGCCCTCCCCGCGCCATCTCCCGCAGCCGCCAGGCAGCTGTCAGCAGCTGTCAGCAGCCTCCGGAACTATAGCACCGCCACCGGCCATCGGGCAAAGGTGGGCGCGCCCGGCCTGCCCCGCCGAACGCCCAGCGAACGGCGCGCCAGCGGGAGACCGAACCTGGCGCCGAATGCAACACGTTCGCAGAAAAGATGTTGGGCAGATGCGGGCGCGGCTGCCGCCGGGATCGACGCCAGCCCCGTGGCGTGGTTCCCCAACCGGCTGCGCCGGCTCAGCGCGCCGCGGCACCCTGCCGCGCCAGCGACGCCAGGCGCGCCGCCGCGCCGCCGGCGACCGAGGCCACCGCCTGCAGCTGCGCCGGCTGCTCGAGCACGCCCTTGCGCAGCAGCTGCGTGGCCTCCTGCTGCAGCGCCTGCAGCGCCGCGGGCGACAGCGTCTGCAGCCCGCCGCTCGCGAGCAGCTGCTGCGCATCGCTCGCGATGCGAGTGCAGGTCTCGGCCGCACGCTGCCGCAGCCCCAGGGCGAGCGCGGTGGCGAGCTCACGAGGCGGCTCGCGCTCCAGCCATCCGCGCTCGATCAGCCCCGCGCTCCACCGGAAGTCCTCCTCGGTGAGCCGCCGGTCGATGCCGCCGAGCTCGCGCGCCACCTGGAACCTGGCCAGCAGCTGCTCGGCGCTCTGCTGCGCCTGGGCCAGCTGCTGGCGCTCGAGCGGCACGCCGGATTGGCGCGCGGCCACGTACGCGCTGTCCGCGACCGCCAGCGCAAGCGCGACCTGCTCCTGCGCCGGCAGGGCAGCGGTGCCGAGCAGCTCCAGGCCCGCCTGCACGAATGCCGCGCTGCGCGCGGAGGCCTGGCTGCCCAGCCGCTCGCGCTCGTACAGCTGCATGAGCTCGCCGTGGCGCTGCAGCGCCTGGGCGCGCGCCTCCGCATGCGCCGTCCGGCCCAGCGCGGCCACCAGCGCCTGCACGCGCTCGCCGTCCAGCCGGCCCCCCCGCGATGGGTTCCCGCGCCTGCTGGCCGACGGCGGTGCTGGAGGCCCCACCCGCCAGGGCCGCCATGATCTGATCGAAACTGCGAAGGGTCTCGGCATCCGGGGTGCTCTCCAGCGAGGCGTGCAGCATGGCCGCCCCGAGATCGGGCACCGGGCCGCCGGTGCGCGGGATGCGGATCGGCTCCCCGCCCTTGCCGGCCTCCGCCGGGGGTGCGGCCGCCTCGGGCTCCGCCGCCCCCGGCTGCCAGTCGATCCCCTGCCCCTCGATCCCGCCCGCCCCACGGACCCCCATGGCCGTCCTCTCTTCGCCGCCACGTGTCGCGCCCGCAATGTATGCTCACCCGCGGCGCTGCGCAATGGGCGTCCCACCCCAACCGCCGTCCGTGCCTGCACCGCCGCGCGGCGCAGCCCTCTCGCCGCTGGCCGCGCGCGTCCGCCGGGAGCAAGCGCGGCGGCACTCGCCTCGGTGGGGGCTGCGCGCCGGCTCACGCGCTCGCCGCGCCTGCGGCCGGCGCGCGCCCGCTCGTGCGGCGCCGCGGTTACAATCGGCCTGGCGCGCACCGCTGGCGCCCGCGCTGGCGGACCGCGAGCGCCCGGCGGCGCGCGCGCCAGGCGGGCATGGTGCCCGCGGGGCCGCGTCCGTGCGGCGAGCGGGCCCCGGAGCGGACAAGGAGGCAACAGCGGTGACAGCGAGACTGCACCACGTGGGGATCGCGGTGCGCGACCTCGAGCAGGCACGCGCGCGCTGGGAACTGGCCCTCGGAGCGGCAGCGGGTCCGGTCGAACAGGTACCGGAGGAGGGGGTGCGGATCGCGTTCATCGAGGCGGGCCAGAGCCGCATCGAGCTGCTGGAGCCGCTGGACGAACACGGTCCGGTCGCCCGCTTCCTCGCGCGCCGCGGTGAAGGGGTGCACCACCTGGCGTTCGCGGTCGATGACCTCGCAGCGGCGCTGGAGCGCCTGAAGGCCGCCGGCGTGCAGGTGCTGGACGAGCAGCCGCGCGTGCGCGGCAACGGCGATCGCTCCATCGTGTTCATCCATCCGCGCGCCATGGGCGGGGTACTGACCGAGCTGGTGGAGTACCACCGGCAGGGCGCCCGGGAGGGATGAGCGCCCGGCCCGCCGGCCCGTCCGCCCACCCGCCCGCCACCACCGCCGATCGGACACCGACCCCCGGCCGTCGCCGCCGCTGCCGGAGCCTGCCGTGGGTCTCCGCCCCCGCCACCGCCGCCCACCGGAGGATGAGACCCCGCGCCCCGGCCGGGAGCCCTGCCCCCCGCCGGCAGGCTGCCCCGAGCCGGTGTTCGAGCCCATTTCCTCGACCCCTGGCTGCCCTGCCTGCGATCCAGATTCGTTGCAGACCGGGCCGCAATGCGTATCACGACCCGGACCGGCGCGCCGCGCCTTTTACGGAACCGGGACTTGACGCGCTGCATTGCCAGGAGACAATGCCTGGCTCGATCCGCGAGGAGACGGCGGCCCGAGCTGCGCCGAGCAGCGGCGCAACTACGGCGCGGGGGAGCTGGCGGGTGGATTGCGTTTCGGCACCTGCGTTGCTCCCCCGACCCGGCAACGATCGGTCAGGCTCCGTCGGACAGGGAGATCGGGCTCACGCGAGCCGGGGCACGGAACCGCCCGATCTCACAGGCGCACGAAGGAGGTGAGCAGACGTGAGACCCAGAAGGACGAGGTGGGTGCTGCCAGCGGTGACGGCGCTCAGCGTAGCCGGCCTGGTGGTCGGCTGCGGTAGCGGCAAGGACCGCACCACCGGCGGTGGCAGCAGCAGTGGCAGTACGACCGCCCAGGGACAGTTCCACACCGTGGGTCAGCTGGTGACGGGCCGCAAGGGCCACTCCGCGACGCTGATCCCCTCGACGGGACAGGTGCTGGTGGTCGGCGGGTTGGCGCGCGCGGGTGGGACGGACGTCGCGGTGGAGACGGCGGAGCTGTTCGATCCCGCCAGCGGCCGCTTCGTGCCGGTGCAGGCCCGGCTGAGCACCGCGCGGGCCTACCACGCGGCGGCGGTCTCCGCGATCGGAAACGTGCTCATCGCCGGCGGGCAGCAGGACGCGCAGGGCAACCAGCTGCTGCAGACCGTCGAGGTCTACAGCGCGCAGACCGGCCGCTTCAGCACCGCGTCCTCGCTCGATTTCGCGGTCAGCGAGGCGCTGGCCTTCACCTACCCGTGGCAGGGCGCACAGCGCTTCCTGGTCGCCGGCGGGCGGGCGACGGGCCAGGTGGCTCGCGCGAACGGCTATCGCTACACCGCGGATGCCGCCCCGACGCGCGTGGGTGCGGCCTCCCTGCTCGCGGCGCGCTACGGCGCGCGCACGGCGCCGCTCGACGCCCAGGGCAACCGGGTGGTGGTGGCCGGCGGCCTGACGACGGCGGTCGAGGTCTTCCACGCCGCCACCGAGAGCTTCACCGTGGTGGGCCAGCTCACCGGCGTGCGCTACGGTGCCGCACTCGCTCCGCTCGGCAACGGCAAGGTCGCGATCATCGGCGGCCGCAGCGGCGTGGCGACGAATGCCGCCGCCGAGGCGACGATCGCGATCTACGATGACGCCACGGGCACGATCCAGCTCGCGACCCGCCAGCTGCAGACCGCGCGCTCGGACGCCACGGCCGTGGCCCTGCCCAACGGCGACATCCTCGTGGTCGGCGGGATCTCCTCGACCGGCCAGGTCCTGGCCAGCACCGAGGTGATCAGCGGCAACGGGATCGACCTCACGGTGCGCCAGGGCCCGAACCTGCAGGTGGCGCGGCGCGGCCACACCGCGACGCTACTGCCGAACGGCGCCGTGCTGATCGCCGGCGGGGAGGATCAGAGCGGCACGCCGCTCGCCTCCGCCGAGGTGTTCGCCCTGCCGGGCGTGAACGTGCCCAAGCCGACGCTCAACCCCAACGCGCCGATTCCGCAGATCACCGCGATCAACCCGACGCAGGGCCCCACGGGCACGCACGTGACGATCACGGCGAGCGGCATCTCGACCAACGTGAACGAGATCATCGTGAAGTTCGCCGGCCTGCTGACGCCTGCGCAGTCGGCGGTGCAGAACGGCAGCTCGGTGAACGTGACCGCCGTCGTGCCGCAGAACGCGGTGAGCGGCCCGGTGACGGTGACCGACGCGCTGAGCGGCCAGACCTCCAACGGGGTGCAGTTCACCGTGACCGGCTCGGGCGGTGGTGGCACCGGCACCGGTACGCCGCCGCGGATCTGGATCCTGCTGCCGAGCCGGGCGCCGGCGTTCGTGCCGGTCGGGATCGGCGGGGCGCACTTCTCCAACCCGAGCACCCCGTGGTTCATCCCGGTGGGCTCGGGCAACGGGGTGGCTTCGGTGACGCTGTTCAACTGGAGCGTGCAGAACATCCCGCTGATCGGCTCGGTCTCGGTCGGCTTCACGATCGTGCCGCCGGCGCTCCCGGTCGGATTCGCGACGGTCGAGGTCGAGTACCTCGGCATGCGCTCCAACGCCTTCCCCTTCGAGAAGACGACCCTGGTAGTGCGGCTGTAGCTTCCGAATGCCTGACCGCTGGAGGGCCGCCTCGTGCGGCCCTCCAGCTTTTTCGGGGACGCGAGGCAGCGCAGCGAGCGAACGCCCGCTGCCCGTCAGAGCGCGCCGTCCAGGGAAGGATCGCTCTGCGGGAGCGCGGGGCGATCGTCCGGAACGCGCCGGCGCCCGCCCCCGCCGCACCTGCCCCGGTGCCCGGCACCCTCGCGCCGCGCCGCGAGGCGGCGCACCGGTGGCGAGCGCCGCGGGCAGCCCGCCCCCGCCGCCGGGTTGCCTGCGCCCACCGCCTCGTGGTAGTGCTGGAGCTCGCCGAACGCCGATCCGAACCGGTACCCGCACCATGCCCCGAGCCGAACCGACGACCGCCGCTGAGGACGCCGGAGCGCGCACCGGACCGGCCGTCGAGCGCCGGGCTCCGCACCGCCCCTGGTACGGCTTTCTGTATTACGCCCTGGGCGCCCAGGGCACGTTCCTGCTCTGGGTGCTGGTGCTGCTCGGGCTCTACGCGACCCGCAAGGAGGCAGTGCTGTTTCTGTTCAACCGCGAACCCGTGCCGAGCACCGTCGCCCGCCTCGGCCCAGGGGCAGGTCGGGCTGCACCGCTGGTTCCGCCTCAGCGCCGTCGAGATCGACCTGGAGACCGTGCGCGCGGCGCTGGCGGGCGAGGGTCGACTGGCACCGTTCGCCTCCCGCAGGGCGTACCGTGCTCATCGATCCGGACGCGCCCGCCGCCACCCGCATGGCGCGAGTGGCTTGCGCGTTCCGAGGCCCTCGCCCGCTCGCCCGTCGAGGAGCCGGACCGGTTGCTCGCCCAGTTGAGCGAGCTGGTGCACCAGGCCCGGGCGGCGTCCCTCATGCCGCGGCTCGCACTGGTGGTCGTGCCCGCACCCGAGCGCTCCTCCCAGCCACCGGACACGGCCGCCGAGGCGCGCCGCCCGGGCCTGGCGGCCGGCGGGACGCCTCCGCCGGGGGATGCGCCGACGCCCGCCGCCTGCCGCCCTCCGTCACCGGGCAGCGCCGGCCAGCATCCCGCCACCGCCGTGCCCGACGCCTTCAGGCGCTGGCTGCTGCAGGTCGAACGAGCGCTCGAAGCGGACGTGGCGGCGAAGGGCTACACCCCGGAGTTCGCCGCCCGCCTGCGCGCGCTGTTGCACGAGGCCGGAGCGGCGGTGCAGGCGCTGCGCGCTGCGGTGCGCCCCGGGGTCGTGCGCCAGGGCCTGCTGCACCGGCTGCAGAGCGGGACGGTACAGTTGTATCGCGAGCGGTTCGGCGGTGGAGGTCGCCCGCTTCGCGCTGCGTGACCGGCCAGCGGCCGAGCCACGTGTTGGCCCTGGTCTTCGGCGGACTCGCGCTGGTGCTGCTCTTCCTCATCGCGGGGCTGTTCACCCTGCGCCGGGCGGGTGAGGAGCGCCTCGAGGCGGCCGGGGACTCGACAGCGTGAGAGGCGAGCCGTCGCGGCGCGCGCCCGCCTGCCCGCCAGCCCCTGTTGCCCGGTGGGCGCAGAGGCAGAACGGGGGCGCCTGCCCCGCGGTCCTGCCCCGTCCGCCCGGGCGCCCGGCACCATGGCACCCCGGCTGCGCCGCCACTTCCCTGCCGCTCGCTAGCGGGCGCCTCGTTTCGCGAACACGCAGACGCGGGGGTTCCGCTCGGGCCCGCGCCCTGCACTGCAGTCCTGCCGCCGCGCACGCCGATTGCGAGAGTGAAGGCTACGCGGGGCGCCAGCTTGGGCATTGGGACCCTTGCGCACCGCACCGCGGCCACGGGCAGAGTACCGGGCGCCGCAACGTCCGGCGGGGAGGAGACGCGCTTGATCCGGAGGCGGACCGTAGCCCCCTGCGGGGCAGGACTGGTACTGGCCGCGGCGGTGGCCCTGGGCGGGCTGCTCGGCCGGCAGCTCGGATCGCCAGCCCCGCCAGCAGCCGGCGCGCCCCTTCCGTCCCGGCGCAAGGCGAGGCTCCGGCAGGCCGCGTGTCTGCTGCCGACCCCGACCCGAGACCCCTGCCGCCACCGCCTCCCGGCCCCGGCGTCCCGGCGCGGCCGCGCTGGGCAGCTGGGCCGCCGATCTGCCCCAGCCGGCGACGGCCGAGGACGCGGCTCCGCCGGCACCGGATGGCGAGCCGGCCTCCGCGCCCACCCCCGAAGGCCCACCCGCTTCGGCCGGCGCGCCGCTCGCCGGGCAGCCGGAGCCCCTTGCCGGCAGTGCCCCGCCAACCCGCCGCGTTCGAGCCGCTTCGTCCCCTCGTGGTTCGACGGCGAGCGCACTGCCTCGCACGCCGGTGCGGGCGCGGCTGCTCCCGCCCGGCGAAGGGCTGGAGAGGGGACCGACGTCCCGCGCGGAGACCTCGCCTGCGAGGCGGCACGGGTCGAGCAGGCGATCGACGGCGATACCCTGCGGCTCGCCGACGGCCGGCGCGTGCGGCTGATCGGGGTGAATGCCCCCCGAGCGCGGCGAGCCGCTGTACGAGGAGGCTACCCGGCTACTGTCCCACTGGACGAAGGGCCGCGAGGTCACGCTGTGCTGGGAGGTGGAGCGGGAGGACTTCTACGGGCGCGCCCTCGCGCACGTCTGGGTGGGCGAGCGGCTGGTGAGCGCCGTGCTGGTGCGCCACGGCCTGGCGCACGTCTACACCTTTCCGCCCAACGTGCGCTTCGCCCAGACGCTGGTCGCGCTCCAGCGCCAGGCGCGGGCCGAGGGCCTGGGATTGTGGAGTCTGCCGCCGCCGGCGCCGGAAGAGATCTACCTCGCCGGGGCGCGGCAGGCGCACTTCCACCGCCCGAGCTGCGAGATCGCGCGCCGCATCCGGCCGGAAGATCGCTGCGGTCTTCCACTCGCGCGACGCGGCCTTCGACAGCGGCCGCGGTGCCTGCAGCCGGTGCCGCCCCTGATGGTGCGGCCGCCGCTGGAGGGTGCCCGAGCTGCCGGAGCCCGCGGGCGCCGGCGCCGGCCTCCGGCAGCCAGCCGCCCACCTGCGGGCGCCGCCCCGCCACCCGCGCCCTGGCGGTAGGTGGCGGGGGGCGGCGGCGGCAGGCCCGCCCGGAGCCCCTGACCGGCTGCCCTGCGAGCGGATCAGGTCCCGGCTGCCGCGGGCTCCGCGGTGGGAGTCTGCTCCTCGAGCCGATCGCCCTCGAAGACCAGCCGCCCGTCGACCACCCGCACGCGCACGCGGTTTCTTGCCCTTGAAGACCCCGCGCAGGCAGCTCCTCCGACATGGGATCCTCGATGAGCTGTTCGATCGCACGCCTGCAGCGGTCGCGCGCCGTAGTCCGGGTTCGTAGCCCTTGTCCAGGATGAGGTGCTGCTTGGCCTCCTCGCTCGACCTCGAGCTTGCATCCCCCTGCTCCGCGAGCCGCTCGCGGACCTGCGCCAGCTCCTTCTCCACGATCATCCTTCAGATGCCGGCGACATCGAGCTGGCGGAACACGATGATCACGTCGTCCAACCGGTTGAGGAACTCCGGCCGGAAGACCTTCTTGGCTCTCCTCGAGGATGCGGTCGCGCATCTGCTCGTAGGTGTTCTGCTCGGTGGGCGGCGTGAAGCCGATGGTGCCCTGTTTGCGGAGGGTGTCCGAGCCGACGTTCGAGGTGAGCAGGATGATGGTGTTCCGGAAGTCCACCTGCCGGCCGAAACTGTCGGTCAGTTTGCCCTCTTCGAGAATCTGCAGGAGCATGTTCATCACGTCCGGATGGGCCTTTTCGATCTCGTCGAAGAGGACCACGCAGTACGGCTTGCGGCGCACGGCCTCGGTGAGCTGGCCGCCCTCCTCGTAGCCGACGTAGCCGGGCGGCGAGCCGATGAGGCGGGAGACGTTGAACTTCTCCATGTACTCGGACATGTCGAGCTGCACCAGCGACTTGGCGTCGCCGAACATTTGCTCGGCCAGCGTCTTGGCCAGCAGCGTCTTGCCCACGCCGGTGGGGCCGAGCAGGGCGAAGGTGCCGATGGGGCGTTTGGGGTCCTTGAGGTCCGCGCGCGAGCGGCGCAGGGCCTTGCACAGGGCCACCACCGCCTCCTGCTGGCCGATGACCACCTTGGTCAGCTCCTTTTCCATCTCCAGGAGCTTGCGGGCCTCGTCCTGCCCCATGCGCTGGAGCGGGATGCCGGTCCACTTGGCCACGACCTGCATGATGTCCTCCTCGTCCACGCGCACGCGCTTTTCGTCGCGGTTGGTTTTCCACTCCGCGAGCACGGCCTCGAGTTTTTCCTTGGCCTGCTTTTCCTTGTCGCGCATGGCGGCGGCGCCCTCGAAGTCCTGCTCCCGGATGGCCCGCTCCTTGCGGCGCCGGATTTCCTCGATTTCCGCCTCGAGGTGTTTGACATCCGGGGGCCGGGTCATGGCGCCGATGCGGGCGCGCGCGCCGGCCTCGTCCATGACGTCAATGGCCTTGTCCGGCAGGAAGCGACCGGTGATGTAGCGGTCGGAGAGCTTGACCGCGGCCTCGAGGGCGCGGTCGGTCAGCTCGATCTTGATGGTGTTCCTCGTACTTCGGACGCAGGCCGCGCAGGATCTGAATGGCCTCCTCGACCGAGGGCGGCTCGACCTTGACGGTCTGGAAGCGGCGCTCGAGCGCGGCGTCCTTCTCGATGTACTTGCGGTACTCGGTGAGGGTGGTGGCGCCGATGCACTGGAGTTCGCCGCGGCTGAGGGCGGGCTTGATGATGTTCGAGGCGTCCATCGTGCCCTCGGCCGAGCCGGCGCCGACGATGGTGTGCAGCTCGTCAATGAACAGGATGACGTTCCTGGCGCGGCGGATTTCGTCCATGACCGCCTTGATGCGCTCCTCGAATTGACCGCGGTACTTGGTGCCGGCGACCATCAGGGCCAGGTCGAGGGTGATGACCCGTTTGTCGCGGAGCAGTTCGGGCACGTTGCCCTTGGCGATTTCCTGGGCCAGGCCCTCGACGATGGCGGTCTTGCCCACGCCGGCCTCGCCCAGCAACACCGGGTTGTTCTTGGTGCGGCGGCAGAGGATCTGGATGACCCGCTCGATTTCGTTCTGGCGGCCGATCACCGGGTCGAGCTTGCCCTCGCGGGCCAGCTCCGTCAGGTCGCGGCCGAACGCTGTCGAGCGCCGGCGTCTTCGACTTGCTCGACTTACCGCTCGACTCGGCGGTGCGCTCGCCGGAGGGACGGTCTCCCATCTCGCCCGGCATCCATGCCGCTGCCCGAGCAGGCTCCAGGACCTCCTCTCGCACGTCCTCGAGCTTCAGGCCGAGGTTCAGCAGCACCTGGGCCGCCACCCCCTCGTTGCTCGCGGAGCAAGCCCCAGCAGCAGGTGCTCCGTGCCGACGTAGTTGTGGCTCGAGGCTGTTCGGGCCTCCTCCACCGCCTAGCTCGATGCACCTTCTTCGCCCGCGGGGTCTGAACGGCAGCCGGTCCCGATCGTGGACCATGTCGAGGATCCCGCTTTGGACCATCTTCTCCACTCTCGCATGCCGGATCTTGTCGCAGGTCGACGTCCAGGTTGCTTGCAGCACGTTCGCCGCGACCCCGCTGCCCTTCCTGGATCGAGGCCCGAGCAGGATGTGCTCCGTCCCGATGCACTCGATGGTTGAACCGCTGCGCCTCCTGGCGGGCCAGCCCCATGACGCTTGCCGCGCCCGGTCCGTGAAGCGGTCAAACAGCATCGCGCTCTTGCCCTTCCTCTGCGTGTCTCGTCGTCGCGGCGCGCCGGCAGCCAGTCCGCCGTGCCGCGGGGTCCTGTTTTTCGACCCCTGCTCTCGGACGTCGGGCCTATCGTACTTCCGCGCCGGGCGAGCTGCAAGCGAACCAGGCCCCGCGCGAGCCATCGGCGCCCATCCTCCAGTATGGCGCCGCCATTCCCGCCTGCCCGGCGGTGCCGCCGGCGCGAGGCGTCCGGGCCGCCCCCGGCCGGCACTCGCTCCGGCCCTCCGGCCCGCCGCGCCCGCGGTGCGCCAGCGGCGCGCGCCGGCGGGCAGCGCTCCCCGAACCGCTCTCCCCTGCGCCACCGCTGCCGGATGGAGCAGACCGTATCAGACGGGCTGTAGCGGGCCCAACACGGAGCGGATGAACTCGGCGCGCTTGATGTCGCGCTCGCGCGACTCCAGCGGACCGCCGTGCATGCGCTGCAGGGTGCCCGGGCCTGGGTGTGGATGAACAGCCGATTGACCGTGGCGATGGACAGGCCGGGCAGTACCCCGAGATGGACCCCCATCCGCACCGCGCTCAACAGGTCCATCGTCCTCCTCGCTCGTGATGCTGCGTGCCGCCCGCAGCATCCCGTAGGCGCGGCCAGATCCTGTCCTCCAGCATGGTGCGGTTGTCGGCCAGCAGGGCCTCGCGCACCGCGCGCTCGTACTTGACGATCTGCGGCACGACCTCCTTGATCTGGGTCAGGATCTGCTCCTCGCTCCGCCCGAGTGTCACCTGGTTGGAGATCTGGTACAGATCCCCGCTCGCCTGCGTACCCTCGCCGTAGAAGCCCCGCACCGCGAGGTTGATCTTGCTCACCGCCTGGAAGACGCGCTCGATCTGTTTGGTCATGACCAGCGCCGGCAGATGGAGCATGACCGAGATCCTGAGCCCGGTACCGCAGTTCGTCGGGCATGCGGTGAGATAGCCGAACTGGGTGCTGAACGCGTAGGGCACCACCCGTTCCAGCCGATCGTCGATCTCGGCGACCTGATTCCACGCCGCGTCCGGCTCGAAGCCAGACCGCAGGACCTGGATCCGGAGGTGGTCCTCCTCGTTGACCATGATGCTGACGGATTCGCGGCGGCCGCACGCCACCCCCGCGCTCACCCTCGCCCGCCGCCAGCTCCTTCGAGATCACGTGGCGCTCGACCAGGCACTGCCGGTCCACCGGCCCCGTCTCGGCGAGGTTCGCGTACACCAGCGGCCCGCGCCCGACGGCATCGTCCAGGTCCAGCTCGTCGATGCCGGCCTGGGCGAATGCAGGTGCGCAGCCGCTGCTCCAGCTCCGCCCGCTGGCGCGGGCTGGCGCGGGTCAGAAACGGGGCAATCGGCGAGATTGCGCGCCAGGCGGATCCGGGTCGAGACGACGATGTCGGCGTCGGCCCCGCGCGCGCTGAGCCACTCGCCCAGGCCGCTCGCCGAACGACTCCATGAGCGCCACGTCGCGCTGCTCCGGCACCCCCTTCCCCCCGGTCCGCCCTCAGGCGCGCTCGCGTTCCTCGAGCACGTAGATCTCGTCGCGCAGCTTGGCGGCGCGCCTCGTAGTCCTCGCCCTGGATGGCGCGGTTCAGCTCCTCGCGCAGCGCCGCGACCTCGCGGCGCCGCTGCAGCCGCTCGTGGACCTGCCGCGGCACCCGCCCGGTGTGCTGGGTGCTACCGTGGATCTTCTCGCACAGCTGCAACAGTCCGCGCCGGAATGCGACGTAGTCGTTCGCGCAGCCCAGGCGCCCGGAGGCGCGGAACTGGGCGAACGTGATCCCGCACACCGGACAGGACAGCGCCGACAGCTCATCCTGGCGCACCAGCGCTCCCGACGCCGCCTTCAGCAACGACGCTCCGATCGCGACCGCCGCCCCCGCCACCGCCGAGGTATCCAGCTCCGGCTGCACGCTGATGCCCTTGTTGCGGGCGCAGTCCTCGCACAGGTGGCGCTCGCTCTTCTTCTGGTTGACGATCTCGGTCAACTTGACCGTCGCCACATTCTGACCGCACTCATCGCACAGCATGGCGCTCACCCCTCGCGCGGCTCCCGGCGGTAGGTCGCCGCCGAGCGCTCGTTCTCCCATACCGTCACCGCATCGACCGCGATGCCTTCCGGCATCCTCGGCTCCAGCTCCGCGAAGATGTAGTGCGCGAGGTGTTCCGCCGTCGGATTGCGGACCTGAAACGCCGGCAGCTCGTTCAGGTCCTGGTGATCCAGCCCCGCCAGGAGCGCTCGCACGATCCGCTTGAGCTCGGCGAAGTCCATCAGCAGCCCCGCCGGCCCCAGCTGCGAGCCCCGCACCGCCACCTCGACCCGGAAGTTGTGCCCGTGGGGCCGGGCGCACTTGCCGTCGTACTCGCGCAATGCGTGCGCGGCGGCGAATTCCTCGCACACCGTCAGGAGGTACATGTCGGCCACCGTAGGTCGCACGGTGCGGAGCGCCGGTCCGCGTCGAGGCCAGGCCCTTCGCCCGCAAACATAAGTCTTTGCCGGGCTTATATGTGCGTCCGTCCTACCCGTTCTGGATTCTAGCAGCCCGGCTCGGGGGTGTCAAGGCGAGCCAGCCCGCGCAGGCGCTCCCGGCAAGGAGCTGCGGCTAGGCGCCGGGGTGTCAACTTGACAGCTCGGGCTCATCCAAATAGCATGGGGCGTCCGTTCCGGGACGTGCGCGGCACTTCCGCGGGGCGGCGGGTGCGGGGAGCCGCCGGGGCGCCCCTCGGGCGTGCCCGTGCGTCCCCGTTGTGTTGTTTCTATGGAGCCCACCGTGGGAATGGGAAGCGAACTGCTGCGGCTGGTCGATGTGATCCAGCGCGAGAAGCACATCGACAAGGAGGCCGTGTTCGAGGGGCTGGAGCAGGCGCTGCTCGCCGCGGCGCGCAAGCGGCTGCCCAATCCGGATGAGGTCTCGGTGCACATCGACCGGCAGACGGGCGAGATCTCCGCCTACGAGGGCACGCGGCCGATCGACCCGGCGGAGCTGGGTCGGATCGCGGCGCTGACCGCCAAGCAGGTCATGATCCAGAAGTTCCGCGAGGCGGAACGGGACGTGATCTACGAGGAGTTCGAGGGCAAGGTCGGCGAGATGATCACCGGCTTCGTGCAGCGCGTCGAGCGCTCGCACGTGATCATCAGCCTCGGCCGCTCGGAGGCGATCCTGCCGGCACGCGAGCAGCCCGCCGGCGAGTCCTATCACGTCGGCGAGCGCATCAAGGCCCTCATCATCGACGTGCGCAAGGTCGGCCAGCGCGTCCGCATCGTCTGTTCGCGCTCGCATCCCGACATCGTCCGCACGCTGTTCGCGCTCGAGGTTCCGGAGATCCAGGACCGGGTCGTCGAGATCAAGGGCATCGCCCGCGATCCGGGTCACCGGACCAAGGTCGCGGTCGCCTCGATCGACCCGAAGGTCGACGCGGTGGGCGCCTGCGTCGGCATCCGCGGCTCGCGGATCAAGAACATCGTCGACGAGCTCAACGGCGAGAAGATCGACATCGTGCGGTATGCCGACTCGCCGGAAGTCTACATCATGAACGCGCTCAAGCCGGCCGAACTGCAGGGTATCGAGCTCGATTTCGACGAGCACAAGGCGCTGGTCTTCGTGGGTGAGGATCAGCTCGCGCTCGCGATCGGCAAGCGAGGTCAGAACGTGCGCCTCGCCTCCAAGCTGACCGGCTGGGCGATCGACATCGTCACCGGCACGCCGGACAGCTACGTCGAGAAGTTCGTCACCAGCCGGCCGCTGGAGGAGGTGCAGGCCGAGCGCGAGCGGCTGGCCGCGCAGGCGGCGGCAGCGCTGGAGGGCAAGGTCGCCATCCCCGTGGAGGGCAGCCTGCGCCAGAGCACGCGCACCAGCGAACCGGCGCTCGACCCGTTCGCGGCCGCGGTGGCGAGGCAGTCTCCGGTGGCACGGGCGGGTGCCGACGCGCTGGAGGCGCTCATGTCCGGCGGCACGCCGGCCGGCCCTGCGCCCTGGCTGCGCAGGCCGGAACCGGCCGGCGGCGAGCCGCCGGCGGAGCAGCCGCCGCCGGAGCAGGCGGACGCCGCCGCGCCGGCGGTGGCCGGCGCGGATGCGCCCGAGCCCCAGGGAGCGGCGCCCCCGGCACCGGACGCCGCCGCCGCGCCCGGGAGCGAGCTGGACGGGCAGCCCGCGGCGCCGGCGGCTGCCCGAGCGGAGCCAGGAAGCGAGGCAGGGCCGTCCGCTGCTGCTTCGAGCCCGGCGGCGGTGCAGGCCCAGGACGAATCCGGCACCGCCGAGCGCACCGAGTCGTGATGCGCCGGCATCGCGACCGGGCGCGCGCGGGGTGCGCACAGACATGGGAGGCAACCGGGAGCGGGCCAGCGGACGGCGGCGCTGGTCGGAGCGCTCCCGGGGGACGGATCGGGACCAGCGGGCAGCGCGCCCTCAGGGCGCGACGAAGGGAGTTTGATGAAGCGCATCCACGAACTGGCCAAGGAGCAGGGGGTCGACAGCAGCCAAATCATCGAGGTGCTCAAGCGCGCCGGCCTGCCCGAGAGCAAGTGCACCCCCTCGAGCACCATCTCTCCCGAGTGGGAGCAGCGGCTGATGCCGCTGTTCGACCGGCTGCGCGAGGCGCAGCGGCGCCAGGCCGCGGCCGCCGAGGCCGCCAAGGCCAGCCGTGCTCGGGGCGCTGGCAGCGCTGCGAGCACCGGGCGCGCCTCCAGCCGTAGGGGCGGCAAGGCGGCCGCCAGGAGCGCCACGAGCCGGGGCAGCCGCTCCTCCTCGCGCAAGGCGAGCGGCGCCTCGGGCACCAAGGCGCGCAAGAAGGCCGAGAGCAAGCCCAAGCGCTGGACCGAGGACACGGTCGCCGAGGCGGTGCCGGCCGCCGAGCCGGCAAGCGACGCCTGGGTCGAGATCGAGGAGTACGAGCGCGCGCGGCGCGCGGAGAAGGCCGCCCAGCAGCAGCAGGCGCGCGCCGAGCCCAAGAAGGCGGAGGAGCCCCTCGCGCCCCGCGCGCCCGCTGTCGCCCGAAGAGATCGTCAAGGCCGCGGGCATGCTGCCGGTCTCGCCGCCCGCGGTTGGCACCGCCGAGGCGGCCGCCGCACCGCCCGCGCCGGCTGCGCCCGAGTCGCCGCCGGCGGCCCCGCTTGCAGAGACACCGGCGGTTGCGGCGGCAGCCGAGCCGGCGGCGGGGGCCGGGCACCGAGGCCGCGCCCCCTGCCCGCACCGAGAAGAAGCGCAAGCGCGAGCGGCGCCAGGAGCGCGAGGCGGCGCCCTCCGCCCAGGCCCTGGAGCTGGCGCGGCGGCTCGAACAGCAGCGTGCTGCCGGCGCCAGCAGCCCCGAGGCGCCTGCTGCGGCCGCCGCCCCCCGAAGAGGAGGAGGAAGAAGAGGTCACCATCGGGCGCGAGCTGCTCGGGGATGTGCCGGAGGAGGACGAGCAGATCGTGACCGCCTTCGGCGGCGTCGCGGCCCACCCCGACGACGACGACTGGCTGGGCGCAGGCGGGCGGCGCGGCGGCAAGGTGCGGCGGCGCGAGCGCGGCGCGCGCGAGGACGAGGAACGCGAACAACCCGTGCGTGCAGGTGCGGGGTTCGAGCGCGGCCGCGGCTTCAGCCTCGGCCCGTCGGTGGTGGCCGGTGAGAGCTATCCCCAGCGCGTACGCGGCGGGCGGGGCAAGCGTTTCTTCCGCGTCACCGGCGGCGGCCGTGGCCGTGGGCGCGGCCGCGCCCAGACCGTGCAGCGCACCGACAAGCCGAGCGAGGTCTCCATCAGCCCACCCGTGACGATCAAGGATCTGAGCGCCGCCCTGGGCGTGCGCGTGCCGGACATCATCCGCTACCTCATGCGCCAGGGACGCATGATGCGGCAGAACGACGTGGTCGACGAGGAACTGGCGCTCGAGATCGGGCTGGAGTTCGGCATCGACGTCCACATCAAGAAGAAGGCCGAGGCGGAGGAGCTGCTGGCGGATCTGGCGGCCGGTCCGCCCGACGATCCCAAGGACCTGGTGCCGCGCGCGCCGATCATCACGATCCTCGGCCACGTCGACCACGGCAAGACGACGCTCCTCGACAAGATCCGCAAGTCGCGCGTCGCGCAGAGCGAGGCGGGCGGCATCACGCAGCACATCGGCGCCTACAAGGTCGAGCTGGGCGAAGGGCGCTCGGTGGTGTTCGTCGATACCCCCGGTCACGAGGCGTTCACCGAGATGCGGGCCCGCGGCGCCAACGTCACCGACGTGGTGGTGCTGGTGGTGGCCGCCGACGATGGGGTGATGCCGCAGACCGAGGAGGCCTACAACCACGCCAAGGCGGCGGGCGTGCCGGTGGTGGTGGCGCTCACCAAGATCGACAAGCCCGAGGCCAACCCCATGCGCGCCAAGCAGCAGCTCTCCGGCCTGGGGCTGCAGCCGGTGGAGTGGGGCGGGCAGACCGAGGTCATCGAGGTCTCCGGCCTCACCGGCCAGGGCATCGACAACCTGCTGGAGACCCTGTGGCTGCAGGCCGAGATCCTGGAGCTCAAGGCCAACCCCCGCCGGCCCGCCACCGGGACCTGCCTGGAGGCGCGCAAGACCGAAGGGCGCGGCATCGTCGCCAACCTGCTGGTGCAGAACGGCACCCTGCGGCCGGGCGACGTGCTGGTCTGCGGTACCGGCTACGGGCGGGTGCGGGCGCTGTTCGATGACCGCGGCCGGTCGTTGCGCGAGGCGGGCCCCTCCACGCCGGTCGAGGTGATCGGGCTGGAGGATCTGCCGGAGGCCGGCGCGCGGTTCTATGTGCTGCCCGAACTGGCGCAGGCCAAGCGCATCGCGCAGGCGCGCCAGCAGGAGCGCCGCCAGCTCGAGCTGGCGCAGCGCTCCGCGGTCAAGCACACCCGCCTGGAGGACGTGTTCGCACGGCTGAAGGCCGGCGAGACCCAGGAGGTCCGCATCGTGCTGAAGGCGGACGTCCGCGGCTCGCTCGAGGTGCTGCAGAAGGAGCTGGCCAACCAGGCGACCGAGGAGGTCGGGGTGCGGGTGTTGCACGCCGCAGTGGGCGGGATCACGGAGTCCGATGTGCTGCTCGCCGACGCCTCGGACGCCATCGTGATCGGCTTCAACGTGGTGCCCGACGAGCGGGCGCAGCAGGCGGCGGAGCAGAAGGGGGTCGACATCCGCACCTACCGGGTGATCTACAACGTGCTGGAAGACCTGCGCCTGGCGATGGAGGGCCTGCTCGCACCGGAGGCCCACGAGGAGGTCATCGGCGAGCTGGAGGTGCGCAAGGTGTTCCGCTCCTCGCAGGTCGGCACCATCGCGGGCTGCTACGTCGCCAAGGGCCGCATCGATCGCAGCGCCAAGGTGCGCGTGATCCGCGACGGGGTCATCAAGTACGAGGGCGAGGTCGCCAGCCTCAGGCGGCACAAGGACGACGTGCGCGAGGTCCGCGAGGGCTTCGAGTGCGGCGTCACGATCAAGGACTACCAGGATATCCGCGAAGGCGACCGGCTGCAGGTCTACGAGGTCAAGATGGTCGCCCGCACCTTGACGTGAGCCGGCCGGGCGGCGCGGCGGTTGCGGGCCGGCGGCGGGACGGCGGCGAGGCGGGATGGCCGGCCGCGGTGAGCGGTGCCGGCGGCCCGGCGCCTGCGGGGCGGCGGTGGGCCGAGCGCGATGGTGGTCGGGAGCTGCGAGCTGCGGTTGCTGGTCCGGGGGGCGCGCTCGCTCAAGGACAAGCGGCGGGCGGCGCGCTCGATCAAGGACCGGATCTCCGCGTTGTTCAAGGTCGCGATCGCCGAAGTCGCCGACCAGGACAAGCTCCAGTCGCTGGTGCTGGGGGTGGCGGCGGTCGGCAACGACGGCCGCCACGTCGTCGAAGTGCTGGACAAGGTGGTGGCGAAGATCCGCGACAATCCGTACGCGGAACTCATCGATCACCGGATCGAGCTGTACCGCTGAGCCCGCCGGTGGGTGTGCGGCGGGGGCGCGGCGGTGCGGCAGGCGCGCAGGGAGGGTAGCAGCGTGGCCTCGGTTCGGCTCGAGCGCCTGCAGGCGCTCATCCAGCGGGACGTCGCCGAGATCATCAGCTACCGGCTGCGCGATCCGCGGCTGCGGCTTGGCAGCATCGTCGAGGTCAAGCTCGCGCGCGACCTCTCGGTGGCGACGGTGAAGGTGAGCTGTCTGGGCAGCGAGGCCGACAAGCGCACCTTCATGCGCGCGCTGCACAGCGCCCGCGGCCGCATCCGCAGCCTGATCGGCCAGGGCCTGCGCATCCGCGCGCTGCCGGAGCTGCGCTTCGTCTACGATGAACGGATCGAGCGCTCGGTCCGCATCGCGCAGGTCATCGCGCGCGCGCTCGAAGAGGACCGCGCGGCCCAGCGCGCCCGCGGCGAGCTGCCGCCCGCGGAGGTCACAGACACCGACGAGGATGCCGGCGCGCCGCCGCCTGGCCCCCGGGCCCGCACCCGGGACCGCCGGCACCGAGGCGGACCAGGCCGCACCAGCCTTCCCGCCACGGGCCGGTGGACAGCCGAACGCTGGCCCCCCCAGGCGCGGCGGTGGCGCCGCCCCCTGATCCCCCGGGAACGGCTTCGACCCTCCCGAGCCGGTGCGGGACCTGGCCCGTGCCGAGTCCGCGCCAGGTCCGAATGGGGGCGCATGGCGCCTTGCCGCTGGGGCGCGCCGTCTGCCGCCGCACCGCCGTTGGCGGGAGCCGCCGGGCGCAGGGACGACGAGAGGAGAGCGATGCGGACGATCCTGCGGAATTTCGACGGCCGCGCCGACCGCAGTCGGTTCGCGGCCGAGCAGTTCCGTGAACTGCTCCAGGGGAGGGTGCTGGATGTCGGCTGCTTCGAGGGGGCACTGCGCTCGTTGGTCCCCGAAGGGACCGAGTACCTCGGCATCGACATCGGGGGCGCGCCCGATCTTCGCCTCGACCTCGAGACGGCCGAGCGCCTGCCGTTCGACGACGCGAGCTTCGACACCGTGGTCTGCACCGATGTCCTCGAGCACCTGGACAACCTGCACGCGGTCTTCGCCGAGCTGGTGCGGCTGGCGCGCCACCACGTGATCCTGTCGCTGCCGAACTGCTGGACCCATGCCCGCCGGCCCATCGAGCGGGGGCGCGGTACCATCGGACACTACGGGCTGCCGGCCGACCCTCCCGCCGACCGCCACAAGTGGTTCTTCAGCCTCACCCAGGCACGCGACTTCTTGCGCGAGCAAGCGCGGCGGCACGGGCTGGAGGTGGCCGACATGTTCGCGATGGAAAAACCCCGCCTCTGGCTGCTGCGCATGCTGCGGCGCCTGCGCTATCCAGAGGCCAGCCGCTATCTCAACCGGTACGCGCACACCCTGTGGTGCGTCCTTGCCAGACGGACTTGAGCGCCACCCCGCCGTGCTCGCGCCTGGAGCCACCGTAGCGGGGCGAGGTGCGGAAAGACGCCGAGTGCGGACGCGCCGAGCCGTCGCACTGCGATCTGGGGCGCGTTGCGGTCGCCCCCGCGCTGCTGGACGCGCTGGGACCTCCGGTGGGGAAGCTGCACGAGCCGCGCAGCTTCGAGCGCGAGCCGCGCTGTCGCTGGACCCTCCGGCCCGTGAACGGACCACGCGGGGGCCGAGCCGTTGCCTGCCGCCGCCGGCCGCGGGCTGCCTCTTCCGCGAGCGTGCGCTGCGACGCCCGCGGCTGCGCGCGGCGCGGGGCAAGCGCGCGCGAGCGGGGGCCGTCGGGCTCGGACAGCAACGCGTGCCGTGCACGCCGCCGCCTCGGAGAAGAAACCGTGTGGCGCTTTGCGCTGGCCTCCGAGCCTCCACGCCGCTAGGATGAGGGCCCGCCTGGCGCGGGTCTGGCCGGCGCGGCCGCGCCGCCTTGCGCCGCCGGCGGTGGCCGTCGCGGTGGGAGGCAGGTCCATGCCGCGAAGCGATCCCGGCGCCCTGGCGATCGCGCTCGCGCTGGCGGTGTTGGCAGCAGCGGGCTGCGGCACCGGGGGCAGCTCCACGCCCTCGGTGCTGTTCACCGTCCAGGCCGTCGGCAGCAGCCCCGCCGACGGCGCCACCGGGGTGCGCATCACCCAGACCGTGGTGGCGGTGCGGTTCGACCGCGACCTCGATCCCGCCTCCATCACGACCAGCACCGTCCAGCTGCTCGATCTGCTGGCGCTGGGAGCGGTGGTGCCGGGCACGGTCAGCTACAGCGCCGCCACGCGCGAGATCCGCTGGCAGCTCACCCAGAGCGGCCTCAATCCGCTCCAGCCCACCGCCACCGTGTGGGACTTCGCGAGGAGCTACCGGCTCGAGATCTCGACCCGTGTCCGCACCGCCGTCGGGCCGCGGCTGCCGCGCGCGGTGACGGTGGAGTTCCAGACCGAGCCGGCCCAGCTCGCCATCGCCGGGGTCCTGCCGGCCGGCGCCAGCACCACCGCCCTCATCGAGCCGTACACCATCTTCCTGCCCAACAACGCCACCATGAGCGCGATCCTGGCCGTGACGCTCAACGCCGATGTGGACCCCGTCACGGTGACGGATACCGCCAACGTCTTCGTCGAGGAGATGACCGGCGGCACCCCGCAGCTTGCTCAACGACCAGGCGCTCGCCTACGACCCTGCGAGCCGCACCCTCGGCTGGCGCATCACCCAGCCGCAGACCGGCGCTCTGCGCAACACCACCTACAGCGCCGAGCCCGTGCTCAAGTTCGACCACCCCGTACCGGCTGACCATCCGCTCGACGGTACCGATCCTGACGCCGAACCGGGTCTACATCTCGGGAGCCGACCTGGTCTTCGCGTTCCGCACCGCCCGCTTCGCCGGCACGCCCGCGAGCCCCTTTCCCGCCACCGAGTCGGCCCAGCTCCTGATCAACGAGGTGCTGGCCGACGTGCCCAGCACTGCGAGCTCGCTTGATCTCGATGCGAACCGCGACGGGGGTGGTCGATGGCTCGACCGACGAGTTCGTCGAGATCCTGAATCTGACCGACGACTACCTCGATCTGAGCGAGCTCGTCATCACGGAGTTGAGCGGCAGCGGGAGCGAGAGCGCGTGGTTCGTCCTTCCCGGCACCGCGGGCAGCGCGCCCGCGCTCGGCGCGCTGCTGCCGCCGCGGCGCGCGCTCGTGGTCTTCGGCGGGCTGAACGCCGGCCAGAGCATCGACGAACGGGCGCTCGCGCTCGGCTTCTCGAAGTATCTGCTCGCCGGCCGCCCCCAGGGAACCTCCAACGCGCGGTTCAACAATCCACCCACGGGCGACTGGGTGCGGCTGCGGCTGCCCTCGCCATCGGGCCCCACCGCCGGCGACGAGCTGTCCGGCATGAACTTCCGCCCAGGGAGCAACGGCAGCACGCCCTCTAACGACCAGTCGGAAAACCGGCTGCCCGATGCCACCAGCGGGCTCAACAACATCACCGGGCACCTCAACCTGAACCCGGCGATCCCCCACTCGGCCGGCCGGCGGGCGGACGGCCGCCCCTTCGACTGAGCCGCCGGCCGAGCCCGGCCCCGTGGCGCCGCCGGCGCTGCGCGCTGCGGGCGCGCGCGCCGTCGCTCCGGCCGCGCAGACCGGCCCGGCGCGCGCCGCCGGGCCGCGAGCGGTGCGCCAGGCCGAGCCGGCCCCGCTGCGCTGCTGGCCGGCGGGGGGCTAGCGCAGCCGCAGGGCGGCCAGCCGGCGGGCGGCCTCCTGGATGCGCTCCAGGGGCGCCACCAGCGCGAACCGCACGTACCCCTCGCCGGGGTGGGTGCCATCGGCGAGCGGCTCGCCGAGCCAGGCGCCCGGCGTGCACACCACGGCGATCTGGGGCGCGAGCAGCCGCCGTGCGAACTCGACGGAGGACAGCCCCGCCGGCAGCCGCTGCCAGACGTAGAAGGTGCCCTCGGGCGGACAGGGCTCCAGGCCCGCCGCCGCGAGCCCCTCGAGCAGGGCATCCCGCCGCGCGCGGTAGCTCGCGCGCGCGCGCGCCACGTGCTCCTCGTCGCCGAGCGCGGCGATCGCCGCGTCCTGGATGAACCAGGGCGTGCCTGAGTCGATGTTCGTCTTGAGCCGCCGCAGCGCCGCCACCAGCCGCGCGTCGCCCGCGACCCAGCCGACCCGGTAGCCGGTCATGTGGCTGCGCTTGCTGAGCGACTGGAAGACGAGCACCCCCTCCTTGCCGCACTGCAGCGCGCTCGGCGGCGGCTCCTCCGTGAAATAGATCTCCGAGTAGGGCTCGTCCGAACACAGCACGATCCCGCGCGCGCGCGCCCAGGCGGCGATCCGCTCCAGCTCGGCCAGGCTCGCCACGCGCCCGGTCGGCGAGTTGGGGTAGTTGATCCAGAGCAGGCGCGCGCGCGCCGCCACCTCCGGGGGGATGGCCTCCAGCTCCGGCAGGAAGCCGTTCTCGGGGCGCAGCGGATAGAACCAGGGCTGCGCTTCCGCGAAGCGCGCGCCCCGCGCGTAGGGGGGGTAGCCCGGCGAGGGGCAGAGCACGATCTCGCCCGGCTCGACCAGCGCCTCGGCGACGTGGAAGATCGCCTCCTTGGAGCCGAGGGAGCTGGTGATCTCGGTCTGCGGGTCGAGCTCGATCCCGAACCGCCGCCGCGTCCACTCCGCCACCGCGGCGCGGAAGGCGGGCGACCCGGCATAGCTCGGGTAGCCGCTGGCGGCGTGCCGCTCGACGGCCTGCTGGCAGGCGCGGCGAATCGGCTCCGGGGTCGGATCGCTGGGATCGCCCACCCCCAGGTCGATCGGCTCGATGCCCTGCGCCCGCAGCTGCTCCACCGCGCGGTCGACCTCGGCGAACGCATAGCCGCCCAGTTCCTGCAGCCGCCTGGCGACTCGGATCTGCATCGCGTGCTCTCCCCTGCTCGCCGCGTGACCGGCGCTTGCATGCCTCCGGCCGCGGTCGCCGGATGGTAGCGCGCCGCCGGGCCGGAGCAAGCGGCGCCGGCCAGGCGCCGGCGCGCCCCCTCAGCCCGAGGCCCCGCCGGCGGCGGACCGCCCGCCCGCTCAGAGCGAGCTCAGCAGATGGCCGAGCTTGTGCTTCTTGGTCTCGAGATAGGACTTGTTGGCCTCGGTCGGCGGCACCTCGAGCGGCACCCGCTCGACCATCTCGAGCCCGTAGCCCTCGAGCCCCACCACCTTCTTCGGGTTGTTGGTCAACAGCCGCATCCGCCGCACCCCGAGGTCGATCGAGCATCTGCGCCGCGACGCCGTAGTCGCGCAGGTCCGGGCCGGAAGCCCAGCTCCTGGTTGGCCTCCACCGTGTCGAAGCCGCACGTCCTGCAGCGCGTAGGCCCGGAGCTTGTTGGCGAGCCCGATCCCCCGCCCCTCCTGCCGCATGTAGAGCACGGCGCCCGCGCCCGCGCGCTCGACGATCCGCATCGCCTCGGCCAGCTGCGCCCCGCAGTCGCACCGCTGCGAGCCGAACACGTCGCCCGTGAGTGCACTCGCTGTGCACCCGCACCAGCACCGGTTCATCGACCGCGTAGGCGTGCCCGTACTCGTCGTGCACCCCGAGCGGCCCCGTGGTCAGCGTCCACGATGCGGCACCGGATCGTACACGCGCCCGGTACACGTGCAGCTCGAAGGTCCGTACGCGGTCGGCAGCCGCACCGTGCTCTCGCGCTCGACCAGCCGTTCGTGCCGGCGGCGGTAGGCGATGAGCGCCGCGATCGTGCACATCTTGCAGCCCGTGCTCGCGGCAGAACACCTCCAGCTCCGGCACCCGCGCCATGGTGCCGTCGTCGTTCATGATCTCGCAGATCACCCCCGCCGGCCGCATGAGCCCGCGAGCCGCGCCAGGTCGACCGCGCCCTCGGTCTGGCCCGCGCGCACCAGCACGCCCGCCGTCGCGCGCCCGCAGCGGGAAGACGTGGCCCGGCCGCGCCAGATCCTCGCGGCCGCGCGTCGGGGCGCATCCGCGACCCGGATGGTTGGGCGCGGTCGGCCGCCGAGATCCCGGTCGTGATCCCTTCCGCGGGCCTCGATCGAGACGGTGAACGCGGTGCCGAAGCGCGCCGTGTTCGCTCGACCATGCAGCGGCAGCCGCAGCTGGTCGCAGATCTCGCCGGCGAGCGCCAGGCAGATCAGCCCCCGGCCGTGCTTCGCCATGAAGTTGACGGCCTGGGGCGTGACCGCCTCGGCCGCCATGCACAGATCGCCCTCGTTCTCGCGCTGTCCTCGTCGTCGACCAGCACGATCATGCGCCCGGCGCGGATCTCGGCGATCGCTTCCTCGACGGTGCAGAACGGCATCGCGCACCCGCTCCCGCAATCCGGAACCCGCACGGACGCCCCATGATACACGCCCGGCGAGCGCGGCACCAGAGCGCAGCCGCCCCCCCGCGCCCGCCACCGCGGGGCGACGGCCGGAGCGCGAGCAGGCCGGCAGGCAGCGGCGGGCCGCTTCCGGGCGGCGCGGGGCGGCCCGCGGCCGAGGGCGGAAGATCCAGGCGCGACTCGCGGGGCTCAGCGCAACAGGAAACCCGTGCTCGCGGTACCGTCGAGGTAGCCGGGGGCGGCGGCGCGCGCCACCACCTGGTAGGCCCCCCTGCCGTCGCCGCGGCGCAGCCGGTGGGTGAACAGAGCGCTGCCGCCTGGGCCCGCGGTGGCGGCGTAGCGGTAGCTCCGCCCGCTGGGGGCGCTCACCTCCACCGTCAGCTGCGCGCCCCCGAGGGGCTGGCCCGCGCTGTCGGTGACGGTGACGGTGATGTGGGCGGTCTCGCCGCGCCGGTAGCTGGTGCGGTCGGTGCGCACGCTGAGCACCAGCGGCAGCGGGGCGGGCGGCGGCGCCGGGCCGCCGCCGAGCTGGACCTCCCAGACGACCGCGTGCGCCTGCCCGGCGGCGTCCTCGGCCCAGCCCGCCACCAGCCGGTGGGAGACAGCGCCGGTGGTGGGATCGATCCGCTCGCGGATCCCCAGCGCCCGGCTCTGCCCGTCCGTGCCGCCGAGTCCGGGCAGCCGCTGCAGCGCGTAGCCGGAGGGCTGCAGCGGATCGGGCTCCCACAGCACCGCGCGCAGGGGCCGGGGCTGCTGCGGCAGGGCCGAGACACCGGCGATCCAGCCCGTCTCCTCGATCGCCGCCGCACCGCTGAAGCCGCCCCCGAGATCCGGCAGCACGCGCAGGCCCGCGCTCTGCTCCCAGTGGTATGCCTCGAACTGCCACGGATAGACCGGCCGGTAGCGGTAGCCGACGATCTCGGCCGCGTCGTTCAGATCCAGCGCCACCGCAAGCAGGTCGCTCTGCGCCACGGGGGTGTGCCGCGGGGCGTTGCCCAGTTCGAGCAGAAACGCCTCGGACACCCAGGGCTCCTCGTACACCTCCCCGCACATCCGCGCCCCGCTCTGATCGATGCCGCTGAGCCGCGTGTGGTGGGTACCGCTCGGCAGCAACCCGTGCACGTCCTCGAGCTGCCAGCCGCCGGTGAGGGGATCGGGGCGCCAGCGCAGCGCGTGGGTGCGGCCGCTCTGCGGGTCCAGGCCCTGGCCCGCGATCCAGCCCGCCTCGTTGCAGTCGAGCGCCATCCCCGAGGCGAAGCCACCCAGGGGCAGCGCCACCACCTGCCAGCCCCCGCCCGCAGCCCGCCGCCAGGCCACGGGTCGCACACCGCCCGTGCTCTGCCCGCTCCAGCCCACCACCAGGCCCGCATCGTTCGTGGCACTGGCGAGGCCGCGGTCGTCCCCGGCGAGCAGCGGCAGCGGCTCCGCCTGCCCGCCCGGCGCCCAGCGGAACGGAAGATACCTCCCCGTGGCGCGCTCCAGCGCGTGGCCGACCGCCGCCCCGCTGCGGTCGAGGTCGGCGGCCTGCGCCTGCTCGAGGCCCGCCGTGCCGAGGTCGCGCACCGTCACCTGCAGGGCGCCCGCCCCCAGTGCCGCCGGCGCCGCCGCCCACGCCGCAACCAGCACCGCCCCCAGCCGGCGCCCGGCCGCCCGCATGCCCTGTCGCGCTCCGCTCTCGCCCATCGATCACCTCCCCGAGCGTCGCTTCCTGGCCCCCCGCCCGGCCGCAGACGCCGCCCGTCGCCCCGCCGGTCCGGGCACTGCCCCCGATCGTAGCGGGCCGCAGGGGCGGGACGAGCGATTCCCGCTGAAACCTCAACTCCAGGTCCAGGCGTCTTTTCGAGCGCGTGCCGGCCGGTCCCGCACGCGCCGGGCCCACCCCGCGTTGAATGCGCGGCCGCCCCGGGCGTCCCACCCTGTGTCCAAGGCAGGGCGCGGGGCGCAGCCGCCCCGCGGCGGCGCCGGCAGGCGCCCCGCAGCCTGGCTGCTAGCGCGCACCCGCGCCCGGGCGCTGGAGGGCCCGCGTCATGCGAGACAGGTCCACGATCCTCTCCGCCGCCGTGGCGCTCGTCGCGGCAGCACTGCTCTCGGGTTGTACCGCGATCGGGGCGGGTACCGGGGCGCTGCTCGGCGCCGGGCTGGACCACCACAACCCGGCGCGGGGCGCCTTGCTAGGCGCCGCGGCGGGTGCGCTCGCGGGCGCTGCGGTGGATGCCGAGATCGCCCACGCCGCAGCGCATCATCACCACCAGCACGAACCCGTGGTGGTCGTGCGGCGGCGGGTGGTCTACCGGCACTGCCACCACGCGCACTGCGGAGGCTGGTGCCGCTAGCGCTGGACGCCCGCCCGCGCCCACCATGCGGCGGGCACCAGCGACAGCGGCCGCACGTAGCCGATCTGGCCGTTGCCGCCTTCCTCCGAGATGGTCTCGGTGGCGATGCCGACCAGCTCGAACCGCTCGTTGACGACCGCACCGCCGGAGTTGCCGGCGTTGATCTCCGCATCCGTCTTGAGGTGGACCTCGGCGCCGCGCCGCTCGAAGCCGCTCAGGATGCCGCGCGTCACCGTGACGGAGACCCGCGTGCCGAGCCCCCCGATGTCCGGGTAGCCGATGCACATGAGCGGATCGCCGACCCCCAGGGCGCCCGGATCGCCGAGCGCGGTGCACGGGAAGCGGTAGCCCTCGGGCAGCGGCTGGCCGAACAGCCCGCCGCTCACGCGCAGCAGCGCCAGATCGAGCTCGCGGTCGTGCGCCACGACCTCGGCGCGGAACATGGCGCGCGGCAGCTCGTGCGGATCGAGCGTGACCGAGACCAGCAGCGAGCGCGCCGCCTCGGCCCCGCCCGCCACCGCCGCCTCGACCACGTGGTGGTTGGTCAGGATGTAGCCCTGCTCGCTGATCAGCACGCCCGAGCCCCCGCCGTCCTCGTGCAGCAGCTCCACGGTCGCGCGCAGCGCCCGCTCGAGCGGGCTGTTGGGACGCGGCAGCGGCGGCAGCGCGAGCAGCGCCGCCGGCGGCTGCTCGCCGAACGAGGCCACGATCACGAAGCGGCTCGGCCATTCCAGCCAGGCGTAATCGACGACGTCCACGTACCAGCGGCCGGGCGGTAGCGCGGCGGCCCCGCGTTCCGGCCGGATCAGCAACGTCTCGACTCCGGCGGGAGAGGCGGCGCGGTAGTCGGCATCCGCGTCGCACACCATGGGCGCGCCGCGGCGAACCCGCAGATCGAGATCGGCGGCGTTCGAGATCAGATCGAGGCGCAGCACCGGCGTTCGCGCCGGGACCTCGACGGTGTAGGTGCGCCAGGAGCCCTGCCTGGGCTCGATCGTGCCCTCGAGCGGCATCCCCGGGCTGAGCGTGCCGTCGACGCGGCGGCGGAACAGCTCCAGCCGCAGCACGAACGGCACCTTGGTGACGGGTTCGCCTCGTGCGCGCACCGGCGCCTTGTCGCGCTGGTAGGCGACGTCGACGTAGTAGCGCTGGCTTCTGAGCGGCGGCTCGCCGTCGCGCACGAGCAGCACCACCTCGTGGCCGCCGGCCTCCTGCGAGGAGGCGATGGCGTCCTCTTCGTACGACTCCATGTCGCGCTCGCCGACATGGAGGTCGAGGTCGGCCGGCGCCTCCAGCACCAGGCGCGCCCCCATGACGTCGTCCTGCACGTCGAAGACAAAGGTCCGATACTGCGGCTCGCCGGGCGCCGCGGGCGTGAAAACCCAGCCCGCGACCGGTTCGCCCGGCCGCAGCACCGGGTAGTCCTCCGCCCGCGCTGCCGCCACCAGCACCAGCGTCCCCGCCAGCGCGAGCACCCCTCGTGCCCAGCGCCGGCTCCGTACGCGCACCGGCCCCGCGGCCTGGCACCCCACCCGGACAGGCAGCCGGCCCGCTGTGGCCGCGCGGCCCCCGGCACCGGCCGGGCCACACCCCTCCGCGCCGCTGCGGCCGCCGGTGCCCGCCACCTGTGCCCCTCTCGCGATGCCCCCCGCCGGCCCCCTGCCCATCTAGTCGCCCTCCGCTGCGTCCTCGAGCGCGAACAGCGCGTCGCGCAGCTCCGCCGCCCGCTCGAAGTCCATCCGTTTCGCCGCCTCCAGCATCTGCTGGCGCAGCGCCTTCATCCGGCGGGCGCGCTCGGCGGGCTCCAGGCCTGCTGCTGGCTGCGCCGCCCCCGCCCCGGTGCCGGCGCTCGCCCCCCCGCGCGCGCGCGCGGGCGCCTCCGCCTCGACGAACGCCCCCTCGATGCCCTCCACGATGGCGAGTAGCCCCTCCGGCACCGGCTTGACGATCGTGCGCGGCACGATCCCGTGCTGTTCGTTGTAGGCCTGCTGCTTGCGCCGGCGCCGCTCGGTCTCCTCGATCGTCTGCCGCATGGCGTCGGTGATCGTGTCGGCATACATGATCACCCGCCCATCGGCGTTGCGCGCCGCGCGCCCGCACGTCTGGATCAGGGCGCGCGCCGAGCGGAGGAATCCCTCCTTGTCCGCATCGAGGATCGCCACCAGCGACACCTCCGGCAGATCGAGTCCCTCGCGCAGCAGGTTGATCCCGATCAGACAATCGAACACGCCCTGGCGCAGCTGGCGGATGATCTCGGCGCGCTCGATGCTGTCGATGTCGGAGTGGAGATATTTCACCCGCAGTCCCTCGTCGAGGTAGAACTCGGTGAGATCCTCCGCCATCCGCTTGGTCAGGGTGGTCACCAGCACCCGCTCGTTGCGCGCCGCGCGCGCCGCGATCTCGGCCTTCAGGTCGTGCACCTGATCGCGGGTCGGCCGCACCTCGATCGGCGGATCGACCAGCCCCGTCGGCCGCACGATCTGCTCCACCACGTGCTCCGGCCCCGCCTTCGCCAGCTCGTAGTCGCCCGGCGTCGCCGAGACGTAGATCCGCGGGTGGGCGAGCGCTTCGAACTCCTCGAAGCGCAGCGGCCGATTGTCGAGTGCCGATGGCAGCCGGAAGCCGTACTCGACCAGGGTCTCCTTGCGGCTGCGGTCGCCCCGGTACATGCCGCCGAGCTGGGGCACGGTGACGTGCGATTCGTCGATGATGAAGATCCCGTCCGGGGGGAAGTAGTCGACCAGGGTCGGCGGCGGCTCGCCGGGCGCCCGCCCGGTCAGATGGCGCGAGTAGTTCTCGATGCCGGGGCAGGTGCCGACTTCCCGCAGCAGCTCCAGGTCGTAGCGCGTGCGGGTCTCCAGCCGCTGCGCCTCGAGCAGCTTGCCCTGCCGCCGCAGCTCGCGCAGCCGCTCCTCGAGCTCCTGCTCGATCGTCCCCAGGGCGCGCTCGAGCATCTCCTCCGGCGTCACGTAGTGGCTCTTGGGGAAGATGGTGACCTCTTCCAGCCGCGCCAGCACCTCGCCCGTCAGCGGATCGAACTCCCCGATCGCCTCGATCTGCTCGCCCCAGAACTCCACGCGCACCGCGCGCGCGTCCTCGTAGGCGGGAAAGATGTCGAGCACGTCCCCCCGCGCGCGGAAGGTCCCGCGCCGGAAATCCATGTCGTTGCGCTGGTACAGGATCGCCGTCAGCCGGCGCAGCACCTCCTCGCGCCCGATCCGCTCCCCCACCGCCAGCCGGCACGACATGCCCCGGTAGGCCTCCGGCGAGCCGAGCCCGTAGATGCAGGACACGCTCGCGACGATGATCGTGTCCCGGCGGGTGAGCATGCTGCGGGTCGCCGAGTGGCGCAGCCGGTCGATGCGCTCGTTGATCAGCGCGTCCTTCTCGATGTAGGTGTCCGTGCGCGGGATGTACGCCTCGGGCTGGTAGTAGTCGTAGTAGCTGATGAAGTACTCGACCGCGTTGTGCGGGAACAGCTCCTCGCAGCTCCAGCGTACAGCTGCGCCGCCAGCGTCTTGTTGTGGCGCGATGACCAGCGCCGGCCGGCCGGTGCGCGCGATCACGTTCGCGATGGTGAAGGTCTTGCCCGAGCCCGGTCACCCCGAGCAACACCTGGTGCGGCACCCCGGCCTCGACCCCCCGCACCAGCGCCTCGATCGCCTGCGGCTGGTCGCCCGTGGGGGCAAAACCCGCTGGTGAGCTGAAACGCCCCGCGACCGGTCCACTGCAGCTGCACCCCCGGCGCGATTGCCGCGTGCCCGCGGCGGATCCCGGCCCCGTCCGCTGCGCGCGGAATCCGGCATTTTATCCCTGGCGAGCCGTCCCTGCCAGCCGAGCCCGCCGCACGGCTTCTCCGCGGGCGCAGGCCGCGGCCGGCAGGCGCTCAGCTGCACGGTCGCTTGAGCAACTCCTCGATCACCACGGTCGCATAAGAGCCGGGCGGCAGTGTGAACGCGAGCACCAGGTCATCGCCCTGCCGCTGCAACAGGGGCTGTCCGAGCGGCACCCGGTAGGGCCGGCGCGCGCCTCGAGGAGCCCTGCACAGTGCCGGCTCCCCGCCGGCGCCCGGGCGCAAGCCTCCCAACCCGGCCGCCGCGAATGCGGCCGCCTCTTCGTCCGCGACCGCGCCCCGCGCGGCGAGCAGCCTGGGTGCCGAACAGCGGCCCCGCCGGCGAGATCTCCCAGCGGTCCGCGCGCGGCTGCTCGGCTGCGGGATCTTCGACCACGAAGCAGCCGCCGCTGGCGTGCAGCCACGCCACGTCGCCGTGCCGCAGCCGCCCCAGCGTGCCCGCCTGCCAGCCGCGCTGCCAGCAGGCGGTTGAACACGTATGCCTGCGCCGCCGAGACGTACAGCTGCGCGAGCGCACGCGGCAGCGCGCGCACCGCCGCGCGCGCGTCCCCACCGCGTACCAGCGCCGCCAGCGCCGCCCGCTCGGCCACCGCCGAGGGCGGCAGCGCCGCCAGCGCCGCCTGCAGAGCCCCCCGCCTCGTAGTGCGCGCGCGCCCGCCGCAGGCGCGCGCCCTGCGCGCGCTCGGGCCCCGCCGAGCAGCAGCCGCACGAACTGCTCCGCCTCGCCCCGCAGCAACCGCAGGCCGAGCTGGTGCGTGAGCGCGGCCTCGCCGCTGCCGCCGAACCGCTGCGCGCCGAAGCGATTCGGCACCCCGGCCGCCTCCAGCCGCGCGAGCACCTGCTCGGCCACCCCGATGTCGCCGGCCGGCACCCCGCGCAGCCGCACCCGGAAGCGGTTGGCGCGCAGATGCCCGCGCCGCAGCTTGTTCCGGTGCGGCGCGCAGGAGAGCACCCGCACCCCCGGCAGCTCGAGCCCGCGCGCGGCCTCGGGCCGGACCCCCGCGACGGTGAGCGCCTGGCGCGCCACCGCGCGGGCATCCTTGAGCCCCGCCCAGCCGAAGGCACGCGCCGGCCTGCCGAGCCGGCGCCCGAGGCGCCGCACCGCTTCGTGGGTGGAGATGCCGCGCTTCTCGATCCAGAGGTACAGGTGCTCGCCCGTGCCCGACGCTCCGTAGGCCGGCACCTCCTCGACCTCGAAGTCCTCGGCGCACTCGCGAAACCCGCCGCGCACCGGCGGCAGCTCGGCGGTCAGATAGCGCATGAAACGAGGTCCACCCGCGCTCGCGCTCGCCCGCGCTGTCGACCGGTGCAGCCGGCGAACCAGAGCGGGCAACGAGCCGGCTCCGCCCCCCCCGCCCGCTACCGGCCCCCAAGACGCCGACTGCCCGCCGGGCGGAACCCGGCGGGCAGTCGTCCACGGGCGCTGGGCGCGGCGCGCCGCCGCACCCCGGACGCCCGGCGTCCGGCCGAGCGCTCGCGGCCGAGCCGCGCGCGGGCTAGATGGAGTCCTTGAGCGCCTTGCCCGGCTTGAAGCCGACCGTCTTCGAGGGCTTGATCTTGATCTGCTCGCCCGTCTGCGGGTTGCGCCCGGTGCGTCCCTTGCGCTTGCGCACCTCGAAGGTGCCGAAGCCGACGATCTGCACCTTCTGGTCCTTCTTCAACCCGGCCTTGATCCCCTCCAGCACCGCCCCGACCGCGCGCTCCGCCTCGGCCTTGCTGCCGAACTGGCTCTGCACCGCGCCGACCAGCTCCGCCTTGTTCATGTGCTGTCGCTCCCTCGCTCCCCCTCGCGTCGCCGGACCAGCCCGCAGCGCCTCCCGCGCGCCGCTCCCAGGCCCGTCCGGGTCCTGTTCCGCGTGGGCGAGCGTATCGTGATGGGCGCCCGCCCTGCTGTCAAGCGGCTGGCGCGCGCCGTGCCGCCGTTCGGCGTCCCCGCCGGCGCGGCGAGCCGGCGCTGCCGCCCGCCCGCACCCATCCCCCGCGCACAGACACAACCCATGCACCTGTCAGTGGTTGGATCAGAGGCCGACCATTTGCTCCGGTGGCGCCCGAGCAGAGCTGGTCGTATCTGTGTACGCTGGGTCGACAGGGGGGCGGCGGCAGCGGGCCGGGCAAGGGCGACGGGATGCCCGGAGCCCCGGCTCGCCCGGAGGGGGCCGATGGCCATGCAGGTGTTCTGTCCGCGTTGCGAGCGCTCCTACCACCCGCGGCGGGCAGCCGGCCGGCGAACCGATCCTGTGCAGCTGCGGTGCGCGATTCTACCTGCCAGCCCGCCAGGCGGCGGCGACGCCGCGCCCGCCGCCGCCCGCGCCCCGGAGCCCGTGCTGCGAGCCCCTCAGCGGGCCAGCAGCGCCCCGATCCGGAGCAAGCGGCCGCGCTGCGCGCTTGCTCGCGGGCGCACCTGCTCGGGGCGGCGCGCCGACGAGCTATGCCGCATGATCCTCAACCCGCACGCCAGCGAGGTCGATATCGCGATGGAGCGCCACCGGTTGCGCGCGCTCGCCGAGCGGCTGTTCCCCGACCAGATGGAACTCTACGAGATGATCTTCGAGAGCCGCTTCGAGCGATTGACGCAGCAGTTCCGGAGCCCGGAACGCCGTGCCGGCTGAGCGCGCGCGCGGCACCGCCGGCCTAGACAGGCCCGCCGCCTGCAGGTCCTGGTTGCCCGCGTTCGCGCTCGCGCTCGCCGCCGGTGCCGGGTGTGCTTTCCATCCCGTGCAACGCTTCGCGGATCTGGAGGCGGTGCGGGCCCGCGCCGCCGATCCGCCACCGCCGCTGCCGCTGCGGGTCGCGCTGGCGCCGGTCACCCTGGCGGCCCCCGCAGTGGCCGGCACCCCGGCGGAGCGGGGCAACGGCCGGCCCCGGCCCCGAACGGACGGCCCCCGAGTCGCTCCCGGCGGCCGAGGGCGCCACGCCCGCCACCGCCACCGCCGAGCGCGCGCCCGAGGACGCCATCCCTGGCGAGCCGCCACCCGCAGGCACTGTTCCCACCGATACCGGCGCCGCAGCGGGCCTGCAGGCGCCAGGCGCCGGCGCCGCGCCTGCGCCCCGCTGGGGCGCACCCGCCCGTCGAGCCGCCCGCGCTCACCGCAGCGCTGCAGGCGATGCTGGAAGGCCAGCGGGTCTTCGCCGCCACCGTTGCGGTGGGTGCGGATCGGCCTCTGCTCCAGGCGGCCGCGCAGAATGCAGACGTGCTGCTGCGCCTGCGGCTGCAGCGCGCCGAGGTGCGCTTCGCCGGGCTCAACCAGCCGCTGTACGCGCTGAACTGGGGCGTCTGGTTCATGTTCTGGATCCCGAGCTGGTGGGTCGCCGACGAGCGCTACGCACTCGCGATGGAGGGAGAGCTGGAACTGCTCGGGGTGCGCAGCGAGCGGGTGCTGTGGCGCCAGCGGCTGGCCGTCGAGGTGGAGCGCAGTCTGGACGATTTCGACCGCGGGCTGGTCTTCCCGGGACTGCCGTACCTGCCGGGCTGGCTCGACGAGGACAACCTGCGGCTGGCCGGCCAGGTGCTCGCGCCCTACGCGACCAACCAGCTGCTGCTCGAGGTGCTGCGGGCGCTGGACGGACCGGTGCGCGCGCAGTGCGAGCGCGGCGAGCTGGTGCAGCGCGACGCCTCGCTGCTGGCGCTGCTGGTCGGGGTCTCGCGGCACCGCAGCTACCGGCTGCACAACCTCCGCTTCGCGGCCGCCGACGCGCGTGCACTCCGCATGGCCCTGCTCGACCCCGCGCGGACCTCGCCGATCCCGGCGAAGAACGTCACGCTGCTCACCGACGAGGAGGCGACCGCAGAGGGAGTGCGCGCCGCGCTGGCGCAGCTGCTCGCGCGCACGCGCCCGGTCGACCGGGTGCTGATCTACTTCGCCGGATATGCGACGCCCTCGCTCGCGCGCCCGGGGGATGCGCTGCTGGTTCCACACGACTACGAGCCCGGCGCCGAGGAACAGGGCCTGTCGCTTCGCGACTTGGTGGAACAGCTCGCCGCCGCCGAGCACGCCGGGGCACTGCTGGTGCTGGATGCGGGTCTGCAGGGCGGCGCCGAGGGGCGGGCCCTGGCGCCGGCGCCCCCCGGTGACAGCGCACTGGGCGCGCCGCTGGCCAACTCGCTGGTGCAGGCGGCCGGCGAGGCGCTCACGCGCGCGGGCGGGCGCGTGGCGCTCGCGACGGCGAGCGGTCCGGGCGGCGGGGCATACGAGAGCGCCGAGCTGCGGCACGGCCTGTTCACCTTCCACCTGGTGCGCGGGCTGCGCGGCGAGGACGCCCCCGGCCAGGCCCCGCGGGCCTGGCCCGAAGCCCTCGCCTTCGCGCTCGCCGAGACCGCCAAGCACGCCGCCCTGGAAGCCGTGCCGCAGCGCCCCGAGCTGGCCGGTGACCTCGAGGCCTTCGCCACCGGGGGGCGGCCAGCCGCCGGGGCCGGCGAGGCCGCCGCGCCGCCGGCCCCGGCGCCGCCGGCGGCGGGGAGCGGGCAGGCAGCCGAGGAGCCATGAGCATGGGCAGGCACCACCGGACCCTGCCGCACCGGCTGCGGGCGCTGGTGCTGCTCCTGCCCGCGCTGCTGCTCGCCGGCTGCGGCGCGACCCTGATCGGGGCGCTGACCGCGGTCGCCACCAGCGGCGGCGGGGGCGGCAGCAGCGGCGGCGGGGGCTCGCCCCCCACCAACCAGCCACCGGTGCTCGTGCTCATCGAGTCCCCGCCCGATCCCGCCGTCGGCACGGTGGCGCTGCGCTATCGCCTGCTCGACGCGGAGTCCGATCCCGCCGACCTGCTGGTGGAGTACTCGCTCGGCGGCGGCCCGTTCCTCGGTGCGAGCGCCGCCGCGGACAGCGACGGCACCGCGGGGCTCGGCACCTCGCCCATGGGCGTGGAGTATCGCTTCGTGTGGAACGCCTTCTTCGACACCGGTGCTGTCGACGAGCAGGTGGTGCTCCGCCTGACGCCCCGGGAGGCAGCCAGCGGGGTGAGCGGCACCGCGGTGCTCACCGAGCCGTTCACGCTGCGCAACAGCTGGATCGCGACCGTGTTCAACGGCCTGGGCGACGATGCGCAGGAGCGACTCGCGATCCCGGACGGCCTGGCCGTGCTGCGCGACGAGGCCGGCACGGTGCTGGCGCTGCTGGTCAGCGACACCTTCAACCACCGCGTGCTGCGCCTGGATGCGCTGAGCGGGGCGGTGACGGTGCTGGCCGGTACCGGGGAGCCCGGCTTCAACGGCGACGACCAGCCGGCCAGCCAGGCCCGGCTGTCCAGCCCGCGGGGGCTGGCGGTGGACGCGGCGGGCAACGTGTACGTCGCGGATGCGGGCAACCAGCGCATCCGGCGCGTGGACGGCGAGACCGGCTTCATCACGACGGTGGCGGGCGGTGGCGGCGGCGCGCGCGGCGACGGCGGACTGGCGACCGAGGCGCGACTGGTGCTGCCGGTCGCGGTCGCGCTGGACGATGACGGCAACCTCTATGTCGCCGACGCGGGCGAGAGCCGCATCCGGGTGGTGAACCGCACCAGCCAGCGCATCGAGGTCGGCCGCGACGAGCGCGGCGATCCGGTCTGCGTCGAGCCGGCGTTCATCGAGACGCTGGTGCGGCTGGGCGATGTCCTGGACGATTCGGGGCTGCCGATCGTCGGCGGCGGCACGATCACCGGCAAGCTCGGGGGGCGGCCCGCCCTCGCCGACATCGTCGTGCAGGGCAGGCCCGGCACCATCCCGTTCGGAGCGGATTGCGACGCGGTGGTCTCGAGCTCGAGCCTGGTCGCCTTCGTCGCCGATCCCGGCACCGGCTCGGTGGTGCGCCGCGCCGCAGACGGCACGATCGAGGTCTTCGCCGGCCGCAAGGCCGGCGATACGGACGTGGCGGCACCGCAGGGGCTGTGGCTGCTGCCGACGCAGCTGCTGTTCGCCGACAGCGAGGCCCACGTCGTCTGGGGCAAGGTGCTGGATGGGACGCTGACCGCGGGCCGGGTGGCGGGCCAGGTGGGCGAGCCCGGTTTCGAGGGCGATGGCGGCTCGCCGCTCGCGGCGAAGCTCAACGGACCGCGCAAGCCGGTGCAGTTCAGCTACGAGGGCCAGGAGATCCTGGCCATCGCCGACGGGTTCAACCGCGCCCTGCGCGCGGCGAACCGCGGTTCGCAGCCGGTGGTGCTGGGCGGGGTGGCGATCGCGGCGAGCACGATCGAGACCCTGCTGGCCGGCGGCGGCTCCGGAGAGCAGGTCGCGGTGCCGGTCGGGGTCGCGGTGCATCCGGACAGCGGCGAGGTGCTGTGGACCGACGCGCAGAACGGCCGGCTGCTGCGGCTGGAGCCGGCCAGCGGTGCCGTCGCCGAGGTGGCCGCCGGGCTGCAGGGGCCGCGCGGGCTGGCGGTGAGCCCCGACCGCGCGGCGGTCGCCCTGGCGCTCGCGGAGGCGCACCGGGTGGTGCGGGTGGAGCTGGCGACCGGCGCGGTGAGCGTGCTCGCCGGCACGGGCCAGCCCACGAGCGGCGTTTCCGATCTCGGCGACGGCGGGCAGGCGACCGAGGCCACCCTGAACGGGCCCACCGACGTCGCCTTCGATGCCCAGGGCCGGCTCTACATCGCGGATGCCGGCAACCACCGCGTGCGGCGGGTGCTGCTGGACGGCACGATCGAGACGTTCGTCAACAGCAAGCAGGCCGATGGCAAGCCGGCGGCCGGCACCGCGGCCAACGAGCTCGACGGGCCGAGCGGCGTGAGCGTGGACGCCGGGGCCCAGAAGCTGCTGATCGCCGACACGAACAACCACCGCGTGCTCGCGGTCGCCCTCGCGCCGAGCCAGGTCCCGGTCGGTACCGGCGACGTGACCCTGATCGCGGGCGCGACCGAGGGCAACACTCCCGTCTCCGGCTACAACGGCGACAACCGCCCGGCCGTCGGCGCGAAGCTGCACGGACCGCTGCGCGCAATCCCTTCGAGCACCGGGCAGAAGGTGCTGGTGAGCGACGCCGACAACCACCGCGTCCGCGTCATCGCGGGCGATGTCTACGGCGGCGGCGGGATCATCGACACCGCTGCCGGCACCGGCCAGGCCACCTTCAACGGCGATGCGCGCCCGGCGGTCAACGCGGCGCTCAACCTGCCGTCCGGGATCGCCGTCGATCCGGCCACCGGCGCCGTCTTCATCGCGGATACCGGCAACCTGCGGCTGCGCCGCTTCGGCGAGCCCTGAGCCTCACTCCCACAGCCCCAGCCGGCGCATCTCGCGCTCGACCCAGTAGGCACCGCGCCCGAGCGCGCCGCCGCTGAGCGCGCGCAGCTCGGCGGCGCGGCGCGCCGGGTTGCGCCGGAGCCGCTCCAGCACCGCCCGGTCGGTGCACGCGCGCCGCAGCCACGGCACGTAGACCAGCCGCTCGATCGCGCGGCCGTGCGGGTTGTCGGGCGGCCCCGGCGCCCCTTCGTCCTCGGCCGGGGTGAGGACCTGGTCCACCGTGAGGCTGCCGCTGAACAACCCCCGCACCGCGCCGACCGCATCGAGGGTACGATACAGCCCGAGCGCTCCGGGCGGCGGCTCGGCGCCCTCGAGCAGGGCTGCGAGCAGCGCGAGCTGGAACAGCGCGTAGCCCGGCTGCGCGGGGCTCACCCCGAGGTCGGCCGCGCTCAGCGGCGCCCGGCCCGGCTCCATCTCCCACAGCGCGGCGATGATCTCCGCCCGCTGGGCGAGACCGTCCGTCGCTGCTGCCGCTGCCGCCGGAATCGGCGCCGGCGCGGCTACGACCGCCTCGGCCGCCGGGGACGCCGTTCGGGCGGGTGCAGGCGGCCCTGGCGCGCCCCGCAGCGCGTCCCCCCCGCCGCTCGCCGCCGGCGGCCCGGCGGCGACCGCGGCCTGTGCTCGAGCCGCAGCCGGGGCGCGCGGCGGCGAGGAGCCGGACTCCCCGCCGGCGGCAGCCGAGACAGCCGTGGAGGCCTGCCCCCCCGTACCGCCGAGCGAGCCGAGCAACGCCTCGGTCGCGGCCGCCAGCTCGTCCATGCTGGCGCGCACCGCCTCCTCGGCACTCGGGGAGCGGACCGGCGCCGCAGGTTCGGACGCGGCGGCCGGCGCAGCCGGCGCCGGCGCGGGCGCGGCGTCGGGCCGCAGCGGTGGTTGCTCTTCCAGCTCGGCGAGGGCCTGCTCGCCGAGCAGCTCCCGGATCGCCTCGCGCTCCTCCTCCGAGAGCGGCCGGGCCTCGTCGGCCCGCACCGGCGTCGCGCCGGTGTCCGCCAGCGGCGGCGGCTCGTGCTCGGGGCCGAAGTCCGGCGGCTCCTCCTCGTCCTGCTCCTCGACCGGCTCGCCGGCGGCCGGGGCCGCCACCGCCGCAGGCTGCGCCCGCGCGCCGGGGGGCTCCGCCACCGGGACCGCGGTGCCGGGAGGCAGATCGGCGGCCACCAGGTACGCCGGCTCCGGCGGCGCTTCCGGCGGTGGCTCGCCCTCCGCCGCCTCCCGGACCGACTCCCCCGGCTCCTCGTCCTGCTCGGCCAGCCCCGCCAGCACCCCGAGCGCGCCGGCACCGCCGAGCAGTTCCTCCACCGGCACGTCCTTGATCGCCTGCCAGTTCTCTCGCCCGCGCGGGGTCAGCTGCTTGCGGAAGCCGACCGTGCGCATCATCCCCAGCCACTCCATCCACTTGAGCCACGCTTCGAGCTGGGCCATGCTCGGCCGCTCGCCGCGGTAGGAGACCATCCCGATGCGCCGGAACATCTCGTGCGGCGCGAGGAAGCCCTCCCCCATCTCGTCGAACACGAACCGCGCGAGGTAGCCGTTCAGCTCGATCATGCGGTCATAGAGCAGCTGGCGAAACGGGTCGACCTCGACCGGGCTCGCCGCGGCGGCCGCGCCACCAGGCGGCGGCACCCCGGCGTCCGCCGGCGCGCGCCCGGCCTCCTCCACGAGCTCGCGCCCCGCCTCGCCGAGCGCGACCCGGGCGCCGATCCTGATGTCGAGCAGTTTGAGCAGAAACTGGAGAAACGGCCGGTCGGTGATCTTCTGTTCGCGCAGCCACAGCGCGAAGCGCCGCTGCGTGGGCGCTGCCGCCGCCTGCTGCAGCAGCCGCCGGCACAGCTCCACGTGCCAGCGGCCGTCCTTGCCCGCCATCACCCGGAAATCGGTGTACTGGCTCATGGCGCCGAGGATAGCGGCCGCTGCCGGCGCGCGCAACGCCGCGCCGCTCTTGCCGGGTGGCTGGGTGCGCGAGCGCCCGCCCGCCGCACCGGTCGCGTAGCGGCGCCGGTGGTGCGATACCGGTTGACCAGGAGCGGGCCGGTCACTACCATCGCTCCCCCATGCTGAGCCTCCAGGAGATCGTGCTGCGCCTGCAACAGTTCTGGGCGCGCCAGGGCTGCGTGATCGTCACGCCCTACGACATCGAGAAGGGCGCTGCGACCTTCCATCCCGCCACCTGCCTGCGCTGCCTCGGGCCGGAGCCGTGGCGCGCGGCGTGGATCGAACCCTGCCGGCGGTGCAAGGACGGCCGCTACGGGGAGAACCCGTTTCGGCTCCAGCACTACTACCAGTTCCAGGTGGTGCTGAAGCCGGCCCCGGCCGACGCCCAGCAGCTGTATGTCGCCAGCCTGGAGGAGCTGGGGATCGAGGTGCGCCGGCACGACCTGCGGTTCGTGCACGACGACTGGGAGGCACCCACCCAGGGCGCCAGCGGGCTGGGCTGGGAGGTCTGGCTCGACGGCATGGAGGTGACCCAGTTCACCTACTTCCAGACCATGGCGTCGCTGGTCTGCGATCCGGTCACCGTCGAGTACACCTACGGGCTCGAGCGCATCGCCATGTTCCTGCAGGGCACGGACTCGGTGTTCGACCTGGTCTGGACCGGCGAGGGCGCGAGCGCGATCCGCTACGGCGATCTGCACCACCGCAGCGAGGTGGAGTTCTCCAAGTACAACTTCGAGGTCGCCGACCTCGAAGGGTTGCGGCAGCGCTTCGAGCTGTACGCCGCGGAATGCCGGCGCTGCCTGGAGGCGGAGATCGTGCTGCCCGCCTATGACTACGTGATCAAGTGTTCGCACGTCTTCAACCTGCTCGATGCGCGCGGAGCGATCAGCCCCGCCGAGCGCGCGGCCTTGATCGGGCGCGTGCGCGCCATGGCCCGGCGCTGCGGGCAGGCGTACCTCGCCTCGCGCGAAGCGCTGGGCTACCCGTTGCTCCGCGAGGCGCCGGCACTGCCGGCGGGGGCGAACGACCGTGGCTGACCTGCTGCTGGAGCTCGGGGTCGAAGAGCTGCCGGCGTCCTACCTGCCGGGCGCGATCGAGCAGCTGGCGGCGGACGCGGCAGCCCGCCTGCAGGCGGCGCTGCTCGCCCATGGCGAGATCCGCGCCAGCGGCACCCCGCGCCGGCTGGTGCTGGCGGTGGCCGAGCTGGCCGAGCGCCAGCCCGATCGCACCGAGGAGATCGCCGGGCCGCCCGCCGCAGTCGCCTTCCGCGACGGCAAGCCGACGCCGGCCGCCGAGGGCTTTGCCCGCAAGAGCGGGGTGGCCGTCTCCGAACTGGTCATCCGGGACACCCCGCGGGGCCCGTACGTGCACGCGGTGCGGCGCCTTCCCGGACGGCCGGCGCGCGAGCTGCTGCCGGAGCTGTTGCGGGAGCTCGTGCTCGGGCTGCGCTTTCCGAAGTCCATGCGCTGGCCGCAGGCGCCCCGGGGCGAGACCTTCGCCCGCCCGGTGCGCCGCCTGCTCGCGCTGCTGGGCGACGAGGCGCTGCCGCTGGAGGTGTTCGGGGTGCGGGCGGGACGGCAGACCGAGGGCCATCCGATCCTCGCCGGCCGCCGCCCCATCGCGCTCGAGCGTGCCGATTACGCCGCCTACCTGGCGCTGCTGCGCCAGCACTGCGTGCTCGCCGACCGGCAGGAGCGGCGCGAGGCGATCGCCGCGGGCCTGGCACGGGTACTCGGCCGGCATGGCGCACGGCTGCGCCATCCCGAGCTGCTCGAGGAGCTGACCGACATGGTCGAGTGCCCGGCGGTGCTCGAGGGCCGCTTCGAGGAGCGCTATCTGGAACTGCCGGCCGCGGTGCTCCAGGCCGCGATGACGGACCACCAGCGCTACGTGCCCGTGATCGGGCAGGACGAGCGGGTGCGGCCGGTGTTCGCCTTCGTGGTCGACCAGCCCGAGCCGGACCCGGTGATCGTGCACGGCAACGAACGGGTGCTGCGCGCGCGGCTGGAGGACGCCGCGTTCTATCTGCGCGAGGATCTGAAGCGGCCGCTGGCGGAGCGGGAGGCAGCGCTCGCCGGGATCGTCTTCCACCAGCGGCTCGGCACCATGCTCGACAAGACGCGGCGGTTGGAGCGGCTGGCCGGTCGGCTGGCGGAGCTGGCGGGCCTGGACGAGCCGGCGCGCGCGGCGCTCGTGCGGGCGGCCGCTCTGGCGAAGGCGGATCTGAGCACCGAGCTGGTCGGCGAGTTCCCGCAGCTGCACGGCGAGATCGGTGCCGAGTACCTGGCTCGCCAGGGCGAGCCGCCGGCGGTCGTCGCCGCGGTGCGCGAGCACGTCTTGCCGCGCTTCGCCGCCGACGCGATCGCCACGAGCCTGCCGGGGCGGCTGCTCGCGCTCGCCGACCGGCTGGACAACCTGTGCGGCTTTTTCGCCGCCGGGCTCGGGCCGACCGGCAGCACCGATCCGTTCGCGTTGCGACGCCAGGCCCAGGGGGTGGTGCGGACGCTGCTCGAGGGACGCATGGTGTTGCCGCTCGCGGCGGCGGTCGAGCAGGCGGCCGCGGGGTTCGCGGAGCTGGCGGCGGCTCCGGGCCAGGCGCAAGCCGGCGCGGACGGCGGCCCCGGCTCGGAGACCGGCGCCCAGGCTGCCCGGCGCGGGCTGCTGCCTCCGGCGCAGGCGGCGGAAGAGGTGCTGGGATTCTTGCGCGAGCGGCTCGCCAACCAGCTCCGCGAGCAGGGCCACCGCCACGACCTGGTCGAGGCGGCGCTCGCCGGTGGCGGGGCGCTGGTGGATTTCGGCGAGCTCGTGCGCCGGCTCGAGGCGCTGGCGGCGCTGGCCGCCGAGCCCGACTTTCCCGCGCTGGTGGAGGTCGTGGATCGCACCTGGCGCATCGTGCGGGGCGAGCCGCCGCCGGCGGCGGCACCGGATCCGGCGCTGTTCCAGCAGCCCGAGGAACACGCGCTCGCCGCCGCGCTCGCGCACGCGCGCTCGGCGTTCGAGCAGCGGCTCGCCGCGGGCGATCTCCGCGGCGCGGCCGAGGCATACCGCGCCGCGCTCGCCCGGCCGGTCCATGTGTTCTTCGAGCGCGTGTTCGTCAACGTCCAGGACGCGCGCGTGCGCGCCAACCGCCTGGCGCTGCTCTGGGCCGTGAACCGACTGTTCGTCGAGCGGTTCGCCGACCTGTCGCGGGTGGTGCTCGAGGGCAGCGCCGCCGCGGCGCAGGGCTAGCGCACCGCCGGGCGCCGCCCCGCCCGCCTCCGGACCGGGCGGTATGGCAGCAGTACCTGCCGCCGCCCCCGCCGCCTGCCGCAGCCCCGCGTGGCCCCCGATTGGCGGGCGAGCGCGGTGCCGCGTACAGTAGGAGCGGTGCGCCCGAGCGAGCGAACCACGTTGGGCGGCGGGTACCGGGAGCGCCGGCAGCGGGAGCGAGGGCGGCGGACGTCCGTGTTGCCGCTCGCCACCGCCTCGCTCGCGGCTGCACTGCTCGGTGCGGCGCCCGGAGCGCCGGCGCTGGCCGCGGGGCCTGCCGGCGAGCAGCCCCCGCGGCTGCTCGAGGAGGTGACCCCGGAGCTGATGCGCGCGGTCGAGGCCGGCCGGCGCTACCTGTGGAGCACCCAAGCTCCGGACGGCTCCTGGGAGGGAGGCGAATACCGCGTCGCGGTCACGGCGCTGGTGGGGCTGGCGCTGCTCGCGGGCGGCTCGACCCCGGAGGCGGGACCCGAGGGGGAAAGCGTCCGCCGTGCGCTCCGCTTCGTGCTCCGGAGCCAGGTCCGCTCGGGCCTGATCGTGCTGCCGGACGATCCGCGGCCCATGTACGGGCACGGGTTCGCGCTGCTCTTCCTCGCGCAGTGCTATGGCCAGACGGGCTCGGCGGCGCTGGAGCGGCAGATCGAGCAGGCGCTGCGCCGTGGGGTCCGCGAGGTCGCCCGCGCGCAGTCCCGCGACGGCGGCTGGTTCTACACCCCGGACTCGGATGAGGACGAGGGCTCGGTGACGATCACCCAGGTCCAGGGGCTGCGTGCGGCGCGCAATGCGGGCATTCACGTCGAGCGCGCGGTGATCGAGGCCGCGGTCGACTACATCCGGCGCTCGCAGGACCCCGACGGAGGGATCCGCTATACCGTCCGCTCGGGTCGCTCCTCGCTCGCGCTCACCGCCGCCGGCATGGCCGTACTGCAGGGCGCGGGCGAGTACAATAGCCCCGAACTCGTGCGGGCACTGGAGTACCTGCGCGCGCACATGGAGATCTCCGCGCGCCAGCCCCACTTCGAGTACACGCACTTCTATGCCGCGCAGGCGCTGTTCCAGGTGGGCGGCAGCGACTGGGAGCGGTACTTCCCGCGCGTGCGGGAGGAGATCATCGCGCAGCAGTCGCGCGATGGTTCCTGGCCCTCCAGCTACGGTCGCGCCTACGGCACCGCCATGGCGCTGCTGGTGCTCGAGCTACCCTTCCGCTACCTGCCCATCTACACCCGCTGACCGGACCTCGGCGCCCGCGATCGCCCGCCTCGGCCCGGCGGGCTTGCGGCGGGGGGGCAGCCCGCACCTTCCCGCCGGCGCTGATCAGGGTCTGTTTAGACCCCTTTGCCAGCCTGACCGCGGTTGTGGGCCCGGGCGGCGGGCCCTGCGGAGCCGGATCCGATGGAGGAGGAGCGGCGGTGAGAACAGATACGCCGGCGATCTCGGCGATGGGGCGGCGCACGCGTGCGGTGCTCGCCGCGGCGCTGGTAGGGGTGCTCGCCCTGTGCCACGGGAGGTGGGCGCCGCCGGCCCACGCGGACGGCCGCCGAGCCGCGGCTGCGGTGCGCATCGGCGTGCTCGAGGTCATCCAGATCGACGACCTCGAAGAGCGCGCCTCCCGGCGCCGCTACCTGCTGCACGGCGGAGATGGGACAAGGACCGAGGTGGTGTTTTCGGGGGAGGTGCCGGCGAGCCTGCGCACTGGCATGCGCGTCCGGTTGCACGGGCGCGAGGCTGGGGGCGGTGCCTCGCTGCTGGTCGAGGCCGGGAGCGGACTCGAGCTTCTCCAGGCCGAGGCGACAGCGAGCTCGACCTACGCGGCGCCCTCGGTGGTGCTGGTGGTCGACTTCCTCGATGCCAGCGTGCCGTGCCCGCTCTCGCAGATCGAGGACATCATGTACACCGGGCTCGCCTCGGTCGACGGCGACTACCTGGAGAGCAGTTTCGGGCGGCAGTCCTTTCCCGCCGACACCGACGGCGACGGTGCGCCGGATGTGTTCGGCCCCTTCCAGGTGCCGTACACGGCCGGCGGCTCGTGCGACTACTACGGCTGGGCAGAGGCGGCCGACCAGGCGGCGGCGGCGGCGGCGGGTGTGGACTTGTCGCGCTACCGCTACCGCATCTACGTGCTGCCGACGGAGATCGCCTATGCGTGCAACTTCGCCGGGCTCGGCAACCTGGGGTGTGGAACGTTCTGTCGCTCCTGGATCGCGATCTGCGACCGCGCCGGCACCTACGTGCACGAACTGGGCCACAACCTCGGCATGGAGCATGCTGGCACCGACCTCGACAACAACGGCTCCATCGACGATGAATACGGCGACGCCAGCTGTTCCATGGGATCCGGCCGCTTCGGCTGGCGGCAGTTCAACGCGCCCCACAAGATCCAGATGGGCTGGGTGCCTTGGGAGCGCACGGTCGCTGTGACCGAGAGCGGCGTCCACGAGGTGGCGCTGCTCGAGCTCGATCCCGCGGCAGCCTCGCCACCGCCCCCGAGCCCGACGCAGGCGCTGCGCGTCCAGATCCCTTACCTCAAGACCGGCAAGTGGTCCCAGGAGCACTACGAGTACTTCATCTCGTTCCGCGCGCCGCTCGGCTATGACGCCAACCTGCAGCCGGAGTTTCATTGGCGGACGAGCGTGCACCGGGTGCGGGTCCGCACCTACACCTCGGGCACGAGCTTCGTCGTCGGCCCCACGGCCTTGGTGGCGACGCTCGGCGATGGCGAGAGCTTCGTCGACGACCGGATGGGGCTGGTGGTGAGCCAGCTCTGGCATGGCGACAGCTGGGCGAGCGTCGAGGTCATGCTCGCCGCGGGCGGGGGCGGCGGTCGCGGCAAAGGCGGCGGCAAGAAAGGCCGCTGAGCGCCGGCGCCGCCGCCGCGACACCTGCGCCGCGGCGGCGCCCGGCAGCACCCTAGCCCGCGGCGGTCTCCGCCGGCGCGCCCCCGGCCGCTGCTCCCCCGCCGTCCGGCGGCGGGTCGGGCAGCGGCACCGCGCGCGCCACCGGCTCCAGCAGCGCCAGGTGCTCGAGCAGCGGCTGCGGGATGGGGAAGGGCACGTCGCCCTTGGAGAACGAGCGCGCCCGGCGCGAGCGGCGGCGCAGCTTCTTGGCGATCCGGATGTTCTCCGCCCCCACCGGATCGTATGCGAGCAGGCGCGGCACCCGTGGATCCGCCACCGCGCTCGCCGACAGCGCCAGCGACACATCCATCTGCAGCCAGATGTCATCGTGGCGCAGCGAATGCTCCGAGTAGGGGCGCACCCGCCGCATGAGCCGGCGGGTGCGGTGGTGCACGTTGAGCCGGAGATAGGCGGCGAACAGGCTCTTGCGCGCCCACAGCGGCACCGGCCCCTTGCCCACCGCCTTGACCAGCAGCGCATCGTGGCGGTGCTGCTCCTCGTCGGCGATCAGCCGCGCGGCGCAGTGGGCATAGCTCTCCGCCAGCAGGTTGTCGGCGTGCATCTCCCAGTAGGCGTGCCCAAGCTTGCGCAGCCCGAAGGAGCGATAGAGGTAGTTCGGTACGAAGTGGTTGTGCCCGATCACGTCGGCCGCGAGGTGGCTCAGGTAGCCCAGGGCGAAGGCACGCTCGGCGTCGGTGCCCGCCAGCTCCAGCACCCGCTGGCCCACCTCCCAGTTGTGGCAGTGCTCGTCGTGCCCGCCCGAGCCCTTGCCGACGAAGAAATCGGGCGCCAGGTTGCCGTAGACGAAGGCATGGGGATGGCGGCGCAGCAGCTCGGCCACCACAGGCACCGAGAGCGCAAACGCCTTCAGGATCGCGTCCGCGATCCAGACGTGCACCGTCGGGCCCCAGGCCTGGGCCGGTTCCGCCAGCCCGAACAGCACCAGGACCGCCACCCCGAGCACCAGCGGCCAGCGGCGGCGGCGCGCGGCCGGCGCCTGCATCCCGGTCCCTGAACGGCGTCCCACCCCTGGCATGCCCGCATCATAGGCCGCGCCCGCCGCCGCTGCCATGGGCCGGCTCACCGGACCAGCCGCGCCTGGTAGCCGGCGGCGCACAGCCGCTGCACGACCTCCTCGCCGTGGCCGGGCTCGCGCGCCTCGGCGGTCACCTCCACCACCACGTGGCCGACGGGGTGGCGGATCCCCGCGCGGTGGTGCTGGACCTGCAGGATGTTCAGCTCCATGTCGGCCAGATGCGCGAGCAGGCGGGTGAGCTGGCCCGGCCGGTCGGGCACCGTGGTCACCAGCGTGAGATACGCCCCCGACTCGGTGAGCCCGCGCTCGATCACGTGCACGAGCAGCTCCAGATCGATGTTGCCGCCGCTGACCAGCACGCAACTCGGCCCGCGCAGCCGGGCCACGCCCGCCAGCACCGCCGCCGCCGCGGCCGCGCCCGCTCCCTCGGCGGCGAGCTTGTGCGCGTCGAGCAGCTCGTAGATGCCGGCGGCGATCTGCTCCTCGCTCACCTCGACCACCTCGTCGACCAGGCGCCGGATCACCGAGAAGGTCAGCGTCCCCGGCTGTTTCACCCGGATGCCGTCGGCGATGGTGTAGCCTGGCGGCCCGCAGCTGGTGGGCTCGCCTCGCTCCAAGCTCACGCGTACGCTGGGGGCGGCGCTCGCCACCACCCCCACGACGCGGACCTGGGGCCGGAGCGCCCGAGCGGCGATCGCGATCCCGGCGATCAGCCCGCCGCCGCCCACCGGCACCACCAGCGTGCCGAGCTCGGGTAGTTCGCCGACCACCTCGAGGCCGATCGTGCCCTGCCCTGCGATGATCGCGGGATCCTCGTAGGCGTGCACGAACACCATGCCGCGCGCCCCGCAGAGCTGCTGCGCGTGCGCGTACGCCTCGTCGTAGTTCTCGCCCGCGAGCACCACCTCCGCCCCATGGCCGCGGATGGCCCGGATCTTGGTATAGGGCGCGCCGCGCGGCATGACGATCGTGGCCGGAATGCCGAGCAGCCGCGCCGACAACGCCACCCCCTGGCCGTGGTTGCCGGCGGAGGCGCAGATCACCCCGCGCGCGCGTTGTTCCGGGGGAATGGCGGCGCACCGGTTGTAGGCGCCGCGGATCTTGAACGAGCCGGTGCGCTGCAGGTTCTCCAGCTTGAGGTAGACCGGGCTGCCGGCGCGCTCCGACAGCCGTTCGGAGTGCACCAGCGGCGTCGGCAGCGCCACCCCCCGCAGCCGCGCCGCCGCCTGCTCGATATCGGCGAGGCTCGGCGCGCCGGGGCAGGGCTCGGAGGGTTCTCTCCGCGAGCCGTCCAGCGGTTCGTCGCCTGCAGGCATATCGTCGCCGGCATCATGGGGCCGGTGCCGGCCGGCGTCAATCGGAGGCGCCTGCGGCAGACCGCGACGGGGCGGCGAGCACCAGGGCTGCCCAGTCACCGCCTGCGGACAGCACCGTCCGGCGGTGGTGCAGGCTGGCGTAGGACTCGCGCAGGAGCTGTTCGATTCCCGCCGGTCGCAGCCCCCCGAGCACCAGCGTTCCCCCGGGCGCCAGCACCCGCACCAGCTCTGCCGCCAGCGTGACCACCGCCTGGGGATCGAGATTGGCGGCCACCAGCGCAAAGCGCTGCCGCAGCTGCTCCACGCCCTGTTCCAGCACCTGTACCCGGACGCCGTTCGCCGCGGCGGTGCGCCGGCAGGCCGCGCGCGCCAGCGGCTCGAGGTCGAGCGCGCTCGGCGCATAGCCCAGGTGCGCCAGCACCACGGCGAGCACGCCGCTGCCGGTGCCGACGTCGAGCGCGGGCTGTCCCGCGGCGGGCTCGGCGAGCGCCTCCAGCGCCGCCACCACGGTCTGGGTGGTCGGGTGCTGGCCGCTGCCGAAGGCGCCGCGCGGATCGAGCACGATCGGTGTCCGCGCCGCGGGCACCGGCAGCCCGCCGGGCCAGGGCGGGCGCACCCAGAACCGCCTCCCCAGCGGGCCGCCCCGGAAGATCGCGCGCCAGCCGGGCTGCCACGGCCCCTCGCCCCAGGCGCTCTCCAGCCGCACCGGCCCGCGGCGCGCGAGCGCGTGCAGCCAGGATTCGACCCGGTCCTCCAGGTAGGGTGGGTACTCGGCCGCGAATGCGGCCTGCAGGGTCGTGCCGCCGGGCTCGGGACCGGGCTCGCACCGGAGCTCGAGCGCGCCGACCGCGCCGAACAGCTGCTCGATCACCGTGGCCGCCCCGGCCTCGCAGCGCAGGCGCAGGCGGCGGAGGGGGGCGGCTTGCGGCGGCGGTGCAGCCTCAGACGCATCCGGCATACGCCGATGATGCGCCGCGCCGGCGCGCCGCGCCAGGGCCGTTGGGACCGCGCGCAACTGTGGCCGCGAGCCCCTGCCGCGCGCTATCATGGAGTGGCCGAGCGGCAGCCGGCCGCCGGCGCGTGCGGAGCCGAGGCCGTGCCAAGGTTGATACCCTATACAGGCCCGGACCGCCGGCGGCACCCGCGGGTGCCGGTGGTGCTCGCCGCCGAGCTGCGTTTCCGCCGGCACACTGCGCTGGGGCGGTTGCGCGAGCTCAGCCGCGGCGGTGCCTATTTCGAGCCCCTGCAGGACGAGCTGGCGGGGGAGCCCGAGACCGAGGCCTGGCTGTTCGCGCCCTCGCTCGGCGAGGCGGTGGCGGTCCAGGTGCGCAGCCGGCGGCTGGTCGCGGGTGCCCTCAGCGGGCTGGGCCTCGAGTTCTGCGGGCCGGGCGCCGCATTCAGCCACCGCCTCGCCGCGCTGCTCGAACCTCGGCTCCGCTGACGTCACAGGCCGTCGAGGGAGCGCCGGTGCCGGTTCCGCGGGGTCTGATCGGGGTGGTCCACCTGCCGCCGCTGCCCGGCGATCCCGGCCATGCGCCGGGCGGGGGCATGCGGGATATCGAGCGGCGCGCGCTCGCGGATGCGGAGGCGCTCGCCGCCGGGGGCGCGGCGGCGCTCATCGTGGAGAACTTCGGCTCGGCGCCCTTCTTCAAGGGCACCGCCGGCCAGCGGCTGCCGCCGCACCAGGTGGCGGCGCTGGCGCTGCTGGCGCGCGCGTGCAAGCGCACCAGCGGGCTGCCGGTCGGGGTCAACTGCCTGCGCAACGACGCGCGCGCCGCCATCGGCATCGCGGCGGCGGCGGAGCTGGACTTCGTGCGCGTGAACGTGCACACCGGGGCGTATCTGACCGACCAGGGGCTGATCGAGGGCGAGGCGGCGCGCACGCTCCGCTACCGGCGGGCGCTGGGGGCGGAGGGGGTCGCGATCCTCGCCGACGTGCTGGTCAAGCACGCCGCGCCGCTGGTGCCGCTCGCACCCGAGCTCGCGGTGCGCGAGTGCCTGGAACGCGGGCGGGCGGACGCGGTGATCGTGACCGGGGCCGCCACCGGCGCCCCGCCCGCGCGCGAGCTGCTCGAGGCGGCGCGCCGCGCCGCGGGCGAGCGGCCGGTCTTGATCGGCTCGGGTCTGCGCCCCGAGCTGGTGCCGGCGCTGGCGCCGCTCGCCGACGGCGCCATCGCCGGCAGCTGGCTCAAGCAGGGCGGCCGGCTGGAGGCCCCCATCGACCCGGGGCGCGTGCGGGCGCTTGCCCAGGCGCTGGCCGCGCACCTGCGGCCCGCCACCCCTCGCTGAGAGCGCCCGCTCGCGGCGGGACGGGCCCGAGGACCCGGGAAAACCGGGATACACCCCTTCCCTGCCTGTTCGTTGCGGCGCCCCGTGGCGTCCCGTTTTTTGGGGCGCCTGGTGGTGTCCGCCACCGGTGCGCTGCCCGGCGGATCCCGGACTCTGTCAGATCGCCGCCTCGGCCGTCGTCCTCGGATGCGAGGACCCGCCGGACGCCGGCTCGGAGCCCTCGATCCCGTCCCGCGGGGGACGGGCTGACTGGATCGAGAGCAACGTGGCGGAGGGAGTTCCGGTGAGAGACGACCTTGCGGCGGCCCGCCAGGCGCCGCAACCCGTGGCGTTGCTCCCCGAGGTCACCTGCCCGCACTGCTGGCAGCGCTGCCCGCCCCACAAGCTGCGGTGGATCGCCCGCCACGACGCACTGCGCGGAGATCCGGTGCTCGGCCCGGAAGCGCACCTGCGCTTCGCGCCGAGCCGTTTCACCGTCCACGGCGACGCCATCGATCCGCAGGGCAGCGCGTGTTCACAGCTGGCCTGCCCGCGCTGCCACCTGGAGATCCCGCGCCTGTGCGTGGAGGCGCGTCCGGTCTTCCTCTCGCTGATCGGCGCCCCCGGCAGCGGAAAGAGCAACTTCCTGGCGGCGATGACGTGGCTGTTGCGCAAGGAGATGGCGTCGCGATTCCGCCTGCACTTCGCCGACGCCGACCCGCAGTGCAACGCCGCCCTCGCCGCTTACGAGCACACGCTGTTCTTCCAGGACGATGAACACGCCCAGGTCGTGCTCGACAAGACCCAGCTGCACGGCGAACTGTACCAGTCGGTCCAGATCGACGAGCAGCCGGTCTTTCTGCCGCGTCCGTTCCTCTTCGCGCTGGGGCCGGCCGCCGCTCATCCGCTCCGGCGGGACGGTGAGAGCGCGGGGGCGGGGTATGTGCTCTGCCTCTATGACAACGCCGGCGAGCACTTCCTGCCAGGCGCCGACACGGCCTGTGCGCCCGGCACCCAGCACCTGGGCGTGTCCGAGCTGTTGCTGTTCGTGTTCGACCCGACGCAGGAACCTCGCTTCCGCAGAGCGTGTCGGGAGATCAGCGATGACCCGCAGCTGCTGATCCCGGTGCCGCCGTTCCGGCAAGACCTGATCCTCAGCGAGGCGGCGGTCCGCATCCGCCGCCACGCCCACCTGCCTGCCCAGGCGCCGTTGGCGCAGCCGCTGCTGGTGCTGGCCAGCAAGGCGGACATCTGGAGCCCCCTGCTCCAGCTCGATCTGGAGGAACCCTACCTCGAACCGCCGGAACCGGGCGCACCTTGGGTGATCGACGAGGACCGCCTGGAGGAGGTCACGGGGCGGGTGCGCGCGCTGCTGCAGGAGCTGTGCCCGCAACTGGTCGCGCTGGCCGAGGGCATATCCCGGCGCGTGGTCTACTTCCCGGTTTCCGCGCTGGGACGCTCTCCGGTGCGCACCGCGGACGGTCGGCTCGCCGTGCCGGCGCGAGAGATCCGCCCGCGGTGGGTCACGGTGCCGCTCATGTATGCGATCAGCAAGTGGATGCTGCCCGGACTGGTCCGGCGCGTGCACCGCGTCCGCGGGGCGCGGCCGGCAGCGCCGCCGGCCGCACCCGAACGGACCGGCCAACGGCCGCCTGCAGCAGGGGCCTGCGCCGTGCCTGCACCCCAAGCTGCCGCAGCACCGGCCCCGGCTCCGGCGGAAGCGGCCGCCGGCCAGGGCGCCGGCCGAGCGCGCGCTCCAGCGCCGGGGCTGGTGCCGGCACCGGCAGCTCCGCTGCAGCCGCTCGCGGCCGATCCGTCGAGCACGCAGGGCACGGGGGCGGAGGGCGGCGGTGGCGCTTGAGCTCCTGTATACCTCGGCTCCCCGCGGGCTACGGCCGGGCAGCAGCGGGTTCTGCACGGTGCGCCGCTCGCGCGGGCTGAGCACATGGCTGCAGGATCGGCTCGAGGCGTGTAGCGGGTACCACCCGCCGCCGGGGCTGCCGCTGGAGGCTTGGCCTCCCGCGTTTTTTCACCTCCAGCTGCGGGTCGGCGACCGGCTGCTCAGCGTGCTCTCGCGCGTGGGGCCCGCGGGCCCGGACCACACCGGCCGGCCCAACCAGCTCGCGCATCACCTGGTGGTCGAGCCCCACGAGAGACCGCTCGCGGGCCCGGCGTGGGTGCTGCGGCAGCCCGGCCTCATGCGCGCCTTTTGGGACGGCGAGCTCGGCGAGACCGAGCCGGTCCGCCTGCCCCAGACAGACCGGCGGCCGAGCCGCTGTGTGGCGTGGGAACGGGCGTGCGGCGATGCCGGCTGGGCGGGCGCACTGGTGGATCGCTTCGTGCACGGCGGCAGCCGCCGGCTGTGGGTGATCTACGAGCCGGGGCTGGACGTGCTGGAGCTGATCGAGGAGGCGCTGGCCCTGCTGCCCCCCGACCGGCGGTGGGAGGTGGGCTTCCACACGCTCTGCGAGCAGTCGCCGCCGTTCGGGGAGTGCCACTGGCGTTTCTGCCCGCGTGGCGGCCGCGGTTCCCGGCGGGCCCGGGCCAGCGGCGACGAGGTGTGGGTGCTCGCCGAGCTGGGGCGCTGCGAGCGACGGGGCCCGCTCGTCGCGCTCGCGCGGGGCGAGCTGCAGCCGGCTCCCGGCCCGATCGCCACCCGCCCGCCCCGCCCCGGACCCGCCGCCCCCGGGCGGCGGCGTCCAGGGCTGCTGGTCCCGGCCGCGGCGGCCGGAACGTACGCTCCTGCGCCGAGCACGGCCTCGGCCGGTGAGCGCGTCCGGCCGGCGCCCTGCCCGCACGAGCCGCTGTCGCGTCGGGGGGGCGCGCGCCGGGCCCTAGCGGCGCTCCTCGCGCTGTTGCTCGCAGCGCTGGGCGCGCTCGCCTGGTGGCGGCTCCGCAGCGAGGCGCCGCCCGCCGCGCCGGTCGCGGCGGGCTCCCCAACGCCGTCGCAACCGGCAGCCCAGAGCGCTTTTTCTGGCCCCGGGCAGCACGCGCAGCCGGCCGTGCAGGGGCTCTTGTCGTCGACCGACGGAGGCGGTCCCGGCGCTGCCTTGGGGCAGGACGCGCCGCGAGCACCCGGACCGCCCCCGGCGGAGCACGCAGCCGCCCTTCAGTCAGAGCCATCCCCGTCGCACCCGGACAGCTCCGGGGCGGCGGACCAGAGCCCCGCTGGGGGATCGCACATGGCTGCGAACAGCACGTCCACGGCGCAGCTGGCCCACGGCATCCAGACCCCAGCGAACCAGCAGCCGTCCCCCTCGGCTGGCCAGGGCACCGCCGAGGCGCGCGACACCGCGCAGGCGGGTTCGGCCAGGGAACGCGAACAGCACCCCCTGGAGACCGGCTCGCCTCCCGCCGAGCCGCCTGCTCGGCACCGGATCGTGATCGAGAAGCCACGGAACGATCTGGACCAACGATTCGACGAGATCGCGAGCTCCACCTGGTTTGCTCTGAGCGGCGCTGTGGACGAGCTGGAGCTAAACGTGCAACCGCTGTGGAAGGACAAGGAGAGCACGGCCGACACTCCGGAGTTGCCATTTCAGGTGACAAAGACGGCGGACACGCCGGGCAGTCCCGGAGCCGTCTCCACGACCGCGTGCTGGGAGATCCAGCAGCAGGAGCATTCCACCGACGACGTGGGCAAGCCTAGACCTAAACCGAGGCCCGGCGGTCCCTGGCGCGTCAGGCTGGAGCGCGCTTCGAGTCCTCCGCGGATGCCTGATGAGGCGTCACCGCTGCCGCCCCACCTAGTCTGGAAGGAAAATGGCAAGCCGGCCGAGCCGTGGAACCGGCTGGTGATCTGGATCGACGGCGCAGGATCGAGCCGCATCGCCGTCTGCCCGCAACCGCCTCGCGAGCTGCCGCCGGCGGAGCTGGGTCTCGCGGCGCGTCCCGCCAGCGTGAGCCGTTCCGCGGAGCTCCGTCGTCAGCTCGCTCCGGGCTGGCGGCTGCAGCTCCGGGCGGAGCCGGCGCCGCACCGCCAGGACGAGGCCGGTCGCGAACTTGCGTGGCAGTCCGAGGACGACCAGACGCTGCTCCAGCTCCAGATGATCCAGGTGAAGGGGAGCGGTGATCGGGACCCCGGGAAGGTGCGGCTCGTCGCCACGTGCCCAACAGCGCGCGAGCCGCTCGAGCGCTGCCGCGCGTTCTCGACCCGCCTCGCGGAGGCACGACTCCCCGCACCCGGACGAAGCGAGGCCCCTTCGTTCCCACGGCTGCTGATCATGCGGTGCGACGAGCTATCCGCCAGCGGCAAGACCGCCGACCTGTCCCGAGCGCTCGAAATCGCGCGGCTGCTACGGGACCTCACCGATTTCGAGAAAACTGGATTCGTGCCGCAGGGCGGCGCTGCGGAGGAAAAGTGCTCCCCGCCACGTTGGCACGAGGACGATCCTCACAAGCGCGAGCAGCGCCGCAAGCTCTGGGACTCCCTGCTCGCGCAGCTGCGCGGCCCGGGAGGGGAGCGGCCTGGTGGCGGCAAGCCCGAGGTCGCGGCCGCCCGACCCGAAGACCAGGGCGTCCTTCAGACCCTGGCCGCCTGCCACGAGTTCTTTCACGACAAACGGGGTGAGCCTGCGGCGTGGGATCCCGAGGCTGATCGCCAGCGCCTGCAGCAGCTCCTGGAGGAGCTGAAGCCCCTGTCCCGGGTCACGGTCTGGGTCGTCGCCGCCGCCGAAGGCGAGGAGTCCACGGTGCCGCTTCTGAGCTGGGAGTTGAACCTCGATCTGGACGGGAACGCACCATGCAAGCAGTGACCCCGAGCGGTTCGGTGAGCTCGCTGGAGCGTGCGCGCGAGCTGGTCCGGCGGATCGAACACGCCGTGCAGACCGGCGCTCGCCGCCTGCCCGAGGAGGAGCTGGCCGCGCTCGCCCGCGGATATGCGGAGCTGTGCACCCTCGTCTGCGAGCGGCTGCAGCGCTGCCAGCAGTTCGCGCTGGCGGGGCTTGTGTCAGAGGCAATCGCGCTCTGCGAGTGCGCGCCGGACGGGCTCGAGCTGCTGGCCGCGCTCGACACCCCGTCGTTTGGCTCGTGGTGTGCCATCTGCACCGAATACGGGCTGGCGGTGCCGCCGGCGCTGCCGCTCGAGGCCGCGGAGCTGCTGCACCATGCCTACGCCGAACACCAGCAGATCGCGCCGCTGCTCGACGCACAGCGCCAGCTCGCGCTCGGCCGCGCACCCCTGCGCCGCCGGCTCGCGCTGTTGCGGCGCCTGCTGGCCCGCGTCTCGCAGAGCGATCCCTGGTATCCGGTGCTGGAGGAGTACGAGCAGGCGCGGCTGCAGCAGATCGCCCATGCGCTGCAGCAGGCCGAGGCCGCGAACGATCTGGAGACCCTGCGCCAGCTCGCAGACGAACTCGGTGCGGAGCCGTGGCAGGACCGGCTGCACGCGCCGCTCGCCGAGCAGGCCCGCCAGGCCATCCAGCGGGTCTCGGCGGCGCGCGCCGGCGCCGAACTGCAAGCGCTGTTGCCCGCGCTCGAGCGAGCCTGTGCGGCCGGGGACCTGGACGCCGCGCTCGCGCTGCGCAGCCGCTGGGACGAGCTCGCCGGGCAGACGGCGGTGCCCGCCGAGCTCGCCGCCCGCGCCAGGAGCCGCTTTGCCTGGGCCGAGCAGGCTGCGGCGGCACGCGAACAGCAGCGGCGCTTCGAGCAGGCGTGCGAGGCGCTGCGCATGGGAATCGAGAACGCGGCGCCCAGGGCCGATCTCGAAGAACTCTACCGCGAGGCGAGCTCCTCGGGGCTCGCGCTGCCCGCGGCGCTCGAACAGAGTTACCGCCAGCAGCTGGAGCGGCACGCGCGCCTGCGGCACCGCGAGCGGCGCCGCCGCGCGATCGCAGCGCTGCTCGCCCTCGGTCTGCTCGCCGCCTCCGCGATCTGGCTCACCCAGCTGCTGTTGCGCAGGCACTCGCTGCAGCGCGTGCGCCAAGAGCTCGCCGCGGCGCTGGGTCAGGATCGCCTCGAAGAGGCCAGCGCGCTGTGGCAGGCCTTGGTGAAGCGCGATCCGGATCTGGCCGTCGAGCCCGAACTCGCCCCGCTGCGGGCGCGGCTGGAGCAGGCCCAGCAGGCCGAGACCGCGCGCCGCCAGCGGTTCGAGGAGGCCTGCGAGCAGGCGCGCCAGGCGCTCGCCGGCGGGCAGGTGCCGCAGGCCGCGGGCGCGCTCGAGCGCGCCCGCGCCAGCACCCGCACTCCCCTCGAGCACCAACGGCTGGCCGCGCTGGCACAGCAGCTCGCCCTCGCCGCGCAGCGCCAGCAGGCGGAACAGCAGGCGGCCTTCGCGGCCGCACTGCGCTCGCTGCAGGACGAGGTCGCCGCGCTCGATCCCGCCGCCACGGAACGGGACATGGCGGGGTTCGCGCACCGGCTCGCCGCGCTCGAACGGCGCCACGCCGAGCTGGCCGCCCGGACCGACCTCGAGGCGGCTGCCCGCGCCGGGCTCGAGCCCATCCGGCTCCGCCTGGCGCAGCTGCGCGAGGCCTGTGAGCAGCTGCAGCGCCGCCGCGAGGCGGAGCGGGCGGCGCGCCTGGCATGGCGGCTGCTGCCGGCGGCGGCCGATCGCGTGGAACGCTACCTGGAGGCCCTGCGCGCGTTGTGCGAGCGCTACCCCGACACCGAGCCCGCCGGCGTGCTGCTCCAGGTCCTGGCGCACGCCGAAGCGTGGCGGGCGGCCGAGGCCTGGTTCGACGCGGTCGCTCCGTGGGCCGCGCTGCCAGCTCCGCCGCCTGCCGGCGCCGCACGCGAGTGCGCCGAAGCGCTCCACGCCTACCTGGAGCGCCATCCCGGCGGGCCATGGGCCGAGCAGGCCCGCACGATCGCAGCCTACTACGACCGGCTCGCCGCGATCGCCGCCCGGCGCTTCGAGCGCTTCGCTGCGGTACGCGAGCTGCTCAATCTCCCCCTGATCGCCTCGACGCGGGTGATCATCGACCGCGCGAGCGGCAAGCGCTACCTTCTGCCGCCGGACGCACGCCCGGTCGAGTTCGGCGACTTCGTCTCGGTCCCGGTCCTGCGGACGACGGACCTGCGGCGGAGCGAGCGGGTGCGCCTGCCGAAGGCGCAGATCGAGGGCCCCCATCCCAGTCCGCAGGCGGAACTCGCCCTGCAGCTGCACCGGGTGCTGGATGCCTATCGCCCCGCTCAGGAACCGACCTTCTGGCTCCGCTTCGCGCAGCAGATCGCCGGGGCCGAGCAGGTCGACCCGGTGCTGCGCGCCGCCCTGCTCGCCCGCATCCTGCCGTATGCCGCCGAAGACACCTGGGGCGCGGAGCGACAGATCGCCGAATGGGTGGCCGCCCTCGCCCAGCGCCAGGTCGTCGACTGGCCCGATCCCGACGACGTCGAGGCGGAGTTCGAACGCAGGCGCATGCAGTCGGCGCTCTCCGGCCTGGACTTCGCCGGCGCGCTCGCTCGTGCCCGGGCGGCGCAACAGCAGGTGCTGGAGCTGGTGGAGAGCAGCTTCGTGCGCGTGCTCGGGCGCGGGGTGCTGATGCGCGCCCCGGACCGCACGGCGTGGACGCTCGCGGGCGGTCCGGATCCGCTGCCGGCCGGCGCGCGGCTGCTCGCGGTCGTGCAGGAGCAACAGGGCCCACGCGCGGTGTGGCTCGGGGCAGTGGCGGCCGAGGGGCGTCGCCTGCAGACGCCGCCGCCACCGCCGCTGACCGAGGGCTGGTTGCTCTTTCTGTGCGCCGCGCCCGTGGAACAGCAGCGATAGAGGAGCTGGCCATGCCGGAGAAGTACTACGTCCGCTGGCGCGGGCGGGTGCAGGGACCGTTCACCATGGCGCAGTTGCAGACCCTGCGCGCACGGCGCCTGCTCTCGCGCGCCCACCAGCTCTCGACCGATCGGCGGCACTGGATGCCCGCCGGGCAGTTCGCGGAGCTGTTCTCGCCTGCACAGCCGCCCGCCCCGGAGCCGGCTGCTGCGGCGAGCGCGGCGGCCGCGCCCGCAGCCGAGCAGCTCGCACCGGGCGCCGCGCCTGCGGGCGAGCGCCCGGACTGCCCGGAGCTCGGTGTGCCCGCGATGACACCCCTGCGCCCCAGCGGAGGACTCGGGCGCGATCCACGGGAACGGAGCTGGCGAGCCGGCTCGAGCGTGGCGCACCAGCGCCTGCAGGGTGTCGCACTGCTCGGAGCCATCGCCTACGGCCTGGGCAGCGGCCTGACCGCGATCCTCCTGGCCCCGGCGGCTCCGGAGGCCGACTGGGTCCCCGCCCTGCAGAGGATCGGTGTCCTGAACGTCCTCTTCGGCGTTGCGATCGCGATCCTTCTTCTCGTGGCGCAGCCCCCCGCGCGGTGGAGCGTCGCGGTTGTGATCTGTGGCACGTCGCTGCTCCTGACGCCGCTGTTGATCTCCCTCGCGATCCCGATGGTGGCGGAGCCGATCTGGCAGAGCACCGCACGCGCTGCGCTGTGGTTCGCGCTCCTCGCCCTGCTGCTCGCGCTCGTCGTGCAGATCGGGCTGTGGACCGGGATCGGATTGCTGTGGATCGCACCCGCGCACGAGGCGTCACGACTCCTCACCGGCATCAGCGGGTGCGTCGGTCTGGCGCTGGGCGTGCTCGCCCTCGCGCTGAGCGAGCTCGCGCGCGCGGTTCCGGTGGCGGCGGCCAGCGCCGGCCCCGCGCTCGAGCTCGTGCTGTATCTGATCGTACTGCTGCTGGCCGCGCTCTGTCTGTCGCCCCGCGCCGCGGCCGCCCTGCGCGCGCCGCTCACCGTGCTCGCCGCCATCGCCACCGCGGTGTCGATCCTCGGCGGCGCCGTGGACACCCAGAGCCTCGAGGGCTCGCGCGCCCTGTCGTGGGCGATCCTGCTCGCCGGCCTGGGGTGGAACGTCACGGCCTGCGTTGCGCTGATCGGCTGGATCCACTGGCGGCTCGTGGCGGCCGTGCCGCCCGCACGGCGAGCCCTGCCGCCCGCGGGCTGAGGGCCGGCCCCAGCAGGGGCTCGGCATGGCCGCGGGCCCGCACCGGGCCGCCGCGCGCTCGCGCCTCAACCCTCGGCGCTCTCGGCGGCCGCGCGCAGCCGCTCGAGCACGGTGTGGTCCTCGAGGGTGGTGGTGTCGCCGAGCTGCTCGCGACCCGAGGCGATCTCGCGCAAGAGCCGGCGCATGATCTTGCCCGAGCGCGTCTTGGGTAGCGCCTCGACCAGGTGCACCTGGTCCGGACGCGCGATGGGACCGATCTGTTGGGCGACGTGCTGCCGGAGCTCTTCGCCCAGCTCGGCGGCCGGCTCGGCCCCGGCGCGCAGGGTCACGAAGGCGGCGATGCCCTCGCCCCGCTCCGGGTGCGGATAGCCCACCACCGCCGCCTCCGCCACCGCCGGGTGGCTGACCAGGGCGCTCTCGATCTCCGCGGTGCCGAGCCGGTGGCCGGCCACGTTGAGCACGTCGTCCACCCGCCCCAGGAGCCAGTAGTAACCATCCGCGTCGCGCCGCGCCCCGTCGCCGGTGAAATACATGCCGGGGAAGCGGACCAGTACGTGGCGCGATACCGCTCCGCATCGCCGTAGATCCCGCGCAGCATGGAGGGCCACGGCCGGCGGATCACGAGGTAACCCCCTCCAGGCGGCGGCACGCTGCGGCCGTGCTCGTCCACCACGTCGGGCTCGACCCCGAACAGAGGCAGCGTGGCGCTGCCCGGCTCGGGTCGGCACCGCGCCCGGCAGCGGCGCGATCATGATGGCGCCGGTCTCGGTCTGCCACCAGGTGTCCACGATCGGACACCGCTCGCCCCCGATCACGCGGTGGTACCACATCCACGCCTCGGGGTTGATCGGCTCGCCCACCGTGCCCAGCAGCCGCAGGCTCGACAGGTCGTGTGCCCGCGGGTGCTCGTCCCCCCACTTCATGAAGGCGCGGATGGCGGTGGGTGCGGTGTAGAACACCGTCACCCGGTGGCGGGCCACGATCTGCCAGAACCGGTCGGGTCCGGGGTGGTTCGGCGCCCCCTCGTACATGAGGGTGCTCACCCCGTTGGCGAGGATGCCGTAGACGACGTAGCTGTGGCCGGTCACCCAGCCCACGTCCGCGGTGCACCAGAACAGGTCGTCCTCGCGCAGATCGAACACCGTGCGCGCGGTCAGATAGGTGCCGACCATGTAGCCGCCGGTGGTGTGCACGATGCCCTTGGGCCTGCCCGTGGTGCCGGAGGTATAGAGGATGAACAGCGGGTGCTCGGCCTCGAGCGGCTCGGCCGGGCACTCCGCGGCCGCCCGCTCGGTCAGCTCGTGCCACCAGTGATCGCGGCCGGGCTGCATGCGCACCGGCGTGCCGGTGCGCTTGAGCACCACCACCGACTCGACGCTGGGAGCCTCCGCCACCGCCTCGTCCACCGCCGCCTTCAGCTCGACCGCCTTGCCCCGCCGCCAGCCGCCGTCGGCGGTCACCACCACCCTGGCCTGGGCATCGCGGATCCGGTCGCCGAGCGCATGCGCCGCGAAACCGCCGAACACCACGCTGTGGGGCGCTCCGATGCGCGCGCAGGCGAGCATCGCCACCGCGGCCTCGGGCACCATCGGCATGTAGATGCAGACCCGGTCGCCCTTGCGCACCCCGAGGTCCTTGAGCGCATTGGCGAACCGCATCACCTCCGCGTGCAGCTCGGCGAAGCTGAGCGTGCGCACATCGCCCGGCTCGCCCTCCCAGACGATCGCCGGCTGTTCGCGGCGCGGCCCGCCGAGATGGCGGTCCAGGCAGTTGTAGCTGAGGTTGGTCAGCCCGCCCTCGAACCAGCGCGCCTGCGGCGGCTGCCAGTCCAGCACCCGCTCCCAGCGCCGGAACCAGTGCAGCTCCGCGGCGATCTCCGACCAGAACCCCTCGGGATCGTCGAGCGAGCGGCGGTAGAGCTGCCGGTAGTCCTGCAGGCTCCGGATGCGCGCCTGCGCAGCGAACCGAGCAGGCGGCGGGAAGGTCCGGTTCTCCGCGAGCAGCGTGCGGATCTCGGGCTGGGCCATGGCAGTCCTCCGCTGGCGCCCTGCTGGCGGCTGCGCGCGAGCCGCACCGCGCCGATCATGCGGCCGTGCCGCGCGCGGTGTCAAGCGCGCTCGCCCGGCGCGCCCCGCTCCGGCAGACCCGCCGCTGGTCACCCCGCGCACCGCAGCGCTATCATGGAGATCGCGCGCGGGGCCGCCGCCCTCCCGCGGCTGCACGGCGCGCACGAGCGCGGAGAACCGTCCCCATGGCCCGCTCTGCCCCTGCTGGCACCCGCTATCGCGCCGGCCACCGGCTCGATCCCCAGAGCCCCGTGCTGCGGCTGTGGCACAAGGCCAAGCAGCTCGGGACCTGGGATCCGCGCTCGCTCGACTTCCGCCGCGATGCCGCGCACTGGCAGGAGCGCACCGAGCGGGAACAGGACGCGACACTACGCCTGCTGGCGCTGTTCCTCGGCGGGGAGGAGTCGGTGGCGCTCGACCTGGTCCCCTTGATCTGGGCCGTCGCCCGCGAGGGCCGGCTCGAGGAGGAGATGTTCCTGGCGGCGTTTCTGTGGGAGGAGGCCAAGCACGTCGAGGCGTTCCACCGCTTCCTGGACGAGGTCACCGGCGAGCCAGGCGATCTCGGCCGCTATTTCACCCCGAGCTACCAGCGGCTGTTCGGCGAGGAGCTGCCGCGCGCGATGGGGCAGCTGCTCGCCGATCCCTCACCGCCCGCGCAGGCCGAGGCCTCGGTGACCTACCACATGTTCGTCGAGGGCGTGCTGGCCGAGACCGGCTACCACGCGTTTTTTGAGGCGCTGACGCGCCAGGGGCTCTTTCCCGGACTGCGCGAGATGATCACGCTGGTCCAGCGCGATGAATCGCGCCACATCGCCTACGGGGTGCACCTGCTGTCCCGGCTGGTGGCCGAGCACGGCGACCCGGTATGGGCGGCCATCGAGCGCCGCATGCACGAGCTGTTGCCGCTCGCGCATGGACTGATCGTCGAGAGCCTGAGCCCGTATGGGGATGACATCCCCTACGGCCTCGATCTGCAGACCTACCTCACCATCGCGCAGCAGCAGTTCGAGCGGCGCTACCGCCGCATCGAGCGCGCCCGGCGCCAGACGCTGGCCGAGATCGACCAGCTCGCGCTCGAGGGCGAGGAGCTCTGAGGGGGAGGAACGGCGATGCCGGCGAGTACGGCGACGAGCACGAGCACGGCCGCGATCCGCCACAGCTACGTGCAGGCGAACGGGATCCGCTTCCACCTGGCGCTGGCGGGCGAGGACAGGCCCGCCGCCCCGCTGGTGCTCATGCTCCACGGCTTTCCCGAGTGCTGGTACTCCTGGCGCCACCAGCTGGCCGCCCTCGGCGCGCACGCGCTGTGCGCCGCCCCCGATCTGCGCGGCTACGGCGAGACCGACAAGCCGCGCCGCGGCTACGATCTGGATACGCTCGCCGCGGATGCGGCGGCGCTGATCCGCGCGCTGGGGCGCGAGCGGGCGGTGGTGGTGGGCCACGACTGGGGCGGAGCGATCGCGCTCCACCTGGCCGAGCGCCACCCCGAGCACATCGAGCGGCTGTGCCTGCTCAACGCGGTCGCCGCCGACGATCTGGCCGCCGCCATCTTCCGCCGGCCGGCGCAGCTGCGCCGCTCCTGGTACATCCTGTCCTTCGCGCTGCCGCTGTTGCCGGAGCGGCGGCTGAGCCGGCAGGAATGCGCGATCGTGCCGCGCATCCTGCTCGCCGGGGCGCGGCGCCGGGAGGCGTTCACGCGCGAGGACCTGGAGGTGTTCCGGCGCGCGCTCGCCCGCCCCGGCGCGGTGCGCGCCGCGCTGGCCTACTACCGCACCGGCATGGTGCAGCAGCTGCGCCGGCCCTGGCGGCTGTGGCGCCTGGTGCTGCGCCCCGCGGCCGCCATCCGGCCGCTCGCCGTACCGGGGCTGGTGCTGTGGGGCCGGGACGATCCGTTCCTGGGTGTGGAGCTGCTCGATGACCTGCGGGCGCGCTTCGCAGGACCGCTGACCATCCGGCTGCTGGAGCGGTGCGGGCACTGGACCCAGCAGGAGGCGGCCGCAGAGGTCAACCGCGAGCTCCAAGCGTTCGTGCAGGGCCGCTGAGCGGCGGCGCGCCGCGGCTCGCCGCGCAGCCAGGATGGCTCGCCCGCCCGCGCCGGACTCGATGCGCCGCCGCCCCCTCGGATACACTCCAGCTCGACCCTGCAGACAAGGAGGGCGCTCATGGAGCCCGATGAGGTCCAGCTCGCGATCGACGAGCACGTGGCCACGATCACCATCGCGCGCGAGCGCCAGCGCAACGCCCTCAACTACGAGGTGCTGAAGCTGCTCATGCGCCGGCTGGACGAGGCGGATCACGACCCGAACGTCTCGGTGGTGGTGCTGACCGGCGCCGGCAGCACCTTCAGCGCCGGCGGGGACCTGTCGGCGATCCAGGGCGGCACCGTGCTGGCCATGCACGAGGGCCGGCACTTCTACATCGACGTGCTGCGGCGGCTGCTGCGCTTCCCCAAGCCGACGGTGGCACGCGTCAACGGGCATGCGCTGGGCGGCGGGCTGGGCCTGGTGCTGGCCTGCGACCTCAGCGTCGCCAGCGAGCAGGCCGAGCTCGGCACCCCCGAGATCCACCTCGGGCTGTTCCCGATGATGATCCTGCCGCTCATCTTCCGCCACGCCAACCACCGCCAGCGGGCGCTCGAGATGGTGCTCACCGGCCAGCGGCTGCGCGCCGCCGAGGCCCACGCGCTCGGCCTGGTCGGCCGGGTGGTGCCGCCCGAGCAGCTCGACCAGGCGGTCGCCGAGCTGACCGGCCGGCTGCTCGCCCAGTCCCCCTCCGCGCTGTTCCTGGGCCGCCGGGCGTATCAGGTCATGAGCGAGTTGCCGCTCGATGGAGCGCTCGATTATCTGGCCTGCATGCTCACGATCAACACCATGACCGAGGACGCCGCCGAGGGCATCGGGGCCTTCTTGGAGAAACGACTCCCGCAGTGGAAGGGCAGCTGAGATGCACCCCTGGCACGACGTCGCCTGGGAGGAGGAGCTGCTCGCCGAGCGGTTCCCGGTCATCATCGAGGTCCCGCGCGGCAGCAAGAACAAGTACGAGCTGGACAAGGCCACGGGGCTGCTCCGCCTCGACCGCGTGCTCTATAGCGCCGTGCACTACCCGGCCAACTACGGGTTCGTACCCCGCACCTACTGCGAGGACGGCGATCCGCTCGATGTGCTGGTGCTCGGCCAGGAGCCGGTGCTGCCGCTGACCATCGTGGAGGCGCGCGCGATCGGCCTCATGCGCATGCGCGACGAGAAGGGCCTGGACGACAAGCTGCTGGCGGTCAGCATCCACGACCCGGCGGTCGCGGACTATCGCCATCACCGCGAGCTGCCCCCGCACACCCTGCGCGAGATCCGCCGCTTCTTCCAGGACTACAAGGTGCTGGAGAACAAGCAGGTGGAGGTGGAGGAGTTCCAGTCGCCCGCGGACGCACTCGCGGTGCTGCGCCAGGCGCTGGCGGACTACCGCGCGCTCCGAGCCGGCGGGCCCGGCTCGCCGGCGGACCCGACAGCCGGCGGGCGATAGGAGACAGGGTATGTTCCTCTACCAGCGCTACGTGCCCGGGCTCGCCGCCTATTCCTACCTGGTGGGCGATGAGCGGGCGGGACTGTGCGTGGTCATCGACCCGGTGCGCGACGTCGAGCCTTACCTGGAGGCGGCGGCCCGCGAGGGCCTGCGCCTCGCGCACGCCTGCGAGACCCACGTCCACGCCGACTTCGTCAGCGGCGCCGCCGAGCTCAAGGCGCGGCTCGGTGCCGCGCTCACCGTGCACTGCTCGGGGCTCGGCGGCCCGAGCTGGACCCCACCCTACGCCGATCATCTCGTCGCCGACGGAGACGGCTTCCCGCTCGGACAACTACGCCTGCAGGCGCTGCACACCCCGGGCCACACCCCCGAGCACGTGAGCTGGGCGGTCTACGACACCGAGCGGAGCGCCGAGGTGCCGTGGCTGCTGCTGAGCGGCGACTTCCTGTTCGTGGGCGACGTCGGCCGGCCCGATCTGCTCGGCGAGCAGGCGCAGCGCGAGCTGGCGGCGCAGCTCCACCAGAGTCTGTTCGAGCGCATCGCCGGGCTGCCCGACTTCGTCGAGATCTATCCGGCGCACGGCGCCGGCTCGCTGTGCGGCAAGGCGCTCGGCGCGCGCGGGCAGAGCACGCTCGGCTTCGAGCGCCGCTTCAGCCCCGCCTTCGAGCGGCTCGAGCCCGCGCGCTGGACGGCGCAGCTGCTCGCGGGCATGCCGCCCGCCCCGCCGTACTTCCAGCGCATGAAGCGGATCAACGCCGCGGGCCCGCGCGTGTTCGGCGGCGCCCGGCCCTGGCGGCGCGCGGTGCCGCTCGCCGAGGCCCGCGCGCACATCGAGCGCGGCGGGCTGGTGCTCGATGTCCGCGACAAGGAGGCGTTCGCCGCCGCCCACATCCCGGGCGCCATCAGCATCCCCCACGGCCCGAACCTGGCGGTGTGGGCCGGCTGGGTGCTGCCCTACGACACGCCGCTGCTGCTCGTGCTCCACGAGCCCGAGCAGCTCGACGAGGTGGCGGTCGCGCTGTGGCGGATCGGCTTCGACGAGATCATCGGCTACCTGGAGGGAGGGCTGGCCGCCTGGGAAGAGGCCGGGCTGCCGCTCGCGCGCACCGAGACCATCGGGGTGCACGAGCTTGCGGCCCGCCTGGAGGAGGGCGGCGGCGCCGCACCGCCCCTGGTGCTGGACGTGCGGACGGAGGCCGAGTGGCAGGCGGGCCACGTCCGCGGCGCGCTGCACATCCATGCGGGGCTCGTGCCCGAGCGGCTGGGGGAGCTGCCGCGCGAGCGCGCGCTGGCGGTCATGTGCGGCAGCGGCTACCGGGCCAGCATCGCCGCCTCGCTGCTGGAGCGCGCTGGATACCACCGGCTGCTGGTGGTGCTCGGAGGCATGGCGGCCTGGCAGGGCGCGGGGCTGCCGCTGGTGCGGTGAGCAGCGCGCGCGGCAGGCCCCCTCACCCGGGGCCGGGCCGCGTCGCGCCCGAGCGCTCCAGCCAGTCGCCGCCCGGCACCACCACCCCGTGCGCCGCGAGCCAGGCCCGCCGCCGGCGCGCCCACACGTAGCACCACGCGGGCTGCCCGCCGCCACCGCGCAGCGGATGCGCCTGGACGACGCACCGCTCGTAGCAACCGCTGCCATCGGGCGCGCAGTCCTCGTACGCATCCAGGCGCACCAGCGCCGCCGCGACCCGGTCGAACCACAACAGATCTCCCCGCACCCGGCCCGTGCCCTCGGCCACCAGAGCGGGAAAGCCCTGCGCGGGCAGGTCGTAGAGGGTGCCCGCCACCCAGGCCGGCTCGCTGCGCAACACCGCTCCGCACACCTCGGCATGCGCCGCTGCGCCCGGCCGCAGCGAGCCGTACACGAACAGCGGCAGTTCGGCATACCAGCCCGGATCCGCCATGGCTGCGCGCCCCTGCGCCCCTCCCCCCGCACCCCGGCCCCCACCCGCCGCCCACTGTGGCGCCGCTGGCGGCGGGTTGCAACCGCGCTCCGGGCCCGGCCGCGCTCTGGCCTGCGCGCCCGCGCCCGCTCCCCGCCCTCCGCTCCCCGGCAGCGCGCCGCGGCCCGCGGCGGCAGCGCAGGACCTGGCTCTGGGCGCCACCCGAGCCGGCGGTTGACAGCGCGGCCGGCGCTGCCCATGCTGCGCTCGGTGCCAGCAGGGGCAAGCCGGGGAGGCCGGGCGCGGTGCGGCTCTATCTGGTGCGGCATGGCGAAGCGGTGGCGCAGCAGCTCGATCCCCAGCGGCCGTTGAGCGAGGCCGGCCGGGCGGCGGTGCGCCGGCTCGCGCGGGCGCTACGCGCCGCGGCTGCGGTGCGGGCACCGGGGGAGGTCTGGCACAGCTCCAAGCTGCGCGCCCACCAGACCGCCGAGGAGTTGCTCGCGGGGCTGGGCTTGCAGGCACCGCTGCGCCAGGTGGCCGAGCTCGAGCCGGGGGCGGATCCGGGTGCGCTGCTGGCGGCGCTCGCGGCCGAACGCTCCGACCTCGTGCTGGTCGGCCACCTGCCCTCGCTCGCCGAGCTCGCGGCGCTGCTGGTGCTCGGCCGGGCCGAGGCCGGCGCGTTCGTGCTCCAGCCCGCCACCGTGCTCTGTCTGGAGCGCGAGCCGGGCCAGCAGCGCTGCGCGGTGCGCTGGATGGTGGAGCCGGGACTGTTCGGCGGCGGCTGAGCCCGCGCTCCGGCGGCCGGCGCGCGCGCAAGGGTGCCCTCGGAGGAAGGAAGCGACGAGCCATGCCGCACCCGCCGGATCACGACCCTCCGCCGCTCCGCCTGCTGGTGCTGGCGGTGCTGCTCGCGGTGGCCGCAGTGCTCGCGAACCTGGCGCTGCTGCGGTCCTTCGAGTTCCTGCCCGCTCCGGGCTGGCTGCCGTCCTATGTGCCCCCGCCGCTCGCCGCCCCCGCCGCAGCGAGCCCGAGCGCGGCTCCGGAGGCAGTCGCGCGCCCGCCGGCGCTGCCCGCGCTCAGCCGGGGCGTGACGCTGGTCATCGCCGACGGCATGCGGCTCGATCTCTCGCGCGCGCTGCCGGCCTGGCAGGCGCTGCGCGCCGAGGGAGCGGATGTGCTCACGCGCGCGCTCTTCCCCACCTTCACCCGCAACGGCACCGCGACGCTGTTGACCGGGGTGGGACCGCGCTGGCACGGCTTTCTGTCCAACTTCAACCACCGCCAGAGCCCGGTGCCCTCCATCTTCGATCTGGCGCGGCGCGCCGGGGTGCACACCCGGCTGTTGAGCCAGGTGGCGACGGTGCTGCCGAAGCAGTTCCCGCATGCCTTCGCCGAGATCGCGCCGCTGCGCCTGGAGGCCGTGGCGAGCGGGCCGCGCCCGCATCTCACGCTGGTCTACTTCAAGGAGCCGGACCTGACCGCGCACCGCCACGGCGCGGCGAGCGAGGCCTACCGGGAGGCGGCGCGCGGGGTGGATCGCAACCTCGCCCGCATCCGGGCCGCACTGGACCTGGAGCGCGAGACCCTGATCGTCGCCACCGACCACGGCCACCTCGACCGGGGCGGGCACGGCGGGCACGAGCCGGTGATCGAGCGGATCCCGCTGGTGCTCGCCGGGGCGGGGGTGCGGCGGGGGGCGGTGCTCGGAGCGGAGGTCGATTCCGATCTGCGCGATGTGGCCCCGACGATCGCCGCCCTGCTGGGGCTCGCGCCGCCGCCGCTCGCCGGGGGCCGGGTGCTGTGGGAGGCGCTGGAGCTGCCGGCCACCGGGGCGGCGGCGGGGCTCGAGGCTGCCACGGCCGCCGCGCCGAGCCCGCCGGCAGACTCCGGTGTCCGCTCGCCCGAGCGCGCCGCCGTCCCGGCCGGCTGGCGCACCGAGCGCCGCCCGCTGCATCCGCCGGCGCCGCCGCAGCAGCCGCCGTTCCGCGGCGCTGCAACGGCGCTGGCGCTCGCGCTGTGGCCGCTGCTGCTGCTGCGGCCGCGCGGGCTCAGGGCGGCTGCCGGCGCCGCGCTGGCGCTCGGGGGCTTCTATGCGCTCTATGTCGCGCGCGGCCACCCGGTCAGTTTTTCCTGCGTCAACGCCGCCTCGGACATCCCGGCCTTCATGCTCGAGGTGCTCGGGCTGGGGCTCGCCGCCGCGCTCGCGGGGGTCTTGCTCGCCGGCGCCGCCCGCCGCTACGCCGCCATGGCGCTGGTGGCGGCGGCGGCGGTGGCGGGCGGCGCCTGGGGCTGGTGCGGGCTCGGAGCGCCCGAAGCGCTCGCCCATCCGCAGGCCGCCTTCCTGGCCTATCTGGCGCTGAGCGACCTGCTGGCGGTGGCGCTGGTGAGCGCCGCCGCCGCCGCGTGGACAGCGCGCCGCGGCCGGCGGAGCGGGCTGGAGAAAGGCAATCCCATGGCCATCGCTGCGGCCGGCATTGGCGGCGCACCCGCAGCACCGTAAAGTGGGTATGGAAACAGCGCAGCGGTGCGCAGAGCGCCGGGAGCGACAGAGGTGGACCGGGCCCGAGGCGCGAGCGACGGTGCGAGCCCGCCGGCTCCGGCTGGCCGGCGCCCGAGCCGGAGCGCCGACAGCGCGCGGCGCCAGCAGCTGGCGGAGCAGGCGACCATGACCGCGCGCGAGCGGCTGCTGCTGGCGCTGGAGCTGGGCGAGCTGGCCGCCCGCCTGGCCCGCCGGGGCGGCGCCCCCGCACAGCCCGGGCCGGCCGCGCGCGGGGAGCAGGGCGGTGGCCGCTGAGGGCCGCGCTGCGCGCACGCTTGCCGAGGCGGAGCGCGTCTCCGCCCTGCTCGGCGCGCGCGGGCTTCCCTGCGCGGTCATCGGCGCCGCTGCGCTGGCGGTCCACGGCTATCCGCGCGCGACCGCGGATTTCGACCTGGCGACGTGCACGCCGGTGCTCGCCGAACTGTATGCCCTGCGCGGCGAGCTGCAGCAGCTGGGCTACCAGGCAGAGTTTCACCCTCCCGACGCGGATGATCCGCTGGGGGGCGTGCTGCTGGTGCGGGGCGAGGGGTTCTTGCCGATCGAGGTCGTCAATCTTCGGAATCCGCTCGCCGGGCGCCCGGCCGCCCTCGCCGAAGAGGCCCTCGGCAGCGCGCGCGCCGGGGCGATCGAGCAGAGCCCGCTGCGCGTGGTCGCGCTTCCCTACCTGATCGCCCTCAAGCTCGCCGCAGGGGGCGCGCGCGACCGCAGCGACGTGCTGGCGCTGCTGGAACGCCAGCGGACGCTCGAGCTCGCCGCGCTGCGGCAGTTGTGCGCCCGGCACGGTCTGGCAGAGCGGCTCGCGCGGGTGCTGGCCGAGCTCGGACCTCGCCCCTGAGCGCCGGCGGCGCGGCTCGGGGGCGCCCCGAGTGCCGGGCGCGCCGCCCGCGGAGCGCCGGTGACTTGACGCCGTGGGCGCCCCGGCGTACTGCTGGGGGCCAGCCGGGCGGAGCCGGCAGGGGCGGATGCGGAGGGCACGGCGTGTCGGCATGGGCAGGTGTGGCGCGCACCGTCCTCGCCCGGATTCCGGGTGCGGCGGTGCTGCTGGAGGGCATGGCCGACGGCGCCGCCCCGGTCAACCCGGTGCGGCGCGCCTGGGACTGGCTGGCGCCGCTGCCGGGCGGGCGCCGGCTGTTCAGCCTCGCCATCGGGCGCGCCGCGCCGTACACCGCCACGATCCGCCCCCTGGTCGAGGAGCTGCGGCCCGGCTTCGCGCGCGTGCGCATGCGCGATCGGCGGGCGGTGCGCAACCACCTCGGCTCGGTGCACGCGGTGGCGCTGGTCAACCTGGCGGAGGTGGCCTCGGGGGTGGCCATGATGTACGCGCTGCCGCCCGGAGCACGCGGCATCCTGACGGGGCTGTCGATCGAGTATCTGAAGAAGGCACGGGGAACGCTGACCGCGACCGGCCGCTGCCCGGTCCCCCAGAGCGCCGAGCGGCGCGAATACGAGGCCGAGGCGGAGATCCGCAACCGCGCCGGCGAGGTGGTGGCGCGGGCCCGGGCGCGCTGGCTCGTCGGCCCGCCCAGGCAGGCGGGCGCTTCGCAGGAGCGCCCCGAGGGGAGGTGAGCCGCATGCAAGCCGCCGCACAGACGAGCGCCACCGCGCCCGCCGCCTTCCGCCGCGCCGTGCTCGGGCGGACCGGACGGGAGCTGCTCCGGATCGGGGTCGGCTCCAGCTTCGGGATCGGCGGCCGCGAGCTGGAGCAGGCGGTCGAGGAGCACGGCGTGCAGTACCTGTACTGGGGCACGCTGCGCACGCCCTGGTTCGGCCGCGCGATCCGCAACCTGTGCCGGCGGGGGCTACGGGAGCATCTGTTCATCGTGGTGCAGAGCTACTCCCGGCTCGCCTCGCTGGTGCGGCCGAGCCTGTGCGTGGCGCTGCGGCGGCTGGGCATCGAGCGCACCGACCTGCTCCTGCTGGGGTGGTGGAACGCTCCGGTCTGGCCGCGCATCCTGGAGGCCGCGCTCGCCTGCCAGGAGCGCGGGCTGGTGACACACCTCGGCGTCTCCACGCACCAGCGCCCGCTGGTGCCGGGCTTCGCCGGCCCGGACTCGCCCTTTGCGGTGGTCCACTTCCGCTACAACGCCGCGCACCGCGGCGCCGAGCGCGACATCTTCCCGCACCTGCCGGCGGCGCGCTCCGAGCGGGCGGGGCTGGTCGCATTCACCGCCCTGCGCTGGGGCCAGCTGCTGGTGGCGCCGGCCGGCGCCCCACCCGAGCTGCCGGTCCCGACCGCGGCGGACTGCTACCGCTTCGTGCTCTCCAGCCCCCACGTCGATGTCTGCCTCTGTGGCCCGCGCCGGGGCGCCGACCTGCGGCACGCGCTGACGGCGCTCGAGCGCGGGCCCATGGACCCCGAGGAGCTGGCCTGGATGCGGCGGTTCGGGGATGCGGTCTACGCCGCGCGCGGCAATCCCCTGCCGTTCAGCATCCGCGCCTGAGGGCGGCCGAGTATGCGCAACCTGCTCGTGAGCCTGGCAATCGCGACCGCGCTCTACGTGCTGCTCGGGGTGGTGCTCGGCTGGGGCGGCTACGCCCTGCTGGTGGCGGTGCCGGCGATGATGCTGGCGAACTTCCTGCTCGCCCGCCGCACCTCGCGCCGGCTGGAGGCGCTGTTCCAGGAGGTGAGCCGGGCGTTGCAACAGCGGCACGTCGACCATGCGATCAAGCTGCTGGAAGAGGCCAAGCGCACCTACCGCGACCAGTTCTTCCTCGGCAAGGCGCTCGATGCGCAGATCGGCACCATCCTGTACGCCCACAAGCGCGAGTTCGCCGCTGCGCGCCCGTACCTGGAGCGGGCCCCGCTCAAGAACTGGCAGGCCCGGGCGATGCTCGCCGCCTCGTATTTCAAGGACAAGGACTACGCGGCGATGGAGCGGGTGTTCGAGCAGGCGTGCAAGAAGAACAAACGGGCGGGGCTGTTGTGGGCGACCTACGCCTGGTGCCAGTACAAGCGAGGGCTGCGCGAGCAGGCCATCGAGATCCTGGCGCGCGCGCTGCGCCACCAGCCGGGTGACGAAAAGCTCAAGGCGAGCCTGCTCGCGCTGCAGAACGAACGCCGGCTGCGCATGCGCCGCTACGAGCCGGAATGGTGGGCGTTCCACCTGGAGAAGGTGCCGCAGCCGCGCCAGGAGATCCGGCTGCGGCGCGGCCGCCGTCCCGGCCGCGGCCAGCGGCGCTGAGCACACCGCCGGAGCGCTCCAGGTCCTGCTGGTCACGGCAATGTTCGCCCCGAGCGAGGCGGGCGAGCGCGACCGGTGCCTGGCTCGGCCACCGCTTCACCGGCGGGCATGGCATCGAGATCACGCCCGTGCCGAGCACCCGCCGCGGGGCGTACAGCAAAGAGCCTTCCGCCCCGCGCCGGCTTGCGGTACAACGACGCCTGCCGGCGCGGAGGCGGAGGCTTGCTGGCCGTGGGGGGACTCGCTGGATCGGCGCGCGCCCGCACCGCGCACGGGGCGCTGCTCGTGGCGGCGCTGCTGCTGGCATGGGCGGCGCCGCAGGCGCGCGCGCGGCTCGGCGAGCCGCTGGAGGTGCTGCGCCAGAGCGAGCTGTTCGCCTTCCTCGGTGCCACCGAGACCGGCAGCGAGCGCGAGCCGCGGGGGGCACACCATCGTCAGCTACGCGCCGCGCATCCAGCGGCTGCGACCGCTGGTGAGCGTGCGGGCCACGATCGACCGCGAGCAGCGGCTGCTGGTGCTGGAGCTCGTGCTGGCGCGGCGGCTGATCGAGCACAGCACCGACGGGGTGTTCGCGCGCGACATCCTGCGGCGCGGGTTGCGCGCGGCCCTGCCCGCCGGCGACCTCGCGGAGCTCGCGCCGCTCTTCGCAGAGCTCGAGCGCTCCGAGACCCGCCCCCCGCCGGACGCCTCGCCCGCCTACCGGACCTTCCTCGGCGCGCAGGAGCGCTGCGAGCAGCAGCTGCCGAGCTCCCTGTTGCGGCTGGAGAATGCGGGCCGCGACGAGGCGGCCTCGCTCCGGGTGACCCTGGCGCTGCGCCGTGCACCTGAGGGCGGCGGGGACTGAACCGCCCCTGCGAACCGGCCGCACCCAACCATGAGGCACTGCCTGCCCGGCCGGCGCGGCTCGCGGCGATCGCGCGCGCCTTGCGCAGCTCCGCTGGTCGTGATATCCGTCCGGCCGAGCCGGCACGCTTCCGGTCCGCCCGATGCGCATGGAGGAACAAGCTCATGGACAAGCCCGCGCCCGCCGATCACCCGATCCACGAGCTGATCCGCCGCCGCTGGAGCCCGCGCGCGTTCGCCGACCGCCCGGTCGCGCCGGAGCTGCTGCGCTCGCTCTTCGAAGCGGCGCGCTGGGCAGCCTCCTCCTACAACGAGCAGCCCTGGCGCTACATCGTCGCGCCGCGCGAGGACCAGCAGACCTACGGCAAGCTGCTCGACTGCCTGGTGCCGGGCAACCAGCGCTGGGCGCGGCACGCCCCGGTGCTGGCGCTCTCGGTCGCCCGGCTCCGCTTCACGCACAACGACCGGCCGAACCGGCACGCCTGGCACGACGTCGGCGCCGCCTCGGCCCTGCTGGCGCTGGAGGCGACCGCCCGCGGGCTCGCGATCCACCAGATGGCCGGCTTCGAGGCCGAGCGCGCGCGGCAGGCGTTCGGGATCCCGCAGGAGTTCGACCCGGTGGCGGCGATCGCGCTCGGCTACCCCGGCGATCCGCAGGCGCTGCCCGAGGACCTGCGCGAGCGCGAACTCGCGCCGCGCCAGCGCCGTCCGCTCGCCGAGACGGTCTTCGGCGGCCGCTGGGGCGAGCCCCTAGCCTTGCTCCACCTGGACTGAACCGGTGGCGGCCGGTCCCCCGCAGCTCAGGGGGCGAGCGGCTCCCCGCCCGGCTGCGGGCGCTCCTCGGCCAGCCGCGGCCGCAGCCAGGTCTCGCTCGGATCCCAGGGCGGGGCGGTGATCGAGGGCCGCAGCCGCTCCACCACCCGCGAGAGCTGGATGCGGTTGAAGAAGTTGCTGAACGCCATCCAGACCGCCAGGCCGTTGAGGTCCTGAAAGGGCGGCGGGATGTACTTGGGCGGATCGACCACGCCGTGCCGGGCCGCATCGTAGAGCACCGGCACGTCCTCCAGCGTCACCTTGCCGACGAACAGAAACGGGATCAGCTCCGGCCGCCCGAGCCGGATGCAGGTCCTGAGCCAGTTGTACAGCTGGACGAAGCCCTTGCAGTAACTCACATCCTTGGTGAACGGCGCCCCGCCGCTCACCACCCCGCCGCGGAAGACGCGCTGGGCGTTGAGCAGGCACTCGGCCTCGCTGAAACCCTCGATCCGATAGAACTCGATGATGTCGAGCAGATCCGCCCCATCCTCGGCCTTGTCGATCGCGATGACGCGATAGTTGAGTTTGCGCGCGCGCACGGGCAAGGAGACGAAGGTCACCACCTCCAGCAGCACCGCCAGCCCTTCCTGGACCGGGGTGGTGCACGGCGGCCCCTTGGACAACCAGGTCGCCACCCGCTGGTTCTGGCCGCTGAGCGAGGTGCCGATGTGCGCCCAGCCCTCGTGCACCTCCAGGATCTGCAGGTCCCGCTCGCTGAACTGAACCCCCTGCTTGATCTTGAGGTAGTCGGCGCCGGCCGCCGCATCGGAGACGATCCCGTCGTCGAGCTGCACCCGGACCTGGTCGTCGTGGAAGTAGGCGCGGAACCGCTCGTTGAGCCGCGCCACCGCCTGCTCGGCGCTGAGGGTGCGCGGATAGGTGATGCCCAGCTTGGTGTCGTCGAGCCCCGAGAAGATCTCGTAGATCATGAGGCCGAGGCCGCGCAGCGTCGTCTTGCCGTCGTAAAACGTCTCCTTCGGCGTGCCGTACAGCTCCCGCGCGTGGCGGTAGAACTCCGGCGTGCCGCGCGCGGCGAGCATGCGCACCACCTGCTGGTACTCCGCGCAGTTGCGCCACAGGATGGCCCCGATCGGATCGTCCTTGCCGAGGTGGCGCTCGATGTCGCGCCCGATCGCCGCCAGCTCCTCGAGCTTCGCCTCGGGTTCGAACTCCAGTGGGATCCTGCGGTAGTACTCCGCGTCCACCGCCGGCAACCGCTTGTAGTTGCTGGCCCGCAGCTCGGCGAAGACCTCCGGGCCCCACTTGATCGCATTCAGGATGCGGATCGGCCGCTGCGCGCGCACCAGCCGCTCGGACAGGTGGCAGATCCGTTCCTTGTAGGTGGCGAACACGCCCGCGCGCACCGGCCGGCCGAGCGGCGGCACCGCCCGCAGCCGCGCGGCGCCCCCGGCGTCCGCCGTTCCCGGCGGCGACGCAGGCACCTCGACGTCGTCCAGCGCTTCGGGCTCGGCTGCCGGCCCGCCCGGCGGTGCCGCCGGCAGCCCCGCGTGCGAGGCGGCCGCACCGCGGCCCTCGCGCACCGAGCCCCCGTCCCCCTCGCCGGCGCCACAGACCAGGCGCGCGCTCTCCGGCCGCCCCGGAACGTCATCGCTCATCGCTGCCATGATAGCACCCGCTGCCCCCGCCGCAGGCGCGCACCCGTACCGTGGCGAGCAGATGCCCCTGCAGGCGATACCACCGGCCCTCGACCTCGAACGGCCCCTCGCCGCGCGCCAGCCACAGCCGCACCACCGCACCGCCCTCCGGCCGAAGCTCGACCTCGGCCTCCTGGAAGCCCACGAAGCGCTCGACGAACGGATCCAGCGCCTTGTACAGCGCCTCCTTGAGCGCGAAGCGGAGCACGGTCGCCTCCCACGCCTGGGCGGCGCCGAGCCCGGCGAGCCCCGCCCGCTCCCGCTCGGTGAGCACCCGCCTCGCCACCGCCGGCCGCGGCGGCGCCAGCGCCTCCACGTCCACCCCCAGCCGCCAGCCCCCGGCCGCGCGGGCGGCGAGCGCGACCGCCAGCCGCTCCTTGTGGCTGATCGATCCCACCACGCCCGGGGGCAGCGCCGGCGCCCCGCGCGCGGTGCTGCCCACCGCCTGGCGTGGCACCCCCAGGTGCCCGAGCGCCGCCGCCATCGCCAGCCGCCCCCCGACCCAGCCGGCCCGCCGCGCCGGCCCCAGCGCCAGCGCCGCCGCCCGCTCGGCCGGCTCCAGCCGCGCCAGCACCGCGGGCGGTACCTCGGCCCCGCCGCCGGGCAGCCGCACCCCGGCGCACACCCCGTGCTCCAGCTCTCGCAGCCAGGCGAGGGCGAACGGCTCCGGCCCGCTCACCCCATCGCCACCAGGATGCGCGTGTCGCCGAACGCGATCACGTCGCAGTTGGACAGCTCCGCCTGTTCCACCCGGGCGTTGTTGACGAAGGTGCCGTTCTTGCTCATGCAGTCGCGCACGAACAGCCGGCCGTCCTCCCAGACGATCTGCGCCTGGGTCACGGAGGCCCCGGGATCGTGCACCTGGAAGACGTTGTGCGCACCCCGTCCGATCGTCACCGGCTCGGCGCCGACCGGCATGCCGCGGCCGCGATCCGGACCGGCGACGCAGATCAGGAACGCCTGGATGCCGGGTGCCTGCAGCTCCTTGTAGATCGCGCTCAGGCTGGGGATCGCATGCGCCTTCTGATCGGCGACGAACTGCCGCGCCACGGTGGATTCCGCCTCCCCGGCGGGCATGCGTATCGACCTGGTGCGGGCCGGGCGGCGGGGAGTACTGCGCGCGCGCCCTGGGCGAGCGCCCCCGGCCGGAGCGGCTCGCCCGCGGCCCCCCGCCGGCACGGCGCCGCCCTGCGCTTCCCCACACGCCCGCCCGGCCGCCTCCTTGCGCGCGCCCGGGCGGGCCCGGCCCAGCCACAGCAGCGCCGCCCCCGCTGGCGGCGCCCGCGGCGGCGATGAGCCCGCCCGTGGCGGACAGGCCGACCGCGATCAGGGTCATGCCGCTGGCCAGCCCCGCGGACAGCACCACCACCCCTGCCAACCCGACCGGGTCCAGCACCATGCGCCGCACCCCTTCCCCGCACCCGCCGGCGGCACGCCTCGCCGTCTCGCCCCAGTCAAGCGGAGCGCCGCGCGCGCTGTCAAGGTGCCGAGCCCGGCCGCCGCCTCTCTTGGAACCGCAGCGCCGGATCAGGCGGCGGCGCGCCGGCGCGCACCGCCGGCACCGAGCCGCCTCAGCTCGGAAGCACAGCGAGGATCCGCGTCGAACCGAAACCGATCACGTCGCAATTCTCCAGCACCTGGCGCGTGACCCGCCGGTTGTTCACGAAGGTGCCGTTGTTGCTGTCCTCGTCGATGAGCACCACGCGGTCGCCCTCCCGCCGCACCGCCGCCTGCATCGGGGAGACCGCCTGCATCCGGGAGACCGCGCCGTCGCGCAGCCGGAAGATGTTCTGCACCCCGCGCCCGATGGTGATCGGCTGGTCGCGCACCGCGAGCCCACGCCCGCGATCCGGTCCCGCCACCACGACGACGTAGCCGTGGATCCCCGGGGAGCCTGCAGCTCCTTGTAGATCGCCCCCGGACTCGGCACCGCGTGCGCCTGCTGGTCGGGCTCGAAGCCCTGTGCGATCGTGGCCTCGGCCCAGTCGCCGCAGGCAGGGAGCGCGGCACCCGGCGCGGGGGTCTCCATCTGCGCGCGGGCAGACGGCGGGTCGCGAGGCGGCGGGAGCAGCGCCGCCCCCGGGCAGCGGCGCCGGCGCGGCGCCGTACCCGGTAGCGGCCGGCGCCGGGGGGGCCCCGTGCGCGCCCGGCGATGGACCCCTGGCCAGTGCTGGCTGCGGGCCGGCCGGCGCGCCCGCCCGCCGGCCGCGTCCCAGCGCCATCAGCGCTGCCGCCAGGACCAGGCCGCCCGCCGCGAAGCCCACCCCGATCTCCGGCCCCCGTACCAGGGGAGCCAGCGGCTCGCGCGTGGCGGGCAGCGCGAGCAGCACCAGCGCCGCCCCACCAGCCGAGGCCCGCCCCCGCCAGGACGAGTCCCGCTCCGCGTGCGATTCCCACCTCCGCCCTCCGACCGCGCGCAGTCGCTTGCCCTGCGGGCAGGCGACCAACCCCGGGCCCGGGTCACCCCCCCACCCCCCGCGCCGCCCGACCCGGGCGTTCCACGCCCCGCGCTGCCCGCACCGGCCTGCCCGGCCGCCGCAGCGGGCGGCTCCAGCCCCAGCACCCGCGCGGCGAACCGATTCAGCAGCGTGCCGCGCGGATCGAGCCGCGCGCGGATCGCCGCGAACCGCTCCAGGCCGGGCAGCCGGCGCCGCAGCTCGGCGTGCGGCATCGCGAACTGCTTGCCCCAGTGCGGCCGCCCGTCCAGCGCCGCCATCGTCTCCTCGAACGCCGCGAACCACTGCGCGGTCGCGCGGCCCGGGGCGCCCCCGGCCACGATCATGCAGCTCGGGCGCCCGTAGCACGGACTCATGAGCGCACGGTCGGCGGCGACGAAGCGCACCTCGACCACGAATCCCACCCGCAACCGCTCCGCCGCGATGCGCGCGTGCAGCCGCTCGAGCGCCTGCACGGTCCGCTCGCAGGGGATCGCGTACTCGACCTCGAGGTGCCGCGGCGGCATCGGGATCGTCAACACCTCGGGCGCCGCCGCCACGCGCTCGCGCGGCCGGAAGTAGGTGCGGGCGACCAGCCGGTGGATCGCCGGGATGCGCTCCGGATGGAGCCGGCCTTGGCGCAGCAGCGTCGCGAACACCGCCGCGAGCAGCCGCGACTGCTCCCAACGCTGGCGCAGCGCGCCGCTACGCGCCGGCGGCTGCTCGGTCCGGTCGTAGCGGAACACCTGCACCACGTCGGCCTGGGGCAACCACCACAGCTTGACGTACTCGTGCTGCTCGAGCCAGCCCGCCAGGCTGGGCCAGCGCCTCGCTGAAGCCGCAGGGCGCCGCCCGCTCGCGCAACCGGAACGCGGGCACACAGGCGAGCGTGACCTGCGTGACCGCCCCCAGACAGCCCAGGTGCACGCGCGCCGCCGCGAGCAGCTCCCCCTCGCCCCCGCCCTCGCGCAGCTCGATCGCCTCGCCGGACGGGGTGAGCAGCCTGAGCCCGCGCACGAAGCTGGAGAGGTTGCCGAGCCGCAGCCCGGTGCCGTGGGTGCCGGTGGCGATCGCGCCGGCGACGCTCTGGGCGGCGATCGAGCCCAGGTTCGGCAGCGCGAGCCCCTGCGCCGCCAGGGCGCGCACCAGCGCCGCGAGCCGGATGCCGCCCTCGACCGTGACCGTGCCGGCCTGGTGATCGATGGCGAGCACGCGGTCCATGCCGCTCGAGGCTCACCAGATGGCCGCTGGTGCAGGCGATGTCGCTCCAGGAGTGCCCGGCGCCGGCGAGGCGCACGCGCTCGCCGGCGCGCGCCGCCGCGCGCAGCACCGCCGCCAGCTCCCTCTCGTCCCGCGGCCGGTGCACCGCCCGCGGCGCGCAGCGCTGGTTGCCGGCCCAGTTGCGGAAGCGGTGGCGGCCGCGCTGCTCGCCGGCCATGATGGTCCCCCTCCGCGCACGCCTCCGATGATAGCCATCCGCCCGCCGGCCCGCCGGGCGGCGCCGCCGCGGCGTGGCGGCGCCCGGCCGGGGCCGGCCAGCAGCCGGCGCGGGTGGGCCGCCGTGCCGCCGCCGATCTCGCACACGGCGGCGGCGCTGCTGCCCGGGCAGCAGGAGCCGAACCGGAGCGCAGTGGGCCTCCTCCGCTTCGGCGGGCCGGCGCGGCATCCGGCCGGCACCGCCCTCGGCCGTGCGCTCGCCGTCCCGGGCCCGGCTCCGCCGGCACCGCCCTTCCCCCGGCGCCCGGCGCCGCTAAGATGGCCCCTTCTTTGGGAGCGCCACCAGCCGCATGAGCCGCCAGCACGAGCAGGCCGAGCCCACGAGCAGCGCCACCACCGCGCCCCCCGCGCCCGCCGCCACCGGCGGCACCGCGCCGCCCGCGCTCCCGCCGGGCGAACCCGGGCGCAGCCTCCGCCACTCGGTCTGGGACGGCTGCGCGCACGCGGTGATGCTCGGCTGCGGGGAGGCGTACCTGGCGGCGTTCGCGATCTTCCTCGGCGCCGGCGCCCTCGAGCTGGGGCTGCTCGCCTCGCTGCCGCTGCTGGCCGCGGCGCTGGCGCAGCTGCTGACCGTGGCGCTGCTCGATCGGCTCTCGCGCCGCCGGCCGCTGGTGCTCGCTCCGGCGCTGGCGCAGGCGCTGGCCTGGGCACCGATGGCAGCCCTGCCACTCGCCCTGCCCGCCTGCGGCCCGTGGCTGCTCTTGGGAACGGCGCTGCTGTACTTCGCGCTCGGGGGCCTGATCGCCCCGGCGTGGAACTCCTGGATCGGGGACCTGGTCCCGCCCGCCGAGCGCGGCTCGCTGGTTCGGCCACCGCGACCGGCTGCGCACCATCTGCCAGCTCGGGGCGCTGCTCGCCGGCGGCGGCATGCTCGCCGCCGGCCGGCGACTCGGAATGGAGGCAGCGGGCTTCGCCGCCGCCTTCGGCACCGCGCTGCTGGCGCGGCTGGTCTCCTCCTGGCACCTGGCGCGCCAGTTCGAGCCCCCCTATCGCCCGCCGGTGCACACCGAGCGGTTCGGCTTCCGCGAGTTCTTGCGGCGCGCGCGCGATCCCGCAGAGCAACTTCGGCCGCTTCGCCCACTACCAGGCCGCGCTCATGGTCGCCACCCACCTGGCGGCGCCGTTCTTCTCGCTCTACATGCTGCGCGACCTCGGGTTCAACTACGTGGCGTTCACCGCCGCCGCCACCGCCATGGTGCTGGCCCAGGTGCTGGTGCTGCGGAGCTGGGGCCGGCTGGCCGACCGCTTCGGCAGCCGGCGCATCCTGGCGGTGTGCGGGCTGGTGGTCTCGCTCACGCCCTGGCTGTGGCTGATCTCGCCGCGCCTGGAGGCGGTGCTCTGCTACCAGGTGGTGAGCGGGGTCGGCTGGGCGGGCTTCAACCTCGCGGCGGCGAACTTTCTGTTCGACAGCGTGAGCCCTCCCAAGCGCGCCCGCTGCGTCGCCTACTCCTCCATCCTCACCCATGCGGGGGTGCTGGCCGGCGCGCTGCTGGGCGGGGTGCTGGCTCCGCTGGTGCCGCAGCGGATCGCGCTGGGCGGCTGGGAGCTGGAGCTGCGCTCGCCGCTGCTGGTGTTGTTCGCGCTGTCGGGGGCGCTACGGCTGGCGGTCTCGCTCTACTACCTGCCGCGCATCCGCGAGGTGCGCCCGGGCGTGGAGCCCTCCACCCACTGGCAGGTGATCTACCACGTGACCGGGCTGGCGGCGATCCGCGGGCTCCGGTTCTCGATCTTCACCGGCAACGGCGGGCCCGCGCGGACTCAGAACCACCACTCGGCCTGAAAGCCGAACACCGCGCTCTGGGCGTCGGGCTCGCCGGCGAGCCGCCGGCTGGCGATCAGGCGCGCGCCCCGGTCGAGCCAGCGGCCGCCCGCGAACGCATACAGCGCCGGGCGCGCGTACGGACCGCGCCCGGCGGCCACCCCGAGCAGCACCGTCAGCGAGGCGAGCTGGCCGAACTCCTCATCCCCCGTCTCGGGGAAGATGCCGTTGGGACGGCGTCCCTCCCACACCCCCTCCAGTCCGAACCGGAACCACTCGCCGAGGTAGACCTCCGGCCGCAGCGCCAGCGCGAACTGGTCGTGGTCGTCGCGATCCGCGTTCGGATCGGCGTCGATGAACCGCTGCCAGTACCCGCCCCAGTGCAGCCCCCACCAGCCGCCGAAGTGCGCCCCGCCGGCGGCGAGCCGGAGCTTCCAGGCCTCGGTCACCGTCAGGTCGGTGTCGAAGCCGAACGGCACCTCCAGCTCGTCGAACGCCCCCAGGCCGCGCATGTAGGTCGCGAACAGCCGCGCGAAGCTCTGCGGTCCGTACTCCAGGCCGATCTGCGCGCCCAGGAGCCAGCCGTGGTCATCGGGCAAGCGCTCGGTCTGGACCCCGTCCGGCAGCCGCCGCCTGGCCGCGGGCACGAAGGTGAACTCCCCGTGCGCCTTCACCAGCCAGCCGCCGCCCGGCTCCCAGCGCCAGGTCGCCGAGGCGGTGAGCCGGTTGCGGTCGAGGAACACCGCCTGCCGGACCCCGACCGCGTCCTCGAGCGGGATCTCGATCCGCTGGAAGAAAAACGGCGGCTCGCCGGCGGTGAGCCGGTTGAAGCCGGCATGCAGCTGCAGGCGGTGCTGCGCGGCGAGCTGCCAGGCGACCCCGCCGCCGAGCGTGTTCTGGTCGTCGAGCGGCCAGAAGTCGAGCAGGTAGATGTCGTCGCCGCGGTACATGCGCGCGCCCATCCAGAGCGCCAGCCGCTCGGTCGGCGTGATCTCGGCGAACAGCTCGCGGATCGCGATGCGCGCATCGAAGTCCGCGTCGAAGGCGAAGATCTTCTCGTCGGCGGCGACCGTGGTCTTGATGAGCACCGGCAGCTCGGCGATGCGGTCGCGGTAGAAAAAGTGCAGCTCCTGGTAGGAGAGCTTGGACAGCCGCGGGCGGAAATCCACGATGTCGAGCAGCGGTGCGCCGTCCAGCTCCTCGTCGACGAGCAGGCCCGCCCGGCCGTACGAGCCGAAGCCGAACCGCGAGGCCGCCGGCGGCTGGATCTGCGGCCAGGCGGACTCCAGCAGCCGCGGCGGCGGGGGCGGCACACCGGGCTGCGCCTCGGGAAAGGGCGAGGTGTCCGCGCCGCGCCCGGGCGGCGGTGCCGGCCGCTCCGCGGGCGGGGGCTCGCCCGGCGCGGCGGCTCCCGGCGGGCCCTCGCCGCGCCGCACCCGCGGCACCAGCGGCTCGAACTCGGTGCCGCACTGCGGGCAGACCAGCTCCAGCGCCCCGACCGGCGCGCGGCACTCCGGGCAGTAGAACCCCGGCGCCTGGGCCGCGCGCGAGCCGGCGGCGGCGGGCGCAGCCGGCTGCTGCGCCTGGAGCGCGCCCGCTGCCAGCAGGCACAGGATCAGCGCGAGGCTGCCGCCTCGCAGGGGCATCCGGCCCATGGGGTGCGCGCCTCGCCCGTGCCCGCTCCGCCTCTCTGCCTTCCAGCCCGGCGCGCCGCGCGCGCCCGCTAGCGCCCCGCCAGGTCGAACTGCGCCAGCACCCAGGCGCCGGCGCCGAAGCCCACCATCGGCACCTCGCCGGCATAGGCGCTGGAGTGCTCGTCGTACAGCTCCGGGATCAGCCCCGCGTTGCGCACCGCCTGCGCCGTCACCCACTCGAGCAGCTGCGCGGCGCGCGCGCGCTCGCCCACCCGCGCGAAGGCGCTCGCAACCCGCAGGTCGATCACCACCCACTCCTGCCGGTCGTACCAGTTGTCCGGGCCGTAGCTGCGCGCATCATCGTTGCGCAGATAGCCGGGCGAGCGCAGCGGCCAGGGCCTGAGCCAGCGATCGAGCGCCGCGAGCGTGCCGGTGGCGAGCGGGGAGTGCGGCGGCACCACCTCGAAGTTGATCGCCTCGACGGCGCTCCCATCCATGGCGTAATCGATCCCCAGCCGCCGCTCCTCCACCGAGCCGGCGATCGCCTGCTCGCCGGCCATGACCAGCTCGCGCACGATCCCCGCCCGCAGCCGCGCGGCCGCGTCCCGCCAGCGGCTCTCCAGCTGCGGCTCGCCCATGCGGGCCGCCATGCGCGCGGCGTGCTCCAGCCCGTGCGCGGCGCAGATGGAACTGTAGGCGAACTGGCGGGCACCGTCGGGCGAGCCCGGCGCCGGGTAGAGGTGCCGCTCCCAGATGGAGCTGTCGGCGCGCAACAGATCGTTGGGCTCGATCAGCCCGAGCAGCACCTCGGCGATCCCATCGCGCACCGCCGGCCAGTGCTGCTGCAACAGCGCCGGATCGCCGCCCTGCTCCAGATACGTCCCCAGCGCCCACAGCACCAGCCCGAAGTTGTCGAGCTCGATGTTGGGGCCGTTGCCGTTGTCATCCGACTCCTCGGTGCCGTCCCCGTAATAGCGCGCCACCGAGATCCGGTACGGCCGCCCGATCCAGCCCTGGTACTGCCCGGCGCGCCCCTCCAGCATGAAGCGCAGCCCGGCCTGCGCCTCTTCGAGGTGACCGGCCGCGGCGAGCGCGGCGATCGCGTAGCTGGCGTCGCGCGGCCAGCAGATGTTCCACTTGCCGGGCGGCAGCGAGGCGAGCAGCTGCCCGCCCCAGGGCGCCGGCTCGCGGCACTGGCCCATCTTGAGGATGGCGGTCGACTGGCGGAACACGCGCAGCTCGTCCGCCCCCAGCCCCCGCGGCAACCGCTCGCGCGCGTGGAAGGCGTCCCACCAGCGCCGCTCGCGCGCGAGCAGCTGCGGCGGATCGAGCCCGCCGGCGAAACCCGCGGCCTCGGCCCGCAGCGCCGCCTCGTCGCCGTCCTCCCGCAGCGCGATGAGCACGCCCCACCACGCCTCGGCGCCGGGCGCGAGCGCGCCCCCGGCCGCTGCTGCGAGCTCGCGCTCCAGCCCGCACACCACCCCGTCGGCGTTCAGCGGCCAGCTCCGGTCGGGCAGCGGCATGCCCGCCGGCACCAGACCCTGGGGGTCATCGGCGCTGCCGGCGGTGGCGATCGCCCAGCCATCCAGCCCGCCCAGCGCCTGGTAGATCACCCGGCGGCCGGTGCCGGTGCGTCCCTCCATCACGAAGCCGGCATCCTGGAACGCCCATTCGGCGCTCGCATCGGCCCCGCCCCCCAGCGCGAGCTCGGCGCGCAGCACCAGGGCCCCACCGCTCAGCGGCGTCCCGCTCTCGTTGACGGCGCGCACCAGCAGCGCCACCGCGTGGCGCGCGCCTTCCATGGGCGCGAAGGCGTAGGTCTCCAGCCGCAGTCCGGCTGCGCGCTGCACCGCGTAGGCGATGCCGGTGCCCTCCAGATAGCCCCAGTCGGCGAGCGGCACCGCGCTCAGCCACTGCCCGCCCGCCCCGGTGCGCACTCCGAACTCGACCCGCCGCGCGAGCTCGGGCACCGGCTCGCCGGGCCGCCGCACCGCATACAGGTGCGGGCGCAGCACCGTGAGCGCGCGGGCCTGCAGATCGTAGGCCGCCGCGGCGTAGCCGTTGGACAGGGCCAGCGCCTGCAGGCTGGTGCGCGCCTGGTAGCCGGCGGCGGGTCCCGGCCGGGGGTTGCCGACCGCCGAGCCGCTGCCGCCGCCGCACCCGGCGGCCCACGGCGCGCCCACTGCGGCCAGGACTGCGCTCGCCACCGCCAGTGCAGGGCGGAGCGCCCGCCGCGCCGCGCGCCGCCGCCCCGCCCCCAGCCCGCTCGCCGGCCCGCGCATCGGGACCTCCCCCGTTCGCCGGAAGGAAAGCGATTATATGCCGGCGGTGCGGGCTGTAAACCGCCCCGCCGTCTGGCCCGCGGTGATCCTTGCCGGTTGCACCGGCGGGCGGGCGGAATAAAATCTGTCTCTTCTTCGCAGGCAGGGGGTCTTCGCCTGGGAGGTGCGGCGATGGGGCACGCGACGGCCGGTGCCAGCGGCATGGCCAGGGTCCGGGCCGGGGCGCTCGCGCTCGGGGCCGCGCTCGCGGCGGCGTGCCCGCTCTGGCTCGCGGGCTGCAGCGGCGGCGGGGGCGGCAGCAGCGCCGCGGGCGCGCGCGTGCGCGCCAACGCGGATCTCGACTGGCGCGATCAGATCATCTATCAGATCGTCACCGATCGGTTCGCGGATGGCGATCCCAACAACAACTGGAACGTCGACCGGACCGCGCTCGGCCGCTACCAGGGCGGCGACTGGGAGGGGATCATCCAGCGCGCCGACTACCTCGAGGCGCTGGGCGTGACCGCGGTCTGGATCAGCCCCCACGTCAAGAACGTCGAGATCGATGCGGGGGTCGCCGGCTACCACGGCTACTGGACGCAGGACTTCCTGGCGACCAACCCCCACTTCGGCGATCTGGGCAAGCTGCGGCAGATGGTGAACGTGCTGCACAGCCGCGACATCCTGGTCATCGCCGACATCGTGACCAACCACGTGGGGCAGCTGTTTTACTACGACATCAACCTCAACGGCCAGCCCGACGAGGCGCTGTACGGCTCGGGACAGCCCGGCTCGCCGATCAAACGGGTGACCGAGTACGACCCGGACTGGGACCCCAACGGCATCCAGGCGCAGGTCGGCCACCAGCGCATGGGCCCGGCGCCGATCCGCTGGCTGCACGTGCCCGCGATCAACCGCGTGCCGCCCCAGCCGCCCGAGTTCCAGAACCCGGAGTGGTACCACCGGCGCGGGCGGGTGGTGCCGGATGCGAACGGCAACTGGCCGCTGGATCAGGTGCTGCTCGGCGACTTCCCGGGCGGGCTCAAGGATCTGGCGACCGAACGCCAGGACGTGCGCGAGGCGCTGGCGCGCGTGTTCGCGGAGTGGATCCGGCTGGTCGACTTCGACGGCTTCCGGATCGACACCCTCAAGCACGTCGAACACGGCTTCTGGCGGTACTTCTGCCCGCGCATCCGCGAGGCGGCGCGCCAGCGCGGCAAGCACAACTTCTTCATGTTCGGCGAGGCATTCGACGGCGACGACGTGCTGGTCGGCAGCTACACCCAGCACGACATGGTCGATGCCGCGTTCTACTTCCCGCAGAAGTACGTCGCCTTCGACTGGGTGATCAAGCAGGGGGGCCCCACCCGCGCGATCGAGGAGCTGTGGGCGCGCAAGAGCTTGTACGGCCAGAGCCCGCAGCCGGGCGGGATCGGGCTCGCGCCGGCCGAGATCCCGGTCAACTTCATCGACAACCACGACGTGCCGCGCTTTCTGGCCGGCGAGCCCGACGACACCAGGCTGCGGCTGGCGATCGAGTTCCTCATGTGTATCCCGGGCGTGCCGTGCCTGTACTACGGAACCGAACAGGGCTTTCGCGGCGCGGGCGATCCGGCCAACCGCGAGCGGCTGTGGGACACGGGCTATGACACCAGCCACAGCCTGTTCCGCCACATCCGCCGGCTGATCGATGTCCGCAAGGCGAACGTGGCGCTGCGGCGCGGGGATACGCTGGTGCGCTGGTCGACCACCCGCACCGGCGGCGAGGAGGATGCCGGCATCTTCGCCTTCGAGCGCCGCCACCCCGCGCAGACGCTGCTCTACGTCATGAACGTCAACTCCGCCAAGGCGAGCCACACCGCGTTCCAGGGCGGTGCCATGCAGACCTCGTTCGCGGGCGGCACCGTGCTCGTGGACCTGCTCGATCCCGGCTACACCGTCGCCGTCGCCCCCGGTGGCACCGCCGTGGTCGAGGTCCCGCCGCTGCGCTCGCGCCTGCTCGCGCCCCGGCCGTGAGCGCGCTCGCGACCGGCGGCGTCGAGGTGGCGCTGCGCGGCATCGCCAAGCGGTTCGGGGCGGCGGAGGTGCTGGCGGGCATCGAGCTGGAGATCGCCGCCGGCGAGCTGGTGGTGCTGCTCGGCCGCTCGGGCTGCGGCAAGTCCACCCTGCTGCGGATCGTCTGCGGGCTGGAGGAGCCGAGCGCCGGCGAGGTCTGGATCGGCGGCCGCGAGGTGACGGCGCTGGAGCCGCGCGAACGCAACCTCGCGATGGTGTTCCAGAGCTATGCGCTCTACCCGCACATGACGGTGCGGGACAACATCGCGTTCCCGCTTCGGATCCGGCGGGTGGCGAAGGCGGAGCGCGAGCGGCGGGTGCGCGAGGTGGCGGCGCTGCTCGGTCTGGAGCAGCTGCTCGACCGCCGCCCGGCGCAGCTCAGCGGCGGCCAGCGCCAGCGGGTGGCGATCGCCCGCGCGCTGGTGCGCCAGCCGCCGCTGTATCTGTTCGACGAGCCGCTGAGCAACCTCGATGCGGCGCTGCGCACCCGCATGCGCGCCGAGCTGCGGGCGCTGCACGCGCGGCTGGGTGCGACCATGCTCTATGTGACCCACGACCAGATCGAGGCGATGACGCTCGCCGATCGGATCGTGGTGCTGGAGGCCGGCCGGATCCAGCAGGTCGGACGCCCGGAGGAGATCTACCGCGCGCCGGCCAACCGCTTCGTCGCCACCTTCGTCGGCTCGCCCGCGATGAACCTGATCCCGGGCGAGGTGCAGGGCGGCCGCTTCCGGGCGCAGGGGGCGCCGCTGGAGCTGGTGGCCGGCAGCGCGCGCAGCGGCCCGGCCGAGCTCGGCATCCGGCCCGAGCACGTGCTGGTCGCGCTCGCGGACGCGCCGCAACCGGCGCCGCCGGCGGCGCCAGCCCCCGCCGCACCCGCCTGGCTCACCGGCGAGGTCGAGCTGTCGGAGCCGGTCGGCGACCGGGGCTACCTCCACCTGCGCGCGGGGGAGCTGGTGCTGCGGGCGAGCGTGCCCGGCCCCGAGGCCTTCCGCTACCGCGAGGGCGCACGCGTGCGCGCCGCGATCGATCCGGCGCACACGCACCTGTTCGACGCCCGCACCGGCGAGCGCTGGGAGCGGCAGGAGCCCTGAGCGGGGGCGGAGGTCACGGCGGCGGCCACCGGCGGCCGGCCCGCCGGTGCTCCGGCGCTCACGCGGGCAGGCGGAGGCAGCGGCGGTGAACGCGCTGGCAGCGGCGGCGCTCGCAACGGTGGTGCTCTGGCACAGCTACCAGGGCGCGGAGCGGCAGGCGCTGGAGCAGACGGCCGCCGCGATCAACGCCGAGTTCCGCGCCGCCGGCCACCCCGAGGCGCAGCTCGCCCTGCTGGCCGTGCCGTTCGATGCCCTGCACCGCAAGCTCGAGACCACCATCCCGCGCGGCCATGGACCGGCGCTGTTCATCGCGGCCCACGACCGGCTGGGCGACTGGGTGCAGCGGGGGCTGGTCGCGCCCCTGCCCGCAGAGGCCGCGGCGCCCGAGGAGCGCTGGCTGCCGGGGCTGCTGGCGGCGCTCAGCGGCCCGGACGGGCGGCTGTACGGGCTGCCGCTCACCTACAAGGGGCTGGTGCTGTATACCCGCCGGGAGCTGCTCGCCCGCCCGCCCGAGGAGCTGGAGGAGCTGCGCCGGCTGGCGCCCGCGCTGCGGGCGCAGGGTGCGGTGCCGCTCGCCTACGATACCGGTTCGTTCTTCTTCCACGCCCCGCTGTTCCTCGCCTGCGGGGGAGAGCTGTTCGACGCGCAGGGCCGGTTCGCGGTGTTCGAGGAGCCGGGCCGCCGCTCGTTCGCGCTGGCGGCGGAGCTGGTGCGCGAGGGCACGCTGATCGGCGAGGCGAGCAGCGCCTCGGTCGCGCAGCTGTTCCAGAACGGGCGCGCCGCGGCGGTCATCAGCGGGCCCTGGTTCGCGGGCGAGCTCGCCCTCGCCCCCCGGAGCTGGGAGGTGGCGCCGCTGCCGCGGCTCGGCGGCCGTGCCCTCGGCTCGTTCATCACGGTCGAGGGGGTGTTGCTGTCCGCGGCTGCGCCCGATCCGCCGGCGGCAGTGCGCGCGGCCCGGGCGCTGGCCCTGCACTGGCGGCTGCGCGCCGAGCTGGGACAGCAGCCGCCGGCGCTCGCCGAGGCCTACCGCGAGGAGGCAGCGGCGCTGCCGCCGCTGGTGCGCGCGCAGGCGCACGCGCTGCGCCACGGGCGGATCACGCCCAGCCGCCCCGAGATGGCGCTGGTCTGGGAGCCGGCGGGCGGGCTGTTGCGCGCGGTGCTGCACCGCGGCGAGCCGCTCGCGCAGGCGCTCGGGCGGGCGCGCCAGCAGCTGGCGGTGGCGAGCCGCCCGCCGCCGCCGGCCGCCGATCCGCAGCCGTACCTGGTGGCGGCGGGGGCGCTGCTGCTGCTCGCGGTCGCCATGCTGGTCCGGCGCGCGCGCGACGCCCGGCTCGGCACCGCGCTGGTGCGCCACCGCTTCGCCTACGCGATGGTGCTGCCGGCGCTGCTCGCGGTGGCGATCCTGGTGGCGCTGCCGCTGGTGGCGGCGGGCGCGCTCGCGCTGTTCGCCCACACCGGCGGCGGGCAGTACCGCTTCGTGGGCCTGGGCAACTTCGCCGCCATCCTCGGGGCGCGCGACTATCCGCCGGGCGATCCGCTGTCGCTGCACTTCACGCTCGGCGTCACCGTGCTGTGGACGGTGGTGAACGTGACCCTGCACCTGCTGATCGGCGGCGCGCTCGCGCTGCTGCTCGCACGGCCGCTGCTCGCGTTGCGCCCGCTGTACCGGGTGGTGCTCATCCTGCCCTGGGCGGTGCCGTCCTACATCACGGCCCTGGTGTGGCGGGGGCTGTTCGACACCCAGCTCGGCGCCATCAACGCCCTGCTGACGCGGCTGGGCCTGGAGCCGGTGTCGTGGTGGCAGAGCTTCGCTACCGCGTTCGCCGCCAACGTCGTCACCAACACCTGGCTCGGCTTCCCCTTCATGATGGTGGTGGCGCTGGGGGCGCTGCAGTCGGTGCCGCAAGAGCTGCAAGAGGTGGCGCGGCTGGAGGGTGCGGGACCGCTCCTCAGGCTGCGCCACGTGCTCTGGCCATGCGTGCGGCCGGCGCTGCTGCCGGCGGTGCTGCTCGGCTCGGTCTGGACGTTCAACATGTTCAACGTGATCTACCTGGTCTCCGGTGGCGAGCCCGCCGGGGCGACCGAGATCCTGGTCTCCGAAGCCTACAAGTGGGCGTTCGAGCGGCAGTACCGCTACGGCTACGCGGCGGCGTACGCGGTGATCATCTTCGTGCTGCTGCTGGCATACGGACGGCTGGTGCTGGGCCGCGCTGCGCGAACGGGCACGCCGGCCTCAGGCGGCGCGGCGGGCGCTTCCATGGAGGTGGGCTCGTGAGCGGGCGGCGGCGGCGCGGGCGGGGGCGGCTCCGCCGGCTCGCCGCGCACGCGGTGCTGCTGCTCGCCTGCGCCGCGGTGCTGGCGCCGCTGCTCTGGGTGGTGGACCTGGCGCTGCGGCCGGGGGCGGGGCTGGGGGGCGGTCCGGTGTTCGATCCGCGCCTGTGGACGCTGGACAACCTGCGGGCGCTCACCGGCAGCCGCGACGCGGCGGGCCAGCCGTTGTTCTGGCGGCAGTTCGCCAACAGCCTGGGGGTGGCGGCCGCGAGCGCCGTGCTGGGCACCTCGCTCGCCTCGAGCGCCGCCTACGCGCTGAGCCGGTTTTCCTTTCCCGGGCGGCGGGCCGGGCTCGGCTTTCTCTTCGCGGTCCAGATGTTCCCCGGGGTGCTGGCCGCGGTGCCGATCTACATCCTGCTCGATGCGGCGGGGCTGATCGACAGCCTGCTCGGGCTGGTGCTGGTGTATGCGAGCACGGCGCTGCCGTTCGCGATCTGGATGCTGAAGGGATTCTTCGACCAGGTGCCGCGCGAGCTCGAGGAAGCGGCGCGCGTGGACGGCGCCGGGCCCTGGCAGGCGTTCGCGCGCGTGGCGCTGCCGCTGGTGCGGCCGGGGCTCATGGTGACGGTGCTGTTCTGCTTCATGGGGGCCTGGAACGAGTTCATCCTCGCCGCCACCTTCCTGCACGCCGAGCCCCGCTACACCCTCCCGGTGGTGCTGCAGCAGCAGGTGGGTGCGTACGGCGCGCGCTGGGAGCTGTTCGCAGCGGGGGCGCTCGTGGTCTCGCTGCCGGTGGTGGTGCTGTTCTACGCCCTGCAGCGCCACCTGGTGGGCGGGCTGACCGCGGGTGCACTCAAGGGCTGAGCGCGGCGCCGGCGCCGCCGTGGCGCGCCCGGCCTGCCCCCTCTACCCAGGGCCCGGCTCGCCCGGGCTGCCGAACAGCGCGCTGGCCTTCGCCAGGGCCTCGGGGCTGCCCAGCACGAGCGCGATGTCCTCCGGCTCCAGCCGCCAGCTCGCCGGCGGGCTGGCGGTCGTCTTGTGCGCGCGGTGGACCGCGAGCACCAGCGCCCCGGTCTGCGCCGCCAGCCCGCTCTCGGCCAGCGTCCGGCCGGCGAGCGGGCTGCCGGGCTGCACCCGGAAGACCTCCAGCTGCGCCTCGCCCAGCAGCCGGCCCAGCCCGCCCACCGGCGGCAGCGGCCGCCGCTCCTCGCGGAACATGCCGTAGCCCTCGCGCCGCAGCTCGCGCACCAGCCGCTCGATCACGTCGTAGGGCACCAGGTAGCTGCGGAGCACGCGCGAGACGATCTCGATCGCGGTCTCGAACTCCTCCGGCACCACCTCGTGCGCGCCCAGCCGGTACAGCTCCGCCACCTCGCCCACCAGGCGCGTGCGCACGATCAGGCGGACGGCGGGATTGAGGTGGCGCGCCACCTCGACGATGCGGCGCGCCGAGGCGGCATCGGGCACCGTCACCACCACCACCCGCGCCCGCGCGATGCCGGCATGCTCCAGGATCAGCGGCTGCGTCGCGTCCCCGTACAATACGGGCTTTTTCGCCCGCCGCAGCCGCCTGACCGTCTCCGGGTTCATCTCGATCACGACGTAGGGCATCTGGACGTGCTCGAGCGCGCGCGCCACGTTTTGCCCGTTGACGCCATAGCCGACGATCACGACGTGGTCGTCGAGTCCGGCCTCCGCCTCGGCCGGCGCCGCCACGGCGGCGGGCAGCTGGCGCCCGACCCAGTCGGAGATCGCGGGCCCCAAGCGGACCAGCAGCGGGGTGGCGGCCATGCTGAGCACGGTCGCCGCCAGCAGCAGCTGCGCGGAGCCGCCTGGCAGCAGCTCGTGGCGCCCGCCCAGGTGCAGCAGCAGAAAGGAGAACTCCCCGATCTGCGCGAGCAACAGCCCGGCCAGCGCCCCGATCCGCGCCGGGTAGCCGAGCGCCACCGCCGCCGCGGCCGCGATAACGGCCTTGCCAGCGACGATCCCCAGCGTGCTGCCGGCCACCGCCGGGGCGTGCGAGGCGAAGTAGCCCGCATCGAGCAGCATGCCGATCGAGACGAAGAACAGGCTGCTGAACGCATCGCGGAACGGCAGCACGGTGCCGAGCGCGTGGTGCGCGTACTCCGACTCCGAGACCACCAGCCCGGCGAGGAACGCCCCCAGCGCCAGGGACAGCCCCAGCTCGGAGGTCAGCCACGCGGTGCCGAGGCAGATCACGATCATCGAGAACAGGAACAGCTCGCGGCTGCGCGTCGCGACCACGAAGTGGAGCACCCGCGGCACCACGCTCCGCGCCACCACCAGCACCGCCACCACCACGCCCACGGCCTCGAGCAACGTGAGCCCGATCGCCTTCCAGTCCCCGCCCCCGCTGCCGGCGAGCAGCGGGATGGCCAGCACCATCGGCACCACCGCCAGGTCCTGGAAGATCAGGATTCCCAGCGCGATCCGCCCCTGGGGAGTGGTCGCCTCGCCGCGCTCGGTGAGCAGCCGCATGACGATGGCGGTGCTGCTGAGCGCGACGATGAAGCCCACCAGCACCGCGCTCGGCAGCGCGAGCCCGAGCGCCAGCGCGGCGAGGGCGGCGGCGCCGCCGGTCAGCACGACCTGGAGCGTACCGCCCAGCAGCACCACCCGGCCGAGCCGCAGCAGCGCCCCCAGGCTGAACTCCACCCCGACCGCGAACAGCAGGATCACGATGCCGATCTCGGCCAGCAGCTCGACGCTGTGCCGGTCGTGCACCAGCTGCAGCCCGTAGGGGCCCACCACCGCCCCGGTGGCGAGGAAGCCGATCAGCGAGGGCAGCCGCAGCTTCGTGAAGATGAAGACGACCGCGACCCCGAGGCCGAAGACGACGACCAGGTCGCGCAGGAACTCGAACTCGGGCACGGAGGTGCGCTCCCTCGACGACAGCGGGTGCGCAGGGCCCTGGCGCCTCGCGAGCGCCCCTGGAGCGCGGCGGCGCGGCCGCCAGCCCCGAACCGGCCCGTGCAGCCCGGGAAGCGGAGCATAGCGGTGGCGGCCGGTGACGACAAGCCGGCCACGGCGCGGAGGCGGCGCCGGCGCGATTTGACGCCGCGCCCCCATTTGTGCTTTGATCGAGATGCCCGTCGGGGACGGGGGCGACGGAGTGGCCGCCGTGCCGCAGCGCTGGGTCGCGCCGATTGCGCCGGCTGGTGCAACCGCTGGCCCCGTCCCATCGTGCGCGTTCGGGTCCCCCTGAGAGGAGGAGCGCATGCAGATCCCGCTGGAGATCGCATTCCGGGGCGTGGAGCCCTCGCCCGCCATCGAGCAGAAGATCCGCGAGAAGGCCGCCAAGCTGGAGCGCTTCTACGATCGCATCACGAGCTGCCGGGTGGCGGTCGAGCTGCCTCACCAGCAACACCGCAAGGGCAACCAGTACCGGGTCCGGATCGAGCTCACGGTGCCGGGCCGCGAGATCGTGGTCGCGCGCGACCCGGCCGAGCGGGACGACCATGGCAACGTCTACGCCGCGATCCAGGACGCCTTCGACGCGGTGCGCCGCCAGCTCCAGGACTTCGTGAGCGCGCGCCGCGACAAGGCCAAGGCGGCCGCGGCGGCGAGCGAGGCGCCGCCGCACGGACGCGTCACCCAACTGTTCGCCGAGGAGGGCTACGGGTTCATCACCACCCCCGATGGCCACGAGGTCTACTTCCACCGCAACGCCGTCAGCAACGGCGGCTTCGACCGCCTGCAGCTGGGCGACGAAGTGCGGTTCCACGAGGAGATGGGAGAACAGGGCCCGCAGGCGAGCGTGGTCCACCCCGTGGGGCGGCATCACCACCTGCTGGACTGAGTCGTCGCGCGCCCATGGGCTACGAGCCGATCGAGCACACCGCCGACCTCGGCCTGCGGGTGTGGGGCAGCACCCTCGCCGAGCTGTTCACCGAGGCGGCCGCCGGCATGTGCGAGCTCATGTGGGACCGCGCGCGGGTGCGGCCCGAGCGGCGGCGGCGCCTGGAGGTCGAGGCCGATGACCTCGAGGGGCTGCTCGTGGGGTGGCTGTCGGAGATCAACTTCCAGCACGTCACCAACGAGGAGGTGTATGCGCGGGCCGTGGTGCAACAGCTCGATGTGGAGCGGTGCCGGCTGGTGGGCGAGCTCGCGGGCGAGCCGATCGATCCGAGCCGCCATCGGATCCACACCGAGATCAAGGCGGTGACCTACCACGATCTCGCCATCGAGCGGACCGACGACGGCTACGAGGCACGCATCGTCTTCGACGTGTGAGCGGCGCCCCGGCGCGCGCAACCACGTGGGAGAGGGCAAGCGGGATGCAGACGCTGAGGTACAAAGAATACGAGATCCGGCAGCTCGGTCCGGCGCTGTGGGAGGTGCCGCGGACCGGGCGGATGCGGGTGCCGGCGCGCATCTTCGCGACCGAGGAACAGCTCCGGCAGATGATGGATGACAACGCCATCCAGCAGGCGATCAACGTCGCCTGCCTGCCGGGCATCGTCGGCTATTCGCTCGCGATGCCGGACATCCACTGGGGTTACGGCTTTCCCATCGGCGGCGTTGCCGCCTTCGATCTGGAGGAGGGCGTCGTCAGTCCGGGAGGCGTGGGCTACGACATCAACTGCGGGGTGCGGCTGCTGGCCTCGCGCCTGAACCGCGAGCGCTTCCTGCCCTACCTCCGGCCGGTGCTCGACGCCATGTTCCGCAAGGTGCCGACGGGGGTCGGCAAGGGGGGGTTCCTCGAGCTCGACCAGCGCGAGATGCGCCAGGTGCTCACGGAAGGGGCGCGCTGGGCGCTCGGGCGCGGCTATGGCGAGGAGGGCGATCTGCGCCACGTCGAGGAGGGCGGGCGGATCGCCGGTGCCGATCCGGACGCGGTCAGTGCGCGCGCCATCGAGCGCGGCTCCAAGCAGCTGGGCACGCTGGGCAGCGGCAACCACTTCGCCGAGATCGGCTGGGTCGACCGCCTGTACGACGAGCGGGCGGCCGCCCGCCTGGGGCTCGAGGAGGGCACGGTGACCGTGCTCATCCACAGCGGCTCGCGCGGCTGCGGCTACCAGATCTGCGATGATACGCTCAAGGAGCTGCGCCGCGCCGCCAAGAAGTGGGATTTCGAGCTGCCCGACCCCCAGCTCGCCGCCGCCCCCATCCGGAGCCCCGAGGGCCAGAAGTACCTGCGCGCCATGCGCTGCGGGATCAACTACGCCTTCGCCAACCGGCAGATCATCGCCCACCGCGTCCGCGAGGCGTTCCGCGAGGGCATGGGGGCCTCCGATGCCGAGATCGGCTTGCGGGTGGTCTACGAGGTGGCGCACAACATCGCCAAGGTGGAAGAGCACCAGCTCGACGGCGAGCGGCGCAAGCTGCTCGTGCACCGCAAGGGCGCCACGCGCGCCTTCGGCCCCGGCCATCCCGAGATCCCGGAGGACTACCGCGATCTGGGCCAGCCGGTGCTGATCCCCGGCGACATGGGCCGCTACTCGTTCGTGCTGCTGGGGACCGAGGACGCCATGCGCCAGACCTTCGGCAGCACCTGCCATGGTGCGGGCCGCGTGCAGAGCCGGACCGCGGCCAAGAAGGCGGCGCGGGGGCGGGATCTGCGGCGCGAGCTGGAGCAGAAGAGCGGGGTGCTGGTGCGCGCGGCGGGCTATGCCACGATCGCCGAGGAGATGCCGGAAGCCTACAAGGATGTCGCAGGGGTGGTCGAGGCGTGCGCGGCGGCGGGGATCTCCCGGATCGTCGCCCGCATCCGGCCGCTCGGGGTGATCAAGGGATGAGGGGCGGTCGCCGCGGCGAGCGGGGCGGGGTGCGGCCGCTGCGGGACGAGGACGCGCGATGAGTGCACTGCCGTCGGAGAGCTGGCTCTGGGAGCAGGCGCTGCAGATGCTCGAGCAGGCCGAACGGCTGCGGCGGCAGTTCTGCGTGCCGCAGCAGCCGCCGGGGCGGCCACCGGCCTGGGAGCCGCCGGTCGACATCTTCGAGACCGAGGAGGCGATCTGGATCGTGATCGCGCTGCCCGGCGCCGCCCCCGAGAGCGTGGAGATCGCGGTCGCGGGCACCGAGCTGGTCGTGGCCGCGCACCGCGCGCTGCCCGCTTCCTGCCGGCGGGCGCGGGTGCACCGGCTGGAGATCCCGCACGGGCGCTTCGAGCGCCGCCTGCCCCTGCCGCCCGGCAGCTACGAGCTGGCGCGGCGCGAGCTGGCGAACGGCTGTCTCACCCTTCAGCTCCGTCGGTTGGACTGAGGCTATGACAGGATCCGAGCCGAGCCGAACCTCGAGTCAGCAGCCCCACCCGGACGAGCCCCCGGGCGCGGCTGCGCCAGCGAGCGCGGCGTCTGCCGGCACGAGCGTCGCGGGCAGCGCCAGCACGGCCGCGCCTGCCACCGCCGCGGTCTCCCCGACAGGCGAGCGCGCCGCGGACACGGTGCCGATCGTGCCCATGCGGGGGGCGGTGGTCTTTCCGCGCCTGACGCTGCCGATCGCGGTCGGCCGCCGCCGCTCGCTGGAGGCGGTCCAGGAGGCGGTGCGCGGCGAGCGTCCCCTCGGCCTGCTGCTGCAGAAGGACCCCGAGGTCGAAGAGCCCGGGCCGGATGACCTCTACCACACCGGCACCCTGGTCCACGTGCTCCGCTTCGTGACCGGGCAGGACGGCGGGCATGCGCTCTGCCAGGGCCAGCACCGTTTCCGCGTCATCGAGTTCGTGCAGACCGAACCGTATCTGCTCGCGCGCATCGAGCAGCTGCCCGAGCCCGAGCAGAGCGGCGACCGCGAGATCGAGGCCCGTACGCTCGCGCTGCGGCAGCAGGCCCTGGAGGCGCTGGAGCTGTTGCCGCAGGCGCCCCCGGAGATCGCCGCCGCCCTGCGCCAGATCGAACCGCCCGGGCTGCTGGCGGACATGATCGCCACCTTCATCGACGCCAGGCCCGAGGACAAGCAGCGCATCCTGGAGACGGTCGATGTGCGCGAGCGGCTGGAGCGGGTGGCGCGCCTGCTGGCGGAGCGGATCGAGATCCTCAAGCTGTCCAAGCGCATCGGCGAGCAGACGCGGTCCGAGCTGGACAAGCGGCAGCGCGAGTTCCTGCTGCGCCAGCAGCTCAAGACCATCCAGGAGGAGCTGGGCGAAGGCGACAGCAAGGGGCTGGAGGAGCTCAGGCGCGCGATCGCCGAGGCCGGCATGCCGGAGGAGGTGGAGCAGGAGGCGCGCAAGGAGCTGGCCCGGCTCGAACGCATGCCCGAGGCGGCCGCCGAGTACTCCATGGTGCGGACCTACCTGGAGCTGTTGTGCGAGCTGCCGTGGTCGAAGCTGAGCGAGGATCGGCTGGAGATCGCGCGCGCACGCGCCATCCTCGATGAGGACCACCACGACCTCGAGAAGGTCAAGCGCCGCATCCTGGAGCACCTGGCGGTGCGCAAGCTCAACCCGGAGGGCAAGAGCCCCATCCTGTGTTTCGTCGGGCCGCCCGGGGTGGGCAAGACCTCGCTCGGCCGCTCGATCGCGCGCGCCATGGGGCGCGAGTTCGTGCGCGCCAGCCTGGGCGGGGTGCACGACGAATCGGAGATCCGCGGCCACCGCCGCACCTATGTCGGCGCCCTGCCGGGCCGCATCATCCAGGGCATCCGGCGAGCCGGCACGCGCAACCCGGTCTTCATGCTCGACGAGGTGGACAAGCTGGGCGCGGGCCTGCACGGCGACCCGGCGGCGGCGCTCTTGGAGGTGCTCGACCCGGAGCAGAACTCCGAGTTCCGCGACAACTACCTCGGGGTGCCCTTCGATCTGAGCCGCGTCATGTTCATCTGCACGGCCAACGTGATCGACCAGATCCCCAAGCCGCTGCGCGACCGGATGGAGGTGATCGAGCTGCCGGGCTACACCGAGCAGGACAAGCTCGAGATCGCACGCCGCTACCTGGTCGGGCGCCAGCTCGCCGAGGCGGGGTTGAAACCCGAGCAGTGCGAGATCACCGACGAGGCGCTGCGCAAGGTGATCGCCGATTACACGCGCGAGGCGGGCTGCCGCGAGCTCGAGCGCCGGCTGGGGGCGCTGTGCCGTCACGTCGCGACCCGCGTCGCGGCGGGCGAGATCGAGCGGATGCGGATCGGGCCCGAGGAAGTGCGCGCGATCCTCGGACCGGAGAAGTACGAGCGCGAGGTCGCGATGCGGACCAGCGTGCCCGGGGTCGCGACGGGGCTGGCGTGGACGCCGGCCGGGGGCGAGATCCTGTTCGTCGAGGCCACCCGCATGCCCGGCAAGGGCAACCTGCTGCTCACCGGCCAGCTCGGCGACGTCATGAAGGAGAGCGCCCAGGCGGCGCTCAGCCTGGTGCGCGCCAACCTGGAACGGCTCGGGCTGGAGCCCGGCGCGCTGCAGGAGACCGACATCCACATCCACGTCCCGGCGGGCGCGATCCCCAAGGACGGGCCGAGCGCCGGAGTGGCGATGTACGTGGCGCTGGTCTCGCTGTTCACCGGCCGCTGCGTCCGCAGCGACGTCGCGATGACGGGCGAGATCAGCCTGCGGGGCCTGGTGCTGCCGGTCGGCGGCATCAAGGAGAAGGTGCTCGCGGCCCTGAGCGCCGGGATCCGGACGGTGCTCCTGCCGGCGCGCAACAAGAAAGACCTGGAGGAGATCCCCGAGCAGGCCCGGCAGGCGCTCCGGTTCGTCTGGCTGGAGCGCGTCGAGGATGCGGTCGCCGCGGCGCTGGAGCCGCCGGCCGAGGAGCAGCCCGCAGACCGCGAACGAACCGAGCCGGTCGGCGCGGCGAGCCAGGACTGAGGCCACCCCGCGCCGGGGTCGGGCCGAGCCGCTACTGCAGCCAGCGCTCCCAGCGCTCGCGCCGCTCGCGCATGAGGCGCCGCTGCTCGGCCCCCGGCCGGCCGAGCAGCAGGCAGAACGCGGCCCCGGCGGCGAAGCCGCCGATGTGCGCCCACCACGCCACCCCGCCCACCTCGGGCCCTGCCCCCAGCGCCACCAGTCCGCCCATGAGCTGCATGACGAACCAGAGCACCATGAAGCTCGCCGCCGGCAGCAAGAACAGGAGCGGATAGAACAGCACCGGCACCAGCACGATCACCCGCGCCCGCGGGAACATGAGGAAGTACGCCCCCATGACCCCGGAGACCGCGCCGGAGGCCCCGATCGTCGGCACCGGGGAATCCGGTGCGCTGGCGCAGTGCATGAGCCCCGCCAGCACGCCGCAGCCGAAGTAGAATCCGAGGAAGTTGGCGCGGCCGAAGCGGTCCTCCACGTTGTCGCCGAAGATCCAGAGCATCCACATGTTGCCCAGCACGTGCGCCCAGCCGCCGTGGAGCATGGTGCTGGTGAGCAGCGGCAGGTAGGCCTCGAGCCAGTTCGCGGCGGGATCGGACAGGCGCGCCGGGACGAGGGCGAAGCGGTCGAGCAGCTGCTGGAGCTCGTGCGGGGTGAGGGTGGCCTCGTAGAGAAAGACCGCCACGTTGCTGGCGATCAGCGCGATGGTCACCACCGGTGCCCGGCGCGAGGGCACCGAGTCCCGCAGCGGGATCATCGCCAGTGATCTCCCTCGCAGCGGCTCCGCCGAGCCGGCAGGGCGCCTTCTCGGCGCCGAGCGCAGCGCCGAAGCATACCCGGTCCCCCGGGTAGCCGGCCAGTGCCGGGCCGGCGCACGGCGCCGGCCCCTTCTTTCCTCCGCCTCCCCGCCCCCGCTCCCCTCCGGCTCTCTTCTCCCTCTCCCCTCCGGGGAGAGGGTCGGGGTGAGGGGCCGGCTCGGAACCCCGTTCTCCGCCCCCGCTCTCCCCTCCGCCTCCCCGCCCCCTCTGCCCTCCGGCTCTCTTCTCCCTCTCCCCTCCGGGGAGAGGGTCGGGGTGAGGGGCCGGCTCGAAACCCCGTTCTCCGCCCCCGCTCCCGCCCGCCGTTCTTCTCGCTCGCTCCCCCGCGCGGGCCAACCCCGGATGAGACGCGACGCCCTTGACCCCCGTCCCCCGGGCGCTATCCTCGCTCTTCCGCCTCGCGCACCGCCCGCTCGTGCCCGAGCCGGAAACCCGAGGGGGAGGACCTCCGCCGGTGGGCGCCTCCTTGCTGGCCACGACTGCCCTCGGCGCGGCGCTCGCCGCGGGCGCCGGCGCCCCGGGCGCCGCCGAGACGGCGGCGGCCGGCGCGCGGCCGGTGCTGCCCATGGTGCTGTGCGGCCTGGTGCTGGTCGCCACCTTCGCGCTGATCGCCTTCGAGGTGATCAACAAGGTCGTCGCCGCGCTCGCCGGTGCGATCGTGACCGTCGTCATCGCGCTGGTGCTCGGGGTGTACGCCGGGCCCAAGCCCTACCTGGCGGTCCACCGCTTCATCGAGCACGACCTCGGGGTGATCGGGGTGATCGTCGGCACCAGCATCCTGGTGGAGATCGCCGGTGCCTCGGGGCTGTTCCACTTCATCGCGGTCCGGCTCGTCAAGCTGACCGGCGGGCGGCCGGAGCGACTGCTGCCGGCGGTCTTCTTCGCCACCATCGGCTTCGTCACCTTCCTCACCATCGCGCCCGGCACGCTGATCATGGCCTCGCTGGTGCTGGTGATCACCAGGGCGCTCAGCGACGATCCGCGCCCGTACATCGTGGGGCTCGCGCTCGCCGCCAACTCCGGCGCGCTCATGACGTTCGCCTCCGGGATCGTCACCCTCATGATCGGCACCAGCGCCGGCATCCCGTACGCGCACTTCCTGGTGGTCTCGCTGCCTCTGGGTCTGCTCAGCGCCGCGGTCGCCTTCTTCTGGGTCCGTCTGTCCTACCGGGCGGAGCTCGCCCCCCACGGCGATCCGGCCGCGCGGGCGGCCATGGTCGCGCGCTTCGACGAATGGGCCCTGGTCAAGGATCGGCGCATCTTCTACCGTTCGGCGATCATCCTGCTGCTCACCATCGCCGGGTTCGCCTCGGCGCAGGCGCTCGGGGTGGGGCTCGACTTCATCGCCATGTGCGGGGGCACCGCCGCCATCCTGTTCAGCGGCTTCGATCCCGAAGAGGCGATCAAGAAGGTCAAGTGGCCCGTGGTGCTGTTCTTCGTCGGGCTGTTCGTCATGATCGGGACGGTGCAGGAGACCGGCCTGCTGGAGGTGCTGGCGGGTGCCCTGCTCGCGGCCTCGGGCGATAGCGTGCTGGTGGCGGCGGCGCTGCTGATCAGCTTCTCGTTCGTGCTCGCCGGTCTGGTCGACAACATCCCCACTGCTGCCACCCTGATCCCGATGGTCAAGACCATGGTCGCGCGCGGACTCGCGCCCGAACCGCTGTGGTGGGGACTGGTCGCGGCCTGCAACCTGGGCGGCAACCCGACCCCGGTCGGCAGCATCGCGGCGGTGATCGCCTTGCACGCCCTGGAGAAGGAGCGCGGCATCAAGGTCGGCTGGGGCGAGTACCTCAAGGTCGGGGGCACGGTGACCCTGTTGCAGCTCGTGCTGGTGATCGCCTACATCTTCGCCTTCAGGGAACTGGGGCTGTTCCCGCGGCTGGGCTGAGGGCGCGGCGGGCCGGAGCTGCCCGCAGCCCGGGCCGCTCGGAGCCGTGGGGGGCGCGCGGCCGCCGCGCACGAACAGAAGGGGGCAGGCGGTGGATCCCAGCGAGGCCAGGGAGCTCGAGGAGAGCATGCGCGCCTTCGAGGCGGCGCTGGCGCCGCCGGAGGTGGTCTTGCCCGAGCCGGTGCTCCGGCGCGTGGTCCTGGCGCTGGACGGCTCGAACCAGGACCCGCTGAGCGAGGAACTGGCGGCAGCGGTGGCCGCGCGCACCGGAGCGAGCCTCCATGTGGTCTACGCCTACCCGGGCGAGGCGGCCGAGCCCGCGCGCGAGCGCTACCGGGAGGAGCGGGCCGCACAGCTCGCCGCGCGCGGGCTGGCGGTGAGCACCGGGCCGCGGCCCGCCGGTGCGGAGCCGTTCGCCCAGCTCCTGGCGGCGCTCGAGGAGGGGGGCGAACTGCTGGTCGCGTGCGCCCCCTATCTGGAGGACTTCGGAGCGCTCGGCCATCAGAGCCTGGGCTCCGCGGTGGAAGTGCTGCTGCAGCGCTCGCCGGTGCCGCTGTTGCTGGCGCGCGATCCCGAGCGCCCGCCGGCGGAGCTGTGGCGCGAGTTCTTGCTGCCGCTGGTGTTCGCCGGTCCGGAGCACGCCAGCGCCGCGGGCTGGGCGCTCCGGCTCGCCCCGCCGCAGAGCGGGCTCCGGCTGCTGCTGGTCGCGGATACCGAGCTGCTCGGTTCCGCCACCCATCTGCTCGGCGATTTCGTGGCGCAGCAGGCGCTGGACGATGAGGTGCTCAAGCAGCTGGAGCGCAAGGAGCACGCCGGGCTGATCGCGGCGTGCCAGAAGGCGTGCGCGGCGCGGGGCCTGGGCTGCCGGGTCTCGGTGCGCACCGGCGAGCTGGCCCAGGTGGTGGCGGAACTGGGCAACGCCGAGCCGCGGGTGCTGGTCGTCGCCGCGCCCGCCGACCCGCGCTCCACCGCCTACCAGCAGGCGCTGGCGCTGCTGCGCGAGGCCGCCAATCCGGTGCTGTGCGTCCCGCACCGCCATAGCGGCACAGCCGCCTCGTAGCCGGGCTCGGGCATGGAGAACGTCGAACTCGCCGCAGCCCTGGACGAGGTGGCGGACCTGCTCGAGATCCAGGGCGCCAATCCGTTCCGCGTCCGCGCCTACCGCAACGCCGCCCGGTTCGTGCGCGGCTACTCGACCCCGCTGCGCAAGCTGGTGGCCGAGGGCAGGGACCTCACCGAGCTGCCGACCATCGGCGCGGACATGGCGAAGTACCTCGCCGAGCTGTGCCAGACCGGCAAGCTCGCGGTGCTGGAGCAACTGCGCTCCCAGGTGCCGCCGGGCCTGGTGGAGATCACCCAGCTGCCCGGGGTCGGGCCCAAGCGCGCCCAGGCGCTGTGGAAGGAGCTGCAGATCACCGATCTGGAGCAGCTGCGGCAGGCCGCGCTCGCCGGGCGGGTGGCCGCGCTCCGGGGCTTCGGCGACAAGACGCAGCAGAAGATCCTGCAGGCGATCGAGCGGCGCGCCGGCCAGCAGAAGCGGTTCCTGCTGGCGGACGCCGACCAGATCGCCGCCGCCCTGCGCGAGCACATGGCGCAGGCCCCGGGCGTGGATCGGCTCGAGATGGCGGGCAGCTGGCGCCGGCGCAAGGAGACGGTGGGCGACCTGGACCTGCTCGTGACCGCCGCCGAGCCCGGCCCGGTCATGGACCACTTCACCCGCTGGCCGAGCGTGGCCGAGGTGGTGCAGAAGGGCACCACCCGCACCACGGTGCGCCTGCGCTCGGGCATGCAGGTCGACCTGCGGGTGGTCGAGCCGGCGGCGTTCGGCGCGGCGCTCTGCTACTTCACCGGTTCCAAGGAACACAACATCCGGATGCGCCAGCGGGCCCTGGAGCGCGGGTTGCGCATCTCGGAGTATGGCGTCTTCGAGCTGCTCGAGGGCGAGGGCGGCGAGCGGCGCGAAGGCAGGCGCGTGGCCGGCGCCACCGAACAAGAGGTCTACGCCGCGGTCGGCCTGCCGTGGATCCCCCCCGAGCTGCGCGAGGACCGCGGCGAGCTGGAGGCGGCGGAGCGGGGCGAGCTGCCGGCGCTGGTGGAGCTCGGCGACATCCGGGGCGATCTGCAGATGCACACCCGGTGGTCGGACGGCAAGAACACCCTCGCCGAGATGGTCGCCGCCTGCCTCGCGCGCGGCTACGCCTACATGGCCGTCACCGATCACAGCCCCTCGCTCGCCATGACCGGCGGGCTCGATCCGGCCAAGCTGCGGCGGCAGTGGCAGGAGATCGAGCGGGTCGCCGCGGACTACCCGAAGATCCGCATCCTCAAGAGCATGGAGATCGACATCCGCCGGGACGGCTCGCTCGACCTCGCGGACGAACTCCTGGAGCAGCTCGACGTGGTGCTGGTCTCGATCCACTCCTACCTCGAGCTCGGGATGGCGGAGCAGACCCGGCGCGTGCTCAAGGCGCTGGAGCACCCGCGGGTGCACATCCTGGCCCATCCGACCGGGCGGCGGCTCGGCCAGCGCGAGCCGATGCAACTCGACATGGACGAGGTGTTGCACTGCGCCAGGGAGCACGGCGTGGCGGTCGAGGCCAACGCCCAGCCCGAGCGGCTCGACCTCAACGACGTGCATCTGTTCCGGGCGCGCGAACTCGGCGTCAAGGTGGTCATCAGCACCGATGCCCACTCGACCGCGGACCTGGACCTCATGCGCTACGGGGTCGCGCAGGCGCGCCGCGCCTGGCTCACCCCGAAGCACGTGCTCAACACCCTGCCGCCGGGCCGGTTCCTCCAGGCCTTGCGGCGCCGGCGCTGAGCGCCGCGGCGCCCCGCCTGGCGCACCGCGCCCGCAGCCGGCTTGACGCAGCGGCATCACCGCCCCACGATGCCGGCGTTGTCGAGGGGAGCCCTGTCCGATGAGGAGGCATGGTATGCTCACGCACATCCGCTGGGTAGCCGCTGCGACCGCGCTCACGGCCGCCGCCATCGTCCTCGGCGCCTGCACCGGCGGTGCTGCCGAGCCACAGCACGCCCACCAGCCGCAAGCCGGCGGCGGCTTCGCCGGCATCACCCGCGCCATCGCCGTGCTCCACCCGACCGCAGGCCACACCGCGCACGGCGTGGTGCGGTTCGTCGAGGAGCAGGGCAAGGTGAGGGTCCAGGCGCGGATCGAGGGGCTCGCGCCCCACGGCACCCACGGCTTCCACATCCACGAGTACGGCGACTGCAGTGCGCCGGACGGCACCAGCGCCGGCGGTCACTACAACCCCGAGGGGCATCCCCACGCCGGACCGCAGGCCTTTCCGCGGCACGCCGGCGACCTGGGCAACGTGGTGGCGGACGAGCACGGGGTGGCGACGCTGGAGCTGGTGCTCGACAACATCACGATCGCCGGCGCCAAGAACCCCATCCTGGGCCGCGGCATGATCGTGCACGCGCAGGCCGACGACCTCAAGAGCCAGCCGACCGGGGCGGCGGGCGCGCGGATCGCCTGCGGGGTGATCGGCATCGCGAACCCCGGAGAGCGGTAGCGCCGGCGGCGCCCGCCGCCCGTGCGTCCTGCGGCCCCGGCGGCTCGCCTCGAGCCCGCCGCCGCGCTCAGCCCTCGCCCACGAGCGCCGCGATGAGCGTGCGGCAGAACGCGGGGAGATCGCCGGGGTGGCGGGAGGTGATGACGTTGCCGTCGCGCACCACCTCGCGGTCGACGTACTCCGCGCCCGCGTTCTTCAGGTCATCGCGGATCGCGAAGTAGCCGGTCATGGTGCGGCCCTTGCAGATGCCGGCCGAGATGAGCACCCAGCCCGCATGGCAGATGGCCGCGATGGGCTTGCGGGCCTGGTCCATCTCGCGCACCAGCCGCAGCACCTCCTCGTAGCGCCGCAGGTGGTCCGGCGCGTAGCCACCCGGCACCACCAGCGCGTCGAACTCGGCGGCGCGCGCCTCGGCGGGCGCCAGATCGCGCCGCGGCGATGGCATGCCGTGCTTGGAGGGATGGGTCTGCTGCCGCGAGATGACCCGTACCTCCGCCCCTTCCTCTTGCAGGCGGAGGTAGGGATACCAGAACTCCCGCTCCTCGTAGAGATCGTCCACCAGGATGGCGATCCGCTTGCCCTGGAGCTTCATGGCCCTGTCCTCCCCCGTTCCGTCTTCGCTCGCCGCTCGCCGGCTCGCGCTCAGACCACCCGTGCCCGCACCTCCTCCAGGTGCTGCTCGAGCGCCGCGCTCAGCGCGACCGGATAGGGCGGCTCGGCCGGCTCGAGCGCGCGCACGCGCTCGGGCAGCGCCTGGAGCTCGCGGCGGGCGCGCGCGCGCGCCGCCTCCAGGTCCTCGCGCCCGGCCTCGAGCACCCGGCCCCCCTCCATCACCTTGTGCAACAGCGGCCGGCCGGGCAGTCGCTCCTCGGCGCGTGCGATCACATCCCCGAGCGCGCGGCCGCCCTCCTCGCGCCGGAACACCTGCTTGCGGCCGGGCAGGATGCGCTTGCCCGGCGCCGTCTTGAGCCGGCCTCGCCCGGCGTACTGGGTCAGCTTGTAGGCCATGTCGAACGCCGGGGCGTCCTCGGCCACCGCGAGCCGGCTGCCCACTCCGAAACCGTCGATCGGCGCGCCCGCCTCGAGCAGGCGCGCGATCTCGTACTCATCGAGCCCGCCGCTGGCGAAGATCTGCAGGTGCCGCAGCCCCGCCGCATCGAGCATCTGCCGGGCCCGGCGGGCCAGCGCGCCGAGATCGCCCGAATCGAGCCGGATGCCGCGTACCCGCGCCCCCGGGCCGAGCTCCCGCACCAGCGCGATCACGCGCTCGACGCCCCGCAGGGTATCGTAGGTGTCGACGAGCAGCACGGCGTCGGGGTACAGGCGCACGAAGGCGCGCAACGCCTCGCGTTCGTCCTCGTGGGCCTGGATGTAGCTGTGCCCCATGGTGCCGGTGACCGGCACCCCGTACACCCACCCCGCGAGCAGGTTGCTGCTCGCCGCCAGCCCCGCCACATGGAAGGCCCGCGCCCCCTTGAGGCCGGCGTCCGCCCCGTGCATGCGCCGCAGCCCGAAGTCCACCACCGGCCGGCCGCGCGCCGCCTCCACCAGCCGCGCCGCCTTGGAGGCGAGCGCGCTCTGCAGGTGCACCTGGTTCATGATGAGGGTCTCGACCAGCTGCGCCTCGGCGAGCGGCGCCTCCACCTCCAGGAGCGGTTCCTCGGCGAACACCGGCGTGCCCTCGAGCACCGCGTACACATCGCCGGAGAAGCGAAAGCCGCGCAACCAGTCCAGGAATCGCTCCGAGAACCGCTCCAGGCTCCCGAGATACGCGATCGCCCCCTCGCTGAAGCGCAGCTCTTCCAGCAGCGGCAGCACCGCCTGCGTCCCGCATGCCAGCACGTAGTTGCGCGTCCGGGGCAGCGCGCGCACGTGCAGGCTGAACACCGCGCGCTCGGTCATGCCCTCTTCGAGGTAGGCCTGCGCCATCGTGAGCTGGTACAGATCGGTCAACAGCGCCAGGTTGTGCTCGCCGACCCACGGCGCGCGCTCCGCCATGCCGCCCTCCCCTGCCGCCGCCCCGCTGGCCCACAACCGCCCGCGGCTCTGCGTGGCGGCTCGCCGCGTGCCGCTTCAGGGTACCGGCCCGGCCGCACGCAGCACAAGGTTTGCACCGCCCGGGGCCGGCCGGTTAGCATGCAGCCGATCCGGGCCGGCGGTGCTGGTTCCCCCGCGGTGGGACGGAGCCGCGCCGTACCCCGTGGCCCGCGTTCCCCACAGGCGGACCAGGAGAGCCTCCATGAGCACGGCGAAGCTGATCTACGAGGGCGGCGAGATCGAGCTGCCCATCATCGAGGGCACCGAGGGCGAGCGCGCGATCGACATCCGCCAACTCCGCGCGCGCACCGGTCTGATCACCTACGATCCGGGCTACGGCAACACCGGCTCGTGCTCCAGCGCCATCACCTTCATCGACGGCGAGCGCGGCATCCTGCGCTACCGCGGCTATCCCATCGAGCAGATCGCCGGGCGCGCCCGCTTCACCGAGGTCTGCTACCTGCTCATCCACGGCGAGTGGCCCGATGCCGAGCAGTTCGCGCGCTGGCGCCACGACATGACCTACCACACCCTGATCCACGAGGACATGAAGAAGTTCTTCGAGGGCTTCCCGCCCTCCGCCCATCCGATGGCCATCATGGCGGCGATGGTGGCGTCGCTCTCCACCTATTATCCGGACGAGCCGAAGTACCTCGACCTCAACATCATCCGCATCCTGGCGAAGTCCAAGACGCTGGCCGCCTTCGCCTACAAGAAGTCCATCGGCCAGCCGTTCGTCTATCCGCGCAACGATCTGAGCTGGCCGGCGAATTTCCTCCACATGATGTTCGCCGTGCCCTCGGAGCCGTACGAGGTGCCGCCGGTGCTGGAGGACGCGCTGAATCTGCTGCTGATCCTGCACGCCGACCACGAGCAGAACTGCAGCACCTCCACCATGCGCATGGTCGGCAGCAGCGAGGCCAACCTGTTCGCCTCCATCTCGGCGGCGATCTGCGCGCTGTGGGGGCCGCGCCACGGCGGGGCCAACCAGCGCGTGATCGAGATGCTGGAGCACATCCAGGCGAGCGGCGGCGATCGTGAAGGGCTTCATCGACAAGGTCAAGCGCAAGGAGGACGGGGTGCGGCTCATGGGCTTCGGCCACCGGGTCTACAAGAACTTCGACCCGCGGGCGAAGCTGCTCAAGCAGGCCGCCGACCGCATCTTCGACGAGCTGGGGATCCACGATCCGCTGCTGGATCTGGCCAAGCAGATCGAGGAGGTGGCGCTGGCCGACGAGTACTTCATCGAGCGCAAGCTCTATCCCAACGTCGATTTCTACAGCGGCATCATCTACCGGGCGATGGGGATCCCCACCAACATGTTCACCGTCATGTTCACGCTCGGGCGGCTGCCGGGCTGGATCGCCCACTGGAAGGAGATGCGCGCCGATCCCGAGAACTTCCGCATCCACCGCCCGCGCCAGATCTACGTCGGGCCGACCGCGCGCGACTTCGCGCCGCGCGGCAGCTCCGCCTGAGCCGGCGGACGGCGCGCGGGGCGGCGCGCCCCTCAGCCCTCCGGGGGCAGGCGCCCCGGCTCGCGCGTGGGCTCCTCGCGGGCGGCTGGACCACCCGCCCCCCGGTAGTAGCGCCGGTACAGGCGGGCGGCATCCGGCCGGCCGCACAGCCGGCGCACGAGGTAGCCCGCCACCAGCCGCACGATCAGGATCGTGCGGCCCAGGCTGCCGAGCCGCCAGCGGCGGGCGGACACCAGGCTGTGGCCGAACAGGAACACCGTGCGGCCGAGCCGCCGCAGCCTGAGGCTCAGCTCCACGTCCTCCATGAGCGGCAGCGCCGGATACACCCGGCGCGCCAGCACCGGCTCGCGCCGGAAGAACTGTACCTGGTCGCCGAACGCCAGGCCCAGGTAGGCCGCGCGCAAGTCGTTGGCGAGCTCCAGCGCCCGCAGCCTGCAGCCCCGTAGATCGAACCGGGCGCCCAGCGCGCCGCCCACCACGTCCGGGTTGCGGCCCAGCAGCTGGAGCGCACGCTCCAGCTCCCCCGGCGCGAGCAGCGCATCGGCATGCACGATCGCCACCACGTCGCCCTGCGCGCGCTCCAGCCCCGCCGCGATCTGGCCGCCGCGGCCGCCGCCCCGCTCGGGCGGCAGATCGTGCACCAGCACCGCCGCGCCCGCCGCCCGTGCCCGCTCGGCGGTGCGGTCGCGCGAGCCGCCATCCACCACGATCGCCTCGCACACCGCCCGCTCGGCCAGCACCGCCCGCACGCAGGCACCGATGCGTTCCTCCTCGTCACGCGCCGGGATGACGGCGCTCACGGTGCGCGGGGGCGGCCACGGCGCGCCCGCGCGCGCGCGGCAGGCGAGCAGCCACCCCTCGCGCCCCAGCAGCAGCGCCGGCACGGCCCACACCGCCGCGTGCGCCCAGCCCGGCAGGGTGAAGGTGCCGGTGGCGAGCAGGCTCGCGTTCGCCGTGAACACGAACGCGACGCTCGCCGAGGCTGCCAGCCAGCTCGGCACCGGTCGCACCGCGACGAACACCAGCACCCAGCTCAGGTACCAGAAGTGCACGGTCGGCAACAGCCACAGCGTAGCCCCGAGCGCGAACAGACACCCCGCGATCGGATCCCCCGCCACGGGGCTGCGCGCGCGCGCGGGGTGCAGCCGCCACACCCCCCAGCCCCAGACCGGCAGCCACAAGAGCTGGCACAGCCGGCTCGCCGGCTCGATGCCCCCGAGCGCCGCCCGCAACAGCCCGTGCACCGGTCCGTTGAAGGCGAGCTGGCCGCCGAACACCAGCAGGCTGCGGAAGACCGCCCCCCCGTCGTGCGCCACCGCCAGCGCCAGCGGGCCGAGCGCCGCGAGCAGTGCGATCCAGGCCCAGCGCAGATTGTCGCGCCGCACCAGCAGCGGCAGGCACACCGCCGCCACGTACTTGACCTGCACCGCGAGCCCAGCCCAGAGCCACATCCAGCCCCAGCGCCGCCGCTCGTAGGCGAGCAGCGCGCCGGCGAGCGCCGCCGCCTGCGCGGCGTCCAGGTGGCCCTCGCCGGCAAAGGCATACAGCACCACCGGGTTGAGCGCGTACAGCAGCGCCCAGCGCGCGGGCAGCCGCCGCGCCCGCAGCAGCGCGAGCACGCACCCCAGCGCCACCAGGTCGAACGCCGTGATCGCGAGCTTGACCGCCAGCGGGTGGTACCACAGCGCCCCCACCGCGGCGAACAGCGCGTGGACCAGCGGCGGGTAGATCGCCGTCTTCTCCGGGTGGTTGATCCCCGCCCACCAGGGATCGCGCTCTGTGCCCCGCAAGGCGGTGGCCGGATCGTCCGCTGCGCCCGGGCCGCCGCCAGCGGCGGCGGCAGAGGCGGGCCGCGGCGCGTGCACGTAGGGACTGAGCCCGGCGGCGAACAACCGCCCCTCCCACAGGTAGCGGTGCACGTCGTCGGAGTGCGGATGCGGCAGCACCAGCAGCCGGCAGCCCAGCGCCAGCCCCAGCACCAGCGCCGCTTCCGCGCGCGGCGCGAGCCGGCGCGGCACGAGCAACACCGCCGCCAGGCAGAGGGCCCACTGCGCCCAGAACAGCAGCATGAAGCGGCCGGCGGGCAGTTCCCAGTCCAGCCCGAGCCAGCCCAGCGGCCGGAGCGCCCCCTCGCCGATCGGGCCGCTGCGACCGCCCGCCCAGGCCAGCCCCGCCGCCGCCACCAGCAGCAGCGCAAACCCGGCCCAGCCGCGCGCGCCCTCGCGGCCGCCCGCGCGCGGCTCCGCTTCGCTCCCTGGCCCGGGCTGCCGCGGCATGGCGGCGTCCCGGCGCGCCTCAGCCCTCGCCCGCGGCCGGTTCGGCCTCGGGCGGCGGCAGCAGGACGACGCGGGTCTCGGCCGCCGCCGCCACCAGCGAGCCGGCGCCGGCACGCGCGAGCAGGGCCGGCGCCTCGTGGCGCTGGCCATCGCGGGCGAGCGCCCCGGTGACGACGAAGACGAACCCCGCGCCGGCCTCCACCGGCTCGGCTGCGGCCAGCTCCCGCAGCTCGCCGCGCGCGAACCACCCCAGCCGCTCGTCGTGGCCGAGGTGGCGCCAGCGTGCGAGCTGGCGCAGGTGGTTGTCGAACTGCCGGCGCGCGAACGTCTGCCAGACCCCGCGCCGCAGCGCCGGCTGCTCGGCGAGCAGCCGGTGGAAGTCCGCGCGCGCGATCTCACCGGCCGTCACCGTGGTCGCCGCCCGCACGGTGGCGGTGCGGGGCGCTCCGGTCAACAGCGCCATCTCGCCGACGATGTCGCCGCCGCCGAGCACATCCAGCACCTCCTCCTCGCCGCCGCGCTCCAGCACCACCAGGCACGCCCCGCGCGCGATCACGAACATGCTCTCGCCGCGCTCGCCTTCGCGGACGAGCACCTCGCCCGGCGCGAACACGCGCTCGGCGGTGAGCACCGCCAGCGCCGCGATCGCCGCGTCGTCCAGCTCGCGGAACAGCGGTGCCGAGCGCACCAGCTCCGCCGTCTCCGGCAGCTCGACCGAGCGCGCGCTGAAGCGCAGCGCCTTCATGCGGCGCTCGACCGCGGCCAGTGCCTCTGCCGCCGCCGCGTGGTCCATGGCGCCGCGGCGCTCCAGCTCCTCCAGCTTGTCGCGTTCGAAGTTGAGCTGGATGCGGCGCGCGAGCCGCGTCTCGATCGCCTGCGTCACCTCCGGCAGGTGCACGCGCAGATCCTCGAGCTGCTCTTTGGCCGCGCGCAGGTAGCGGCGGTAGGTCCGGCGCGCCTGGGCGCGGACCTCGGGGTCGATGTCCTCGAGCTCCTCCAGCCCCGCCAGCACCTGTTCGGCGGCCAGGCTCTCGCCCCGCGCCAGGTCGTAGCGGAGCTCCAGCACCGCGAAGCCGAGCCGGCCCAGCCGGCGCCCGGGCCGCTCCAGCCGGCGCGCCAGCCCTGCCCGCAGCCCGGTCAACTCCGGGCTGCGGCGGGCCGGCGGGCTGTCATCGCCCCGTTCCAGCCGGTCGAGCTGCAGATCGATCTCGTGGTCCAGGATCCTGGCCGCCCAGGCGCTGAGGGTGCCCTCGGCGAAGGCGCTCCAGTAGGCCTGCCGCTCCATGTTCAACACCTGCCGCCAGTAGCCGCGCCGCCGCTCGGCCGGCGGCGCCCGGTCGAGCTCCTGGCGTGTGTGCGCGAGCTCGCGCGCCAGCTCGCGCTGCCGCTCGGCGAGCTCCTGTTCCACGCTCCGCCAGTCCACCGCCCGCAGATCGCGCGCGCCCGAGACCCGCTGGATCTGCTGCCCCACGTGCTGCAGCACCGCCTCGTGCGCCGCCAGCACCGCCAGCCGCTCGCCCGCCGGCGGGCGGTCGAAGCCGAGCCGCCGCAGCAGCGCCGCCATGCTCGAGCCGTTGACCAGGATCGTCAGCAGCACCGCGCCGGCGGTGGCAAACAGGATCTGGCGGCCGAGCGGGGGACCCAGCGCGGTGCTCGCCCAGAGCGCGAGCGCGAGCGAGACCGCACCCCGTAGCCCGCCCCAGGCGATGACGCTCGCCTCGGCCGGCCCGATCGGCGCGCCGGTCCGGTTCATGAGCGGCAGCGCGCCGAACACCAGCGCGAAGCGGATCGCCACCAGACCGCAGAAGATCGCCAGCACCACCACCAGCTCCAGCGGCGAGGCCTCGTGCAGCTGCGTGGCGATGACCAGCCCGACCAGGAAGAAGATGAGCGTGTTGGCGACGTACGACAGCATCTCCCAGAAGCGGTGCAGGAAGTGTGACACCTCGGGGCTGATGTGGGTCCGCCCCGGGCCGGCCAGCCACAGCCCGGCTGTCACCACCGCCATGACGCCGGAGACATGCGCCATGCCCTCGGCGAGCACCATCGCCAGGTAGGCGAGCACCACCGTGAGGCTGATCTCCAGCAGCGGATCGTTGAACGTGCGCGACAGCCACGCCGAGACCGCAGCCGCGAGCCCGAGTCCGACCGCCACCCCGCCCGTCACCACCCACGCGAACTCGCCGAGCGCGCCGAGCCAACTGATCCCATCTGTGGTCCCGGTGGCGAGCCCGAGCAGGACCGTGAAGGCGACGATCGCGGTGCCGTCGTTGAGCAGGGATTCACCCTCGATGAGGACGCCGAGCCGCTTCGGCGCGCCGAGCTCGCGCAGCAGCCCCACCACCGCCACCGGATCGGTGGCGCTCATGAGCGCTCCGAACACCAGCGCCGCCCCCCAGCCCCACGACCAGCCGCACAGCGAGCTCAGGCCCACCGCGAGCGCCCCGATCGCGAAGGTACTGGCGAGCAGCACCGGTCCGGCCAGCACCGCCACCGGCCCCAGGTTCATGCGGAAGGCGTGGACCTCCAGGGCGAACGCCGACTCGAAGATCAGCGCCGGCAGGAAGACGAAGACGATGAGGTCCTTTTCCAGCTCGCTGCCCCGGGCGAGGTAGCGCGCGAACTGGCCGAGCGGACCGCCATCGGCCCCCAGCGCCTGGATGCCGAGCCCGACCCCGAGCCCCAGCACCAGCATCGCGATCGTGTAGGGCAGGCCGAGCCGCGGCGCCACCACCCGCGCCAGCGCCCCGGCGGCGAGCGTGAAGCAGATGATAAAGACGATCGCCAGCTCGACGCCGTGCTCCATGACCTCTCTCTCCGGCCGGGCGCCGGCGCGGGCCGCTCCGGCACCCGCCCGACAGCTCGCGCGGGCCGACCCTACCCCCGCGCCGGGCCGCTGTCCACCGAATGGCCGCAGCAGGCTCCGTTCCGGAGGCGCTAGGTGCTTTCGCGCAAGCCGGGTTCGAGAAGCGCGAGCGCCCGCGCTGGCCCGACCGCACACCCGCCCATGGAACTCCGGCGGGGCTCGTCCCGCAGCGAGCTGTCCCGCCACCCCAGCCGCCGCCGCGCGGCACCGCTCGGCTGCGCTGCGGTGCTGCCTTCGCCGCCGCGCCGCGGAGCTGCTACGATAGAGCCTCCTCGGGCCCAGGACGGAGCACGCAGCGTGATCGAGGTCCGCGAGCTGAGCAAGATCTATCGGGCCGGGCGCGGCCGCCGCGTCGTGGCGCTCGAGCGGGTGAGCTTCACCTGCCGGCCGGGCGAGGTCTACGGGCTGCTCGGACCCAACGGCGCGGGCAAGACGACGGCGCTGCGCGTGCTCGCGACCGCGCTCGCCCCCAGCGCGGGCACGGCGGCGATCGATGGCCTGGACATCGCGCGCGAGCCGGATGCGGTGCGCCGGCGGCTGGGCTTTCTCTCCGCGACGACGGGGCTGTACGGCCGGCTCACGGCGCGCGAGATGGTGCAGTACTTCGGGCGGCTGTACGGCATGTCCCGCGCCGAAGTGGCGCGCCGCACCGCCGAGCTGTTCGCGGCGCTCGGCATGAGCGGGTTTGCCGATCGGCGTTGCGACGCGCTGTCGACCGGGATGAAGCAGAAGGTCGGCATCGCGCGCACGCTGGTGCACGACCCGCCGGTGCTCATCCTGGATGAGCCGACCGCGGGCCTCGATGTCCTGACCGCGCGCGCCATCGTGGAGCTGGTGCGGCGCTGCCGCGCCGAGGGCAAGTGCGTGCTGTTTTCGACCCACGACATGGCGGAGGCGCAGAAGCTCTGCGACCGCATCGGCATCCTGCACCGCGGCCGGCTGTGGGCCGAGGGCACGGTCGCCGAGATCCTGGCCCGCGCCGGCACCAGCGAGCTGGAGGAGGCATTCCTGCGGCTGACCGGCGCTGCGAGCGAGCCGGCCGGTGAGGCGGGCGGCACGGCGGCGGAGGCGGTGGCGTCGTGAACCCGCGCAACGTCGCCATCGTGTTCGGCAAGGAGGTGCTGGACATCGTGCGCGACCGGCGCACGCTCCTGTTCATGGTGCTCCTGCCGATCGCGATCATCCCGCTGCTGGTGCTGGTGCTGGGCAAGGTGACCGAAGCCGGGATCGAACGGCTCGAGCGCACGCCCTCGCGGGTGGCGCTGCTCGGCGAGCGGTGGGCGCCCGTGCCGGTGCTGGAGCTGCTGCGCCACCTGGAGGATCCCGAGGCCGCCGGCCGCTGGCTGGCCGCCCAGCTCGCCGGCGGCGCGCCCCACCCGTTCGTGGCGGGGCTGCTCATGCCCGATGCGGATGCCCAGCCCGGCCTGGCAGGCGCGCCCGTGGGTCCGCGCGGTGGCGGCACGGGCGAGGAGCAGGCCGGGCCGGTGCTGGAGCGCGCCCGCCGGCTGCGGCTGTTGCGGGTGGTGGCGCTCGAGGTGCGCAGCCCCGTGCTCGCGCGCGCGCTCGCGCAGGCACCCGCAGAGCTGCTCGATCCGCAGGCGCTGGCACCGGCGCCCGGCGGCGGGTCTGCGGCCGGGCCGCACGCGGCGGCGGAGCCCGCGCCGCCCGCCGGCGGCGCCGAGCCGGCAGCCGCCGAGCTCTCCCCGGCGCTGCTGGCCCGCGCGCGGCAGGAGCTCTGCGCCGAGGCCGCCGCCGCGATCGAGCAGGGCCGGCTCGATGCGGTGCTCATCTTCCACCCGGGGTTTGCCGAGGCGCTCGAGCGCGGGTACGGGGCGCGCTACACGGTGCTGGTCGACGAGGCGCAGGACCGCTCGAGCATCGCCCGCAACAAGATCGAGGCGTTGTTCGAGCGCGGCGCCCGCGGGGTCACCCGCGCCCAGCTGGTGCGCGCCGGCCTGGACCCCGAGGTCCTGCAGCCGGTGCGCGGCCAGGTGCGCAACGTCGGCCGCGAGCGCAACCTCTTGGCACTCTTCCTGCCCTACCTGGTCATCATCATGTGCTTCAGCGGCGCGCTCTACCCGGCGATCGACCTCGGGGCGGGCGAGAAGGAGCGCGGCACGCTGGAGACCCTGCTGCTCACCCCGGCCCGCCGTAGCGAGCTGGTCGCCGGCAAGTTCCTGGTCGTGCTGCTGGCGGGGCTGCTCGCTGCCGCGCTGAACGTGGCGAGCCTGAGCCTGACCCTGGCCAGCGGCTGGGCGGAGGCGCGCGGCATCGCGCTGGTGTTCGAGCCGCTGGCCGCGGTGCTGACGGTGCTGCTCATGGTGCCGACCGCGGCCATCTTCGCGGCGCTGCTGCTGGCGATCTCGGTGTACGCGCGCAGCTTCCGCGAGGCGCAGAGCTATGCGGTGCCGCTCAACTTCCTGGTCATCGTGCCGGCGTTCTTCTCCATGATCCCCGGTTTCGAGCTCGACCCGATCCTGGCGCTGGTGCCGGTGCTGAACGTGACACTGGCCCTCAAGGAGATCTGGACGGGTACCGTCCAGGCAGGAATGCTGGCGCTCATCTTCGCCTCCACCGCCGCCTATGCCGCGGTGGCGATCCTGGCCTGCGCCGCCTGGTTCCGCCGCGAGTCGGTGCTGTTCCGCGCCTGAACGGACGCTGCAGCCAGCGCGGTGCATGCATGGCCTCCAGCAGGTGCTCGCCTTTGCCTGCCGCAACGTTGCTTGGCTCCCTATAGACGGGTCGCGGCCCCCCGCCGTCCGACACAGCCGAGCGAGCCACCGGCGGAGGGCGTACCGGTCCTCGTGCCGGGAAGGACGGCTGAGGGTGGGACCGAGGCGGCCGCCCTCGCTCGCAGCGGCTTGGTCGCCGCAGCCGGGGCCGGGGCAGGTCCGGTGGGGGCGAGGCGGCGGCGCCGCGGCCGGTCCGCCAGCCCCAGGCCGTGGGCGAGGCCGAGCAGCCCGACGAACAGAAACCCCGCGGCATAGAGCGCCAAAAACGGGCCCACCAGATACTGCCCGCGCGCGAGGTAGACCCCGAGCGAATACGCGCAGTACAGCCCCAGCGCCACCTCGAGCGGGATCACCGCCTTGTGCCGCGCGCGGTAGCGCTTGCGCTCGCGCTCGCCCCGCTTGGGCGTGCGCTCGAACGGACTGGCGCGCCCCAGCAGCGCCTGGAGCACCGCGCGCGTGTTGGAGACGGCGATCCCCATCCCCACCGCCACCAGCGCCGGCAGGTACAGCAGGCGCCGGCGCCAGTCGGGGTAGGCGGCGCGCTGGCTCACCGCATAGAGCGCGCTGGGCGCCGCCATCGCCAGCGCCAGCGCGCCGGCGAGCAGGGCGAACAGCGCCGGGCCGAGCCGTAGCTCCACGACCAGCAGCACCGGCAGCGCCAGCAGCGCCACCACCAACATGAGGGGATGGACCAGGTAGTGGGTCAGGTGCAGCAACGCCTGGAGCCTGGTGAACGCCGGCAGCGGCGCGCGCAACAGCTGCGGCAGCAGTTTCTTCGCCGTCTGGATGGAGCCCTTGGCCCAGCGGAACTGCTGGCTCTTGAAGGCGCCGAGATCCTCGGGGATCTCCGCCGGCACCACCACGTCCGGCACATAATAGGTGCGCCAGCCGGCGAGCTGGGCGCGGTAGCTCAGATCGAGATCCTCGGTGAGGGTGTCGCCCTGCCAGCCGCCGGCCCCTTCGATGGCCGCGCGGCGCCACAGGCCGGCCGTGCCGTTGAAGTTCATGAACAGCCCGTTGTAGGCCCGCGCCGACTGTTCGACCAGGAAATGCCCGTCGATGCCGATCGCCTGGGCGCGCGTGAGCAGCGAGCCCTCGCAGTTGAGATGGCCCCAGCGCGCCTGCACCAACCCCAGCCCCGGGTCCTCGAGCATGAACGGCACCGTCCGGAGCAAAAAATCCTCCGGCGGCACGAAGTCGGCGTCGAACACCGCGATCAGCTCGCCGCGCGCCCGCTCGAGCCCGGCGGCCAGCGCCCCCGCCTTGTAGCCGGTGCGGTCCGGCCGCCGCAGCACCTCGACCTCGTGGCCCGCCGCGCGCAGCCGCGCCGCGGTCGCATCCACCAGCGCGCGCGTCTCGTCGGTCGAATCGTCCAGCACCTGCACCTGGTGGCGCCCCGGCGCCCAGCGCATGCGGCAGGCCGCCTGCATCGCGCGCGCGGCGACGTTGAACTCGTTGTAGATCGGGATCTGGGTCGTGACCACCGGCAGCTCGGGGCGCTCGAGCAGGCGCGCGTGCCGCGCCCGCACCGCCCGCCGCTCCTGGGCGGCGGCGCCCGCGCGGCGCCGGAACAGCGCGATCATGACGTAGCAGTTGGCCCCGTAGAGCACCAGTGCCGCGGCCGCGGCGAAGTACGCCGCCACCGCGAGCGCGCCCCAGACCGGCATGACCGCGAGCCCCCCTGGTGCGGCGTGCGACCGGCTCGATCGTAGCGGGCCCGCCGCGGCGTGCCACCGGTGGTATCTCCGGCCCGGCCGGCGCATTCCCGGCTCCGCGCCCGCGGCCCGCCCGGCGGCTCGGCCCCCGGCAGGAGCCGCCCCCCGGCGAGGACGAGCACGCGCCCGGGGCTTGCCGGCGAGCGGGAATGCGCGGGGGGGCTACGAGCATACGGATGTTCGAGTCGCCGGCCGCGGGGCTCCGCGGCGGCGGCGCCGGAGCCTTGGCGCGCGGCCTGCCACCGCACGGGGAAACCACGAGGAGGAGCGCGATGGAGGTTGAGATGCCCGCGGGTCGGAGACCGCGCGCCCGTGCCGGCAGCCGCCTGGGCTGGCGCCGGGCTCAGGCCGCGCTCGCGCCCCTGCTCGCGGCCGCGTGGGCGCTCGGCGGACCCGGCGCCGGCGCCGCCGCGGCGGCGCCGGAGGGCTCGGCGTTCGAGTTCGAGCGCAACCCCGGGGTCCGGCACGCGGTGCCGCTCGAGGAGATCGAAAAGGGGATCCCGCGGTCCGACCCGCGCGACGCGATCCCGCCGCTGTATGCGCCGCGCCTGGTGCCTGCCGCCGAGGCGGGCTATCTCGCCGATGGCGACCGCGTGCTGGGGCTGGTGCTGCAGGGCGTGGCGCGCGCCTACCCGATTCGGCTGCTCGAGCGCCACGAGGTGGTCAACGACCGGTTCGGCGATCGCCCGGTGGTGATCTCCTACTGCCCGCTGTGCGCGAGCGGCACCGCCTTCGAGGGGAAGGTCGGCGGCGCACCGGCGCGCTTCGGGGTCTCGGGCTACCTCTACCAGTCCGACCTGCTGCTGTGGGATCACCGCACGGAGAGCTTCTGGAGCCAGATCGAGGGACGGGCGGTGGTCGGCCCCGCGACGGGCGAGCGGCTGGAGCTGCTGCCGGTGGAGAACACGACCTGGGGGCGCTGGCGAGCGCTCCACCCCCGGACCGAGGTGCTGGCGCGCGAGCAGGGCATCTATCCGCCCGCGGTCTACGAGCGCGAGGCGTACCCCGGCTACGCGCAGAGCGAGCGCATCGTGTTCCCGGTCAAGCACCGGAGCGATCGCTACCCGCCCAAGACGATCGTCGCGGGCGTGGTGATCGACGGGCTGGCGCGCTGCTGGCCGCTGCCCGAGCTGGAGCGCGCGGCCGCCGCCTCGTTCGCCGACCGGGTGGGCGAGACGGCGGTGCGGGTGCACTTCGACCGCCAGAGCGGCACGGTGCGGGTCGTGGGGCCGGCCGGCGAGCCGCTGCCGGTGTTGCGCGCCTTTTGGTTCGCCTGGTACACCTTCCACCCCCGGACCGAGGTCTGGACGGCGCCGGCGAGTCGGTGAGGTGGCGAGAGGCCGCGCCCCCGGCGGGCGCCCGGAGCGAGGGAGCCATGGCCTACGTACGCACCATCCCGCCTGCCGAGGCCGCAGGGGCGCTGCGCCTGGTCTATGACCGCATCGCCGAGGAGCGGGGCGGCGTCGCCGCCATCCACCAGGTCGCCTCGCTGCGGCCCGATCTGGTGGGCGCGCACTTCCGCTTCTACAAGAGCCTCATGTTCGCGGAGGGCGGGCTGGGACGGCGGCTGCGGGAGCGGATCGCGGTCGCGGTCTCGGCGGCGAACGGCTGCCGGTACTGCGAGGCGCACCACGGCGAGGCGCTGTGCCGGCTGGGCGGCGCGCCCGCGGGCCCGCCCGCCGATGCGCGCGAGGCGGCGCTCGATGCGTTCGCGCGCAAGCTCACCCAAGAGCCCACCGCCTGCGGGGCGGCGGACATCGAGGCGCTGCGCGCGGCGGGGCTCACCGATCCGGAGATCGTGGATGCCGTCTTCGTCGCCAGCTATTTCAACCTCGCCAATCGGGTGGTGAGCGCACTCGGCGTCGAGCTGGAGCCCGGCTACACCGAGACCTGCCGCTGAGCGGGCCGGCGCGGGCCGCGGCGGCGCGGCCCGCCGGCGCGGGCCCACGCGGCGGGGCAGCCGGGCGGGCGCAGGGTCGAGGCGCGGTACATCAGCCGGACGCCCCGGCTCACCCCGGCGCGTCCGCCTCCGGCTCCAGCCCGAGCTGCTCGGCCACCGCGCGGCAGGCCGCGAGCCAGCGCGCCGCGATCTCGGAGCCGGCGGCGGCAGCGGCGCGCACCGCCGGCCCGGCGGCCACCAGCGCCTCGTAGGCCAGGTTCTGGGTCTGCCACATAGAAGGGCCCGCCGGGGCCTGGCGGGCGAACGCGAGCAGCTGCGCGAGCCGCTCCAGGGGCGCCAGCTCTCCGGGCGCCGCGGCCCAGCGTTCGGCCGCGCGCTCGCACAGCCGGGCGAGCGCCGCCGCCAGCCGCTGCGGCGCGGGCAGCGCCCCGCAGGCGCGCGCCGCGGCGAGTGCCTGGCCCAGCTGCCGCGGCTGCGGTTCCGCCGCACCGAGCGCGGCCTCGAGCTCGTGCGCGGCCTCGGCGCGCCACCGCTCCCGCAGCTCCTCGCGCAGGTCGGCCTCGAGATCCTCCAGGGTGAAGAGCTCGGCGCCCGCCATTGCCTGCGCCTGCGCGAGCGCCGCCTCGGGCTCGCCCTGCGCGAGCGCCCGGGCGAGCGCGGGCAGGGCGTGCTCGAGTTCCGTCGTGCCTTCGGCCGCGGGCACCAGCACCGCCCGCGGCCCCGCCTCACCGAGCGCGAAGGCCGCATACGCGAATGCGTGCTGTTTGCCCGTGAGGCTCGAGGTCAGCTCCAGCCGCCCGCTGCGCAGCCGCCCCGCCCCGCCCACCTGCTGCGGCGTGCCCTGGTGCGCCAGCAGCTCCCAGGCGAACAGCCGCCGCGCCGGGGGCAGCTCCGGCAGCCACAGGCTGCGCAGCGCGTGGTGGGCGGCGACGCGCGCCGGCTTGTAGACCGCCGGCCGCACCTTCGCCTCCCAGAGCCCGCGCCCGTCGCGGTAGCGGGGATCGGCGGAGGGAGCTGCCGCCAGCCGCTCGACGAACCGCTGCTCGAGATCGGGCGGCACCGCACCCGGGGCCGCGGGCCCGAGCGCCGCCGCCAGCTCGATGGCCCGCGCGGCGTGGCGCAGCAGCTGGAGCGGTTCGGGCCGCGCCAGCTCGTCGAAGAACCAGCCGCAGCTGGCATACATGAGAAGCGCATGCCGTTGCATCTCGAGCAGCATGAGCGCCTCGGTCCGCTCGCGCGCGGCGAGCGGACCGAGGCCGTGCCGGGCGAAGAAGCGCTCGCGGCTGGGGGCGCTGCGATCCAGCACCACCTCGATATAGGCGTCGCGCGCCGCCCACGGATCGGCCAGCAGCGCCGCCCCGCGCGCCTCGAACAGCTCCGCCAGCTGCGCGCGCAGCCAGTCCAGCGCCGCCCGCAGCGGCGCGCGCCAGGACTGATCCGCCGCCTGCTCGCCCCCTGGTCCCCGCCAGCCCCCGCCGCTGCAGCCGCAGTCGGCCCGCCAGCGCTCCAGCCCGTGCGCGCAGCTCCACGAGGTGCGCTCGGCGATCTGGACCTCGGCCCGCGGCGGGTGGTGTGCCAGCACCTCGGCATAGTTGGCGAGCCGTACCTGGGGACTCGCTGCCAGCCGCTCCAGCGCCCAGGCGAGCGCCATCTCGCCGAAGCGCTTGTGGTGGCCGAACGTCTCGCCATCCACGGCCACGTGGACCAGCCGCAGGGGCGGCGGTGCGCCGCCGCCTTCGCTGCCGGCGGGCCGGCTGCCATCGAGCAGCGCCCGCAGCAGGCGCGCGCCGTCCTGGAGCAGCTCGCCGAAGGCGATCCGGTGCGCCAGCTCCCCGTCGTAGAAGAAGACGGCGATGCTCGGCTCGCCCGCTCCGGGCAGCCGCTGCCGGTAGGGCACCGTCGTATCGAGCGTGCCCGGCTCGACGCGCCGCCAGGGCGCCGCCGGGCCCGGGCGCACCGCGGCCGCCTGGTGCGGGGCGAGCACCACGAACCGCACGCCCGCCGCCACCAGCTCCTGGAGCACCGGCAGATCGACCGCGCACTCGGGCAGCCACATCCCCGCGGGCTCGCGCCCGAAGCGGTGGCGGAAGTCCGCCAGCCCCCACCGCACCTGGGTGCGCAGATCGCGCGGCTCGCACAGCGGCAGGATCGCGTGCCCGTAGGCCTGCGCCAACGCCGGCCCGTGCCCGCCGTGGCGGGCGGCGGCGCGCCGGTCGGCCTCGAGCACGCGCGCGTAGGTCCGCGGTGCCTCTCGTTCGAGCCAGCTGAGCAGGGTCGGCCCGACATCGAAGCTCAGCCGCTCGTAGTTGGAGACGATGCGGGCGATGCGCCCTGTGGGGCCGAGGATGCGCGCCCAGCCGTTCGGCGCATAGCACTCCTCGTGCACCCGCCGGTTCCAGTCGCGGGCGGGGGCGGCAGTCTCCTCGCGCTCGACCGCCTCCAGCCACGGATTGTCCCGCGGCGGCTGGTAGAAGTGCGCGTGCACGCAGACGTAGTGCAGGCCTGGCATGTGCGCTGAATCCCTCCGCTACCCGCTGCCTCCCTCGGCTGCGCGCCTGGGGCCGGGCTGCGCCTCCAGCCCGCCAGACCAGCGCGCGGCCGGCCTCGGTCCTGGGTCCTCCAAGCCGCAGTCCGCCGTGTTCTCCTCGGCGGCATCGTCTTTGCTTCCGCCGTGCGCGCCTGCCTGTGTGCCTGGCTACTGGACTCGCGGCGCAGCGGGCTCGCACTGAGGCAGCTGTTTCGTCTGCGCATCGAACAGCGCGTCGAGATCAGCCCGGTCGAGGGCCGCGGCGCAGGGGCGCGTTCTACGCCGCCGCCTACCCTTCGATATCGAGTTGCAGACCCAGCTGCCGCGCGGCCTCCTGCATCGCCTCGAGCGCCGGATCGTTCTCGCTCATCGGCCGGTCCTCGGGGAGCACCAGTTCGAAATGCACGCCCGAGCCGAGCCTCATGAGGTTCATGCGCGCGGCGGGTCCGACGAAGCAGCGGAAAAGCTCGCCCCGGTTCTCGACGGGAACCGCCCCGCGGCCGACGACCCGGCGCACCGTCCCCTCGACCCCCGGGCCTCGTTTCCATGGCCGTCCCTGGACCCCCGCCCGCAGTGGCGCCGGCTCCCGCCCCGCCTGCGACACCTGTTTCGCCTGCGCCGACGCCAGCTCCGGCGGTCTCCTCGCCCCCGGAGCCTTGGCCGGCTCCGGTGTGAACGGCGGGATGATCCACACGCCCTCTTCGCTGGGGTCTAGCGACACCGGCTCCTTGCAATACCGCGCCTGGAGCGAAGCGAGGCTCGCGCCGCGTCCGACGCCCACCAGGCCATCTGCACAGGCCTGGGCGAGCCCCGGCGGTGACGGCCTCCTTGACCGCGATCATGGGCTTGTCCGTGAAGCGCACAAAGGCCTCATGGCACTTTCATGCGCAGGCGCCCTTCCTTCAAGACAAAGCCGGTGCTCTGGAGCGTGACCGAGCCCACGCGCCGGAGGATCCACTCCTCGTCCTGGAGGAGCGTGCTCCACAGCTGGCCGAGGTGTTCCTGGAAGGTCCGGCGCGCATCCGAAAGCTCGCACGTCTCGACCTCCTGCCCCTGCCTGCCCGCAGGCACGGCGCGCACCCGGAGGGCCACCGTGTAGGCGGGGCCCAGCACCTCCAGCGCGGCCTTGCGCGCCGCCTCCAGGCGCTACTTGAGATCTTCGCGCTGCTCCTCGTCGAGTTGCTCCCCGTAGTCCCGGCGCACGGCCTCCAGGGCGGCCCGCTCTCGGTAGGCCTGGCGCAGCTTGCTCAAGCCCCGGGCGGTTCCCGCCCGGAAAACGAGCGTATTGCGGTACAGCCGGTCCTTTCCACCGCACCGCGTGCTGATCGCTTTCACGTGCTCCTCGATCGCCTCCCTCGCCCCACCGTTCTCGTCCCAGGCGAGTGACGGTGGGAGGACGAGCAAGGCGAGCGAGTTCTGCTCCGGCAGGTCCTCTGCAGGATCGACGATCACGCACCGGGTTGCGCCGGCGAGCATGCGCTTTTGTGACTCGCTCCTCAGATCCTCCGGGATCGCTTCCTCCAGGTTCTCCTTGGCAACCCGCTGCCGGTATTGCGCGACCAGCTTGCGCAGGGTGCATACCGCTAAGAAACTAGCCGCAGTCAAGTACTGCGAAGTCCACCGAAGATCGTTGGATGGTGCGCGATCTGTTCCTCGATCGAACGGTCGTGGCGGACGACCACCACGCGATACCCTCGGCGCACGAGTTCCGCGCGGACCTCGCGGTCCCGAACCGCCTGTGCCGGTTCGTCGTGCACGGCGCCGTCGCAGAATACGCAGACATTGGGCTCGTAAAAGAAATCTGGAATGCAGCGCGGCTCGGCAATCGGCTTCTGCGCCTCGTCGGGCAGCCGGTAGCCTCCCTGCGCGAGGACCTCGAGGAAGCGCCGCTCCAGCTCCGAGCGGGAGTCGGTGAGCGAGCGCAGCCAGGCGAGGTGCTCCTCGCGGGAGCGGCCTTGCACGCGCGGCTCCGTGCGGCTTTCCGCCAGGTCCTCCAGGATCTGCCGGATGCGATGCCGATCGAGTTTCAGCGCTTCGTGCTGGTTCGCGAAGCTGAGCAGGCATTCGTAGCAGGCAGCGCGGCAGTCGGGCTTGAGGTCTTTGCTTGCACTGCCGGCGATCGCGAAATGGCAGATCTCTAGGGCCGTGCGTGCCACTTCGGCCAGCCCGTCGGCCTCCTCTACGAGCCGCCGCAGCACACCCGCGCCCCCCTCGGCCGCTTCGTAGAGGAGCATCGCTCGATGGTCCCCCGCGCCGACCGGCTGCGCGGCAAGCTCGGTCTCTTCGAGCTGGAATGCCTCCTCGAGGCCGCGCCTAAGCGCGTACCGGAGCGTCGCCGCCAGGGCATCGTCCCCGCTGAGTTCGGGCTGGACAAGGCGTACCAGGAGCACGTTCTGCGTCGCGCGAACCGCCAGCCTGACTCGCTCCAGCCGTGGCCGCGCCCTTCCTTCGGCGCCGAGGCGAAAACCTCGCCGCTCTCGAAATCCACGAGGAACCCTTTGGCCTCGGCGCCTCTCCAGCCGTGGTTGACCCGAAGCAGCGTCGCGGCCGGCGCGTACACGAGCCGCAGCAAGGCGGTCCCACCGTGCACCACGTCGGCCTCCTGAACCCGGTAGCCCGCGGCTTCGGGGGCGAACTGGAAAACCGTTTCCAGTTCGTAGCCGCGCCGCCGCCGTTCCTCTTCGTCGGCCGTGATGCGACCGCGCCGGCGCATGCGCACGTTCGGCATCTCGAGCAGCGTGGCCAGCAGGCTGTTTTCGCCATCGAAACGGCTCTTGCACACGGGGCAGAGATCGAGGTCCGGATCGGCGAAGGCGCCACAGGTGCGGCAGAGGCGTTTCTTGCTCTTTCGCTCGTCCAGGCCGCCCGGGGGCGCTCTGGAAAGCCACCGATTCCCACTGGCGGCCTTCGTGATAGAGGAAATTCTGCGGGGCGAACTCGCGGATCGCCAGGAAGCGGGGACGGGCGATGAACTCGCCCTCTCGCCCCGCGGGACCCAGGCGCGCACGGGAAGCGCGGGGAAGTTGTACCCGGGCAGGAAGCCTTCGCTCGCCAGGTAGCGGTAGGGATAGAAGTCGCCTTCCTCGCGCGCCACCCCCACCTGGAGGAGCAGGTTCAGCTGCCGCCGGGCCTCGTCCTGCCGGTCCCTCGCCCGGCGCTGCTCTCCCGGTCGGTGCGCGGTCTTCTTCGGCCCTGGCGCATCCCGCTGGCGTTTCGCCGCGCGATAGAAGCTCGCGCCAGCGGTCGAAGGCGCGGTCGAACTCGCGCGGGGCATCCTCGATGACCTGCCGGATCCACCGCTCGCTGAACCATCCGCTTGCGGCCAGCAGGCCTTCGTCGGCACGGAGAAGCTCCCGCACGCGGCCTCGATCTCGCGCCGGGCGGGCTCGCCTGAGCTGAATCTGCGCAGCGGCCTCTCGCGGAGCGGCAGCTCCTCGCGATCGGTGTCGATCACCTCCTCGATCGAGCGGCCGAGGGGCAGGCGCACGTGGGCCAGCCACACCGCGTGGATGTGGGCGCGAAGCAGCGCCTCGTTCGCGAGATCCAGGCGCGGCGGCGCGCACGCTTCCGGCCACCATCTCGGCGCGCGGCGGAAGAAGTACTGGTCGTGGCTATTGAGGGCGCCGCAGTAGGTCACGATGAGACCGGGCTGGCCCTGGCGGCCGGCACGGCCGCTCCGCTGCGCATAGTTCGCCGGGGTCGGCGGGACGTTCCGCAGGTGCACGAGCTCGAGGTCGGCGATGTCCACACCGAGTTCCATCGTGGGCGAGCACACGAGATAGGGGAGGCGCCTGCCGAGCTCGGCCTCCTTGGTTTGATCGCGCTCGTCCCAGCGGAAGCGCCGTTCGCGCCGCTCGCGCTCGCCTGCTTGCACGACCTGGGCCGTGTGCTCCTCGCCTCGAGCCCGGCGAAGCTTGCCGCATCGTTGCGGTAAAACCGCTGGAAAAACGCGTTGACCGTGCCAGCTGGCCAGCGTAGCCCGGACCCCCTGCGCGCGAGAGTAGAGGGGTCGGGAGCCTGGTGGCGACCCATCGCCCAGGCACCAGCGCAGGCACGACGCGTCGAGCTGGTAGAACTGGTGGTCGTCGAGCGGCTCGAGACGCACGAGCAGGCCGTGCCTCACCAAGAGGTCCAGAAGGCCGTCGAGCACTGTCCGTACGCCCTGCTCACCTCGAGGCGCGTTCGGAGGAAGCGGCCGATGAGGCTGCGCTCGCCGAGGCCGAAGCCCTCGGCCTGACGGCTCGAGCTACCGGGACGCACGAAGCCGTTGGCCTGCCGCAGCTCGTCGTAGTCGGGATCCAGGCCCCAGAACTCGTTCAGGTGCTGCTCGGCCCGGCGCCGCAGTTGCTGCTGGAACGGTCTCCTCCAGCACCCGCGCCCGAATGGCGAGCTTGCGCCGGAACTGAGTCGAGGATGGCGCCGAGCAGACGCCATGCGCGTCTTGCGGTGCTGCACCGGCGAACCACGGGTGAAGCTCGGCCAACTCGTCGCCCCGGCAGAGCTCCTCCAGTCCTCGGTACTCGACCTGCAACAGCCCACCTGCTCGAGGTTCGGATGGACCACCCGCCAGCCCCGGCGCAGGTCTTCGTAGAGCCGGTATTCCGTCAGCTCGGTGAACACCTGCCAGACCTCGCGCGCCGCGGGACTGTTGGGGTCGAGTTCCGGGTTCTTGGCGATATCGGCGATCCGTCAGCCCCTGCCGCCTGGACGACCTCCTGGGCTATGCGGTCGAAACCGAGTTCCCTTGCTTTCTCCAGTGCCGCGTAGAGCGCCGCACGCAGCAGCGCGACCTGCACGAAGTCGTTGAAGTGTCCGGCCTGCAGCGAGGCGTCCTGGCGGTTGTCGGTGAACGTGAGCAGCTTGTCGCGCGCCGCTCGGGTGCCCGCGCATGGCGCAGTAGCGACTCGGCCAGAACGGTGGTGGCACTGGAGCGCCCTTCGCTCGAGAGCGAGGCGAGCTTGACAGAATTCCCGTTCTCGCCCGGTGTAGTACTCGCCGCAGGAGAGGCAGAGCGAGAACGGGTGCGGCTGCCACCACATCTTGAGCGCCCCAGGTTGCGGTGCGTTGTCGAACGATCCGTCCGGGCGCACCCACACCTCCTGCGGCACCCGCTTCTTCCAAGTCGGCTTGAGCCTGCCGTTCGCACTGCACCAGTCCTCGGGAAGCTGTTCGGGACGACCAATCAGCCTCGCTCGGAGCGAAGCATCAGGTATCCGGCCTCTGCACCTTCCTCGTCGGGCTCGGCGCCCACCGGATGCGGCAGGAATCGGTCTTCGCCCTTGACCGCGTGGTAGTAGTCCTGACCGCATTGGCGGCAGAACTTGACCGGGAGAAAAAGCTTTCCCTCGCCCGCTTGAACCTGGCCTTCCAGCGAAAACTCGCGCGTTCGCGGCCTTCCAGGGTCGCGTAGAGCGTGCGGCCCTGCGCCACGAACTGGTGGAGCTTGAAGGCAACGGCCCGGTGCCGCCCTCGCCGACGAGCGTACCGCCGCGAACCAGAAGTTCCTGCAGGAGCCCGCGCGCACTGCTCGGCGTCGGCCCCGGTGGCCTCGGAGAGCTGTCTGGCCACTTCCGGGAGAGGCCTCGGCACGCGGCGTTTGAGACGACCCATCGGCTTCGCGCTGGATGCCCAGCTCGTACTCGAGCCAGCGCATGAGCGGGTGCCGGCGCAGTGACCCGAGATCGTCCGGCAGCGCATCGGAAAGGGCCGACCGCAACTCCTCTGCCGCAGGGCGAGCCGCCCTCGGTGAACGGCGAAAGCGTCTCTTCGATGACCTGTTCGGGGTGAAGGGATGGCCGAAAAAGCGGGCGGCGAAGTCGGCCACAGCTCTGCCGCCGCTCCTCCCTGCTGGCGTCCGGCCGAGACGATCATCGTGGCGCTGGTGCCGATGTGCACCAAGCCGCCTGCGGCGCAGCGCTCCTTGAGGCGGCGCACCAGCATCGCCACGTCGGCCCCCTGGCGGCCGCGGTACGTGTGAAGCTCGTCGAACACCAGAAACCGCAGGCCGCCGCCGGCGCGGTCGAGAAACCGCTGATCTTCGGGCCGGACCAGCAGAAGCTCGGCCATCACGTAGTTGGTGAGCAGGACTCTGCGGCGGATTGCGCCGCATCTCTCGCGTGCTGCGTCGGTGGTCTCTCCCGTGTATTTGGCGAAGGTCACCGGGAACGGCCGGCCCAGCGCTCGTTCGTAGCGCTCCTTCAAGGCGCTCAAGGCCTGGAACTGGGAGTTGACCAGAGCGTTCATCGGGATACACGACGAGCGCCGCGACGCGGCTCCCCGGTGTCGGGCGTTCGGACCAGGCTGTCCACGATCGGCAGGAAATAGCACAAGCTCTTTCCCGAGCCCGTGCCGCTCGTCACTACGATGCTCTCCCCGGCGAGCGCCTTGCGGATCGCCTCTTCCTGGTGGCGGTAGAGGCGAAAGGGCGCGCCGTCCGGCTGGCAGAAGACTGCGAGCCGTTTCTTCGGTCACCAGCCCCTCGCGGGCCAGTTCTTCGACGGTCGGCCCAGGGGCATAGGCTGGGCTCAATTGGACCAGCGGCTCGGGCCAGAGGTGCTGCTCTTCCACGAGCGCCTTGTCCACGAACGCCCGTGCCCGCTCGTCGGCGATCAGGAAGAACGAGCGGACGAAGTCGCGGTAGTCGGCGAGGACGTTTTGGTGTAGCTCGAAAATGCCCATATCTCTCCGCCCTCAGTCCCTATTCTCGCTGCCCGTCGCGGCGCCTTGTCTCGTCACGTCGCACGCTTGAAAGCGACCAATGGCCCCAGGCATCGATGCGCCACACGTATGCCGCCCCGCTGGCCGAACCAGGCACCCACAGCGGAATTTCGGTGCGCCAGTGATCGCTCTTGCCGTAGTCCCAACCGCGCAGAAGCTCCAGATTTCCGCGCAGTTGCGGCTGTGCCTTTCCATTCGGCTCGGCGTGGGCAAGCACGCGCTCTGTCTCGACCTCCGGATCGCCCTTGGCCAGGTCTACCTTGCAACCGAACACGTCCCCTGCTGGCTTATCTGGTCGATCCGGCGCAGACGTCCCAGCCCGTAGCGCGTGTCGCCGCCGACCGTGATCAGATCCAGTTGTTCGAGACCGTCGCGCATGCCCTTCTCCAGGGCGTGCAAAAAGACGTAACCTACGAGTCCCACAGGACCACCCGGCTTTCCCTCGCGGTCGCGCCACCAGGTGTTCATGCATTCCGTCTCCCGCAACGACCCTTCAGCGGCGGTGTCCGAGGACGGCTCGATCGCGGTAGACGGCCGCGTCGAAAGGAGACGCATGCGGAACTGCCGGTCCGAAAGCTCATGGTGAGTTGCATCTTCACGTTGCCATACCAATCCCTTGTCCTCGACGTAGCGAGGAAGCCAGGCATGCCACTCGTTCCCAGACCGCTCGGCCGGAAAGAGGTAGGTGAAGCGTACCTTCTGGCGGAGCTCTTCACCCACCTCCTCGTAACGGGAAGCCACCGCCGGCCGCGGCGCGGGCGATTTCGGCCGTGACCGCGCCCCACAGGGCCCGCGCCGGAACGTAAAGACGGCACCGGTTCAGGCTCCCGGCCGGCGGCATTCCGACGTAGAGCGGCGATTCGAGTTGCCAGGTCCAGCGGAAAAGCGACCAGCTCATGCTCCTCCTACCCGGCTGGCTTCGCCTTGCACGTGGTAGCGCGCGTACACGAAGGCCTGCAGCAGCAGGTCGCGGGCGAAAAGGAGTCGTCGAGATTGACGCAGCGATCTCTGCCATGGATTCAGCGTCATTCCCGCATTCGAGCTGGAGCCGCTGTCCCGAAGGAACTCAGCGCCGCGTCTTCGCGACCTCTCCGGCCTCGCCCGCTCGCGTCGCTTGAGGTACAGGAAGCACGCGTACGGTCCCTGTTCCTCTAAGAACTCCGAGCCATTCGTCAGTAAGACCTTTCCTCGATCGGCTTGTGCCAGCTTCACTCGGCCAGCTTCTCGGCCGAGCTCTCGCGCACTCGACATCGAGGTTTTCCATCACGACCTCCTGCTGGGGCCTCCCTCACTTGCCGCTGGCCGGCTGACCTGATGCTTGGCCGTCGGCGGTACAGCACCCGCAGCCGCCCCATCCCGCGCGTGCCCATGCCGCCGAGGCCGAGATGCTCCAGGTAAGGATGCGCGGTCTTGACGACCTCGAAAACGGTCGTCGGGTCGGTGATGGCTTGGCCATTGATCTGGGCGCTGACCTGCTGTCCAGCCAGGCTTGAAATGCTGCGGGTTTTTGCAAACCACATCCCACACCAGCACCGTGGCGCGCGGCAGCGCCTCGTAACTGAACAGCGCGCCTTCTTCGGCCGCCCCGGTTTCGGGATCGATCGACACCGAGGTCCGCACTTCCAGGTTGCTGTTGACGATGTGCCGGAAGAGCTTGTCGGACACGATGAGTACACGCTGCGTGATGTACTGGGGAATGCCATTGTTCAGACCTCGGCCATTGACTGCCATCCGGGAGGCGTGTTTTTTCGCTCCAGCAAGAGCCAGCCCAGGTTCAAGGGCTGAGTTGCACCGCCCTCTTGATAGACGGCGTTATCCAGCGAGCCGTTGATCTCGTGGCCAATCCTTCGCAGCGCATCCGGGCAGGTGACCCACATCGGCCCCTCCCGGGTGGCCACCGGGAACAGCAACACGTGCGCATCGCCGAACGCGGCCAAGCCGGCAAATCCGCCCCCGACTCCCCGTCGCGAAACCGAAGGCAATGCAAATTGGGCAATCGGGTCGCCCGCAGTGACCGCCTTGCCCCGTTTTGTCGGGTTGGCCCTGCCCGGCGCAGTCGGGGTAATAAGGCTTCGGCTTGCCGTTCACCTGGCGGCTGGGATTTTTCTCCTGCTGGTCCATCGCTGCGTACGCCCGGCATACCCCGGCCAGACTCGAGCCGGGAATTTTCGGCACTCGCGTCACGGGGTCGCGCACAATGGACAGATCCACCCGGCCGAGCCGGGCGCCGCCGGTTCCCACGTGGATGGGGTCGATCGCCATCCCGACCACGGTGAACTTCTTGTAACTCTTGCTCATGTTCGTGCTCCTTCCAGACCTTCTTTGAGCCAGGTGAGGTGCCACTGGAGGGCCAACTCCAGGGTTCCGCGCCTCGCCGCCTCCACGAGCGTCTCGAGGGCCGCGCCTGAGATGCGGAGGCGGTCTCGGAGAATCGCCCGGGTGAGATCGAGCCATTGGGACTCCGCGCCGGGTAGCCAGCGCCCGTCAAGATCGCGCCAGGCACGCGAGCGTTCTTCGATTTCCGACCAAGCCCCGCGGAGTGCGGTGAGACTCGGCGCGTGGCGCACGAGCAGCTCCCATACGGCCTGCATTCGGTCGAAATCCCCGAGCGGGCGGACATCCGGCGGCTCGAACCGCCGAGCAGTCGTGTCCAAAAACACAGCCGCCATGCGACTCGGGTGAACGACTACGCCGTCGCCCGGGCGAAGATCCGCCATATGGCGGTAGACCTGCCCTTTGGATGTTGGAAATCCCGGGGCCAGCGCAGTACCCGGTCCTCTACCCGCACATAGGGGTAGAACACGTCCTCGCGGCCGTCGGGAAGCCGGGTCGGAACCAGGACCAACTCCTGGCCCCTTGCGTGCTCCAGAGACAGGGCAGTGACGCCCTCTCGAGTTCGGCATTCCACCACTCGCCAGGTTTCCGGCTCGTCTCGGCTCAATGCGTCTTCGAGGTTGCGCGCTGCCTCGATCACGGCCTGGAAGGGCGTGAGGCGCGGGAACGCCACGACGCCGATGCGCAGGGGCATGCGGTCCCACACCCGTGCGAACTCTTCGCGCCACTTGGCGACCGCCGCCTCGATGCACGCCGTCGCGCGGTCCAGAGGCACGAGCACCCGGAAGCGCTGGGACTGCGGTCCAGGGGAATTACCGGCGCATAGCTGCCGATTCCGTCGGGAGTGGAGACTGACTTCACCTTCAGCTCCACTTCCCTCTGGTCGTCCCCCTTCAGGAGAATGGGTGACTGCTGCGAATCGCGAACCAGCGCATCGCCAGTCTCGTGAGGCTCCAAGCAGCGCGCCAGGTTGCAGATCGTAACGAACGCTTTCTGTCTTCCAGGTACACGACCTCGAACGGCGCACCGCGCCAATGCCCGAGGTACGTCTCGCGGTCCTGGTCGCGGATCCGCTGTTTGGCTCGGCTCGAGCAAGAGACGCCTCGTGCGCCAGCGGTTCTCGTGACGGAGGCAATCTCCCGGAAACGTACCAGCAGCTCGTCGAAAAACGCTTCGCCGTGCGCCAGAAACGATGACACCCGACCCGGCGAGGGAAGCTTGCGGAAAGCTGGTGCGCCACGCCACTTGGCTCGGCTCTCGTCATCGAGCTGGTTCCACCCGGGGGCATGGGCGCGGTCTTCGACGATTTTCGCGAAAAAGCTAGGCCAATCCCTTTCGTGCGAATACCCTCTTGAAGTCGAAAGAACCGGGTCGTTGGGTTGAAAGTCCGAGTTTCAACGGATGTAACCCTGCACGGTGTCGAACGAGCCTGGCTGGGTCTACGGGGTTGTCTTTGGTTCCTAAGCACGGGATTGAATCGCCGCCATTCCGCCATGCACTGCGCCCGCAGCGAATCGACTGCGTGTACCGTCGAGCCACGGCTCCAGGTCGAAGCTGAGGCTGAGCAGGGCCACGCGGTCGTTGGCGTCGGCCACTTCGGAGATCCAGATCGTGTCCCCTTCACCGGCAAGCCACGCATCGAGGCGCCCCCGCCGGCGCTCGCGACAGACCGCTGCAGGGATAGCTTTTGCGAGCGTTCTCGGTCTTGGCGCTGGCCGGTGGCTCGTTGAGACGCGACGAGGCAGACCGGGCAGACATGGCGCGCTCCGTAAGCCTGCGCGTGCCGCTGCCTTCACCGCCATTCCGGTGGACCGGAACGGCCAAGCAGTCTCGCACCTTCCGGAGCTCCCCGACCATGGGCACGAAGGAGCGGGTGGACTTTTCGGAGAGCTTGCACAGCGGAGGAGTCTCGAGCTTCGGCGTCCTGCGCAAGCCGGTCAACTTCCTGCTGAATCGCCTCGTGAAGCGTTTTGGCTTGCTGATCGTCGAGGCCACCCTTGCCATCTGCCCGCTCGCCCGGGGAAGGTGAAGGCCAGCGTTTCGTCGTCGCGATAGACCAGGGACCCCACCGCCAGGTCAACTTCGATGAGCCTGCGAACTTGCTCGAAGAAGCGCTCGATGTCGCGCTGCGCCGCCCGCCCAGTCGCCGATCTTCACAGCGCGGGATTCGTAGTGGCGGGTGCCGAGACCGATCGTGAGCACCCGCCATCGCGTTTGCTGCTTGAGCTGGTTGTCCCACGTAAATGCATCCCCGGCGAGCACCGCGCCGGCCACGGCGGACTTGAACAGCGCCGCCGCCACGTAAGACTGGTCCCACAGCGTCACGTCGTTGTTCGGTAGGCGCGTTTCGGCCAGGGTGGACAGAAACGCCTGCCGCACCCAGCCCCGGGGGCCGATCGCGCCCTCGCGCCACTGCCACCAGGCGTGCGGTCGTCGGCATGTGGTGGATGAGCCAAGCGCTGCCAGTTCATCGAGAAGCTTCTCGATTCGTCGAGCAGCTCCCGCCAGCCACCCGGCTGCAGAAGCGGCGGCGGATCGTTCAACAGGTTGCGCACCGGGTGGCCGAACGGCGAGGCCAGCCACATGTGCGTGGCGTCCTGGTTCAGATATTCCGACGTGTGCTCGTCGGGAGACGACTGCTTCTCGATCCCCGAGGCCATGCCGTGGGCCGCTTGCAACAGGCCGAGAATGCCGCCATCGCGACCGCGATGCTTGTGATAAAGTCCGTCAGTGTACCCGGCCAATGCGACGTCAGGCCGGCGCTTCGCGCCCATGCCAGCTTCTGATCCCATGGGAACGGCGGACTGACGCTGTTCAGCCACTCGCGGTCGTCGTAGCGCACTCCTGCCCGCCGTGCTGCGCAAAAAGTCCGGGTGGGCCTTGCCCGTCATGTGCAGCCAGCCGATGGCCTCGCAGGCCAGAAGCAGCGGGCCGGTGGTCGCGGAGGGTCTCGAGCATCTGCGCGCCGTTGCTCATGATGCGCCTCCAGAGTTCGGCAGGAGCTGCTTCAGCAGATCTCTCGCGGCTGTCCGCCTCGATGGGCTGCCTGTCTGGCGCGTCCTTTTTCCAGGCTCGCCACTTCGTGATCTCCGCCGTGCCCCAGCCGACCGTGCGTTTGGCGGAGATGCCGTACTGCGTCAGCAAGTCCTTGATGGCCTGCAGGAGGCTTGGCAGCCAGTCAGCCAACTGCATCGTGCCTCTCATCCCGGGCCACGGCGCATAGAGGAGGCGGAGGGCCCCTTGCCGCCCTCTCGCAGTGCTCGGTCTCTTGGGCCGCCGCCGGGCACCACCTCGTAGTAAATCGGGTGCGTGCCGGCCCGGCGCTCCGGTCGTGCGGGTTGATCACCTCGAAGCCGATCTTGTCGAACCAGGTGGGGTAGAAGACCAGGGCGCCCTGATGAAATTCTTCTCTTCGCCTTTCTCGTTTCCGAAGAGGTGCAGGATCCAGTCGGGATCGTTCCAATCCTCGAAGCGCTTGCCCTGCTCGAGGTGCTCCCGCAGCCCGGCCTGCATCCGGCAGGCCCAGCGCAACATCCCCTTCCAGACTCGCCGCCGCCATGAACGGCACGCCGAAGACGCGGTCCTTGCGCACCGGGTTGTCGAGCACGTGAAACAGCCGGTCGTCCTTGGAATACCAGGGCGTGAGCAGCTCGAATTCGACCTCGATGGCGAGCCAAGAGCGGTGGAGCAACTCGGGCGGCCAGGGGTCGAGGCGAAGACCTTGCGGCAGCGCGAGTGGTCGCTGCACGGTGCGCTCCATGTAGCAACGCCGCGCGTTATTCTTGGCGCGCTCGTGCTCCCGTTTCTTCTGTTCGAGCTGCTTCTTCCTATTCTTGTCCGCTTTATGTGTCAGTCGTGCCTCGCACTCGGCAGCCCGGAGCGCGTTGAGCCAAAAGCCACGTTGTGCACCCGTCCACGAAGCCCGACGCGAGATCATGCGCCTGGACACAGTCCTTGCTCGGGCATGCCTGCTCCGCGGCAAGTTTGGAAAAGTAATCGAAGTTCATCACCCACCCCCGCCCGCATTGCTGCGAAGATGCGCCAGAAGGGCCTCCGGACTCCGATGCTCCTCAGGCAGCGCCTCCAGCTTGTTGGCGGCGGCCCACTCGAAGCCTTTGTGGTTCGGTTGGCGCCAGCGACTGTGGTGCAAATGGCTTGAGATTTCCTGCCATGTCGAGCTGGCAAGGTCACTCGGGCTACTCTCGACGCAAACCTGCCCCGATCCGTTACCGGGCCGTCTCCCGATTCCGTCATTCCTCTTCCGAATCTTTGTCTTGCCGCCGAGCGCCCCGTACTTGGCGATGAGCCGCAGCGTCAGGTCGAGAAGAGCCCATTCCTCAGGGCGAACGGACCGAAGCGGCGTAAAGCGCAACTTGAAGGTTTCGCCCTTCTTGATCTGCGCGGCTTTGACCTGGCCGTTTTCGTCCAGAACCTCCAAGCGGAACTTCCTCGCCCACCCGGTGCAGCCGAACAGCTCGCAGACCACGCAGTGATGGCCCGCTCGATGGGTTTCTTTCGATGGTCCGGGCAGCGGTTGCCGTCGCGGGTCGGGTCGCACGCCGAGCCGCCGAGGCCGCGGACCAGCACCTCGAACCACCATCGGATGGAGCCGAGCAGGCCGGTGGTGATCGTCCGGTCGGGCTTGCCCTGGGCGTCGCCGGTCCAGATGTCCGTCAGGGCCTCGAGTGTGTACTCCCTAGCCGACATTGCGGGTGTCCTCTAGCAGGCTTCGTCTCCATGGCCTCTTTGCACGCGCCGCCTCCACCATGGCGTCGTAGATCTCGAGAATTACATCCTTGGCGCGGTAGGTACCGAAGCGTTCTTCGTCCTTGCGGCGGACGATGGGGAACTGGTCGAGGATGTAGGCCACGGCGTCGCGGGGCGTGGGGAAGAGGGACTTGAGTTCCGGTGTCGCTTCCTGCTCCCATTCCTCCGGCGTGCCGAGGTAGAGGATGAAAAAGGCCGCGTCCAGCTCGCAGCGGATCTGGAAGCGCCGCTCAGGGTTGTACCGGAAGGGGGGACGTTCGAAGCCGAGGTCGCGGGCGAAGGGTTCGAGGTCCCAAGTGGTGTAAGTGAGCTCGAGGACGCGGGGGCGGAGCCAATCGGCAATTGTCTCGCGGGGCGACCAGGGGCAGGGCCGGTCGAAGGCCGAGGGGGGAGGACGGGAGCTGTTTCATCGAAGATACGAAGATTGGTGTCCCCCGACCTTCTGTCGCGCGCAGTAGTCGAAGGCTAAAGCGAAGAGCTGGCTAGCAAGAAGCACGAGCGCGTCTGGCAGGTCGGAGCGATCAGCAGGTACTTGTACCCCACCCCCACCCTCGGTATCACGGCGGCGATGACGGTGCGCTCGTCGGTCGACCTTGCGATGTCCCGCCACCCCAGGAGCCAGCCTCGGTCCCAGCCCTTGGCCCGCAGGCGGGCTTCCACCTCCTCGGCGGGGACCCAGTAGCGCGGGAGCACCTGGTAGTGGGGTCGGCCAGGCGCTCGAGCGGCACCTCGGGCAGTTGCGTGCTGGCCGAGCCCTCCGGCTGGTCGCGGTAGTCGCCGAAGCGGTGGTCGAACTGGTGGATCATCTTGGCCTCGTAGAGCGGGAGGTAGCGCTCCTCGCCCCGGGCGAAGACGTTGCCTTCGAGCCGGAAGCCCTCGCGCTCCAGCTCCTCCCGCGTGCGGAAGAGGCCCGAGTCGTTGGCCATGTGGAACATCGCAAGAAACTCGACGCCCCACGGGTTGCCCGCCTCGCCCTTGCCCTCATCCAGCAGCACCGGCACCCGGCGGTAAATGTGCTTGGTCAGCTCGGCGTCGCGGCGGCTGCGGAAGATGGGGGCGGTGCGGGTGTTGGGGTTGAGCAGGCGGAAGTCTTCCGGCGTCAGGGTGAACCGGCGCTCGGGATCGGACAGGTCCCCCGCCTCGTGGCAGAAGAAGGCGAACTCGGCCGCCTGCTCGCCGCTCCCCGCTCGCCGCTCGCCATCGTCTGACCTGCGCAGGGTGAGGAGGCAAAACTTGTAGCTGCGGTGCACTTCCGGAAAGATTCCTTTACGGTTCTCGAAATCGAAAAGGCTCACCAGCTCACCCCGCTCGACGAGGTCGGCGAAGAAGAACTTGTTCGTGTCGTCGGTGGCGATGCCGGTGGGCACGATGACCCCCGCGCGCCCGCCGCGGGCGCAGAAGCCGCCGCATGCGCTCGGCAAAGACCGAATAGGTGTTGATGTCGCCGCGACCGGTGAGCGGATAACCGCCCGAGCTGCGCAAGAAGCGGCTCGTGCTCTCGGCGGCATGAAGCGCTTCGCGGTACGCCGTCCACAACGCCGGATTTTCTTCCTGCAGGCTCGCGATGAGCCGCTTGCGCTGAGCGGCCGTCGGGGCATGAGCGAGCCGCGGATCGCGCGCGGCGAAGAACTCCTGTTCCTGCAGCTTGATGCGCTCCCACGGCGGATTGCCCAGCACCACGTCGAAGCCGCCGTCAGCGAAGACTTCGGGAAACTCGAGCGGCCAGTGGAAGAAGCGGTGTGCCACGGCAAGCGCCTCGGCTTGCGCCACGGCCTGAGGGTGCGTCCGTCCCGCCAGATGGTCCACCAGAACCTGGGTGGTGATGGCCTGCGGCTGGAAGGATGGTCCATTGCGCATCGGTTGGAAGAAGGCCGCCGTCCAAAGGTTGCAAGCCTCGGCGAGCCTTAGGCGCTCAGGCTCGCCGCGGTGGCGCTCGTAGAGTGCCTTCTTGCGCCGGACCTCGGCCGGGGAATCGTCCGAAATCGCGGCGAGGGTTCTGTCTTGCTCTGCCAGGGTGGGCAGAACCTCCTCTGGATGAAACGGGAGCCGAAGCTGGCCTCGCTCCAAGTCGCGGCGTTCGGCCCGATTGCGCCTCTTCAGGAGATTCGCCGCGGCCTTGTCGTCACCCGTGGCCGGGGTGAACGCCTCGTCGGGAATGCCCTTTTCCAACACGCCGAGATCGAAGACCCCCACGAGCGAATCGCCGCAGCGGATGCGATGGTCCAGGAAGGTGAGCGGTTTGCCTTCGCAGTGGGCCTCGAGCCAGAGCGCCACCCGGCAGAGTTCCACCGCCAGCGGATTTTTGTCCACGCCGTAGATGCAGTGCGCGACGACATCGCGGATCGCTTCGCGCACCCGCTCCGGGGCGGGTTCGTCTTCACCGGTACGGATCCTCGCGAGTTCCTTGCCCAGCCGGCGGGCCGCCGCGAGCAGGAAGTGGCCCGAGCCGCAGGCGGGGTCGAGGATGCGCACGCTCAAAAGAGCGTGCTCGGCGAGCAGCGAGCGGCGAGCGGCGAGCGGAATGGCATTCCAGATGCGCTTTATTTGGTTTTCGCGGAGAGGCTGCGCTGCAGCGCGATCAGTTGTCGGCCCAGAGTTTGCGCCAAGTCCAGGAGAGCTTGCACTTCCGGGTGTTGAGCCAGCTCGATCCGCTCGGCTAGGATCAGGTAGGTTTCCAACTCCCGAAGGCTGCCCGAGGCAATGTTCAGAAACTGAAGGAACTCCTTGGTTCCCCGCCGTGCCCAGCCCTCGGCGATGTTCGCCGGAATCGAGACTGCTGCTCGTCTCATCTGGCTTGTCAGTCCATACTGCTCTTCCCGTGGGAACGACCGGGTCAGACGGTAAACCTGCTCTGTCAATTCTATGGCTTTCTGCCACACTTCCAAGTCGCGAAATGAGTGAATCGACATAGGCTTTTCCAAAAGATTGAAATAGGTTTTCTTTCGCTGCTCGCCACTCGCTGCTCGCCGCTCGCTCAGCCACCGCAAGACGTTCCTCGATCACCGGGTCCAGGGCCGAGCGGATCAGTTCCGCCACGAGTTCCGGCGGCGTGTAGTAGGAGCCGGTGCTCTTGCGCTCGGAGCCGGGGGCGAGGTCGAAGGTGGGAACGGTGCCGGAGGAGTCCACCTGCGGGTGGTACTCGAGGAGGCTCTCGTACACCGAGCCGAGTTCTTCGACGTCCAAGGCGGCGTAGTTGACCCGGCGCGGCGGCGCGGAGGGCGCTTCGCGGTAATACGCGAGATGCCAGAACGCCTCGAGGAAGTCGCGGTTGGTGATGGTGCAGGCGTCGAGGTCGCAAGGCTCGAAGAGCTCGCCGTTGAGCGGCGGCTGCACCCAAGAACCCGGCGAGCTTCTCGTCGCAGAGCACCTTCCAGAGCACTCTCAGGCTGCACCAGAGGTCGTCGTGCTCGGTGTAGGCGCTGCGCCGCTCGAGGAGCCGCCGCAGCCGGGCCACGCCGTAGTGCTCGCGATAGAGGGGATCGGCACTGATGAGCCCTCGATCCTCGGAGACCAACAGAAACAGGAGCCGGTACACCAGGCGCAACAGTTGGCGGTAAAGTCTTCTCCTCGGGGGCAGCCGATCGGCGTTCGCCGTAGCGCTCGGCTGAGACGCGCTGCCTGAGGGCCTGGTTCGCGGGATGCTTGAGAAAGCCGTTCGCCAGGCGCTTGATGCACTCCTCCACGCCGTCGCGCAGCCGCTCGCGCACCCGCCCGCCCTGCTCCAGGGCGTGCTGGTAGTACTGCTCGAGCAGACAATCCTTCGCCTCCCCGGCGGAGCGCGGCAGGCGGCTGCGGTGGAGCAGGCGGTAGAGCACGGCAAAGTCATTGAACCGCTGCTCCTCCAAGATCTGCCGCAGGTCGAACTCCACGTAGGCCTGGCGGCGCACGTAGGTGCTGTCGCGCAAAAGGCGCAGGGTGAGGCCGTTGGTGACGATTCCCCAGAGCTGTTCGCTGCGGTTCAAGAACTCCTGGACCAGCGAGTGAGGCGCGAGCCGGGGCCGCCCGGTGGGTGCCACCCGTCCCAGTTCCTGCCGTGCGCCCACGATGTGTACCGGCGGGGCGTCCTCCGAGTCCCCGGCGCGATGGGAGATGGCGAAGGTGAGGCCGTCCACCTCGTAGGCACGCGGGTTGTATCGGAGCTCGTAGCCCAGCAGACTCAGGAACGGAATCATCCACGCGTCGCGGGTGACCGATGTCGCGGGGTCGCTCTCCGGCAGCCGCTCCAGCCGCCGCTGGAACACTTCCCACTGGGCGCGCGCATCGGCGAAGACACTGGCGATCTCGTCGGTGAGGCTCCGCCTGCCGTCGAGACCGAAGTCCTTGGGCTTCTGTCCCGGCAGATCGGCAGCCAGGACTTGCTCCAAGATGTCCGGCCCGAGCAGGCCGCCTTCGATGCGGATAGCCGGAAAGACACTCATGGCTGCACCACCGGTTGCAGAACCAGAATGCCCAAGAGGTCCGGAGGAAACTGCGGCTTCACCTCGAGCCCGCGCACGCGCAAGCGACACCGCCTGGCGGATGCGCTTGTGGGCATCGGCGAGCTCGCTCGCCGCGTCGGGCCACCCGATCCCGGACCGCCCGCTGGATCGGATGTGCGGCGCCCCACTCGGCCGCCGTCGCGTGCCACTCGCCCACGCTCGCAAGCGCTCGCTCGACCAGCTCGCGCTTTTCTTCCGCAGGGATATTGGCGTCTGGCCTGGCCTCGGCCAGCAGCCGGAGCGCGTCCTCGGCTTCCAGCCATTCGGCGTCGGCGGGCCCGGCTCCCGCGAAGCCGACCACGAGCACCTCCTCCGACAAAAGAGGCCGCAGTTGGGGTTGTTCGACCAGGTACCGCACGCGGAGCAGCAGGATCGTCGTGAGCGCCTCCACGGCTCGGGTTCGCAGAGCACCACAGCGCGAGACGGTGGCGTTGCCGGGCCGGCTCAGCGCTTCCTCGAAGAAGAACCGCGCCAGCGTGGCCACAAGGCGGTGATTGCGCCCCACATACTCGGCGCCCTCGGGTGTGGGCGAGTCGAAGCTGATGAGCCACCGTCCGCCCTTGGACGCAGGCAAGACCAGCCGGATGGCTTCGGGAAGCGTGGCTGTCGCCTCGGGAGTCACGGTCACCCGGAAAACGCCCTGGCGGCGGTCCGGGGCCACCGCGAGGCCGATTCGCTGAGCCGCGGCGAGGACGAACTCGCGCACGGCGGCCGGGTCGCCGAGCACCGCGTCGGTCGCCTCGAGTTCGCGCTGCACTTCCTCGGGCTTCAAGGCACGCTGGGCGAACCGCGTGCGGTTGATCCGCTCGCGTTCTGCATCCCGTTCCCACCGCTTGTGAAGGTCGGCCACCTGCGGGATCCCGAGGTCTAGGAGGAGCTGCCGCGGCTCGGCCCGGCGCCGCCCGCGAAGGAAGAGCGCTTCGAGCACCGCCTGGGTGACGCTTTCGCTTTCTTCAGGCACGGGCACATGCGTGCCCAGGGTGCGGTGGATCTCCCGCGCCTTGTCGAGCAGAACCTCGATCACCACGCCGTCCACGGGGTTGTCCCGCCCGAAAAAGCGGATCGCCTTGACGGTTCTGGCCGGCTGGCCGTAGCGGTCCACCCGGCCCTCGCGCTGCTCCAGGCGATTGGGGTTCCAGGGGAGGTCGTAGTGGACGACGGCGGTGAACTTCTCCTGGAGGTTGACGCCCTCGGAGAGGCAGTCGGTGGCCACGAGCACGCGGGGGCGGTCGGCGTCGATCTCGGCGATCTTGGCCTCGCGCTCGTCGTCGCCCATGCGGCCGGTGACACAGGCGACCTGCACCTGCTGGCCCAACCGGCTGCCGCAGATGCTCGGCGACGTACTCGGCGGTGGCGATGTACCGGCACCAGAGAATGGGATGGAAGCCTTCCTGCAGCAAGCGCTGCACGATCTCGATGGCGCGCTCGAGCTTGGTGTCTTCGCGTCGTCCCCAGGAGTCGCTCGGCCAGGCGCTGCGAGTTCTCGCAGCTTGCGGCGGTCGCCCTCAGGCGAGGGTATCTGACGCCGCTTCGACCGCAGGTGTAGGCGACTCGTCCTCGGTGCGTTCCTCCGCCGACTCGAACACGTAGGGCCCGAACTCGGGCTCTTCCTCGGCTGCCAGCGACACCCCGGCCCCCTCGCGTCGTTTTTCCAGGGCCGCCACCGCCGCCGCCGGGCTCGACATCACGCAGCGCAGAAGCGCCAGCGCCCCCCAGTAGCGCACCCGCCGTTTGCGCTCTTCGAGGCCCTCGCCGGTCCGCACGATCTCCGAGCAAAACGCGTAGGTGCGCTCGAACAGCTCCCGGTACGGACCGGAGAGCTCGTAGGTTTCGTCCGCCGTTTCCCGCTTCGGGAAACAGGCAGCCGCCTCCCAGGTCTGTTCGATGTCGCGGCGGGTACGCTGGACGAAATGGCGAGCCAGCTCGATGCGCTGCGTCTCGCTCCAGGCTGCCCAGATCCAACTCGGCGAACTCCGGGCGCAGAAGCCCGAGGAGCGACCGAAAGGCATCCTCGATGCCGCTATGGGGCGTGGCGGTGAGCAGGATCAGATGCCGATCCGGCTTCTTCGCCACCTCGCGCAAGAGCGCATGCCGCTCCTGCTGGCGCGGGCCCAGGGCCGCCGCGGCGCCGTGCACCTCGTCCGCGATCACGAGTTCGGGACAGAACTGCAGAAACTGGTGGCGGTTGCGGTCGGTCTTCACGAAGTCGATGCTCGCCACCTGGACGGGGAAGTGCTCGTAGAGGCTCCGGCCGAGCGGGGTTTGCCGCTCGAGCTGCCCTACGGTTCCCGAGCGGATCACCACGGGCTCGAGGTTGAACTTCTCCGCGAGTTCCTTGGCCCACTGCTCGCAGAGGTACGGGGGGCAGAGCACGCAAAAGCGCTGGATCTCCCCGCGGTCGAGGAGTTCTCTGCGCGATGAGCAAGCGCCTCGATGGTCTTTCCCACCCCCACGTCGTCGGCGATGAAGAGCCGCACCGGGTCGAGGCGCAGCGCCATGAGCAGCGGCACGAACTGGTAGACGCGCGGCCGGATGGAGATGCGCCCCAGGGAGCGAAACGGGGTCGCCCCCTCGCGGAGCGTAAGCCGCGCTGCCTGCCAGAGGAGATGCGCGCTCGCCGCGTCCGCCACGCCCTCCGCCGCCGGCAGGGGAAACGACGCCGGCGTGACGCGCTCGAAGGGAAGGTCGTAGCCGACGAGAGTCGCCAGGCCCCGGTGCACTTTGACGATGTCGTCGGTCGTCCCGGTGAGGGGCCGGAGCACGAAGATATCCTCGTTGATCCGCGGGCAGCAGCACCCACTCGCGATTCCGGCAGCGAACGATCGAGCCGGGAATCATGGAAACGGCTCCTTCGTGTCGTTCTCCAAGCGGGGCATATAGCGCCCCCCCACCGGTGCCGGAAGGAAGTCTGTCCCCCGACTGCCCTCGATGGTCGCTCAGAAAGGCGAGCATCACCCCTCGCAACGCAGCGAGCGGTCGGCGAGCCCACCCACTGTCGACGGTGGCTGATCTGGGCCTGATGGATCTCCTTGTCCCGCACGCTACTCCGCCGGCATCTCCCGAGTCGGCAGGGCGACTTCGACGATGCGCGGAAAGGTTCGTCCATGCATCAGATCTTCGTTTGGCGTACGCACATCCTCCCTCGGCGACAAGCTCTGCAAGAGCCCTGCGAGCCCTCTTTGCAGACTTCGTCGGAGCGCCGAGCCGCACCAGCGGCACGTCCTCCAGCCACTCCTCGATCACGTCGTAGACCCGGTCGGACCCCATCTGCTCCCGCATGACGTCCAGCTTCGAGAGAACCCTCTGCAGAACCGCGCCCTCGCGGGTGTTCTGGGCGACCAGGTTGTAGACCCAGACCTCGCCGGCTTGACCGCAGCGGTGGATGCGCCCCATCCGCTGTTCGAGCCGGTAGCGTGCGCATCGTGCCGGAGGCGCACTCCGTAGCCCAGGTTGGCGTCCGAATTCCCTTTCGCTGGAGCTGTCGATCCCCGTGTTTCCTCGATCATCCGCGACCTCCGGGTTGATCACGCCGCCACGCGCTCCAGCCGTTCCCGCTCGTGCGGCCCGACACAATAACCGGTGACGCCTGCCTGCCGCGAGGCTCCCGACTGCGGCGCAGGCAGGTAGGCCTGGCCGGCGCACTCGATGACCCGCTTCCTCACCTCGTAGCAGTAGCGGTCGAGCCGGAAAGCCTCGAGGCTCTCGGCGCACTTCTCGACGAGCGCGCCGGCATGGCCGGTCTTCTTGAGATCCAGATAGAACTGCCGGTTGTGCGGGCCGGAAAAGATGAACTGGCCGCTCAGCATCTTGTGGATCTCGCACAGGACCGTTTTCACTTGGGTAACATCGGAAAGAAGGTCGCCAACCGGGTCTCCGCCCTGTCCTTGTTTCCGCGGCCGTCGTTCTTCGACGCTCCGCCGAAGTTCCGCCATCGAAACGATCGCAGTCGGGGAAGTCTGACCACGCTGCCGGCCCGCCAGCCCGGAGCCCCCCGCCCTCGCAGGCGTGCGGCACCCGATCCGCGCCCCCAGACCCGCCACAGCCCACTCCGCTGGTCTGGGCCCGACGTCGAACCGAGCACGCGGCGGCCAACGCCCCGTGCTCGCCCTCACCGCAACGAGAGTCCGGCCGGGCGGGAGCCTCATGTCCCGTCGAGCGTTCAGGTTCGGCTTGTCTTCAACCCGAACCTCGAGACCTTTTTCGCGTCTCCTCGAAAGCCTTGCCTGACCCCGCGGAGCGCTGAGACCGCCGGACAAATCAGCGCTCCCACGCGGCGAGGGCGAGGGATACCGCAAGGAGCACCGTCGACTCCGGCTCGGCCGTCCCCTACAGGGCTGCCATCAACGCCCGGCTGCAGGACCTTCGTCCGATCCCCGACCCGCCGTCTGCTCGATCCCGAGCGCGCCGGCCAGGCGCAGCAGACCCGCCTGTTCGGAAGCATCCCGACGGCCGTGGTGCGCCGTCGGCTCTCTCGGTGGAGGCGTTCGAGCGGGTTTGTCGAGTGGATCGGGCGCCGGGCCGCCGCCGGAATCGCCAGGTACGCGACGGCGCCGTCGCCGGAGTTCGCAAAACAACTCGCCCAGATGCGAATGCGTCCGGTCCAGCGCGGCAACGACGCTGGGGACCTGCTCGCGTGCCTGCTCCTAGGACGGCTGCGCGAAGACCGTCTTCAGGGTCGCGCAGCTCATCGGCTGCGAGCGCTTCGGCACGTGCGCCAGCGCGTTGCGCATAAGATCCGCGCGGCAGCCCTGCCAGCAGGCCGCGTGGACCAGCCGCAGGGGCGGCGGTGCGCCGCCGCCTTCGCTGCCGGCGGGCCGGCTGCCATCGAGCAGCGCCCGCAGCAGGCGCGCGCCGTCCTGGAGCAGCTCGCCGAAGGCGATCCGGTGCGCCAGCTCCCCGTCGTAGAAGAAGACGGCGATGCTCGGCTCGCCCGCTCCGGGCAGCCGCTGCCGGTAGGGCACCGTCGTATCGAGCGTGCCCGGCTCGACGCGCCGCCAGGGCGCCGCCGGGCCCGGGCGCACCGCGGCCGCCTGGTGCGGGGCGAGCACCACGAACCGCACGCCCGCCGCCACCAGCTCCTGGAGCACCGGCAGATCGACCGCGCACTCGGGCAGCCACATCCCCGCGGGCTCGCGCCCGAAGCGGTGGCGGAAGTCCGCCAGCCCCCACCGCACCTGGGTGCGCAGATCGCGCGGCTCGCACAGCGGCAGGATCGCGTGCCCGTAGGCCTGCGCCAACGCCGGCCCGTGCCCGCCGTGGCGGGCGGCGGCGCGCCGGTCGGCCTCGAGCACGCGCGCGTAGGTCCGCGGTGCCTCTCGTTCGAGCCAGCTGAGCAGGGTCGGCCCGACATCGAAGCTCAGCCGCTCGTAGTTGGAGACGATGCGGGCGATGCGCCCTGTGGGGCCGAGGATGCGCGCCCAGCCGTTCGGCGCATAGCACTCCTCGTGCACCCGCCGGTTCCAGTCGCGGGCGGGGGCGGCAGTCTCCTCGCGCTCGACCGCCTCCAGCCACGGATTGTCCCGCGGCGGCTGGTAGAAGTGCGCGTGCACGCAGACCTGGTGCAGGCCCGCCATGTGCCCTGCCTCCCTCCGCTACCCGCTGCCTCCCCCGGCTGCGCGCCCGGGGCCGGGCTGCGCCCCCGGCCGCTCCGCCGCGCCGGAGCCCGGCCGGCCTAGCCCCCCCGCGCGCGCGAGCAGCGCCAGCAGCTCCGCGGCGGCGGGCAGCGCGCCCAGCTGTTCGAGCGCCGGCTGCGCGCGCCGCCGCCAGTTGGGGCAGTCGGCGCCGGTGCCGGGGACGTTCTGCGGCCGCGTCTCCAGCCACAGGTCCTCCAGATTCAGCAGCACCCAGCGCGCCTCGCTCGCCGGGTTCCAGCGGCCCCTCGACCGTTACGGGTGCCCCCGCTCCGCCTGGATCTCAGCCGTCATCGCTGACCTCCAGGCAGCTCGAGATGCCCAGATCATCGAGGATCCGGCGAAGCTCGGCCGCCAGGTGCCCCGCAAGGTCGCGTTGGACCGTGACCGCGAACTCCACGTTGAGCTTCAGCTCCGAGCCCGTCCTTCGCAGCACCGGAACGAGTTTGGTCCCCAGGCGGTTCCAGACGTCGGGGGGAACGGCGCCCGACAGGCGAATGGTGCTCGTCTGGACGCCGGGGGCCGGCTCGAGCCCCGGCTCCGGTGCGGGGCAGGGCTCCGGTGCGGGGCAGGGCCCCGGTCTCGATAGGGGAGGCGGGGGTTCCGCTCCCCCTTCCGGAACAGGCGCCGGAATGCCCGCCTCGAGCGCCTGCGCCCTGGCCCTGGTCAGCAAAAAGACGTCCGGCTCGAAGGCGACCTCGTCGTGGGGGACCGGCTCGCCGAACCAGATCCGCTCGTAGGTTCCGTCCGCCTTCTCGCCCGAGGCGAGGCCGAACTCGCCCCTTGCGACGAACTCGACGATCTTCTCCCGCAGGGTCTTCTCCGGGTCGAGGAGCCTCGTCAGCGAGCCGTTCAGGAAACTCTGGCGCAGGCTGGCGAGCGGCCACGCGCCCGACTCCTTCAGGGCAGGAGGCCAGTTCCTCTCGATGTAGCCCGCACCGACAGACTCGTTGAGCAGGGCTTCGGACTTGAGCGCGGCGATGACCCTGCCGCACAGGGTCTCGCCGCTCGAGGAGTGGCCGGCCCCGAGGTCGATGGTCTTGAGGCCGTCACCCTCAGCCTCGCTCCCTGTTCCCCCGGGGGAGGCTTGGGGTGAGGGCTCATAGATCACAGCGAACCGGTAGCCCGCCCACACCTCGTCCTTCGCCGCCTCCTCTGCGGCCGCGACCTTCGAGCGGAGGCCGGCGCGATCCGACCCGTCGAACTCACCTCCCAGCGTACCCTCGTCCACTTCCCGGGCTACTCGCTTCCACGCGAGCCACAGCTCCACCTTCTCGCGCAGATCCCGCCCCGGCTTCTTGAGGCACCACACGAGCGATCCCGGGTACAGGCGCGGGGATCTGCCGCGCTGCCTGGTCCATTCCGCGATCTGGCTCCTCAGCGGTCCGCCGCCCGTCCACTCGGCCTCCGGTTCAGCGACGACCAGCGTGAGCCTCGGGGTGTCCGGGACGTCGGCTCCGTCCCGGGGGAAAAGCGTCACGGGAATGCTCGCTCCCCGGCGGAACTCAACCTCGACGAGCTTGCGCATCGCAGGCTTGATCTCGGTCTCCTCGTCCAGCGACGCCCGCCGGTCGTTCACCACCTTCTTCATCGTGGGCTGGTGGCTGATCTTGAACCCGTCCGCGCCCACCTTCCGGATGAAGTAGGACCTGTCCTCGAGCGCGAACGCGGCGCTGTCCACCGAGGTCGTGTCCACCTGCGGCTCGCCGAGGGCGAAGCGCAGCTCCGGCAGGTGCGCCACCTTGTCGGTCTGGCCGCCCGAGGACTCGAAGAGGATCGCCGTCCCCACGCGGCGGTGGATATCGCGCAGCGGCCCTTTCGTATCGGCATCCAGGGCGCGGGCGTGCGAGGTTTGGCCTGCTATGTCTGCCTCGATCGCCGCGACGAGCCGGGACTCCCCGAGCTGACCCAAAATCGTGCTCCGGAACCCCAGATCGTGAAGCGGGGCGGAGCCGAGCGTGATGAGCGGCTCGCGCCGGGCGGTCGTGAATCCGTCCCGATATGCCCAGGCGATCCACTGCGCGAGCATCGCCAGGGTCCCGCGCGTCTGCTGGTACTGGGGCAGCGCCTGCCACTTTCTCTGGAAGACCGAGAGCGTGGCCGGGTGGAAGGGGTAACACGCCTCGAATCGGCTGCGGAGGTACTGGCGGGCCTTGGCCTCCGTCGCCACCGCGTCCACCGCGGTCCATTCCCGCGGCAGCTGGGCGCGCCGTTCGAAGCACCAGTCGGCGAAGGCCTTGGCCACGTTCTTCCTGACCCGCTCGCTTCCCAGGTCCTCGAACAGCCGCCGCCGGACGACCTCGCTGATCTCCGTCTCGTCGTTGGCGATCAGGTCCCTGGCGACGCGGCGCACGACCTTGGTGATCTTCTCCTGCCACTGCAGGTCCCAGTCGGTCATCTCGACCTGGCTGCGCGGGAGGCTGATCACCGCCGCGCCGTGGGTCGTCCCGGTCGTGGCGACCGTCAGATTCTGGATGAAGGCATGGAAGGATTCCGCCATCCCGCGGTGCCGGTTGAGGAAGTTGAGCACCTCGTCGAACAGAAGCAGCACGGGGGCGTTGGCCGCCTGAAAGACGCGGGCGATGGACTCCGTTCCCGGAGGGATCGTCTTCGCCGCGGTCCCCAGCGCTTCGACCCCCGCGTCACCCGCGAGCTGGCGGGCGAGGTCGATCCACGGGGTCTCGCGGCCCTCCTGCGGGTCCCAGGCGTTGCCGACGAACACGCCCACGCGCGCCTTGGGAACCGAGGAGAGGCCGGCCTCCCGGATCAGATCGGCGACCCCCGGGCACCCGTACGCCTTGTCGCCGCTCGTGCCGAGGTGGTAGAGGGCGGTGAGCGTGTGCGTCTTGCCGCCGCCGAACTGGGTGATCAGGGTCAGGACCGGGGCGGTGTTGTCGGTCCTGCCGGAGAGCCTGCGCAGCACCATGCCCGCGTGTTCCCGAAGCGCGCGCGTCCAGCACGTGCGCGCAAAGAACTGCGCGGGATCCCGATAGTCCTCGGGGGCCGTTCCGGCCACCACCTGCTCGAGGGCGATGGCGAACTCGTCCGGGTTGAAGGACCGTCCCTCCCGGACTTCTCTGCGCGGGGTTGCGACTTTGTACCAAGGTTCCATGTCATTCCCTGCCACCTGCCGGGGTCTGTCCGGTCAGGAGCGAAAAGTCCTTGGGCGTGAGCTCCTGCGTCGTCTGGACGAACCAACCCCACGAACGGGACGGATCCCTGCCCCGAAAGGCATCGAGCCGGCCCCGGAGCTTCTCGTCGATGGAGACCGGGCGATCGAGGTACATTTGGACCTGCTCGAGGGTGATCGTCCAGGGGTAGCTCTCCTTTTCCCGCACGGCGGATGCGGTCTATGCTCCGGGCCGCTCTTCACCCGGGCGTGCGCGACGACCCCCGTTCCGCTCGCGTAGAACGCGATCCAGTCCCCCGCCTGGATCCGGGTTCGGTGGGGGGTGCGGTCTCCAAAAGCGTAGACGCCCTCGGAAAGCAGCCTTTGGATCTTTTCGGCCGCCGAGGAATCCGCATCGCCGCTTACCGGAGTCAGCCAGCAGGATCCGCCGGTCCTGCGCTCCTGCTCGGTACCGGCCGGCATCGCCGGTTCGAGGGCCTGCCCCTGGGCTGTCGCCTGGGCAACGATCGTCGAAACGACGCGCACGAGCGGACTGATGCTCGGCTCCGGGGGTTTCAGGAACCGCAGGACATCCGCATGGGGGACATCGTAATCCCTCATGAGCTCCGCCAGGGAAAGGAGTTCCTCCACATCGATGACGCGGAGCTGTTCCGTCCTCTTCTCGGCACGGATCGCGTTCTCGATCTGTCTGGTGTCCGAATCCCGGCGGCCGATGGCGTAGAGTCCGATGGCCTTGTCCCAGCTCGGGATCCGGCGCGCGGAGATCAGCTCGTCGACATATCCCACGAGCGTCTTCGTTGAAACCGCGTAGGTCTCCGTCGTCTTCACCTCCACGACCACGTGGAACTCGGACGGGGACGTCCACAGGCCGTCGAAGCCGACCTCCCCCCGGATCCCCCGGTACCGGCCGTACTCGACCTCGAATCCGAGGAGTTCGCCCAGGCGGTTCACGAGGTCCTGGAGGGCCTTGTTGTACTGCTCCTCCGAGGCCTGGAGGCACTCCTGGACGTAATCCCTCAGAAGGCCGACATCTCCGACCTGGCTTCGCAGGAACCGCCGAAAGCGCTGGCGAGGGGTGTCCTCGCCGGGACAGTCATCCAGTTTTCCCACCAGGCTCAGCACCTCCTTGAGCTTCACGGCCATGTCAGGACCTCCTCCGGCGGGGCGGCACGCCGATACCAGCTTTCCATCACGCTCCTCCTACGGTCTCTTCATGCGTGCGAACAGCTCGGCCGCGGATTTCTTCAGCCGGCCGAGGTTCGCGTATGCGACCGGCTCGAACCCCCTCTGGCACGAATACATGCGGTAGCGGATGCCGTCGGTCACGACCACGTCCCGGGGCGTACCGAGCGCTTCGAGGTACCCCTTCGCCTGCTCCAGCGCTCCTTCCACGCCCGCTCCCAGGCGCTTCGCCTCGATCACCAGCTGGCAGTTCTCCGGCGTCCGTGGCAGGGCCCGGAACACGGCCACGTCGATGTACCGCCACTTGACGGCGATGCGTTCCGGCGGCCAGCCCAGCGCCCGCAGGAACGGAACCACGAAGTGCGCGACCATCTCGTCCTCGCTCGGGTGCTCGCCGAACGCCTGCCGATCCCCCACGCGCAGGACGAGGTCGTTCGCTTCCGCAACGAGGCCTCGGAGTGCGGCGGGCACGTCCTCGAGGGGCGGTTGCTCCGGCGGTAGATGCGGCAAGGCGGCCGTCTGCCAGTGCGTGGGAGGCGAATGCAGGAAGCGGTGGGTATAGTCGAGAACCTCTTCGCTCCAGACGCGCGACAGCCGCCCAGGATTGGCACCGAAGACCGGCTTGCCGAACTCATGGGGTTCCGGCAACGGCTGCCAGCGCACGCGGCGCGCGTGCTGGAGGTCCCAGCCGTTCACGTCGTCGAACTGGTTCAGGTAGAGGTAGTCGCTGGCGACGATCCCGACCGCGCAGATCCTCGAGATCCCGGTCCGTAGCAGGAAGACGTCACCGACCTGGACCTCGCTGGCGAAGCGGCGGACGAAGCCGCCTTCGAACTCCTGGTCGTCCCGCTCCGCGTTCCAAGGGCCCGCGTCCCCCGGGCCGATCAGGCCGACACCGTACTTCAGGAAGACGCCGTCATAGGAGCGCACAGCCGGCCCGCCCGAGATCTGCCAAGTTGCGCGCGTCACTGTGTCGTCCGTCTTTGCGCGCCGAGTTGGCGCAGATGCGCGCGCAGGTCGTCGAGAAACGCCTTGAGCGATGTATCCTGCTTGCCTGCGCGGAACCAGTCCATCTTTTCGACGAGGTCGCGGGCGAACTCGATCCCGCCGAGGGTGAACGGGTGGCCAGCCATCCGCACAGCACTGGCGAGTAACTGCTTGTAGTGACCCCTTGTGCACTTCTTTTCACCGACCACGGGGCGGTGACCGACCACATCGTTGAATGAATCCGGATCTGCGAGGTACCAGCGTTCCACGTGGGGATCCGGGCAGGCGGCAACCACTCTTCCCTGAAGTTCCTGCGTGGTCGCACTCGCGATCTCTTTTTTCTTGTCTGCGAACGTCGTACAGTTGCCGTCTATGGCTACGACCACGAGCTCCGGCGGCGCCTCCCCGAAGGCACCCCTCTGTATCAGCTTCTGGTACGTCCCGAACTCCGCGATGGCCCGGCCGTGTCCGCCTCGCGCGGAGCGAACGCGGAGTTTGACCTTCACCTGCTCCTCCTTCGCGACCCGCTCCACAAGCGGCACCAAAAACTCTTCGTGCGCACGATCTTCCACAAACAGATCGATGAGGAGAACGTCACTCATCCAGCAGCCCCCTCATGAGCATGCTCTCGAAGAGGCCGTCCTCGGTGCCCGCCGTGAGGGCGGCGGCGATCTCCTGGTCCTCGACCACCGCACCGGTGACAGCGAACGGTTTGACGATCGTCTCCCCGCCCGCGCGGTGGACATTGAAGAGCCCGATATCCGCCGGCCTGGAACGGGCGTGCTTGAGCACCGCATCGCAAAAGAGCGGCGAGTGCGTCGTGACAACGACCTGGCGGTTCTGCTCCAGGGCCAGCGAGAGCAGAAGCTGGGCGATCAACTCGAGTCTGCGCGGGTGGACGCCGTTCTCGGGCTCCTCGAAGCCGACGAGGGAGCCGCCCCACGGGTTGACGGCGATGGCGCAGAGCGCCAAAACACGGAGCGTTCCCTCCGAAACGATGCGCGTGGAGTAGTCGACGCCGGCCTGCCGGATGAGGACATCGAGCGTGCCGCGCCGCTTGTCCAGATCGACGGCCAGCTCCTCCACGCTCGGGACGATCGATCGCAGGGTGCGAAACACCGCAGCAAAGCGCTTCGGCTGCTCGGCCCGAAGCCGATAGAGGAACGGCGCGATGTTCTCGCCGAGCACGCCGATATCGCGCACGTCGGATGGAGGCCGCTCCGCGCGCATCGCCACGCGTGGATCGAGGTAGTAGATACGCCACGCCGTCAGCTCCTGGCGCACGCGCTCCAACGCGCGGTACTCCACACCCCCGAAGCGGCTGTCCGACAGGACCGTGTGGTTCAGTCCTAAGGGCTCAGTACGGGGGTGTGCCGGCTTGCTTTTCCGGCGGATTCGCAATTCCCCATCGACCTGTTCGATTTGGGGTCTGCCCTTCGGTTCGCCTTTCGCCCCAAGTTGGGCCAGGTACTCATCGGCCACCGTCAGTCTTCCCGATGCGGGTTCGATTCGAACGGCAAGCCGGTACCGGTACGAATCCCTCCCGTCATCGACATCTGCGCTCAGCTCGAAGCGAGCGTCGGAACAAGCCAGAAGTGCCGGAAGCCCCTGGGGAGGGAAGGAGAACGCCTCGATCTGCCGGCCACGAATCGGGTCGCTCAGCGCGTCCGCGAGCGTGCGCTCCGTGCCGAGCCGCGACAGGGCCAGGATCGCATCGAGGAGATTGCTCTTCCCAGCGGCGTTGGGTCCGAAAAGCACCGCAAAGCGAGGGAGGTCCACGCTCAGGTTGGCCAGGGACTTGAAGCCCTTGACGGTCAGCTTCTTCAGCATCGAGACCTCCTCATCGTGGCACCGCCAGGAGCATCGCGTCGAGCAGGCGCTTCTCCTCGCTGCCCTTCGGGTAGAGGGCGGAAAGCGCGTTGGCCAGCCGCAGGAAGTCCGGCCCGCGCTCTGCTCGGCCTCGAGGAGCGCGCGCAGGGCATTCGCCTGCCCGCTGGCCTGCAGCAGCATGGCCGCGTGCACGCGGTCGAGCGTCGTGCCGCCTCGCCGCAGTGGCCTCGCGGTCTTTTCAGTTCCACCTCCGAGGCGTCGATGAGCCCCTTGCGCCGCCGGCCCCGCGCCGCGGCCCTTCGGGGGCGCGTTCCGCTCCATCTCCGGGAAGAGCACCTGCTGGAGGTTCTTCTTCGGGTCCTCGGCGATCCAGTCCGCGCCGCCTCCGCGCCCTCGCCGCCGAAGAGTCTGCCTGGCGCGCTCGCGGACCGCCATCAGAGCGGACCACGCCCTTTTTCGTCTCGATGATGCGGCCTTCCCATCTGGGAAGGTCGATTCCCAGCGGCTGGGCGAAGCGGCGGACGACGTCGAAGACCAGAGTGTAGCCCCTGCCCTCGCTTTCGCCGAGCGGCTTCTCTTCGTCCTCGCTCCTCTTCGTCCTCGTCGGCTCGCCTCGCCGGCGTTCCTGCTCCGTGCCGCTGGCCGGTGGTCCTGCAGGGTCCAGAGGAACAGCGCGGTGAGCCGCGCGTCCTCCTCCAACGCCCCGGCCGCGCCGTTGCGGGCCTGCGCCTCGGCCGTGCCGAGCACCTGTTCCAGCGCTGTTCGGCCGACGACCTCCCAGACCTTCTCCAGGTACTCGGCCAGTGTGACCTCGCGCCCCTCGGCGGTCTCGACCTTGCGGTAGCGGCTGAAGATTTCGAGCGCCGGGCCGATGCAGGCGAAGACGAGGTCCGCGCCGCGGATGCCTTCGGCCTGCAGGCGCTCCATCCAGTCGCCGACGCGCCGGGGCAGTTCGCGCAGGACCTCCGCCCAGTCGCCCACCGGGGCATCTCGGGCCGCGGGCGGCAGACGAGGTGAACGCTGGTGGCGAGGGCGGCGGATTCGCGGGACCGCAAGCGGCCCGGTCGTTCCGTAGCGATCGGCCAGGAGCCGGTGATTGTCCAGCCGCCGCGGATCAGCCCGGAAAGGAGCGCCTCCCAGCCCTCCGTCGTCTTGTGGGCGAAGACGACGAGCCCACGCCGTCCTCCGCGCAGGACGCGGCGCCCTTCGGCGAAGGCCTTCGCCATTGTCTCCTCGAACCACGCCCGGTCCTTGGTGCGCCCGTCGTCCTTCTTGGTCTCGTCCTGTACGGCCTCGCGCTTCTTCGGCGTCGAGCGGGTTCTCCGGATCGAACGGGTCGCGCAGGAGCGGATGCTCCGGCAGCGCGCGCTTGAGCCAGACGAGGAAGAAGTCCGAGAGGTCGGCGTAGGGCACCGCGTCGTAGTAGGGCGGGTCGGTGAACCAGACGTGCGCCGTCTCGTCGGGGAGCGGGTGCTCGGTGGCGTCGGCGGGCTGGACCTGGCCGGAGCGCGACCGGGCCAGGCTTCACGACGCTCGCAGCCCAATCGACTGCACCTTCTAGCGTTCCGACGGAATCCGCCCAGAGTCAGCTTCGCGAAATCCCAGACGATTGGCAGCGCTTGCCGGCCAAAGTGTGCGCTCGAACTCGCCGCTCTGGCTCCACGAACACCGAGCTACCGTAGTCGCGCACTGCCGATCACGCAAGGCCATCGCCGCCCGCACGCGCCGTCGTCCGCTCCGGCCGCTCCCGCACCAGCCGCGCCAGCGTCACCAGCGCCACCTTCTGCCGCGCGGTGAAGAGGTCGCCCCACTGGAGCATGCCGTAGCGCTGCACGCGGAACGCCGCAGCGTCCGACCGCCGCCGCGGCAGTGGCTCATCCGGCACGGGACACGGCCCCCGCTTGCCGCCGCGCTCCCACTCCTCGAGCATCTTCGCGAGCCGCGCCTGCGCCTTGCGGACCGCCTCGTAGTCGCGCTCGGTCGGCAGCCGGTAGTGCCGCCCCGCTCGCCGGGCCTGAGCGTCACCACCGCCAGCAGCCGCGCCCCGCCCGTGCGCCGCCCCCTCGTCGAAGACGACGTCCGCCCCGCCGCGCTGGGCCGCAAGCTGCGCGCGCACGCGCTCGGGCGGAAGCACAGCGCCGCAGCCAGGCACGTCGCCTTGGCGCGCGCTCACCGTGCCGCGGGAACCTCCGTCTCGCTCTTCGGCTCGAAGATCTCGAACGCAACCTCCGGCGGCTTTCCGCCGGGCGCTCCACGCGGTAGCGGAGCGCGCGCCTGCGGTTCGCCTTCTTGCACAGCCAGAACGAGCGCACGAGCGGAATCTCCGCGCCGCAGTTCGGCGACTCGCAGCGCACCGTCCGCGCCCAGAGGTAGGCGATGGGTGTCGCGCCGTCCGGGTCCTTCGGGTAGAGGTCGGCGAGCTCCTTCTCGGCCTGCTTTCTTGATCTCCGCCCCCACCCGGCGCAGCTCCTCGGCCAGCTCCGGCCCGTGGCGCGGGATGTCCTCGAGCATGACCTTGAGGATCAGGCAGGCGACCGGGTTGAGGTCGCTCGCGAACGCCTCGCAGCCCACCCGCAGCGCCTCCAGCGGGATCGAGCCGCCCCCCGCGAAGGGGTCCACCACCAGCGGCGGCTCCTCCGGGTACGCCGCCTTCGACGAGCGCCCGGGCCACTTCGAGGTAGGTGCGGTTGGCCGCCAGATCCCAGTTCGCGAAAGTCCGCGATGAAGCGGAGCAGCGCCCGCCGCAGTCCTCGTCCGTCTGCCCGGGTGGCAGCCGCCCACCTGTCCGGCAGCAGCCGCCGCGCCTCCTCCTTGAATCGCCGCGGGCACAGCGGATCGCACGGATCCGGCCACAGAAGCGCCAGAGCACCGCCCGGCACGACGCCAGCGGCCGCCGCGCCCACCAGAGGTGCAGCGTCGACGGATGCCCGTGCCGGATCGACTTCTCCCGCGCCGCGTGCTTCGACACCTCGGCAATCGGAAAGTCCACCTCGGCCAGGCGCTTGCAGTTTTTGGCAATCATGCGCCTTCCCCTGCTGACGCATCACCCTCGGCCGGCGAGGCTTTATCCTCACGCGGTAACATTTCCTTCTCTCCCACTGCATTCCGGACTCGCTGAAGGCACAGTTTTGATCTACAATCGCTGCAGATCCGGCTCCAATGCGAGTCCAGGCTGTTGCGCCGCTCCGAAGGTGGCCTCAAGAAATTAACTGTGTTCGCAAACTTCTCGAAGGCGTCAATCTGGACATTGTCGTCATCCGTAAACTCGTAACGTCCCGCCTTTTTCAAAAGGCACTTGACGACAAGAGGGAATGCAATGCTGGCCAATGCCAAATGCTCAAGTGGGTTCCACACCATGGGCTGCGCCGTATTCAGCTTCCCATGTGCGAAATCCCCCCGAATTCGATAAAACTCGCGCATCCATTCGTAACGGAGGAACTGCTTAGTATCCTGCCACCTTTGCGATCGCCGGGTTGCGTCACGAGCTAACAAAGGTTCGGTGGGGACCACTACCGCGGCGAATTTCGCGGCTACATCCTTTGCGTCGGGTTTCGCGCCCAGGATGTGCTCAAACGCGCTGCACAGCAGAACCCACTCCACCTGGTAACGAACGTTTTCGCTATCCGTGTTCGCCTGATTGAAGCATGTGATCGCGTTCTGCCACTTGGCCCAGGAGTTGTTGCTGGTCGCTCCTCGATGAGATATGAGTGCCTTCAGGAGGGTCTCGTCCAGCCTGACTTCCGGTATCCCATGGCAATGAACGGGAACGGTGATGGCGATGTGATCAATCGGCCATGTGCTTAACGTTTCACCCTCTCGACGACGAGTTGTGATGGCTGTGAAGTCGGCCCTGTCGAATTTCTGGATGTAGAGCGAGAAGCAGTCGCTATTGCAATAGGGACCGAGCTCATTGAAGTATTCGCGCCTGGCCAGCCCACAGAAACAAGCTATGGCCACGAGTTCACGGATTGTTTCCCGCTCCTCCTCGTTCAGATCGTCTATCACTGATTTACCGGCGTAGCGGGCGATGGCGGCACGGTCTACCGGTTTGGCCTGGATAGTCTTATAGGTTGCCAGAATCGTGTTGACGCGACATTGTGCGGCCCCGTCGAGACCTTCGATGGGTTGGTGACGCTTAAAAGGCAGGATCTGTAGCTGGCCTACGTCGTAGGCCTTATCGATCCTGCACCACGGCAAGAATGAAACCATCGACATTGGCTACTTCGCCCTCTCCCAATCACCGCGAGTTCCGTACGTCGCACTCTCCTCACGAACCCCCATTGGTTTCGTCAGAGCATCCACCGACAGGCAGTAGTGGGCTACCTTCGTGACCTCGCGCCAGTCGAAGCGCGCAGGGTCCTTGATCGGTTCCTGGAGCTGCGCCTTGGTGGCGCCTGCCTGCGCCGCGCCCCGGGACGCGGCAGGGAGGCCGTTGGTGACCAACGCAGAGCGAGTAGCAGTCGTGTCGGTCTTGGGCCGCGCGGCGGTCCTTCGGGTGGGACCGCATTGTCGGGCGCGATGTGAGGCGCTGCTTGGCCAACCGAGGTGCAGCGTCGAGGGATGTCCGTGCCGGATGCTTTTTTTCCCGCGGCGCGTCCCGCGAGACTTCCGCGATGGGGAAGTCCAATTCAGCGAGGCGTTTGGGGGATTTGGGGATCATCGCTGCGCCCCTTCCCAAATCTCGCGGATGTCGGTGCACCGTCGCTTCAGCGTGAAAGCAACGGTGTGTCGTTCGTACGCCATCTTGAGAAAGAGACCGGCGGGGATCCGGGGCAGGTCGTCCTTGTTCCGTCCCAGCTCGTCGCACCACCAGGTGACAAGATCCTTGTCGTCTTTCGACCGCGCGCACTCGTCGCAGGCGTGGACGAGGTTCTGCATGCCGACAGGCCCGCCCAACCGGCGGGGCACCACCTCCACCGGCACCGTCGTCCCCTGACTTCCGCAAAACACGCATAAGCCCGGCTGCTGAGCCAGCTTTTGAATCTCTCGATCATACTCCGACATGCGGATCTCCCCGCTCTTCAACCGCTTGTATTGGTCGATGATGAAGCGGTAGTTGGCCTTCTGCCCGGCAGACACGGCGATCACCAGCTTGGCGTAGTAGTAGAGAATGAAGTCGCCAACGGTTCTGGGAACGGCTGGGGACGGCATGGCTCAGCCCTCGCCAAACAGATCCGGCCAGAGCTTTTGCAGGAGGCCTTCCAGGTCCGCAACCGGAACGATCTCCACCGATTCCCGGACCGCCGGTCCGCCTGCGTCGGGGCGCATGCTTGCCAGATCGGAGGCGCACTCGGCCGCAATATAGAGTCTCCTGATCTTCCCCTCCTGTGGCCCGGTCAAGAGCTTCGCCAAGGCAGCGAGATACATGCGGTCGGGCGGCCGGATCCGGCGCGTGAGATCTAGTTCCCCAACGAACAGCGCGCCTGCCGGAACCGGCCGCTGCAGGTAGGAGCTCAAGAGCGCCACCGCAATCGGCAGATCCAGCTCCTCTCGGTAGCGCTGCTGTCGGGGCACGTAGCAGTTGATCTCGTAGGAGAGATCCGTCAGGTCGACCTCCTTGATCGTGCTCAGAATGCTGAGCAGCTGCTTGACCTTCTTGCCCGGCAAAAAGGGAGCGTTTAGTTCCGGGCGCGAACCATAACGCGGCAGCGTCACGGAAGCCTGGCCCTCGGCGAACTCTTCGCCGATTCCACTGTAACCCAGGACGGCAGCGCTCTTCGCGGCCCGATGCGGCGATTCCACCAGGCGGCCGCGCTGGTCCATCATGAGGACGAGCGGATCCAGGACGGCCGGTCCGAACCGATTCTTGGGCACGAAGAAGGGCCGCAGACGAAAGGCCCGCCGGATGTACATGACGCAATCCACATTGTGCTCCAGGTCCTTCGGGCCGGCGATCTGGCCTTTCTTGGTGACGTGCCCGATCAGGATCGAAACCAATCCCTGTGCCTTGGCGTTTTCGCCGAATTCATAGAGCGCCCGGTACTTGCGGGATGCGGTCGAGGCCAGCCCCCGGCCCTGCACCGAGTCGACGACGATCGCCTGAATGCCGTGGTAGGCCTCTCCTTCCGTGAGCACGCGCCGGGCGAGAAAACGCGGCAGCGCGTCGACGTCCTCGATTGCGTCGTCGAGGAAGAAGTTCTCCAGAATGGACTTCGGAAGGCGCCCGCCGGCGTCGCCGTGAATGCGGATGATGGCGCGCTTGAGGTCGGCCAGCCCCTGCTCGGTGGTGAGGTAAAGCGACCGGATTCCCTGCCCGGCAAAGTCGCCCAGCACCTGCATGGCGAGCGTCGTCTTCCCGATGCCCGGTTCGCCCGCGACAAGGTAGACCCCGCCCCGGATGAACCCGGGGCCGATGGCCTTGCCCAACCAGGGCAGGGTTGAAACGGGAATGCGCTCGGGCCCCTTGTCTGTAATGTCCTCGATCTTAGGCATGGTCGTCCTGCAGATACCGGCGGCAGTCTGCCTTCGGGTGCGGCTGCATCCGCATGTGGGGCGTCGGATCAAGCCGCGGGATCGCGGGGCGGTGCGACTCGCACAGGCCTGGCCAGAGGAGCGCCGGCACCGCCGCCCGGCACGGCGCCAGCGCCCGCCTGGCCCACCCCAGACGCAGCGTCCAGGGATGCCCGTGCCGGATCGACCTCTCCCGCGCCGCGTGCTCCGAGGCCTCGGCGGTCGGGAGGTCCACCTCGGCCAGCCGCTTGCACTCCTCGGGGATCATGCCGTTTGCTCGATCAGACGCCTGAGGCAGTCGAGCGCGCGGCGGAGGCTCTCCGAGCGCTCGGCCGCCACCGCCGGGCGCCACTTCGTCTGCACGTACTCGATGAGACGCGAAGAGTAGGCCGGGCCGACCGAGCGCCCACTTCGCTCGCGCGGCACCATGTCCTGCCGAATCGCGCTGCGCCGCGACCGGCGCGCCAGCTCCACCATGGCGACCTTGGCGTTCGGCAGGCTCTCTGGGTTATCGGGGACCTTGGCTTGCGCGACCCCGAGGTAGCCGGCCAGGGATGCACGATCCGCCATCAGCCACGCCTCGACCTGCCGCACCGCGACGCGAAAGCAAAGCAGCGGAGCGGGATTGGGAAGCCAGTTCTCTCGCAGCGGCGGCGCGCAGTCCGCGTCGCTGTCGAGGTCCACGAGGACCAGCCACGGCGTGCGCCGGGCAGCGTTGTTGTAGCCCTGGATCTTCCTCCGCAAGTCCTGCTTGCCGTTCTGGCCGTATACGCGCCCGGCCTGCCCGCCTGCGCAGGCGATCAACTTCCGCGCCACCACCGCGTCCAGGGGCCCCTCGACGGCCGCATGGATCACCACGGGGTTCGGCATCGTCAGAGATCTCCAAACAGCGGGAGCCGCTCCGCGCGCTCAGGCCGTGTCTTCGGGATGACGGCGTCGGCCAGCGTCAGGCCGCCGTCCAAAAGATCGCGGATCTCGCGGTGCGATGCGGCAATGGTCACCTCGGTGCCCTCGCGGCCGGGAACGAGCAGCACCACCTCGTCGAGCCCGATCCCCTCGTCCCGCAGGAGCTCCGGCGAGTGCGTGCTGAGGAAGATCTGCCGTCCCGTCCGGCGCTGGACGCGCGCCAGCATCTGCGGCAGCACACGGACGATCCCAGGATGCAGGGAGAGCTCCGGTTCTTCGAGCAGCAGCGGCCCCTCCTTTTCCATCGCTGCCCACAGGAGTCCCATCAAGCGAAGGGTCCCGTCCGAGAACTGCTCCTCGGTCTGCCACGCGCCTCGCGGCCGCCAGTGAGCGTACTTGCCGCGAAGGTGTGGTGTGCCGCGAGCGTCGCGCCAGAGCTCGACCTCCTCCAGTTGCGGGACCGCGACGCGCAGGGCTTCCCGGATGCGCCGCAGGCGCGCGCTCCGCGTCCGCTCCGGCGTCCTGGCCACCTGCTCCAGGAAGTCCCCCCCGAAGGGATCGTTCGAGCGGCCCACGGAGCGGTCGGGCTCCCGGACGAGCTGCGGGACGATGTGCAGGTAGCGGATGGATGCGAAGAACGTCGCGACCTCACGGAAGTCCCGATTCACGTTGACCTGCTCGAGGAAGGTCTGGCTGAGGCGCGCGGGGTCGGCCTCGTCGTCCTTGTTGGGCCGCTCGAGAAGTGTCTCGCCGCCGCGCAGCACGCGCTCCTTGCGCAGGAGCGCTCGCCGCTGTTGGTCCTGGCTGAAGGCGACCTCGTACGTCCAGCGCGGCCCGTCGTGTTCCCTCTGCAGCTCGACTGCGACCTCGATGGCCGGGTAACGCCGCGCGGCCAGGCATCGGATCGCGCTCACCCCACCACGGCGACCGACGGCTTCCTGAAAGCCGCCGCCCGTCGAGGCGAGATCCCGCAGGAAGCGAAACGCATCCAGGAGATTCGACTTGCCCGAGGCATTGGGACCGACGAGGAACAGGCGGTCGCCGATCTCGATCTCGACCTCGGCGAAGTTCTTCCAGTTCGTCAGGCGAAGTTTGCGGAACTTGAGGGGAGAGCTCATGGTTCCTCCGGTGTCCTGTACGGCGGGGCTTCCTCGCGCACCTGCATCGGTCGCGTCATCGCATCCACCGACAGGTAGTAGTGGGCCACTTTCGTGACCTCGTGCCACTCGAGGCGCGCAGGGTCCTTGATCGGCTCCTGGAGCTGCGGCATCGCCGCGCAGTTCGTGACGATATACAGCCAGTAGCAGTCGCGCCGGTCCTCGGCCACGCGGCGTTCGTTCGGCGTGAGAAGGATGGTGCCCGTGGCCTCCGCCAGCCCCTTCACCTCGATGAGGCGCAGCTCCCCGGAGTTCAGGTCCAGGCTCGTGAGGTCGTAGCCCAGGTTCTTCTCGTGGACGTCATAGACCTGCCGGCCCTGGGCGCGCTCGTAGTCCATGACCACGCGCATGGCGATGGCCTCGGTCTCCGGGTTGGGCTGGAGTCGCCGGACTTCCGGCGTCTCGCGCTCGGGGTGGGGCAGAACCAGGACGCTCGCCATGCGTTCCACGCCTTGTAGCGTCAGCGAGCGCTGCCGCTCCAGCTCCTTGCGCCGCCGCTCCCGCCGCTGGCGCAGCTCCTCATGCCGGGCTTCGGCCTGGGCGAGACGCCCTTCCGCGCCCTGTTCCCCGCGATCCACGGCTTCCTGCGCCCGGCCGATCTCCTCGTCTGCCCGCTGCAGCAGCTCGGTGAGGGAGAGCTCGACGTGGGCCGCAATGCGCTCCACCTCGGCCAGCCGCTCCTCCCGCGTCTCCTCCAGAAAGGGCACGAGCGCATGCGTGTGGATCCACGCCGCCGCCTCGGGAAGCATGGCCACCGCCGGGAGTGTTTGCGGCGCCTCCGCCGGCGTCAGGTCACCCAGCAGGCTCGGCTCGCGCAGGCACGGCTCCCTGTCCTCGGCGATCTCGACGGCGAACAGGCGTTCGTGGACCACCTGGCCCATGCCATCGACGATGCGGGCCCGGTAGAAGTCGATGCGCGCGGGCGCGTCGTGCTGAAGCGAGTAGAACGTCGCTCCCTTCCCGAAGGTCTCGAGCGCCTGCGCGTAGGTATGCCGCCGGATCGCCTCGAACAGGGGGTGGCCCGGCGTGACCCATTCCAGGTTGTGGGTCTCCGCCGTCTCGCGATCCGTCGAACAGCGAGGGTACCTGGCCGCCAGTGGAGGCAGCTTCCAGCTCGGCTCGCGCTCGTAGCGGCGCAGCACCGACGGCGTCCTGCCCGGCTCGAAGGTATGGGGAAGGCGCGGAACCGTCTTGAGCGTCAGGGGTACAAAGTCGGCCGCGTCCCGGATGAAGCGAGCAATCGTCTCGGGCACGACTCGCCGCTCTTGAGCCCGCGCCCGGCGCTCGATGAGCATCTCCAGATTGAGTTTCTTCGATGCGAGCCCCTCGAGCGCGTTCTGGCAGATGGCGCGGAACTGGCGCTCGTCCACGTTCCTCAGGAGCCGCTCCTCGAGGTCGGCCTCGCCGAGCCGCCCCGCGTAGTAGTCGCGGAGCACACGCTCCACGTGGGCCGCAGGCAGGATCTCGCCGACCACGTTGAAGACGGCATCGTCGTCGAGGGCGTCGCGGATCTCCTGGAGCTTCTCCAGCAGCCGCTGCAGCACCCGGCCCTCGATCGTGTTCGTGGCCACGAAGTTGAAGATCAGGCAGTCCTTGCGCTGGCCGTAGCGGTGGATGCGGCCCATGCGCTGCTCGAGCCGGTTCGGGTTCCACGGGATGTCGTAGTTGAACAGGATGTTGCAGACCTGGAGGTTGATGCCCTCGCCCGCCGCCTCGGTCGCCACCAGGATCTGGATCGCCCCCTCGCGGAACTGCTGTTCGGCATGAAGCCGCGTCCCTGGCTCGTCTCGCGATCCCGGTTTCATTCCGCCGTGGATACAGCCCACGCGAAAACCCCAGGACTCGAGCCGCTCCACGAGGTAATCCAGCGTGTCCTTGAACTCCGTGAAGATGAGGAGCCGCTTCTGCGGGTGGTCGAAAAAGCCTTCCTGCTGGAGCAGCTCTTTCAGCTTCGAGAGCTTGGCCTCCACGCCGGAGTCCTCGACCGTCCGGGCCTGGGCGGCGAGTTGTCGGAGCTCCTGGACCTCCTCCCGGACCTGCTGGGCGTTGCCCGCGAGGGTGATGGCTTCCAGCGTTTCTTCCAGCCTCTCGCGCTCGCTTTCCTCCATCTCCTCCAGCTCTTCAGGGTCGGGAAGGTCCGGCGGCGCCAGTCGAGCGAGCTCATGGGCTCGCTTCAGCCCCTCCTCCAGGCGCCTGGCCCGGTTCTCGAGGGAGTGCCGCATCGCGTACGTGCTGGAAGCCAGCCGCCGCTGATAGAGGGACATCAAGAAGCCGACGGCGCGCGCGCGGGGGTCGTCGCCCTGGGCCGCAGCCCTGGCGCTCTGCCGCTTGACGAAGCGCGTGATGTCGCGGTAGAGCTCGAACTCCGCCCCGTCGATCTGGAACTGCACGGTGTGCGGGATGCGCTTCGTGAAGATCTTCCTGGCCACCCACGCTCCGTCGGACCGGCGCTCCGGGAAGTACACCATCGCCTCCTTCGTTCGGCGCAGGTAGAAGGGCGCGCGCCGGCGATCCATGGCCTCGCGGATGGACCGGACGTCCGCATAGGCGTCCGCATCGAGGAGCTGCAGGAACAGGCTGAAGTTGCGCGGATCGCCCTTGTGCGGCGTGGCGGTGAGCAGCAGCATGTGGTCGGATGTGTCCCGCAGCAGCTCGCCCAGCTTGTAGCGCAGGCTCTTGTGGGTCTGGTCGGCCGCCGACATCCGGTGCGCCTCGTCGACGATGACCAGGTCCCAGTGGACCTGCCGAAGCCCGGGAAGGATCTCCTTGCGCTTGGCCAGGTCGAGCGAGGTGATGATCTTGTTTCGCTCCAGCCACTGGTTGACGCCGAACTGGTCGCGGATGGCGTCGCCCTTGAGAACGAGGAACGTCGCGTCGAACTTCTCCTTCAGCTCCCGTTGCCACTGGAAGGCGAGGTTGGCGGGACAGACGACGAGAATGCGTTCGGCCAGGCCCCGCAGTTCCAGTTCGCGGATCAGCAGCCCGGCCATGACGGTCTTCCCAGCCCCGGCGTCATCGGCAAGGAGGAACCGAACCCGGGCGAGCTTGAGCAGGTAGTCGTAGACGGCCTCGAGCTGATGCGGCAGCGGGTCGACCCGGGAGATGGAAAGGCCGAAATAGGGGTCGAACTCGTAGGCGATCCCGAGGGAGTACGCCTGCAGTCCGAGTCGAAGCAGGCGCCCGTCGCCGTCGTAGCTCTGCCTGGTGGCGATGACGGTGAGCCGCTCGAGATCGCGCCTGGTGAGGGTGACCTTGCGAAACCGCTCCGACTCGGTGCCGACCAGACCCACCACCCACGTGTCGGGCCCGTGCGCCTGAACGGTCTCCACCCGCATCGGCTCGCTGAACAGGGGTCCCGCGAGGATCTGGCCCTCGGTGAGCGCCCTTTGCTCACGCATGCGGCTCTCTTTCTTCCGATTCAGAGGTTACGGCGCAGCCCCTACGACTCCATGCCTCACCAGCCAAGTTGGGATTGTAGTCGATCCGCGCCTCGATCTCCGAAACGGCGGCGCAGGAGGGTTTCTCGCCCAGCTCCGCCCCGTAGCCGTCGCCGGCGATCGACCGGGCTACCACGAAGGCGCCTCTCGATCGAGCACTCTCTCCCTGCTCGGAACGTTGGCCTCGAGCACCTCGCGCTCGTCCACCGCCGCGACGGGCGCCAGGGTGTCGATGTCGCCGGGACGAACCGGAACGATGCGGACGAAGTCGTCCCGCCGCTCGTTCCTGTGGCCGTGGGACCTGGCGAACGGTACGAGGTACGCGCGGGCCCTGGGCTGCTGCTCGCCGGTCTTTTCGAGCAGGCCCTGGCCGAGCACGCAACCCACCTCCTTCCGGGCGAGGAGGAATGGTTCGAACCGGTCCTGCACCCGGCGGCGGCTGGCGGCCACGGAGGCGAAACAAGGTCGTCGAAAATACCCTCCTGCACCCTCGCCATGGCCGACCCGCGTCCCTGACACCGCAGCAGCCCCGCCACGACCCCGAGGCCCGTCCGGGGACAGTCTCACGGCTGGCCCTCTGGCTCCGGTCCCACCTGGCCGGCTGGTCACGGTGGATCGCCCGATCTTTCGGGAACGAGACGACCCCTTGCAGGCAGCGCAAGGAGCTCCGGCCTGTGGGCCCGCCACAGCGCCTGCCCCGCCCATGGGCCTGTCCTCTGTTTCCACAGCGGGTCGTTCCTCGACGCTACCCCGAGCTTCCCCCAGGCATCGCACGAAACGATCGCGGCCGGAGGAATCTGACCACGCCGTCGGCCCGCGAGGCCACAGCCCCCAGCCTCGCAGGGGTTGGGCAGCCGATCCGCGCCGGAAGCACCGCCATGTCCGCTGCGCCGGCCGAGGACCCGCTCGGCGCCCGCGCCCGCGGCCGGTCCGCCGCGCCGCAGCCCGCTAGCCCCCCCGCGCCCGCGCGAGCAGCGCCAGCAGCTCCGCGGCGGCGGGCAGCGCGCCCAGCTGTTCGAGCGCCGGCTGCGCGCGCCGCCGCCAGTTGGGGCATTCGGCGCCGGTGCCGGGGACGTTCTGCGGCCGCGTCTCCAGCCACAGGTCCTCCAGATTCAGCAGCACCCAGCGCGCCTCGCTCGCCCCCAGCCAGCGCACGCACCCCGCCAGCAGCGCCTGGAGGCAGCCCGCCCCGGGCGCCTGCTCCGGCGGCCCCTCCAAGAGCGGCCGCAGCGCTGCCGGCTCGGCCAGCCCCTGCGCGACCAGCCAGCTCGCCAGCCGGCGCACCGCCGCCGCGCGCGCCGCGCGCTGCGCCGCCGCCTGCGCCGGCTCGAGCAGGCCCAGCGCCCGGCGCTGCTCCAGGTCCAGGCCCTGCACCCAGGCCGCGAACGGCGGCATGTCGTGGGTGTTCAGGCTCGCCACCACCTCGCGCGCGGGCGGCGCCGGCCCCTCGGGGCCGGCCGCCGCGGGCGGGCGGGCGCGCAGCGCGAACGGCAACACGTACATGCGCGCGATCCCGTGCCGCACCAGCGCCTGCTCGACCGCCTGCGGCACCGTGCCCAGGTTCTCGCCGACCAGCAGCGTGCGGTGGCGCGCCGACTCCAGGCACACGAGCGCGAACAGCTCCTCGGCCGGATAGCGGACATAGACCCCCTGGGAGGCCGGCATGCCGTCGGGCACCCAGAACATGCGATACAGCCCCATGACGTGATCGAGCCGCAGCATGCCCGCCACCTGCATCTGGTGCACCAGACAGGCGCGCAGATACGCATGGCCGTCCAGCCGGCTGCGCTCGGGATGCAGCGGCGCAAATCCCCAGCACTGCCCCCCGGGCCCGAGCGCATCCGGGGGTGCGCCCGCCGCAACCCCGAGCGCGAACGCACCGCGAAACCGCCACACGTCGTAGCCCAGCCCGTGCACCCCGAGCGGCAGGTCGAGGTAGAGCTGCTGGCCCTGGGCCGCGAGCCGCGCGCGCAGCTCGCTGAGCTGCTCGTGCATGAGCCACTGCGCGTACAGATGCAGCCGCTCCACCGCCGGATCGGCATCGGCGGGCTCCAGCGCCCCGCCCTCGCGCAGCCGCGCCGGCCAGTGGGGCCAGCCCTCCGGCCGCAGCGCCATGGCCCCGCGGAAGCGCGCGTACTCCGCCAGCCGCGGCTGTGCCGCCACGTAGGCGGCGAACGCCTCGCGCCGCGCCGCCGGGCCCGTCTCCAGCCCCTGGAGCAGCGCCTGGAGCACCCGCCGCTTGAACGCATGGATGCGCGCGTGCTCGACGAACTCGCCCGCGCGCAGCGCCGCCTGCTCGCGCAGGCCCTCGGGCGAGCCGAGGAGCGCGCGGGCGGCTGCGCTCGCCTCGAGCTCCGGTACCCGCTCGAGCGCCAGATACAGCTCGTTCCAGAACAGCCGGCTGGCGGGCACGTAGGGGCTCGGCTCGCAGGGCTGCTCCAGGAAGGCGGCCAGCAGCGGCAACGTGCCGAGCACCTTGCCGCCGTGCCCGGCGAGCCATCCCGCGAGCGCCTGCAGATCGGCCACATCCCCGCAGCCGGCGCTGCGCTCCGAATGCAGCGCCCAGGCCGGCACGTACACCCCCCAGGCCCGCTCCGCGGGCGCGCTCTGGAACGCCTGCGGCGGCGCCACCAGCAGCGTCGCCTCGTGCGCGTTCCCTCCGGCCTCGATCCGCAGCCGGTGCACGCCGGGCGGGGGCGGCTCGGGCAGCCGCAGCCGCGCGCGCACGAACCGCTCCCCCTCCAGCTCGCGCATGCGCCCGTCGAGCTGCGGCCGCACCGGCAGGCGCCAGGCGCGCTCCTGGCCCTGCTCGTCGCGCACCGCCACCCGCAGCGTGCCCTGCTCCGGCCGCGCCGGCAGCCGCAGCCGCACCTGCGGCGGCGCGCCCTGCCAGAGCACGACCACCGGCTCCACCACCCGCCGCCACAGCTGCAGCCGCCGCGCGCGCAGCGCCGCGCCGGCCTCGCCCGCGCGCTCCAGCGGCGCCCCCAGGACCTGCAACACGCGCAGCAGCGCCTCCGGGCCGGCGCTGCACGCCGTGCCGTCCGTGCGCCGGTACGCGGTCTGCACCCCGTACAGGCGCGCCAGCCGATAGAGCTCTGCGCGGTCCCGCTTCGCCACCGCAGGTGGACCTCCCGGGCGTTCGGCATACCACAGGGCGGCCCTGCGCAGAAGCCCCCCGCGGCGGCGTGCCGGACCGCGGCGGAGCGGTCTTGCGCGCTCGGGGGCGAGCGCCCATCGTGGTCGCGGTTGCTGGCCGTCGCGCGCGCGGAGGCGGGGCATGGGCGCAGCGCCCCCGGTCTCGCTCATCGTGGTCAACCGCCGCACCCCGCTGCAGACCCGGCTCTGCCTGCGCTCGCTCCGCCGCTACACCCCGCCCGGGCTGGCGGAGGTCATCGCGGTCGACAACGCCTCGGACGACGCCTCGCTGGAGTATCTGCGCGGGCTCGTGTGGATCCGGCTCATCGAGAACCGCACCGGCCCTCCCACCCACCAGCACGCGCTCGACCTGGGGGTGGCGGCGGCGCGCGGGCGGGTGATCGGGGTGCTGCACTCGGATACCTTCGTGCGGCGGGAGGGCTGGCTCCAGGCGCTACTGCAGCACATGGACGAGGGGGTCTGGATCGTCGGCTCGCCCGAGCGGCTGATCCTGCCGGTGGGGCCCTGGTCCTGGCCGCGGCTGTGCTACAAGCGCTGGCGGCTGCGCCGGCGCTGGCGGCGGCTCGGCCGGCCGCCCAAGCTCATCACCCACTGCGCGCTCTACCGGCGGGAGCTGTTCGAAGAGCACGGCCAGCGCTTCGATCACCCGGAGTGGCACCGCGGTATGCGCCAGGACTGCGGCGAGCCGATCCAGCGCTACTGCGAGGCGCAGGGGCTGGGGATCCGGGTGCTGGGACGCGAGCAGCTGGCGCCGCTGTTGTGGCACTTCGAGGGCGCGACCCTCAACGCGGTGAACCGGCGGCGGCTGGGGCTCAAGCGGCGGCTGCGCGCCTGGCGTTTCTACCGGCGGCCCGAGATCCGGGCGCTGCTGGCCGACCGGACGCTCGACGTCTGAGCCGCAGCGCGGTCCGCTGCCCGGCGGGTCCGCCGCCGGGGCCGTCGCCTCCGTGCCTGCGGGGCGCCCGGGGCGCGCGCCGCTTCGAAGACGCCCCTTCGAAGTCGAAAAAAAGCCGCGACGAATCCAAAAAAAAAACGGGCGCGCCCGGATCGGCGCGCCCGTTCCGAGGGTGTTCGGCCGACGGTGCCTGTCTGCGTCTGTCCCGCGAGCGGTGGCCTGGGGCGAGCTGCGCCTCAGCCGCGCGCCCGGCGGGGACGCCACCCCGCAGGCGCTCCCGACGGTCCGCCGACGGTCAGGAGGTCGACCCCCTCCGGCGTCTGGGACTACGTTCCAAGGATCACCTCCTTTCTGCACTCGGTTACCCCGGCCTACGCGCCCCGTCCGGCGGGCTCTCGGCCGGGCCGGGCGAACCGTCGCGCCGCGTACGCGCGACCCGCAACAGGACCGCTGCTGCCGTCCTGCTGCCGCCAGCATAGCCCCGGCCGCGTGCGGATGCAAACAGGGCCCCGCTCAGCGCGCGGCGGTGCGGGCGTCCGGCTCCCCGGCGGGAAGGTGCGCCCGGGGCCGCTCGCCCCGCTCGGGGCCCGCGCGCCACAGCCGGTGGTGCCACAGATACGACTCGGGATGGCGCAGGATCAGCTCGCCCGCCACGTCGCACAGCCGCTGCAGCATCGCGCGCAGGTCCTCGGCGCGATCGCCGCTCGGCGGCGGCCGCTCGACCTCGGCCGCGTGGAGCACGTGCTCGGGGCCATCGTCCAGGCGCCGGTCGACGACCACCAGCACGCGCGCCTCGGGGTGGCGCAGCCAGGCCGCCGCCACCCCCTTGTACATGGTCGCGGGCTGGCCCAGGAACTCGACCGTGATCCCGCTCTTGCGCGCATGCTGGTCGGGCAGCATGCAGACGATGGCGGCGCGGGCGAGCAGCGCGTTGATGCGCGCGATCGCGCCCGGAGACTTGGCGTCGATGATCCCGAAGCCCCAGCGCCGGCGCGCCGCGAGCAGCAGGCGGTTGTAGCGCTCGACCTCCAGCGGCTTCATGACCGCCCACAGCGGGCGCCCGGGATGGCGCCGGCTCCACCACAGGCCGATCAGGTCGACGTTGCCGGAGTGGAACACCGCGGCGATCGTGGCGCGCGGTTCCTCGGCCACCCGCCGCAAGAGCTCGGGCGTCTCGGTGCGCACGTGCCGCACCAGCCGCGCGCACGGGCGCGCGCTGGCGCGCAGCATCTCCACCGCCGACAGGCACAGGTTGCGATGGGCGCGGCGGGCGATCTGCCGCCGCTCCGCTCCGCCCGTGAGCCCACCGAGCACGCGCTCCAGGTTGTCGAGCAGCACCCGGCGCCGCACCCCGAGCGCCCAGGTGACCTCGGCCACCAGCCATCCCAGCCCGAGCGCCACCCGGTGCGGCAGCGCGCCGAAGAACACCATCAGCGCGCGCAGCCACAGCGTGCCCAGCTGCTCGCCGAGCGCTCCCTTCATCCCGCCCACCGTTCCCGCGGCGCAGCGCCCGCACGACGATACCACAGAGAGCAACGGGGCCGTGCAGCCCCAGCCCGGCGGCGCCCCCTGCCGCCACCACCGTTCGGGGCCGGGCTTGCACGCCACCGGAGGTGCGCCCTACGCTGAAACGCGGAGACAGGCGAGCCGGGCGCCGGCGAGTGCCGGGGCGACGGGGAGGGGGAGCGATGGCCAGCAGCGAGGCGGGATGGCGCGAGCGCGCGGAGGCGCTCCGCCCGTACGGGATGGAGCTGATCCGCATCTATCTCGGCGTGGGGCTTTTTCTGAAGGGTCTGTTCTTCGTGAGCAACATGGACTTCCTGGTGCGCTGGATCGAGCAGGGACAGGCGGACTTCGTCTCCACGAGCGCGGTCGCGCACTACGTGGCGGCCGGACACCTGTGCGGCGGCGCGCTGCTGGCGGTGGGGCTGCTCACGCGGCTGGCCGCCCTGGTGCAGGTCCCGATCCTGGTGGGGGCGGTGTTCTTCGTGCACCTGCGCGAGGGGCTGTTCACCCAGCACCAGAACCTGGAGTTCTCCGCCCTGGTGCTGTTCCTGCTGCTGGTGCTCGCCGCCTACGGCCCGGGGCCGCTCTCGCTGGACGCGGTGCTGTTCCGCCGCTCGCCCGGCGGCGCGGAGAGCCCGGCGATCGAGCCCGGGCCGCGCCGCTAGCGAGCGAGCGTCCAGGGGCTGGCACCGCCGCGGCGCCTGCCGCCGTCGCCGCCGCCCGCGCGGCGGGCGGCTGATGCGTATCTCCATCCGGCACCGGAGCACCGGACCGCGCAACGGGAGGTCGATCGGGATGCGGCAGCGAGCGGAACAGGAGCGCTCCGGGCGGCGCCGGGCGGGCGGCGCCGTGCTGCTCGCCCTGGCGGTGCTCGGCGCCTGGGCGCTGTGGCGCGCGGCGGGCGGGCGCGCCCCGGCACCGCCGCCCCCGCCGGCCGCCGCGGCTGCACGCACCGCGGGCGGTGCGCACCAGGCCGGCGGTGCGGGGCCGCTCGGCGCGAGCGGCCTGCGATCGCCGAGCGCCCGCGCAGCGCGCGCCGCCCCGCCGCGCGCCGAGGGCGGCCCCGCTCCAGCGGGCGCAGCGCTTGCCGCGCCCGAGGCGAACGCGGCCGGGATCGCGGGGCTGGTCGTCGGGCCCGACGGAGCGCCGGTCGCAGGGGCGCTGCTCATGGCCCACGCGCTCGAGGCGCTGCCGCGGCGCAGCCTCCTTGCGCGCCCGGCGGCGCTGCGCCACCAGCCGCCCGCCGCCACCGCGAGCAGCGCTGCTGACGGCAGCTTCGCGCTCGGGGGCCTCGCCCCCGGTGCCTACGCGGTGACCGCGCGCGCCGCGGGCTTTCGGAGCAGCGCCGCGGTCGAGGTGGAGCTGGCGGCCGGCGGCCGGGCCTGGGTGCGGCTGGAGCTGCGGCGCGGGGCTGCCATCGCCGGGCGGGTGCTGCTGCCCGAGGGCGCCGCCGCCGCGGGCGTGCGGGTCGAGGCGGTGCCGGAGGGGGGGCGCAACCCGTTCGCGAGCGGCGCCGCCGCCGAGGGAGGCGAGACCACCAGCGCCGCCGACGGCTCCTTCCGGCTGGAGGGACTGGCGGGCCGCCGCTTCACCGTGACGGCGTGGCCCGACGACCCCGCGCTGGCACCGGCGGCGCAGGGCGGGGTGCGGCCGGGCACCGAGGACCTGGTGCTGCGGCTGGTGCGCGCCCAGGCGCTCGGCGGCCGCGTGCTCGAGGCCGGCACCGGCGCACCGGTCGCGGGCGCGCAGATCGAGGTCGAGATGGCCGGGGGCGTGCGCCTGGGCGCGGCCAGCGACGCGCAGGGCGCCTTCCGCGTCGCGGGCGTGGTGCCCGGCCGCCTGGTGGTGCGCGCGAGCGCGGCGGGCTACGCCCCGTTCGAGAGCGAGTTCGCGCAGGCCCCGCCCGAGCTGCTGATCGAGCTGCTCGCCGGCGCGGCGATCGAGGGCCAGGTCATCCGCGCGCGCGACGGCGCCCCGCTCGAGGGCGCCGTGGTGTACGTGCTGGAGGCGAGCGCCGCCGGGCGGCGGCCGCCGCCGCGCGCGCAGGGACTGGTCGAGCTGCTCGCCTCGGGCGTCGATCCGGGCGGGCTCGGCGGGCGCAGCCGCCCGGAGCTGGAGCAGGCGCTCGCGCGCACCGCCCGGACCGACGCCGAGGGGCGCTTCCGCCTGGAGGACCTGCCGGCGGGGCCCAAGCTCGTGCTCGCCGCGCACCCGGAACACCCCGCCGCCTGGAGCGAGGTGGCGCTCGAGGGTCCGGGGGAGGTGGCCGAGGTGACGATCGCGCTCGCCGACGGGGGTGCGATCGCCGGCACCGTGCTCGACGAGCAGGGCGCCCCGCGCGCGGCCGCCGAGGTCTTCGCCTTCTCGCCGGCCGGCAGGGCGCGCAGCGCCGAGACCGACGCGCGCGGCAGCTACACGATCCGCGGCCTGGCGCCGGGGGAGTACCTGGTCGCGCTCGGCCGCGCGGCGCCGGGAGCGGACCGGGAGGACGCGGCGGAGCCGGAGCGCGGCCCCGGCGGCATGCGGATCAAGACCGCCCACGTCGAGGCCGGCCGCACCGCGCGCGTGGACTTCGGCACCGAACCGCGGGTGCGCCTGGAGGGCACCGTCAGCCGCGCCGGCCAGCCGGTGGCCGGCGAGCAGGTCAACCTGTTCCCCGCCGCCGGGGGGCTCGGCTTCGAGCAGGCGCGCACCGACCAGGCGGGCCGCTACGCGCTCCAGGTGCTGCCGGGCCGCTACGTGCTGCGGGTCGAGAACTACAGCGAGCCGCTCGAGGTCCCCCCGGCTCTCGCGCGCCTGGTGCACGACGTGGAGCTGCCGACCGGCGCGCTCAGCGGCCGGGTGGTCGCGGCCCCCGATGGCGCGCCGCTCCGGGCGCGCGTGACGCTCTACCGCCAGGAGCGGCCGGAGCGGATCGAGACCCTGGCGGCGGTGCTCGGCAGCGCGGCGGGCGATGCGCGCTCGCGCCCCGAACAGGGCGGCGCCTTCCGCATCGAGCAGGTGCCCCCCGGCCAGTACACGCTCGTCGCGCGCGCGGACGGCTACATCGAGGCGCGCCTGGACGGGGTGCGGGTGAGCGGCGGCGCGGAGACCTCGGGACTGGTCCTCGCGCTCGAGCCTGGAGGGCTGATCCGCGGCACGGTGCGGGACGCGCGGGGCAGTCCGGTCCCGCAGCCGTTGCTCTGGGTGGTGGACGTGCGCGCACCCGATCTCGCCGGGGGCGATCCGCCGCGGGGCGATGATGACGGCCGCTACGAGGTGCGCGGGCTCGCGCCCGGGACCTATCTGCTCCATGCGGTGCACGAGCAGCACGCCCCGGTGCGCCAGCGCGTGGAGTTCGGCGGCGGCGAGCTGGAGCTGGACCTGGTGATGCCAGAGGGGGGTGCGCTCGAGGTGGCCGCCTTCGATGCCGCGACCGGCGCACCGCTGCCCGGGGCGACGGTGGAGCTGTTCTATCCGGACGGGGCGCGCGTGATCACCGGGCTGGTCGACTTCGTGCAGCCCGCGAGCCCGACCGGCCCGGATGGACGCATGCGCCGCAGCCGCCTGCCGCCAGGCGCGCTGCTCGGCCTGGTGCGCCTGGCACCGCCCGGCGAGCCCGTGCGGGAACGCCGCTTCGAGGTGGTCATCGCCGAGGGGGGGCAGACCGAGCTCGCGGTCGGACTCTAGCCGGCGGCGCCCAGGCACGGCCGCGGCCGTCCCGGCGGCGCGCGGCCAGCGCCCGCGCCGGTGGCTGGCGCGCGCGCGGGCCACCGCGTACGATCGGGGGGCGCTTCGGCACCGCGCGGCTGAGCTCGGACATGGCACGACGCGCCGCGAACCAGACCCCACGCCTGCGCGCCTTCCGCTTCGAGCCCGGCGAGCGGCTGGCCGGCAAGTACGAGGTGCTGGCGAAGCTCGGTACCGGCTGGGAGGGCGAGGTCTACAAGGTCCGCGAACTCGGCACTGGGATCGAGCGCGCGGCCAAGCTGTTCTTCCCCCACCGCAACCCGCGCGACCGCACGCTGCGCTTCTACGCCAAGAAGCTGCACAAGCTGCGGCACTGCCCGATCGTGATCCGCTACCACACGCGCGAGCGGGTCAGCTACCGCGGCATGCCGATCAGCGTGCTGGTCTCGGAGTTCGTGGAGGGGGAGCTGTTGAGCCGGTTCGTCGCCCGCCAGCCGGGCGGGCGGCTCGACGCCTTCATGGCGCTGCACCTGCTGCACGCGCTCGCCAGCGGCCTGGCGCAGGTCCACCAGCAGCGCGAGTACCACGGCGATCTGCACGCCGACAACGTGATCGTGCGCCGCTATGGACTGGGGTTCGATCTCAAGCTGGTGGACCTGTTCCACTGGGGACCGCCGAGCCCGGAGAACATCCGGGAAGACGTGATCGACCTGGTGCGGCTGTTCTACGACGCGATCGGCGGCCCCCGGCGCTATGCCAGCCAGCCCGAGGAGATCAAGGCGATCTGCTGCGGGCTCAAGCGCAGCCTCATCCTCAAGAAGTTCCGCACCGCCGGGCAGCTGCGCGACTACCTGGAGACCATGGAGTGGCACCAGCCCTGAGCCGCTCCAGCCGCTCCGATCGCGCGCCCTCCCCCGCCGGGCGGCACCCGCCTGTAGGCAAGGCGCGATCCATCGGGTAGACTCGGGGGCGTGCCGTATCGGGGCGTACGGCCGGAGCGCACAGGGGGAGCGATCATGGCGAGCGTGGAGACGTTCGTGCCCGAGGGCTTCGTCGTCGGCCGCCACCCGCGCGTCAGCCCGGCGCTGAGCCGGCTGCTCGAACGCACGGGACCGCAGGGCGCACCGCAGCGCATCGTGGCCGTGCTGGCCGAGGGTGCCGACGAGCAGGCGCTCCAGGCGCTGCTCGACGAGCAGCCGCAGTGGGCCGCGCGCACCAAGGCGCCGGGCGTGATCGAACTGATGGCCACCGCCGAGGACGTGGCGCAGCTCGCCGCGCGCGACGACCTGTTCCGCTGGCTGGACGTCGCCACCCGGCTGTTCGGCCACAAGCTCACCGACCCGGCGGCCACGGTCGCCGTCGAGGTCGCGAGCAGCGATCCCGAGGCGGTCCGGCTCGAGCTCGCCGCACGAGGCGGAACGCTGCTGGGGATGGGAGCCGACGGCCTGCTGCGCGGCCGCATCCCGGCGAGCCAGCTGGGCACGCTGCTGGAGGTCGAGGCCATCGAGGCGATCGAGGTCTTGGGGACCGCGTAGCCGAACCGCGGCGTGGCGTTTGCTGAAAGGCACGCTCGTGATGCGCCGCCCGGCACCGGATCGGGCACGCCGGGCGGGTGCGCCGCGAGCGCGGCAACGGCCGGGACGCAAGCGAGCCGCAACGTCCCGCCGGCACCGAACGTGAGACGGAGGGGGCGACGATGAGCGGTGTGAGCGGGGTCGGACCGGGCAGCCCGGGCTGGGAGCCGGGTACGCAGCCGGCGGAGACCGTCGATCCGGAGGCGGTGGCGGAGCTGCTCTCGGGCCTGCGCAACATCCACGACGCCAGCCAGCCCTGGATGCCGCGCTGGCTGGTGCGCTGGCTGGATGGCGACTCCAACGTGGCGTCGCTCGCGCGCAGCGTGCTCGCGGACAACCGCGTGACCGCCGAGGAGGTGCGCCGCCTGGTGAGCAGCGCCTATGACTATGGCGCGATGCAGCCGGGCGAGAAGCGCATCCTGACGACGCTGCTCAACGAGCACGCAGCCAAGTTCGAGCCGGTGGCGCGCGAGGCGCTGGCGCAGTTCCTCGGCGTGCCCAACCCGCTGCCGGCGGGACCGGCGGCTTCGAGCGGGCCGGCCGGGCCGGCCGAGCCGGCCGCGCCCACCGGCGGCCCCCGCGCCTCCGACCTGGTGCCGGCGCACATCCTGACGCGCCACGGGCTCGACCCGAACAAGATGACGACCGAGTCGAAGTACGAGGGCCACGAGTGGAACGTGGGCTACTATCCCTACTCGGGTGACGTGCAGTACGAGGCCTTCGGCAAGTTCCGCAACGTGTTCGGCCACGGGGGCGAGGACGGCCACGCCTACTTCGAGTTCTACTCCAACCCGCCCAGCGGACTGGAGCCGGGTTCGTGGATCGCGCGCGGGCACATCCGCGAGGACGACTTCGAGGCGACCGCCGGGGTCGACATCAACGGCACGCGGCCGGTCTCCAACGAGCTGTACCGGGAGATCCGCGAGGCGGGGGCGCCGGCCGGCGCCCGCTTCGCGGTGCTGGACGCGAACGGCCGCCAGCTCCCCTTCGGCGCCGGCGACCGGCTGGTGCCGACGGTGATGCAGAACGGCCGCCCGGTGGAGACCCAGGACCGCAGCGGCAGCGACGTGGTCTGGCGCATCAAGCGCGCCGACGGCACGATCGAGGCCGGCGGCGTGCCCAAGTCGCGGCAGGAGGTGCTGGGGCTGGCGAACGGGGTGAAGTTCGACTTCCTCGATGCGACCGGCCGCCTGGTCGGCTTCAGCCCGCGCAGCGGCGACCGCATCGTCGAGACCTTCCAGGACGGCGAGCGGTGGCACGCCTTCGCGCGGCTGGATGACGGCCGCTTCCAGCACCAGGTCATCGAGGGGGGCCGGATCGCGCGCACCGAGACCATCGACGCCGCGGCCAAGGAGCGGCTCACCCGCGGCCGGGAGCTCATCCACCGGGTGCAGGCGCGCGACGGCACCCTCAAGGGCGATGGCAAGGTCGGCGGCGACTACAACATGGGCTGGTGGGGCAAGTGCCACAACGTCGCCTCGCTGTCGACCTCCAACTTCCCGCGGCCGGAGAACCCGGTGCGGGTGGTCAACAACCTCGAACGCGGCGAGACGCTGGCGCTGCAGTACGGCAACAACGTGCTGCGGCCGCAGCAGGACGGCGGCTACCTCCACGAGGTGCGGGAGGGCAACCAGGTCCGCAGCTCGCGGGCGATCTCGGCGGAGGAGGCGCAGCGGCTGGCGGAGGAAAACGGTGCCAACCCGGTCATCGTCCGCCGCGACGGCAGCCTCAAGCGGGCCGAATACGAGACCTTCACCCCGCGCGATCTCGATGCGCTGGTCGCGCACATCGGCGACGGTGCGGTGGAATACAAGAGCGGCGCCGGCGCCCGCTACTACGGCCACCCGGACATCCTGGTCACCAAGGACGGGCGGCAGATCCAGGCGCACATCGTGTCGGTCAAGACCCGGAGCGGCAAGACCGAGACCATCGGCAGCCGCAGCGGCTTCGAGTTCCACGAGACGACGCGCGATCCGCTGCGCGCCCCCGGCATGCAGAGCCGCACCTACAACTGGGGCGGGCGCAGCTATGCCTTCAACGTCCAGGACATGGCCGGGCTCAACCGCTATCGCGAGGACGACATCACCGAGCTGACGGTGGTGCACCCCGACGGGCGGGAGGAGACGATCCGGGCCAACGAGCTGGACCTGATCGCCTGGGAGAACCAGAACGACTTCCGGCCCGACCAGCTGTGGGCGCTGCACAAGACGGTGGGCAAGGATGGCTCGACCGTGATCGAGACCGCGATCGGCACCCAGGTCTGGAACTACGCCGCCCGCGAGGTCGCGACCCGGCCGCTCGATCCGGCGAGCCTCAGCGCCTCCGAGCGCGAGGCGGCGGCGCGGCCCGGCATGATGACGGGCAGCGTCGGCGAGCAGGGCAAGTACTACTTCGAGACCACGATCCGGACCGACGGGCCGACGCGGACGCTGCGCTACTGGGTCCGGTTCGACGAGCAGGGCAACGTCGCCGACTACGCCTACCTCAACGGCACGCCGCCCGACTTCGTCTGGACCCAGCACGTCCGCGATCCGTACACCACGCGCTGGACCGGCGAGTCGCAGGCCCCGGGCATCTCGAACGCCGAGGTGCAGCGGCTGTACCTGGCCTCGCGGGGCGCCTTCCCGGAGGCGACCCTTCCCGGTGGCGTGATTGCGCGCGAGGCGCTCATGAACGCGCGCCCGGTGCGGCCCGGCGAGCGCTGAGCGGCAGGACAACGAGACGGGTGCCGGAGCCGGGAGCAAGGGTCCGGTCCCACTTCGCAGGGGAGGACCGCGCATGTCGTTCATGGGCAAGATCGACGGCAACACGCAGTACGCGGGCGGAGCGGAGGAGCTGGAGCGCACGATCGACCACGCCGCCTCGGCGAAGGAGAACCTGCGCCAGGCGGGCCGGCACCTCCAGGAGATGCTCACACCCGACAAGATCCGGCAAGCCGCGCAGATGTTCGAGGTCGGCAGCGACTCGGTGCTGTTCGGCTTCGGCATCGCCTTCGGCACCATGATGATGCCCTTCATGGCGGCCCTCGACGCGCTCGATCTGGTCGTCCAGCCGTTCGCGGCGTTGAAGGACGCGGCGGACGCGGCGGTGCACGGGGTGATCGCCGGCTTCAAGAAGCTGGTCGGCTGAAGGCCCCGGCCTGTTGCGCGGGTGGCGGGGATGCACGGCTCGCCCCCTCGCCGGGGGGGCCCGCGTCGCGGTCATGTCGCGGTCTTTTTCCCCAGGCCGGCGCGGGCGCGAGCGGGAGGGCGCGGCGGAGCGGCGCGGCGCTGCGGCGGCGCGCGCCATGAGGGGATCGGGCCGGATCGGCGCCCTCGCCGCCGCGCTGCTCGGCGCCGCTGTGGCATGCCTTCTCGGCGGCTGCGGCTACATCGCCGCCGGGCTCGCCGCCGCCATCGCGACCGGCGGCGGCGCGGGCGGCGGCTCGCGCAACGCGCGGCCGGTCGTCTCCGATTTGCTCGCCACCACCGACAGCGGGACCGATCGCGATGCCGACGGCCTGATCCAGCTCTCGTTCACCGTGAGTGACCCGGAGGGCGACCCGGTCCGCATCGAGGTCGAGGTCGCGCCCGGCGGCGGCGACGCCTTCACGCTCGCCGCCACCGCCGCGGCGGCGAGCCCGCCCACCGAGGGGCTCGCGGCCCCGCCGGGCGGACAGCGCTACACGCCGGGCTTCGTCTGGGACTACGGCGCGCAGCTCGGCCCGGCGCCGCGCACGGTGGCCCTGCGCGTGCGCGTGTTCGATGCGGGGGGCGAGGGGACGTCCGCCCGCACCAGCCCGCTGCTCGTCGGCAACGATCCGCCCGAGCTGACCGCGGTCGCGATCGACGGCACCAGCGGCAACGTCATCGTCCGCTATACGCTGCGCGATTCCACCGGCGACCTCGCCGCGGTGCGCCCCTCGTTTTCGATCGGCGGTGGCCCGTTCCAGGCGGTGGCGCCGGATCACATCGCCGGCGGCGTCACCAGCGCGCTGGTGACCCGCGCGGACGGCAGCGAGGTCAGCTTCGACTTCACCTGGCGCACCTTCGCCGAACCCGAGCTGCAGGGCGGGCCGGTGCCCGAGGTGCGCATCGCGCTGGTGCCCTCGGATGCCTTCGCGGAGGGAGCCACCCTGACCTCCGATCCGGTCACGATCGACAATGGCGAGGACACGCCGCCGATCGTGGCGATCCTCGGCGCCGGCACCGAGAGCGGCATCGCGTCGCTGGACGGCCGCATCCCGGTCCGGTTCGCGCTGTTCGACAACGAGGCGGCGCTCGATCCGAGCGGGCCGAGCGGCCTGCCGGCGGTGACGGTGGAGGTCCTGGCGCCGGGGGCGCCCTTCCAGCCGGCCACCGGTCTGGTGGTGCGCCATGGCGGGCGCGAGCTGGGCCTGGCGAGCACCGAGCAGCTGCGCGCCCAGCCCTTCCCGCTCGTGATCGAACAGGGCCCGGAATCCAATGTCCACACCTTTCTCTGGGACGCGCTCGCCGACGGGCTCGGCGGGCTCGGCGAGCTGAACGTGCTGGTGCGCATCACCCCGCAGGGTGGCACCCTCACCGGCCAACCGGCTCTGCTCCCGATGGTGCTCGGGGAGGACGCCCCGCTGCTGCAAGCGGTGGATCCTCCCCTGGGCATCGGCACCGGCGGCGCCCTGCCGGCCGCGCTCAGGCTCGCGGACCTGAACGAGGACGGACTGCTCGATCTGGTGCACGCGCTGGGAGCCGTGCAGGGCGAGACGCCGAACGGCGGTTTCGCCGTCCACCTGGCCAGCCCTGGGCACCCGGCACCTTCTCCCCGCCGGCGATCGTGCCCGCGCTCGAGCTGCCGGTCGATCTCGCCCTGCTCGATCTGGACCGCGATGGAGCGCTGGACGTCGCGGTGGCGAACTTGCAAAGTCGCGCGGTGAGCCTGCACCGCAACGATGGCGCGGGTGGTTTTGCGGGCGGCTTCACCGAGGTGTCGCAGTTCCTGCTCCAGCCGCGGGCGCTCGCCGCCGGCGACCTGGACGACGACGGCGCCACGGACCTGGCGGTCGCGGTCGTCGATGGCGACCCGGCCAGCTTCGATCTGGCAAGGATCTGGTTGGGCGACGGGCGAGGGGGCCTGGTGCAGCCGCCGCCTCCGCTACCCAGCACCTATGCCCTCGGCCCCGAGCCCAGCATGCTGGCACTCGCCTGGTTCGACTCCGGCGACGAGACTCTGGATCTGTTGGGTATCGGCGCCGACAACTCCGTGCGGGTGCTGCTCGGTCAGGGCGGCGGCAGCTTGACCACCCCGGCCGCCACCTTCGCCATCGGCAAAGCTCCGGTGGCGCTGGCTCTCGCCGACCTGGACGGCGACGGCAACCTGGACGCCGCGAGCGCAAACCGGGATGGCAACGACGTCGGAATCAGGCTCGGCGATGGCGCCGGCGGCCTGGCGCCGGGCGCACCGCGCGTGGCCGGCGCCGGTCCCTCCGCGCTGGCGGCCGGCGATCTCGACGGCGACGGCCACCCCGATCTGCTGGTCGCCAATGAACTCTCCAACGATGTGACCCTGCGCCGCGGTCTGGGTGGCGGAGAGTTCGGAGCCCAGACCCAACTGCACACCGGCACCGGGCCGGTCTCGCTCGTACTCGGCGACCTCGATCTGGATGGACGGCTCGATGCGGTGGTGGCCAACGGCGGGCTCGGTACTCTGCGGCTGTTGCGCAATACGGGCGGAGGCGGCCTGGGCGCCGAGCCACCCTTCCTCACCGGTAGCCTTCCCGACCGCGTCGCGCTCGGCGACCTGGACCGCGACGGCGCCCTCGATCTGCTCGCCAACGACACCCGCGACAACCAGGTCGTGGTGCGACTGGGCAACGGCAGGGCGCGGTTCAGGGGCTCCCTGAGTCTGGGGATCGGCGCCCAGCCCGCGGACATGGCGCTCGCAGACTTCGATGGCGACGGCATCCTCGATCTCGCGGTGGCGAAGGCTAGCACCGCCACGCTCAACGTCTACCGCGGCGACGGCGCGGGCGGATTCAGCGCCCCTCTCGCCCTGAGCGTGGGCGCGCAACCGGTCGCACTCGCCGCCGGCGACCTGAACGACGACGGGGCGCTCGATCTGCTCGCCGCCTGCCTCGCAGAGGGGACGGTCTCGATCCTGTTCGGGCGCGGCGATGGCACGTTCGAGGACGACGCGCCGCTGGTGGTGCCCTCCGGGGACCCGGCGGCGATTGCGCTCGGCGATCTCGATCACGACGGCGATCTCGACCTCGTGGTCGCGAGCACCAGCCGCGAGCTGAGCGTGTTCCGCAACGAGGGCGGCCAGAGTTTCGCGCTGCTGCCGCCGCCGCTCACCACCTCGGAGGCACAGGTCGACGTGGCGCTGGCCGATCTGGACGGCGACGGCCATCTCGATCTGCTGGTGCTGGTCGGCACCGGAGCGGAGCTCAGCGTGCGGCGCGGTACCGGCGGCGGCCGCTTCGCCGGCGAGCAGCGCTTCGCGGTCGGCCTGCGCGCCGGCCGCATGGCGGTGGCGGACCTGGATGGCGATGGCCGCCTCGATGTGGCGGTCACCGACCCCTTCGACGGCCGGGTGCACGTGCTGCGCCAGCGGCCGGCAGCCTTCGCCTTCGGCCCGGTCGAGGGCGGGCGGCCCGGCCGCGGGGATGGGCGTGGCGCGGCGCTGGTGCTGGTGCGGCAGAGCTTCCCGGTCACGGGCAGCCCCGAGGGCATCGCCGCCGGGGACGTGAATGGCGACGGGGTGGCGGACCTGGTGGCGGCGGGCAGCGGCGGGGTGCAGCCGCTCATCTCGGCGGCGGTCGGCCCCTCCGCTCCGGAAGCTGACCTCGAGCCGGCCTTCGGCCGCCCGCTGCGCCGCCTGCCGGTGCCGGCCCTGCCGCTCGGGGCGTTCCCCGCCCTGGCGCCGCCGCCCGGCACCCGCCTGCTGGAGGCCTCGCCCGCGATCGCGCTGCTGCCCGAGACGGCGATCGCCACCGCCAGTGCGACGCTGGTGCTGCCGCTGCGCGCCGCGCTCACCCGCGAGGAGTTGACCGCGGGCACCTTCCGGATCTTCCGCCACCTGGAGGGCACCTTCGGCACTCCGGGCCTGCACATCGATCCCCGTTTCGGCACGCACCTGTTCGCGGCGATCGAGGAGGTGGCAGCCGGGGCGGCGATCGTCGATCCCGCCGCCGGCACCATCTCCCTGCCGGTCGATCGCGCCGGTCGCTATCAGGCCTTCCTCCAGGCGCCGAGTGCGACGGCGTGGCTGGTGCGCGAGACCTTCGACGCCACCGGCCCCGGCTCGGGGGGGCTGGCGCCGCGGCCATTCGGCTGGTGGGGCAACGGGCTGTGGGAGGTCGGGGTGCCGAGCGCGACCGCGATCGCCAGCGGCGAGCGGCCGGCGCCGGCGAGCGCGCCGAACCTGCTCGCCTTCGGGCTGCGGCACGCGCCCGCCCGCGCGGAGACCGCCGCGCGGATCGCGGTGCTGCACAGCGGTGCGTTCCAGCTGCCCGCGGCGCGCGCCGGTCGCACCTTCCGGCTCCGCATGCGGGTCTGGCACGATCTCGCTCCGGGCGACGAGGTGCGGCTGTCGGTGGCGCTGTTCGGTCCGCTGGGCCCCGCCGAGCAGACCGTGTCCACCTTCACCGGCACCTCGCCCGGCCAGGTCACGCTGAGCGAGGCCGCGGGGACGGACCCGGTCTTCGAGGCCGATCTCACCGCCGCGCTGTACGACGGCGACCTCGTACGGACCGCCGATCCCGGCGCGCCGCAGGACGTGCTCGCCGAGCTGCGCTTCACCGCCCGGTTGCAGGCCGGCACCGCTCCCACCGGCCGCGGTTGGTTCGCCGACGACGTCGAGATCCTGAGCGAGGCGCCGTAGCGGCAGCTGCCGGCCGCGGCCAGCTTTGGGCTAGCTGGGCCGCGGCCCGGCTCACCTCCCGCCGGCGCTCCCGGCCCCGCCGGCCGCACCGCCCCCCGCGCCCGCCGCCTGGAGCGCGCGCAGGACGCCCTCGGCCTGGGCCCGCAGCACGGCGGCAGTGCCCGGCTCGGCGCCGAGCTCCTCGAGCGCGCGGGCGCGGCGGCGCGCGGGGACGGCGTTGACCGGGCGGCGGCACGGGATAGACTCGGGCTGAGCGCTGCGGGAGGGCGATTGCGATGGGCGCCGTGCACGGACCGCGGCCCCTGGACGCGCAGGGCGCGGAATGGGAGCCGGAGGCCGAGGACACCGCGCGGGCGCCGGCCCCTCCGGCAGCGGACAGCGCCCGCGCCGCCCCGGCCAGCCGCGCGGGCCCGAACGGGGGCCGTCTGGCGGTCGTGGCCGCGCTGGCCGAGGCGGCCGCCGCCGCGCCGCTATCCGGTGGCGAGCTTGCCGCCCCGGTGGGCCGGCCCGGCGCGCTGGAGCTGGTACCCGGGCGCTGTGCCGACGCGGTGAGCCTGTCCAGCGTGCTGGCCGCGATGCCGCCGGAGCAGGCCGAAGGAGCGCTCGGGCGGCTGGGCGCGCTGTTGGAGCGCACCACGGGCGTGCGGCCATCCGCGGAGCAGCTCGCCGAGGCCGCTTCCGGAGCCGGGCTGGCACGGCTGGTCGCGCTCAGCCCGGCCCAGCTCAGCGCCGGCATGGACGCGCTCAACGCCGCCTATCGGGCGGGCGCCCTCGGCGAGCTGCCGCCGCGCCCGCAGCGCCTGCCGGACGGCTTCGACCTCGCAGAGCTGCCCTCGCTCAGTTTCGAGCTGCCGCAGCCCGAGCTCGAACCGCTCGCACCGGGGCTGTGGCACGGCGACGCGCCGGGTGCGCTGCCGCCCGCCCGCGCGCGGGCGAACATCGCGGCGGCCGAGATCTTCGACCGCCTGGCGGCCAACGCCGGACTGCCGGAGGGCGAGCGGTTCTCCGTGCGGTACGCCGGCGGTACCTACACGCGCCTGGATACCTTGCTCGACCGGCTGCTCGCCGACGGGCACACCATCGAGGTGGAGGTCAGGCACCGGGTCGCCAACTTCGCCAACCTCAAGACCCGGGCGCCCGACGGGCGGCTGCTCGACGTGCCGCTGCCGCTGCTGGTGCGCACCGGGGTGCGGGGGCCGGACGGCGAGGAGGCGGCGGTGCCGGCGGTGCACTCCGAGCTGGTCTTGCACATCCGGCCCGGCCCCGAGACCGCGGGGCCCGGGCTCACCGCCGACGTCAAGTGGTACCAGGGCGTGAACGGGACCGGCTTCTTTCCCTGCGACCTGACGGCCAGCCCGGCGTGGTGCGGCGGGGTGGTGACCGAGCGGTGGACCGGCGAGCGCGCGCGCGAGGCGGCGGCCCTGGCGGGGCTGCTCGGCGAGGCGATCCGGGCGAGCGCCCGCGCGCAGGGACTGGCCGCCGGCGGCTACGGGATCACCGGGGTGTGCAACGACTCGGTCGCGATCGTGCAGCACGCGCTCAGCGGCCGCGTCACGGGACATCCCCTCCTCATGCGGGATGAGGCGCTGCAGGGCGAGCTCGAGCGGCGGCTCGCGGAAGGCCCCCGCCGCGATGGCCGGCGCTACCGGCGGCTGCTCGCCTCGATCGCCGCCGTGCCGAGCGACCAGGAGCCGAACGGCAGCGCGCCCGCGCGCGCGCTCGCCTCGCTGCCCTGGCCCCCGGGACGCGAGCCGCTCGGGGTCGCCATCCACGCCCGCGCCGCCCTCGAGGGCGCCGGCTGACGCCGCAGGAAGCGGCCGCGAAGACCAGCCGGACGGAGGGCGCGCCAGCCCCTCACCCCGACCCTCTCCCCGGAGGGGAGAGGGCGGTGCAGGCCCGGCGCGGATCGGACTGCTCCCGACGTTCTCCGCGGAGGGAGACGCGGCCTACGGGCGCGCGTGCTGGATTCCTCGGTGGGCGCTCAGCCCTGGGGCCAGCCCTCGAAGCGGAAGCGGGCCGGCGGGGCGGGCTCCAGCCGCAGCGTGAAGCCGCCGCGGCCGCGCGGCTCCTGCCAGCCGCGGCGCAGCTGCTCCAGCCCGAAGCACGAGCCCTCGTCGACATACCGCACGCCGGCCTCGCGGTTGTCGTCGTGCACCCGCACCTCGATCCGATCCCAGGAGCGCCAGGCGAACTCCCCCGGTCCGAACAGCGGCTGCTCGAAGCTGGCCTCGTGGGTGTTGCGGCGCACCGGGGTGCTGCGCGGGCCGGCGCGCGCCGACTCCAGCCGCAGCACCAGATCGAAGGTGTCGAACAGCGAATCCAGCTCGGCGCTGGCCCAGGCGCGCTCGACATAGACCGCGTAGTAGCCCACCCGCTCCAGATCGCCGAGGTGCGCTGCCAGCGCCTCCAGCCGCGCGGCGTGCTCGGGTGCGAGCGGCTGGCGCGGCAGGGCGGCGACCAGCTCGCGCAGGGCTGCCAGGTGCGCGGGGCCGCTCGCGGCCGGCTGCCGCACCGTCTCCTCGTAGAGCGCCGGCAGCGCGGCCAGGAGCGCTGTGGCCGCGCTGCCGTCGAGCTGCGCCGCCAGCTCGGGCGCGAGCGCCCCGAGCTCGCCGCCGGCGAGCGCCGCGCCGAGCAGCGCCGGGGCGAGCGCCCTGCCGGCCCGCGCCCGGAAGCGCTCGGGCGGCGGCTCGGGCGCGCGCGCGAGCGCCTGGAGCAACACCGCCGGCCGCGCGGCGGGCTCGGCTGCCTGGAGCTCCGCCGCCACCAGCTCCCAGGCCCGCTCCCACAGCCGGGCCTTGGCTTCGGTGAACGCCTCGGGGGCGAGCCCGCCGTGCTCGCGTTCCAGATCGAGCACCGGCGTGAACAGCTCGGGGTAGCCCGGCGGGGCCTCGGCGCCGGGCGGCGCGCTCGTGGCGGCGCGCTCGGCCGCGGCGAGCAGCCCTGCCACCACCCCCTCGACCCGCGGTCGCACCACCTGCTCGCGCAGCACCGGATCGGCGCAGCTCTGCAACAGCTCCTTCCACGCGGCGAGGGTGGCGGGCGCGGCCGGCGGCATCTCGGCGATGCGCGCCTTTTCGTGCAGCCGCGCGATCAGCGCCCGGCGCGCCGCACTCACCGCGGCTGGCTCGCGCTGCCGGGCGGGGGTGTCCGGGCCGGCGAGCACCCGCTCGGCGAGCAGCAGCCACTCCGCGGCGGTGCGGTACTGCGCCGGCCGCAGCTCGACCGCGGCATGAGGCTCCGCCACCGCCGGGTGCGAGCGCAGCGCCGCATCGAGCTGCTGGGCGTGGGCCCACAGCGCCGCGCGCGCCCCCTCGAGCCCGAGCAGCGCTCCCAGCAGCGGCAGTCCGGGCAGCCGCTCCCAGCGCTCGATGCGCGCGAGTGCCCGCGCCACCAGCCGGCCCTGCTCGGCCGCCCCCAGCTGCGCCGGCGCGGCGCGCACCTGGAAGAGCTCCCAGGCCGCCCAGCCCACGAGCAGCGCCGCGGCGAGCAGCAGCAGCGCCAGCGCCTGCACGAGCCGGCGCGCCCAGCGGCGGGGTGGCGGCGCGGTCACGCGCCCGAACAGCCACTGGCCGGCCGCGCGCCACTGCTCGGGCTGCCCGGCGGCTGGCGCCCACACCGAGACCCGCAGGCGGCGGGTCGGCACCAGGTGCAACAGCGCCCGGACCGCGGGCCAGCGCCCGGGCTCGGCGCGCCGCTCGGCCGGCAGCCGCTCGGCGCCGTGGGCCACCACCGCGACCATGAGCGGCCCGGCGCTGAGCGGGCGCAGCGCGACGAAGGCGCGCAGCACCGCCGCGGTGCGGTCCAGCTCGGTGCGCGAGACCCCATCGGGTGCCGACCACCGCTCGGCGTCGAGCACGAGCACCAGCCCCGCCACCTCGCGCGCGTGCGAGCGGAACGGGTGCAGCGGATCGGTGAGCCCGGAGTCGTTCTCGAACAGCGCCGCCGGGGTGTCGTGCCATTCCACCAGCGCGCTCCCATCGCTGCTCTCGACCAGCAGCGCCTCGCCCTCGGGGGCCGGCGGGCCCTGGCCGCGCAGCAGGTGGTCCAGCACCTGGCGGGTGGTGCGGCCGCCGGGCGGGGCGCTGGGGTCCTCGCGGAACAGCCCGCGCAGCTTCAGCTCTTCTTCCAGCGGCAGCAGCCGCGCCGCCGGGGCGGGACCCTCGAGCAGCGCCTCGAGCAGCCATCCCAGCACCAGGCCGCGCCCGTGCTCGGGCAGCCCCAGCGCGATGACGCGCGCGCGCCGGCGCTTCATGCGGCGGCTCCCGCGCCGGCCCCGCGCCGCGCCCCCGCCGCAGACAGAGCCTGGCGAGCGGGCCGCCCGCTCCGGGCGCCGCGGCCGCAGCGCCAGGAGCGCAGGCGCGGGCTCCGGGCCGGCGGCGGCAGAGCCGGATGGCCGGGCCGGCGCATGCGCTACCTCCGCACCTCGAGCAGCAGCACCAGGAAGAACACCGTGATCACGGCCAGGATGCCCTGCATGATCGCGCGCGTGATGGCGCGGTTCACGTCGCGGGCGCTCGCCTTGGGGCGCGTCCCCTCGCGCCAGGCGAGCAGCGCGCAGAGCAGGCCCGCCGGCACCAGCTTGGCGAGCAACCAGCCGGTGCCGTGGTACGGCAGGTCGAGCCAGTGCTCGCCGAGCCCGCCCACGTAGCTCGCGGTGAAGGTATACCAGGTCACCAGCGGCCGCGTCATCAGCACCACCACCAGCGAGGCGAAGCTGGCGGCGGCGAAGCAGATCGCGGCGTGCAGCGGCATCCCGATCATGAAGCTCAACGCCACCTTGTCGCCCAGCAGCGCCCAGGGCGGCATGCCGAGCACCCGCAGCGCGTCCAGCTGCGAGGAGCGCTCCATGTGGCTCAGATGCCCGGCGATCGCGGCGCCCGAGCGCGCCGTCAGGCAGATGGCGGCGAGCAGCGGCGCCAGGATCTGGTACAGCGCCAGCCCCAGGCCCTGGATGATCTCCTCGATGAAGATCGGCTCGGCCTGCGCCTGCAGTTGCTCGGGAACCGAGTTGAGGCTGAAATACGAGACCACCAGGCCGATCGCCACTCCGGCGAGCGCGGTGAACGGCACCGCGTCGATCACCAGCAGGCGGGCCAGCGAGCCGGCGAAGCGGCGGTGCCAGCGCAGGCTGCGGGCATACAGCCGCGGGGTGCTGCGGAGCAGGTCCCACAGCCGGCCGGGGGCGGAGCGGAAGCGGTACCACTCGGCGCGCTGGCGCAGCGCGCGCACCTGCGCGCGGCTGAGCGGGCGCGGCCGCGGCGGCTCCCACTGCTGGAGCGCGCGCTTGAGTTCGGCCCCGAGCCGCTCGCGCTCCTGTTCGTTGCGGATCGGATAGACGGTGAAGCCGCGCGCCGGGTGGATCAGCACCACCCGGTCGGCGACGCCGAGCAGGTTGGTGTAGTCGTGGGTGACGACCAGGCTCAGCCCCGGGCGCAGCGCCGGGGGGGTGTCGTGCTGCGTCTGCCGGATGAGCGCCGCGACGCGGCCTGCCGCATCGGGATCGAGGCCCGAGGTGGGCTCGTCGTAGATCAGGATCTCCGGCCGCAGCGCCAGCATGCGCAGCAGCGCGGTGCGCTGGCGCTGCCCGCCGCTGAGCACCTCGATGGGCGAGCGGAGCTGGCGCTCCAGCTTGAGCCGGCGCGCCTGGGCGTGCAGCTGCTCGGCGAACACCGCCGGCGGCAGCGGCTCGGCGGCCAGCGTGCCGCCGAAGCGGATGTTGTCCTCGACCGACAGCTCGTCGAACAGCGCGTGCTCCTGGAACAGATACCCGATGGCCCCGCGCAGCCGCGCCGGATAGCGGCTGGTGCCCAGCACCTCGCACTGCTCGCCGCTGCGCAGATGGACCCGCATGTGGGAGGTGGGCGCGATCGACAGCGCCGGGCTGCCCGGGCCGAGCAGTCCCACCAGCAGCTTGGTGAACAGCGTCTTGCCGCTGCCCGAGGGGCCGACCAGCAACACCACCTCGCCGGCGGGAAGCGCGAGCTCGGCGTCGCGGAAGACCGTGCGCAGCGTTCGCTCCTGCAGCGACTCCACCGTCAGCCCGCTCACCTCCAGCACCAGGCGGGTCGGCTCGGTGCTCTGCGCCGGCTGCTCGGTGCGGGCGGCGGGCGCGCTCATCGGCGGCGGGCCTCGAAGCGCTGGCCGGCGGAGACGGGGCTGCCGCTGCCCGGCTGCTCCAGCACCAGCAGCGGCTGGGTGCGGCCGAGCAGGCGCGCGCGCAGGAACGCCACCACCAGCGGGTTGGGGCCGGTGCCGGTCTCGTCCAGGGCGACCTCGCGCAACAGCGCGATCAGCAGCTCCAGCGCGCTGTCGGCCGCCCGCCGCAGCCGCTGCTGCAGCTCGGCGTCGCTGCCGAGCGCGCCGGCCAGCCGCTGCACGCGCTCCCAGGCCTCGGGGCCGTGGCGCGCGACGATCTCGGCCTGAAGCTGCCGGTCGCCCGCCAGCCGCGCCCCCGCGGCGAGCAGCCGCTGCTCCAGCCGGAGCTCCTCGGTCAGCTCGACCGCGAACTGGCTGAAGCCGGCGCCGAGCTCCGCCTTGTGCCGGGGAAAGGCAGCCTTGAGGTTCCTGCCGGCCTCGGCCAGCGCCGCCTGCTCGAACGCGAGCGGATCGGGCGCCACCAGGGCGAGCACCTGCTCGCGCAGCCACGCCCCGACCCCGCGCTGGTCCTCCTCGCCGGGCTCGGCACCGCCGGGCGGCGGCACCCCGGGCTCCAGCGGCCCGGGCTCGACATAGCCCAGCGCGCGGCGCACCCGCGCCGCATAGCCCCCGCGCATCCCGGCCCAGAGCGTGCGGAGCAGGCCGGCCTCCGCCAGGAACCGCCCGGTCGCATCGCCAGCGGGCGAGTCCAGGTAGTCCTCGACCACCCGATCCCAGTCGATCTGGTCGAGCAGCTCCGCCTGCAGGCTGGTGCCGATCGCCGCCCGCAGCGCCGGATCGGCCAACAGCCGCCGCCCCAGCTCATCCGCGCCCAGGTGCTCGGCTGCCAGCTCGCGCACGCGCGCCAGCGCCGCTTCCAGGTCGCGCTCGTGCGCCCGGTACCACTCCGCCAGGCGGCGGGCGGCGGCGGCGCGCCGCTCGGCGGTGAAGTGGGTGGCGAAGATCTCCAGCAGGTCCGGCGTGCTGAGGCGGAGCGCGATCCGCGCGTCGTCGCGCACCAGCTCCGCGGTCTCGGGGAACAGGCTGACCCGCACGACCTGATCGGCCGCCAGCGGGCGGGGCGCCCGGGGCTCCAGCGCCTCGACCACCCCGAGCACCCGCAGCTCGGGCCGGAGCAGGACGAAGGGCGTGCCCACCGGCGGCGGGGGGGCGTCGGTCAGCACCAGGATGTGCGGGTTGGCATGCAGCGGCGCCGGCAGCCGCGCCCTGAGCCGCGCGAGCGGCTCGCGGCCGAGCACAAGCGCCACCAGCCCCAGCGCCACCAGTCCGATCCGCCAGCGCCAGGTGAACAGCCGGAAGCCCACCTCCTCCAGCGACACGCTCCGGGCGCCTCCCGACGGGCCTTGTCGCTCCTCATCTTGCACAGCGGCCGGTCCGCGACAAGCCGGGCGGGCCCCCGCACGGGCTTCACCCACGGGGCCTGGAGCGGCCGGACAGCGCGCGCAGAGCCGGGCACTGCCGGCGCCGTGTCCACCGTCTTGCGTGCAGTGGATGCAGAGCGGCCGGCGCGCGCCCCGCTGGTCCCGGCCGCGGATGCCGGCTCAGAACCCGACCGCGACGCCCAGCGCCACCTCGTCGTACGGGCGCACGGTGCGCCCCCCGCCACCGCGGTCGGTCCACGGCAGCCGCAGGCGGTCGATCGCCTCCAGGCGGACCGCTCCGATCCGATAGCTCACGCCCGCGATGCCGAGCAGATGGAATGCGCTGGTGTGCTCTCCGGTGAGATCGAACCGGCTCATGCCCGCGCCTGCTCCCGCGAGCAGTTCCAGCTCGGTGGCCAGCGGCAGCTGTAGCCGCGCGCACAGCGAACCCTCCACCGCCCAGAGGGTCGCGGTGCGCCGCCGCCACGACTCCCCGGCGAGCGGCTCCTGCGCATCGTGCCGGATGGGCAGGCGAACCTCGGCCTGCGTCTGGGTCCAGCTCCAGCCGACACACCCAGCCCAGCCTCCGCCCAGCGGCAGCTGCATTTCCAGGTGCATGCCCGGCGCGTCCTGCATGCGCAGCGCGCGGTCGAATACCCACCAGCCGGCGGCGGCGCCCAACACCAGAGCATGGCCCGCTGGCTCCTCGCTCGCAGCCCGTCGCTCGCGCACGCGGAACGAACCGCGGAGCGAACTCCGCGCTGGCAACGGCGGTTGCACGGTGTGCCGGTCGGGCGGCGCGGTGGGCCCCGGCATCTCCGAAGCCGGATTCGCCGCCGGGCGCCATGGGGCCGCGGGCACGCCGGCACAGCCGATACAGAGCGCGCAGGCCGCCAGCACGCCGGCAAGCACGAGGCTCGCCACCGCGGGGCGTCTTCCCTCCCGCCGGACCATCGCCGCTGCCCGAGCTTGACGGTCGAGCGGCATGCGAGTATGGCTGGATTTCAGGTGATCTCCCGTGCTCGGCAGCAGAGCACAGGCTCCTGCGGGCGCCCGAGGGAGTTGCGCCCGGCCGCGCCGTTCGAGTGCTGGCAGCGATCTCGACAGGAGGAGGGCATGAAGACGACCGCGGTGATCTCGATGGGCTGTGGGTTGGCGCTGGCTCTGTTCGCCTTGGCTGCCGGTCGCGACGGAGCTGCCGAGGAGAACGCCGCCAACAAGCCGTTCGACCCTGCCGACGTGGTGGCGCTGGCTGTGTACAGCGGCGATCCGGACAAGGGCTACCAGGATATCCGAGGACTGAAGGCAGAGCAGGTGCGTTTCGAGGTCACCGACGCGGCCGCCATCGCCGCGGCACTCGCCGCCATCGATCTGGAGCATCCGCTTCACGCCAAGCTCGCCATGCTGCCCCATGCGGTGGTGTTTCTCAAGTTCAAGGACGGCGCGGTGCGCAAGGCCCACCTGCTGGATGACTACCGCTACTTCGACCTGGTGGGAGACCCATTTTACACCTACCGGGTCCGGTCCCGGGAGCCCCTGGCGAAACTCGCGCGCACGCTCCCCTAAGCGCGGGCTGCGGACTTCCGTTCGGCAAGAATCGTCTGGTGTCTGCGGTGGACATGCGCTCCCGGCTGCTGCAGGTCACGCTCGCGCTCTGTGCCGCTTGGCTCCAGTACGCCTGCGCCGGCACCGAGCCCGCGCCGGAGCTGGCGGGCCGCTACGTGGCGTCCGATCCCGCGCTGGTGGCGTTGGGCCACCCCGGCGAGGCGGAACTGGTGTTCCTGCAGGACGGTCGCTTCGAGCTGTGGGCGGTGCCCGATGAATACCCGCTCTCCAGCCAGGAGCGCCTGGTGCGTGCGGTGCACGGGCGCTACGCGGTCTCGGCGGCAAGGCTCACGCTCTGGTTCGACGGCAGCGAGCGCCAGTTCCGATTCCGCCTCGCGGCCGGCCGGCTGACGCTGGTGGATGAACGGGCCGGGACCCGCATGGAGTTTCGGAGGAGAGAGCCATGACGCCCACGAGCGCCTCACGGCTGGCCTGGGTGGTCGCCGTCCTGTCCGTTGCGCTCGCTCCGGCAACGGCGTTCGCCCAGCAGCAGAATCCGGTGGACGTGCACGTCGCTTCCTCGCAAAACGGCGCCGTCGACCATCTGGCGGGCAAATATGGTGCACCGCGGGTGCGCAACGTGCGCGATCTGGTCGACACGGTGCTGCGCCGGCTGCGGCCTGGGGACTGCATCCGGTCGCTGACGATCCACGGCCACGGCGCTCCGGGCATGATCGAGATCGGGGGGCAGGTCCTGAGCAGCACCAACGTCGGTACCTTCGCCGCCGAGCTGCGCAGGCTGCGCGGCCGCTTCTGTCCCGGCGCGACGGTGACCCTGAACGGTTGCCAGGTCGGGGCACGCGCCGCAGGGGCCCGTCTGCTCAAGGAGCTGGCCGACATCTGGGGGTATCGGTGCGGGCCCCGACCGGGCTCAAGTGGGTTCGCAAGTGGTTGCTCTGCCTGTACACCGAGGTCTGGTACGACCGCGGTACGCGCTGGCAGACCGCACGGCCCGGCCAGCCCGCTCCGGCGCCGATCGAGCCGCCCGGCGCCGACGACGAACAAGCCAAGAAGAAAAAGGACAAGAAGAAGGGCGCCCTGGTGGCTTCGTTTGTGATCCCGGCTCGCGCCGAGGATACCATCCGCATCAGCCCCAGGGCGGGTGCTCTGACGGCGGCGTATGTGGTCAAAGAAGACGGGAGCACGAGCGAGCTCGCCCGCGACGAGCAGGGCGACTGGGTGCTGCCGGCGGCGAGCGGCGCGGCTGGTCTGCTGCTCGGCGGCGGCGGCGGCTACGTGGCAGCCCTGCTGACGGGTCGCGGCAGCGACGCCCCGGCCCCAGGTACTCCTCGCGAGGTGCCCTTCACCGCGACCGAGCAGCGCGGGTGGCAGCCCCAGCTCACCGTGGCGCGCCGGCTCGCAGCAGGCGAGCAGCTCGATGACACGCGGGTGCTCCTGCACAGCCCGGCGACGGGGCAGGTGCTGCAGGGCGAGCCGGTGGCGGTGGTCCAGGGCTCCGACGGCGCGCGGTCAGCTCACTACCTCTTGCCCGCGGTCGAGGATCCGCAGCTGCTGGCCGATCCGGACAAGCGGCTCGTCTTCGAGCGGGTCCACCGCGATCCGCAGACGGGTGCCCCGAGCGCGCAGACGCTGGAGAGCGCGCCCGTGCGCACGCCGGCGGCGACCGCCCTGATGCTCGGCAAGCCGGAGGCCGAACCCGCCGAACCCAATCCGGTGCTGCTGACGCTTGCGGACGCGCGGCCCGGTGACGCGATCATCCTGGAGCGGGTCCAGGTCGCCAACGGGACGTTCCAGCCGGCCGAGGGATTCGTCGCAGCGGGACCGGCTCGCTGGCGGGGCACGGTGCCAGCAGGCGGCGCTCCGGTCCAGGTCGGTTCGGTGGTGGGGGCACAGGGAGTGGTGACGATCCGCATGGACGTCACCGTCTCCAGCGGCGAGACCCTGGAGCCGCTCGCCAGCGCGCCCGACACGCCGTCGCTGGAGCAGCGCCAGGCGGCGCTGGAGCGCGCCGCCGAGCGGCTGGGGGGGCGGTAGGCGGCCGGAGTGCGGCGGCTCGGCTGTTGGACCGCGAGGCGCGCCCGGCCAGGGCAGGACGGGCCCCGGGGGGCCGGGCCGCGGGCCTGGCACGCCCTCGGCGGCGCTTCCCCGAGCCTCGCCCGGCGCTGCTCGGCGTTGCCCGTGAGCGCCGTGCGGCACCCCTGCACCGGCCGCGCAGCAGCGCCGCCACAGCCGACCCCAGCAGCGCGATCCGCCGGCGGCGGCTCGCCGCTCGGACTCCGAGCTGCTGCCGCGCGGAGCGCCGGGCGCCTGCGGACGGGCGTGCTCGCCCCGCATCCCGGCAGCCCCGCCGCCGCCGCCCGGGGACCCGCATGGCCGCGGCCGCAGGCGCCCGGGTGCACGGGGCAAGGCGCAGCGCGACCGGGCGCGGGCAGGGGAATTGCGACCAGGACGGCGGCTATGCAACCATGGGAGCCGGTTCGGTCGTGGCGAGTAGCGGCGCGGCGGCTGGTAGCGCGGCGGGGAGGAGAGCATGAACACGCCCCTGGGCAGCTTGGAGGTAGGACCGGAAGCGGTGCAGAGCACGACCACGACCGTCCGGCTGCCGGGCGGCGAGCCCGAGCATGCGCTCGTGCTGGTGATCAAGAAGCTGGCGAGCGACGATCTCGATGCCGGCCGAGCGTACGAGCTGGAGAAGGAGGGCGTGCGGGCCGGCTTCGGAGACAACTTCCGCGAGGAAGGAGAGGGCAGGGTGCAGTTTCTGAACGGCCAGCGGCCGTGCTGGCGCTACTCCTTCCAGGTGGGCGAGCACCGCGTCACCCAGGTCCTGGCCGTAGCCGCCTGTCCGTATGGGCTCTACAGCGTCACCGCGAGCGCGTTGAGCGAGCGGTTCGACGAGCAGTGGCCGCGGCTGGAGCAGGCGATCGCCTCGTTCCAGCCCAGCTTCCAGCCGCACTGAGACGGAGGGCGGACCATGGGCGTGGGCGGGATCGGAGCGGGAGCGGTCGGGGGGCCGGCCGCTCAGTGCCCGCCGCCGGCGCGCGCCGGGCCGTCTCGCGCCGGCTCGCCATAGGGCAGCGGCAGGTAGTAGACGCTCGGGCGGCGGTTGGGCGGCTGGGGGTGCAGCGCCATGATCTCGTGGATCTCCGGTGGCAGATCGCAGCTGATCCTGAGCCCCAGGCTGCGCGCCCGCTCGCAGGTGATCGGAAAATCGTGGGTGAAGCTGCCCTGCGAGAGCACCTCGGCCACCTCCTCGGCCTTCGCGGGCTCCATCTTCCCCTTGAGCAGCTCGCGGACGGTCTCGCGGACCTGCTCCAGCGCCATGCGCGCGATGTCCGCCTCGATGAGCGTCTGGTCGCTGACGCGCTCGACGGGCTTGCCCTGTACGGCGCGCAGGATCGAGGCCGCCGGTCGCTGGCCGATCTGCGGATCGACCGGCCCCAGCACCGCGTGCGGATCCATGACGATCTCGTCGGCGGCCAGGGCGAGCAGCGTGCCCCCGCTCATCGCGTAGTGGGGCACGAACACCGTCACCTTGGCCGGGTGATCGCGCAGCGCGCGTGCGATCTGGTCGGCTGCCAGCACCAGCCCCCCGGGGGTGTGCAGGATCAGGTCGATCGGCACGTCGCCGGTAGTCATCCGGATGGCGCGCAGCACCTCCTCGGAGTCCTGGATGTCCAGGTAACGCAGCAGCGGAAAGCCGAGCAGGCCCATGGTCTCCTGGCGGTGGACCAGCAGGATGGCTCTGGAGCCGCGCTTGCGCTCCAGCCGGTGCAGCAGGCGCATCCGCTGCGCCTCCAGCAGCCGGCGGGACACCAGGGGCTGCAGCATGGTGAGCAGAAAGAAGATCCAGATCAGCTCGCCGATGCCCGGCATCGCTGCCCTCCTCGGAACAACTCTCGCGCGGCTGCCCGCGCCCGCGCGCGCCACCGTGGGGGCGAAGCATACCATACGGTCGCGCACGCGGCCACCGCCCTCGCCGCCCGCCGGTCCGCGCTCCGTATTCGCAAGGGCGGGCGGGTCCTGCGCGGCTGGTCCTGCACGGGGCATGGGCACTCGCGGCCGCGCACCACCTTCGCCGGCGATCGCTGCCGGCCAGCGCCCACATGGCAGATAGGACCCGCAACCCCCCCCGCGGCCGGCGCGAGCGTCCTCAGCCGGCGCCAGCGTCCGCTGCCGGCGCCATGCTCAGCGCGGCGCCGTGCGGATGGCGAAGCCGGTCAGGGCCACGTCGCGCCGGCCGCGCAGGCGGGCGACCTCGGCGTCCGACAGCTCGGGGGGATATTCGCCCGCAAGCCGGCCGAACAACGTGCGATCCCGGTCCTCGTAGCCGAAGGCATTGCCCCCGTCGAACATCACCACGTCCGTGAAGCCGGCCCGCAGCAGATCCGCCTGCAGATCGGCCAGCCGCAGCGAATTCGTCTCGACGATCAGATAGGCCCGCCCGTCGCTGTGGATGCCGATGAGCGTGTGCCGGGCAGTGGCCTCGAACTGGGGCGCGGAAGCCCCACCGCGGAAGCGCTGCCGGGTCTCGAGATCCTCGCTCGAGACGGCCTTGCCCCCCTCCAGGATCAACGCCCCACCGCCCATGAACTCCTGCAGCGGGACGCCCGGCTGCTCGAACGCAGCCCGGACGGAAGCCTCGCGGGCGTCGGGATAATACCCGATGCGGATCTCCCCGTTGGCCAGCACCGCCACTCCGCCCCTGCCGTGTGGCCACACCCCGCTGGTCAGCCAGCGCCCGCCGGAGATGACCGGACCCACCGGCCCCCGACCGTCGTGGAAGGTGCCGCTGACCACGATGTCGGCACCGACCTCCGAGGGATGGATCGTGCGGACGTCCCGCCCGCTGGCCGCGGGATCGCGCGGTGCGTACAGCGTCCGCAGCGAGTCGATCGGAGCCAGTATGTAGCCCGCAGGAAGCGAAGGCGGAGCGATGGGTGCGGGGGCGGCCAGCTCCTCGGCCGCTGCGATCAGCTCGGCTTCCTCCGCCGGCACCGTGTCCGACAGCCCCTCTTCCGGATCGAAGGCAAAGGGCCAGCTGCTGGCCGGCCCGACTCCCCAGAGCCCCATGGCATACCTCCTCGCCCGCCGCGCCGGCCGGCCCGCCAGCTTTGGCCGCCCGCGGCCCGACCCCATCCTGCCCACCGGGGGTCGAGATCGGCGAGCTGCGCACCGGCCACCCCGGAGCGCCCGCGCCACCGAGGCCCCACGCGAGGCGCGTGGAGCCCGGATCCGGTGCGGAACACGGACCCCGGTGCCGCAGCTCGCCCGACTCGACGCACCGGCCAGCAACCATGATAGCCGCCCGTGGAGCGCCTTTCGCCCCCGGCCCGGAATTCTCTCCCCGCCCTTCGGGGCAAAGGGTCGGCAGTGCGCCTTGCCTGGCCCGATCCCGTGCGGCCGTTCCCCTCGAGCTGGCAGCGGCCGGGGAGGCCTCGCTCCGAACGCCAGCCGCGATTTTCGCTGCGTGCAACCGATGGCCGGCCCCGGCTCGCTCCGTATCGCCTCGCCGCGTTCAGCCCGGGCGGCGACGGCAGGCGGCGGCACGGAGCTGTTCGAGCACGTCCGCCGGCAGCGGCTGGCTGCCGAGCTCGGGACGGTCCGGATCGCCGTGGAAGTCCGAGCCGCCGGTGACCACCAGGCGGTAGCGCGCTGCCTCGGCCAGCCAGCTCGCCACCTCCTCGGGCGTGTGGCTCGGATAGTAGACCTCGATCCCGCCCAGACCGGCGGCGACCAGCGCCGCGGTCCGCGGGCGCTGGCGGTAGCGGCCCGGATGCGCCAGGACCGCGACGCCGCCCGCGGCGCGTACGGCCGCGATGGCCTGCTCGACCGGCGGCAGCGGTTTGGGCACGTAGCAGGCCGCCCCGGCGCCCAGATAGCGGCGAAATGCCTCCGGGATCGAGGCCACGACGCCGGCTTGCACCAGCAGTCGCGCCAGGTGCAGGCGCCCCGGATTCGTCGCCGCCGAGGCGAGCAGCGCTCGCGCATCGAGCCGGACGCCCGCCGCCCCCAGCCGCTCCAGCATCTGCTCGAAGCGCGCGCGCCGCGCCGCCGCCTGCTGCTCCAGCAGGCGCAGCAGGGGCTCGGCCGCCGGGTCGAACAGATAGCCGAGCAGGTGTACCTCGGCGCCGGCGTGTGCCGCGCTGATCTCCACGCCATGCACGAGCTCCACCCCGAGTTCCCGGGCCGGTCCCGCTGCCAGCGATAGCGCCGCGATGGTGTCGTGATCCGTGATCGCCAGCGCCCGCAGCCCCCGCCTGTGTGCGAGTTCGACCAGCGCTCCCGGCGCGAGCAGCCCGTCCGAGCAGCTGCTGTGGGCATGCAGCTCGATGGCGGAGGCGCTGGCGGCGCTGGGCATCACCGTCCCAGCTCGTGCGGCATCGGCACCGGCGGCGAGCGGAAATACTGGACCGGCGAGTAATGGATCAGGTTGGAGACGCGGCTGGTGTAGATGCAGGCGTACTCCTCGAGCTGTTTGGCGAACAGGCTCGTCTCCACGCCCTCGCGGAACAACCGGCCCCAGTACGGGTTCGCTGCGCTGTCGACGCGCTGTTCGATCTCCTCCTTCTCCACCCGCAGCCGCCGCGCCTGCGCGCGCAGTTGCTCCAGCGCGCAGCGGGCGGCGCGCTCGGCGCGCGCGGCCTGGGCCGTGGGCGTGTCCCCCCCATAACCGCTGCTCTCGCCGCTGGCGGCGCGCTGTTCGCGCCGCCGCGCCGCCTCGGCGAGCAGGAGCTTGTAGTAGTTGATCTCGTAGTCCAGCCGCCGCAGCTCGTCCTCGATGCGCTCGGCGCGGGCGTGGTCCGCATCGAACAGCTGCTGGTGCCAGAGCACGTCCTCCAGCTCGGGCACGATCATGGCCGTGCGCCAGAGCGAGGACTTCTTCGACTTGAGCATGTCGCCGTAGATGTGGTCACCCACGTAGAGCACGTGCTCGCCCCCGAGCCCCGCCAGCTGCTCGAGGTCGCGCAGGTTGCCGCCCTGGTAGACACGCCCCTTGTCGAGCGTCGCCGCCGGCTCGGCGCCCGGCCGCCCGGTGCGCTCGTCGATCGGCAGGAACGGACTGCGCGAGGCGAAGAACTCCGGCTTGCGCGCCCCCACCACCACCAGGTCGAAGTAGGTACGCCAGGAGGGATAGCCCTCCAGCGCACCATCGAGCAGGTAGCGCATCACCGCGCAGGTATAGGGCCAGTAGGAGTTGGTGAGCAGAAACAGCCGCTTGCCGCTGGAGCGCAGCCGGTGGAGCGTGCGCGCCAGGTCCGGATCGCGCTCGATGTAGGCCGCGGGCTCGGCCTGGATGACGGACTTGAGCGAGCCGTCGGCGTGCACCTCGTCGATCGCCGCGCGCGTGTCGTCGTAGAGCTGCTCGTACGAGGGCCGTCGCTCCGGGGCGCGGGCGTCGAACCAGTCCACCAGCAGGCTGTACAGGCACACCTCGGGCAGCGAGAACAGGGTGTCGACCCAGGCATAGCCGCCCGAGTGCAGTTCGATCTTGCGGGTGCGGTACAGCTCCCGCCGCTCCTCGCGCCCGAGCTGGCGGCTGCCGTGCCAGGCACGCCCGACATGGCCGTAGCGGTCCATCTTGAAGATGTTGCCGCGGTGCTTGTCCACCACCAGACCGCGGATCACGCGCTCGGGCTCGTAGCGGATCTGGCGGATCTCGGGCGGGTAGCCGCGCGAGGCGATGAGGTTCTCGACGGTGAGGCGGAACGCCAGCTCCTCGATGGCGCCCTTCTTGTAGATCGCGAGCGTGTAGTCCATGTCGAAGCCGACGAACTTGACGCCCGCGAGATTGAGGTTGCGGTTCACGAAGACGCGCCGGCGCGGATCCAGCGGAGCCACCGCGTGGGCGGTGTCCAGCACGTCCAACAGATCGATCCGGACGGCGGCATCGGCATCGGTCGCCATGGCAGCACGATTATAGCCCGCCGGCGCCAGGTGGCTGCACTCCGGCGGCAGCCCCGCCCCCAAAGACAGGCGCGGCGCCGGGTCGGCGACCCGGCGCCGCGCACAACCGGCCAGCTCGTCGGCCGCGCGCGTTCGCTACTGCGCCGTCACGCGGATGTCGTCCAGGAAGAAGCCCGCATCTCCGATCGAGTAGTCGCTGGCGAACTCCCACGCCACGATCCAGCGCGGCGCGATCGCGAGCGCCGGAGTCAGGTCGACCGTGTAGGTCTGCCAGCCGTTGGAGCGGCCACCGAAACCGGGGGTCGAGCTGCCGCTGCTGGTGGTGAAGGCATCGATTGCCTGGTAGTTGTAGCCCTGATCCGGCACCAGCAGGTACCAGGTGTTGCCCTGGTCGGGGGTGGCGAGCAACCGCACCCCGTCCGCCGCGTACTGGCCCTGACCGTAGGTCTCCAGCGAGAAGTACGCCTTGAAGGAGAGCTGGGCGCTGGTGCGGCCGCTGAGATCGATCTCGCTCGTGTAGAGCAGGTCGTGCGCGTCGTCGTCGTAGACGGTGGCGAACTTGGTGCCGGCGCAGAAGCTGCCCTGTGCCGCGGCGCTCGGCAGGTTCGGCGTGCTGAACTGCGCGGGGTCGTCGACGTACCACTCGACCGTGCCGACCGCGCTCACACGGCCCAGTGCGTAGCTGGCGCCCTCCAGATCCTCCGCGAAGACCAGCTGGCCCTGGCCGCTGGAGCCGCCGGTGCTGCCGCCGCCGCTACCGCCGGTGCTCCCGGTGCCGCCGCCCACCGTGGCGCCGATCGCACTCGCCTCACCGATCAGCACGTCGTTGATCGCCCAGAAGCCACCCCAGCCCTGCGGCATCGAGGTGTCGTCGGCGTCGCTGACGAACCAGAAACCGACGACGACGTCGGCGAGCCCAGCGAACGCACTCAAATCGACGGTGACCTGGGCGAAGCTGGACTGGGTGCCGGTGAACCAGCCCGGCGCGGGCGTCTGATAGAACAGCTGCTGGACCGGATAGCCCCCCTGGATGTCGGGATAGTTCCACTGTACCCCGTCCCAGACCACCACCTTGGCGCCGTCGAAGTTGGGCTCGATGTCGTAGGCGTGACGGAACACGAGCACAGGGTGCTGCGCGCCGGTGAAGTCCAGCGGCGGCGTCAGCAGCACGTCGCTCATGTTCGGGGCGTAGCCGCCGCCCCAGCCCACCGCGGCGACGGTCTCGCTGCCCGCTGTCCCCACACCCCAGCCGTTGCCGGCCTGAGAGGCCTGGCCCACCACGCCGAAGTTGCCGTACGGTGCGGCGTCGAAGCCCTCGGCCACCCAGATGCCGTTGGACGGCTGGACCCCGCCGGTGGGCGTCCCGGTCTGACCGCCGCTGCCCCCCGTGCCGCCCGTGCTGCCGCCGGTACCGCCGGTGCTACCGCCCGTGCCGCCCGTGCTGCCGCCGGTGCCGCCGGTGCTACCGCCGGTGCCGCCGGTGCTGCCGGTGCTGCCCCCCGTGCTTCCGCCCGTGCCCCCGGTGCTGCCGCCGGTGCCGCCCGTGCTTCCGCCCGTGCCGCCCGTGCTGCCGCCGATGCCACCGGTGCTGCCGCCGGTACCGCCGGTGCTGCCCCCCGTGCTTCCGCCCGTGCCCCCGGTGCTGCCGCCGGTGCCGCCGCCCGTGCTGCCGCCGGTGCCGCCCGTGCTGCCGCCGCCCAGGGTGCCGCCGCCCGGCAGGGTACCCCCGCTACCGCTCCCGCCGGTGCTCGTGCCCGAGCCGCCGGTGCTCGTGCTGCCGCTGGGGGTGGAGGAGCCGCTGGAGATCTTCTTGGAGCTGGACGGCTTGTCGTTCCCACCGCAGCCGAACAGGGCCAGCGATCCCACCGTCACCGCGACGACCAACAGGTCTCTGAGACTGGGCGCCATCCTCTGCCCTCCTCCTCGAACGCTGCTGCCGCGGCTGGCTGGCGGGGCTCCCCGCGCTCGCGCTGCCGGGGCTCTGGCGGGATGGCCCTCGCGCATGCGGCATGCCAGCCCGATGGGATCGGCGCCACATGCCAGATCTCCTTAAGCAAAAGAAGATTGCGAAGTACCGCGCCGGCCTGCCGATCGGCCCACGTGCGCGCTGTGGCGCTCGTGGGACGCAATCCCGGGCGCAGTTTCGTTTCAACTCCCGGACACGCTGCAGAGGCCGACACGCGGGGCCCTCCCCGGCACCCTCACCTCCCGGAGCAGCGAGAGCGGGTGGCGGATTGACCGCTCCGGCGAATCGGATATCTTTGGAGATTCACCGTAGGCAAGCGGAGGACGCATGCGGCTGCGGGTCATGGGCACCTATGGCGCCGAGCTGGGACAGATGCGCACGACCTCGTTCCTGCTCGAGCAGACCGTGCTGCTGGATGCCGGCTCGGCCACCCAGGTGCTGGGGGTCGAGGAGATCCAGGCGCTCCAGGCGGTCGTGCTCACCCACGCCCACGTGGATCACGTCAAGAGCCTGCCGTTGCTGCTCGATGCGCGCATGGGCTGCCCCACCCTGGAGGTCTACGCCGCTCAGCCCACGATCGCGGCCCTGCGCGTGCACCTGTTCAACGGCGAGCTGTGGCCCGACCTGGAGTCGATCCCGAGCCCCGACAACCCCTGCCTGCGCTTCCGCACGATCGAGCCAGAGCGCCCCTTCCAGGCGGGTGGGCTGCGCTTCACCGCCGTCGAGGTCACCCACACGGTGCCCACCGTCGGCTACATCGTCGAGGACGGCACGAGCGCGCTCGCCATCTCGTCGGATACCGCGGAGACCGAGCGGCTGTGGCAGCTGGTGCGCGCGCATCCCGCAGTGCGCGCAGCGATCGTGGAGGTGTCCTATCCCAGCCGCCTGCATGCGATCGCCGAGGCGAGCAAGCATCTGAGCACCGTGAACCTGGAGCGCGAGCTGGCGAAGATTCCCGAGGGCGTCGCGGTGTACCTGACGCACCTCAAGCCCGTGTTCTTGGAGGAAATCCTCGCCGAGCTGGAACCGATCCGCCGGCGCCACCCGCACGTGCGGCTGCTCCAGCAGGACCAGTCGCTCGAGCTGTAGCCGCTGCTCCCGCACCGCGCCACGGCTCGCTCCGAGCACCCTGGCGGACTGCAGCGCGCGAGGCCGCTGCGGCGCGAGGGGTCGGCGGCGGCGAGGAGCGGGCCGTGGCGCCTGGTCTGCCGTGCGCACAGGACGGTGCGGCTGCGAGGGAGTACGTGCCGATGGCGGTGCACGAGCCGGGAGCGGCCGCAGGCCCGAGCCGCGCGGGATGTCCCGCCGAGCCCTCGATTGCCGTCGTCGGGCCGCAGGAGCTGGCGGCGGCGGTCGAGGCCGCGTTGCAACGCCGCAACGGGGGCGCGCGCGTCTTTCGCCTGCAGGCGCCCGAACAGCTGTTCTACCTCGACGAACCCCTCGAGGCGGCAGTGGTGTTGCTCGCAGCCTCCGAGATCCCGCGCGCCGTGCACGAGCTGGCAGGCCGCCTGGGCGTGCCGCTGATCGTGATCGGCGAGGACGACGAGCCGGAGCTGGCGCGCCTGGCGCTCGCCGCGGGAGCCCATGACTACGTGGCGCTGCACACGCACGTCGGTCGCGAGGTGGTGCTCGCGCTGGGGCGGGCTGGGGGCCGCCTGTATCACACCATGCGCGAGCAGCAGCGGCAGGCCGAGCTGCAGGAGGCCCTGCGCCGGGCGCAGGAGGAGCTGGGACGGCTGCGCGCGATCGCGGTCACCGACTGGCTCACCGGGCTGTTCAACAAGCGCTATCTGCAGGAGCGGCTCATCGAGGAGGAGAACAAGGCGGCGCGCACCGGCGAGCCGGTCTCCCTGCTCCTGCTCGATCTCGACCACTTCAAGACCATCAACGATACCTGGGGCCACCAGACCGGGGATCGCGTGCTGCGCGAGGTCGCGGTGGTGGTGCAGCGCTGCCTGCGCAGCTACGACGTGCCCTGCCGCTATGGCGGTGAGGAGTTCGCGATCGTGCTGCCGGGCACGCCGATCGACAAGGCGGCGCGCGTCGCCGAGCGGATGCGAGAGGCGCTCGCCCGGCATGCCTTCGAGGTGCAGGGCGAGCGGCTGCAGCTGACCGGCAGCTTCGGGGTGGCGGAGATGCCGTCTGCGCTCGCCTCGACCCACGAGCAGCTGCTGCGGGCCGCCGACCGCGCGCTCTACCATGCGAAGTCCGGCGGCCGCAACCGGGTCGTCGCCGCTGCGCCCGGGCCGTACCAGCCGGTGGCGGCCGCGCCGGAACTCGGCGAGCGGTTGCGCGAGGAGGAAGCGCAGGTGGCCCTGGCGCGGGTGGCGCAGCTGCGCGAGTCCATCCGCAACCTGACCGCCGACACCGCCCAGACCTACCTGCAGGCCGTCGCCGCACTGGTGCGGCTCGCGGAACAGGACGAAGGCGGCGTGTTCGGCAGCTCGGAGCGGGTCGCGGAGCTGGCGGTCGCAATCGCGCGCGAGCTCGGGCTCGGGCCGCCAGAGCAGGAGCGGATCCGGCGCGCGGGGCTGCTGCAGGAGCTGGGCATGATCGCGATCGCACCGCTGGTGCGCCATCCGGGGCCGCTGAGCGCGCCCCAGGCGGAGCTGGTGCGCCAGCACCCGGCGCTGTCGCTGCGCATCGCCGACACCGTCGCCTTCCTGGAGCAGGAGCGGAGCCTGATCCTGCACCACCACGAGCGGTTCGACGGGCAGGGCTATCCGCGCGGGCTGCGCGGAGAGGCGATCCCGTTCGGGGCGCGGGTGCTCGCGGTCGCCGCCTCGTTCGTGGCCATGACGACCGACCGGCCCCACCGGCCGGCGCGCGAGCGGCAACAGGCGCTGCAGGAACTCGAGCGCCTGGCCGGCAGCTGGTACGATCCCAAGGTGGTGGCGGCGGCGCAGCGCGCGCTGCGCGCGAGCGGTTGAGCCGCGGGGCGCCGGGCCTCAGAACTCAGTCGCCGAGTCCCATCCCCTCGCGTTCGAGCAGGTAGTCCTGAAGGGCGCGGTACACGTCGGCCGGCAGCGGGCCCGCCCCGCGCAGCGCGTGGAAGGCGTTCTCGCGGGCTGCCAGCTCTTCGCCGGGATCGGCGAGCACCCGCGCCAGCGCCCGCAGCGTGGCCGGCTCGCGCGCCCGCTGGCGGCCGAGCGCAAATGCGGCGGCGGCCCGCACCTGGGAGTCGGCACTGCTGAGGGCCTCGCGCAGCGCCGGCTCCACCTCCGGCCCGCCCCACTCTCCGAGCGCCAGCAGCGCTCGCCGCCGCACCTCCGGGTCCCGCGCCTGCGCCGCCAGCCGCTGGATCTCGGCCAGCACCGGCGCCGCCTGCTCCTGCGGGACATCGCTCGGCTCGTCGGGCAGGGCGTACAGTGCCCGCGCCTGCAGCGCCGCGTCGTCCCCTGCCTGGCGCAGGATCTCACCGACCACCGGCAGCGCCGCCGGAGTGCCCAGGTGATCGAGGATGGTGAGGGCCGCCGCGCGCTGGGCGGCGCTGCCCTGTTGCGCCAGCGCCAGCGCCGCCGCCTCGATCTCCGGGGTGTGGAGCTGGCCGAGCACGGCCGCCAGCGCGTCCAGTTCCTCCGCCGCGCCGCCCGCGCGCAGCCGCTCCAGCGCCTGCTCCAACAGGCTCGGGTTGCGCAGCAGCGCCTCGGTCACCAGCCCGCTCGCCTCGGCGCCAGCCTCGCGCACCACGCGCAGCAGCGCCTCCAGGTCGAGCCCGGCCAGCGCCTGCGGGTCCAGCGCCTCGCCGAGGTGGGAGGGCTCCTGGGCGTCTTGGTGTTCCGGGTCGGCCTCGGCAGCGGCCGCGCCCCCGTCCGGCGCCCCGCCGGCTGCCGGACCGGGCGGCTGGCTCGGGCGAGCGCGCACGAGCAGCTCCGGCCCCGACGACCCGCCGCCGGCAAGCCGCCCGCCGGGACCGGGCAGCCGCGGCTCGCCGCGAGCTGCGCCTGCTGCCCCCGCGGCCGGGGAGCCCGCAGGGCGGGAACGCTCCGGGCCGGCTGGCAGTCCCACCAGCGCCCCGGCGAAGAAACCCGCGAGGGCGGCGCCTGCGAGCGCCAGCACGAACCGCCCCCTGTCGCCCCCGCTCACCGCTCGACGACCCGCACGTGGAAGTGGTTGTCGTGGTTCTGCCACCAGCGCACCCGCCGCACGTGCGGGTCGTTGAACAGCACGAGCGTGACCGGCAGGTGGCGGTAATACAGGTCGATCAGTGCCTGCGTGCCAGCACGGCTGTAGGCGGACTGGTGGATGGTGACCGGCCCCTCGCCGGAGCGCTTGACCGGACGCACATCCGCGTCCACCCCCTTCTGGTGGCTGACGTGGCCGCTGATCGGGCCGCCGTTCTCCAGGCTCAGATCGCCCACCCCCATGCGCCCGTAGCCGCTGCCGGCCCAGTCGCTGCCGACCCGCAGGATGCCGTACACGAAGTAGTCACGGCCCCAGCGGCGCGCCGGCACGGCATAGGAATAGTACCCGCGGCCCGATGCCGGCATCTGCAGGAAGCCGCGCTGGCTGCGCGGCAGGTTCTGCGGGTTCGCACCGCTGCCGCTGCTGCCGCCCCCGCTCGCGACGGCCTGGTTGCCACCGGTGGCGAAGGCATCCGCGGCGGCGATGGTCTGCGCGGTCTGGCCCGCACTCGCCGCCGCCAGGTAGTTACCGTGCACCCAGGCGGTGCGCCCGTCGAAGCTGATCTGCCGCCAGCTGCCGCTGGAGCTCCGCACCACCACCACCGCGTGCTGCGGCAGCTGTCCGATCCGGGCGTAGCTGGTACCCGGACCGCTGCGGACGTTGAGCAGGGAAGCCGTCACCCGCTGCACCGGCAGGCTGCTCGCCCGCAGATAGCTCCTGGAGACCCAGCCCGGTCCGTTGTCGAACCAGATGCGGGCCCAGCTGCTGTTCTGCTGGAATGCGGCGTAGGTCTCGCCCTGATGCGCCAGCCCCAGCACCCGATGCGAGGTCCCGGGGCCCTCGCGCACGTTCAGCGCGCTGGCGGTGATCTCGTAGGCGATGAGCGTCGCGCTGCTGCCGCTGGTGCCGCTGGTGCCGCCCGCGCTGCTGCCGCCGCTGGAGCCGCCGCCGTTGCCGCTGGAGCTGCCGGCGTTGCCGCCGCTGGAGCCCGAGCCCGTGCCGTCGGCGGCGGCGACCGTCGCCGCCCAGGAGCCGCTGCCGGGTGCGGCCAGATAGCCGGAGTGCACCCACGCGGTGCGGCCGTCGAACGAGGTGCGCGTCCAGTCGCCACTGCTGCCGGTTCGCACCCGCAGCGAGTTCCGCACGAGCTGCCCGATGACCGGATGCGAGGTGCCCGCTCCGGCCCGCACGTTCAACACGCTCGCGGTCACCACCAGCACCGGCTGGTTGACCTCGCGCACGTAGTTCTCGTGCACCCAGCCGGCGCGCTCGCTGAACCAGATGCGCCTCCACTCGCCGCTCACGTCGAAGGCGGCGTAGACCTCCCCCGCGTGCGCGATGCCCAGCACCGCATGCTGGGTGCCGGGACCGGCGCGCACGTTCAGCGCCGAGGCAGTCACCTCCAGCGCCCGCAGCTGCGAACCGCCGGCATTGCCGGTATGACCTGCCCCGGCGCCGCTGCCGCCCGCCGGCCGCTGGTAGGCGTTGGCGGCGGCGATGGTGGCCGCCAGATCGGCTGCCCGCGGGGCACGCAGGTACTGGCTGGCACACCAGCCCTCACGACCCGCGAACCAGGTGCGGGTCCAGCTGCCGCTGGTGCCGATCTGCACGCGCAGCGAGTGCTGCACCAGCTCGCCCAGGCGCTGGTAGCTGGTGCCGGGTCCCGTGCGCACATTCAGCCGGGTCGCCGTCACGACCACGACCGGGTGGCTGGTCGTGCGGGTATGGCTCGCGCTGACCCAGCCCGGTCCGTCGTCGAACCAGATCCGCTTCCAGCCGCCCTGGCTCTCGAAGGCGGCGTAGACCTCGCCGCGATGGATGACCTCGATCACCGGGTGGCTCGTGCCCGGTCCCTGGCGCACATTCAGCGCCTGCGCGGTGACCTCGATCGCCTCGAAGCCGGACCCGCTCGTGCTGCCGGCACCGGAGCCACCACCGGCGGTGTTGCCGGCGCCCGTGCCAGTGCCGCTGGCGCTGCCGCCACTGCCGGCACCGCTGCCGCTCCCGGTGCTTCCCGTCGAGCCGCCACTGCCGGCACCGCTGCCCGCCGAGCCGGCGCTCGTGCCCGCACCCGTACCGGTTGCTGTCCCCGCGCCCGAGCCGCCGCCGACCAGCCCCCCACCGCTCGTGCTGCCGCCGCTGCTACCGCCGGCGCTGCCCCCGCTGGAGCCGCCGCTGCTCGCGCCGCCGGAGCCGCCCGCGGTTGCGCCGCCTGCCCCGCCGAGGCTGGAGCCGCCCGTGCCGCCCAGCGGCGCGCCACCGCTGGTGCCCCCGGAGCTGGCGCCGCCGGAGGAGTTCTGGCTCGTGCGCGAGGCGCCACCACCCTCGCATGCGGTGATGGCCAGGGGCAGGCACAGCGCGGCGAGCAGGGCGAGGGCGGCACGAACCGACATGATGCGAATCCCTCCAGCTAGCGTCTCCGGCAGGTGGCGGCCGTTTCCGATGTAGCCCGGCGCGGCCGGACGCCGTGCACATCTCGGACCCAGCCGCGACGTACACCGCAACCCAAGGACTCCGTGGGAAAACGGCCACGCTGTCGCACTGCGTCAGAAACGCACCGCCCACCGCTGCGGAGCGGGATCGTGACAGGCGCGGCCCAGGTGCGTTTCGCCGCCCGTCGTCCATCGTCTCCCCGCCGCGCCCCGCAGAGCAGTTGACCCGGGAGCGTGCGGGCGCTCTTCTGTGGACCTGCGGGTGCAGGTCAGCGGTGGAGGCGGTGGGGGATGCGCGGGGTGGGTCACAACGTCATGTCCCCGGTAGCGCACGGGCACCGCCGGCGAGCCCGCGGGCGGGGGTTCGGCTGGGCCGGGCTGCTCGCAGTCTGCGCAGCGTGTGGCAGCACCCGGGCTCCGCTCGTGATCGAGCCCGCGCACTCCGGCTCGAGCGCGGCGGCGCCGGCGATCGGCACGCGGCTGGAGCGGCGCGGCCAGGAGCTGATCGCGTGCGGGCAGCTGTTTCACGCCGGCACGCCGGTGATCACCTGGCTCGATCCGGGCGGCTTCGACGCCTACCGGCCCCACCGCACCACCGACGCGGACGCGCCCCTGCCGCTGCGTCCGGCTCCGGGGTGCGACACCCCGTCACGGCTCGGTGCCGGCCGCGCGGTCGCGGAACCAGGGGGTAGCCGCGTGCCGCCCCCCACCGCCTGGGACCTGGACCTGCTCCGCCGCCAGGTCACGCAGGTGGTGCTCCACTACGACGCCGCCTGGACCTCGGCCAACTGCTTTCGCGTGCTGCACGACGTACGCGGGTTGAGCGTGCACCTGTTGATCGACCTGGACGGCACGGTCTACCAGAGCTGCGACCTGAAGGAGCGCGCGCGCCATGCGGGGCCGGCCAACGATCGCTCGATCGGGATCGAGATCGCGCACCCCGGGCCGCTGGACGGCCAGCCACAGCTACGCGCGGCCTATCGGCGCGACGCGGATGGACCCTGGCTGGAGGTGCCCGCGCGGTTCGGCAGGTCACGCACAGCCGGCTTCGTGCCTCGTCCGGCCCGTCCCGAGCCGATCGCCGGGGAGATCCACGGCCAGCGCGTGTCCATGTACGACTTCACCGAGGAGCAGTACCGCGCGCTGGCGAGGGTGCTGGCGGCACTGCACCGGATCTGCCCCCAGGTGCGGCTGGAGGCGCCGCGCGGTCCGGATGGCGAGGTGCTGCGGCGCGCGCTCTCGGCCGAGGAGCTGGCCTCGTTCCGCGGCGTGCTGGGCCACTGGCACGTCACCGCCCGCAAGCTCGATCCCGGGCCCGCCTTCGACTGGGAGCGGGTGCTCGCCGAGGCACGCCGCCACGCGGCCGCTCGTGCGCTGTCCGCGCGCGAGGCCGAACGGTCTCGCCCCTCAGCCGGCGCGGCAGAGATACCCCACGTCCTGGCCGCAGCGCCGGGGCGTGCCCGGATGCAGGCCGGCGGCGGCCAGCGCAGCGGCGAAGGAGGGGTCGTGGCTGCGGGCGAGCACCGTCACGACGAACCACCCCCCGGGCACGAGCACCCGCCGGATCTCGGCGAGCGCGACCGCGTCGGGCACGCCGGGCACCAGCCTCAGCGCAGTGAAGGCGAGCACGGCGCCGAAACAGCGCCCCCGGAACGGTAGCTGCTCGAGGTCGCCCTGCACCAGGCCTGCTCCGGCGGCTGCTCGGCTGCGGGCGCGGGCCAGCATGGCCGCAGAGAGGTCCAGCCCGACGAGCCGCGGGGCGAGCAGTCCCGCCTCTTCGCGCAGCCATGCCGCGAGCAGCCCCGTGCCGCAGCCCAGATCGAGCACCCGCTCCCGCGCCAGCACCGCCGCCAGGCGCTCCGCCCGCTCGCCGAGCATGGCCCGGTATTTTTCCCGCTGCAGCCGCTCGAAGTCCTGATCGTAGCGGGCGGCGCTGCGGTCGTAGCTCTCGCGCAGGATCCGCTTCATCCAGGCGACCGGCCTCCGCGCTTGACATCGGCGACGCCCGGTCTACCCTGCGCGCCATGAGCGCGCAACCCTGCCGCACGCTGTTGACCGGCGCCTCCAGCGGCATCGGCCGCGGGCTTGCGCTCGCGCTCGCACGCCGCGGCGACCGGCTGGCGCTGCTGGCGCGGCGGGCCGAGGCGCTGCGCGAGGTCGCCGCCCAGGCCCGCGCGCAACACCCGCAGGGGGAAGAGCCCCTGGTGCTGCCCGCGGACGTGTGCGACCGCGCGGCGGTGCGCGCGGCGGTCGCACAGGCGCTGGAGCGGCTGGGTGGCCTGGAGCTGGTGATCCTGAACGCCGGGGTGGGCGATCCGCTCCGGGTCGAGCGGTTCGACGACGAGCGGGCCGCGCGCGTCATCGAAATCAACCTGATCGGCAACCTCTATGTCCTGGGCGCGGCGTTGCCGCCCATGCTCGAGCGCCGCACGGGGCACCTCGTCGGGATCTCGAGCCTGGCCGGCTGGCGGGGGCTGCCCGGTTCGGGATCGTACTCCGCCTCCAAGGCCGGCTTCAGCGTGCTGTTGGAGAGCCTGCGGGTCGATCTGCGGCGGTACGGCATCGCGGTGACCACCGTCGAGCCCGGGTTCGTGCGCACCCCGCTGACGGAACGCAACCGCCACCCGATGCCCTTTCTCATGGAGCTGGAGCCTGCGGTGGCGCGCATCGTACGCGGCATCGAGCGGCGGCGGCGCTACGTGCGCTTTCCCTGGCCGCTGGTGCTGGCGACGCACCTGGTCCGCGCGCTGCCGGGCTGGCTCTATGACGCGCTCGCCGCGCGCCTTCCGCGCTCCGCCAAAGCGGAGCGATAGGCGCACGCCGAGGCCTGGCGCGATCGATCCTCGCGCGGCGCGGCCGGCTCAGAACCGGCTCGCCCAGCCGAGCACGCCGGCGTGGGCGCCAGCGTGCACCGCGGCCCGCAGCGCGTCCCAGTGCTCGTAGACGCCCTCGGCCCCGGGGAACCGGGAAGGGTCGCGGGCGAAGATGAATGCCGGGACCTGATTGCGCTGGTAGGCGGCCAGGTCGGTCTCGCGGTCGCCAAAGGCGACCGCCACGTCGAAGCGGGCCTTGAGCGCGGCGATCACCCCGGCCTTGTACGCCGTCGGATCCCGCCCCAAGCCCAGGCCGTCGGAGACGAACAGCGCCCCCGGCGGAAAGCGCCAGTGGGCGAGCCAGCGGCGGGTCGCCCCGGTGAAGTAGTCATCGCGCGCGGTCAGATACACCACTGCGGCGTCGGCGGCCAGCGCCTGCAGGCCCGCGACCGCCCCCTGCACCGGAGGGGCGCTGCCGGTCGCGCCCAGCACGACCCCGAGGAGCCCCCACTGCCCGCCGTCGTAGATGGTGTGGTCGATGTCGGTCACCACCACGCGGGCGCCGGGCGGCAGCACCCCGAGGTACAGATACGCCCAGTCGCTCCAGTGGCGCTGCCCGCTCCGCAGCCGGGCGGCCACCCAGTGGTGGCCCGGCACGGCGGGGGCGGAGGCGAGCAGATCGGCGTAGCCGTCGCCGGCCGAGCGCGCGCTGCCCAGCCGCTGCCAGCCGCCGTGCGCCCGATCGAAGAGATAGAATTCCACTTCCAGACCGTGCATGTCCCAGCGGATCAGCCGGAAGCGCTCGGCCTTGAAGCGAAGTCGCACCGCCTCACCTGGCGTCGCGACGAGATCGTAGCCGGTGAGCAGCACCCTGCCGGCGTGGGCCGGTGCGGCAGCTGCGCCGAGCAGCACTGCCAGCGCGAGCGCCTGTGCCAGGAGCCTCCTCCGCATCTCGACCGCTCCTCCGATCGCCGCTTGCCCGCCGGGGACCGCCCCCGCTCACAGCCGCCGGCGGGCACGCCCCAGGTCGCGCTGGAACATCTGCTCGACCGCGCGCACCAGCGCCGGGTCGTAGATGACCAGCGTGCTCTCGAAGTTCTTCTCGGAGCTGACCGAGAAGTTGTACGAGCCGATCGAGGCCATCACCCCGTCGACCGTCATCGCGTTGGAGTGCAGCGGGGTGTCCAGCTCCCAGATCTCGATACCGGTGCCGAAGAACAGCATCCGCTGGAGGACCGCCGCCACCCAGTGCTGGAACCAGCCGGTGATGCCGTTGCGGGCGATGAACGCCCGGGCGGAGTTGGTCACCAGCACCACCCGCACCCCGCGGCGGGCCGCGCGGTGCGCTGCCTCGAACAGCCGCTGCGAGGGCGTGACGTTGTTGACGTGCCAGAGCACCTGCCGGCGCGCCGCATCGAGCACCCGCACGTAGTAGTCGGTCAGATGGTCCTCGCCTGCCCCCGACTCCTGGTTGATGAATCGCGCCAGGCCGCCTGGCCCCGCCGCGGGCGGCAGCTGCGCCAGCGCGTCCTGCAGCTGTCCCAGGTAGGCCTGCGCCGCGAGGTCGCCCGGCACCAGATCGAGCCAGGCCTCGAAGAACCCGCGTGCCATGTCGGCCGCGGCCGGGCCCTCGGCCAGCACCGCCGTGTCCTTGAAGCGGTGGTCCCGGCCGGTGGCGAACAGGTACTCCTCCGCCAGGTTCATGCCGCTGGAGATCGCGCGGGTGAAGTCGGCGACGAGCATCTTCTGGTGCTGGCGGCCGGTGCGGCGGAAGTCGAACAGGTGGTTGTACAGCGCCACGCGGCACCCCCCGCGGCGCAGCCGCTGCACGACCCGCGGATCGGCGAGCAGGCCGTCCAGCAGGCAGCGCACGTCCACCCCGCGTCCCGCGGCGGCGATCAGCTCGCGGGCGATCTCGTTGCCGGCGGCGTCATCGGCGAGGATCATGCTGGTGATCAGCACGCTAGCGCGCGCGCCGCGGATCAGATCCTTCATGCGCGGCAGGGCGGCGACGCCGTTCTCCAGCAGCTCGAACCGATTGCCTTCGGTCAGCCGCGAGTGCGAGCGCCGGTCGGTCTCGGCCTGGAAACCGGGCGTCAGGATCGGATGGTTGGGGTCGGGATGGACGGTGATCACCGAGCCCGGCTGCGCCGCCGCCGGGGGCAGCAGGCCGAACGCCCCGAACAGCACCATGGCTGCGAACAGGGGCCGTGCTCGTCGCCTCCGGCTCATGGAGCGGCCATTATAGCGGCTCCTCCGGCAGGTCAATGCCGCGCCCGCGGCCTTTGCTCCCGCAGCCGGCGCCATCGCGGCCCGGCGGGCGGCTGCGTCCGCCCGCTCAGTCATCCTCCTCACCTTCGGGGTTCTCGAACAGCACCAGCGAGCGGAGCAACTCCACGACCGCGAGCCGGTCCTCCGCGCCGAGCGCGGCAAAGGCATCGCGCGCCGGCTGCGCCTCGCTCCGCCCTGGGTCCCCGACCGGCGGCGGATCGTCCTCGCCGTGCAGCAGGATCGCCTCCTCGAGCGTGCCCGCGCGCCCGTCGTGCAACCACGGCCCGGTGCTGCCGACGCCCCACAGCTCCGCGGTCAGAAACACCGCCGGCTCGACCGCGACCGGCTGGCCGTCGATCTCGAGCGGCCGCCCATCGGCGCCGCGCACCGGGGTGGGCTGCGCGTCCGCGAGCTGCCGGCCCATGCGGTGGCGCTTGAGATCGCCGAACAGCCGCACCCGCGCGCCGCCGTCCGGGTGCGGCTCCAGGCGCGGGAAGTCGCCCTCGCGCACCAGGTGCACGCGCAGCGGGCGGGCCGGATCGAGCCCGCTCGCTGCCGGGTCGAGCTCCAGGTCGAGGTAGTTGCCGCGACCGCGCAGCGTCGGTTCCTCGAACACCGGATCGGCAAGGCGGAGCTCGGGCAGATGGCAGGCCGCGCACCCGATCCCCTCGAACAGCACGCGCCCGCGGCTCGCCAGCCGGGCCCGCTCGGCGGTGGGTGGCGGCAGCAACCGCTCGCGCACCAGCCGCTCCAGCGGCTGGGGGATCTCCTGCGCCGCCACATAGATCGTGATCGCGGTGATGTCGCCGACCGACAGCTCCCCCTGCACTCCGTCGCCGTCCGGATCGGCGCGCCCCAGCGGGTCCTTCGCCACCAGCTCCTCGGGCTCCATGCCCAGCTCGTCGCTCGCCGCCCCGCGGCAGAAATCGCGCAGCGCCGTCACGTTGCCCTTCCAGCCATAGGGCCGCACCACGAGATCGGGATCGACGCCCTCGACCCCGGAGGTGTCGACCGTCACCGCCCCGGCGGCGTCTTTCGCGACGCGGATCTCCCCGAACGAGACCCCCTTGGCGATCAGCGGCGCGCTGACCGGGCTGCCTCCGGGCACGGCACGCGCGAGCGCGGCGTCGCGAATCGCCCACAGCTCCTCGGTCATCTCCTCGGCCAGGCGCTGCAGCACTCCGGCGCCGAACAACGAGGTCGGGTTGCGGGCGTTGAACGGCCCCTGGCCGTCGCGCGCCGGGTCCTGGAGCACGTTGCCGGCGGCCTCGCCGGCGCTGGTCGGAAAGGGGCGGTTGTGGCAGGCGAGGCACGCCTGGGCATTGGGACCGGTGAAGCGGCCACCGCCCGGCGGGCGGCGCGAGAACCGCTCGGGCAGGGGCGTGCCGTCGGGCAGGCGGGCGATGCCGGCGCCGTCCAGCGCGTTGAACGCCACCTCGAACAGCTCGTCGCCGGCGGCGAACACCTCGCGGAAACCCAGCACCCCGTCGGTGATGGCGTGCTGCTCGACGTGGCCGCCGAGTAGCGGGAACGCCGGCTGGTCGCCCGGTGGGTCCCCGGGCGCGCCGCCACCGCCACCGCCATGCTCGCAGCCCACGAGCACGAGCCCCACGCCCAGCACGAGCCCCAGCCCGCACGCAAACGCCGCCCTCGACTGCCACCGGCACTCGCGGTCTCCCATCGCCGCCTCTCCCCAAGGGCGCCCCTCAGGCGCCGAGATCGACCACCACCTCCTCGCCCTCCCGCCAGGCGCGGAAGGTGCGAAGCGGCCGCGGAGCGGGTCCGCTCAGGTTGCGACCGGCCGCGTCGTAGCGCGAGCCGTGGCAGGGGCAGTAAAACGCATCGCCCGCCGGCGCCACCGTGCAGCCCTGATGCGTGCACACCGCGGAGATCGCCTCGAAGTCGCCCTGCGGCTTTCCGCCGGCGCGGCGCCGCACGAAAAGCGGACCCGCCTCGGGGCTGAGCACCTTGATCAGGCCGCCCGGCTGCGCGAGTTCCGGGTAGCGCCCGAGCGGCACCCGCACCCGGGATCCGCGGCCGGCGCGGTAGCTGCGCGGCGGCGCGGTGCAGCCGCCGAGCCAGGCGGCGAGCACGCTGCCCGCAGCAGCCAGTGCCTGCGCGGCGGTCCGGCGCGCCGCGTGCACCAGCAGCTGGCGGCGGCCCAGCCGCCGCTGCGCACCACCTCCTCGCCCTGGCGAGCCCGGCTCGCTTCGCCCCACCGCCCGGCCCCCTGCCCGTGGCCGCACGCAGCTCAGAAGTACGACGCCAGTCCGAACACCACCCCCTCGTCGTCCGGCCGCCGCCCGGGCACGTCACGCTCGCCCAGGCTGCGCAGAGCGAACCGATACGACGCCTTGAAGACCGTGTCGGCGAACGGCCGGAAGCTCAGCCCCGGCTCGATCGCCTCGCCGATGTCCCCGTCCAGATCGACCCGCTCGTAGCGCAGCGCCACGCCGAGCCGTGCTGCCTCGCCGTCGAACACGTACGGCAGCGCTTCGCGCAGCCACGCCGGCATGCCGCCGAGGCCGGCCTGGACATAGAATCCCCAGAACCGATCGGGCACCCCGGCGGTGCGCGCGAAGGCGTCGCGCTCGAAGCCGGCCCAGGCGAACTCGCCCTCCAGGGCGAACGGGCCGTGTTCGACCGCGAGGTCCGCGGCGACGATCGACAACCGGTTGTCGTTGCGCTCGTCGTAGTCGCCCGCATAGAACGAAAAGCCCGCCTCGGCCAACCCGCCCAGCCCGAGCGCCACCCTCCCGGTGAAGGCCGGCGAGCCATTGGTGTCGCCGCCGAGGGACGGTCTGCCCTCGCGCAACAGGTGCTGGAACTCGGTGGGCGGCACCGCGAGCGTGCCGGAGCGATCGAGCAACCCCAAGCCGTTCACCAGATACGCCTCGTAGCGCAGCACCAGCGCCGCCCCCGGCAGCTGCAGGCTGCCATGCACTCCCACGCCCGCCTCGCTCAACGTCGTCGGGATGACGAAGGTCGAGACCAGAGGCCGGTCGGTCAGCTCGCGTACCGGCCCGTCGTGGTTGACGTTGATGCGACCGAGCGGCACGAGCAGCACGCCGCCACGCACCACCAGCTGCTCGAAGATCACCCAGTCGGCGAATGCCATCTCGACCGCCACCTCGAGATCCTCGCCCGGCTGCTCGTGCTCGAACTCGATCTCTCCGGCGAAGCGGACCCGCTCCGCCACGTCGGCGAACGCGAACAGATTCGTCCGGTGGGCGCGAAAGCCGCGCGGGATCTCGAGCACCGGATCGCGATATGCGTGGAACTCCAGCTCGGTGTAGCCGCCGAGATAGGCGCGCTGCCAGAGCTGGACCAGAAACGGCTTGTCGTAGACGCCGCGCAGCGCGCGCGGGGTCTTTAGCTCATCGCGCTCCCACAGCGGCCGCAAGGCAGGCGGCCGGCTGCGCTCGCGCGGCGCACCGCCGCCCGGCGCCGGCTGCTCCGGCGCCGCCCGGCGGCGCAGCTCGTCCTCCAGTGCCCCGAGCCGCGCGCGCAGTTCGGCCAGCTCGTGCTCCAGCTCCGAGGTCGCCGCGGCCTGAGGCAGCTGCGCGGAGCCAGCAGGAGGCGACCCGGCGGCCAGCGCCGAGGGCACCCCCGGCAGCGCTGCGGTACAGCCCCAGACGAGGAGCGCCCCCACGCTGCGGGGCAGCAGCTCATGGCTGGCGGAAGAGGCGGCGTGGCGCGAGCACCGAGCCGCGGAGCGCGAGTCCATGCGCATAGTTGTCCTATACCATAAAGTTTGTCTTTAGGACTCTTTCTTAGCGCGACGCGAGAAAGTTAGCGTTGGCTACTTCCGGAGTCAAGGGGTATGGTGCCCGGGCGGCGGTGCAGCCGCGGTCCAGCGCCCACGGCCGCTTGCCGCCCCGGGCTGGCCGCCGTGGCAGGCCCGGCTGCCGAGCAAGGGAGGATGCGGGCGCGTGGCGCAGACGGCCGGTCCACAGGGCGGTGCGGCGAAGCCGGACGAACGCCATCCGGCCCTCACTTACGCCTCGTACCTGCGGCTCGAGGAGCTGCTCCGCCTGCAGTGCCCGCGCTCGGCGGAGCACGACGAGATCCTGTTCATCATCATCCACCAGGTCTACGAACTCTGGTTCAAGGAGGTGCTGCACGAACTCGCGCGCCTACGACAGGGCCTGCTCGACGGCGAGACGCCGATCGTCCGCGCCACGCTCAAGCGCGTGCTCACGATCCTCAAGACGCTGGTCGCGCAGGTGGACGTGCTGGAGACGATGACGCCGGTGAGCTTCTTGTCCTTCCGCGCCCGGCTGGAGTCGGCCAGCGGGCTGCAGTCGGCGCAGTTCCGCGAGATCGAGTTCGTGCTCGGGCGCAAGAACCGCGCCTTGGTGCGGCTGCACCCCGAGGGCACCGAGGCGCGCCGCCGCCTGGAGGAGCGCCTGCACGAACCCACCGTCTGGGATGCCTTCCTGCGATATCTGTGCGAGCACCGCGGCTACGCGGTGCCCCGGCGCGCGCTGGAACGCGATCCGAGCCGCCCGGTCGAGCCCGAGCCGGAGCTGCAGCCCCTGCTGATCGAGATCTATCGCACCGACCCCGATACCGCGCAGGTGTGCGAGCTCCTGGTCGACCTGGACGAGGGACTCCAGGAGTGGCGCTACCGCCACGTCAAGATGGTCGAGCGCACGATCGGCACCAAGCGCGGCACCGGCGGCTCGAGCGGTGCCGCCTATCTGCGAGCGACGCTGTTCCAGCCGCTGTTTCCCGACCTGTGGGCGATCCGCAGCGAACTCTGAGCGCCGGGGACTGCAGCTGGTGCGGGCGGCGCCGGTGGGCGCGGGAGCTCGCCGCCGAGCCGCTTACCGCGGTTGCTCGGGCTCGCCCCCGCCACCTCCTCCTTGCGGTGAAGGCGGGGCGGCGGGTGAGGCCGCGGCCTCGCCCTCCATGCCCGCCGGCAGCTCCGCGGCCGCTCCCTCCCCCTCGCCACCGGCCGGCGGCAGCGCGGGCGGCTCGATCTCCTCGGCCGGCAGCCCGATGTCGCCTCGCTCGAGCGCTTCGCGGTCGACGTCGGCGACGAGCACCGCGCCGCCGCGAAGCCCGGTACGCACCAGCGCCAGCTTGCCGCCGGCCGCCGAGCAGGCGACGCACCCGCGGCCGAGCGAGCGCCGCTCACCGCCGTCGGCGAAGATCGCCTGCACACCGCCGTCCGAACCGTTGGCGATCAGGACCGTACCATCCGCGAGGTCGAGCGGCACCGCGGCGATCGCATCGGTGGCGACCATCGTGGTCTCTTTGGTCCTGGGCGACCAGTACGCGATCGCCTGCATGTGGGTGTCGGTGAAGTACAGCCGCGTGCCGTCCGGCGACCAGCAGATGAAGTTCGGCACCGGATCGCCGGGGCTCGCCCCGCGCAGCACCTGCAGGTCGGCCGCCTCGCCGAGCCCGATCACGCGCAGCACCCGCGCCCGCTGCTCCGGCGGCCCCTCCAGCGCCAGCACGGCCGCCCACTTGCCATCGGGCGAGACCGCCAGGTCGAGCACGCGCGCTCCCTCGGCGAGCGCATGCACGTCGGTGACCGCGTCATCGGCGAGCGCCACCCGCCGCAACACGTTGGGAAAGCCCGGCGCCTCCTGGTGCGCGACCAGCAGCGCCTGCGCATCGAGCCAGTCCGCGGCGAGGACCGAGCCCGTACGCGGCCCGACCGGGCGGTCGCCGGTGCCGTCGGCGCGCACCACGTGCACCTCGACTTCACCCGCCGCATCCCGCGCCGTCAGGTAGAAAAGCTGGGTCCCGTCCGGCGACCACGGACCGGCGAGCATGGTCTTCATGGCCAGGCGCCGGCCGGTGGGCACCTGCTGCGCGAACGTCGCCACGCGCACCGGCACCGCCCCCTCGCCGAGCGGCGCCACCTGGAGCGACACCCGTCCGTCATCCTCCACCGCCGCCCACGCGAGCCGGCTCGCATCCGGTGCGAGCACCGGCGCGAAGACCAGACCCCGATCCGAGACGGTGAGCACCGCTGCCACCAACAGGGAAGCGAGCGCGGTTCCCATGGTCGTGCCTCCCCTCGGGACGTTCGAGCTTCGGCGCGGAGTCTAGCAGCTACCCCAGCGAGGTGCAATCGCGCCCGGCGGGGCCGCGCCTCTACGCCCCGCCGCTCCACGCGACCGCCCGCCACAGCGGTGCCAGCAGGGGAAGTTCGGCCCGCAGCCGCTCGGCGAGCGCCGCGCCGGCAGCGATCGCCTCGGCGCGCGGCAGCGCCGCCAGCACCTCGAGCCAGTGCTCCCCCGGCGTGTAGAACCCGAGCAGGTGGTCGAGTCGCGGCCCCGTCATCTCGCAGCAGACATGGCGTCGCTGCCAGCCGCCGATCCCCATGGCAAACCCGCGCGGCAGCCCGCGCAGGGCCGCCAGCACCGCGGCGCGCCGCGCCGGCTCGCCGGCGGCACGCTTGAGGTTCTGCCCGTCCCACCACGCCGCCGGGTGGACCTTCATGCCCCAGGCGAGCCGCTCGCGGTCGATCTCCACCAGCAGCACCACCCCCAGGTAGGTGGGATCGGCGTCCGCGCCCAGCTCGGCGCCCAGCAGCCGCTTCAGCGCGGCCCGGGCGCGCGCCCCGCGGCCGAAGTATGCCCACATCGAGGCGACACGCCAGGCGTTGTAGCTGTACGGGTGGGAGAGCGAGGTCCGCCCTTCGAGCTCGAGCCCCGCCGCAGCGAGCGCCGGCTCGAGTTCGCCCAGCAGCGCGGCCAGCTTGCGCTTGACCACCAGCCGCTCGGCGTTGTAGGCCGCCGAGCGCTGCTTGTCGGGCAGGAAGGCGTCGAAGTCGCGCTCCAGAAAGCCGGGAAAGCTCTGATAGTGCGGCGCCAGCGCGGCGAACTCCGGGTCGTGCAGATCCGCATCGCGCGGTCCGCGCCGCCGGCCCCGCCGCCCTGCCCCACCGCCCGCACCGCTTCTTCGCGCTGCCATCGCCGCTCGCCGCGTCCCAGCCTCGCCGCCCCGGCACCCCAGCCGCGCCCGGTGGGCGCGGCACACGCACCGCCAGACGCCCCGCCGGCCGCGCCAACGGGCTCGGCTAGCCGGCGTACATGTCGCCGAGCGGGTCGAAGTCCTCCGCCGGCGGCGGCCCGCCACCCGCAGGCCCGGCCGGCGGCGGCTCCGCGGGCGGCTGCTCCGCAGGCGGTTTCGGCCCGGGGGGTGGCTCGCCGCGCCGCCGCTGCCGCTCCTGCTGGATCTGCTCCAGGCGCTGCCGGCGCCGCTCGGCAGCGCTGGAAGGCGGCGAGTCCGCCGCAGGAGCTGGCGCGCGCTGCTCGCCCTCATCGGCCGCCGGGCTGCTGCCGCGCCGCGCGAGCGCGGCGGCCTGCCGCGCCGCGCCGCGGGGCGGGCCGGCCGCCGGAGCGGCAGCCGCCCCGCCGGCCCCGCCGCTGCCCGGCAAGCCGTCGATCTTGACCGTCTTGCCGAGCGCGCGCTGCTGGATCTCATCGATCGAGGGCATCCCCTCCATGAGCAGCGCCTGCATCCAGGCGTTGTCCTCCTCGGTGATCGGCTCGCCGCGGCGCGCGCGGCGCGCCAGATCGAGCAACCGCTCTTGCTCGGGGAAGTCGTACGGCGGCTCGATCTTGCGCATGCGGCGATTGCCCATGAGCACCACGCACAGCTGCTCCAGCGCGTCCCAGTAGAGCTGGTCGCGCCGCGGCGGGCCGATCTCGCGCAGCCGTTCATAGATCGCGTAGGTGTCCGGATCGGGGTCGAGGTAGACCACCCCGCGGACGCCGTCCACGATCGCGAGTTCGCCCTCGCGCGCTGCCGCCACCGCCTCCGCGCAGCCCACGACCGCCGCGCGGTTCTCCTGGACGTACCACCAGAAGGTCGGGTCGATGATGCTCCCCCGCCCGATCACGAAACCGCGCACCCGCGTGACGTGGATCCTGCGCAGCCGCTGCTCGTCGATGTAGTCGGCGACGACCACCGCCGGCTCGGCGAGCCGGTTGATGGCGTCGATCGAGGAGGGACCCCGCCAGCGCAGCACCGGCCCGATCGTGAAGTTCCACGCCGCGCCGACGCCCCGATAGACGCGGTAGGGGTGCTTGCCCTCCAGCGCCAACAGGTGGCGCGCGTACCCCTCGATGCCCTCGGCGCGGGCACGGCGGACCTCCTCGATGGCGGCCGCGATCTCGCGCTCGAGCTGCTCGTCGATCATCGCCCCGCTCCGTCACGCACGGCCCGAAGCGCCATCGTAGCGCGCCGCTCCGCCCCGCGCGAGCGCCCGCTCGCCGCCGGCAGCTGCTCGGCAGCCTGGCGCAGGCGCCCCACCCCCTCAGCTCTGGTGGAGGATCCGGTGGAGCAGCGCGTCGTCCTCGGGCCCTGGCAGCCCGCCGGCGCAGATCCGCCAGATCATGGCGTACAGCGCGCGCTGTTCGTCCAGGTCGAACGGGATCGGCCGGCCGCGGCGCAGCCACGCCTGGCGGATCGGTACCACCAGCCGCTCCAGCACCGCCTCGAAGCCCTGGGGCTCCGGCTCCGCACGCCGGCCCTTGAGCGCGGCGGCGCGGGCCTGCAGTTCGGGCCCGGGCCGCAGGACCACCGTGCCGAGGGCGGCGTCGACCGCCACCAGGTCACCGGGTCGCGCCTCGGCGGCGATCCCCCGCGCGCCCACCACCCCGGGCCGCTCCAGCGCGCGCAACGCCTCGTAGCTCGGATCGATCATGCTGCCGCGGTCGGTCACCACCCCGAGCAGCCGCGAGCGCTCCAGGCGCGCGATCATGCCGCTGTCCAGGTAGCTGGCGACCACGACCACCGGCAGCCGCGCGGCGAGCAGCTCCGGCAGCGAGGGCCAGCCGCGCCACAGCAGCGCGGGACCCATGGTGTAGCCGCGGTACGCCGGCACGCCCTCGTAGATCCGCTCCGCCATCGCTCCCAGCATAGCAGGCGCCGTGCGCCGGCGGATCGCCACCTACGGCACCAGCTTGCCGAGCACCACCGGGTGGCGGGCGCCCGTCGCCTGCGGCACGTTGCCGGGGTTGCCGGCGAGCGTCTCGTTGGCGAGGATCGCGAACGCCACCGCTTCCTTCGCGTCGCTGGACAGCCCGAGGTCCTCCAGGGTACGCACCGGCACCGGTGCCAGCCGCTCGGCGAGCCGGGCGAGCAGCGTCCGGTTGTGCGCGCCGCCGCCGCTCACGATCACCTCGTCGACCCGGCGCTTCGGCAGCACGAACCGCGCGTAGGCATCCGCGATGGAGTCGGCGGTGAAGCGGACGACGGTCGCCAGCAGATCGAGCAGGCGCAGCGGCTCGTAGCGCTCCAGCAGGCGGCGGCCGAGCGCGGCGCCGAACGTCTCGCGCCCGGTCGATTTGGGCGGCGGCAGCGCCAGATACGGATGCGCCATCAGCTCGCGCAACAGCCCCTCATCCACCTCGCCCAGCGCCGAGATCGCACCGTCTTCGTCGATCGCAGCGGGGTCGTCCATGAGCGCCTGCACCACCAGGTCGATCAGCACGTTGCCCGGTCCGGTATCGAAGGCGAGCAGATCCTCCAGCCGCTCGCTCACCACGGTCACGTTGGCGATCCCGCCTATGTTCTGCAGGCAGCGCACGCGGCCGGCGACGCGAAACAACAGATAGTCCACATAGGGCACCAGCGGCGCCCCCTCGCCGCCGGCGGCCACGTCCCGGGTCCGAAAATCGCACACGCACGGGATCCCGGTCCGCTCCGCCACCACGGACGCCTCGCCGAGCTGCAGGGTGGAGGGCACGCCCCCGCCCGCACGCGGGATGTGGTAGACGGTCTGCCCCGAGACGCCGATCAGATCGATCTGCTCCGGCTCTCGCCCCGCCGCTGCGATCACCCCCAGCGCCGCCTCGGCGAACGCCTCCCCCAGCAGGAAGTTCAGCTCGCACAGCGCGCGGCTGGTGCCCTCGAACGCGGCATGGATCCGCTCGCGCAAAGAGGCCTCGTACGGCTGGCGATAGAAGGCGAGCAGCTCCACCCCGCAACCGGGGCCGGCGCCGGTGATGCGCACCAGCGCCGCATCGACTCCGTCGACCGAGGTGCCGGACATGAGCCCGACCACCAGGCGCTCGCGCTTGCGGTGCAACTCGATCAGCCGCTTCATGAGCCCTCCAGCGCCTGGCGGAGCCGGCCCTGGACGGCCGCGAGCACCTCGCGCGCCTGTTCCGCCCCGAGCCCGCGCCGCGCCATGACCACCGCCTCCTTGACCCGCCAGTCCGCCTGCGCGAGCAGCTCCTCGGCCCGGGCCGCCTCCACCCCGCCGAGCCGCATCACCAGCCGGCGGGCGCGTGCCCGCAGCTTGGCGTTGCTCGCCTGCAGATCGACCATGAGATCGCCGTAGACCTTGCCGGCGAGCGCGAACGCCGCGGTCGTGATCGCGTTGAGCGCGATCTTCGTCGCGGTGCCGCCCTTGAGCCGCGTCGAGCCCGCCAGCACCTCGGGGCCCACCGCGAGCACGGCGACCACCTCCGCCGGCGGCGGTCGCTCGGCGGCGAGCGCCGGGTTGCAGGTGAGCAACGCGGTTCGGGCGCCGCGCCTGCGGGCCTCCGCCAGCGCGCCGCGCACGAACGGCGCGCCGCCGCTCGCGGAGATGCCCACCAGCACGTCCAGCGATCCGAGCCGCTCGGCCGCCACGGCCCGCGCCCCGGCCGAGGCGTCGTCTTCGGCCCCCTCGACCGCGCGCACCATGGCGGCCGGGCCGCCCGCCATGATCGCGCGGACCTGCTCGGGCGCGGAACCGAAGGTGGGCGGGCACTCGGCCGCCTCGGCGAGCGCGAGCCGGCCGCTGGTACCCGCGCCGCACAGCACCAGCGCCCCGCCGGCGGTAAGCGCCGCCGCCGCCAGTTCCGCGATCGCGGCGATCTGTTCCGCCGCCGCGGCCACCGCCGCCGGACTGCGCCGCTCCTCCTCCGCCAGCAGCCGCACCAGCTCCAGCGCCCCCATCCGGTCGAGCGGCGGGCACGCGGGGTGCTCCGCCTCGGTGACCGGCAGGGCGGCCGCCTCATGGGATTCGCGCACTGGTGACGGATCCGCCGCGCTCACAGCATCTTCCACGGATCTTCATGCCCGCTGTGGACAAGCTGGGGACAACCGGCGGGGCGGCGGTCGGAGCTTGATCGCAACATATTCTCGCACAGTCGGTTGCGTTTCACCTCCCGCGCTGGTCCGGCACGGCGCCCCGGTGGACAGTGCACCGCGGCGCCCGGCTCGTGGGCATCCTGTGACCGCGCGCCGGGGAGTATAGCGCCCGGGACCGCCAGCCGCGAAGCCCGGCCAGAGCCGCCCGCGGCGCGATCCCTGCCGAGCGAGCACAGCGGACTCCGGCCGGCCGCGCGGCTGTGCAGCGGGGCGGGCTGCGGCCAACCCCGGCTCAGGGAGGCAGCAGCCCGTGACGCGCAAGCACGGCCTGGCCCTCCGCCCCGAGCACGAGCGCGCACCACCGCCCTGCCAGCTCGGGCTCGCCGCTGGCGCGGACACAGGCCATGGCGTAGCGGACGGGGCTGCCGCGCAGCCAAAGGCCGCTGCCCGGGCCACCGCCCCCGAGCTCCAGCGAGACGGCGCCGTAGCGCTCGGCGAGCGCCGGCTCGCTGAAGTCGATCTCGCGCGGCAGCCCCTGCACGGCCAGCCCGGCGGCGCGCGCGGCCGCACCGTAGGTGAAGGCGTAGTCCAGCTCGCCCGCCACCAGCAGCGCGCTCAGCGCGCCGAGCGAGGACCGCACGCGCGCAGGCGGGCATGCCTGCTCCAGCCGCGCGGCCAGCCCCGCTAACCCGTAGTGGGCCTCGGCGAGCCGCCAGCACAACAGCGTGCGGTAGCCCACCGGCGCCGCGCGTTCGTCCGCCCGCCCGAAGCGCACCCCCGGCGCGAGCAACGCGTCGTACCAGCGGCCGGCGCGCACCAGCTCCACCCCGGGAGCGCCCTCGCGGAAGGCGAGGACCAGCCGGTCGCGCGCGAATCGCTGCGGCTCGTCGGTGCGCGCGCGCAGCCCCTGGATCTCTTCGAACAGCTCGGCGTCCGCGAGCGCCAGCACATCGCAGCGCGCGCCCAGCTCGAGCAGCCGGCGCACCAGCCACAGGCTGCCGCCGCACTCCAGCTGCACCCGCACGCCCGGATGCGCGCGCTCGAACCGCTCGGCCAGCTCCCCGAACGCCGCTCCGAGACTGCTCGCCGCGAACACGACGAGCTGCGCGGCGGGCCGGCCACCGCTGCCGCGCGAGCACAGCGCCAGCGCCGTGGCGCCGAGCACGGCGGCAACGGTGCCGGCGGCCCAAAGCCACCAGCGCCCGTCGGTGGACCTCGCCCCTCGCAACACCGCTGCTGGACCCCGCTCGCCGAGGACGCGGCGCCTCGCCCCAGCTCCGGCCGCGGCGCGCGCCGGCGCGGCGCCCACGGCGCGCCGCTGCTGCAACGACGCGCAGACACCGCTCCGCCTCGCCTGCTATATTGGCGCGCCCGGCGCGCGCCCGTCCAGACGCGGCGGAGACGCGCGGGCCGGAGAGCGGGCCATGGCGGGTGAGCGGCTGTTGCTCGCGGTGTTCGCCGTGCCGGCGGCGGTGCTGGCGCTGTTCCTCCTGGTGCCGCTGGCGGCGCTGGTGGCGACGGCGCCACCGGGGGCGCTGCTGGCGAGTCTGAGCGATCCCGAGGTGCTGCGCTCGCTCGCCCTGACCTTCGGCGCGGCGCTCGCCGCCAGCACGGCGGCGCTGGGCCTAGGCGTACCGCTCGCCTGGCTGCTCGCGCGGCGGAGCTTTCCCGGCCGGCGGTTGCTGGAGGCGGCGCTGGAGCTGCCGGTGCTCCTGCCCCATACCGCGGCCGGGGTGGCGCTACTGCTGGTGTTCGGGCGCCAGGCGCCGGCGGGCAGCCTGCTGCACGCGCTCGGGGTGCACTTCACGGGCAGCGCCATGGGGATCGCCTGCGCGATGGGGTTCGTGAGCGCGCCGTATCTGATCAAGGCGGCACGCGACGCCTTCGCCTCGATCGACCCGGCGCTGGAGCGCGCGGCGCGCACGCTCGGCGCCGGGCCGTGGCAGTGCCTGTGGCTGCTGGTGCTGCCGCTCGCCGCGCGCGGCATCGCCACCGGCTTCGTGCACATGTGGGCGCGCGGGGTGAGCGAGTTCGGCGCCGTCGTCGTCGTCGCCTATCACCCGATGGTGCTGCCGGTGCTGCTGTGGGACCGCTTCGAGACGCGCGGGCTACAGGCGGCGCAACCGCTGGCGGCGGTGCTGGTGCTGATCGGGGGTGGTGCTGTTCGCCGCGGTGCAACTGGTGGCGAGCCGGATCGCGGTGGCGCCGCCGCCCGACCGCCCCGCCGCAGCCCCGGGCCGGCCATGATCCTCCTCGAGCGCCTGCAGCTCCGGGCCGGCGATTTCCTGCTGGGGCCGATCGACCTCGAGGTGCCCGCCGGCGGCTACTGCGTGCTGTTGGGGCCGTCGGGCCACGGCAAGACGGTGCTGCTCGACGCGGTGGCGGGGCTGCGCGCACCGCGCGAAGGGCGGGTCTGGCTGGACGGGCGGGATCGGACCGCCGCCCCCCCCGAGCGGCGGCAGATCGGCTACGTCATGCAGCGAGGGGCGCTGTTTCCGCACCTGAGCGCGCGCGACAACATCGCGTTCGGGCTCCGGGTGCGCGGGGTGGGGCGGGCGGAGCGCCGGCGCCGGGCGGCGGAGCTGGCAAAGCTGCTCGGGGTCCAGGGGCGGCTGGAGACCCGGGCAGCGGCGCTGAGCGGGGGCGAGCGGCAGCGGGTGGCGATCGCGCGCGCGCTGGCGACGGCACCGCGAGTGCTGTTGCTCGACGAGCCGCTGGCGGCGCTCGACCCGGCGGCCGCTGCCGAGCTGCGGTCGGTGCTGCGGCGCGTACACGCCGAGCTCGGCACGACGACCCTGCACGTCACCCATGACTTCGAGGAAGCGGCGGCGCTGGGCGAGCAGGTGGGGGTGCTGCTGGGGGGCAGGCTCGCCCAGTGCGGCCCACCCGAGGAGGTCTTCCGGCGCCCGGCCAGCGAGGCGGTAGCGCGCTTCATGGGCGTGCACAACGTGTTCACCGGTGCGCTCGAGCCCCATCCCGAAGGAGGGGCGGTGCTGCGCGGTCCGGGCGGGCTCTGCCTGCGCGTTGCCACCGAGCGCACCGGTCCCGCGCGCGTGAGCATCGCACCCGATGAGGTCGTGCTGGCGCGCGCGCCGTTCACCTCGAGCGCCGCCAACGTCCTGGCCGGCACCGTCCAGCGGATCGAGCCGCGCGGACCGCTGTGTACGGTGACGATCGAGCTGGGCGGCGAAAGGGCGCTGGTGGCGCTGGTGCTCGCCCGCTCGGCGCGCGAGCTCGGCCTCGCCCCGGGGGTAGCGGTGCACGCCGCGTTCAAGGCGAGCGCGGTGCACGTGATCGCGCGGTGAGCCTCCAACCAAGGCGCCGCCTGCGCCCGGCGCGGAGCTGCGGCGGCCGTCGCGGGGCTCCGCGCCGCCGCCGCTCAGCGCACCTCGGCGAGCAGCGCCTCGGGCTCGTGCGGCAGCGTGGTCAGATTCTCCAGCTCCCCATCCGGCCGTAGCCAGAGCGTGTCCTCGACGCGGATGCCGAAGCCCTCCTCGGGGTAGTACAGCCCCGGCTCGACCGTGAACACCGCGCCGGGCTCCAGCCGGTCGGTGTTGCCCGGCCGCGCGCTCAGCATGGGGTGTTCGTGCAGCTCCAGCCCCACCCCATGGCCGAGCGAGTGCATGTAGCCGGTGACGGTATCGGGCTGCTGCCGGCGCGTGGGGTGACCGTGCCGCTCCAACACCGCGCTCGCCGCCTCGTCGGGCTCGGCCGCCAACACCCCGGGTCGGATCGCACCGAGGCCGGCCGCGAACGCATGCTCGACCGCGGCCAGGCAGGCGCGCGCCCGCTCGCCCGGCTCGCCGAACCACAGCGTGCGCGTCATGTCGAAGTAATAGCCCCCGCCCCGCTCCTGCGGGAAGATGTCGAGCACGATCGGGGTGTCCGCCGGCACCGGCTCGCTCTCCACGCCGCGCGAGTGGGGGAAGCCGCCCTCGCGCCCCGGGGCGACGATGGTCTGGCCGTGGTCATCGAGCCCGCGCCGGATCAGCTCGACCGCGATGTACTCCTTCACGTGGCCCACCTTGAGCGGCTCCCCGCCGGGCCGCACCAGCACCCCATCGCGGCGCTCGCAGCTCGCCAACATGCGCACCACCAGCCGCACCACCTCCTCGGTGCGCCGGCCGACCGCGCGGATGCGGGCCACCTCCTCTTCGGATTTGACCATGCGCGCGCGCTGGAGCACGCTCGGCGGCTCTTCGAGCACGTGCTCCAGCTCGGGCCGCTCGGCGAGCACCGCGCGCAGCCGCGCGAAGGTGGCCGCCACCGGACCGTGGCCGGCAAAGCTGACCGGGCCTCGCACCTGGTGCCGCTCCAGCACGGCCAGCATGAGCCGCGCCGCCGTCTGGTGTGCCGGCAGCCCCAGTGCCTGGATCGCGGCGGCGCCGTACTCGGCGGGCGTCGCCCAGCGCAGGCCGGCGCGCCGCGCCTCCTCCCGCTCCATGGGATGGACGATCGCGAGCGGGGGCTCGCCCTGCCGCTTGAGCACGAGCGCATGGCCGACCCGCGCCCCCTGCAGCAGATAGTAGACGTCCGCGCTCTCCGCCGGCGCCCCGAGCGCGATGATCCACGCGAGCCCCCGCTGCTGCATGAGCCGGTCGAGCTGCTCGAGCATGGCTGCGCACCTCCGCGGCGATCGAATCCTTTCACTATACGGACTGCTCCCCGCGGATGACAGCGGAGCCACCCGCCGCGCTCGCCCCGCCGGCGTTGCCGGCGTCGGAGCCAGGGCCTAGCATCGCCCGGTATGTGGGGAGGGCCGGCCAGGCAGGCGCAGGGCGCGCCGGGCGAGGAGCCCGGATACTTCGCGCTCAGCCGCGATCCGCTGGTGGCGCTGGTGCTGGTGCTGCCGCTGCTGGTGTTCTATCAGGCCGGAATCGTGCTCCTCGACTTCCGCATCATCAACGGTGCGGATTTTCTGACCCGCCTGGTCTACCCGCGCTGGGGTCTCAAGGGCCTGGTGGTCATGAACCTCAGCTTCATCGCCCTCATGCTGGCGGCGATCATCCGGCTGGAGAACCGCCGCCGCTTCCGGCTGTCGCTGTTCGTGCCGCTGCTGGCCGAGAGCGCCCTCTATGCGGCATGCCTGGGCAGCGTGATCGTCTTCGTGCTCGACCGCATCGACGTGCTGGCGGTGCTGCCGCAGCTCGGAGGCGAGCGCCTGACCGCGCTGGTGCTCTCGGTCGGCGCCGGGGTCAACGAGGAGCTGGTCTTCCGGCTGATCCTGCTGGAGCTGCTGGTCTTCCTCTTCGCGGACTTCATCGGCCTGCGGGCAGGCGCGGCGCTCGCCCTCGCCGTGGTGCTCTCCTCGCTGGCGTTCGCCGGCGCGCACTACGTGGGTACGCTCGGCGACCTCTTCCGGCTCGACACCTTCCTGTTCCGCTTCCTGGCAGGGCTGATCTTCTGCGGCATCTACAAGCTGCGCTCGTTCGCGGTCGCGGCCTGGACGCACGCGCTCTACGACATCTACGTGCTGGTGCTATGAGCGAGCCGGAGGCGGTGCTGCTCGAGATCGCCCGCCCCATCGACGCGGTCGCGGTCGGGGCAGCGCTCCAGCAGGCGCTGGGGCTCGGCAGCCACGACGCGCGGCTGCGCGCCCGCGCCTGTGGCGGGATCGTGCTGGAGCGGGCGGAGCCGGCGGTCGCCGAGGCGTGCCTGGCCGCGCTGCAGGCGCGGGGGATCGGCGCGCGGCGGCTCCTGGCGCGGGCGGTGCCCGTGCTGGGCGCCGAGCGCCGGGTGGCGGCGGTGGCGCTGCAGAGCGAGGGCGCGGCGCTGGTGCCCGCGCGCGGCGCACCGGTGGTACTGCCCTGGTCCGAGGTGGAGCTGGTGCTGGCGTGGGCCCTGCCCGGGGCGCGCCCTGCGCGCTCGCCCGCGCACGCCGGAGCGGGCGGGACGCCGAGCGGGCTCACGCGCCAGGCGCTGCGGCTCGGCGAGGACTGCCCGCTCGATGCGGCGAGCGCGCGCCTGGCCGACGCGCTGGCGCAGCTGCGCCGCCGCGAGCAGCGCCGCATCGAGGTGGGCATCGATCTGGTCCATGCCGGTACCGCCTGGCGACTGGAGTGCGCGCGGCTGTTCTGGGAGCGCGCCGGCCCGCCCCACGGCCACAGCGCCGCCCGCCTGCTCGCGCTGTTGCGACAGATCGCCGAGCGCACCGCCCCGGCCGCCCACCCGCCCGAGACCCGGGCGCTCCTGGCCGGCCTGGCCGAGGTGGCGCTGTTCTTCCGCCCCGAGGAGCTCCGCCGCTACGCGCGCTGGCTGCTGGCCGGGCGCTGAGGAGGAGCTACGGCCCGCCCCTCAGAAGTCCTCCTCGAGCTGGGCGGCGCGCCACAGCTCGGCGTACTTGTCGCGCACATACGGGTTCAGCCGCTCGGCGTACTCCAGGGGGAGGGCATTCTTGGCGATGAGCTGGATCGCATCGTCGAGGTCGCGCGGGCGATGCGGCGCGGTCATGCCGCTGGCGATCTTGAGCTCCAGCAGCACCGGCAGCGAGAGCACCCGCAGCCCGCTCGGCTCGGCGACGGTGACCTCCGGGCCGGGCTCGGGGAAGGCGACCGGCTTCGGCTTGCCGTCGCCCGGATACTCGCCGCTGAGCAGCACGTCGATCCGGACGCCCTCCACGGTGTCGCGCAGGCCCTTGGAGCCCGCGAAGCGCTCGAGCCAACCGCGTCCGAGCCAGCGCTCCTTGAAGGCCGCCAGGCCCGCCCGCGTCAGCAGCACATCCACGTCCTCGCTCGTGCGCATGTGCCCGTGCGCGTTCACCGCCAGCGCGCCCGCGATCGCGAAGGGGATGCCCATCTCGTCCAGGGTGCGCGCCAGCCGCCGCGCCGCACGGTGGATCGGTGACTCGCCCATGAAATAGCGCCCCGCGCGCTCCAGGACCTCGGAAAGCGGCCGCACCATGGACCACCTCGGCCTCGCTGCCACCCGTACACTGCCCGATGCGACGCCCCGGGGTCAAGCCGGCCCGGCCGCCCCACCGCCCTGGCGCGGCGGCGGGCGCCGGCCTTGCCGCCCGGCTTCAGCGGGCCTGGTACCAGCGGCGCCAGGCGGCGATGGCCTCGCGGTTGGCTGGAGCATCGGGCGAAGCGAGCGGATCGTAGCCGAAGTCCCTGCCGGCGAGCTCGCGGAGCGCCGCGGCGGCATCCTCCCGCACCAGGGGCGGCACCTCGGGCGCGGCGAGCAGCTCGATCAGCAGCTCCAGCCCCCGCCGCTCGCCGAGCCGCACCAGCGTCCGTGCGGCCAGCACCCGCAGGTCGGCCGGCTCGTGCGGCGCGCGCTCGAGGATGGCGGCCGCGGCCGCCGGCTCGCCGAGTTCGGCCAGCGCCTGCAGCGCCGCGGCGCGCACCCGCGGCTCGGGATGCTCCAGCAGCTCGAGCAGCAACGGCAGCGGCTGGCGCTGCGCGGGCGCGTGCTCGCTCGCGGCCGGCAGCTGGTGCGCGCGGTGCGCGTGCGGGGGGTGAGCGTGCGGCTCGGCGGGCGAGGGCGATACCGCCGGCGGCATCCTGTGGGCCGCCGGGCCGAGCGGCGCCCTGCCCGCGCGCCCGAGCCCCGCCACCGCGAGCCCGGCGAGCGAGAGCACCAGCCCCGGCACCACCGCCGCCCACACCAGCCGCCGCGGCCCGGCGGTGCGCTCGAGCACCGCCGCCCCCAGCGGCACCAGCAGCGCCGCCACCACCGCTTGCGGGATCGGATAGTCCAGCCGCACCGCCAGCACCAGCCCCACCGCGCTGGCGCCGAGCGCGATCGCCACCGAGAGCGCCACCGCCGGGTAGAACCGCTCGCAGACGAGCAGCGCCGCAAACGGCGGCACGACCAGAAGCGCGAAGGCGAGCACCGCACCGCCGATCCAGGTCGACAGCGCGATCGACAGCCCCATGAGCAGGAACAGCACCCGCAGCCACCAGCCGGCGCGCAGCCCCAGCGAGGCCGCCATCTCCGGATCGTAGGCGGCGAAGAGCAGCTGCCGGCGGCACAGCGCCATGAGCCCCAGCACCCCCGCCGCCGTGCCCACCAGCAGCCGCAGGTGCCAGGGCTCGACCAGCAGCACATCGCCGTGCAGGAGATGCCGCAGCTCCTCCAGCCCCTCGGCGCTCTTCCAGACCAGCAGCAGCGCCAGTCCTCCCGCCAGGGCGTAGCCCACCCCGATCAGCCCCTCGCGCGAGACCCACTGCTCGGCCGCGCGGGCACCGACGAGCAGCACCGTCGCCACCGCCAGCCCCCCCGCGCACACCAGCGGTCCCCAGCGGTGCCACCAGAGCGCGAGCGGGCCCTGCTGGCCGACCAGACCGAAGCTGAGGAAGGCGAGCCCGATGCCGAAGGCGGAGACCTCGGCCAGCGCCACCCCCCACGAACACCACGCGCCGGCAGATCACGTAGACCCCGATCCAGCCGCTCAGCGCCGCGATCAGCGCGGTCGCCAGGAAGTTGTCGCCGAAGCGGGCAAAGGGCTCGAGCAGCGCGTTCAGCATGGCGGTGGCTCCGGCGAGCGACGGCCGGCGCCGGCGCTGCGATCGCTGCCGGCGCCCGTGGCGGGTGCGCCCGGCGAGGGCGGGGGCGCCCGGCGGCTGCCGGTGCCGATGACGATCCGCCCGCCCAGCCGCTCGACCGTGACGGGGCAGCCGTACAGCTCGCTCAACACCTCGGAGCGCAACAGCTCCCCGGCCGGACCGGCGCGCAGCCGCCCCCCGTGCACCAGCGCCAGCTGCCCGACGAGGTTGGCCACCGTCTCCAGCTCGTGCGAGACCAGCACGATGGTGCGCCCCCGCGCGTGCAGCCCGGCGATCCGCTCCAGCACCTCGGCCTCGACCCGCAGGTCCATGCCCTCGGTCGGCTCATCGAGCAGCAGCACGTCGGGCTCGGCAGCGAGCGCGCGCGCCATGATCGCGCGCTGCTGCTGGCCGCCGCTCAGCTCCCGGTACGGCCGGTCGGCCAGCGCCTCGATCTCCAGCTCCGCGAGCGCGCGCTCGATCGCCGCCCGGTGCTCGCGGCCCAGCCGCCCCCACAGCCCGAGCTGCGGGTAGCGGCCCATGGCGACCACATCCCGCACGGTGAGCGGGAAGATCGGATCGAGCGCGCGGCGCTGCGGCACGTAGCCGCACCGCACGCCGGCGGCACGCTCCAGCGCGCCGGCCAGCGGCGGCAGGATGCCGAGCAGCGTCCGCAACAGCGTCGTCTTGCCGGCGCCGTTCGGCCCGACGATCCCGAGGAAGTCTCCCCGGCACACCGCCAGCTCGACCTGCGCGAGCACCGGGCGGCCGCGGTAGCCGACCGCCGCCCCGTGCAGCCGCAACAGCACCTCGCCGCCCATCGCGCTCACCCTCTGCCGGCGTGCTCGCTCCGGCGCGGCGGGCCGGGCGGGCCCGTGCCGCCCGGCCCGCCGCGCCCCGGCTGCCTCAGTCCGCCGCTTGCGCCGCGGCCGCGTAGCGCCGCGTCAGCTCGTCCATGAGTCCGAAGTAGTCCTCGATCCCCTCGATCCCCGGCTCGGTGGGCGCGCGCACGGCGCGGGCACCGATGCGCCGCGCGAAGGCCTCGGCCTGCCCGAAGTCATGGTACGGCGCGCACAGCACCACCCGGACCCCGGCCGCCTTCGCCGCCGCCTCCAGCTGCTCGAGGTGACCCGGCGTCGGCGGGATGCCCGGCTTGGGCTCGAGCTGGCCGAACTCCTCCAGATCGAAGGCGCGCGCGAAGTAGACCCACTGCCGGTGGTAGGCGACGAAGCGGCTGCGGCGGTAGGGCCACATCCGGCCGAGCCAGCCGCCGGCGCGCTGCGCGAGCGGAGCCCCGCGGAACTGCCGCTGCTCGAGGAACTCGAACAACCGCCCGCTGCGCCGCAGCCGCTCCAAGAGCTCGATCCCGAGCAGCTGGATCAGCTCGGCGCCGAAGTACGCCTCGTCCAGCCGCCGCTGCAGCCGCTGCAGGTTGGCCTGGTAGAGCGCACCGCCCTCGGGGTCGACCCGCTCCAGCCCAGTGGCGATGTTGGCGGCCATGACCTTGACATTCAGCGGATCGAGCCAGATGTGCGGGTTGCCGAGCGGGTGCAGATCGCCGTAGGCGCGGCTGAGCACCGCCGGCACCTGCTCCATCGGCACCCCCTGGTAGGCCGCCACGTACCCGGGCTGGCCCGGGCGCACCCGCGGATTGCGAGCGCCCTGGAGCACCCGCTCGCTCCACAGCTCGAGCCCCGCACCGATCTCGACGAACAGATCCGCCTCCGCCACCGCGGCCATGAGCCCGGGTGTCGGCACCACGTAGTGCGGGTTGAGCGTGGCGGCGGCGAGCGCTCGCACCTGCACGCGGTCGCCGCCCAGCTCGCGCACCAGCGAGGCCAGGTGCGGCAGCGTGCAGACCACCTGGATCCGCTCGGCGGCCAGCCCCGCGCGGCTGCCTGCGGGCAGCAGCGCGAGCGCGGCCGCGAGCACGGCTCCCCCTCGCATCGCAGACGTCATCGATCGTTCTCCCCTGGTATTCGAGTTCGCCTCGACGCTTGTCCCCCGCTGTGGATCACCCGGCCCGCCACTAGCGGTTGAACCAGAACGGCTCGACCGGGTGCGAGCCGAACACCAGCGTCACCTGGAGCATCACCCGCTGCTCGTCCGGCCGGCCGAGCCCCCCCGTGCTCTCGCGCTCGCGGTGCTCGTAGCCGATGCGAAAGCGCAGGAACTCGGTGGTGTACCAGGAGAGGTAGCCCGCGAGCGCCCACTGCTCGGCATCCTCGGTCTGCTCGTCGTAGTTGGAGAAGTCGTAGCGCACCCCGAGGTAGGTGTGCTGCAGCGGCGCCCACAGCCGGCCGAGCGCTGGCTGCAGCTGCGCGCCCACCCAGGCGCCGAAGCCGTACTCGGTCCCGCCCGCCACCTCCTTCTCGAGGTAGTAAGCCTCGCCGAACAGCACCGTCGAGAACCACTGGTTCGGCTGGTACTTGTAGATGGCATCGCCGGTCAGCAGCCGGCTCTTGCGCCGCGCGTCCTCGTCGTTGTAGCCGAACAGAAGATTGCTCCCCGCGCTCAGAAAATGCCCCGGGCCGAACTCCAGCGTCGCCTCCACGCGCCCCATCCACGCGGGGTCGTCCGAGGCGGCCCCGGCCAGCACCACGGGGTTCTCGCCGTTGAGCACCCAGCCGGACAGCTCCACGGTCAGCGGGCCGAGCGCCGGCGCCAGCCAGGACAGCCGCACGCCGTTCTCCCGCCAGCCCTCCTCCCCGCCGATGAAGTCCTGGTTGGGCAGGGGCCGGATCGTCCACGGCAGGTCGTGGGTGTGCAGCCGGTTGACGAAGCCGATCGCTGGCAGAAACCGCCCGATCTGCGCGTGCAGCCGCCAGGGGAGCGTATCCAGGGTCAGATAGGCCTCTTCCACGTCGAGGTGGTACTCGCCCGGCTCCTCCTCCTCGGCCGCCAGGATGAGCACGCCGGAGGCGTAGGGATCGACCGCGGCGCGGAAGTCCAGCTCGACCTCGCGCACGCTGAACCGGTCGTCCAGCTCCGTTTCGTGGCCGCTCAGCTCGAGCGGGGCTGCCGCGTCGCCGAACACGGTGATGCGCGGGTTGAGGGCGTTCAGCACCTGCTGCACGCGGCCGAACAGCCCCGGCTGCGCCGCCTCGGGCGGCGGCGCCGGCTCCCTGGCCTGTTCCTCGGCGGCCGCCCGCAGCCGTTCGAGCTCCTCGGCTGCCGCCGCGCGCTCGCGCTCGGCCCGCATCGCCTCCAGCTCGCGCTCCAGCTCTCCGATGCGCTCGTCGGTCCGCCGCCGCAGCTGCTCCAGTTCCTCGCGCAGGGCGCGCTCGGCGGTGCCCCGCTCGGCCTCGCTCTGCCCGGCCGCCGGGGGGCTCGTGACAGCGCTGCCCAGGCAGGCCAGCGCCGCGCCGAGCACACAGGCGGTCCGTCGCGTTGTCGTTCGCATGCCGCGCTCTCCTCGATCCGGTGGGCCGTCGCCCGCAGCCCGGCTGCGTCCCGGCGGGCGGGACGCTGGCCTGCCGGGCGCGGGTGCTCGGCCCGCTGGCAGGACCAGCGCGGCGCACCGCGCGCCGCGCTGGGACAGGACGGATCAGAGAAGATGCGGAGGGGCGCGGGCCCACGCGCAGATGGCGGGCGCGCCAGGCGGCGCTCCGACCGCGAGCAGGGGCTGCTGCCCGGCGCGCCGCTGCTGCGCCGCCAGCGGCGCGACCCCCGGCCACGAGCCGAGCTTGGCCAGGTGCACGCACAGCGCGCAGCCCATGGCATCGTGGGGCCGGTGGCCCAGGTGGGCGTGCGGGCGGGTGCAGTCCGCCTCGGGGCTATGGGCGGCGGCGCGCTGCTGCGCCAGCGCCTCGTCCAACAGATGCAGCCGGCCGACGAGCGGTGCGGCGGCGATCGCCGCCACCAGCACCAGCCCGCACCAGGCGCGCAGCCCCTTCATGGCGAGCGGAACGTAGCAGTGCCGGCGCGCGCTGTCAAGATCCGCCATCCCGGCTGCCGCCCCGGGGGCGCCCGGCGCTCAGCCGTCGCAGCTGAAGGCGTGTTCCAGGTGGGCGAGCACGGTGAGGGCGCCGTCTTCGCCGCGCCCGACGGCCACCACATCGAAGCGCGCGCCGCGCTCGCAGCCGAAGCGCTCGGCCATGTACGCCAGCGCCGCGCGCGCGAGCCGGCGCTGGCGGGCGGGAGTGACGGCGGCGAGCGCCTCCTCGAGCGATCGCTCCGGGCCGCGCGCCTTGACCTCGACGAAGACGAGCGTACCCTCAGCGGCCTCGCAGACCAGGTCGAGCTCGCCGGCCGCGGTGCGCAGGTTGCGCTCGAGCACCCTGAGCCCCCGGGCCTGCAGAAACCGCGCCGCTGCCTCCTCGCCCGCCCGCCCCAGGGCGTGCGGCGGATGCGGGCAGCTGCCGCTCACGACTCGGCGCCGACCGGGGTTTCCTTGGAGGAGGACGAGCCCTGCTTCGACTTGCCGGTCTTCAGGCGCGTCTTGGCGGTGGTGGCGCGCTTCTTCTTGCGCTTCTGCGCCTTGGTCTCCACCGCCTCCTCGCCCTTGAGCCGGACCAGACGCGCGGTCAAACCCCGCTTGCGCCGGCGCCGGGTGGTGCTCTCCTCGTCCACCGGCGTGGTCAGCTCCTTGACCTTGGTCGCCTTGCCCACCCGGTCGCGCAGGTAGTAGAGCTTGGCGCGGCGCACCCGCCCGCGGCGCTTGACCTCCACCGCGACCACGCTGGGCGAGTGCAGCGGGAAGGTGCGCTCCACGCCCTCGCCGGCGACGATGCGCCGCACGGTGAACATCTCGTTGATCCCGCGGCCGCTACGGGCGATCACGGTGCCGGTGAAGACCTGGATGCGCTCCTTGTCGCCCTCCAGGATGCGGACGTGGACCCCGACGGTGTCGCCGACCTGGAACTCGGGGAGCTTGTCCTTGAGGTACTCGCGCTCGACCAGCTGCAGCTTGTCCATCTCTTATCGCTCCTCCGCCCCGCTCGCCGGGGCGAGCTCGCCCTGGTTGTCTCCGTGCGGCGCGGCGCGCCGCGCCGCCGGCTCCTGCGTGCCGGCCAGCAGATCGGGACGCCGCTCGCGGGTGCGCGCCGCCGCCTGTTCGGCGCGCCAGCGCGCCACCGCCTGGTGGTCGCCCGACAGCAGCACCTGCGGTACCGCCATCCCCCGAAACACGGGGGGGCGCGTGTACTGCGGGTACTCCAGCCACGGGCCGGCGAACGACTCCTCGATGGTCGAGGCCGCGTCCCCGAGCGCGCCCGGCAGCAGCCGCACCACCGCCTCGATGACCACCGCCGCCGCCGCCTCGCCGCCGGCCAGCACGTAGTCGCCGATCGACAGCTCCTCACACCCGGTGCCGAGTCGGATCCGCTCGTCGAACCCCTCGTAGCGCCCGCACACCAGCACCAGCCGCTCGGCCCGGCTCAGCTCCCGCACCAGCGGCTGCTCGAGCCGCCGCCCCTGCGGGCTCAGCAGCACCGCCCGCAGCCGCGGCGGCTCGCTGAGCGGCGGGGTGCCCGGCCCCACCGCGCGCCCGCACACCGCCTCCAGCGCGCGATAGACCGGCCCGCACTGCATCACCATACCCGGCCCGCCGCCGTACGGCCGGTCATCCACCTTGCCCCAGCGGTTGCCCGCCCACTGCCGCAGGTCGTGCAGCCGGATCTCCACCACACCGGCCCGCTGCGCGCGACCGACGATGCTCTCGGCCACGAAGCCCTGGAGCATCCCGGGAAACAGCGTGATGACGTCGATGCGCACAACCGGCGACGACCGCCCGCAGCGCTGCCCCCAGCCGCCGGGCGTCCGCGCGCGGAGCGGCGCGCGGCCTCCGGCCGCGGCCGGGGCTCAGGAGCGAGCCTTCTTCGCCTCCCGCTTTGCCTTCTTGGTGCCGAGTCCCAGCTCCGCCGCCTTCTGCCGGGCGGCAGCTGCTGCCTGCTTGTCGGCCTTCGCCGCTACGGCCGCCGCCTTGCGTGCTGCCGCCTCCGGGGCAGGGGCAGCCGGCGTGGGCGAGCCACCCGCAGCGGCCGCGGCGCGCCGCGGCGCGCTGCCCCGCTTCCAGGGCGGCACGATGCCCTGCTTCTTGAGCAGGATGGCCACCGTGTGGGTCGGCTGTGCGCCGACCCCGAGCCAATAGTTCACCCGCGCCGCATCGATCCGCACCGGATCCCGAGAACCCGTGGTGCCGACGGGGTCGTAGATGCCGAGCGTCTCGATCGCGCGCCCGTCGCGGGGCGCGCGCGCGTCGGCCGCCACGATGCGGTAAAAAGGCCGGTTCCTGCGGCCGTGGCGCTGCAGCCGGATCCTGACAGCCATCGAGCTTGCCTCTCCTCGCGTTGCGTCGCACCACCCCGAGCTCGGGGTCGCGACGATAAAGGGTTCATTTTACCGGTCTGTCAAGCCAGCGGCGGCCCGGGACCTCTGCGGCCGCTCAGAATGGCTTGCGCCGCTTTTTCTTCGCCCGCGCGGCGGCGGCCTGCGCGGCGATCTGCTGCTCGAACTCCTTGCGCCCGCGGCCGAACATCTGGCGCAGGCCGGGCAGCTTGCCCATCTGCTTCATCATGTCCTGCACCTGCCGGAACTGCTTCAGCATGGAGGCGACCTCGGTCGGGCTGAGACCGCTGCCGCGCGCGATGCGCATGCGCCGGCTCTGGTTGATCAGCGTGTCGTCGCGGCGCTCCTCGGGCGTCATCGACAGGATCATCGCCTCGAGCCGGTTGATCTCCTTGTCGTCCAGCGGCATGTCCTTCAGCATGCGACCCATGCCCGGGATCATGCCGAGCCATTCGCGGATGGAACCGAGCCGCTTCAGCTGCGCAGCTGCCCGAGGAAGTCCTCCAGGGTGAAGCCGGCGCCCGAGAGCAGCTTGGCGGCATTGCGCTCCGCCTCCTCCTGGGAGATGACCTGCTGCGCCTTCTCGACCAGGGTGACGACGTCCCCCATGCCGAGGATGCGGCTCGCCATCCGGTCGGGGTGGAACTCCTCCAGCTTGTCCAGCTTCTCGCCCGTACCGACGAACTTGATCGGCTTGCCGGTGACCGCGCGCACCGACAGCGCCGCCCCGCCGCGGGCATCGCCGTCGAGCTTGGTCAGGATCACCCCGTCCAGCGGCAGCTGCTGGTCGAACTCGCGGGCCGAGCTCACCGCGTCCTGGCCCGTCATGGCATCCACGACCAGGAACACGTTGTGCGGTTGGACCCGGGCGCGGATCTCGCCCAGCTCCTCCATCAGCTCGCGGTCGATGTGCAACCGGCCTGCAGTGTCGAGGATGACGAAGTCGTACTGCTCCTTCTCGGCGAGCTGCACCGCGCGCTGGCAGATGCCGACCGGCTTGCCGCGCCGCCAGCCCGGCTCCTCGGAGTAGACCGGGACCTCGAGCTGGGCACCCAGCGCCCGCAGCTGCTCGACGGCGGCAGGCCGCTGCACGTCCGCGGCCACCAGCAGCGGCCGGTGGCCCTTCTGCTTGAGGTAGCGGGCGAGCTTGCCGCAGGTCGTGGTCTTGCCCGAGCCCTGCAGCCCGCACATCATGATCACGGTGGGCGCGCCCGAACGCGGATTGCGCCGGATCGCGGTGTCGCTCTCGCCCATGAGCCGGACCAGCTCGTCGTGCACGATCTTGACGATCTGCTGGCCCGGCTGGATGCCCCGGATCCGCTCCTGTCCGACCGCCCGCTCCTTGACGCGGGCGATGAAGTCCTTGACTACCCGGACGTTGACGTCCGCGGCGAGCAGCGCTTGCCTGACCTCGCGCAGGCCCTCGTCGATGTTCGCCTCGGTCAGCCGCTTGCGGCGCAGCTTGTCGAGCGCGGAGGAGAGCCCCTCGGTGATCGACTCGAACACCTCGCCGTGCCCCCGTAGGAACGACAGGCGCCCGCGGCGGCGGGCGCAAGGCTCTCGATCTTAGCTCCCGCCCCGGGTTGCGTCAACGCACGGCTAGCCGGTTCAGGCCGGTCCGAGCTCATCCGGCACGCGGCTGATGCGGGCGCCGAGCGCGGCCAGCTTCTCCTCGATCCGCTCGTAGCCGCGATCGATGTGGTAGACCCGGTGCACGTGGGTGGTGCCGCGCGCAACCAGACCGGCGAGCACCAGCGCCGCCGAGGCGCGCAGGTCCGAGGCCATGACATCGGCTCCGGTCAACTCGGCCACCCCGGTGATGATCGCGCTCGGGCCCTCCTTCCGGATGTCCGCGCCCATGCGGTTGAGCTCTGCGAGGTGCATGAACCGGTCGGGGTAGATCTTCTCGGTGACCACGCTGATGCCGTCGGCCAGCGCCAGCAGCGCGATGAGCTGTGCCTGCAGGTCGGTCGGAAAGCCCGGATAGGGCAGCGTCACCACATCCGTCGGGCGGAAGCGGCCCGGCACGCCGCCCTCGCGCGCGACCACCAGCTCGTCGCCCGAGCGTTCCACCGCCACTCCCACCTCGCGCAGCCGGTCGATCACCGCGCCCCAGATGCTCGGCCCGCGCCTCGCGCAGCCGCACCTCGCCCGCCGCTCAGCGCTCCGGCGATGGCATAGGTCCCCGCCTCGATCCGGTTCGGGCAGGATGGTGTAGGACGCAACCGCCCAGCGCCGGCACGCCGGTGATCTCCAGCCGCGGGGGTGCCGATGCCGTGGATGGTGGCGCCCATGGCGACCAGGATAGTGCGCCAGGTCGGCCACCTCCGGCTCGCAGGCCGCCCCCCTCGATCACCGTCTTGCCGTTGGCGAGCACCGCCGCCAATCATGACGTTGGCGGTGCCGGTGACGCTCGGCCCATAGGGACCGCCGAGGTAGACCTGCCCCCCGCGCAGCCTTCCGCCGCGCGGCGCCCGCGCCACCCACGTAGCCGTGCTCGAGCGCGATCTCCGCTCCCAGCGCGCGCAGCCCCTTGAGGTGCAGATCCCCACCGGCCGGAGCCCGAACACGCACCCGCCCGGCAAGGAGACGCGCGCAGTACCCGCGCCGGGCGAGCAAGGGGCCCAGCACGCAGAAGCTCGCGCGCATCTGGCGGACCAGCTCGTAGCTCGCCGTGCAGTTCGAGGTGTCGAGGGTCTCCAGCTCCAGCGCCCCGTCCTCGGCGCGCCGCTCGCAGCTCACCCCCAGCTCGCGCAGGATTGCGCCCCAGGGTGTCGACGTCGCGGAGCACCGGGACGTTCTTGAGCACGCAGCGGCCCTCGGCGAGGATCGCCGCCGCCATGATCGGCAGGGCGGCGTTCTTGGCACCGCTGATCCGCACCACTCCCTGCAGAGGCTGTCCCCCTTCGATGACGAACTTGTCCACGGTGGCCTCCCGCGCTGTGGCGGCGGCGCAGCCGCACTCGCCACCGCCCTCCGGATGGATCGGCCGCGCCAAGCCCGCCCTTTGAGCCACGGCCGGCCGGCGGGGCCGGCAGGCCGAACGACCGGCCCCCCCGGCGAACTCCTGCGCAGGCAGGCCCGCCGCGGGCCGGGGCGGGCAGCGGAGCGGGCGGCGGCGGTGCCGGGCCCCCGGGGCCCGTTCAGGCCGGGCGGCGTGCCTCGAGCACGCGCTCGTGGCCCTCGAGGTCGCGGTGCAGCCGTGGCTCGGCGAGCCCGGCGGCGCGCGCCAGCGCGAGCACGGCCGCGCCCTGGCGCCAGCCGATCTCGACCAGCACCGTGCCGCCCGGGGCGAGCACCGCGGGGGCGGCGGCCAGCAACCGCCGGATGACGGCCAGCCCATCCGGACCGGCGAACAGGGCGGCAGGCGGTTCGTGGAGCACCTCCGGCGGCAGCGCCGAGCGCTCGTGCTCCGCAACATACGGCGGATTGGACACGAGCAGCGCCAGGCGGCCGGCCCACGGCGCGAGCGGTCCTACCAGGTCCCCCTGATGGAGCACCACGCGGCCGCTCAGCCCGTGGCGCTCGACGTTGGCACGCGCGAGCGCGAGCGCCTCGGCGCTGAGGTCGATCGCGTGCACCTCTGCCAGGCGCTCGCCGCCGAAGCGCGCGAGCGCGATGGCGATCGCGCCCGAGCCCGTCCCGACGTCGGCAGCCAGTGCGGGCGGCGCCCCGGGCGGGCGCGCGCGCAGAACCTCCAACGCCCGATCCACCAGCAGCTCGGTCTCCGGGCGCGGCACCAGCACCGAGCGATCCACCTGGAGCTCCAGCGAGTAAAACGCGGCGCTGCCCGTGATGTAGGCGAGCGGCTCGCGCGCCAGCCGCCGCCGCACCGCGGCGCGGTAGCGCGCCCGCTCCGGCCCGGTGAGCGGCCGGTCCATCTGCAGGTACAGATCGAGGCGGCCGAGCCCTAGCGCGTGCGCGAGCAGCCACTCCGCATCGAGCCGCGCCTCGGCGATCCCGCGGTGCGCCAGCGCCTGCGCTGCCGCCGCCAGCACCGCCCGCACCGTCCACGGCCCGCCGCCCGGGGCGGCGGCCGGCCGCTGGCCCGCGGGCAAGTCCGCCTCACCGGCTGCGCGTGCCATCGGCGCCTCGTGCTGCCGCCCGGCGGCCCGCCGCCACCCCGCCTCCGCCCCGTGGCCGCCCGCTGCCCTGTTCGCCGCTCACAGCGCCGCCAGCCGCTGTTCGCAGTCGCGGCTCCGGAGCCGGGCGACGATCTCGTCGATCTCGCCGGCGAGGATGGATTCCAGCCCGAAGAAGCTCTCCTCCAGCCGGTGATCGGTGCAGCGGTTCTGCGGGAAGTTGTAGGTGCGGATGCGCTCGCTGCGGTCGCCCGAACCGATCAGGCTGCGCCGCAACGCCCCGCGCTCGCGCTCGCGCCGCTGCTGCTCGTGCTGGTACAGCCGCGCGCGCAGCAGCCGCATCGCCTCGGCCCGGTTCTGGTGCTGCGACTTGCCGCTCTGGCACTTGACCTCGATGCCGGTCGGCACGTGCACGATCCGCACCGCCGACTCGGTCTTGTTGACGTGCTGGCCGCCCGGCCCGCCCGCGCGCATGGTGTCGATGCGCAGATCCTGCGGGTCGATGTGGATCTCGACCTCTTCGACCTCGGGCAGCACCCCCACGGTCGCCATCGAGGTGTGGATGCGGCCCTGGCTCTCGGTCTTGGGTACCCGCTGCACGCGGTGCCCGCCGGATTCGTAGCGGAACAGCCCGTACGCCCCCGGCCCCTTGACCCGGAAGATGACCTCGCGCAGCCCGCCGATCTCGGTCGGGCTCGCCTCGATGACCTCGACCTTGAGCCGGTGGCGCTCGGCGAAGCGCGTATACATGCCGAACAGGTCGGCGGCGAACAGCGCGGCCTCGTCCCCGCCGGTGCCGGCGCGGATCTCGACGATGACGTTCTTGTCGGATTCCGGATCGGCGGCGAAAAACCCCTGCTTCAGCCCCTGCAGGGCGGCCTCGAGCTGGGCGGCGAGCTGTTCGGCCTCCGCGGCGGCCAGCTCGCGGATCTCCGGGTCCGGATCCGCGCTCGCCAGTTCCCTGGCCTCGCGCAGCCGCCGTTCCAGCGCCCGGTAGTCCCGGTACGGGGCGACGCTCTTGAGCAGCTGGCCGAGTTCCTGCGACAGCCGCGCGGAGCGCGCGCCGTCGGCAGCCACCTCGGGCCGTGCGAGCTGGGCCTCCAGCTCGCGCGCGCGCGCATCGAGCTCCTGCAGCTTCTCGAGCAGACGGTCCTCGACCGCCATTGCCACTCCCGGAGGCAGCTCGGCCAGACGCCCCGGCGAGGCCGGCGCGCCGCTGCCCCGCCGGCTCAGCGGCCTACGCGCCGGAACCGGCCTCGGAGGCCGCCGGGGCTCCCGCGGCCGCCTCGTTCGCCGCGGGGGCGACCTCACCCGCCTGGGCACCGCTGCCTGTCCGGCCTGCCCCGCCGGTCTTGCCGCCCTTCGCCGCCCGCTCCGTCTTGGCCGTCCTGGCCGTCTTGGCGCGCGGAGCGCCCTTGCCGGCGAGCGCCCCGAGCGGGGTGCCGCTGGGCGCGTTGCGCCGCCGCCTGCGCGTGCCGGCCCCGGCCTGCTCCTCGCTCGCCGCCGCCTTGCCGTCCTTCCAGCCGTACTTGCGCTGGAACTTCTCCACCCGGCCCGCGGTGTCCACGAACTTCTGCTTGCCGGTGTAGAACGGATGGCACACCGAGCAGATCTCGATGCGGATCTCGGGCTTGGTCGAGCGGGTGACGAACGTGTTGCCGCAACCGCAGGTCACCTGCGTGACGTGGTAGTCGGGTGGATGCCGCTCTTCATGGTCGGTCTGGCCCCTCGGGCTGCGCGGAGCGAAGCCGCGCCGTTCGCTCGTAATGGTCCCTTCCCCGCCCCAACCGGCCGCGGCGGCGCCGCCCGCCGGCGCCAGCCGGGCCGGCCGCTGGAGAACCCCCTGGCGCCCGGCCGGGCGGCTATCCTTTGCCAGCGAGCGCAACATGATAGCAGCCAGGCGGGGGCGCTTCAATGGGGGCTTCGGCCCGCGAGCAGGGCCGCACGCGCCCCGTCGGCAAGCGTGCTGGCCGGGGCCGGGTAGAGGGCGACCAGCTCGGCGCCCGGATAGTAGCGCTGCAGGATCTCGCGGGTGCCGTAGCCACGCTCGGCCATGCCGCGGGCGCCGAACTGGCACATCCCGACCGCATGCCCCCAGCCCGCCCCGCGCCACCGCAGCCGCTCCCCCGCGTCCTCCACCTCGAAGCGGCTGGAGCGCAGCACCGAGGTGCCGAGCGCGCGCCGCAACGCCGCGCCGCTCAGCCGCAGCCGGCCGCCGGCGTGGGTCACCTCCACCAGCGCGACGTGCGCTCCCGGCCCTCGCTCGCGCACCGCCACCGAGACGAGCGGAGGCACCACGCCGCGCCCCGCGAGCGCGGCCGCGACTTCGTCTTTGCTCAGCTCCACCTCCCACTGGTAGTGGCGGCTCGCCTCGCAGAAGCCGCACGGGCCGCCGCCGAGCGGGGGGATGTCCGGGCCGCCGAAGACCCAGGCCGCCGGGATGGTCTCGCCGCCGCAGGTCGAGTGAAAGAACGCCGGAAACAGGCGCCCGCGCCAGCTCAACACCACCCCGAGCGTGCTGTGGACCGCCGCCCGCGCGCGCTCGGTCTCCTGGCTCAGTCCGCGGTAGACCTGCGAGCTGGCGCCGTCGGTCACATCGTAGGGCGCCCGCCGCCGGGCCTGGACCTGGTAGAGGGCGTAGCTGCGTGCCGCGATCGCCTGCGCGCGCAACGCCGCCTCCGGCCAGCTGAGCGGCATCTCGTTGCCGATCACACCGGCGACGTACGACTCCAGGTCCACCCGGTTGATCGCCAGCAGCTCCTGCCCGCTCCGCCACAGCACCACCAGCTCGCCGCGGTAGCGCGTGCCCTCGAGCTCGAGCGTGCCCGAGCGCTCGGGCACGACGCGGACGAAGCCGGGCCGGAACAGGTACCGGCCGAAGGCGAGACCGCTCTTTTCGGCGCGGAGCTGCGTCGGTGCGAGCGCCGCCCCGCGCGCGACCGGCTCGCCGCCGCGCTCGTCGAAGACCGCATAAGGCCCGTGCACCGCGACCGTGAGCGCGGCTACGCCCTCGCGCAGTGCCACCCGGACCAGCGGCGCGCCGCGCAGCGCCCGCGGCAGCTCCCACAGCTCCGCCCGCCCCCCGTCGCCCCCGAGCACGCACGAGAGCATCCCGCAGCCGAGTGCCACCGCGCCCGCGGCCGCAAGCGCCAGCGCCGCCCGCCGCCGCGGTTCGCCCCGCCGGCTGCGCCACCGGTGCCTGCGCCTCATCTCGCTCCTCCGCCTGCCATGCGCTCCCCAGGCCTCCCCGACGCCATCGCCCCGCCCGCTGCCGCACTCACAGCCCGGCGAGCGGCAGAGGGGGCTGGCGCTCGCGCGGCGCCTTGAACCCGAGGTGGGAGAAAGCGGCCGCGGTGGCGCAACGGCCGCGCGGGGTCTTGACCAAAAGCCCGCGGCGGATCAGATACGGCTCGTACACCTCCTCGATGGTGCCCTCGGTCTCGCCCACCGCCACCGCGATGGTCTTGAGGCCGAGGGGCCCGCCGCCATGCCGGCAGAGCACCCCGAGGATCTTGCGGTCCATCGCGTCCAGCCCGGCCTCGTCCACCCCGAGCATGCCCAGGCCCTGCTCCGCGATGGAGCGGGTAATGGCGCCGCGGCCCCGCACCTCCGCCACGTCAGCCAGCCGGCGCACGAACCGGTTCGCCACCCGCGGGCTGCCGCGCGCACGCTCGGCGATCAGGCGCGCGGCGGCAGGCTCGAGGGGTACGCCGATCAGACCCGCGGCACGTAGCGCGATGCGCTCGAGATCGTCCGGCGGGTAGGGCTCCAGCTTCTCCAGCACGCCGAACCGCGAGCGCAGCGGCGCGCTCAGCAGCCCCTCGCGGGTGGTGGCGCCCACCAGGGTGAACGGCTTGAGGTCGATCTTGATCGTGCGCGCGGCTGGACCCTGATCGAGCACGATGTCGATCTCGAAGTCCTCCATCGCGGAGTACAGGTACTCTTCGACCGCCGGCGGCAGGCGATGGATCTCGTCGATGAACAGCACCTCCCCGTACTCGAGGTTGGTCAGCACCCCGGCCAGATCGCCGGGCCGCTCGATGGCCGGGCCGCTGGTGGCGCGCAGCCCGGCGCCGATCTCGCGCGCCAGCAGGTGGGCGAGCGTGGTCTTGCCCAGCCCGGGCTCGCCCGACAACAGCACGTGGTCGAGCGGGGCGCGCCGGCCCCCGCCGCGGCGGCTGCGGCGGCGCGCCGCCTCCACGTACAGCGCGAGGTTCTCGACCACCCGGCTCTGGCCGATGAACTCGGCGAAGCTGCGCGGGCGCAGCGCCAGATCGAGCGCGCGATCCTCCCCGAGCGGTTCGGCGCCCACCGCCCGCCCCGCAGCTTCTGCCCTTGCGGCCTCGCCCCCCCCGCCCGCGCCCGCCGCCGGCTCGAGCGGCTCGTACAGCCGCTCCTCCTGCGCCGGCGGCGGCTGCTGCGGGCCGCGCGCCCGCCGCCCGCTGCTCGCCCTGGTGGCCACTGCACCCTCCCCACCGCTGCGGTTCTCGCCGGCCGGCCGCAGCGCCGGCGCACCCTTCGCTCGCGCCCGCCCGCCGGCACCAGGAGTCTAGCGCCGGCGTCTGACATAGCCCGAACACGCCCCGCAGGAACGATCGGCCGATCCCGCCGTGCGCTTGACCGCAGCTGTCTTCGGCCGCCGCTGGTGGCCCTCAGGCCCCGCCAGCCGCCAGGGCGTTGCGCTCGTAGCGCCCGAGCCGCTCGCGCAGCTCGGCCGCCTCGAGCGTGACGAGCCGGCGCTCGCGCACCACGAACCGCCCGCCCACGACCACGTCGGTCAGCCAGCTCCGGGTGGCGCCGGTGTGCACCAGGTTGTTGAGCAGCGCCCGCGTGTCCAGCCCGTGGTGCGGGGCGAGCGCGGGCTCGGAGTAGTCCACCGCGATCAGGTCCGCGGCCTGCCCGGCCTCGAGCTCGCCCGCCCCGAACCCCAGCAGCTCGGCGCTGCCGCGGCTCGCCATGGTGAAGACCGGGCACGGCCCCAGCCGGCCGGCCGCCGCCTGCACCAGCACCCCCATGCGGTGCTTGCTCACCCGCTGCAACAGCTCCGCCGTCCGCATCTCGGCGAAGGGGTCCACGCTGTTGTTGCCGCCCGGCCCGTCGCAGCCGAGCCCGACCACCACCCCGGCGCGCACCGCCGCCTCCAGGTCGGTGATCCCGTCCCCGAGGAACATGTTCGCCAGGGGGTTGTAGGCGAGCCCGCCGCCCTGCGCCCCCAATAGCTCCCACTCCTCGCGATCCAGCCAGCAGCCGTGCACCACCGTCAGCCACCGGTCCACCACCCCCAGCGCTTCGAGCGCCCGCAGCGGCGTGGCGCCCAGCCGCTCGCGCGCGAACTCGACATCGTGGCGCTGTTCGGCCAGGTGGATGTGCATCCGCGTCCGGAGCTCGGCGGCGAGCGCGTGCGCGCGCACGATCAGGTCGACCGAAGCGCCGTGCAGCGAGTGCGGCGCCGGCAGCACGCGCACGAAGGGATCGTCCCGGTAGCGGGCGTGCAGCCGGCGCACCGCCGCGATCGCCTCCGCGGGCTGCTCGCGAAAGCGCGCCCGCGCGGGCGCCCCGCCCTGGTCGTACAGCGCCCGCACCAGCGCCACCCGCAGCCCCACCCGCCGCGCGGTCCGGATCACGAGCTCGTCCAGCTCCGTCGCCTCAGCCCGCCGGCCGCCGTCCGGCTGGCGGTGCAGGTAGAAGAACTCCCCCACCGCGGTGATGCCGCTGCGCGCCATCTCGGAGAAGGCGAGCAGCATCGCGGTCTCGAGATCCTCGTCGTCCAGCCGCAGCACCAGCGGGTACATGTGCTCGTCGACCCAGTGGCGGAAGCTCGGCGCGTCGTCGGCGCGGCCGCGCAACAACACCTGGAAGGCGTGCGAGTGCGCATTCACGCAGCCGGGCAGCAGCAGCCGGCCCGCCAGCACGTGCTCCTCGCCGAGACCCGGGCCATAGAGCTGCTCGGGCGGCGCGACGCGCACGATGGCGCCGCGCGCCGGATCGACCGCGAGCGCGAGCCCCGCGCGCAACTCCCCGCCGGTATACAGGTAGTCGCCCCGGATGATGTCGTAGCGTTCGCCCATCGCCTCTCCTCCCGGTGCCGCTGGCGCGACATCTCAACGGCTGCGCCCCCGGGCACGCAACCCTGCGGGGCGGCGGCGGAGCGGGCCGGCAGCGCCAGGCGGCGCCGACGGCTATCATGGAGGCCATGGAAGCGGCGGCGTTCCATGCGCGGGTGGCGGAGCTGTTGCGGGCGGGCCAGCCCTTCGGCACCGCGCGCCTGATCGACTTCAAGGGCTCGGTGCCGCAAGCGCCCGGCGCGGCCATGATCGTGCACCCCGGTGGCGCGATCGAGGGCACGATCGGCGGCGGGCGTTTCGAGGCGGCGGTGACGACCGAGCTGCTCGGCATGCTGCAGGACGGGGGGCGTATCGCGCTCAGGACCTACACCCTGAGCCGCGACGAACTCGGCATGTACTGCGCCGGGCAGGCGCAGGTGCTGCTCGAGGCGTTCGCGCCGGCCGCCGAGCTGGTCATCTTCGGCGGCGGGCACGTCGGGGCGGCGCTGGTGCGGCTGGCGCGGCAGGTGGGCGGTTTCCGCATCACGGTCGTGGACGATCGGCTGCCGTACGCCGCCCCCGAGCACCACCCGGACGCCGACCGGGTGGTGCACACCGACCCCACCTACACCGAGGGGCTGCCGGCGCTGGGGCCGTGGAGCTACGCGGTGCTGGTGACGCGCTGCCACGAGGTCGACCGGACGCTGCTCGCGCGGCTGGCGCCGCTCGATCTCGCCTACCTGGGCATGATCGGCAGCCGCGCCAAGTGGGGGCAGATCCGCCGGCTGCTCGAACGCGAGGGCATCGCGCCGGCGCAGCTCGATCGGGTGCACGCGCCGATCGGGCTCGATCTGGGACGCACCAAGCGGCCCGAGGAGGTGGCGCTGTCGATCCTGGCCGAGGTGGTCAGGACCCGCAACCAGCGCGAGGCCAGGCGCGCGGCCGCTGCGAGGGCGGCGCAGGCGGCGGGCGGGGGCGAGGGTCAGGCTGCGGGGGGCTGAGAGAGAGCAGCTGCAGCTCGCACCGCCCCCCTCACCCCGGCCCTCTCCCCGTCGGGGAGAGGGAGCACAGGCACTCCCAGCCCCCTGTCCCCGGCGGGGAGACACCGATCCGCGAGAAAGCGGGCAGGTCGTGGGCTCACCAGGCACAGCCACTCCCGCCCCTTTCCCCGGCGGGGAGACACCGATCCGCGAGAAAGCGGGCAGGTCGTGGGGCTCACCAAGCACAGCCACTCCCAGCCCCTTTCCCCGGCGGGGAGACAGCACAGGCACCCCCGAGCCCTCTCCCCGACGGGCACAGGGGCACCCCCGCTTCCCTCTCCCCCGCTTGCGGGGGAGAGGGTCAGGGTGAGGGGGGTCCGAGAGAGCAGCAGCAGCTCGCACCGCCCCCTCACCCCGCCCCCGTACGGGCGCGCCCGCTACCCTCTCTTTCCTCGGCTGCCGGGCGGGGCGGTGCGAGGCACAGCATTGCAGAGGCGCCGGGCCGAGAGCGGGCAGGCGGCGGGCGCCGCTCCCCACCCCGGCGGCGGCGGTTGCTCCGTCAGCGAGCGGCGCCGGCCGGCTCGGGCTCCGGCCGCCGCTCGGGCGCGGCGGCACCGAGCCGCTCCAGCACCAGCCCCCGCGCCCGCAGCCGCGCCACGATCCCGTCCTGTCCGCCCAGATGCGCAGCCCCGACGGCGAACAGGTGCACGCGCCCGGGCTCGCGCCCGAGCCACTCGGCGATCCGCTCCGCCATCCGCCGGTCGCGCTCGGCGAGCAGCACCCGCTCGGCCTTGGCCGCCAGCTCGCGGTCGGCCTGCAGATACCGGTAGAGCGCACCGCGCACCGCCTCGGGCTCGCCCTGCAGATAGAGCGCCACCAGTTCCTCCAGGTAGGCCCGGGCGGCCTCGGGCTCCTTGTCCAGGGCCTCCATGGTGATCCGGTGCATCCGGATCTGCTCGTCCAGCGTCAGCGCCTCGAAGGCTCCGACCTGCTCCTGCACCGTCTCCAGCGCCCGGACCGCCTTGCCGGCCGCCGCCGCGCGGTGCGCGAGCTCCGCATCGAGCGGCCGCTCGAGCAGCAGCTGCGGCAGCACCTCGAGCAGCGAGACCTGGGTCGACATCGCCCACACCTTGAGCCGCATGAAGGGCAGCGCCGGCAGGCCGCGGGCCTCGATGTAGCGCACCGTGCGCTCGTACAGCTCCGGCGGCAGCACCCCCTGGAGCGTCTGGGTCCCGGGCAGCGCCATCATGCGAGCCGCCTCGATCTGGCTCGCCGCATCGAGCGGGATCTCGGTATACACGGCCTGCGCCGCCGCGAATGCCTGCTCTACCGCCGGCGGCAGCGCCCGCACGCGGTCGTCGGGCAGGTGGATGGTGCCGAACAGATACGAGGGCGTCTCGCCCTCGATGCGCCAGAGCAGGGGCCGCGGCGCCCCGGGTTTGCCGCCGCGCTCGCCCGCGGGCGGCCCGCCACCGGATTGCCCGAGCGCGGCACCGCCTGCAGCCACGAGCAGCGCCGCGAGCCCACCCGCGCCGAGCAGCGCGAGCCACCGGCCGCCGCGCCCGCGCGCGCCCGCCCCCACCGCTCCGCCCATGGCTGCCCCTCCAGCTCCTGCCACGCGCGCCCGCCGCCGGCCCCGCGCCGCGGCAGGCCTGGCACGGAAATGCTAGGCCGCGGCGCCCCGGGCTGTCCAGCGACCGGGCTACGGCGCGATATTCTGGTTGAGCCGGAACACATTGTCCGGATCCCAGCGGCGCTTGAGCTCGACCAGGCGGGCATGGTTGTGGCGATAGCTCGCCGCCACGCGCTCGCTGCCCTCATCGTCCATCATGAAGTTGACGTAGGCGCCGCCCGCCGAATGCGGGTGGAGCGCCTCCCAGTATTCGCGCACCCAGCGCCGGTTCGCCGGGCTCGCCGCGGGGTCCGGATACATGGCAGCGATCACGTACGCGAAGCGCGCATCCCGATAGGCGAAGGCGGTCTGGTCCGGCCCGAGGCGCTGCGGTGCGCCGTCGATCGGGTAGATGTGCATGGTCGACTCCACGCACGGCACCTGGGGCCCGTAGCGCTCATGGATCGCGATGGCCCGGTCGCTGATCTCGGTGGCGAAGTCCGCCTTCCAGTAGTGCTGCAGCCCCGGCGGCAGCAGCGGGTCGAACGCGGAGTTGAGCGCCGGCAGCGGCATCGGTTCCACGTGTTCGAAGGCCGGCGGGACGACCTCGCGCAGCGGGCGCAGCACCGCGTCCGCGCGCTCCGGGCTCCCGCTCCAGCAGACCACGATCGCGCACATGGTCTCGCCGCGATGCGCCTCCGGCACGAACGGCGCGTCGGGACCGATCTGGAAGGCGAAGAAGGCGCCCAGCTCCTCGGGCGCCTGCGCGATGAACTCCCGGTACAGGCGCAGCACCTCGCCCGCTCGCGCGAGCGGATAGAAGATCGGGCCGCCGCAGACGGTGCCGACCGGATGCAGCTGGTATTCGAACGAGACCACGACGCCGAAGTTGCCGCCGCCGCCGCGCAGGCCCCAGTATAGACTCGGGTTCTCCTCGGCGCTGGCGGTCACGAGCCGGCCGTCCGCGGTGACGACATCGGCGGCGAGCAGGTTGTCGCAACTCAGGCCACAGCGCCGGCTCAGATGCCCGATGCCGCCGCCGAGGGTGAGCCCCGCGATGCCGGTGCTGGAGATGATCCCGCCCGGCGCGGCGAGCCCGAAGGCATGGGTGGCGTGGTCCAGCTCCCCCCAGGTCACCCCGGGCTGTGCCCACGCGCGGCGCCGCGCCGGGTCGACCCGGATGCCCTTCATGCCCGACAGGTCGAGCACCATGCCGCCGTCGCAGGTGCCGAAGCCGGCGACGTTGTGCCCGCCGCCGCGCACCGCGAGCAGCAGCTGCTGCTCGCGCGCGAACCGCACGGCGGCCACCACGTCGGCGGCGTCGGTGCAGCGCGCGATCAGGCGCGGGTAGCGGTCGATCATGCCGTTGTAGACCCGGCGCGCCTGGTCGTACTCCGGATGATCCGGTCCGATCAGCGCGCCGCGAAAGCGGGCGGCGAGTCTGGCCAGCACCTCGGGCTCCAGCGGCCCTCCACTCCGGGAGCTGCCGTCCTGGGTCGTGCGAGCGGTCATGGTCATCATCCTCCTCGGGTCGGCTGTGGTTCCGTTCCCTGCCCGCACGGCCCCTCCGTGCCGGCTCCATCGGCTCCCTGCCCGGATGCGGCGGCGGCGAGTACGCGCTCCAGGAATGCGATCAGCGTCTGCCAGTCGCGGAAGTAGCGCGTCCTCCCATCGGCCGCGTAACGCACCTGCCCCCGGGGCTCGCGCCGCCCCGAGCCCAGCTCCTCCAACCAGAGGCGAACCGTGAACAGGTGGGCGCGGGCGTCCATGCCCCCATCCTGCGATGGCGGGCGTTCCCGGACCGTTCCGCCGCCCGTTCCCCCGCCGTGCCCGGTCCGACCGGACGCAACCGCGCTGCTGGCCCCGCGGCGGGGCTAGCGGCGCGCCCCGCCCAGCTGCGCGCCGCGCAGCTCCTGCTGCGCGCGGCGCACCAGCGGCCTCGCTCCCTGGCTGCGCGCGATCCGGAGCGCGCGCCGCAGGCAGTTGCGCGCCTCGGTGCGGCGGCCCGGCACCCCGCGCAGCGCCGCACCGCGCAGCCGCCACAGCTCGGCGTCATAGAAATGCTGGCCGCTCCGCGCGGCGAGTTCGAGCGCCTCCTCGAGCGGCCCGACCGCGGCGGCGCCGCGCCCGGCCCCGAGCAGGGTGGCGCCCAGCAGCGCCAGGCCATAGGCCAGGTACAGCTCCTGGCCCATCGCGCGATAGCGCTCGAGCGCCGCCTGCATCGCGCGCAGCACGCGCGCGGACGCCGCACCGCCGGCGCGCGCCGCGCGCGCCCAGGCGCGGAACAAACCGCTCATCGGCTGCAGGAAGCCGAGCCGGTGCTCCTCGCACAGCGCCGCGGACTCCGCGGCCAGCGCCGCCACCCGCTCGACCGCGCCCCGCTCGACCGCGAGCATGGTTGCGAAGTTGAGCACGTAGGCGAGGCTGTAGGGATGGTCGAGCCTGCGGGCGCGCTCCAGGGCCGCTCGCTCCGCCGCGGCGGCGGCCGCCGCCTCCCCCAGCATCCAGAGCGTCCAGGCGAGCCGGATCCGGCAGATCACCCCGGCATCCTGGCTGTACAGCGCGAGGTGCTCCGGGCACCGCGCCGGCTCGTAGCGCGCCAGCGCCGCCTGCAGCTCCTGCCGGGCGCGCGCGAACTCGCCGCACCAGAACGCCGTCACGCCGAGCACGTAGCGCGCCTCGACCTCCAGCAGCGGCTGCCGCTGGCCCGCGGCCACGAGCAGCTGCTCGCCGAGCGCACGGGCCTCGCCGAGCCGGCCGCGCACCAGGCGCGCGATCGCGAGCCCGCGCAGGATCGGCGGGCTCGGCGCACGGCCCAGGCACTCGCAGTCGCGCCGGGCGCCCTCGTAGACCTCCTCGACCGCCGGCGCGCCGTAGCCCTGCAGCGCCACCAGGGAGACGCCCAGCGCGAGCCGCATCGCGAGCTGCTGCTCGGTGCGCTCGGCGCTCGGGGGCTCGGCGGCGAGCAGGCGCAGGCCCCGCCCGAGCAGCGCCGCCGCCTCGGCGTTGGCGTGCACGCGCTGGGCGGCATGCGCCGCGCGCAGGTAGCACCGTGCGGCGCGGCGCGCCAGCCCCGCCAGCTCGTAGTGCGAGGCGATCTCGGCGCTGGCTGCCTGCAGGTTCCCGCCGTCCTGCATCATCGCCTGCAGCGCCTCGGCGGCCCGCCGGTGCAGCAGGCGGCGGTGCGCCGGGCTCAGCTCGGCGTACGCCACCTCGCGGATGCGGTCGTGACGGAAGTCGTACGCGGGCAGCGCCTCGGCGCCCGACTCGCGGATGATGCGCCGCTGCCACAGCTCATCGAGGCCGCGCGCCACGGTGTCCTCGTCCTGTTCGCCGGCACGCGCGAGCAGCTCGAAGGAGAACCCGCGTCCCAGCGCGGCGGCGAGCCCGGCGAGGGCGCGCGCCGGCGCGCTCAGGGCCGCCAGGCGCGAGGCGATCACCGCCTGCACTCCGGGCGGCAGCGGGCCCTGCCCACCCGCCGCCGGCGGCGCATCGCCGGCGGCCATACGCGCGCGCACGGTCTCCACCACGAACAGCGGGTTGCCCCCGGTCTCGCGAAACAGCGCTGCTGCCTCCCCCGCGCTGGGAGCGCGCCCGGCGACACCGGCGGCGAGCGCCGCGGTGGCCGCGGCGTCCAGGGGGCCGAGTTCGATCGCGCTCAGCCGCCCCTCGCGCACCAGCGCGTGCCGCAGCCGCGTCACCGGATGGTCGCGGTCGAGATCCTCGATGCGCGCCGTGGCGAGGACGAGCAGCGGTGCCGCCGGCGCGAAGCGCAACAAGAAGTGCAGCCACGCCAGGGTCTCTTCATCGCTCCACTGCAGGTCGTCCAGCTGCAGCAGCAGTGGGCGGGCGGGGGCGAGCACCGCGCGGGCGGCCGCCTCGAACAGCCGCCGCCGCTCCCAGCTCCGCTCGCCCGGGGCGGCGGGGCGGGCGCGTTGCAGCGCGGAGCGCAAAGCGGCGCCGGCGGGCAGCTCCGCCTGCAACTCGGGCAGCAGGTGCGCCAGCTCGCTGCGCCAGAGCGGATCCAGCCCCGGCAGCGCCTCGCGCACCGGCGGCGCCCGCAGCCAGTCGATGACCGGACCGTAGGCGAGCCGGCCCTCCGCGGCGAACGAGCGCGCGCACGCCGCCACCCCGCCCGTCTCGAGCGCGTGCGCGCGCAGCTCGTCGGCCAGGCGCGTCTTGCCGATGCCGGCCTCGCCGAGCACGAGCGCGAGCTGGGCGCGGCCTGCCGCCGCCGCGCTCCAGAGCCCCCGCAGCGCGCGCAGTTCCCGCTCGCGTCCGACCAGCTGCGGGCCCGCCGCCGCGGCCCGCTCGAACGGCGGCGCCGCGGCGGGCGATGGCGCCCGGCTGGGGGCTGCCTTCGCGCCGGGGGCGGCGGGCGAGGAGCTCGCGCCCGCCGCCGCGAGCGCCGCCCGCACCGGCTGCCCGGCGAGCAGGCGCGCGTGCAGCGCGCGCAGCGCGGGGCCGGGCGCCGCGCCCAGCTCCCGCTCCAGCACCTCCGCGCATGCGTGATAGGCGCGCAGCGCCTGACCGCGTTCGCCCCGCAGCGCCAGCAGCTCCATCAGCTCGCGGTGCGCGGCCTCGCGCACCCGGTCGTGGCGCACCAGCCGGCGCGCGTGGTGGATCGCAGCGTCGTACTCGCCCTGCGAGCGCAGCAGCTGCACCAGGCGCTCCAGCGCGCCCGCGCACGCCTGGTGCAGCCGTTCGCGCTCCGCCAGCAGCCAGTCGTCCCAGCAGCCGGGCAACAGCTCCCCCGTGTAGGCCGCGACCGCTTCCTCCAGGGCGGCGCGCGCCGCCTCGGACTCCGCGCCGGCGGGCCCCGGCTCGCCGGCGCGCGCCAGCGCCTGTTCGAACACCGCGACGTCGAGCCGCCAGGGTCCGGCCGGCCGCCAGCGGATCGCGCGCGGGCCGAGCTCGAGGAAGCGCTCGGCATCCGGCAGCGCGCGCCGCAGCCGGTGCAGCAGCTGGCGGAGGTTGGTGCGCGCCTGGGATTCGGGGGAGGCCGGCCAGAACAGCGGTGCCAGCACGTCGCGGGGCTGCGGCGCCTCGCGGTGCAGCACCAGGTAGGCGAGGAGCGATTGCAGGCGGCGGGTCGCGACGGTGTGCACCGCCCGGCCGCGGTAGCGCAGACCGAAGCCGCCGAGCAGCCGGATCGCCAGTTCCTCCGCCATCTGCCTTATCATAGCGCACCCCTCCCGGCTGGCCAGCAGCCCGCGCGTGCCCTCGCCGGCCGGCCGCCGCGCTCGCGCCGCACGCCGCGCCTCAGCCGGGCGGCAGCCGGATGCCGGCCCGCGCCAGGTCCTCGGGGGTGTCCAGGTCGTCGAGCACCTCGGGGGCGTCGACGGCGAGCTCGAGCCGCTCGGCGGCGTGCGCGCGCACCACCGCCCGCGCGCCCTCGGTGGCTGGCGCCTGGCGTAGCTCCGGATACAGCCGGGCCGCGAACAGGGCCGGGTGGCCGCGCCGGCCGCGGTGGGAGGGCACCACCAGGGGGGCGCCGCTGGCGGCGAACGCCGCCAGCAGCGCGCGCACCACCGCAGGCGGCACCCGCGGGCAGTCCACGGGCCACACCAGCAGCGCCTCGCTGCCCCTGGCGGCCGGGTGCGCGAGCGCGGCCTGGATGGACCCGAGCATCCCGCGGCGCTCGGGCTCGGGGTTGCGCGCGAGCTCGATCCCGACTGCGAGCGCGTCGGCGGGTGGAGCGGCGCCGGGCCCCAGCACCAGCACGATCCGCTCGATCCCCGCGGCGCGGCAGGTCTGCGCGATGGCGCCGGCGAAGCTCGTGCCCTCGGGCAGGCGCAGCTCGGCCTTGGGCCGCCCGCCGAGCCGGCGGCCGCGGCCGGCGGCCAGGATGGCGGCGAGCACCGCCGTCCGGCGCGGCTCTGCGCTGCAGCCGCCGCCCTCAGCCACCGCGCGGCTCCGCGCGCGCGGCCCGCCCGCGGCCGCGGGCACCGCACCGGGGACCCTGCCGCACCAGGGTTGCCGGCGGGGCTGGAGCCGCTCCCCCGGGCATGCCGCTCAGCCCCCTCGTGCGCCGGGCGCAGCGGCGGCCCGGTAGATCCGGGCGCTGCCGTGCACCGCGATGCAGTTGCCGCCGGCGCGCTTGGCGCCGTACATCGCCTCGTCCGCCTCGGCCAGCAGGTCCTGTGCGGGGCGCTCGCGGTCGAAGGCGGCGATGCCCATGCTGGCGGTGATGCCGCCCAGGCCGAGCGCCTCGATGCCGGCGCGCACGCGCTCGGCGGAGTGCAGCGCCCCCCAGGCGTCGGTGCCGGGCAGCAAAAGACAGAACTCGTCGCCGCCGTAGCGGAAACCCGAGTCCACCTCCTTGCGGATCTGGCGGAAGATCACCCCGCCCACCGCGCGCAGGGCCGCATCCCCGGCCTGGTGGCCGTGCTCGTCGTTGTAGGGTTTGAAGCGATCCAGGTCGAACATCACCAGCGCGAGCTGGTGCTCCAGGCGCAGCGCGCGTTCCTTCTCCACCTCCAGCCGCTCGAAGAAGTGCGCCTGGTTGTACAGGCCGGTCAGCCGGTCGGTGCGGGTCAGCCGGCGCAGCTCCCGCTCCAGCCGCTTGCGCTCGGTGATGTCCTTGGCGACCCCGACCGTGCCGAGCAGCCGGCCCTGGCGGTCGCGCAGCTCCGCCAGCGACAGCGACAGCCACAGCGAGCGGCCGTCCTTGCGCCGCACGCGCACCTCCTGGTCGAGCAGCGGCTCGCCCCCGGTGGCGGCCAGCCGCTCGAGCAGCCGCGCGCGCACCGCCGGGTCCTCGTACAGCTGCGCGACCGGGGTGCCGATCACCTCGGCGCGCCGGTAGCCGAGCAGCCGCTCGGCGGCGTCGCTCCACTCCACGATCCGGCCCTCGGTGTCGGCGGTCACGATGATGTCGCCCGCGCAGCGCAGGATCGCGCGCAACAGATCGACTTCGGCCCGCAGCCGCTCCACCTCCGCCGCCAGACCGCCTGCCGGCTCCTCGCCCATGCTCGCGCCCGCGATCCTGGTCCTGGCGCCCATCGTGCGCGTTGGGGCCCGGGTTGTCGAGCCGGGGGGGCGCCCGGCGGCCCCGGGGGCGGACGCTCGCGGGCGGGCGCGCGCGGCGCGGCGGCTCGCCCTAAGGCGCGATGGCGGGACGACTCGCGCGCGCGCCCGGCCCCGGGACGAACGCTGCCGGGCGGCCCGCGGTTTGCGCCGGTCGGAGGGCCGTGCTATAGTGCCACCCGGTTGCAGGCGGGCGCAAATCCAAGTCCCGCTTCGAGTAGCTACAATCCAGCCGGCTGCGGGCTCGGGCTTGCCGGCCGTCCCGCACCGCGATGTTGGAGGTGGCGTCGCATGGCCGACGGCAAGGCTCTGCTGAGCCTGATCGAGACCCGGATCGACCTGGATTCGTACCGCGAGCTGAACTGGACGGGCTCGTTCGAGCAGTATCTGGAGATCGTCGCCCAGCGGCCCGAGGTCGTCCGCAACAGCTTTCAGCGGCTGTACGACATGATCCTGTCCTGGGGCAGCCGCGAGGTGGTCCGGCACAAGGAGAAGATCACCCACTACCGCTTCTTCGAGGACCCGATCGACGGCGGCCGGGACGCGATCTTCGGGCTGGACAAGCCCCTCATGCGGTTCGTCAACGTGATCAAGGCCGCCGCGCACGGCTACGGTCCGGAGCGGCGCGTGCTGTTGCTGCACGGTCCGGTCGGCAGCTCCAAGTCCACGATCGCCCGCCTGCTCAAGAAGGGGCTGGAGCACTACTCGCGCACCCCGGAGGGGGCGCTGTACACCTTCGGCTGGCTCAACGAGAAGACACGCGAATACGAAGACTGCCCCATGCACGAAGAGCCGCTCCGGCTGGTGCCGCCGGAGCTGCGGCCCGCGATCGAGGAGCAGCTCAATGCGGGGCGGCCGGCACGCGCCTACCGGCTGACGATCGAGGGCGACCTCTGTCCGTCCTGCCGCGCCAACTACCGGGAGCTGCTGCACCGCTACGGCGGCGACTGGCGGCGGGTGGTCGAGCAGGTGCAGGTGCGGCGGCTGGTGCTGAGCGAACGCGACCGGCTGGGGATCGGCACCTTCCAGCCCAAGGACGAGAAGAACCAGGATTCGACCGAGCTCACCGGGGACATCAACTACCGCAAGATCGCCGAATACGGTTCGGACTCCGATCCCCGCGCCTTCAACTTCGACGGCGAGTTCAACATCGCCAACCGCGGGCTGATCGAGTTCATCGAGATCCTCAAGCTCGACGTCGCGTTCCTGTACGACCTGCTCGGGGCGACCCAGGAGCACAAGATCAAGCCGAAGAAGTTCGCCCAGACCGACATCGACGAGGTCATCATCGGGCACACCAACGAGCCCGAGTACAGGAAGCTCCAGAACAACGAGTTCATGGAGGCGTTCCGCGACCGGACGGTCAAGATCGACATCCCGTACATCACCACCCTCGACGACGAGATCAAGATCTACCAGAAGGACTTCAACGAGCGGATGGTGAAGGGCAAGCACATCGCCCCGCACACGATCGAGATGGCCGCCATGTGGGCGGTGCTGACGCGGCTGGAGGAGCCGAAGAAGGCGAACCTGTCGCTGTTGCAGAAGCTGAAGCTCTACAACGGCAAGACCCTGCCCGGTTACACCGAGGACAACATCAAGGAGCTGCGGGACGAGGCGGTGCGCGAGGGGATGAGCGGCATCTCGCCCCGCTACATCCAGGACAAGATCTCCAACGCCCTGGTCAGCGACCTCAACCAGTCGTGCGTCAACCCCTTCATGGTGATGAACGAGCTGGAGGCGGGGCTGAGCCACCACAGCCTGATCACCAGCGAAGAGGACCGCAAGCGCTATCGCGAGCTGCTGGCGGTGGTCAAGACCGAGTACGAAGACATCGTCAAGAACGAGGTGCAGCGCGCGATCTCCGCCGACGAAGAGGCGATCGCGCGGCTGTGCGCCAACTACGTGGACAACGTCAAGGCCTACACCCAGAAGGAGAAGATCCGCAACCCGTACACCGGCCGGGACGAGGAGCCGGACGAGCGGCTCATGCGGGCGATCGAGGAGAAGATCGACATCCCCGAGAGCCGCAAGGACGACTTCCGCCGCGAGATCATGAACTACATCGGCGCGCTCGCCATCGAGGGCAAGCAGTTCAACTACTGGACGAACGAGCGGCTGCAGAAGGCGCTGGAACTCAAGCTGTTCGAGGACCAGAAGGACTCCATCAAGCTGACCAGCCTGGTCTCCAACGTGGTGGACAAGGAGACGCAGGAGAAGATCGACGTCGTCAAGTCCCGCCTCATCAAGAACTACGGGTACTGCGAGGTCTGCGCGACCGACGTGCTCAACTACGTCGCCTCCATCTTCGCGCGCGGGGATGCCAAGGCGACTTCCAGGTGAGGTGAGGGGCGCGGTCCGACGGGGCGGACCCGGGGCGGCGGGCACGAGGCGAGCACGGCGGCGGCGCGCCGGCCGGCGCCAGGCGGGCTGAGGCAGTCAGGCGATGGTCAAGCGGGTCGAACAGGACAGCCGGCGGTTCAAGGAGATCGTCCGGGGGCACATCCGGCGGGAGCTGCGCAAATACGTCACCCGCGGCGAGCTGATCGGCCGCAAGGGCAAGAACCTGGTGACGATCCCCCTGCCCCAGATCGACATCCCGCGCTTCCGCTACGGCACGCGCCAGGCGGGTGGGGTCGGGCAGGGCGACGGCGAGCCGGGCACGCCCATCGGCAGCGACCAGCGCCAGCCCGGCCGGGGCCACGGCGCCGGGGAGCTGCCGGGAGAGCACGTGCTGGAGGTCGACCTCGAACTCGAGGAGCTGGCGAAGATCCTCGGCGAGGAGCTGGAGCTGCCGCGGATCGAGCCGCGCGGCAACAAGACCCTGAGCGTGGAGAAGGAGCGGTATACCGGCATCCACCGCGCCGGACCGGAATCGCTCCGGCACTTCAAGCGCACCTTCCGCGAGGCGCTCAAGCGGCAGATCGCGACCGGCACCTATGACCCCAGCCGGCCGGTGGTGGTGCCCATCCGGGCCGACAAGCGCTACCGGAGCTGGCGCCCCATCCTGCGCCCGCAGGCGAATGCCGTGATCGTCTACATGATGGATGTATCCGGCTCCATGGGCCACGAACAGAAGGAGATCGTGCGCATCGAGAGCTTCTGGATCGACACCTGGCTGCGCTCGCAGTACCGCCAGCTGGAGACGGTCTACATCGTTCACGATGCGGCGGCCAAGGAGGTCGACCAGCACACCTTCTTCCACATCCGCGAGTCGGGCGGCACCAAGATCAGCTCGGCCTACGAGCTGGCGAACAAGATCATCGACGAGCGCTTCCCGCCCGCGGACTGGAACGTGTATCTGTTCCACTTCAGCGACGGAGACAACTGGGGCGGAGATGATACGCGGCGCTGTCTGCGCCTGCTGGCGGAGGAGCTGTTGCCGAAGGCGAACCTGTTCTGCTATGGCCAGGTCCGCTCCGCCTACGGCAGCGGGCAGTTCATCAAGGACCTGCGCGGCCGCTTTCGCAACGAGGACAAGGTGGTGTTGAGCGAGATCGACAGCCGCGACGAGATCTACGACTCCATCAAGGCATTTCTGGGCAAGGGGAAGTAGGAGTGGAGCGGAACAGCGCTCCGCTGCCCCCGGTGCTGGCCGAGTGGGCCGAGCGGATCCGCGGCTACGCCCGCGAGTACGGACTGGACTTCTACGACGTGATCTTCGAGCTCGTCGACTACGACGAGCTGAACCAGGTCGCCTGCTACGGCGGCTTTCCCACGCGCTATCCGCACTGGCGCTTCGGGATGGAGTACGAGCAGCTCGCCAAGGGCTACAGCTACGGGCTGCACAAGATCTACGAGCTGGTGATCAACAACAACCCGTGCGTGGCGTATCTGCTCCGCTCCAACTCGCTCGTCGACCAGAAGCTGGTCATGGCGCACGTCTACGGCCATGCCGACTTCTTCAAGAACAACGAGTGGTTCCGCCATACCAATCGCAAGATGCTCGATGAGATGGCCAACCACGCCACCCGCGTCCGCCGCTACATGGAGCAGTATGGCCACGAGCGGGTCGAGCGATTCATCGACGACTGCCTGACGCTGGAAAACCTCATCGACATCCACGCGCCCTTCATCAAGCGCCGGCGCACCCGGCCCAGGAGCGAGCTGGCCGAGGAGGAACCGCCGCGGACCATCCGCCGCTTCCAGGCCAAGGACTACATGGACCGCTATCTCAACCCGCCGGAGTTCCTGGAAGAGCAGCGCCGCGCGCTGGAACAGGAGCTGGAGCGCCAGCGCCGCTTCCCCGAGGAGCCCGAGCGGGACGTGCTGCTGTTCCTGCTCGAGCACGCCCCGCTGGAGCGCTGGCAGCGCGACGTGCTCGACATGGTGCGCGAGGAGGCCTACTACTTCGCTCCGCAGGCGATGACGAAGATCCTCAACGAGGGCTGGGCCTGTCTGGCCGCCGGCGCCCTGGTCTACACCGACGCCGGGCTGGTGCCCATCGAGGAGCTGGTCGCCCGCGGCCAGGGCACCGTGTGGGACGGCGCGCGGCCCCAGCGGGTCTACGACCGCCACCGGCTCGCCGAGCGCGAGACGGTCACCGTCCGCACGCGCGGTGGGCTCCGGCTGTGCGGGGCGGCCGAGCACCGGGTGCTGCTCGCCGACGGGATGAGCTGGCGGCGGCTGGACGAGCTGCGGCCGGGTGACCGGCTGTGCGTCAGCGGCGGCGGGGAGCTGTGGGCGCGGCAGCCGGTGGAGATCGCGTGGCGCCCGAGCGGGCGTGCGCTCGCGTACACCCAGGGGCCTGCGGCGGCCGGGCTCGTGGCGCCGCGCGGCCTGCCCCGCCGGCGCGCGAGCGGGGCGCTGGGGCTTGTACCGCAAGCCGCGATGCGCCTGCCGCGCCGGCTAGAGCCGCCGCTGGGCGAGCTGCTCGGCTACCTGGCCGGAGCCGGCCGCCTCGGGCGCCGGATCGTGGTGCGGGTGGCGGACGAGGAGCTGGCCGTCCGCTTCGCGGAACTGTGCGAGCAGCTGTTCGGATTGCCGCCGCGCCTGCGCTGGGATGGGCGCCGCTGGCGCGCCGCGCTGCGGGCGGAGCCGCTCGCGGCATTTCTCGCCGAAGGGCTGGGCCTCGCCAGCGCACCGGGAGCGCACCGGCAGGGTGTTCCTGCCCCCATCCTCCGCTCGCCGGAGCCGGTGGTCCGCGCGTTCCTGCGGGCCTGCTTCGACGCCGCCGCGCATCCCGGAGCGCGGGGCGTGGTGTTGCGCACCGCCAGCGAGCCGCTCTCCGAGCAGCTCCAGCTGCTGCTGCTCAACTACGGAATCCTCGCCCGCCGCCGGCGCCGCCGGAGCGGCCGCTGGGAACTCCGCGCCGCCGGGGCGGCGGCCGCACGCTTCGCCGAGCGGATCGGCTTCGGGCTCGGGCGCAAGCAGCGCGCGCTCGAGGCTCGCCTCGAGGGGTTGCGCGCGTGCACGCCGGAGCGCTGGGAGGACGAGGTGGTCGCGCTGGAGCGCGGGCGCGCCGAAGTCTACGACATCTCGGTGACCGGCAGCCACCGCTACGCCGCCGCGGGTCTGATCCACCACAACTCCTACTGGCACTCCACCATCATGACCCAGAAGGCGCTGGAGGACTCCGAGCTCATCGACTACGCCGAGGTGCACGCCGGCACCATGGGCTCGCGGCCCGGGGTGCTCAATCCCTACAAGATCGGGCTGGAGCTGCTGCGCGACATCGAGGAGCGGTGGAACAAGGGGCGCTTCGGCAAGGAGTGGGAGGAGTGTGACGACCTGGACCGCAAGCGCGCCTGGGACACCGGGCTCGGCAAGGGACGCGAGAAGATCTTCGCGGTACGCCGGATCTACAACGACGTCATGTTCATCGACGAGTTCCTGACGCCGGAGTTCTGCGAGGAGCACAGGCTGTTCACCTACGAGTACGACTCGCAGAGCGGCGAGTACGTGATCGCCAGCCGCGACTTCAAGGCGATCAAAGAGAAGCTGTTGCGCCAGCTCACCAACTTCGGCCAACCGGTGATCTACGTCGAGAACGCCAACTACCACAACCGCGGCGAGCTGTACCTGCGCCACGCCTACGACGGGCTGGAGCTGAAGCTCGACGACGCTCGCGAGACGCTCGCGAGTCTCTACCGCATCTGGACCCGCCCCGTGCACGTCGAGACCGTGATCGACCGCCGCCGCAAGCTCTTGTCCTTCGACGGGAGCAGGCACGGCGAGACCACGCTCGGCTGAGGGAGAGCAGCCCCCGCAACGCGCGCCCCCCCTCACCCCGGCCCTCTCCCCGGAGGGGAGAGGGAGAGGAGGGCGCTTGCGCTCCCGTTTCCCTCTCCGCCGCTTGCACTCCCGTTTCCCTCTCCCCCGCTTGCGGGGGAGAGGGTCAGGGTGAGGGGGTCCCGAACCCCCCCCGCCGCCTGCGCCCGCGCCCGGCCCTGCCCCCCTCACCCCGGCCCTCTCCCCGGAGGGGAGAGGGAGAGGAGGGCGCCTGCGCTCCCGCTTCCCTCTCCCCCGCTTGCGCTCCCGCTTCCCTCTCCCCCGCTTGCGGGGGAGAGGGTCAGGGTGAGGGGGTCCCGAAAACCCCCGCCGCCTGCGCCCGCGCCCGGCCCTGCCCCCCTCACCCCGGCCCTCTCCCCGGAGGGGAGAGGGAGAGGAGGGCGCCTGCGCTCCCGCTTCCCTCTCCCCCGCTTGCGCTCCCGCTTCCCTCTCCCCCGCTTGCGGGGGAGAGGGTCAGGGTGAGGGGGCCCGGAACCCCCCCCGCCGCCTGCGCCCGCGCCCGGCCCTGCCCCCCTCACCCCGGCCCTCTCCCCGGAGGGGAGAGGGAGAGGAGGGCGCCTGCGCTCCCGCTTCCCTCTCCCCCGCTTGCGCTCCCGCTTCCCTCTCCCCCGCTTGCGCTCCCGCTTCCCTCTCCCCCGCTTGCGGGGGAGAGGGTCAGGGTGAGGGGGCCCGGAACCCCCCCGCCGCCTGCGCCCGCGCCCGGCCCTGCCCCCCTCACCCCGGCCCTCTCCCGGGAGGGGAGAGGGAGAGGAGGGCGCCTGCGCTCCCGTTTCCCTCGCCGCCGCTTGCACTCCCGTTTCCCTCTCCCCCGCTTGCGGGGGAGAGGGTCAGGGTGAGGGGGCCCGGAACCCCCCCGCCGCCTGCGCCCGCGCCCGGCCCTGCCCCCCTCACCCCGGCCCTCTCCCCGGAGGGGAGAGGGAGAGGAGGGCGCTTGCGCTCCCGTTTCCCTCTCCGCCGCTTGCACTCCCGTTTCCCTCTCCCCCGCTTGCGGGGGAGAGGGTCAGGGTGAGGGGGCCCGGAACCCCCCCGCCGCCTGCGCCCGCGCCCGGCCCTGCCCCCCTCACCCCGGCCCTCTCCCCGGAGGGGAGAGGGAGAGGAGGGCGCCTGCGCTCCCGTTTCCCTCGCCGCCGCTTGCACTCCCGTTTCCCTCTCCCCCGCTTGCGGGGGAGAGGGTCAGGGTGAGGGGGTCCCGAAAGGCCCCTGCACCACGCGCCCGCGCCCTCGCCCCGGCCGGCGGCTCGCCGGGTCGCGGCAAGCGCGCTCTTCCGGCCGGCACGCCGGGAGGACCCGCATTCGAGGGGCTCCGGCGGCGCCGCGGGTACAATGCAGCCGCCGCCGGCGGTGGCAAGCGGCCGGAACCGATCCGGGCATCCCGGGGTAGGGAGGGGCGTGTGGAGCGCGAGCTGGATGGACTCGGCGACGAGGAGCTGCTCGCGCGCTGCCGTACGACGAGGAGCGCCGAGGAGATACGGCTCGCGATCTCGATCATCGCCCGGCGCCACCATGCGCCGCTGATCCGCTACCTGGAGAGCTACGTCGGCGAGCACCAGACCGCGCAGGATCTGGCGCAGGAGGCGTTCGTGCGGCTGTACCGCCACGCGCGGCGCTACCAGGCCGAGAAGGCACAGGTGCGGACGTGGCTCTACCGGATCGCGACGAACCTGGCGCTCAACGCGATCCGCGACCGGCGGCGCAAGCCGGCGCTCAGCCTCGATCGCCCGCTCGGCGAGGCGGAGGGTGCGAGCCTGGGCGCGCGGCTCGCCGACCGCGCGGCGCCCGAGCCCTCCGGCGCGGCGCTGCGTGGCGAGCTGGTGGAGCGCGTACGCGCAGCGGTGGCGGAGCTGGCCGAGCCCTACCGCTCCGCGCTGCTGCTGTGCGATCTGGAGGGCCTGAGCTACCAGGAGGCGGCCGCGGCGCTGGAGGTACCCATCGGGACCATCCGCTCGCGGCTGTTCCGCGCGCGGATGCAGCTCCAGCAGCGGCTGGCCCCGCTGCTCGAGCGCGGTGCGCTGTGAGCTGAGGGGCGGCGGAGGCGGGCGGGCGTCATGAGCGAGGGACAGCGGTGCGAGGCGCTCGGCGAAGAGCTCTCGGCGCTGATCGACGGCGAGCTCGGGCCGGACGAGCAGGCACGCGTGCTGGCGCACCTGGAGCGCTGTTCTCGCTGCCGCCAGCGGCGGGCGGCGCTCGAGCGGGCGGCCGCGCTCGTGGGCAAGCTCGCGCAGGCCGAGCCGGTGCCGGATCTCGCGTTCCTGGAGCGGCTGGACGCGCGCCTGCGGGTCGAGCTGTTGCAGGATGGCTCCCTGGTCCCGGAGCGGCCCTGGCGCAGCGGGCGGCACGCCGCCGCCGGCAGGCGCCGGGGCCGGCTCGGCGGGCTCGTCCGGCTGGCGCCGGCAGCGGGCCGGCTCGCCGCGGCAGCGGTGCTGCTGGCGCTGGCGGCCTGGACGGTCTTGCAGTTCGGCGTGCAGCAGCCCCCGGGCACGAGCGCCCCGCGGGGTGGAGGGCTCGCCGAGCGCCCGGCCGCCGCGCCGGGCCCCGCGCCGAGCCCCGGCAGAGGGGCGCAACCGCCGCTTGGCGGCGGCGAGCCGGCGGCGGTCGGCGCAGGCGTGCCGGACCGCGCCGTGGCGGAGGTCCGACCCACCGGCGCCGGCGAGCCCAGGGGCTCGCTGGCGCCGGCAGCAGGCGCCGCGCTGGCGGAGGAGGCCGGTAGCGTGCCTGCTCCGCCGGGGACGGCCGCGGGCACCGACGGCCTGCTCGCCCGCGAGGAGGAGGGCGAGCCTGCTGCAGCGCCCGCGCCGGCCCGACTCGCCGGCGAGACCCCGCGGGCGAGCGGGTCGGGACCGGTGCCGGCCGAACAGCCCGAGCGCTCCCCGCAGCAGCGGCTGGTGCGCGCGCGCGCGCTGGTGCGGCTGGTGCAGGCCTCGCAGCGGCCGGAGTCCGAGCGGCGCGCGGCACTGTTCGAGCTGGCGCAGCTCGGAGGGGAGCAGGCGGTGGCCGCCATCGCAGATGTGCTGGAGCGCCCGGAGCGCTACGGCGAGGCGCTGTGGCACGACGCGCTGCAGGCGGTACGGACCTACCCCGAGCGCGGCACCCTGCTGGCGCTGGTGCAGGCCGCGCCGCGCGATCCGGTCGCGGTGCGGGTGGCGCTGGAACGCGTGGGCGAGCGCGAGCTCCTGGTGTGGCTGGGGACCGAGGTGCTGCCGGCGCTGGACGGCCAGCAGGCGCGTGTCCAGCAGCTGGTGCTGGCCGAGGCGCTCGCCCGGGCCGGGGTGGAGCAAGCGGTGCCGGCGCTGGCGCGTGCGATCGGCGAACGCCGCGAACCGGAGGTGCGCGCGCGGCTGGTGGCGGCGCTCGGCCGTTTGGCACACCCGCAGGCAGCGGCGGCGCTGCGCGCGGCGCTGGCCGACGAGGAACCGGCGGTACGCGTGGCCGCGGCGCGCGCGCTGGCGGCGCGCGGCCGTGCGGCCGAGGACGGCCCGGCACTGCTCGCGCTGCTCGAGCGCGAGCGGTATCCCGCGGTGCGCGCCGCGGCGGCAGCGACCCTCGGCGTGCTCGGCGGCGAGGGGGTGCCTGCGGCGCTGCTGCGTGCGCGCGGGCGTGATCCGAGCGCCGACGTGCGGGGCGAGGCGCTGCTCGCGCTCATGCGGCTGGAGGGCCTCGGGCTGTTCGCCGGCCGGGCGAGCGGGGCCAGCGGCGCCGCGAGCGTGCCGCGCGAGGCGCTGGCAGCGCGTGCGCTCGCCTTCGGAATGCCGTTCGAGGCAGACGGGCTGTGCGTGCTGCTGGACGTGTCCTCCTCCATGACGCACGCCGGCAAGCTCAGCCTCGCGCGGCGCGAGATCGGCGGCCTGCTCGCGGCGCTGCCGGCGGGCAGCCTGTACACGGTCGGGGCGTTCGGCGCGGAGGCGCGTCTGGTGTTCGGGAGCGCGCTGCGGCCGGCCAGCACCGAAAGCACCCAGGAGGCGATGCGCTGGCTGCAGCGGCAGGCCGCCGGCGCAACCGGCCGCACCGATCTCGGACGCGCGCTCGCGCTCGCACTGGCGGTGCCCGGGGTGACGCAGCTGCTCGTGGTCTCCGATGGGGTGCCGACGGAGGGACTGGAGGGCGAGCGGCTGCTGGAGGCGGTGCGCTCCTGGAACTGGCGCGGCACCGTGCGGATCTCGTGCGCGGGAGTGTTCGCCGGCGAGGGCTCGCCGCGGCTGGACGACCCGGCGGTTCCGGCCCCGCCTCCGATCGAGCTGCTGCGCGCGCTGGCAGCGGAACACGGCGGGCTGTTCGTGCGGGTGCCCTGAGCCGGCGCGGTGCACGCGGGCATGCGCGGCGCCGGTCTGCCGGCAAGCTTGACGCCACGGCCCGCGGCTTCTTGCATCGAGAGCCGGCGCGGGGCTGCTGGGAGGCGAGCGGGGGGGAAGCGGAGTGGTCGGTCTGGGCGGCGGCAGGCGATGGCCCGGCGCGCTGGCCCTGCTGGCGGCGCTCTTGGCGGGGCTTTCCGCACGCGCCGAGAGTCCGTTCGAGCGGGCGTGGCGCCAGGCAGGCGAGGACGAGGCGAAGAAGCGGGCGGCGCTGGCGCTGCTGGTCGAGCAGGCGGACGAGGCGGCGGCGAAGATCCTGGTCCAGGTGGTGCTCTCGCCCCGCGAGCCGCCCGCGGTGGCGCTGGAGGCGCTGCGCGCGCTGGCGGCGCTGGAGGGCACGGCGGCCGACCGCTGGATCGTGCGCGAGGCCGGGCGCGCTCAGCGCGACGAGGTGCGCGCGGTGCTGGTGCGAGCGATCGCGCGCCGCCAGGGCGCGGCGGCGATCGAGCCGCTGATCGCGGCGCTGGACGATCGGGCCTGGTACGTGCGGGCAGCGGCCGTCGCAGGGCTGGCCGGGCGGCGGGAGCGGCGCGTGGTCGAGGCGCTGATCGCCGCGCTGGGCAAGCTGCGCGCGGGCGATCCGGAGACCCCGCGGCTCGCCTCCGAGATCGAGGACGCGCTGTATCGGCTGACCGGCGAGCGGCTGGCGGGCGCTGAGGCCTGGGCCGGCTGGTGGCGCGCCGTCGGGCCAGGCTGGACACCGCCAGCGGCAGGCCAGAACGCCGAGCTGATCGAGCACCAGAAGATCACCGTCACGCGCGAGCCGCCGCAGCTGTTTCGCGACGTGGAGCTGGCGAGCCGGCGCGTGGTGTTCGTGATCGACGTCTCCGGTTCGATGCGCGTGCCGGTTCCCGGCGGGACGGGCGAGGGCACGGCCGGACGCACCCGCTTCGAGCTCATGATCCGCGAACTCAAGCAGGTCATCGAGGCGCTGCCGCGCGTTGCCCATTTCAACATCATCGCCTTCTCCGACGAGGTCCGCCCCTGGCAGAAAAGGCTGGTGCGGGCAGAGGCGGCGCAGCGCAAGGCAGCGCTGGCGTACCTGGATACGCTTGCGCCCGAGGGGCAGACGAACAGCTACGGGGCGCTGGAGGCGGCGTTCGCCGATCCGTGGATCGACACCATCTTCTTTTTGTCCGACGGGCATCCGACCCACGGCAAGACGATCGACTTCACCCGGATCCTGGAGGCGGTGGAGCGCTGGAACCTGGTGCGCGGGGTGCGGATCCACACCATCGCGTTCGTGGCCGGCGACGGCCGGCCGCTCGGCATCACCGAGGATCCGGCGATGGCGAAAACCTTCATGCGCGAGCTGGCGCGTATCGGCGCCGGCCGCTACCGCCTGGTCGACTGAGGAACCGGCGTGCACCGCAGCCGCGGGGTCACGGCCGGGCGCCCTCCGGTTCGCGCCCGCAGCTGCGTACCGCCAGCAGGCCCACCACCCACAGGATGGCGGCCAGCCCCACCAGCGCCCAGCCCACGAGCGGGGATGCGCCGGCCCGGCGCAGGTGCAGCACCCCCAGGTCGAGTCCCTTGCCGAGGGGGGCGGCGAGCGGACCCTCGGCGAGCGCGCGCTCGAGGTAGTGCACCGCCAGGCGCGCCTGGGCCAGCGCGCCGGGATAGTCCAGCCGATAGCAGAGCGCGGCATCGTAGTACCGCCCACTGCCGCGCTGTTCCTCCAGGAACGAGGTGAGCAACCCGGGCAGGTTCACCAGCACGCCCAGCACCAGCAGCGCGACCAGCAGCCCGCGGGCGCGGCGGCGCCCGAGCAGCGGCGCCGCTCCCACCAGGACCAGTCCCAACACCGGGACCAGGTAGCGGGGACCGTAGCAATAGCCCCCCTCCCAGTGCGTGAACCTGGCATAGAACAGCAGGTAGCTGAGCGCCACGCCGCCGGCAACCACCGCCACCGCCAGCCGGCGCCGCACCAACTGCCGCAGCCCGCATAGCCCCAGCACCACCGCCGGTGCATACAGCAGCACCGACTTGCCGGGGCTGAGCACGAACCCGTACAGCCCCACCAGCAGCGGTGTCTGAAAGCTGCTGACCGGGTGGCCGAGCTCGGCCATATCCGGATATCCCCAGTCCAGCGGGTGGCCGTACAGCGACGCGTTGCGCGCGAGCGCGAGCGCGAGCGCCGCGGCGACCGGGGCGGCACATGCCGCCGTGCGCCGCAGCCGCTGCGCCGTGCGGCCCGGCAGGAGCGCGAAGCCGAGGCAGAACGCCGGTGCCGCGATCGCGTGCGCAACCCGCATGAGCAGCGCCACGCCGAGAAAGCTGCCCGCCAGCGCCGCCCAGCCGGCACCAGCGCTGGCTGCGGGCTCGGCGAGTCCCGCCGCCGGCCGCGCTGCGTGTTGCTCGCTGCCGGCGACGGCCGCTGCCGGCCCCGAGGCTGCTACCCGGCGCCCGGCCCGTTCCAGCGCCGCCAGCGCGCCGAGCAGCAGCAGCGAGGTGAGCGGCTCGGAGAACAGTGTTCCCGCATACGTGGCGAGCGAGCTGCCCAGCCCGAGTGCGAGCCCCAGGAGCACGGCACCCCTCGGCGGCGCGCCGAGCCGGACTGCCAGGGCGGCGAGCAGCCCCGCGGCGAGCGCCGCGGCGAGCGAGCTGAGCAGGGTCGCCGGAAACGGCTCCACCAGATCCGCCTGCGCGGGCGGCACCCCGAGCGCGCGCGCGAAGGCCGGCCCTGCGGCGACGAGCGGCGCCAGCACCAGCGCGTGCGCCGGCCCGTAGGGCGCATGCGGCTGGCCGTCGCGCGCGCGCTTGCCGAACCAGATCCCGAGCCGCTCGGCCTCCGGCACCGCCAGCTCGCCCCGCGCGAGCAGGCCCCGCGCCTGGAACCAGACCATGTACTCGTCGACCACGCGCGGCCGTCCCGGGCCCAGGGCGAGATACGACCCGAGGCAGAGCAGCGCCGTGCCCAGCGCCGCGCAGCGCCACCCGCTCATGGTGCTTGCTCGCGTGCCCGCCCGGGCACCACGGAGGGACCGGAGCCAGCCGGCGAGCATGAACTGGACGCCGGCGCCCGCAAGCGCCGCCCGCAGTTGCTCGCAGCGATCCCGCCGCCCGCGAAACACGGCACGGGCGCGGAGCCGCCGCCCGATCGCCGTGGGACAGCAACAGCCATGATGGCTAGAGCAGCGCGCGCACCTGGGCCGCCGAGGTGAGGCCGGCGCGCAGTGCACGAAGCGCCTTGGTGCGGAGCAGCACCGCGCCCGCCTGCTCGGCCGCGCGGCGCCACGTCTCGGCCTCCAGCCGTGCCAGCGGCCCGCGCAGCGCCTCGTTTCGCACGGGCACCAGCTCGATCAGCGCGGCCCGGCCGCTGTAGCCGCTGCCGGTGCACTCCCAGCAGCCCACGCCCACCGAGAGCCGCCGCACCTCCTCGCCCAGTCCGAGCCGCGCGCACAGTTCCGGCTCCGGCTCGAACTCCTGGCGGCACCGCGGGCACAGCCGGCGCACCAGCCGCACCGTCACCAGCGCCTGTACCAGGTGCGCGATGCCGGCCGCCTCCACCCCGGCGGCGATCGCCAGCCGCGCCACGGCGGCGAGCGGGTCGGCCGCCGGCACGCTCACCACCACCTGGCCACCGGCCGCCGCCAGCTCGAGCGCCATGCGGACCTCGGAGGGTTCCGCGGCGCCCTCGGGGCGCGCGAACAGATCGTCGACGTAGAGCCGTTCCGGCTGCGCGGCCCGGATCAGCGGCGCGAGCGCGGTGTAGTCGGCGGCGGCAAACTGGGCGACGCCTTCGAGCTGGGCGCGCGTCTTGCGTTCGAGCATGACGAGATGCTCGCGCAGCCGGTCCGCTTCGCGGCACAACGCGTACAACAGCGCCGTCTTGCCGCTGCCAGCAGGCCCGCTCACCACCACGAGCCCCGGGGCTGTGCGGAGCAGCGTGCGGGCGAGCGCCGCATCCCCCGGCACCAGGCACAGCGCCTCCAGACCCGTCGCGCGGAATCCCTCCGGCTGGCCCCGCACCACCGCGACCGGGCCGAAGGCGCCAGGGGCGATCGCGACGTCGTACTGCGCCGTCTCTCCGCCTAGACGCAGCTCCAGCCTGCCCGCTCGCGGCCCGCTGCCGGCGCGCGCACCGCCGCCGATGCCCGCGCGCACCAGCAGCTGCTCCAGCACCGCCTGCCCCGCCTCGCGCTCCAGCAGCGCCACATCGCGCAGCCGCCCGCCGCGCCGCAGGCGCGCGCGCCAGGTGAGCTCCAGCGGCTCCAGCAGCAAGGCCTCCGCGCGCTCCTCGGCAGCCTGCAACAGGAGCAGGTTGAGGGTGCGCAGGCCGGCTGGTTCCTCCGGCATGCCGGCGGCCTCGAGCTCCGCCGCGGTCGGTTCGCTGAGCTGCGATTCCTGCAACAACGCCAGTTCGGCCGCGCTCAGCTCCGTCTCGGCCGCCGGCAGCTCGCTGGCCGGATCGGGCAGCTCGTCCTCGCGCAGCTCCTCGTCGGGGAACAGCCGCTCGAGCGCGCGCAACAGCGCGTCCTCCGGTGCGGCGACCGCCTTGATCTCGCGCCCGATGACGAACTTGAGGTTGTCGATCAGCTCGTAGTCGAGGGGATCCCGCATCGCCACCACGAGCCGTTCGCCCTCCAGCCGCACCGGCACCACCAGGTAGCTGGCAGCCAGTCCCGCCGGCACGAGTCGCCGTGCCTCTTCCTCGACGGTCAGGCGGTCGAGTTCGACCGCCTCGACGCCGCCCGGCAGCGCGTACTGTTTTTCCTTTTCGGCTGCCAGCACGAGCGAGGCGATGACCTCGCCGGAGGGGGTGCCGCTGGTGCACTCGACCTCCACTGCCTCGGCGAGCTGCTCGGGGGTGACCAGCTCGGCCAGCGGGCGGAGCCGCAGGGGCTCGCCGCCGCCGGCGGCGGTCTCGTCCACCGACAGGTACAGGCTCTTGCGGAACAGGCCCAGCGCGCGGGCGGCGCCGATCAGGCCGCTGCGCGGGTCCTCGGCGCTCACCTCGGGATCCTCGCCGCCGGCCAGCTCGAGTGCGCGCGCGATCTCGTCCTCGCTCGCGATCCCCAGCGACAGCAGCAGCTGGCGTGCGGCATCGGTACCGGCCGCGGCCTCGAAGTCGTGGCACGCCTCGAACAGCGGCTGGCGGCCGCAGCCGGGACAGGCGACCTCCAACAGGTCGTCCATGAGCCGCAGCTCGATCGGGCTGCCGCAGCGCCGGCAGTGGATGAGCCGCCGGCCGGCGCCGATGGCCTCCCAGCACAACAGCGAGCCGAGCGTCAGCTTCGGTGCCACCGGCAGCCCTCGTGCGCGCCGGCGAGCCGGTGGCCCGCGCGGCTGGAAGCAACCGCCCGGATTCTAACAGAAGCCCCCTCGCCGGTGCGAGGCAGTGCCCACCGGCCCGGCTAGCGCGCCACCACCGGCAGCGCCGCCGGGCGGCGCGCCGGCGGGCCGCTCGAGACCAGGCCGGGCCGATGGATGTACAGCGTCCGGGCGTCGACCTGGGGCGCGCGCCGCTCCGGGAGGCGGATGGCGTACACGGTGGGACGGGCATGATCCCGCAGCAGCCGCTCGACGTTGTACACGCCCGCGAACTTCCACAGCATGCGGGCGAAGTTGGTCTGGCCGCGGGCGAGCAGCCGCGCGGTCAGCGCCAGGGTGTCGCGGAAGGCCACCCAGCCCATGTGCTTGGTCGCCAGCACCTGCTGGGTGCGGACCAGCTCCTCGTAGAAGCGCCGCAGCGGCAGCCGGGTGGGCAACACCGCGTGCTGCACGTCGAACAGCCGGTAATCGCGGGTGGTGAAGCGGCGCGACTCGGTCACCCAGGTCTCGGTCCCCGGATAGGGAGTGTTGACCGTCACATGCACGATCTCCGGTACGCTCAGCGCCCATTCGCGGATGATCTCGAAGCGCCGCTCGTCCCAGCTCGGATCCGCGATGATGTTGACCGCGACCGTCAGCCCGATCGAGCGCGCATACTCCACCGCGGCGAAGCTGTCGTTGAGGGTGACGCGCTTGCGGTGCAGCTTCAGGCCTTCCTCGTCGATCGCCTCCAGCCCCAGGAACATGTACTTGAGGCCGAGGGCGCGCCAGCGCTCGAAGACGTCCCGGTTCTTGAGCAGCACATCGCAGCGGGTCTCGAGGTAGTACTGCTTGCGGATGCCGCGCCGCTCGACCTCCTCGGCGATCGCGTGGCCGTGCTCGGCGTGCACGAACGCCACGTCGTCGACGATGAACACCCCGGGCTCGCGGATGCGCGCGAGGTCTTCCGCCGCCGCTTCGGGGCTGACCCGCCGGTAGCTCCGGCCGTAGAACGTCCAGGCACTGCAGAAGGTGCAGTTCCACGGGCAGCCGCGCGCGAACTCGATCGAGGCGCAGGGATCGAGCACCCCGATGAAGTACTTCCAGCGCCGGCGGAGCAGCTCGCGCGCCGGGGGGGTGTCATCCAGGCTCCGGATCAGGCGCGGCGGCGGTCCCTCGCCCTCGAGCGTCACGATGCCCGGCAGCTCGTGCAGCCGCGAGCGGTCATCGGCCTGCGCCTCGAGCAGCACCGGCGTGATCTCCTCGCCCTCGCCCCGCACCACGCAGTCGATCGCCCCCTGCGCGTGCTCGAGGATCTCCTTGGCGGTGAAGGAGGCGCTGTGCCCGCCGGCGAAGATGAAGCAGTCCGGAAAACGCCGGCGGGTGCGCCGCGCCAGATCGATCACCTCCGGGATGTTGGCGAGGTAGTTGAGCGAGAACCCGATCGCATCGGGCCGCCAGTTCTCGACCACCGCGTAGTAATCCGCATGGCGGTCGGCCTGCAGGTCGAGCAGCCGCACTTGGTGGCCGGCCCGCCGGCTGGCCTGCGCCACCAGCTCCAGGCCGAGCGGCTCCAGCCGCAGGTAGACCTCGGAATACATGAGGCTGCTGGGGTGGACGTAGAGCACCTTCATGGCGTTTCCCCCTCCGGGGCCCGGGCGCTGGCACCTCGCGCAGCGCCGATGGCACGGCCTCGCCCCCTCTCCGCCACGCGTATGCCGGCGAACGCGGCGATATTTCAGGTGAAGACCAGGCCCCCGGGACCAAGCTAGCGCGCGGGCCGCCCGGCCGCAAGACCGAGGCGGACCCCGGCGCTCGGATCGCCGCGGGCGGCGGGGATGGGGACATGTTGCGCGGCCCAGCCGGCCCGCTTGCGTCCGCGCCGGCCATCGGCATGATGGAGCGCTTCGACGCCTGGGGGAGAGCGCACCATGGTGCAGACGAGCTTGAACGCGGAGCTGACCGGGCAGACCCTGGCCCGCCTGCGCGCGGCCCACGCCGCCGCCGTAGAGCGCTATCCGGGCGAGGGCGGGGCCCGCCAGCCGGTGCACACCGTCTATGGAGGCGCGCATCTGTTCCGGCGGGACTCGGCGCCCAGGCTGGGCGAGATCGCCCGGCGCCTGCTCGCCAGCTACGCGCCGGACTTCGCGGCGCTCGCGCGGGCGCTGGGGCTCGCGGGCAGCCAGCAGCTGCCCGAGCAGCCGGACGAGGTGGCGGAGCTGGGGCGGCGCCTGGCCGCCGAGCCGGCGCGCGCGCGCCGCGAGCAGCCGCACCTCTGGCTCGCCTGGACGGTGTACGAGCGCGTGGTGGCGAAGCTGGAGCGCGAGCCGGTCGAGGATTTCCGCATCGACTTCGAGGACGGCTATGGCGTGCGCCCCGATGCGGAGGAGGACGCCGCTGCCGAGGCGGCGGCGCTCGAGGTGGCGGCCGGCATGGAGGCGGGCACGCTGCCGCCCTTCATCGGGATCCGCATCAAGCCGCTCAACCCGGAGATGGGAGCGCGCGCCGCGCGCACCCTCGATCTCTTCGTGTCGGCCCTGGCTGCTCGCACCGGCGGCCGGCTGCCCGAGCAGTTCGTCATCACCCTGCCCAAGGTGACGATGCCCGAGCAGGTCGCGGCGCTGGTCGAGCTGTGTCGCGCGCTGGAGGCGCGGCTCGGTCTCGGCGACGGCGCGCTGCGGCTGGAGCTCATGGTCGAGACCCCGCAGGCGATCCTCGACGCCGAGGGCCGCGCGGCGCTGCCGGCGCTGGTGGCGGCGGGCGGCGGCCGGGTGCGGGGCGCGCACTTCGGCACCTACGACTACACCGCGCTATGCGGCATCACGGCGGCCTACCAGGCGATGCGCCACCCGGCGTGCGACTTCGCCAAGCACGTGATGCAGGTGGCGCTCGCCGGCACGGGGGTGTGGCTCTCCGACGGCGCCACCACCATCCTGCCGGTCCCGCCGCACCGCGCGCCGGCGGGTGGACCGCCGCTCGGCCCGCGCGAGCAGGCCGAGAACCGGGCGGCGGTGCACCGGGCGTGGCGGCAGGCGTACGAGGACGCGCGCCACTCGCTCCAGTGCGGTTTCTACCAGGGCTGGGATCTGCACCCGGGCCAGCTGGTGAGCCGGTATGCGGCCTGCTATGCCTTCTTCCTGGAGGGGCTGGAGGCGGCCTCCGAGCGGCTGCGCAACTTCATCGACAAGGCGGCGCAGGCGACCCTGAGCGGTTTCGTCTTCGATGACGCCGCGACGGGCCAGGGACTGCTGAACTACTTCATCCGGGCCCTCCAGTGCGGCGCGATCGGCGAGCAGGAGGTCGCGGCGACCGGTCTCAGCCTCAAGGAGCTGCAGGGCCGCTCGTTCGCGAAGATCATCGAGGCGCGGCGCCGGCAGGGCTAGGAGACCCGAGCGGCGCGCCGTCCCGGCGCGCGAACCGGGCCGGCCGCGCGGCTCGCCGCGCGAAAAGGCGGAGGGCGCTGCGATGGGGCTCAAGCGGACCCGGATCGACGGGCTGTGGTTCTGGAACGCCTACCAGCCCGAGCGCGGCATCGACTTCAACGGATGGTGGTGGCAGCACGCCGCGGGTGGGCTGCTCTTCGACCCGATGCCGCTCGCCGGGCCGGAGCTGGAGCAGGTGCGCGCCGGGGGCGGGGTGCGCTGGATCCTGCTGACGAACGCCTCGCACCTGCGGGCGGCTCCGGCGCTCAAGCAGGCCTTCGGCGCGGCACTGCTGGCGCCGGCGGCGGAGCGGGCGCTGTTCGGCGAGGCCGCCCCGCAGGTGGACGTCTGGTACGAGAGCGCGTCCGAGCTGCCGGCGGAGCTGCGGGGCGAGCTGGAGCCGTTTCCGATCCGGGGCGGCAAGACGCCCTGCGAGTTCGCGTTCCATCTGGTGCCGTTGCGGGCACTCTTGTTCGGCGACATCGTGCGCAGCGAACGGACCGGCCTGCTCACGCTGCTCGGCGACGACAAGCTCAGCGACCGGGGCGCGGTGGTGCAGGCGGTGCGCCAACTGGCCAGCCTGCGCTTCGAGGCGGTGCTGATCGGCGATGGCGACCCGATCTTTTGCGGCGCCCGCGAGGCTTACCTGGAACTGCTGGCGGGATTGGCAGGCTCCCCGGCTGTCCCCTGACCGAACGCGGCCGGCGGCTGTGCGGCCTCTTGACAGGGGCTGGAGCGAGGCGGTATACATCCCCTCCGCGACGCCCGATGCGGGCGGTTCATACCCACGGGCGGGGCCGTAGCTCAATTGGTTAGAGTACCGGACTGTCGATCCGGTGGTTGCGGGTTCGAGTCCCGTCGGCCTCGCCAGCTCTCCGTCCGACGCCGGCTGCCCGTTCCCGCGGCGAGCAGCCCGCGCGGTCCGGCAATGGCGTCCCACCGGTGTCAGGGCGCGGCGAAGATCTCGACCCTGCAGGGCGGGGCCTCCCCGGTATCCAGCAGCGGCGGGCCGAGCAGCACGCGCTCGGCGGCGACCCGCCGGTGGATCAGCTGCTCGCGCACGTAGGCGGCGCGCTGTCGCGCCAGCTCCAACAACGCCTGCTCGCGCAGCCGCGCCAGGTCCTCCGGCGCACCGGGGCTGTGGCCGAGCCGCCGCTCGGCCTGCTCGATCTGCAACGACAGCGCGCGCAGCACGTGCACCTGCTTGCGGATCTGGGTGCGCAGCGGCTCCAGCATGGCCGCCGCCTCGCCCTGGGGCGTGCGCAGATACAGCCACCCGATCTGGTCGTGGCGCACGCGCACCTGCCGGCGCCGTGCTGGCACGTAGAGCACCAGCTCGTGTTCGTCGTGGCGCACGTAGTAGCCATCGAGCGCGGTGCCTCCCGCCGCCAGCACCACGCGGTCGATCCGCGCGCGCGGGGTGGCGAGCAGCACCGCCGCGCGCCGGCGGCGCAGCCGCTCCAGCGCCTCGGCGAGCGCCGCCCGCCCGTCCGCTGCCCGCGTGCCGGCGGCCACTGGCCCCTCGCCCGGCGACACCACGGTCGGAGTGCCGGGCAAGAGCGCCGCGGCGTCGAGTTCCGGGTGGGCCACCCCGCTCAACTCCACCCGGAGCGCCTCGCGCTCGCGGAGGAACTCCGCCAGCCGCACCACCTGGTCGTAACCCTCGGGGCTCAACCGCACCGTGCCCGGCACGAAGGCGATGGGACGGAATGCCAGCGCGCGCGCCCCACGCCCGAACACCAGGCGACCGAGCGGCTGGAACAGCTTGGCGGCGGTGTTGCGCACGCTCGCCACCAGCTGCTCGGCGAGCAGCTGCGGGATCGGTAGCGACAGCCGGCCGGCCTCCACGGTGAGCGGGAGCTCGAGGCGGATCGCGCCCTGTTCGTCCTCGAGCACCGCCAGCAGCAGCCCGAGCGGCATGCCGAGCCAGGCCGTGATGCGCCCGCTCCACAGCTCGCCCAGCGCGATCCGCAGGCCCTCGATACGGAGCCGCGCCTCCGCCTCCAGGCGGCTCGGCTCCAGACGCGCGCGCAGCTGCACGTCGGCGAGCCCCTCGAGCCGCAACCCCTCGCTCGCACCCGCCTCGCCGGAGCCCGCTCCGCCTGCGACTCGGAGCAGCTCCGCCAGATCGAGCCGGAGCACGCGCCCCTGGAGCTGGCCGGTGAGCGCCTGCCCGAGCGCTGCGAAGCCCTCCAGCTCGAGCAGCCGTACCAGGCCCGGGGCGGCGAAACGCGCCCGCAGGCGCACCGGCTCCCGCGGTTCGCCGCGCAGCGCCGCCGTCGACAGGCCTTCGATCGCGATCGTGCCGAGCTGGAGCGCGGTCTGCCGCGGCGGCGCGTGTCCGGCGTCCTCGAGCACCAACCCGACGCGCTCGAGCTCGAACCGCTCGACCGTGAGCAGCGGCAGCTGAGGCCCGTGCGGCAGCGGCACGAGCGGCGGGGCGCCGCCGGGCGCCGGCTGCGGCCGCTGCGGCGCGGGGACCTGCGCTCCGCCGGCGGCCGGCTCTTCGGGGCGCAGGGGTTCGGAGGGCGGGGGAGGCGGCGGGGGCAGCGGGGCGGGTGGCGGCAGCACCAGGGCTCCGGCCAGCTCGAGCCAGCCCCCCTGGAGCCGGCGCAGGTGCAGGTACGGTGCCTCGAGCCGCACCGTCTCGATCTCGACCGCCGCAGGCCCCGCCAGCACCCGCGGCGCCACCAGCTCGAGCGCCTCCAAGCCGGCCAGCCTGCTGCCGGCGGCGTCGCTCCACCACAGCGGTCCGACGCGAAGCGTCGCGGCCACGGACTCCCCGGCGGCCGCGGCGAGTTCCAGCTGCGCCTCGGCCAGAAGCCGGCCCCGCCGCATCGCGGGCTGCCAGTCCGGGGGCAGGTACGGCCGCACCGGCTCCAGATCGACGCCGGCAGCCTCCAGCGCGATCGAGTAGTGCGCCGGCAGGCCGAGCCGCTCGCCGTGCACCCGCAGCCGCAGCTGACCCAACAGGGGCTCGAGCGCCGCGGTGGCCTCGATCTCGAGGGGCGCCACCGGCGGCGTGCCGTCGCGCCGGACCACCTGCGGCTGCTCGCCGCCGGCCCCGGCACCGCCTCCCGGCGCCGCCGGCGCTGCGGGGCGAGGGGCGGGCGGCCAGGCGAGTCCGCGCGCGCGCAGCGCGTGCACCGCCAACTGGGTCGCGAAGGGCGGGCTCACGGCGCGGTCGATCAGCTCGAGCCGTGCCCGTTCGAGCGTGAGCTGCTCGCAGCTCAGCGCGGGCAGGACAGAAGGCGGCGGCGGGCGGAGGGAGGCCGCTGCTCGTGCCGGTGGCCGTGCGCCGCGCGGCTCCTCCGGCGAGGCGGCCGCGGCCGAGGCGGGCAACAGCCGGAGCGCTCCGAGACGCAGCTCGCCCCCGGGCTCCCGGCTCAGGCGGGTGGTCAGGCCCTGCAGCCGCGTCGGTCCGGCCTCCAGGCGCCCCGGTGCGAGCACCGCGCTGCCGCTCGCCGCCGGCAGCTCGAGCCAGGTGGCGCCGGGGCTCGACCAGCGCAAGCCGGACAGCGTCCAGGCGAGCCGGTAGGCCTCGGGGGATCCTTCGCCTGCTGGTGCCAGCTGCGCGCTCGCGCGCAGCACGAACTCGGACTGCTCTCCCAGCAGGCGCAGCTGCGGGGCGAGCAGCCCCTGGAGCGCGCGGTGTGCGATTCCCTCGGCGCTGAGCGACAGCTCGGCGCGGGCCCGGCGCTCGGCCGCCGCGAGCTCGAGCACCAGCTCGGCCTCCACCGACTCGCAGACGCCCGGCACCGCCAGCTCGAGGGCGAGGGTTGCGGCCCGGCCGTCAGCGCCCAGTCCCGCGCCATGCGCCTGGAGGACCACCTCGGTCTCGGGCGGCAGCGCGGCGGCAGCTCCGCGCACGCGCAGCCGCACATCCCGCAGCAGCAGTTGCTCCACGCGCAGCCACTCCGGGGGCCAGGGCGAGGGAGGAGCTCGCCCTTCGCGCTCGGCTGCAGCGGGGGCGCCGGGCGGTGGCAGGGTGAGCTCGGCGCGCACGCCCTCCACCTCCAGCCGGTTGACGACCAGCCGGCCCCCGAGCAGCGCCCGCGGCGCGAGGTCGACCGCGACCCGGCGCGCCTGGAGGCGGACCGGCCCGGTGCCCTCGCGCGGCGCGAGCACCAGCTGCTCGGCGCTCGCATCGAGCGCCAGCAGCGACAGGCTGAGGTCCAACCCGAGCTCGTAGCCCGCCCGCGCCGCCAGGGTGCGGACCACGAGCTCGGCCAGCGGGGTGAGCGCCAGGCGCAGCCCTGCGAGCACAACAGCAGCGATCAGCAGGCGGCGCGCCCAGCGCCGGCGCCATATCCACCGCAGCAGGGCCATGCGGCCAGGGTAGGCAAATCGCGCTGCGGGGGCAATGCGGGCCGGCCGCGGGAGCTCACGACGCGCCGAGCAGTTTCAGCCCCGAGCCGGCGACCGCGATCACCACCGCCAGCCGCACCCAGCCGTGGCCGCGCCGCAGCTGCAGCCTCGCCCCGGCCCAGCCGCCCACCCCCATGCCGGCGGCCAGCACCAGCCCCAGCACCCAGTCGACCTGTCCGTGCCACCAGAAGATCGCGAGCGAGACCACGGTGGCGCCGGCGACCAGGACGACCTTGACCGCATTGGCCCGCAACAGATCGTGCCCTCCGAGTCCCACCAGCGCCGCGAGCAGCAGCACCCCGACCCCGGCCTGCACGAAGCCCGCGTACGCTCCCAGCACCAGCACGCTGCCCCAGAGCGCCGCCGCCCGCAGCCGGCCGAGCCGGGCGCCGGGGGGGCCGCACCCAGCGCTCGGGCGAGGCGAGCACCACCACCGCCATCACGAGCAGCACCCACGCCAGCGCGCGCTCGAACTGCCGGTCCTCCAGCCGCGCCGCCGCCAGCGCGCCGGCAGCCGCCCCCAGCAGCGCCGGTACGAACAGCCGCCGCCCCTGCCCCCCCACCTCCACGCCTGCGGCGCGAAAGCTCGCCGCCGCGGCGGCGCTCTGCACCACGACGGCGACGCGGTTGGTACCGTTGGCGAGCCCCCCCGGCAGCCCGGCGAAGATCAACAGCGGCAGCGTGATCAACGAACCACCCCCGGCGAGCGTGTTCAGCACCCCGGCGACGAAGCCTCCGGCGAGGATGACCAGGACGGTGGCGGCGCTCACGGGGCCATCCCCGGCGGCTGCGCGCCGAATCGCGAGGCGGGCGGGCAAGCAGGCGCACACGCGCGGCCGGAACAGGGCCGGTGCGGGCGCGGTTTGCCCGGCGCCTGCACGGCCCTGCTGCCTGCCGGCTGTCCGCTCAGCGCTGGCTGGCGCCGCCGGTGGCGCCCCCTCCGTCCTCGCCGCCCACCAGCCCTGGCAGCGGCAGACCGCTCAGCAGCGACAGCACCAGCCCCGGTGCCGCCGCCTGGGCCTGCTGCGCCTGCTGCGGGGTGAAGGTGGGATGGCCCACCGGTTCGCCGGCTGCCTCGCGACGGCGCTTCTCCTCGAGCTTGCCCTCGAGGATGGTGTTGAAGTGCTGGGCGATGGCGGTGGTGCGGTCGCGCTCGGGCGGCCCCTGGGCGCGCACGCGCTGGAAGCGCTCCAGGGTCTCCGCCGACGGATTGAAGCAGACCAGTCCCAGCACCCCGTCGACGATCACCCAGGCGCCCGGGTTCTGCTCGGCGAAGAACAGCGCCCCGGTGCAGCCGATGACCGCGGCGCGGTTCTCGGTGAACAGGAAGTTATAGAGCTCGTCGTCGGCCGCCGAGCCCCCTTCGAACACAAACCCGCGCACGCGCGTCAGCTCGATCTTGCGCAGCTCCTCCATGGGGATCGTCTCGGCGAAGACCACCACCGGCTCGCCCAGGCGGTAGATCTCGTCGATCGAGCGCGGCCCCTCGTAGAGATAGATCGGCCCATAGGTGTAGTTCCAGGCGGCGGCGATGCCCTGCAGCGTCACCTCGTCCCCGGGCCGGTAGCGCTCGGGGTTCTCCATGTAGACGATGCGCACGGGGCGCTCGCCGGGCCCGCCGGCGGGCGCCTCGGCGGGCGGTCCCTCGCCGCTGGCCACCTCCGCGGCCGGTGGCGAGGGCACGCCCCGGTGGCGGGAGGGAAGGGGCTCGGGCTCGGTGCCGCGGTGCGCGCTCACGGGTGCAGCTCCCGGTGCCGGCGCCGGCGCGCGCGCTCGGCCTGTTCGGCTGCGGCCACCTCGGCCGCCGCAGCCCGCTGCGCCGCGTCCAGCTCGTGGCGGGCGCGCTCGCGGGCGGCCTCGAGTTCGGCGGCGCTGGGCGCGCGGCCCGCCAGCTCGCGGTCGCGGCGATCCAGCAGCTCCAGCAGTCGCCACGCCTCGTCCTCGACCTCCTCCGCGCTCTGCGCCGGTGGATCGGGATAGGGCGGCGGCCCTTCGGGGAGCCCGAGCGCGCGCCGGCGGCGGCGCTCCAGCTCGGCGCGCACCCATCCGGCAAAGGCCTCGCGCAGGGCGGCCGGCCTGGCCTGCGGCAGCTCGGCGAGCGCCGCGCGGACCACGAGCTCTTCCAGCTCCTCCTCCGGCATGGCGGCGAGCTGCTCGTCGCTCAGCGCCGCGAGCGGTGGCAGACCACCCTCCGAGGCCCGCTCGCCGGTGACGGCGCCCTCTTCGCTCGTGTCAGGCACCAGCATGGGCTCACTTCACGTTGAGGAAGTTCCTGGCGAAGCTGCTGCTCAGCGTTTGCTGCGCCTTTTCCGCCGTCCGGTCCTGCGGCTGGCCAAACAGCTCCTTCGTCGCCGTCTCCAGAGCGTCATTCACCACCTGCTTTTTGACCTTGTCGAGCACTGTCTTACCACCGACCTTCGCCGACTCGCTCAGGCTGGGCGCCTCATGGTGCGTCGCCTTGAACTCGAATGGCTTGTTGAACCCGGTCATCCCCTTGCCGAAGTGCTTCTGGAAGGCGTCGTCGCGCTGGAACAGCCCGCCTTTCTTCTGCGCCAGCTCCGCGCGCTTGAGGTCGCGCCAGCCGCCGGCCTTCTCGCCGCCGGGCAGCCCGCGCTCCGTGATGCTCTTGTGCATGAGGTGGGCGTTGTAGCTGTCGTACAGCCGCTGCTGGGCTTTGCTGTTGGCATCCTTTGCAAAAGCGGTCGCCCCGGCATCGAGCAGCCCCACGATGCCGCCTGGTTCCGCACCAAACGCGTCCTTCCGCTCGAGGTACTGGCTGTATTCGCCCCCGGTGATGCGGTCCATGCCGCTCTTGAGCAGCTCGTTGGCGCCGGAGCTGATCTTGTCCTGGAGCTTGCCCGCGACCTTCTTGGCGACGAGAGCACCGACGCGGTTGCTCTTGACCCAGCTGCCGACCTTGGTCTTGCCGAGCACTTCGCCCGCCTTGCCGAAACCGGCGTCCAGCACCTTGCCGAGCGCGTAGCTCACCATGCCGTCGACGAAGGCATAGGCGGCGTAGCGCACGCCCCTCGCCAGGCAGGCGGCGATCGGCCGCACGCCCTTCTCGTAGGCCTCGACGGCGACCTCCAGCCCGGTCATGAGCGCGCTTTTCGCGATTTCGGCCAGGTCCCGCAAAAACGGGATGGGGATCTTGCTGATCAGATAGTCGAGCAGGTCCTCGATGATCGAGAGCAGCAGCACGAACAGGTCGATCGCCAGCGGCGCCGGGCCGTAGAACACGGTCGGCACCCGGAAACCGGGCATCATGACGAAGTCCAGCCCGATGAACGGCAGCTTCATGTCGAAGCCGGGCGCCACGCACCAGCAGCCGAGCATGTTGGACAAGAAGCCCGCCGCCGGCTTGCCCTCGATGACGATGAAGCCGATGCCGCCAAACGGATGGACCCCGATCCCGGCTCCCATCCAGACCTGCTGGATCCCCGTGGTCTCCTTGGGCGTGCCGTGGGTGAAGGGCCCGATGTAGGGCAGGTGGGGCGGCAGGAGGATCTTGGACTTGGTGCCGGTCCGCGCCGCCTTCTTGTTGTCGATCTTGGTCTTCGCCGCGAACTTGTCCCGCAGGAACCCGATCGCCGGGTGCGGATAGAACGGCGTCGGCGGGAACGGCGGCGCATACAGAAAGTGGTAGTGCAGGTGCATGCCGACCGTCATGTCGTCCTGCACCGCTGCGAACATCCACGCCATGACCCGCTCGCTCCGACCTGGGGCGCACGTCCCGCGCCGTGCCGCCCGATTCGATCCACTACCCGGCGCCTGCCGGGCGACCCACCATACCCTACGTTTCGCCGCCTACCGGCGCCGCGGCGCCGGCGGCCCGCCGCGGCCCCGCCGGTCCGGCCGGTCGCCGCGCCCGCGGCGTGCGGGCGTGGCCTCTGCCCGCTCCGCCCCGAGGGGCGGCTCGCCGGCCGCCGCTCCCTCGGCTTCTTCTGCCTCGTCCTCGGCCCGCGCCGCCAGCGCCTGCAGCCCGCCCTGGGCCTGGATCTGCCGGGCCGCCTCCTGGTAGCGCTCGAGGTTGCCGGCCACCCGCTCCTCGTACGGCGACCCCTTGACCATCGCCTTGACCTGATCCAGCTCCGCCTTGCTCAGCTCCTCGCCGTGATACATCTTGAGGAACGTGCCCATCGCCTTCTCGAGCGCCTGGAAGTCGATGAACCCCTTCTTCAGCTCCTCCGGATCGAGGCCGCGCAGCTCCATGGTGTCCTTGAGGAGCTGATCGGCGAAGCCCGGCGGCTCCGGCGGCGGCCCCTGGCGGCGCAGCTCCTCGTAGCGCTGCCGGGTCGGCTCGTCCGGGTCGATGAACACCTTGCCCTCGACCCCGTCCACCACGACCGTGGTGCCCGGGCTCACCGCCTGCAGCACTCCCCGCGCCTGGATGACGGTGGCTCGATGCTGGTTGGAGTAGAAGACCACGGCCGGATCGGCGCGGCTGGAACCCTCCAGCACGAAGCCATAGACGTGCGTCAGATCGATGCGGCCGAGTTCCTCGACCGGGATGTTCTCGGCGATCACGACCACCGGCATGGGGCTCTGGTTGATGGCGTCGATGGCGCCCGGGCCGTCGTAGATGAACGCCGGCCCCATCGTGTAGTTCCAGGCGCAGCCGATGCCGTCGATCGCGATCATGCCACCCTGTCCCGCGTCCCTCGCCTGCCGCCGCCTGCTCAGTTGAGCAGGATCACCGCCCCCGCCGCCTTGAAGTCGTTGCTGGCCTGGAAGTTGACCTGCGCGGGCGAGGCGATGTTCAACATGCCGCCCGCACCCCCGTTGCCCTGCGAACTGCTCTTGATCTCGATGCCCGCCACCGCGGTCGCCGTCAGATTGGCCGCCGCCTCGATCGCGGTCTTGTTCGACTCCGAGCACATGATCAGCTTGCCACCCGCGCGACAGCTCAGGCTGCTCTCCGCCTGCACGAACACCATCTTCTTCGAGATGGTCATGAAACTCTGTCCCGCCTTGTACTTGGTGGTGCTGCCGGTGGCGGTGCTGACCTGCCCCTTGGCGCAGATCGAGATGTTGTTGCCGGCGTCGTACTTGATGCTCGAGGTCGCGTGCGCCTCGAAGGTCTCGCAGTCGATCTGGATGGTGTTCTGCGCCCAGAACTCGATGTCGCCCGTCGACTGCAGGATCTTGATCGTGTCCGCCTCCAGCGACACGCGGCTGTTGCCCTTGCTGTCGCAGATGCGCACCGTGCCGTTCTGGTCGTCGAGCAGCAGCAGATTGCCCTTGCGGCTCTTGAGGTACATGACCTTGTTCTTGCCGCTGCCGCTCGCCGGGCTCTGCTGGCTCAAGTCCGGCGTCTTCATGGGGTCGCCGCCGTCGTGTCCCGGCATGTCCTGGCCGTCACCGGGCGTGGTGGGGTCGGGCACCTTGTGCGCCCCGTTCCAGAGGGAGCCCACCACGTAGGGCCGGAGCGGGTCGCCGAACTCGAAGGCAACGAGCACCTCGTCGCCCACCAGCGGTGTGCACTTGAAGCCGCTCTTGTCGGCGGCGTCCGGCGCCACGCACCGCGCCCATGGCGCGAACAGCTTCTCGTCCTGCTCGGACTGCAGCCACGGGAACCAGACCTGCACGTAGCCCTGCAGGTGGCGCTGGTTCTTCGGATCGTGGACCTTCTTGACGATGGCCGGGACCACCCCGTAGATGCGCGCTGCCGCCTCGAGCGCCCCCCGGCCGCCTTCCAGCGCGGCGTCCCAGGTGCTCTGCCCGAACAGTCCTGTCACCATCGCCTCTCGTCCCCGCGCCCGTTCAGTTGATGTTGATGCGGCCCGCCATGCCGGCCCAGGTCGCGCGCGCCCGGACCTCGCACATGCCGTTGGTCTTGAAATCCGCCCCCCCGAGCGCCGTGATGTTCAGGAAAGCGTCCGCGTTCACGCTCACGTTGCCCTTGCCCACAACCTTGAGCTTGTTCGAGGTCATGAGCGTGAGGTTGGCGCTCTTGGTGCCGAGCGAGAGCTGCTTGGTGCCGACGATCAGGGTCTGGGCCCCGGAGGTGGCGCTGAAGTTCGCCTTGGTCTGCAGCGTCGCGTCCTGCTTGGCACACAGGGCGACGTCCTTGCCCGCCGTGATCGAGGCGCTGCCCTTGACCGTGGTGGTGACGCTGCCGCCGGCCGAGAACGAGATGTCGTTCCGGGCGTGCACCTCCAGGTCGGTGCAGTCCAGCCGCACCAGCTCCCGGGCGAAGATCTTGATGTCGCCCGTCTTCTGGGTGATGTAGATCTTTCCAGCCTCGAGCCGGATGGTGCTGTTGCCGGTCCGGTCCTGCACGCGCACCGTGCATCCGCCGTCGTCGAGCGCCACCAGGTGACCGGTCCGGCTCTTGACGAAAAGGACCTCGTTCTTCTCCCCGCCGCTCAGGCTGTGCGGCTTGAGCTCGGGCAGGTTCGGGGCAGGCTTGACGGGCACCTCGGTCCCTCCTCGCGCACTCTACCGCCGCCGGGCGCGCAGCAGCACCTACTCCAGCGCCAGCGCCAGACCTCCCGTGCCGTAGCTGCGCACCGGCGGCGGCGGTGCGAGCCGGCCGTGCTGATCGGTCTGTCCCGGCGAGGGGTGGGAGCTGCTGCGCGGCGGCGACGCCTCGATGATCATCGGCTCCATCTCGATCACCTCGCCCGGCGGCAGCGCCTGCTGCGACGGCGGGCTGGCCTCGATGATCATAGGCTCCATCTCGATCACCTCGGGCTCATCCAGGTCCAGCGCCTGGCCCGGACCGGCGTGTGCCTGCTGGGCGATGCGATCGAGCCCCTGGGCGGTCTGGTTGCCGATGTCGTGCACGTCCTCGTCGAACTGCTGCGCCGCCCTGCCCAGGTTGGCGTTCTCCTGGTTGACCGTGCGCTCCAGCTCGCGAACCTCGTCGGGATCGGCGTCCTCCGCGTCGCGGATCACCTGCCCGGCTGCGTGCAGGTTGGTCTGCTGCAGGGCCTCGGTCGCGTCCTCGATCTGGGCGCCCGCCTCGTCGGCCGCCGCACGCATGAGCGGGCCCGCCGAGCCGCCCGCCAGCGCCTCCTGGCCGGCGAGCTGCGCGCCCTGGGCCATGGTCTGCGCGGCGCGCTGGCCGGCGCGCTCGAGGTTCTGGCAGGCGCAGTTGCAGGCGCAGATGCCAGGCCGCGCGGCCTCGCCGCCGACGTCGAACAGCGCGCGGCCGACCCGCCGCACCCCGTTCCACGCCACCTGCATCACCGCCGCGTGGGCGCGCACCACCGCGCGCGCCGCCGCACCGGCGACCCGCCCGATCGCCTGCACCGCCGCCACGGTCGCGCGCCCCAGCGCGCGCGCCCCGGCCACCACCGCCCCGCCCACCGCCTTGGCAACGCCGATTACGCCCTTGACGACCTTGGTGACCAGGCTCCTGAAGCCGTTCCAGATCGCGTCGAACAGCGAGAAACCGGCATCGGCGCCGCAGTTGAGCTGCGCGGTCGCACCCTTCATGCTGATAGCGCCCGCGGTGACGTTGACCCCGCCGCCCGCCTTGAGCTTCATGTCGTTGCTCGAGGCGAACAGGAGTTTGGCCGGGGTCATGAGCGTCAGGTTGGCGCCCGCCTTGAGCGCCACCTCGGAATCGGGCGCCGCGATCAGCATCTCGCCGCCCGCCATGAAGCTGCCGTTGCCGCTCTTGGCCTGGACCTCCAGCATGTCGCTGGAGTTGGCGACCACGTCCTTGCCCGCCATGACCGTGAAGTTGGCCTTCGCCCAGTGACAGAAGGTCTTCTCGGCACTGACCTGGTAGTTGCTGCCGGCGGTGGCGCTGTGGGTGGTGGTGACCTTGATGACGTCCTTCTTGGCGTTGACCTTGAAGTCGGTGCAGTCGAACCGGATCTTGTTGCAGGCGTTGATGCGGACCTGCTTGGCCGTCTGCAGGATCTCGATCTTGTCGCCGTCGATCTGGATCGCGGAGTGGCCGCTGCGATCCGACAGCCGCATGACCCCGGTCTCGTCGTTGAGCGCGAGCACGTTGCCGCTGCGGCTGCGCCAGAACATGACCTTGTTCTTGCCGCCGCCTGCTGCCAGCCCCGCCCCCGCCATGTCCGGAGTCGCCGGACAGCCCTTGTCCTGCGGCCGGTTGCCCTCGATCTTGGGGTCGGTCACCGGCTTGGGCAGCTTGTCGACGCCGTTGTAGAGCGAGCCCACCACGTAGGGATGGCGCGGGTCGCCGTGCTCGAAGGCGCACAGCACCTCGTCGCCGAGCTGCGGTACCTGGTAGACCCCGGCCCCTGGACCCGCATTGGGCGCACATAGCCGCGCCCAGGGCGCGATGATCTGGTCGGCGTCGCGCAACGGACTCTGGCCCCGCTCCGGGTCGGAGGCCGCAGTCCGGACATGGTCCGCCTCGAGCTGCAGGCCCGGGAAGTAGACCTGCACATAGCCCTGTTCGTGCCGCTTGGGGTTGTTGCGGTCCACGACCGCGATGACGATGCCGGGCACGAAGCCGTAGATCCTTCCCCGATGGCGCGTTATGGCGGCTGGGGTGGCGTTCAGCAGCCGGGTCAGGGTCTCCATGCGCCGCGGCTCCTCCGTCGACGACACAGCACGGCGTGCGACAAAGGGTTCAGGCGCCGGGCGGGCACGCCGGCCGCCGGCTGACCCCATTGTAGGGCCGCGGATGGGGCCGTTCAAGGCGAGGCGAGGGGCGGGCCGAGGCAGGGCGAACACCGATCCCCCCTCGCATCGCAGCCGGGGCGGCTAGCCCTACTGGGCGGCGCCCAGCACCCCCAACGCCGCCAGGGCGTCGCGGATGTCCTGCCGCAGCTCCAGCAGCCTGTGGTAGCGACGCTGGCGCACCGGGTGCAGGCAGCGGGTCAAGACCTGGGGCACCAGCTCCGGGATCGCGCCCGCCGCTGGCTCCAGGCCCGCCGCGACCCCGCGGCGAAAGCGCTCCAGCAGCTCCTCGAGCCGGCACTCCCTGGGCGGCGAGGTGCCGGTGGCGAGCTGGAACAGGAGCGTGCCGAGCGGGCGGATATCCAGCGACTCGTCCTCGTAGTGCGCGAGGTCGCGCGGCGGTGGCTCCAGGTAGCGGCGCAGGTCCTCGGAGATCGAATCGGGGGCGTAGGGCTCGGGGTCCTCGCTGGTGCGGGGCGGCAGCGGCTCAGCCTGTGGCGCCCCGACCCGCTCCGCCACCTTCTGCTCCAGCTCGGGGGCGAGCCAGTAGCTCACGATCTGGACCCGCCCCTCCTCGGACAGCCGGATGTGGTGCGGCCGCAGCCGCCCCACGATGATCTTCTCGCGCCGTGCCAGCTGCAAGGCGTCCGCGAGCTGCAGCACCACGTAGAGGGCGCGCCGCAGCGGCAGGCGCGCGCCGCGTGCGAGCCACTCCTCCAGCGACGGCCAGTCCAGCAGCTCCTCGCTGAGCGCCGTCAGCTCGGGGCGCTGGATCAGGCTATAGGCGCGGGGAAAGGCCGGGTGTTCCAGCGCGCACGCGACCGCTCCGCGCGTCAGGAACCGGCGCAGCACGCGCGCATCGCGCACCCGCTCGCTCTTGAGCACCCGCATCGCGATGCGGCGCGGAGGGTCGAACGACAGGTCCTCCGCCGCGTAGATCACCTCCGCGATGTTGCGGCCGATCTTGCGCAGAAAGCGGTAGCGACCCAGATCGCGACGCACCGTCAGGCGCAGGTCCACGCAGTGCCAGCAGTACGTCCGCCCCAGCACCACCCGCCCGCCGCCGAGCCGCGGCACCGGCAGTCCGCAAGCGGTGCACGTCCGTCCCACCCTGGCGCGGTTGCCCCCGGGCGGCTCCTTGGCGCTGCCGCCCTCGACGAACTCGATGACCGTCTCGCCGAGCCGGATGACGTCCCCACTCTTGAGCAGCACCTCGTCGAAGGGAACACCCTCGACCTCGATGGCGATCTCCGGCCCCAGTGCCCGCGCCCGCGCCATCCTGCGCGACACCCCCTCGTACAGCTCGATCTCGCAGTGAAAGGGCGCCAGGCTCGGATCGGGGATCGTGAAGTCGGCTTCCAGTGCCCGCCCGATGACGATGCGGCGGCTGGTGCCGGCCGGGAAGATCTTGCCGGCGTAGGGTCCGGTGTGGATGCGAAAGCCGCAGGGCATGGCACCGCCCCCCATGATGCGGCGGCGGTCCGGGACAAGCAAGGGTGGGGGCGGGCGGCCGCCGGCGGCGGGGGGGGCGCCCCCGGCGCGCGGCGCGCCGCTCGCCGGCGCCGGGACCGCTGCTGCCGCTGCCCGCGCCGGGATCCGGCGGCGACAAGGGGCGGCCCCGGGGCTGGGGCGCCTGCCGGCATTCGGCCTCGCCCGTTGTCTGCTCCGTGCCGCGAGCTATCATAGGTGACTTCGTGCCGGGAAGGCGGGCAGCCACGGAGCGAGCGGCAGAGCGGGGAGCGGCTGGTGGAGATGACCGCGAACGGCAGCAGCGGCGCGCAGACCGCCGCCGAGCATCACCCCACGGCCTTGCGCACCACCACCTGCGGCGCGTTGCGGCTGGCCGACGCGGGGCGCCGCGTCCGGCTGTGCGGCTGGGTGGACCGGCGCCGCGATCACGGGGGGCTGGTGTTCATCGATCTGCGGGACCGCTACGGGCGCACCCAGCTGGTCTTCGATCCGGAGCGCTCGGGGGCCGAGGTCATGGCGGCGGCGCAGAGACTGCACGTCGAGGACGTGGTCGCCGCGAGCGGTACCGTGGCCGCCCGCGCCGAGGGCGCGCGCAATCCGCGGCTGGCCACCGGTGCCGTCGAGGTGCACGTGGACGCGCTCGAGGTGCTCAATCGCGCGGCACCGCCGCCGTTCGAGGTCGGAGCCCCGGGGCGGGAAGGCGACGAGGTCTCCATGGAGACCCGCATGCGCTACCGCTACGTCGACCTGCGGCGGCCGGCCATGCAGGAGCGGCTGCGGTTCCGCCACCGGCTGCACATGGAGCTGCGGCGCGCGCTGGATGCGCAGGGCTTCATCGAGGTGGAGACCCCGATCCTGACGCGCTCCACCCCCGAGGGCGCGCGCGACTACCTGGTGCCCTCGCGCGTGCATCCCGGCAGTTTCTATGCGTTGCCGCAGTCGCCCCAGCTGTTCAAGCAGCTGCTCATGGTGGCGGGCTTCGACCGCTACTTTCAGATCGCGCGCTGTTTCCGCGACGAGGACCTGCGCGCCGACCGCCAGCCGGAGTTCACCCAGCTCGACCTGGAGATGGCGTTCGTCGAGGAAGAGGACGTCTTCGCCGCGATCGAGGCGGCCCTGGCGGAGATCTGGCGCGCGCTGTGCCCGGGCCGCGAGCTGAGCGTGCCCTTTCCACGCCTGCCCTACGACGAGGCGCTGTTGCGCTACGGCACCGACCGGCCGGATCTGCGCAACCCGCTGGTGATCCAGGACGTGACCGCGCTGGCGGGGCGCGCGCAGCTGGAGTTTTTGCGCGCGGCGGCGCACGCGCGGGACAAGGGCAACAAGCCTGCGGGCGCGGTCCGGGCGCTGGTGGTACCGGCCGGCGCCGGCAAGCTCAGCCGCAAGGATCTCGACGGTCTCGGGGCGCTGGTGGCGCCGGCGGGCGCGAAGGGGGTCGGCTGGCTCCGGGTCGGCGAGGACGGCGCGCTGAGCGGACCGCTGCACAAGGGTTTCGCCGGACCGCTCGCCGGCGAGCTCATGGCCGCGACCGGTGCTCGCCACGGCGATCTGATCCTCATGGTGGCGGACGCCCACGCGGAGATCGCCGCCCGGGCCTGCGGGCTGTTGCGCACCGAGCTGGGGCGGCGCCTGGGCCTGGTCGAGCAGAGGCGCGACGCGCCGCTGTGGGTGGTGGACTTCCCCTATTTCGAGTACGACGCCGACACCGGGGCCATGATCGCGTGCCGCCATCCCTTCACCCAGCCGCGGCGCGAGGACGTGAGCTACCTGGACAGCGATCCGCTGCGCGTGCGCACCCGCGCCTACGACCTGGTGCTCAACGGGATCGAGCTCGGCTCGGGCTCGATCCGCAACCACGATCCGGAGCTGCAGCGCCGGGTGCTGCAGGTGCTCGGCTACAGCGAGCAGGAGAGCGAGCAGCGCTTCGGCTTTCTGCTGGAGGCGCTCGCCAGCGGCGCGCCGCCGCACGGCGGCGCCGCACTCGGGCTCGACCGGCTGTGCGCGGTGCTGCTCGGCCTGGACAATCTGCGCGAGGTGGTCGCCTTCCCCAAGACCACCAGCGCCAGCTGCCTTTTGACCCGCGCCCCCGCCCCCGTCGAGCCGGCGCAGCTCAAGGCGCTGGGGATCGCGCTGACGGCATAGCGAAGCCCCTGCGCCGGCGCCCGGAGCGGGACTACAGCCCCAGCAGGGTGCGGACCAGCTCCGGATCGGCCGCGCTGGGCGCTCCGGTCAGCGGCTCGCTCCCCTGGTGATCCTTGGGGAAGGGGATCACCTCACACAGATCATCGACCCCTTCCATCCGCATGAGCAGGCGATCCAGCCCCAGCGAGCCTCCCCCATGGGGCGGCACGCCGTGCTGGAAGGCAGCCAGCAGCGGACCGAAACGCCGTTCGATGGTCGTTCGATCGTAGCCGAACATCGCGAAGACCCGCTGCTGCACCCGCAGATCGTGGTTGCGGATCGATCCGGTGAGCAGCTCTTCCCCGTCCATGATCAGCTCGTAGGCATACGAGCGCACCTTGAGCAGCTCGCGCCGTTCGGGCGGAGCGTCCTCGCCGATGAAACTGGCACCCAGCGGCTGGCCCGGCGCGGCTCGCTCTGCGGTATCCTGCTCCGCGGGGGAGGACGCAGGCAGGCCCGCGCCGCGCAGGCGATCCAGATCTTCCGCCAGCGGCCGGGTGAACGGGTGCCGGCAGGGCAGGTACCCGCCGGCGGTGGCCGACCAGCCGAAGTACGGATAGCGGTGGATCCAGAGCAGCGAGGGCGCCGGGGGCGGACCGCCCTCGCCACCCTGGGGGCGCCGGCGCGCGAGCAGCGTGCGCGCCAGTTTCTGCCGCAGTTCGCCGATCGCTGCGCCGACCCGATGCCGGCTGGGATCGATGACCAGGAGGATCACATCCGGGGGCTCCGCCTGGGTGAGCGCCAGCAGGCGCTCCATCTGGGGCCTGTCCAGCGCGCGGGCGAGGCTGCCTTGCAGCTGCCGGCCGGAGGCCACCTGGAGCCAGCGCACCTCGGCCCCATGCGTGCGCAGGCCGGCGAGCACCTGCTCCAGCACCGCCTCGGCGGGCCCGCCCAGCTGCGATGCCCGCAGGCGCGCCGCGCGCACGGTGCCGCCGCCCGGCGCGTTCAGCGCGGGCTCGAGCAGGGGTCCGCGCGCACCGCGCAAGGCTTCCCCCGCATCGACGAACTCCAGCTCCAGCCGCGGGTCGGGCCGATCGCTGCCGTAGCGCTCGATCGCTTCGGCGTAGCTCATGCGCGGCAGGGGCGTCCGGATCCGCACCCCCCAGACCTCCCGCAACACATGGGCGAGCAACCCGTCGATCAGCTCGAAGATGTCGCCCTCCTCGACCATCGCCATCTCGAAATCCAGCACCGTGAACTCGGGCTGCCGTTCGGGGCCGAGTTCGCTTTCGCGCCGGAAGCAGCGGGCGATCTGGAAGTACCGGTCGGTTCCGGCCACCATGAGCAGCTGCTTGTACAGCTGGGGCGACTGCGCAAGGGCGAAGAGCCGACCCGGCGCGGCGGGCACCACGAAGGCGCTCGTCGCCTCATCCGACCACGGTTGCAGGAGCGGGGTGTCGATCTCGAGGAAGCCTCGTTCGGTCAGGTAGTGGCGGATCTCCAGCTGCAGGCACTGGCGGCGTTGCAGCCGCTCCTGCATGGCGCGGCGGCGCAGATCGAGATGCCGGTGGCGCAGCCGTACGGGCAGTGCCGGCGGCTCGCCCTCGGCAGTCGGGTCCAGTGGCAGCTGCTCGGCGCGGCTCAGGATCTCCAGCCGGGTGGCCTCGATGCGGGGCAGCGGCTCGTCGCTGGCCGCAGCGGCGCGCCTGCCGTCCACGCGCACCACCGCGCCCGGACGCAATCCCGCCGCCACTGCCCTCAGCTCCGGCCGCTCACCGCACTCCACCCGCGCGCTGCCGAAGCGATCGTACAGCTCGAAGGCCTTACCGCCGGCCTCCACCGTCCTGAGCCAGCCGCACACCTGGATCGCGGTGCCGGTCTCGACATCGCGCAACTCCGCCAGCGTGTGGCTGCGCAGGCGTGTCCGATACGGACTGCTGCCCATCGCCCCCGTCCTCCGCGTTGCTCCACCGGTGTGAAACGGTGTTCTACCCTGCGCGGGCCGCCCGGTCTACCGGCGGGCGCCGCGCCGGCCCAGAAGCCGGCTGCGGCACGTCCCGAGCGCCCGCCGCCGCGGGCCAGCGGCGGAGGCGGCAGCCGCCCCCGCCGCGGGGCAGAGCCGGGGACGCCCGCCGCGGTCAGTCGCCCGGGTGGGGATGGGCGCCTTCCATGGTCAGGGTGATGCAGTCCTGCTGGTCGGCATACAGACCGCCGCCCTGCACCTTGATGGTGAAGGTGCCGGCGTAGCGCGGGTAGAGCGCGAGGGTGTAGAACTCGGAGCCCTTGGTGATCGGCACCTTGATCTTGCCGCTCGTCCAGTTCGGCACGCTGTTCCACCAGCTGCGGCGGTGGTGCTCCGGGCCGTTCAGACACTTGGGATTGGGGCCATGCGGATCGCCGGCCGAGCCGAGCACCATCCGCTTGATCCGCCAGGAGCCAGGCGCCTGCGGCTCCCAGCAGGCGAACATGGCGATGGGCTGCCGCTTGGGGCTGATGTCGACGATGACCTCGCGGATCGGCCCCCTCACCTCCATCTCCGCGAACAGGATCGGGTGGTGGTAGGCGACCCAGTCGGCGGCCGTGCAGCGGGTCTTCAGCCCGCGCAGCTTGAGCAACGGCGGCGGCTCCTTGGGCTTGCCGGTGATCGTCTCGCCCAGCGCTTGCGACAGCGCCTCCGCCCGCGCCACGCTCGCCCTCGCCCCCGCGAGGTTCGCCTGGAAGGGGGCGAACGGATCGGCGGCCGCGCCCCGGCCGCGCGAGGAGGCGCGCTGCTGGCCGGCACCGCCACCGGCCCGGCCGGCGCCCTGCCCTCCGCCTGCCCCGCCGCCCGCCTGGCCGGCGCCCTGCTGGCCCGCCCCCTGGCCGCCGCCCGCTCCCCCCGCACCGCCACCGCCCTGTCCCGCACCCGCGCCGCCCCCCGCCCCGGCGCTGCCGCAGCCGCCCGGCGTCGGATCGGGGATCTTGCGCTGGCCGTTCCAGAGCTGGCCGATCACGTAGGGGTGGGTGATATCGCCGTGCTCGAAGCCGACCAGCACCTCGTCGCCCACCTGGGGGGTCGAGACCCAGCCCGAACGCTTGGGCTCGTCCGGCCCGCCGCCGGCGGCCCAGCTCACGCACCGCGCCCAGGGCGCGACCAGCTTCGGGTCATCCTGGGGCTGCAGCCAGGGGAACCAGACCTGCACCGCGCCCATGAGGTGGCGCTGGTGCTCGTCATCGTGGATCTTGATCACGATCGCCGGCGCCACGCCGTAGATCTTTTCCGTGCCGTGCGAGGCGGCGCGCTCTGCGCTGCCCAGCAGGGCGTCCAGGTTGGGCTCTGCGCTCGACATGGCTCTCCTCTGGCCGCGGCGCTGGCAGCGGCCTGGCGCTACCACCACGTGCCCGCACCGCCTGCGAGCGCCTCAAGCGTAGTGCGCCCCGAGGCCGGATGCAACCCGTCGTGGCCCCCGGCCCGCCGCTGGCCGGAGCCGCTCCGACCGCCGCCTCACAGCGTCCACGCCTGCGCATCCGCCTCCGCGGTCCTCTCCGGGAACAGCGGTTGCAGGCCCGGCGGACGGTAGCGCTCGACCGCCCGCAGCACGGCCTGCTGCAGGGCAGCGCGCTCGCGGCGCAGCGCCTCCAGCTGCCGCCGCAACCGCAGCAGGCGCCAGCTCGTGCGCCCGAAGTGGCGCAGCGCCTGGGCGCGCCCCAGCACCCGGAGCGTAGCGTAGCCGCTGAGCGGCAGCGCGGCGAGCGCAGCCAGCGCCCAGCTCCAGCCCCAGCACCAGCCGGCCAGCGCCGCCAGCGCCGTCCAGCCAGATACCAGAGCCAGCAGGCCGCCCATGAACTTGGTCGTGCCCACCACGTCCTTGCGCGGTGCGAGCGACTCGGCGAGCGCGGCCAGGCCCAGCCCCACCGGCAGGTGCACGACCGCCCCCAGCGCCGCCAGCGGCAGCCACATCAACAGCAGCAGCGCGTGCTCCAGGGCGCGGGCAGCCGCCTCGCGCGCGCCCACGCCGTGGCGCAGGGCCGCGTCGCTCAGGCCCAGCTCCTCCAGCCGCCCGAGGTAGTCCCGCACCCGCGCGTACAGCGCCCGCACCTTGGGCTCGTCCCGCACCTGCGGATAGGCGGCGTGGAAGCGCCGCGCTAGCTCGACGCGCTGCTCCAGCGAGATACCCGCCGGCTGGTACAGCCGCCCCACCGCGTCCAGCACCCGCACCGTCTCCCAGTCCTCGGCGTGGATCGTCAGCGCACGGAGCCGCTGCTCGATCTGCGTGGTGAGCGCGCGCACCGCCTCGCGGGCATCGCGCTCGTATGCCTGCCGCCAGCCCTGCTCCAGCGCGATCGGCTCTCCGAACTGGACCAGCACACGGGAGCGGAAGCGGTGCGGGCGGATGTAGACCAGTCCGGTCGGCACGATCGCGATCGGACGGCCGGGGTAGCGCTGCTGGGCGCCGAGGGCGATACGCGCCGCGCCGGTCTTGAGCGCCTGCAGCTGTGGCCGGTTGTGGCTGATCCCCTCGGGGAAGATGCCGACGGCCCGCCCTGCCCCCAGCACCGCGAACAGCCGCTCGAAGGCGGCATCGTTGTCCAGGGGTCCCTCCGGGTGATCCTGCCGGCGCCGCACCGGCACCGCGCCCATGGCCCGCAACAGGGGGCCCAGCAGCCGGCTCTGGAAGAGCACATCCTTGGCTGCGAAGGTGTACCACCCGACCGCACACCGCCGTGATCAGCACCGGGTCGAGCAGCGAGTTCGGGTGGTTGCCGCAAAAGGTGACCCCGGCGGCCCCCTCGGGCGGCAGGTGCTCCTCACCCACCACCACAACGCGGCGGAAAAAGGCCCGCACCGCAACGCGGAGCAACCCCTGCAGCAGGCGGTACAGCAACATGGCCATCCGGATCGCCGGCTGCCCGGACGATGCGGCAGCGTGCGAGCCGCGTCAAGGCCGGCGCGCCGCGAGAGCAGAACCCACGGAACGGCCCGCCGGCTGGCGGCCAGCTCGCCGCCGGCGCACGGGCCCGCGCGCCCGCCCGCGCGCGGCGGCGGGCTTGGAGCGCGTGCTACACTGCTGGGAACCTGGCAGGCCGGGGGCGAACTCGTCCATCCCGCGGTCGGGCGGCCGTGGCCGTGCGCCCCCCGGGCCGACCAGCCCGCCGGAGCAGCAGTTCGCGGAACAGGAGAGGTGCAGCCGTGCGTCCGTTCACCCAGCTCATCCTGCCCGAGCTACGCGAGGCGCTGGAGCGCGAGGATCGCGCGCTGCTCGAGGCGGCGGCCGAGGAGCTGCTGCCCACCGACCTCGCCGACGTGTGCGCCCAGCTGGGACCGGAGCTGGCGGCGCGGCTGCTCACCATGCTGCCGGTGGGGCGCGCCGCTGCCGCCTTCGAGCAGCTGGAACCCGACCTCCAGCTGCGGCTGCTCGAGGGGCTGGGCCGGCGCCGCATCGGCCAGATCCTCGATGAGATGAGCCCCGACGACCGGGCCGACCTCATGGCGCGGCTGCCCGCGCCGACCGTGGAGGCACTGCTGCCGCTGCTGGCGCAGGCCGAGCGCAACGACGTCCGGCGGCTGATGCAGTACCCCGAGGAGACCGCCGGCGGTCTCATGACCACCGAGTACGTGGCCCTGCCAGGCGAGCTCACGGTGGAGCAGGCGCTCAAGGAGCTGCGCAAGGTCGCGCCCGACCGGGAGACGATCTACACCGTGTACGTGGTGGACGCTGGCCGCCACCTGCGGGGGGTGGTCTCGCTCCGCGACATCCTGACCGCCCTGCCCGGCAAGCGGCTCGAGGAGATCATGACGGAGCAGCCGGTCTGCGTGCGCGTGGACGCCGACCAGGAGGAGGTGGCGGAGCAGTTCGAGCGCTACGACCTGACGGCGCTGCCGGTCGTCGACGCCGAAGGCCGCCTGGTCGGGATCATCACCGTCGACGACGTGATCGACGTGATCGAGGCCGAGGCCACCGAGGACATCCAGATGCTGGGCGGCATGCAGCCGCTGGGGGAGGAGTACCTGGCTACCCCGATCCGGCTGCTCGTGCGCAAGCGCGTGATCTGGCTCGTGTTGCTCATGATGGCGCAGACGCTCACCGCCCTCGCCATCGATGGACACCGGGGGCTGTTGGATGCGGCACTGGTCGCCTCGCTGGTGGTCTTCATGCCCATGATCAATGCCTCGGGCGGCAACTCCGGCTCGCAGTCGGCGACGCTGCTGACGCGCGCGCTCGCCGTGGGCGAGGTGCGCTTTTCCGATCTGGCGCGGGTGCTCGGGCGCGAGCTGGTCTCCGGCCTCGCCATGGGGCTGATCGTCGGTGGCTGCGGGGTGGCCTTCGTGCTCGCCATGAGCGGCAGCGTCGCCCCGCTGGTGTGGGTGGTGGGAGCGGCGCTGGTGGCGGTGACGACGATCGGCTCGCTGCTCGGAGCGCTGATCCCGCTCGTGCTCGACCGGATCGGCATCGATCCGGCGGTCAGTTCGGCCCCCTTCATCGCCAGCGTCTCGGATGTGATCAGCGTCACCGTCTACTTCGGCCTGGCGCGCCTGGTGCTGGCATGAGCGGCGGGCGGCGTCCGCGGCGCGCGGCGCGGGCACTCGCTTGACCGGAGGATACCATCGGGATGCCTCGGGGCCGTGCCGGACGGGCGCGGCCGGCTGCAAGGAGGAGCGCGCGCGATGAAGGTCCGGCTGCCCGACGACCGGGAACTGGAGCTCGACGGTGAGCGGGTGACGCTGGCGGACGTCGCACGCGCGATCGGACCGGGGCTCGCCCGGGCGGCGGTCGCCGGCCGCATCGACGGGGTGCTCGCCGACCTCGCCGCACCCGTGCCCGACGGCGCCCGCGTGGAGCTGCTGACGCTGCAGAGCGAGGCCGGGCTGTGGGTGCTGCGCCACTCGGCGGCGCACGTGCTGGCGACCGCGGTCAAGCGGTTGTTCCCCGAGGCCCGGCTCGGCATCGGGCCGCCGATCCAGGACGGCTTCTACTACGATTTCGACCTGGAGCACCGCTTCACCGAGGAGGACCTGGCGCGCCTGGAAGAGGAGATGCGCCGGGTGGTCGCGGAGGATCACCCCTTCGTGCGCGAGGAGCTGCCGCGGGCCGAAGCGCTGGCGCGGCTGCGCGCCATGGGCGAGCGGTACAAGGTGGAGCTCGTGGAACACGACCTGGCGAACGAGCCGGTCGTGAGCTTCTATCGCGACGGCGAGTTCGTGGATCTGTGCCGCGGCCCCCACCTGCCGTCCACCGGCGGCGTGCGTGCCTTCAAGCTGCTGCACGTGGCCGGCGCCTACTGGAAGGGCCGCGAGACCAACCCGATGCTGCAGCGCATCTACGGCACCGCCTGGCGCGACGAGCGCGATCTGCGCGAGTACCTGCGCTGGCGCGAGGAGGCGCAGAAGCGGGATCACCGCCGGCTGGGGCGCGAGCTGGGACTGTTCTCGTTTCACCCCGAGGCGCCGGGGATGGCCTTCTGGCAGCCGCGGGGCACGGTGCTGTTCCACGAGCTGCTGCGCCTGTACCGCGAGACCCACCAGGCGCGTGGCTACCAGGAGGTGCGCACCCCCCTGGTGCTCGATGTAGCGCTGTGGCACCGCTCCGGCCACTGGGAGAACTACAAGGAGAACATGTTCTTCACCGCCAGCGAGGGGCGCGAGTTCGCCCTCAAGCCGATGAACTGCCCGGGCCACTGCCTGCTGTTCGCGGAGGGACTGCGGAGCTACCGCGACCTGCCGCTCAGGCTCACCGAGCCCGGACACGTGCACCGCGCCGAGAAGTCCGGCACCCTGCACGGGCTGTTCCGGGTGCGGACCTTCGTGCAGGACGATGCGCACATCTTCTGCACCCAGGAACAGATCGAGTCCGAGGTGGTCGGGGTCATCGAGTTTCTGACCGAGCTGTACCGCACGCTCGGCTTCGATGAGTACCGGGTGGAGCTGTCGACGCGCCCGGAGAAATCGATCGGCTCGGAGGCGGTGTGGCAGGCGGCCGAGGCAGCGCTGGAGCGGGCGATCCGCGCCGCCGGCATGCCCTACCGCGTCCACCCCGGCGAGGGAGCGTTCTACGGCCCCAAGCTCGACTTTCACATCACGGACTGCGTCGGGCGGAGCTGGCAGTGCGGCACCATCCAGCTCGACTTCGCGATGCCGGAGCGGTTCGGTCTGGAGTACGTCGGCGCGGATGGGGCACGCCATACCCCGGTCATGATCCACCGGGCGCTGTTCGGCTCGCTGGAGCGGATGATCGGGATCTTGACCGAGCACTTCGCCGGCGCCTTCCCGCTCTGGCTGGCGCCCGAGCAGGTGCGCGTGCTGCCGATCGCGGATGCGCATCACGAGTGCGCCCACCGCGTGGTGGCCCAGCTGCGCGCGGCGGGGCTGCGCGCGGAGGGGGATTTCAGGAACCTGAAGACCGGCAAGAAGGTGCGCGAGGCGGCGCTGGCCAAGGTGCCGTACGTGCTGGTGATCGGGGATCGCGAGCTGCACAGCGGCGAGGTCGCGGTGCGGGCGCGCGGCAACGCGGACCTCGGCACCATGACGGTCGAGTCGCTGATCGCCAGGCTCGGTGAGGAGGTCCGCACCCGCCACACCGAGCCCGTGGAGCGCTGGCGGCGGCCGACCGAGGACAGCGCGCTCGGCGAACCGGTCTATTGAGGGGCGCGCGGCGCGCACACCCGCAGGAGATGGAGGAGCCGCCCATGGGATCGCAACCGCCCGCCGCGGCCGCGGCGGGCTCCGCGCCGCCGCGCGCGCTCGACGCGGCGGCGGTGCGGCAGGTGCTGCCGCACGGCGAGGAGGCCGTGCTCGTCGATCACGTGCCGTGGCTGGAACCCGGACGCGAGGCGATCGGGGTGCTCCGGCCGCTGGGGGAGCTGCGCACCGGGGTGCCTCGGCCGCCCGACGGCACCGTCCCGCCGCTGCTCTTGCTGGAGGCGGCGGCGCAGCTGGCGGGGCTCGTGATCGCACCGCTCGCCGGACCGCTTGCCGGCCCCATCCCCGCCTGGCTCGCCGGTGCCCGCGACTTTCGCTTCCCGGCCCCGGCCCCCGCGGGTTTGCCGCTCACGGCGTGCGTCCGGATCGAGCGCCGGGTGGGTCGCCTGGTGTACGCGCACGCGCGCTGCCATGCGGGTGCGACCGTGTGCGCCGAGGGCACGGTCATGGTCGCGGTCGTCCCCGGCGAGGGCTAGCCGCGGGCGCTCTGCGCCCGGTAGGCCGCGGCGAGCAGAGCGCGATGGCTACCCGTTCAGCGGGGCGCCCGCTCCCGGCGCCGCCGCCGGCGGCGCGCCAGCCAGCCGCCCGCGGCCGCCAGGGCCACCAGCCCCAGCGTCGCGAGCGAGATCGCCAGCCCCTGCCGGACGCTGCGGGGCGCGAAGGACAGGCGAACCCGGTGGCGGCCCTGCGGGACCATGAGCGCGCGGAAGGCGAGGTTGGCGCACAGCAGTTCCGCCGGCCGACCATCCAGCTCGGCCTGCCAGCCCGGGTAGTACGCATCGGTGATCACCAGCCACGCCGGCGCGGTGGCCTCGAGCTCCAGGTGCAGTTCGGTGTCGGTCTCGCGCACCATCCGGACGCGGCCGAGCGCAGCCCCACGGCGATCGCAAGGCGGCGGCACGCCGGGGCCGGGCGTGCCGAGCAGCACCACCTCCCGGTGCGGGTCGAACTCCGGGCTCGCCAGCCGCCAGGCCGCGGCCGTCGCATCGGGTGCCCAGCTCGCCCGTCCCACCAGTTGCGCGCGGGCCAGGGGCGCCGCCACCTCCCGGACTACGAGCAGGGGCCCCGTGTCCGGCTCCGCCTCCTCGACCGCGAGCACCCAGCGCACCGAGGCCAGCCGGTGCAAGCGCGGCTCGTCGGCTGCCACCGCCCGCCGCAGCCTTTCGTGCGCGGCAAGCGTGACCGAACCGTAGCCCTGGGCACTGCGGTAGCCGAGCAGCTCGGCGTGGTAGGGGGTGAGCCGCTCGTGGTAGACCCGCAGGTCGGTGGCGAGCCGCATGGTGCCCGCGGGCGAGGCGAACGCCTCGGGCGGCGGCAACGGGCCGGGCCGCTCCAGCAGGCGCACCGCCGGGATGGTCCGCACCAGCCCCCGGTTGGCCACCAGCAGCACGCCGAGCGCAAGCGCCGCCAGCGCCGGCGCCGCCGCGCGCCGCCAGGCGGCTCGCTCCCCGCCCGCGCCCCGCGCCGCCGCCCCGGCGGCGAGCGCCGCCAAGAGGGCGGCCGCCGCTCCCCAGCCGAGCGAGCCCGCCGCGCTGCGGAGCAGGGGGTGAGGCTGCATGGCGAGCCCCGCCGCCGCCAGCTGCTGCGCGAGCCAGCGCTCCAGCGGCTCGGGTGTGCTGGCAGCCGCGGCGGCGCCGGCGCCCAGCAACACCAGCAACACCAGGGCGCTGGCGGTCGCCGCCCGCGCCGCACGCCGCTCGCCTGCCTGCAGCGCCCGCAGCCCGAGCGCGGCGAGCAGCGCCAGGGGCAGCATCGCCATCACGACAAACTTCTCCGGATAGCGGAAGTAGGCCACCCCGGGGAGGGTCGCCCGCAGCCAGGGCAGCAGCGGGCACGCATCGCCCAGTGCGAGCACCGCGAGCACCGCCGCCATCCCGCCGAGCGCCACCCGCAATCGCAGCGGCACCAGGCCCGCTCGCCGCCCGCCGGCCAGCCCCGCCACCGCCAGCACCAGCCACGGCGCGCCGACGAAGATCCCGCCCAGAAACGGCACCTTGAGCGGATGGGGGCGGAGCGCGACCGCCCAGTTGTGCTCGGTGCCCGGCGGACCGAACAGCTGAGGGGCGACCAGTTCGAGCAACCGGCCGGGCGGCAGCGACCAGAGATACGCACTGTAGGGTCCGGTGCCGGCGGCGCGGCTGGACAGCCGCGTCAACTCCAGCGTCGGCAGCCACTGCACCGCTGTCAGCCCGAGCGCCAGCGCCGCCGCCAGGACGGCCAGCCCCACCGACCGCAGGCGCATCCCGAGCCCGGGCGGAGCGGCGGCGGCTCGCCCCTCGGGGGGCAGGGTCCCGCTCAGGCACGCAACGCCGGCTGCAAGCGGTCGCCCCCACAGCACGAGCAGGGCCTCGATCGCGGCATACACCGCAAACGCGAGCAGCAGCTCCAGCGCCCCGCCGAGCACCATCGCCGCCGCCGCCGCGCCGAGCCCGAGCGCCGCGCCCGGCCCGCCGCGCCGGTGGAGCAGCGCCCGCAGCGCCGCCAGCGCGACGAGCCACCACGGCAGTCCCGCCATCCACATCAGGTTCCAGTGCTGGCTGAGCACCGGTCCGCAGGCGGCGAGCAAAACCCCGGCCGCCAGCGCCGGCCAGCCGCCCGCTCCGAAGCTGTGCGCGGCGAGCGCGAAGGCCGGCACCAGCGCTGCCAGGTGCGCCCACACGAACAGCTTCAGCCCCGCGAACGGTCCCGCCAGCCCGCACAGCGCCGAGGGCGGGTAGAGCGCCTGCGTCATCGGATCGGCCAGATGCGGCACCCCGCAGGCGACCTCGGGGTTCCACAGCGGCAGCTCGCCGCGCGCCCAGGCCGCGGCGTTGCGCCGGAGCAGCACCGGGTACAGATGCGCGGCGTCCTTGCTGCGCAGCGCCTGTCCCGGCACCAGGGCAGGGCCGAGCAGCAGGGTGGCGAGCAGGCCGCCGGCGATCAGGGCACGTGCGAGCTCGCGCAGCTGGCGGTGGCGGGCCAAGGCGAGGACTCCTTGCGCGCGGCGCGGATACCTGCTCGAAATATCCGCACTCGGCCCGCTCGCGCAACGAGCAGCTGGGGGGTGCGCGGGCAGACTGCCCTCCGTTCTGGGTTCGGGTGGTGCGCCCGGCGTTTCGCCGCGAGCGGGTCCGAGCAGAGAGGACGCCGCCGTGCAACTGCGGATGATCGAAGTCTATCTGCCCGCTCAGCAAGTCGGTGAGGTGCAACGGCTGCTCGCCGAGCATGGGGTCAGCGAATGGTGGTGGCACGGCGCCGATGCACGGCGGCGGCTGCTGCGCGTGCTCGCACCCGCGGAGCGCGCCGAGCCGTTGCTCGACGCCCTGCAGGAGGCGCTGGGCGGGCACGAGGGTTTTCGCATCGTGCTGCTGTCCGTCGAGGCGACGCTGCCGCGTCTGGACCTCGAAGAGGGCGAGGTAGCCGAGCCGAGCCGCACGGGCGCGAGCACTCCGCAGACGGGCGCAGCGCGGCCGGAGGCCAGCAGCACCCCGCTGCGCGTCAGCCGTGAGGAGCTCTATCAGGACGCGCTCGCCATGAGCCGGCGCAGCCCCGTCTATCTGGTCATGGTCGCGCTCAGCACGCTGGTGGCAGCGATCGGGTTGATCCAGGACAGCGCCGCGGTCGTGATCGGCGCGATGGTCATCGCGCCGCTGTTGGGGCCCAACATGGCGCTCTGCCTGGGCACGACGCTGGGGGACCTGGGCCTGGTCCGAAGCGCACTCGAGGCCAACCTTGCGGGAGTGCTGCTCGCACTCGTGTTGTCGCTCGGACTCGGGGCCGTGTTGCCGGTGGGCCCGGGCGGGCCCGAGATCGCGGCCCGGACCTCGATCGACCTGGCAGACATCGGGCTCGCCCTCGCCTCCGGCAGCGCGGGCGCGCTCGCGTTCACCAGCGGGGTGTCCGCGAGCCTGGTCGGGGTGATGGTGGCAGTGGCGCTGCTGCCTCCGCTGGTGGCGGCGGGTCTGCTGCTGGGCGCCGGCCGGTGGGAGCCGGCGCTGGGGGCGCTGTTGTTGCTCGCGGCGAATGTGATCTGCCTCAACCTGGCAGGCGTGCTCACCTTCGTCGTGCAGGGCATCCGGCCGCGCACCTGGTGGGAGGAAGAGCGCGCGCGGCGCGCCAGCCGCATCGCGCTGGCGCTGTGGGCGCTATTGCTGCTCGCGCTGCTCGCCGTCATCCTCATCGAGCGCGGGCCCTGAGCGGAGCGTGAGCGGCGTCGATGTTCACCGGGCTGGTCGAGAGCGTGGGCGAGGTGCAGGCGGCGGAGCGGCGGCCGGGCGGGGGGATGCGGCTCGTGGTCGCGCTCGGCGAGCTCGCCGAGGGGCTCCGGCCCGGGGACTCGGTGGCGGTCTCGGGCTGCTGTCTGACCGCGGTGGCGATCGAGGGGCAACGGGCCGCCTTCGACCTGGTGCCCGAGACGCTCGCGCGGACCTGGTTCGCGCGGCTGCGGCCCGGGGTGCGGGTGAACCTGGAGCTGCCGCTGCGGCTGGGCGACCGGCTCGGCGGGCATCTGGTGCAGGGGCACGTCGACGGGCTCGCCACGATCGTGGAGCGGGCGGCGGAGGGAGGCGCCGGCGGCCAGGTGCGCCTGGTCTGCGAGGCGCCGCCCGCACTGCTCGCCGACATGGTCCCCAAGGGCTCGGTGGCGCTGGACGGGGTCTCGCTGACGCTGGTCGAGGTCGAACCGCCGCGCTTCAGCGTCGCGCTCATCCCCCATACCCTGGCGGTCACCACCCTGGGCGAGCGCCAGCCGGGCGATCCGCTGAATGTCGAGACCGATCTGCTCGCCAAGTGGCTGCGCCGCCTGGCGGCGCCCTATCTGGAGCCGGGGAGGTAGCCGCTGCGGCCCGCCGCGCCCCCCTCCGGGCGTGCGCGGGGCGGCCGCCGCAGCCTGGCGCCGAGCGCGCGGACCAGGCGCTCGAGCGCGTGCGGGGCAGCGGCGAAGAACAGCGAGGGCTCGATGAGCTCGAGTTCCATCACGCACGGCCGGCCGGACTCGTCGCGCACCAGATCGACCCGGGCGTAGAGCAGCTCCGCGGCCGGCACCGCGGCCAGCGCCCGCGCCGCCAGCTCGCGCTCCGCGGGCTCGATCGCGGCGGGCCGGGTGCGCTCCGGCTCGCCGGCGAACCGCGGCGCCTTGTACACGGCGTGCGTGAACTCCCCGTCGATCCAGACCAGCCCCCGCTCCCCGCCGCGCTCGACCGCCGGCAGGTAGGGCTGCACCAGCGCGTCGCCCCTGGCGAGCAGCGCCTGCAGGTGGGCCTGGGCTGCCTCGAAGGCGAGGGATCCGCTCTCCAGCCCGAAGCGGCGCGTACCGAGCGAGGCGGCGGAGACGGCGGGCTTGATCACGACTGCGTTCCAGCCCCGCCCGGCCAGCAGTTCGCCGAGCTGCGGGCGGCAGCCCCGGCTCAGCAGCACGCTCGGCACCACGGGCACGCCGCGCGCCTGGAGCTCGAGCAGATAGCGCTTGTGCAGGTTCCAGCGCACCACCGCCGCCGGATGCCACAGCGGCGCCGCGCGCTCGACCCGCCTCGCCCAGCGCAAGAAGGCGCCCGGGCGGTGCGGATAGTTCCACGTCGAACGGATCAGGGTCGGTACCGGCGCCTCCCAGTCCACGGCCGGGTCGTCCCAGGCCAGCACCGCGGGCGCGAAGCCGGCTGCGCGGAGGGCTGCGACCAGCGGCGCCTCGTCGAGGTCCGGCTCGGGCAGCACGGTCGCGGTCGCCAGGCGTAGGGGCACGGGATGGCGCGCGCAACCGATCCCCATGAGCCGCTGCACTCCGTCCTGTCCGTCGCGCCCGGGCGCGACCTGCGCAGCCGGACGGCGGCGCGAGGTCTGCGCGCCTGGACGTCCGCGTTCTAGCCGTTGCGGGGCCCTGGCACAAGGCACCCCCTGCTGGCAACACCGCTCGGCTCTTGTCGCCAAGGGTACAATCGAACGGACGGCAGAGGAGACCGCGGGAGGGCTGCCATGACCGTCGGCGGGATCCATAGTGGTGGTTGGCTGGAGGGGCTCGGGGGGCTCGAGGAGCGAGCGGGCGAGGCGCCGCCGGAGGCCCACCCGGATGCCCCGCGCAGCAGCCCGGGTTCGAGCCGTGGGAGCACCGGCGCCTCGGAGGGGTGGCGCGCCCACCTGCACGACTCGGGCGCCGGGGTGCTCGCCTCGCGGCTGAGCGAGGCGGCGCTTGCCGGGCCAGCCTCGGCGCGCATGCCGGCGCTGAGCGCCGGGGCGCAGGGCGAGGCGGTGCGCGAGCTGCAGGATCGGCTCAACGCGCACCGCGAGCGGCTGGGCCTGCCGCCGCTCGCGGCCGACGGGAGCTTCGGTCCCGCCACGCGTGTGGCGTTGCAGCAGTTCCAGCGTATGCGCGGCCTGGAGCCCGACGGCGTGGCGGGGCCGGCCACCTGGCGCAAGCTCCTCGAGGAGCCGCCGGCGGTGAGCGGCTCCCCGGCGCCGGGCGGCCTGGAAGCCAAGGTGCTGGCACACCGCGAGGCCATCCTCGCAGCCGCTCGCCGGACCGGGGTGCCCCCGGAGCTGATCGCGGGTGTGATCGCCAAGGAGTCGAGCGGGCTCGCGCACGCGGTCGGTCCGACCGGCGACAAGGGCCTCATGCAGATCAACGAGCGGGCGCATCCGGAGTTCTTCCGGCGGCACGACTGGCGGGATCCGTTCGCCAACGTCCGCTACGGCGCGCAGGTCCTTCGCCACAACCTGCGCGCGTTCGCCGGCGACGTCGACAAGGCGGTCGCCGCCTACAACGCCGGCATCCAGGGCGTGCGGCGCGGGCTGGCGGCGGGTCTCTCCCTGGAGGACATCACGGCGGCGCCGAACTACGTGCGCGACGTCCTGAGCTACGCGCGCCGCTTCGCCGCCTACTTCTGAGCGGGGCTCACCAGCTCGATCAGCACCAGCACCCGCTCCCCATCGGGCGCCGCAGGCGGCTGCCCGAGCAGTTGCCAGTGCCTGCCGGCCGCCAGCTCCTGCAGCAGCGGCGGCAGCGAACGGGCGGGGACCAGCGCCACCAGCGGGGCGGCGCCGGCCTCGGAGGCCTCGGACTCGAGCAGGGTGAACACCAGCGCTCCCCGGGCGGAGAGCAGGCGTTCGACCTCGGCGCGTGCGGCCGTGGCCTCCGCGACCAGCAGCCGCAGGCTCAACACGGCCGGGGCCGCACCCGGCGTTCCCTGCAGGGGAACCGGCGCCGCAGCGTGCGCCAGCGGCGCCGCGGCGGGACGGGGCGGCGCCGCCAGCTCCTGCGCGGCGCCCAGCAGCGCACCGTCCGGCTGCGCGGCCCCGCTGGCGCCGGCGGCGGCGTCCTCAGCGGGCAGGGCCGGCGGCGTTGCGGTGGCCGGTGCCCGGGCGCGGGCAGCGGCCTCGCGGTGGCGCTCCCGGGCCTGCGCCAGCGCAGCCCCCGCGGCCCCTCGCTCCTCCGCGACCGCGGCCGCCGGGGCCAGCTGGGCGGCGCCGGCGGCGGCCGGCGCCGCGGCTGGTGCGTGCGCCGTCGCCGTGCCGCCGCCCTCCGCCTCCGCGCGGGGCGTGCCGGCTGGTGCGCTCGCCACCGGCGGTCTGCCCGCTCCGGGCTCGGCGCCTGCCGGCGGTGCCTGGACCACGGCGTCCCGTGCGTCCCCTCGGAGGGCAGGTGGGACCGGCGCCGGGACGGGGCTCGCCTGCCGCGGCGCCTCGCCCGACGGCGACGGCACGGCGGGCGCGGGCGGCGCCGATGGGGCCTGGCTGCCCGCGCGGGCGAGCACGAAAGCACTGCTCTCCCCCTGCGGCGCGCCCGCGGGGGCCGCGGCTTGCCGCAGCCGCGGCTCGCCTCCCTCCGGCTGGCCGGGCGCTCGCCACAGTGCCACCGCCGCCACCGCCAGTGCGGCCGCGGCGGCCACGGCCACCGGCGGTGCCCAGCGCAGCCGCCGGTGGGGGCGGCCGCCCTGCTGCTGCAGGCGGGGGCGCAGCCGCGCCAAAAAGTCCGCCGGTGCGCGTTCGTGCGGCAGGCGCCGGAGTGCACGCACGACGGCGCGCACGCCATCGAGCTCGTCCCGGCAGGCAGCGCACACGCTGAGGTGGCGCTCCAAGACGAGCCGCTCGCCGTCCGGCAGCGCCTCGTCGATGGCGTCGGGCATGCGCGCCCGCACCCACGCGCACTCGCCGCCGGTCCCGGTGCGTCCCCTCATCTCGCCCACCGGCGTCGCTCTCCCGCTGTCGGCCGCACGAGCACGATCAGTCCTCGCGTACGTACCCCATGAGCTTGTCCCGCAGCTGCAGCCGGGCGCGGTGCAGGCGCGATTTCACCGAGCCCAGCGGGATCTCGAGCGTCTCCGCGATGTCCTCGTAGCTCATGCCCTCGATGTCGCGCAGCAGCACGATGTCGTGGTACAGCGGCGGCAGCGAGGCGATGGCTTGCGCGATCACCGCGCCCTCCTCGTGCCGGACCACGCGCGCCAGCGGCCCGTCGCCGGGCGCGACCGGCTCCTGCAACCCCGCCCCGTCTGCGCCCTCGGGGTGTTCCAGCGAGCCGGCGATCACGCTGCGCCGCCGCGTCCGCCGCTTGCGCCGGCTGAAGGCGCAGTTGAGCGCGATCCGGAACAGCCACGTGTAAAAGCGCGCCTGTCCGGCGAAGTTGCCGATCGCCCGGTAGGCGCGCAGAAACGTCTCCTGGCTCGCCTCGAACGCGTCCTCGCGGCAACCGAGCTTGCGGTGGCACAGGTTGAAGATGCGATCCTGGTACCGTATCACGAGCTGCTCGAACGCGTTCCGATCGCCGGCCTGCGCGGCCATGACCAGCACCTCATCGGGCGGACCGGCGGGGGAGTTCGGGCGCGATGGCTCGGCCTTGCGCTCGCCTGCGAGGTCGATCACGGACTCCCGCTTTCGGTGCGCCTCGCTCAACGGATTGGACCCTCGGCCCCTCTTCTCTGTTCCGCCAGGGGCGGCGCCGGGCCGCCCGCAGCGACCCATCCAGCCTATCACCCGCGGCGCGGGCGGCAAGCCGGACGGGCGGGCGGCGAGGCCTCAGATCCGCGCCGCTGCGGCCAGCAGGCCGCCTGCCGGTTCCGTGATGATGCTCGCGCGCACCAGCGCCTGCTGGCGCTCGGCGAGCTCGGCTCCGGTATGGACCGCGCTCTCGACATCGGCCTCGGTGCCGGCCAGACAGACAAGCCCGCGCCCGCCCATGCCCCCGCTCACCCGGAGGTGGAACAGCTCCACCTCGGCGTGCTTGACCGCGGCGTCGGCGGCGCGGAGCGTGGCGGCGACGGTCGCGCACTCCAGCAGGCCGAGCGCGCGGCATCCGGCCTCGGGGATGGCGGTGCTCCGCAGCGCGCGCAACAGCTGCGGGTGCGGTCCCGGCAGCAACAGCTCCGCGCGCAACGCCTCGGCGAGCACCGCCCGCCCGGCGCGCACCGCCTCGCGCACGGCGTCGACCGTCCCGGTGAAGGCGAGCAGCAACACCCCGGGCTCGATCGCCCGCACCCACAGCGGGCGCACCGGCGCCGCCTTCCACGCCGCATCGGCCGCTTCGAGCCCGCGCGCAAGCGAGCCGCACTCCAACAGGCCGAGCGCGCTGCCCGCCTCGTGGTCCTTCGCCCCTCCCCGCGGCATCCCGCGATCCTCAACGCGACGGGGTATCCGGCACCGCGCCCAGCACGACCTGGATGGCCTGCTCGCCCGGCACGTCGGTGCGCAGCAGCAGCAACCCGCGCGCGACGCCGCTCGCCGGCGGCACCTGCTCGGGATCGAGGCGCACGCGCAGCCGCTCCAGGCCGCGATCCGGCGCGAGCCGCTCGACGGTGAAGGGGCCCGCCGCGATCTCGGCCCGGAGCAGGCGGTGACCGGCAGGCAGCGCGGCGCGCAGGATCGCGCCGGCGGCGGGTTCGGCGAGCCACAGCGCCGGAGGATCCAGCCGCACCTGGGGCCACTTCTCCCCCAGCACCGCGATCTCGAACAGCGGCGCCGCGGGCTCGCGCAGGAAGATCCGCAGCACGCCGGCGTACGGCCCCGGCGGCAGCCCTGCGGTGCGCCGCAACACGATCTCCGTCCGCTTGCCGGGTAGCACCTCGCGGCTCTGGACCTCGAAGCCCGGCGGCGGCTCGATGCGCTCGAGCGGGATCGGGCCCTCGCCCGCTACCCGCTCCAGCGCCACCGTCGCCTCGGCCTCGGGCTCGTGCGGCGGCAGCTGGAGCCGATCCGGAAACGCGATGATGGGGCCGTGCACCAGGCCGAGCACGGGGATGCGCAGGCGGGGCTGGCGCTCGTGATCGGTGCGGACCTCGATCCGCTCCTCCAGCCGGCCGAGCGGGATGTCGGGCGCGAGCGAGACCAGCAGCTTGAAGCCCTGCTTGCCGCCACGCGCCAGCGGCTCGCTGCGCACCAGCACGAAGGGGCTGGTGCTCCGGACCTCCAGCGCCCGCACGGGGCGGTCTTCCGAGGGCAGGACGGTGATCTCGCCGGTGCTCTGGCTGCCCCGCACGACGGAGGGGAAGTAGGCGGTCAGCGGTAGCACCTCGAGCAGCGAGCGGACCTCGACCCGCAGCTCGAGCACGCTGGTGTAGGCGCCGGCGTCCTGCTCGTGCGGATCGTTGGTGATGACCAGGATGCGCACCCGCTGGAAACCGCGCCGGTCCGCCGAGTCGTAGCGGACCTCGATCTGCCCGCTCTCGCCCGGTGCGAGCCGCTCGGCGCTCACCAGCGCCGCCGTGCAGCCGCACGAGGGCTTGACCGCCCGGATCTCCAGCGGCGCATCCCCGGCGTTGGTGAAGGCGAAGCGCCGGCGGACGACCTCGCCCGCGATGATCGTGCCCAGATCGATGCTCTTGGTCGCGAAGCGGACGCGCGGGCCGGCGGCCGGCCCCGCCGCCGCGCTGCCCCCAGGCGCGGGCGCCTGGACCAGCGCGGCGAGCAGCAGGCCCGCCACCAGCGCCGCGGTCCGCCGGACTCGGTCTGTGCAGGGCATGGCGCCCATCTTAGTGGGGGGCACCGCACCGTGCCAGCGCCGCCCGCCCCGGGCCGGCTCAGGCCGGGTTGGGCCGGCCGTCGATCGAGGCGAGGGCGTTGTGCACGGCCGCGGCCGCCTCGGTGATCGCGGCCTCGGTGCCGCCGAGATACACCCGCCCGAAGGCGCCCACCGGCTGCACGTGCACGATGGTGATGGGGGCGGCCTTCTCCGCCTCGTTGGCCGCGATGCAGGCGTAGCCGGCCGGGTGGACCTCCAGGATGTACAGCGTCTCGCCCGCGATGAGCATCGAGCCCCGGCGCATGCGGTTGATCAGCATCGCCTGGTAGGGATCGACGTTGGTGATCATGGTGCCGGTCTTGATCACCGGCCGCAGGCGGTCCTTCTCCTGCAGTTCCAGGTAGTCCAGGATGGCGCGCCCTGCCTCGCGCACCTCGCCCTGGTCGAAGGAGTGGACCTCCAGCAGGCCGAACGCGCGCTCGACGACCTGGACCGCGGGTCTGACGTTGGTCCGCTTGAGCGCGACGTCGGTCACGCGCTGGATGTCCATACCGGGCGCGATCTCGACCCAGAGCGAGGCCTGCTCCGCGACCGGCAGGTAGCCCGCCGCCGTCGAGGCGACGAAGGCGGTGAACTGCGGTTGCAGCACGTCGATGAAGGTGAAGGTGCGAAGCTCGGCCACGGCTCCTCACTCCCCGTGCGTGCGGTCCAGAGGGTACGGGCCTGCAGCGGCGCCAGCCGAGCCGTCCACCCCGCCCGGACGGCTCGCCCCGGCCGCCGCCGCCCGGTCGTCAGCTGGCGGCGCCTGCCTCCGCGGTGGCGGCGGCCCCGAGCCCGCCGCCCGCAGGCAGGATCTGCTCGACGTCGCTGTGCGGGCGCGGGATCACGTGCACGCTCACCAGCTCGCCGACGCGCCGCGCCGCGGTGGCGCCGGCGTCGGTCGCCGCCTTCACCGCGCCCACCTCCCCCCGCACCATCACCGTGACGTAGCCCCCGCCGATGATCTCCTTGCCGATCAGGGTGACCCGCGCCGCCTTCACCATGGCGTCGGCGGCCTCGATGGCGGCCACCAGGCCGCGGGTCTCGATCATGCCCAGCGCGATCCGGCTCATGCTCCCATCCCTCTATCGCTCCGGTCCCAAACCTCGATCGGGTGCGCTCGCACGAGCCCGGCGCGCCGGCGCTCAGCGAGCCAGACCCCGCGAGACGATCTTCTCCAGCTCCTCCCGCGACAGCCGCGGCAGCGCCCCGGCGGCCGCATCCTGTCTCTGCCCGCCACCGGCCACCTTGGGGTGCAGGTACGGCCGCACCGGTCCGGGTGCCCCCTCGGCGCTCTCGACGACCCCGTAGGCACGCGCGCGGACCTCGCGGAAGTAGGCGTCGGGGTCGAAGTCCTCCCGCGTCATCTCCTCCCGCACCCAGGCGACGCGCTTGATGTTCAGCAGGTCGCGCGGCGAGATGTTGTTCGAGGAGATGTTGTTGCCGAAGGTGCCGCAGCCCAGCGTCATCGAGGGGAACAGCGCCGTCGCGAAGCCGACCGAGCCCTGCGAGGTCGGCGCGTTGACCAGGATGCGGCAGGCGGGCAGCAGATCCGCGAGCCGCATCACGGCCTCCTCGTCGCGGGTGTGGATGGCGAGCGTGTGCCCGTCGCCCCCGAAGCGCAGCAGCTCGTCCGCCAGCCGGGCCGCTTCCTCCAGGTCGCGCACCGTGTACAAGGCCAGGATGGGCGAGAGCTTCTCGATCGACAGCGGGTGCTCCCAGCCCACGCCGCTGTACTCGCAGATGAGCACCGTGGTGTCGTGGGGCACCTCGAAGCCGGCCATCTTGGCGATCGTGCGCGGGTACTGGCCCACGATGGCCGGGTTCTGCCGGCGGCCGCGGACGACGATCTTCTCCAGCAGCTTGATCTCCTCGGGCGAGCAGAGGTGGCAGCGCAGCCGCACCAGCTCGGAGAGCAGCTGCTCCTTGACCGGGGCCAGGCAGATGATCGACTGCTCGGAGGAGCAGATGGTGCCGTTGTCGAAGGTCTGCGAGGCCACGATCATGCGCGCGGCCAGCGGCACGTCCCCGCGCACATCGACGATGGCCGGCGGGTTGCCGGCGCCGACCCCGAGCGCCGGCTTGCCGCTGGAGTAGGCGGCCCTGACCAGCTCCATGCCGCCGGTGGCGAGGATCACCCCGGTCAGCGGATGGCTCATGAGCGCCTGGGTCGCCTCCAGCGTCACGTTGGTCAGGCACTGCACGGCGTGGCGCGGCGCGCCGGCCCGCTCGGCGGCCTCGCCGACCACGCGGCAGCTCTCCGCGATGCAGCGCACCGCCCGCGGGTGCGGCGAGACCACGATGGGATTTCTCGCCTTGAGCGCGATGATGGACTTGTAGATCGCGGTCGAGGTCGGGTTGGTGGTCGGGATGATGGCGGCGACGGTGCCCATGGGGGCGGCGATCTCGTAGACGCGGTTGTTGTCGTCGCGCCCGATCACCCCCACCGTCTTCATGTCCTTGATCGCATCCCAGAGCAGTTCGGAGGCGACCCGGTTCTTCTGGATCTTGGAGGCGACCACCCCCATGCCGGTCTCTTCGACCGCCAGCTTGGCCAGCCGCTCCGCCTCCCGCGAGCCAGCCATCGCCATCGCGCGGCAGATGGTGTCGATGCGGGACTGGGAGTAGGTGCGCAGCGCGCGCGCTGCCTCGCGCGCACGCAGCAGGCAGTCGCGCACCTCTTGCAGCGCCTGGAGATCGCGGTCCACCGTCGAGCCGCGCTCCACTACTCGGATTCGAGATAGGGCAGCGGACCGGTCGGTCGCAGCGGCGGCACGATCGCCTCGACCTGCCGGTCCGGTTTCGGGATCACGTGGACGCTCACCAGGTCGCCGACCCGGTACGCCGCGGCGGCGCCGGCGTCGGTCGCGGCCTTGACCGCCCCGGTGGTGCCCCGCACCAGCACCGTGTAGTAGCCGCCCCCGATCGCGATGCGGCCGATCAGGGTCACCGGCGCCGCCTTGATCATGGCGTCGGCCGCCTCGACCGCCGCCACCTTGCCGCGCGTCTCGATCATGCCGAGTGCGCGGCCGCCGCTGCCATCGCCCGCCAAGAGCTTTCCCCCTCCCCGGCGAAGGGGCGGATTCTAGCAACGGGGTGCGGGGGGTGCAAGGCCGGCCCGCCGCCCAGAGCGGCAGCCCGCCGGCCGGCGCCGGCTCAGCGCCGCTCGCGACGGAACCGCTCCCACAAGGGGCGGCCCTCCCAGCGCATGTCCCAGGCCGGCAGCCACTCCACCGCGGCGCGGGTGAGCCCATGGTGCTCCAGCCGCCGCTCCAGATCCGGCATGTGGCCGGCGCCGTAAAACAGCGCGATCCTCCGGGCGTCCTCGATGCGCAGCGCCTGCAGCACCTTCTGTTCGGCGACCTGGTTGCGCCCGAGGATGATCGCGGCGTTGAACGGATCGAGCCGGGGGCCCTCCTCGGTGCCGGCCTGCCCCAGTTCCGCCATCTGCACCGCCAGCAGCTCGCCGAAGGCCTCCTTGAGCACGATCCGCAGCGGCTTGCCCGTCACCAGGCTCTCCGCCAGCGACTGCAGCGCGCGCACCACCGCCCCCTCCAGCTCCGCCCGCGCGCGCTGGTCGACCGCCTGGCGCAACAGCTCGAGCGCGTCGAAGTCCTGCTCGGCCAGCAGCCGCAGCAGCTCCTCGCCGGTCACGTCGGCGGGCTTCCACCACGAGCGCCGGTAGTCGATCCCATCCTTCTGGAACGACAGATCGAGCACCTCGCCCATGAAGCTCTGCAGCCGGCTGAGGGGATCGAGCGCCGGGACCTCGTCGGCAAACGGCGCCGGCCCCGCGGCGCCGCGCTCCAGCTCCCGGCGGCGTGCCTCCGCATCGGGCAGCTGCATGCCGGAGATGTCGGCGCTGGAGTCCGCGCCCACGCCCTCGAACAGCACCAGGTCGTGCCCGTCGAGCCGGCGCTGCAGCTCGCGGTAGTAGGCCGGGTCCCCGATGTGCACCACCCCCACCAGGCTCACCTGCTGGCCGGTCTCGCGGTGGACCAGGGTCACGATCGCCGTCTCCAGCCGCGACCAGCCCTCGCGGTAGCGCACCAGCCGCACGTAGGCGCTCGCGGGCTCCTCCCGCTCCAGCCGCGCGATGCGGGCGCGCGCAACCGTGCGCCGCTCGCCGTCGGGCAGCTGCAGCGTCACCGGGCCGGCGCGCTCCTCCAAGACGATCTTGCCCTCGAGCCGGGTGCCGTCCTGGAGCACGACCGTGTCGGCACGGACGGGCGCGGCCGTGCCGAGCAGCGCCCAGCACGCCGCGGCGCCCGCAAGGAGCGCTCCCCACCGCTGGCCCGCGCGCCCCCAGGCGGGCCGCGACCTCCCCGCAATCCCTCGCATCGATCGCTCTCCTCAGGCAGGTGTCGTGGGCATGGCAGCGGTGGCCGGCGGCGGGGCGAGTTCCCCCGGCGCGAGCGCGGGCGGCACCGCCGGCCCCAGCACCTCGATCCGCCCGCTCTCGCCGAGCATGCCCTCGAGCGGCCCCAGATCGCGCGGCTCGATCCGCGCCTCGATCACCGCGCCCCGCTCGTCATAGTGCTCCTCGATGACTTCCGCGTGCTGGTGCACGTACGCGATCGCGGCGCCGGCCGCGACCGGCAGCTCGACGCGCACCCGCTGCATGCGTGCCCGCATCGCCGCGATGACGCACTCGCGCAGGATCTCCAGCCCCGCCCCTGTGCGTGCCGAGATCTCGAGCGCCCCGGGGAATCGGCGCCGCAGGTGCGCCAGGTGCATGGCGTCGGCCAGCAGATCCACCTTGTTGAAGAGCAGCAGGCGGGGCCGCTCGGCAGCGCCGATCTGCTGCAGCACCTCGAGCACCGCCTCGATGTGCCGCTCCGCCTCGGGGTGGCTCGCGTCGACCACGTGCAGCAGCAGGTCCGCCTCCTTCACCTCCGCCAGCGTCGCATGGAAGCTGGCGATCAGGTGGTGGGGGATCTTCTGGATGAAACCGACGGTGTCGGTGAGCAGCGCGCGGAACGGACGCCCCAGATCCAGCAGCGCCGTCTTGGTGTCCAGGGTGGCGAACAGCTGGTCGGCGGTCTTCTGCTCGAGCCCGCACAGCGCGTTGAGCAGGGTGGACTTGCCGGCGTTCGTGTAGCCGACCAGCGCCACGGTGAAGATCTCACCCCGTGCCTTGAGCTCGCGCTGCTTTCGCTCCTGGATTTGCTTGAGCACGCGCCGCAGCTCGGCGATGCGCTTTTTGACCAGGCGGCGGTCGGTCTCGATCTGCGCCTCGCCCGGCCCGCGCAGCCCGATCCCGCCCCGCTGCCGCTCCAGGTGGGTCCACAGCCGCTTGAGCCGCGGCAGGGCGTATTCCAGCTGCGCCAGCTCGACCGCGGTCTTGGCCTCGCGCGAGCGCGCGTGCGCCGCGAAGATATCGAGGATCAGCTCGGCGCGGTCGATCACCCGCCGCCCCGCCCGCTTCTCGATGTTGAACGCCTGCGAGGGCGACAGCTCGTTGTCGGCGATCAAGAGGTCGGCCGCCGTCCGCTCCGCACACTCGCGCACCGTCTCGACGAAGCCGGGACCGACGAAGGTGGAGCTGTGCGGCTGCTCGCGCCGCTGCGTGAGCTTGCTCGCCACCAGCGCACCGGCGGTCTCGGCAAGCCGCTCCAGCTCGGTCAGCGGCGCCTCGTGCGGGCTCTGCTCCTCGGGGAAGACGGCGCCGAACAGCACCGCGCGCTCGCGGTGGGACCTCCCCTCGCGGCCGAAGGGGTCGCCGATCCGTTCGGGCTCGGTACCCGGGGGGCGCCGGTAGCGCCGGCCGTGCTCGATGCCCAGGCGTTCCTCCCGGCTGGTGCGGCCGCGGTTCGGATCGACGTTGCGGTTCCTGAACCGGCGCAGAGGCAAACCCTCCTGTTGCTCCGTCGCTTCGCTCCGTCCCTCCGCGGTGCGCTGGCAGCGCGCCCGCCGCGGCCATCATAGACCGGGTGGGCGCGGCGCTGCAATCGCTCCCGCCCGGATGCCGCTCAGTATCGCCGGCCGGCGCGGCGCCGGGCGCGCGCGAGCAGCTCCTGCAGCTCGGGCGGAGAGGGTGCCGGGGCTGCCGGCGGCGGCCCGGAGACCGGCGGAGGTGCGCCCTCGCCGGGCTGGGGGGCGGCAGGAGCGGAGGGGCGCACGGGCTCCGCCGGGCGCGCGCGCCCCAGCCCGCGCAGCGCCCTGCCCGCGCGCCCCACCGAGGCGGCCCCCGCCGCCAGCACGGCCGCGCCGCGCCGGAGCGCGCGCCGCACCGCCCCGGCCGGCAGCCGCAGCCCCAGCCGCCGCACCGCGATCTCCACGAGCAGCAGCACCAGCGCCAACAGCGCCGCCTGGGGCCACAAGGGCCGGCTCTCCAGCCCGCCCGCCGCTCCGGCGAACAGCGCCGCCGCGGGCGGCTCGAGCTGCCCCCCGCCGAGCTCGGCCAGCCGCCGCAGCATGCGCTCCCCTGCCCGCGGATCGGCCGGTGGCACGAGCTCCACCGGCACCGGCAGCGCCAGCGGCGGCAGCACCAGCGCGTGCTCCTCGCCGGCGCGCACCACCACCCGGTGCACCCCGGGCTGCGCCAGTCGGAAGCGCGCCGCGAGCCGTCCCGCGGCCTGGCGGTCCGCCACCAGCGGCTGCACGCTCCCATCCGGGGCGCGCAGCTCGAGCGCGAGCCGGCTCAGCAGCGCCTCGGCCGCCGGCTCCGCCTCCACGCTCACCTCGACCTGTTCGCCGCGCCGGACCGCACTCGCATGCAGCGGCGCGGGCAGCCCGGGGCCGAGCAGCCAGCGCACCAGAGTCCCCATGAAGCGGCCGTACTGAGGCCAGCGGCTCAGCCCGCCGGACAGCTCGCCGTCCGCCTCGCACAACAGCGTCGCCACCCGCCCCAGGCCCCGCTGCCAGAACGCCACCAGCGGCGCGCCGATCTCGTCGGCGGTGCGGGCGCCGAGCTCCGCGCCCGGGCGCGGATAGGCCACGTTGTAGCCGCCGATCTCGGGGAACTCCGCGGGCATCCCGGCGCCCAGGGCGGCCAGCGGCGGCAGCACCTGCACCGCCGTCGGCTCGGTGATCAAGGAGGCCTGCAGCGCCTGGATGGTCTCCTCGGCGAACACCCGCGGCAGCTCCGCGGCCTGCTCGACGAACGCGATCCGCCCGCCGCCCAGACGCGCCAGCTCGCGCAGAAACTCCGCATCGGAGTCGGTGGCGCTGCCGAGCGCGATCACCGACAGCGTGATGCCCGCGGCGCGCAGCTGCGGCACGAAACGGTCCAGATCGCCCGGCTCCTCGGCGTCCGCCGCGTCGGCGAACAGCACGATGTGGCGCGCCTGCTGGGTGGCCTTGGCGAGCTGCGCGGCGGCCGCATGCACCCCGGTCGCGGTATAGATGCCGCCGCCCGCCGATGCGATGCCCAGGATGCGGCGGATCACCGCTTGCCTGTCGGTCAGCTCCTCGAGCGGCACCACCAGGTGCGGCTCGGAGTCGACCGCGAGCACGCACACGCTGTCGCCCGGCCCGAGCAGCAGCACCGCCTCGACCGCCCCCCGGTTGGCCAGGTCCATCTTCGTCAGTCCGCCGCCCGCATCCGCCCCCATGGAGCCCGAGCGGTCGAGCACCAGCGCCATGGCGGCGGAGAAGCGCCGCTGCTCGCGGCGCACCTCGAGCGAGACCGGCAGCACCTCCTCCAGCGGCGAGCGCCGGTAGCCGCCGACGCCGAACGAGGCGCGGCCGCCGGTCATGAGCAGCCCGCCGCCGAGCTCCTCCACGTAGCGGCGCAGCGCCTGGAGCCCGCCCGGCGCCAGGTCGCCCGCCGGCACGTTCTCCAGCACCACCGCGCGGTAGCCCTCCAGGCGCTCCAGCGACAGCGGAGCGCGCTCGGCGGGCAGGCACTGCACCTGCAGCCCGGCGAGCGCGAGCGAGCGCGTCAGCCGGTCCTGCCGCCCGCCGGGCGTGATGCACAACAGCCGCGGCGCGCCCACGGCGAGCACCGCCGTCTCGGCCCGGTTGTTCTCGGGGATCCGGTCCTCGATCCCCACCACCTCCACCCGATAGCGGTACAGCCCCGGCTCGGGCAGCCGGTCGCGGAACACGATCCGGTTGCGGCCGGGCAACAGCGCCTGCTCGCCCTCGGCGATCACGGTCTGCTCGCGCAGGACCCGGATGCGGGCTGCGGGGTGCGCGGTGTCGGCGTGCACCCAGAGCGGCACCAGGAACGGCTCTCCCGCCGCGACCTCGGCCGGTGCCGCGACCTCCTCGATCCACAGGTCGGCGGCCCCGGGCCGGCGCAGCACGAACGCGTCGATGCGCACGCCGCGCTCGCGCGCCAGCAGCGCCGCCGGCTCGGCCTCGCCCGCGTTCGCCTCGCCGTCGGAGACCAGCACGAGCGAGCCGGGCCGGCCCTCGGGGATCAGGCTCAGGCCGGCGCGGATGGCGGCCCCGAGGTCGGTGGCATCCGGATCGGGGCTCTGGCGCGGCGGGTGGTAGGCGAAGTCGCTGCGGGGCGAGAGCTCGACCCTGGCCTCGCGGCCGAACACCACCATCCCGATCCGGTCGTGCGGGCCGCGGGCCCGCTCGGCCAGCGCGGCGATCTCGGCGAGCCGCTGCTCGTGCGCGGTGCCGGCCGAGCGCGAGCGGTCGATGAGCAGGATCAGGTCCCGCCCCGGCGCGCCGCGCTGCCAGCGCGGACCCGCCAGGAGCAGCACCAGCACCGCCAGCAGCAGGGCGCGCAGCACGCGCACGCCCGCACGGCCGCCGCCCAGCCCCCAGCGCCAGACCGCCCAGCCGAGCGGCAGCGCGAGCAGCAGCGCCTCCGGCCGTTCGAGCGCGATCATGCGCCTGCCGCCTCCGCCAGCCGGGGGGCGCCGGTCGCGCGCGCCCCGCCCCATGGCACCCCGCGCTGCAGCACCCACCAGTCGGCCAGCAGCACCAGCACGAGCAGCAGCGCGAGCCAGGTGCGCAGCGGGCGCGGGGCGCGGCTCGTCCCAGGCGCCTGGAGCGGAGCCGGCTCGGCGCTCGCCGCAGCCGGCAGGCGCGCGCTCGCGCAGCGGCGCAGGTCGGACTCGCGCGGATCGCGCGCGGCGACCGCGTAGCGCGCGAGCTCCCGCTCGCCCTCGAGCAGCCGGTACAGCCCCGGGGCGGGCGCGCTCCAGCTGAGCAAGAGCGCCTGCGGCTCGGCCGGCCGCTCGCTGCCGTCCGGACCGCGCAGGCGCAGCGCGCCGCCCGGCCGGGTGCGCCGGTAGACGATCGGCGCCCCCAGCTCGAGCTGGACCGGGCCCGGACCGGGCAGGCGCGCGCGCGCGGTGGCGAGCACGTTGGCCAGCCACACCGGCCAGTCGACGGACGCGGCGAGGCTGCTGCGCTCCGGATCGAGGTTCAGGTAGATGCGCAGCGGCCCGCCGGGGCCGGGCGGCGGCTGTTCGCTCATGAGCACCAGCGCGCCGGCCTCGACCAGCGGCGTGCCCGGCACCGCCGCCACCGCCGGGGCCCACAGCACCCCGCCGAGCTGCACCTCGTGCAGCAGCGGATGGCCCGCGCGCCGCAAAAACGGCGGCACCGCCACGCCGGCGATCTCCCCGCGCGCGGGCGGGACGATCACCTCGGTCCGCCACGGACGGGCGGGCTCGAGCGGCGCGCTCGCGAACACCAGATCGGCGGCCTCAGGCGCCACGAGGCGCTCCAGATCCGGCAGCGCCCCCAGTCCCCGCTCCAGCCCCAGCGCGGCGCTCAGGGTGGGCGGGAGCGCCACCGCGGCGCGCACCCGCCGCGCGGGCTCGCGCAGCAGCAGCGCGCGATCATCGAGCGCCAGCGCATCGGGCTCCGCCAGGCGCAGCTCCAGCGGCGCGGCGCTGGCGGGCAGCTCCAGCTCCAGCGGCAGCGGCTCGCCCCCCGCCGGCAGGCGCACCGGGCGCTCGAGCACCGGCCGGGCGGAGCCGTCGGACCCGAGCGCTTGGAGCACCAGCGTCCGCGCCTGGGCCTCGGCCGCCCACGCGCGCAGCTCCACCAGCAGCCGCTCGCCTCCGGGCTCGCTGCCCGCGAGCCGCCAGGCGGCGGTGATGGCCGCGTTCGGCAGCGGCTCGCCGACCGCGACGACCTCGGCGCCGCGCAGGCCGGCCGGTGCCGGGCCGGAAGTGGCTGCGGCCCCGGCCTGCTCCGCCGGCGGGGGGGTGTCGGTGACCAGCAGCAGCGCATCGCCGGGCGCGGCGAGCGCGCGTGCGAGCTCGAGCGCCGGCTCCAGCCGGTGGTGGGGACCAGCCGGCCGCCAGTTGCGCAGCGCGGCGGCCAGCTCGGAGGCCGGCGCCCGCGGGCCGAGCGCGATCACCGGCGGCTCGCCGCTGCGGATCAGGGTCACCCGCGTCTGCTCGCCATGCCCGGCGAGCGCCGCGTGCACCGCCTGGCGCGCGCGCCCGGCGAAGCCGTCCGCCGCCATCGAGTACGAATCGTCGAGCACCACCACGAGCTGCCGCGGCGGGGCGCCGCCGAGCGCCAGTCCGGCGAGCAGCAGCGCCAGCAGCGCCGCCGCCACCAGCTCCAACAGCAGCGAGGCGGTCCGCTCGGGCGGCCGCAGCGCGCGCCCGCCGCCGCCGGGCTGGGCGCGGGCGGCGAACAGAAACAGCGCCGCCACCGGGCGCCGCTCATGCCGGCGCCGCAACAGGTGCAGCGCCAGCACCACCGGCAGCGCCAGCAGCGCGATGAGCCCCCACGGCGCGGTGAAGGTCATGGCGGGGTGAGGCAGTCGAGGAACCGTCTGGCGTAGGGGGCGGTCTGTTGTGTCAGGCGGGCCGGATCGACCCGGCTCAGCAGCTCGAAGCCATCCCTGGCCTTCTCGTATGCGCCTTTGGGCGTCTTATGACTGGCGTGGCGCAGCGCCTTGAGAACCTGGTGTTTCGCCACGCGTTCCACGCACGGATTGGCGGGCAGGGCTGGCCGCTGGAACTTCGGGCCGAAGTATGAGCCGAGCGCGTCGAGGTCGGCGAGGAACCACGACTCCATGACCCTCGACCATCAGGTGGCACTGCGCATCGTCGGCGTCATCCGGGCGGACCCAGTTGTCCTGCGCAGCGAGGTGCTCCCATGGCCCTGAGGCCGTCACCGGTCCCTCGGCGTCGACGAGCAGCAGCACCCGGCACTCCCTCGCCCGGTGGCGGTGCGCCCTGACAAAACTCGCGTAGGCATCACCTCGCCCGGCACAGGCGATGACCCTCATCCGCGCTCCGGCAAAGCGATGCTTGGCGATGCCATCCTTGCGGGCGAGTTCCTGAAATGCCATCCGGCACTGGCTCTTGAGCGCCTTGCCGCTGCCTCCCCCTTCGACGTACAACTGCACTCTCACCACCGCGTCCCTCCGATCTCGCCGCGCGTCCACAGCTCTCCCAGACGATAGCTCTCCAGCCATGGCCTCAACCGTTCGGCCTCCAGCCGCTGCAGCTGCGTGCAGCCGTGCTCCTTCTCGCACACGATCACGGCATCGGGTGTGTCGGTCAGAGCATCGACCAGGATGTCCGAATGGGTTGTCACGATGAGCTGGGTCCTGCTCGCGGCCTCTCGGAGCAGCGTGGCCAGATGTGCCTGCAGATCGGGGTGGAGGCCCAGCTCGGGCTCCTCCAGGCAGACGAGCGGGGGCGGACTCGGGTGACACAGGATGGCGAGCAATCCCAGGTACCGCAAGGTGCCGTCCGACAGCCTGGTGGCCGGTACAGCCCACCGGCCCTCCTGCAAGAATATCTGTACGGTTCCGCCCTCCACGGTGACCTCGAAGTCATCGATGCCGTCGTACAGCTTGCGCAAGTGCTCCACGAGGCGCTGCTTGGTCTGCGGGTCGCGCCGAAGGCGGCTGAGCACCAGACCGAGGTTGCGCCCGTCCTCTGCGAGGACGTCGTTGGGCAGGTCGGCGGGCTGAGGCACCCGCGGCGCGGTATACCGCCCGAAGGACCACTCGCGGTAGACGCGGATGCGCGCGAAGACCTCGCCGAGGTACGTCAGCTCGGGATACTGGTCTGGATCCTTGCGCTGCGACAGGATGGACCGCTGGGCGTCGACCTCTTCCCTCCGCAGGTAGCGGCGGTCTCCGCACACGTTGAGCATCGGCCGGCCACCCTCGTAGCCGAAATAGAAGATCGGCTTTTCGTGGCCAGGAAAGGGTCGGGCGTTCTCGATGCGCTCGTCGATGATCTCCAGCCGGCCGCCGGCGTCCCCCAGCTCCAGGCGGTAGCGCAGCGGTTGCTTGCCCTGCGGATACTCGACGAGCACCTCCAGGACGGCGGAAGTCGGACGGTCCGCTCCCTTCCAGAGCCAGTCTCGGATGCCACCTCCTTCGCGAATCGGAGCGACCAGGTCCGCCGGCGCCGCGCGGAGCAGGCCAACCGCCTCGACGAGATTGGACTTGCCGCACCCGTTGGGACCGATCAGCACGTTGAGGGGGCCCAGCGCGAGCGGTGCGGTGTCGCCGCCGAAGGACAGCAGGTTGCGCAGCTTGAGCTCACAGAGCAGCGGCATGGCACGCGTACCTCCCGGAATCGCACGGCTGCCGGCGGAGTGGGGCCAGGCACGGCGTAGGGCTCGGTTGGCCCCCATGGCTGGTCGATCCCCGGCACAAGCCGTCTCCTCCATCATGGCAGCGGCTCCAGGATACCGGCGCGCATGAGGGTGGCGAGCATGGCGGCCGGCTCGGCGGCGCTCACGCACGCATACCGCCCGCCCACGGCGCGCACCGCCCGTTCGGCCTCGGCGCGCAGCCGCTGCAGGCGGCGCTGGTAGTCGGCCACCGTCTCCGGCACCAGCTCCAGCTCCAGCCGCTCGCCGCTCTCGCAGTCGACGAGTTCGAGCGGGCCCGTGGCCTCGGGCGCGAGCTCCCATGGATCGAGCAGCTGGATGACCACCAGCTGCGCTGCCCCGGCCGCCAGGCGCGCCAGCCGCGGCGCCGGATCGGCGCGGTGCAGCAGGTCGGACAGCAGCACCCGCACCCCGCGCGGCCGCAGCGGCACCGCCGGCACGAGCTCCAGGGGATCGGGCCCGCCGAAGGCGGGCGGGCTCGTGGCAGCAAGCGGCCCCTTGCCGCAGGCGAGCAGGCGCGGCCGGCCGCCCGCGGCGCGGCTGCACCAGAGAAGCGCCGCCAGCAGCGCGCGTGCGGCGCGCTCCTTGCGCGCGCTCACCGCCATCGAGGCGGAGCAGTCGCAGATCAGCTCGACCCAGGGAGCGACCTCGGCGCGGTACAGCCGCGTCTGCAGCCGATCGCTCCGGGCGTAGGCGCGCCAGTCCAGATGCCGCAGGTCGTCGCCCGGCACATAGTCGCGCAGCTCCAGCAGCTCGAGCGAAGCGCCGGCCCCGAGCCCGGCGAACTCGCCGGCGCCACCCCCTACCGGGCCGGAGGGCAGCACCAGCCGGTAGGGCGCGGCGGCACCGCGCGCCTGGCGCTCGAGCTCGGTCCAGCTCGCCGCCCCGCTCACCGCGCCGCCGCCGGGGCCGCGGGCGCCGGCCGCGCCCGCCCGCGCCGGGCGGCCGCGGCATGCCAGCTCTCCGCGAGCCCGCGCCGCATCGAGGGCGCCGCCGCCAGCACCGCCAGCGCCGCCAGCACGCCCAGGATCAGCACCGGATCGTGCGCGCGCCGGATCCGGCGAAGCTCCACCAGGGTCCAGACCGGATCGAGGATGTGGCCCGGGTGCCAGCGCTCGATGCCGCCGCCCACGATCGCATCGAGCAACAGCGGCAGCAGGCTGCCGAGCAGCGCGATCCCCAGCAGCAGCGCGCGTGCGAGCCAGCTCGCGCGCAGCCCGGGGCGCATCCGGCCGCGCACCACCCGCCCCACCGCGGCGTAGAGCACCCCGTAGAGCAGCACCATGGCGAGGACTACCGCAACCGCTGGATCGGCCGGCGTGCCGGCGAGCAGCGGCGGCAACCCCAGACCGCCGGCCAACAGCAGCGCGGCGCTGCACAGCACCCAGAGCAGTCCCCGCCCGCCGCCCGGCAGGAACACCGCCGCCAGCGCGGCGAGCAGCCGGCTCGGGGGCACGTGCCGGCGCACCCGCGGGGAGAACGACTCCTCCTCGGTGGCCGCGATCAGCCAGACCGGCGCCGCCAGCGCGCACGCGACCGCGCCGGCAGCGGGCAGCGCCTCGTCGAGGAACCGCTGTGGCACCGCCGCGAGGACGAACCCGAAGGCGGCCGCCGCGACCGCCCAGGCGTGCACCCGGAAGCCGGTCGAGCGGTTCTCGAAGGGGTGGCTCAGCATGGCGGTCGCCACCAGCTCGCACAGCCACAGCCCGAGCACCAGCGCCCCGAGCATGCCCAGCAGCGCGTTGCGGAACTCCTCCGGATCGCTTGCATACCACTGCACCAGGTCCCCGAGTCCCTCCAGGATCAGGGGCGTGGCCACGCCGGCGCCCGAGAACACGCCGAACAGGCCGAGCGCGCGCGCCAGCGGCGCGAGCGCCCGCACCCGTGCCAGCGAGCCGAGCGCGAGCGCACCGCCGGCGAGCGCGAGCGCCAGCCCGGCTGCCAGCCCGAGCCCGAGCACGATCGCCACCACGTCCACCCCGCGCAACAGGTAGGTGAGCGCCAGCAGGGGGGCGAACAGGCCCGTGAGGGCGAAGATGTGGAAGGCGGCGGCGAGGAGCTGGCCGTGCACGATGCGGCGCGGCCGCAGGCGGGTGAGCAGCAGCTGCTCGCTCAGGCCGGGCTCGACCTCGCGCACCATCGCGAACAGCGCCCGCACGGGCACCACCAGGACGAGCGCACTGATCAGCGTGGTCAGCGCGTGCAGAAATGGCTCGCCCGGCCGCATCTCGCTCAGGTTGGCCGCGATCAGCACCGCGGCGAGCGCATTGGCCAGCAGCACCAGCCCCAGCGCCACGATGAACGCGCGGCTGCGCACCCCCTGGTGCAGCTCGCGCACGAGCACCGGGTTGAGCCGCTCGGCGAGCCGCTCGGCGAGCGGGATGGACTGCGCTCCCTGTTCGCTCACTGCAGCACCCCTCGGGTCGTCCGCATGAAGACCTCTTCCAGGTCGGCCTCCTCGGTCGCAAAGCTCACCACGCCGAGCCCGGCCTCGACCGCCCTGCGGAGCAGCTCCGCCATCGCGCGCTCGTCGCCGGTGAAGTCGAACTGCAGGTGCACCTCGTCCAGCACCTTGACCTCGCGCACCTGCGGCTGGGTCAGCAGCCACCGCTCGGCGCGGCGGTTGTCCTCGAGCACCCGCATCCGGATCAGGTGGTGCTCGCGCACCGCCCGCTGCGCCTCGGCGGTGGTTCCCGCCAGCACCAGCCGCCCCGCCTCGATGAGCACCAGCGCGTCGGCGATCTCGCTCAGCTCGGCCAGGATGTGCGAGCTGATCAGCACCCCCTTGCCGGCCGCGGCCAGCTCGCGCAACAGCTCGCGCAGCTCGATGCGCGCCCGCGGATCGAGGCCCGCCGCCGGCTCATCGAGCAGCAACAGGGGCGGGTCGTGCAGCAGCGTCTTCGCCAGGTGCAGCCGCTGGCCCATGCCCTTGCTGAGGCCGGTGGTCGGCCGCCGCAGCATGTCCCCGAGCCCGCAGAACTCGATCACGCTGGCCACGGTGCGGCGGCGCGCCAGGCCGCGCAAGCCATAGGCGTGCGCGAAGAACTGCAGGTACTGCTCGACGTCGAGATCCGCATACGGCACGAACTGGTCCGCCATGAAGCCGAGCCGCAGGCGCGCCTGCTGGGGCTCCTCCAGCACCGAGATCCCCTCGATGCGGACATCGCCCCGGTCGGGGATCTCGAGCGTGGCGGCGATGCGCATGGTGGTGGTCTTGCCGGCGCCGTTGGGGCCGATGAACGCCGTGATGCGACCGCGCTCGAGCGCAAACGACAGCCCATCGACGGCGCGCACGCCGTCGAAGCTCTTGGAGAGGCCGTCCACCTCGAGCAGGGGCGCGCTCACTCGACGAAGTCCTCCGCTCCCAGCCGCCCGGCCACCAGGTGCACCCCCAGCCGCTCCTCGACCTCGAGCCCCATGCGGTCCAGCGCGGGCGGCTGCTCGACCCGGAGCAGGTAGGTGCCGGGCGGCAGCTCCCCGCTCTCGCCGAGCAGGCCGAGCAGCCAGCCGCGCAACAGCTCTCGGTGCGGGCCGGCCGCCAGCACCGGACCGGCGCCGCCTGGGGGAGCAGCCTCCAGCCACTCGCCTTGGAACCGGCTGCGGGCGGCGAGCGGGGCGCGGGCCTGGACGAAGCCCGTCGCCAGCGCGCCGCACAGCGCGCGCACCGCCTCGGCCGCCTGGGTCTCGCCGAGGGGCTCGAGCTGCTCGCCTTCGCCCAGCACGAACCAGCGGCCCTCGAGGTCGCGCAGCACGAGCGCTCCCGCCCCGCCCGCCGGCCGCAGCGCCGGGTCTCCGAGCAGCCGCCAGCCGCCCTCGCCCGCGCGGCGAAACCGCAGCCGCTCGCGCGCCCCGGCCACGCTCACCGTAACGAGCGTCCGCTCGGTGCGCGCCGGCACCAGCTCGCCGCCGAGCCGCCGGCCCGCCTCGAGCTCGAAATGCAACCGGGGCGGGGAGGACTGTTCCGGCGCCGGCAGCACGCAGGTGCCGGCGGCGGGTCGCAGCGCTCCGGGCGATAGCCCGGCGAACAACGTCTGCGAGGCGAGCTGCACGGCGCGGTGGCTGCGCTGGTCGAGCCACGTCACCGACATGCTCGCCGCCTTGATCCCCACTCCCTCGCCCAGCACCCCCCACAGCGCGATGGCCCCGGTCAGTGCCAGGCCGGCCACAGGCCCCAGCAGCAGCGGCACCAGCGGCCGCGCGCGCCGCCGCCAGTAGAGGAAGTTCACCGGGCCGGCGAGCGCCGCGAACAGCACGATCAGACCGACGAACAGCCGCACCGGCACCTCGCCCACCCCCGGCACCGCCACCGGGGTGCGCAGCGGCGCTGGCAACCGCTCGAACCAGGGCGTGCTCGCCGCCTCGAGCAGCTGCGCGAGCTGGGCGGGAGGCTCGCGCCGGGCCAGCTCCGCGATCGGAGCGGCCACCGCCGCCCACCGACCCAGCCCATGGCGCCCGCCCGTGGCGGCGGGCACGGGCGGCGCCGCGCCCGCCCCGCCGCCGCGGGCCGCCGCCTCGCCTCGCACCAGCTCGCGCACCGCTCCCTCGCCCACGAGCTCGGGCTCGAGCACCAGCAGCACCCCGCCGCCGGCCGCGTAGTCGGCGAGCAGCTGCTGGGCGCGGGGCGGCAGCGCCCCCAGCGAGCCGTCGGCGACCACGAGGTCGAAGGCGGTCAGCTCGCTCCACAGCTCGGGCAGCTCCGCGGGGGCGCGGAACTGCACCCGTGGCGCCGGGGAGCTGCCCCGGGACCGCCGGCCGCCGGGCTCTCCGATCGCACGGGCGATGGTATCGGCGAGCGCCCACTCCCAGGCGCGCGCGCTCTGGGCAGCGGGCTGGCCGGCGACGAGCACCTCCAGCTCCGGCCCCCCGCCCCGCGAGCGCCCCTCCACGCGCAGGTAGGTACTGCCCCAGCTGGTGCCGTCGCATTGCACGCGCAGCTCGCCGTAGCCCTCCTCCTGGAGCCATATGGGCAGGATCGCGCGGGCGCGCGCGCCCGGGGCGAGCTCGACCGTCTGGCTGGCGGCGAAGGGCGCGCCCGTCTGCAGACGGCCGCCACGCCCGGGCCAGCGGCGCGACAGCACGGACAACTCGAGCTCGACCCGGTGCCGGCGCGGCTCGGGATTGCGCAGCTCGCAGATGACGTAGCCGTATGCCGGGCGAGCCCGGAGCTCGGCCGGGCAGGGCTCCAGCGTCACCTCGAGCGCAGGCAGTTCGGGCGCATCGCGGCTGATCAGCTCGGGCACGGCGCGCGCCGCGGAGGGCAGCGCCAGCAGCGCACCGGAGGCCAGCAGGGCGAGCAGCGCCGGGCGGGCCAGGGCCGCTCGCATCAGCGGACCTCGCTCGGGACCGGCTCCGGGGTGAGCGGCACCGCGGCGAGCAGCGCCTGGACCGCCCGGCGCGCGTCCACCCCCTCCAGCCGCGCGGCGTGCTCCAGCACCAACCGGTGGGCGAGCGCCGGCACCGCCACCCGCGCCACGTCGTCGAAATCCACGTTCGGCCGGCCGGCGAGCAGCGCCGCCGCGCGCGCCGCCTCCGCGATCGCGATCGCCGCCCGGGGCGAGGCGCCATAGCGGATCCAGCCGCGCACCGGTGCGGGACAGCCCGGCGCATCCGGGTGGCTGGCGGCGACCAGGCGCGCCACGTAGCGGGCGACCGCCTCGGGCAGGAACACCCCGTCCACCAGCTCGAACAGCTCCGCGAGCGCCGCCCCATCGAGCGCCGGCTCGAGGGGCGGGGGGCTGCCGCGCCGCCGCTCGCGGATGATCCGCACCATGATCTCCTCGGCGACGCGCGGCACCTCGATCTTGAACAGGAACCGATCCAGCTGCGCCTCGGGCAAGGGGTAGGTGCCCTCCAGCTCGATCGGGTTCTGGGTGGCGAGCACGAAGAACGGCTCGGGCAGCGCGTGCGGCTGGCCGAGCGCCGTCACCCGCCGCTCCTGCATCGCCTCCAGCAGCGCGGACTGGGTCTTGGGCGAGGCGCGGTTGATCTCGTCGGCCAGCACCACGTGGGCGAACAGCGGGCCGGGATGGAACACGAACACCCGCCGGCCGTCGCGCTCCTCCAGGACGGGGCCGCCCGTGATATCGGAGGGCAGCAGATCGGGGGTGAACTGGATGCGGCGGAAGCGCAGCCCCAACAGCCCCGCCAGCGCCTTGACCAGCTCGGTCTTGCCCAGCCCCGGCAGCCCCTCGAGCAACAGGTGCCCGCGCGCGGCGAGCGCGATCACCACCAGCTCGATCAGCTCGCGCTGGCCGAGGATGACCCGCTCCAGCCCCGCGCGCAGCCGCGCGAGCAGCGCCTGCCCGCGCTCGATCCGCTCGGGCGCGAGCAGCGGCTGCTCCGCGATCCCGTCCACGGCTCCCTCCTCCCCCCGCCCGGCCCGCACGGGTTGGACCCTCCTGCGGGGACCGGATGTTAGGGACGAGGCGATCTGGCTGCAAGCAGCGCGGCCATGCGCGCCGGCAGGTCCAAGACCCGCCGCCAGCGGCGGCGCGGCGGCCCGCGCCGCGGCGGCGGCCCACGAGCGCCGGGCCCCGCAACGGGTTGGGATTTCAGCCGAGTTCGTTTCCCATCCTCGGCCGGCGGCCACAGGATGGCTGCCGGGCGTGCCGCTCGGGCATACGGTGTGTCGGCACGACGCGCCGTCGTCCCCCCCGGGCGGCACGCGCCCACCCGCCGCCCTTCGCAGCGGATCGGCGCGGGGTCAACGCGGTGGGGCCGCCTCCCGGAAGTAGCGGCGCACGGCCTCGCGGTGCGCCGGGCTCAGCCGGCTGGTGGTGGCGGCCGCCCCGCCGCCGTCGGCCTGCCCTGCCCCACCCGCGCCGGTATCCCGCTGGGGAGCCGTTTCCGGCTCGGCCCGCGAGGTGCCGAGCAGCACCCCGCCGCGCGGCGGCGCGAGCGGACGCGGGAGCACCATCGCCTCGCCCTCGGCGCCGGGCGCGGGCTCGCCCTCGGCGGTCCCCAGCGGCGCGCTGCCCGGCCCGCGGCTGATCCCACCCGAGCCCGGCAGGGATCGGCCGATCCCACCCGAGCCCGGCAGGGGTGGCGAGCCGGCCGCGCAGGCGGCGCACCGGCCGGCCGCGCAGGCGGCGGTGGCCGGATGCGGGCGCGGCGCCGCGCTGGGGGTGACCCCCGCGGGCAGCTCGCAGCCGCCGGCCGCCCGGGCGCGGGCGAGCGCCTCGCGCAACGCCGCCGGATCGAACGGCGGCAGCTCGGCGCCGCGCGCCAGCGCCTGGCGCAGCGCCTCGGCCATGGCGCGCAGCTGCGCGGGGTCGGCGAGCTCGGGCCCGCCGCCGAGCCGCTCCAGCTCCGCCAGCAGCGCCCTGCTCTCGGGGTCGAGCTCGCGCAGCAGTCCCGCGCGCTCGGCCTCGGCGAGCAGCCGCGCCAGCTCGGCCTGCGCGCGCCTGAGCTCCTCGCTTCGAGCCCCATCGCCGCCGGTGGTGCCGGAGGCCTCGCCGCCGGCACCGAGTCCCTCGCCGGGCAGCCGCTCGGGCGCTGCCGTGCCGCCCGGGGCCGGCGGCGAGCCCGCAGCGGCGGTGGGCTCCTGCCCGGCCCCGGGCGCCGCGTGCCGGGCCGGCGCGCTCCCGGAGGCGGGCGCGAGCGGTCCGGCGAGCAGCGCCTCCAGCCGCGCGAGCGCGAGCTGGCGTGCCTGCTCGCGCAGCTGCTGCTCGTGGGCGATCCGCTCCCCCAGCGCGTCGATCTCGCTCCAGCTCGGCGGGCTGTGCGCGGCGAGCGCGCGCTGGAGCTGCTGCAGCTGCTCGGCGAGCTCGCGCTCGGTCTGGGGCTCGAGGCTCGCCTCGGCGCGCAGCCGCGCGAGCTCCTCTTGCAGCTCCGCGAGCGCACTCGCCATGGCGGCGTGTGCCTGGGGCGGGAGCACGGGCTCGGCCGGCGGCGGGGGCAAGAGCAGCACCGCGCCCAGCAGCGCGCCCGGGGCGGCGAGCCGCACGAGCAGCGAGCGCCCATCCAGGCGCGGCCATGCCTGCGCCAGCGGCGCCTGTTCCAGCTGCGCGGCGAGCCGCGCCTGCCAGCCGCCGGCCCCGCCCAGCTCGGCGCTGCTCAGCAGCAGGCCCCCGAGTCCCAGCCGCCGGTCGAGCCAGGCGGCGCAGGCCGTGCGCGAGGGGGCATGGCGCCAGGCGCGCCAGCCAGCCCAGGCAAGGGCAGGCGGCAAGAGCGCGCCGAGCCACCACCAGCGCGGCAGCGGCGCCCAGCCGAAGGCGAGCCGGCAGACGAGCAGCCCCAGCGCCAGCAGCAGCGCGAGCACCGCGGCGGCCTGCACCAGCCCGCTCGCCGCGAAGAGCCAGCGCAGCCGCGCCTGCAGCCGCGCGGGCAGCACCGCGTGCACCGCGCCCAGGGGTTGCACGGCCCGCCCTCCGAACTCCGCCCTCGGCCCCGCTGGCCCGCGCGCACGAGGCGCTCGCCGGCGGCGGGCGGAGGCGCCCTCGTTATAGCCGGGACCGAGGCGCGCCGGCAAGCGCTGCGGAGCTGGCGCGCTGGCGGGGACCGCGCGCAGGCAGCCTGCCTGGGCCGAATGCGCGGCGGCGGGCGCGCTATTCGCGGCGCAGCGCCTCCACCGGATCGAGCCGGGCGGCGCGCGCCGCCGGGTACAGGCCGGCCAGGCCCCCCAGCACCGTGCAAAAACCGATCGTGCCCGCGAGCAGCCACGGGGGAAACGAGAACACCTCGTAGCCGGCGAGCGCCTCGGCCAGCGGCAGGTGCCGCCGCACCAGCGCGTTGCCGAGCAGCCCGGCGCCGATCGCCGCCGCGGTGCCCCCGAGCCCGCCGGCCAGCCCGATGGCCGCGGCCTCGAGCGCGAACAGCCGCCGGATCGTGCCCTCGCTCGCCCCCAGCGCCTTCATGACGCCGATCTCGCGCGTGCGCTCCGAGATGGACATGAGCAGGGTGTTCACGATGCCGAACGAGGCCACCAGCAGCGCCAGCAGGCCGAACGAGCTCAGCGCGAGGTCGATCACGAAAAAGGCGCGCTGCACGTTGCGCAGCTCGTCGTCCACGGTGCGCGCCGACAGCCCCAGCGCCTCGATACGGCGCTTGAGGTCGCCGAGCTCGGCCTCGGGCGTGATGCGCACCAGCACCTGGAAGCCGAGCTTGTCCTCGGACAAGAGCTCCGGATTGCCGCTCTGGTACCGCATCATGGCGCGGGCGAGCGGCAGCGAGGCGTACACCGCGCGCGAAAAGGGACTGAGCTCCGCCAGGCCGACCACGCGGGCGCGGAAGATGCGCCAGCGGGGCCGGTAGCGGGATGGATCGCGGTACAGGAAACGGCTGGTGATATCGCCGAGATAGGGCACGCGCAGCAGCACCTCGCGGCCGAGCAGCTGCCCGGCGGGCACGCCGAAGCTCTCGGCATATTGCGGCGCCAGCACCACCGCCGCCGGCTCCTCGTCCTCGGGCAGCCGGCCGGCCGACGGCGTGCCGAGCAGCGGGCTGTTGCTCATGGTGGCGAAGTCGATCTCGTACCAGGTGAGCCCGGGCGGCTCGGCCGGGGGATCGGCCGGCGCGCCCTCGCCCGCCCGCGCGGCCGCGCTCGATCCCTGCGGGGGGGCCGCCGCGCCGCCCGCGGCGGCGGTCGCGGTGGACTCCGTCTGCGGCGCGGTGCCGGGCGGCGCTGCCGCGGGCTGCGGGTGCGGGGCGTCGGCTGCCGGTGCCAGCGCCACCCCGTCGACCTCGAGCCAGCTCAGCGGCGCCACCGAGGCAACGCCATCGAGCGCGCGCAGCGCCTGGAGCTGCGCGGGACTGATCCACAGCCCGCCCCGGCTGCGCCGCTGCATCCGGAGATCCTCTTCATCCAGCGGCTCGGCCGGGCGGCCGATGCGCGAGATCCGTTCGAGCAACCGCATCGCCGGCCGCGCGACCTCGGGAAACACGAACAGCACCCGGCGGTCGCCGAAGGCGGCGAACTGCTCGGCGACGTAGGCCTGGATCCCCTGCGCCAGCCCGACCATGATCGCGATGGCGAAGGCGCCGATGCCGATCCCGATCGCGGTCAGCGCGGTCCGCAGCCGCTGCTTGCGGAACGACCAGACGACCTCCTGCAGGTGATCGCGCAGGCGCATGGTGCTCGCCAGCATGCCGCGCGGGCGGGCTCGGTGCAAGCAGGCTGCTGCCGCGCAGGCGGCGAGCGGCGCAGCCCCTCGGGCGGGACCTCTGGCTCGCTCCGCCCCGCGCGGCTATACTGAGGTCCATCGTTCGCTGGATTCCGGGGAGGAGGGGGAGGCATGCACGCGCGTACGGGATGGACCGCAGCGCTGGTGGTGGCGGGGCTCCTGGTCCTGCCGGGCGTGACCGAGGCGAAGGGGCCCGACCGCAAGGGCGTCGTCAAGGCACTCGTCTCGTCCCAGCAGGGCAAGGAGCTGGAGGAGATCCTCGGCAAGAAGACGCTCGAGGCGGTGATCGACCTGATCATCGATCACAACCTGAAGAACAACTGGAAGACGATGACCACCGAGGCCGCGACGAACGCGGCGCAGGGCTTCCTGGAGATCGAGCTCAAGAACTGCAAGGCGGTCATGCAGGTGCTCGACGATCTGGAGAAGGGCTACAAGTCCCGCAAGCTCGATGACCTGATCGACAAGTACCCGATGAAGCCCAAGGACTTCGGCGCCGAGGAGTCCGACTCCGAGTTCGTGAAGGCTTCGAAGTGGATCAACCACGCCTCGACGACCACGCGCGGCAAGGCGGGCGAGATCGAGGCCGTCGCCAAGATCCTGGAGGAAGCGGCGAAGAAGACCGAACTCGATTCGCTCCAGCACCTGCAGACGCTCAACAAGGTGCTGGTCAACAAGAAGAAGGCGGATCCCTACCGGCCGATCGTGCTCGGCAGTCCGCTGCCCTCGAGCGTCGCCGGCGAGCGGCTGCTGGAGCTCGCGCTCCAGCGGATCAAGGGCAAGCCGCCGGAGCCCAACCTGGCCTGCTATCTGCTCGGCGCCATCGTGCGCTGCCACGGGTTCGTGGACGGCAACGGCCGCACGGCGCGCGCCGCCTACGCCCTGGCGCTGCTCAAGGCCAGGGGAGGCAAGTTCGAGGCCATCAGCGTCAAGGGCGAGAACGAGCTGCACCACCTGGACGACAGCAAGGCGTAAGGGGGCACGTCGCGGCGGCGCTGCCGCTGGCCGCCCCCGGGCGGCCAGCGGCAGCCGGCTCACTGCGGGCTGTCGCGCACGACGCGGCCGTCCAGCAGCTCGATCCGGCGGGCGTGGCGGGCGGCGACCGCCGCATCGTGGGTGACGGTGATGACCGTCAGCCCCCGCTCGCGGTGCAGCCGCATGAACAGCTCCAGGATCGCCGCGCCGGTGCGGCTGTCCAGGTTGCCGGTCGGCTCGTCCGCCAGCAGGAACCGGGGCTCGCCGGCGAGCGCGCGCGCGATCGAGACGCGCTGCCGTTGCCCGCCGCTCAGCTCGCCGGGCCGGTGGTGCATCCGGTCGCCGAGCCCCACCTCCTCCAGCCGCGCCGCCGCCAGCGCGCGCCGCTCGCGGCGGGCGAGCCCCCGCAGCTTGAGGGGAAGCTCCACGTTCTCCAGCGCCGTCAGATGCGGCTGCAGGTAGAAGGACTGGAAGACGAACCCGACCTTCTCGTTGCGATAGCGGGCGAGCTGGCGCCGGCCGAGCAGGGCCAGCTCCTCGCCATCGACCACGATCCGGCCAGCGGTGGGCGTGTCCAGTCCCCCCAGCAGGTGCAGCAGCGTGGACTTGCCCGAGCCGGACGGGCCGAGCACCGCGACCGATTCGCCGTCCTCGATCCGGAGGTCTACCCCGTCCAGCGCCCGCACCAGCTCCTCGCCCATGCGGTAGTGCTTGCGCAGCTGTTCGGTCTGGATCATGCTCCCCGATCCGCTCGCCGGCGCGCCCCGCCTGCGCGCCATTGTAGCGGCGGGCGCCGCCCCGTGCCGGGTGCGCCCGCCGCCGGCTACACGTCGAGGTCGGCGACCTCCAGCGCGTGCTCCATGATCAGCTCGTAGCGCGGCGCGGGGTCCTTGCCGAGCAGCGCCGCCAGCGTGCGGTCGGCCTCGAGCGCATCCCGCTCCTCCACGCGCAGCAGCCGGCGCGTGCGCGGATCGAGCGCGGTCTCGGCGAGCTCGGCGACGCTCATCTCGCCGAGCCCCTTGAAGCGGGTGATCTCGGGCTCGACGCCGTCGGGAAACGTGCTGAGCAGCAGCGCTTTCTCGTCCTCGTCCGCCGCCCACACCTTGAGATCCCGGTAGCGGATCCGGTACAGCGGCGGCTGCGCCAGGTACAGCCGGCCGGCGCGGATCAGCCCGGGCAGGTAGCGATAGAAGAACGCGACGAGCAGCGTCGTGATGTGGTGGCCGTCGCTGTCGGCGTCCATGAGCAGGATCACCTTGCCGTAGCGCAGCCGGCCCAGCTCGGTGTGGGGAGCGAGACCACAGCCGAGCGCCTGGGCGATGTGGTCCAGCTCCTTGTTCGCGTGGAGCTTCTTGCTGCTCGCCTGCTCGGCGTTGAGCACCTTGCCCCTGAGCGGCAGCACCGCCTGCGTGCGGCGGTCGCGGCCCTGCTTGGCGGTGCCCCCGGCCGAATCGCCCTCGACGATGAACAGCTCGCACTGCTCGGGATCGCGCGACGCGCAGTCGGCCAGCTTGCCCGGCAGGTTGAGCCGGCGCCCCAGCCCCGCCTGGCGGCGGACCTTGCGCGCGGCCTCCCGGCTCGCCGCGCGCGCGCGGGCAGCGGTGATCGCGCGCGCCACGATCGCTTCGGCCGCCGTGGACTGCTCGTGCAGCCAAGTCTCCAGCGCCGTGCGCAGCGTGCCCTCGAGCTCGGACTGCAGCTCCGGGTTGGCGAGCCGCTCCTTGGTCTGCCCCTGGAAGCGAGGCTCGAGCAAGAACACGCTGATGACGCCGACCAGCCCCTCGCGCAGATCCTCGGCGCTGAGCCTGAGGCCGCGCGGCCACAACCCGTGGGTCTCGAGGTAGCCCTTGAGCGCCTTGACCACCGCCTGGCGCAGCGCATTCTCGTGGGTGCCGCCCTGCGGGGTGCGGATGCCGTTGACGTAGCTGCGCACCGCCTCCTCCGCCCCCGCGGTCCAGACCAGCGCACACTCCAGCCGCGGCGGCTCTTGGCGCTCGAGGTGAAAGATCGCCGGCGCCACCGGCTCGAGCTCGTGTTCGCGGCAGTACCGCTCGACGAAGGCGACCAGCCCCTCCGGATGGTGGAACCGTTCGCGGCTGCCGGTGGCGGCGTCCGCGAAGACGGCGGTGAGCCCCCGGTGGACGTAGCTCCGGTCCTCCAGGTCGCTCCGGATGCGATCCGGATCGAAGGTGGCCTGTCCGAAGATCTCCGGATCGGGCGTGAAGCGGACGCGGGTGCCGCTGGTGCGCGCGGGCCCGAGCTGCTGGAGCGCGCCCCGTGGCTGGCCGCGCGCGAACTCCTGCCGCCAGCGCGCGCGATCCCGCCGCACCTCGACCACCATGCGCTCGCTGAGGGCGTTGACCACCGAGGCGCCCACCCCGTGCAGCCCGCCCGCATGGAGGTAGCTCCCCTTGTCGAACTTGGCGCCGGCGTGCAGGGTGGTCAGGATCAGCTCCAGCGCCGGCCGGCCGAAGCGCGGGTGGATGTCCACGGGGATGCCGCGGCCGTCGTCCGTCACCGTCACGGTGCGGCGATCGGCGGACAACTCGACCTCGACCGTGGTGGCGAAGCCGTTCATGACCTCGTCGACCGCGTTGTCGATGATCTCCCAGACCAGGTGGTGCATGGCGCGCGCGTCGGTGCCGCCGATGTACATGCCGGGCCGCTTGCGCACCGGCTCCAGGCCCTCCAGGACCTGGATGTCGCGCGCGCGGTACGAGCCGGCGGCGGGGCGCCGGCGGCGCGCCGGGCCTTCGCGGCGAGACCCGCGCCGGCTGCGGCCGCTCATCCCGCCGCCCCCACCGCGGGCCTCGCCCCCGCCGGCGGAGGAGTGCACGCCGGGGCACGGCGCGGCGCCCGGGGGCGCGGCGGCCGGCCGCGCCGCCCCAACGGGCGGCCACAGGCTGCGCTGCCGGAGGTCATCGCTCCTCGCCGCCGTCATCGCGCGCTCCGCCCCCACCGTCGCTGCCCGCGCTCCGCTCCGCGTCCGGTTCGGCCGCGAGCACCGGGACCTCGAGCGGCACCGGGGCCGGGCCCAGCACCTGCTGCCGCCGCACCAGCGGGCGGCCGCGGCCGCCGCGCCGCGCGATGCTGCTGGCGGTGACCGGCAGCTCGCGCACCCCGCCGCCGGAGGTGAGCAGCCGCACCGGGTCGCCATGACCGCGCGAGAGCACCATCGCCACCACCCGATCGCCGGCCTCGAGCTTGATCCCGCGCACCCCCTTGCCCGGTCCGGCGAGCACGTTGACCTCCTCCAGCGCGAAGACCGCGACCCGGCCCTGGCGGCTCGCCAGCGCCAGGTAGCGCTGCTCGGGGGCCGGCAACGCCACCCCGACGACCTCGTCGCCGCGGCCCAGCCGCAGGTAGCGGCGCCCGGTGCGCGTGGAGACCTCGCGGTGCGGCGCCAGCGCAAGACGCACCACCTGGCCGCGCGCGGTGGCGGCGACCAGCCAGGGCCGCGGCGGCGCGTCCGCCGCCGCGGCCGGCTCGTCGGGCGGGCACAGCCGCTCATCCAGCGACAGCGCTCCCACCACCCGCTCGCCGTCGCCCAGCCGGAAGAACTTCTGCAGCGGCTCGCCGTAGCCGTGCGTCGCCGGCACCTCGTGGATGCGCAGCACGTACGCCGAGCCATGGTTGGTGAACAGCGCGATCGCGCTGCGCGTCGAGCCGGCGAGCACCCACGCCACCTCGTCTCCCTCGCGGGTGCGCGTCTGTTCGGGCGAGCGCAGCCGCTGCACGCGCTTGATCCAGCCGTCGCGGGTCAGCACGACATGGGTGTCCTCGTCCACCACGTACGCATCGGCGTCGTAGGCGTGCTCGCTGTCCTCGCCACCCGCGATGCGGGTGCGCCGCGGATCGGCGTAGCGGCGCGCGATCTCCTCCAGCTCCTCGCGTACCAGCCCCCAGCGGGCGGGCTCGCTCGCCAGCAGGCGCTCCAGTCGCGATGCCTCCGCACGTCTGTCGCCGAGCTCCTGCTCGAGCCGGGCGATCTCCAGGCGCGCCAGCCGGTAGATGCGGGTCTGCAGCACCGCCTCGGCCTGCTCCGCATCGAGCCCGAAGCGCGCGCACAGCCGCTGCCGGGCGTCCTCGCGCCCCTCGGCGCCCCGCACCAGCGCCAGCGCCGCGTCGAGCTCGGCGAAGATGGCGGCGAAGCCCTCCAGGATGTGGATGCGCGCGCGCAGCTCGCGCAGCCGGTGCTCCAGCCGGCGGGTCAGGACCTGGAGGCGGAAGTCCAGGAAGTGGCGCAGGATCGCCTTGAGGTCGAGCCGCGCCGGCCGGCCGCGCACGCCGTCCGGGCCCGGCACCAGGCAGGTGAGGTTGACCGGCAGCGCGGTCATGAGCGGGGTGTGCCGGTACAGATAGGCCATCACGCGTGCCGGATCGGCATCCGGCTTCAACTCGAGCACGATGCGCACCTGCTCGGTCGATTCGTCCCGCACATCGAGCGCCTGCGGCAGCCGGCGGGCGGCGATGATCTCGCCGATCTTCTCGACGATCTGGGACTTGTCGCCCCCCCACGGCACCGAGTCGATGACCAGCCGGCAGCGCCGCCCGCTCCGCTCCACCCGGTAGGTGCCGCGCAGCTTCAGGCTGCCGCGCCCGCTCTCGTAGATCGCGCGCAGCTCCTCGCGGCTGGCCAGCAGCTCGCCCCCGGTCGGCAGATCCGGCCCCTTCAGGGTGCGCAACAGCTGCGCGACCGTGCTCTGGGGCTCATCGATCAGCCGCACGCACGCCCGCACCAGCTCGCCCAGGTTGTGCGGCGGGATGCTGCTCGCCATGCCCACCGCGATGCCCTGCGCGCCGTTGAGCAGCAGGTGCGGCAGGCGGGCCGGCAGCACCACCGGTTCGCGGCGGGTGTCGTCGTAGTTCGGCCGCAGCGGCACGGTCTCGGCCGCGAGTTCCTCCAGGAGCTCGGTCGCCAGCGGGGTGAGCCGCACTTCGGTGTAGCGGTAGGCGGCCGGCGGGTCGCCATCGAGACTGCCGAAGTTGCCCTGCCCGTCGATCAGCGGCGCGCGCATGGTGAACGGCTGCGCCATGCGCACCAGCGCGTCGTAGATCGCCTGATCGCCGTGCGGGTGGTAGCTGCCCATGACCTCGCCGACCACCTTGGCCGATTTCTTGTGGCGGGCCGTGGGGCCCAGGCGCTGATCGACCCCCATGGTGTAGAGGATGCGGCGCTGGACCGGCTTGAGCCCGTCGCGCACATCGGGCAGCGCGCGCGCGGTGATCACGCTGAGCGCGTAGCTGAGATAGCGCCGCCGGGTCTCGGCGGCGAGCGCCACGGGCTGGATGACCTCGCTCACCGCGGTTGCGCCTCCAGGGTGCCGGATCGAGCTGGGTGCGCCCTCGGGGCGGCATCATAGCGGGCCGGTCCGACCGGGGCGAGCCGCCGGGCCGGCCGGGGCGGGCTGTTCGCGGCGGCGGTCGGGCCGGCGGGCCAGCACCGCCTGCAGCCAGCGGCCGTCCTCGGCCGGACCCGCGCGCTCGGCGAGCAGCTCCAGGCCCAGCGCCGCGAAGGCGGCGGCGAGCTCGCCCGGCTCCAGCGCGAAGCGGGCCCGGCGCGGCCGGCCGCTGCGCGCCCGCTCGCGCACATCGAAGGTGCGCATGCAGATGAGTCCCCCCGGCCGCAGCGCCGCCGCCATCGCCGGCAACAGCGGGCGGCTGAGGAAGAAAAAGCAGCACACCAGCTCGTAGCGCGCGGCCGGCAGCTGCGGCTCGGCCTCGAGGTCCTGCCGGCGGGTCCGGATCCGGACGCCGCACCGGCGCGCCAGCTCCTGGGCGCGCGCGAGCGCATCGGGCAGGTGATCGATCGCCTCGACCGCCCAGCCCCGCTCGGCGAGCCAGACCGCCTCGCGCCCGCTGCCGCACGCCACATCGAGCGCCCGCGCCGGGCCGGTGCCGGCCCGCGCCACCGCCTGCAGCCGCTCGCGGATCGCGGGCCAGCAGGCCACGAGCCACGGATTGGGCTCCCACAGCCGCACCCGCGCCGGCCCCGCGATCCAGCCCGCGCGCGCGCCGGGCGGCAGCGGGGCGAGCGCCCGCGCGCCGACGTAGCCGCGGGCGCGCAGCAGCTCCACCGCGCGCGCGGCGCGCGCGGGCTCCTCGTCGTAGACCGCGAGCGGCCGGGTGCGCGCGCGCGGCAGCTCGTGGCTGCGCCGGGCCAGTTCCTCCAGCGGGATGTGGGCGGCGGCCGCGTCGTGTGCGGTCAGGAATCGCCCGGCAGCTCGCACATCGAGCAGGGGCACGGGCCGCTCCTCGCTCGCCCCGTCCCGGCCCTGCACCATCGCGCGGCGCGCGCCCGCCTACACCTCGATGAGCATCCGGCTCGGATCCTCGATGCACTCCTTGATCCGCACCAGGAACTGCACCGCCTCGCGCCCATCCACGATCCGGTGGTCGTAGCTCAGCGCGACGTACATCATGGGGCGGATCACCACCTGGCCCTCGAGCGCGATCGGCCGCTCCTCGATCTTGTGCATGCCGAGGATCCCGCTCTGCGGCGGATTGAGGATCGGGGTCGACAGCAGCGAGCCGTAGATGCCGCCGTTGGTGATGGTGAAGGTGCCGCCCTGCAGCTCCTCGAGCTGGAGCTTGCCCTGCTCGGCGCGCTGGGCGAAATCCGCGATGCGGGTCTCGATCTCGGCGAACGAGAGCTGATCGGCGTCGCGCAACACCGGCACCGTCAGCCCCTTGCCGGTGCCGACCGCGATCCCGATATCGTAGTAGTCCTTGTACGCGATCTGTTCGCCCCGGATCTCGGCGTTGATGGCCGGGAACGCCTTGAGCGCCTCGATGGAGGCCTTGACGAAGAACGACATGAAGCCGAGCTTGATCCCGTAGCGGCTGCGGAAGGCGTCCTGGTAGCGCTTGCGCAGCGCGATGACCGCCGACATGTCGATCTCGTTGAAGGTGGTGAGCATGGCGGTGGTGCGCTTCGCCTCCAGCAGCCGCTCGGCGATGCGCCGCCGGATCGGCGTCATCCGCACCAGCCGCTCCGGGCGGGCGGCGGCCGGCGCGGCGGCCCCCGCCGCCCGCGCGGCCAGGTGCCGCTCGACATCGGCGGGGGTGATGCGGCCGCGCGGGCCGGTCCCCTCGATCTGCGACGGCTCCAGCCCGTGGCGCGCGAGCAGCTGGCGCACCGCCGGCCCGGCGGGGGCAGGGGGCGGCGGGGCGGCTTGCGCGCGATCCGCGGCCGGCGCCGCCGGCGCTGGCTTCGCAGCTGGCGCCGCGGCCCGCTCGGCCGCGGGCGCTGCCGCCGGCTGCGCGGCGGCCGGCGCCCCGGTGCTCGCCGCGCCGTCGGTCTCGATCTCGGCGATCACCTCCCCGGGCTGCACCACCGAGCCCGCCTGCTTCAGGATGCGGCGCAGCACCCCGGCGGCCGGCGCCGGCAGCTCCAGCGAGGCCTTGTCGCTGGCGAGCGTACACAGCGGCTCGTCCAGCGCGACCGGCTCGCCCTCGCGCTTGTTCCAGCTCTCGATCTCGACCTCGGCGATCGACTCGCCGAACGAGGGAACCTTCACCGCCTCTGCCATCGGCTGTCTCCTGCGGGCGCGCGCCCGGCGCCGGGGTCCTAGCGCGTCGCGGTCTCGAACGAGCGATCGAGCCGCGGATCGAGCGCGGCCTCGATGATCTGCTGCTGTTCCAGCGCGTGGCTGGCGTGCGAGCCGGTGGCGGGGCTGGCGCTGCGCGCCCGCGCGATCACCCGCAGGGGCGGCGCGGTCAGTCCCCACTCCGCGAACGTGCTCCAGACGTACAGCCAAGCACCCTGGTTGTACGGCTCCTCCTGCACCCAGAACCGCTGCCGGTGCGCGGGGAAGCGCTCCAGCTCGCGCACGACCTCTTCGCGCCGCAGCGGGTAGAGCTGTTCCAGCCGCACGATCGCCAGATCGTGTCGTGCCGCGCGGCGCCGCGCCTCGTCGAGCTCGTAGTAGATCTTGCCGCTGCACAACAGCACCCGCTCGACCGCGCGCGGATCGGGCGCGCCCTCGCCCGCGAACAGCGGATCGGGCAGCACCCGCCGGTAGCCGCCCTCGACGAGCTCCGCCAGCGGCGAGACGGCCGCCGGATGGCGCAGCAGGCTCTTGGGCGCCATCACCACCAGCGGCTTGCGCCACGGGCGCAGCACCTGGCGCCGCAGCGCAGTGGAAGATCTGCGCCGGGGTCGTGAGCTGGCGACCTGCATGTTGTCCTCCGCGCCAAGCTGCAGGAACCGCTCCAGGCGGCGCCGAGAGTGCTCCGGCCCCTGACCCTCGTAGCCGTGCGGCAGGAGCAGCACCAGGCCGCGAGCCGGATGCCACTTGTCCTCGCCGAGGAGATGAACTGGTCGATGATCACCTGCGCGCCGTTGGCGAAGTCGCCGAACTGCGCCTCCCAGAGCACCAGCGCGTCCGGCTGTCGCGAGCGAGTAGCCGAACTCGAAGCCGAGCACGCCCGTCTCGGACAGCGGGCTGTCGTAGATCGAGCCATGGCGCCTGGTCCGGCGCCAGGCGCGCGAGCGGGCAGTACGGCGCCCCGGTCTCGTAGTCGTCAGAGATCGGCGTGGCGGTGGCTGAAGGTGCCGCGGCGCGAGTCCTGCCCGCTCAGCCGCACCGGCACGCCCTCGACCAGCAGGCTGGCGAACGCGAGCGCCTCGGCCATCCCCCAGTCCAGCGGCCGCTCGCCCGTGCCCATGGCGCGGCGCGCTTGCAGAAGGCGCCCGAGCTTGGGGTGGGGGTGGAAGTCCTCGGGCAGCTCGGTCAGCCGCTGCGCCAGCTCTTGCAGCCGCTCGCGCGGGACCGCGGTCTTTACCTCCGGCACCCCCTCGTCGGGCCCGCCCCGGTACCGCTCCCAGATCCTGCCGGTGCGGCTGCGGGGGTGGTAGCGGTAGATCGGGCCCTCGGGCCCGCTCTGCCCGTCGTCCCGCCGCGCACCCAGCCGGTACGCCTGGTGTTGCTCCTCCAGCACCGCGCGCCGCTCTTCGGCGATGCGCTCCGCCTCCGCGGGCTCGAGGATGCCGAGCTCCGCCAGCTTGCGCACGAACTGCTCGCGCACCGTCGGATGCTTCTCGATCGCCTTGTACATGAGCGGCTGGGTGTACGACGGCTCGTCGCCCTCGTTGTGGCCGTGCCGCCGGTAGCACCACAGATCGATCACCACGTCGCGCTGGAAGCGCGCCCGGTAGTCGACCGCGAGCCGCACCACCTGCGCCACCGCCTCGGGGTCCTCGCCGTTGACGTGGAAGATCGGGATCTGGAGCATCTTCGCCACGTCGGTCGGATAGCGGCTGGAGCGGCCGTCGCGCGGGTTGGTGGTGAAGCCGATCTGGTTGTTGACGATCACATGGACCGTGCCCCCGACCGTGTAGCCCTCCAGCTCCGACATGTTGAACATCTCGGCGACGATGCCCTGGCCGGCGAAGGCGGCATCGCCGTGGATCAGCAGCGGCAGCACCCGCCGCCGCTCCCGGTCGCCATAGCGGTCCTGCTTCGCCCGCACCCGCCCGACCACCACCGGGTCGACGAACTCCAGATGGCTGGGGTTGAAGGTGAGCGACAGGTGCACGGTGCGCCCGCCGAGCTCCCGCTCGGCCGCGTAGCCGAGGTGGTACTTCACATCGCCGCGGCCCAGGTAGCGCTCCGGATCCTCGTCGGCGAACTCGGCGAAGATCTCCTGCATCGGTTTGCCGAGCACGTTGGCCAGCACATTGAGCCGGCCGCGGTGCGCCATGCCGATGACGATCTCCTCCACCCCGTTGCGCGCCGACTGCTCGATCAGCAGCTCCAGGAGCGGGATCAGGCTCTCCGCCCCTTCGAGCGAGAACCGCTTGGCGCCGATGAACTTGGTGTGCAGGAACCGCTCGAAGATCTCGGCGTCGGTCAGCTTGGCGAGCAGCTTCACGAAGTCGTCCCGCGACAGCTCGGGGTGGTTGCGGCTCGCCTCCATCCGCTCGATCAGCCAGCGCTGCGCCTCCGCCGCTTCATCCAGGTGCGCGATCTCCACCCCGATCGTGCGGCAGTAGGTCTCCTGCAGGGTGGCGATGATCTCGCGGAGCGTGCCGCTCAGCCCGCCGGCGGTGAAGCTCCGCTCCAGGTCGCCCTCCTCCAGGCCGAACTCGGCGAGCGCGAAGGGGGGGCCCTCGGGCGTGGCGAGCCCGAGCGGATCGAGCCGGGCATACAGGTGCCCCCGCATGCGATAGGCCTGCACGAGCTGGGCGACCCGGTCCTGGCGGGCGGCGCGCGCCAGCCGCCGCTCGGCCTCGGTGGCGGCCTCGGCTGGGCCGGTGCCGCGGGCGGCGAAGATGCTGCGCCGCACCGGCGGGGGCGGGCCGAGCTCCGCCGGCTGCGGGCGGGCCCCGCCGCCGTCCAGCCGCTCGAACCAGTGCCGCCACGCCGGATCGACCGAGGCCGGATCTTCCAGGAAACGCCGGTACACCTCCTCGACGAATGGCAGGTTGTCGCTGAGCAAGAGCCTTTCGGGGGCAGCGGATGCGCTCATGGCAGTTCGCCTCGCCGCCGTCCGGGCCGGCCGGCGCCCGGCGCCGGCCGGCGGAATCCGGACGCAGCGCGCAAAGTAGCGTAGAGCAGGCCGGGTGTAAAGCGCTCCCCGCGGCGGGGCGGTAACGCACCGAGCGGAGGACCGCCACGGCGCCCGACACCACACAGGAGGCAGCAACCATGACCGCGGAGATCAAGATCGACACCGCGCTGGAGCGCGAGCGCGATCCGGTGGGCGCCATCCAGCAGCAGCTCCGGGCGGCGGTCGAACGGCTGACCCTGCCCCAGACCGTGTACGAGCTGTTGCGGCTGCCCATGCGCGCGATCAAGGTGGCGATCCCCGTCCACCTGGAGGCCGGTGGCTACCGGCTGTTCGAGGGCTGGCGGGTGCAGCACAGCGACGTGCTGGGGCCGACCAAGGGCGGGATCCGGTTTCACCCCGCGGTGAGCGAGCAGGAGGTGACCGCCCTCGCCATGTGGATGAGCTACAAGACGGCGGCCAACGGCCTGCCGCTGGGTGGCGCCAAGGGCGGGGTGCGGGTCGATCCCCGCGCGCTGTCGGTGCGCGAGCTGGAACAGCTCAGCCGCGGCTACGTGCGGCTGTTGCGCAACGAGATGGGACCCCGGCGCGACATCCCGGCCCCCGACGTGAACACCGACGCCCGCATCATGGGCTGGATGGCGGACGAGTACATGCAGCTGGTGGGCCAGTCCGAGCCCGGTTTCGTGACCGGCAAGCCGCTGGTGCTGGGCGGCTCGCCGGGCCGGCTGGAGGCGACCGGCCGCGGCGTGGTGGTGACGGTGCGCGAGGTGTTGCGCGCCCGGGGCCAGCGCCTGGCCGGAGCGCGGGTGGCCGTACAGGGCTTCGGCAACGCGGGCCGGGTGGCGGCGCGGCGCTTCGCCGAGGCAGGGGCGCGCGTGGTGGCGGTGAGCGACAGCCGCGCCGCCGTGTACTGCGAGCAGGGGCTCGCGGTGCCGGCCTTGATCGCCCACAAGCAGCGGACCGGCAGCGTCGGCGGCTTTCCGGGGGCGGAGCCGATCGGGCAGGAGGAGCTGCTCACGCTCGAAGTGGAGGTGCTGGTCCCGGCGGCGCTGGAGAACGCGATCACCGAGGAGCTGGCGCCGCGGGTGCGCGCGCGCGTGATCGCCGAGGCGGCCAACGGACCGACCACCGCTGCGGCCGACGCGATCCTGCGCCAGCGCGACATCTGGGTCATCCCCGATATCGTCTGCAACGCCGGCGGGGTCATCGTCAGCTACTTCGAGTGGGTGCAGAACACCACCGGCTACCTCTGGACGGCGCGCAAGGTGGAGCGGCTGTGCGAGGACAAGCTGGTGCAGACCTGCGCGGCGCTGCTCGGGTGCGCCGAGCAGCTGGGGCTCGACCTGCGCCAGGCGGCCTACACGCTCGCCGTCGAGCGGCTGGCGGAGGGACTGCGCGCGCGCGGCCGGCTGAACGAGCAGGGCGCGCCGCGCTGAGGCACGGCGCGCCCTGGCGGCGGCGCCCCCCGGCGGCGGGCGCGAGGCGGCAGGGGGGCTCGCAGGCTCGGGGCTGTGCCGCGTTCAGAACAGCCGCCGCTCGGGCTTGCCGCCCTGGGCCTCGCCTTGCTCGCCGGGAGCCGGGGCCAGCTGCTCGGCGAGCAGCTTCTCGATCACGCCCTCGAGCACCACCCCTTCGGTGTAGCCCACCTTGACCAGCCGCACCCGGCCCTGCCGGTCGATGAACAGCAGCGTCGGAAACCCCTGGAAGCCGGGGATCTTCTTGAGGAAGTCGGCTTCGATGACCCCGAGCCGATACGGGATCTCGTGCTCGCTGGCGAACTCGCGCACCAGCTCCACCGCTTGCTCCCCGCCGACCCGCTCGCGGCTCAGCCCGACGATCGCGAACCCCTTGCCCTTGTAGCGCTGGTACAGCTCGATCAGGTGCGGGATCTCGGCGCGACACGGCGGGCACCAGGTGCCCCAGATGTCGACCAGCACCACCTGGCCCCGGAAGTCGCGCAGGCGCAGCGGCTCGCCCGCCAGGTCGGTCAGCTCGAAGTCGAAATCGAACAGGGCTCGCTCGCCGAGCTGAGCCAGCAGCGCCTCGCGCTCCTTGGCATGCCGCTCGCGCTCGGCCTGCCGCGCCCGCGCCTTGGCGTCCTCCATGATCTGCTGGAAGCGCGGCTCGTCGCGGATGGGGTCGAGGTCGGTGTCCTGGGCGATGTGCTCCCAGTCCTCGAAGCCCGCCTGGAGCGCGCGCGCGAAGTGCTCCAGCGCGCGCTCCTTGTCGCCCTTGAGGGAATAGGCGCACGCGGTGTTGTAGTGCGCAATCTGCCGGATCTGGTCCTTGGCGCGCGCGGGCAGCTCCGCCCGCTCCAGCAGCTCCAGCGAACGGGCATAGCTCTGGATCGCGCCGTCGTAGTCCCTCGCCTGCAGCTGCTCCATCGCGCGCTCGAACGCCTGCAGCGCCTCGCGGCTCGCGGCGTCTTCCGCCTGCGCCTGCGCCCGCGGCGCGGCGAGCAGCCACGCCGCCGCGAGCGCCACCAAGAGCCTGCTCACGCGGATCGTCTTCACGGATCGTCCTCCTCCTCGCCGCCACGCGGGCGGATCTTCCGAGTGGTACGCGGGGGCGGCGGGGCGGTGTTGGGCCGGAGGCGGTAGCCGGAGGCGGCACGCCGCCAGGACGCATGCCCCCCCGCGCCGCGCGCCGCGCTCGCGCCCCGAGCAGCGGGTTCAGCGCAGCACCCGCGGCAGCCGCTCCAGCAGGTCCGAGGCGAGCAGGCCCCGCTGGCCGATCTGCTCCGCCCCCAGGTCGCCGGCGCGCGCGTGCGCCCATACCCCCAGGCGGGCGGCCTCGAAGGGCACCAGCCCCTGGCCGAGCAGCGCCGCGATGACCCCCGTCAGGACATCCCCCATGCCGCCGGTCGCCATGCCGGGATTGCCCGCCTCGCAGCGCCACAGCCGCTGCTCGCTGCCGAGGGCCACGAGCGTGCCGCGCCCCTTGAGCACCAGCACGTGCGCCGGGAAGCGGGCGGCGAAGGCGCGGGCGGTGGCGGCGCGATCGCGCTGGACTTCGGCGGTGCTCGCGCCCGCCAGCCGCGCCATCTCCCCCGGATGCGGCGTGAGGATCCCCGGATGGGCGGTGCGCCCGAGCAGCTCGATCTCCTCGGCGAGTGCGACCAGCGCGTCGGCATCCGCCACCCACGGGCAGGTCAGCCGCTCGATCAGCGCGCGCGCGAAGCGGAGGGTGGACGGCTCGCGGCCGAGCCCGGGCCCCAGCGCCACCACGTCGGCGCCGCCGGTGGCGAGCCGCTCCAGCACCGCCGGCAGCGCCTGCGGCGCCAGCGTGCCGGCCTCCGTCTCCGGCAACGGCCAGGTCATGGCATCGGTGAGCTTGGCGGCGAGGATCGGGTAGACCGAGCGCGGGCAGCCCACCGTCACCAGCCCCGCCCCCGCGCGCAGCGCCGCGCCGGCGGCGAGCGCCGCCGCCCCGACCAGCCCCGTCGAGCCGCCGAGCACCAGCACCCGCCCGAACATGCCCTTGTGCGCATCCAGAGGGCGCGGGGGCAAGCCTGGCGGGACGCTGGTGTCGATGGACATCACGGCCGGCCTCCTCGCCCGTGCGGCCACCGCGCCGCCCCGCGGCGGCACTTGCCCAGCTCGCGCCTCGCGCCGCAGCCGGGCGGACGGACAGCGGCGGACCGTCGCCGGCCACCCCGGTCCGCCGGCGCTAGCCCGGGCCGGCGGGCAGCGCCTCGTCGGCGCCAGCGCGGTGCGCCCGCGCGTTGATCAGGTGCGCCAGCGTGCCGGCGCCGAAGCCGTTGTCGATGTTGACCACCGCCACCCCGGGCGCGCAGCTGTTGAGCACCGCCAGCAGCGCCGCCAGCCCGCCGAAGCTGGCGCCGTAGCCGACGCTGGTCGGCACCGCGATCACGGGCCCCGGCACCAGGCCGGCGACCACGCTCGGCAGCGCCGCGTCCATGCCGGCGGCCACCACGATCGCCTGCGCGCGGCGCAGCGCCTGCAGGTGCGGCAGGAGCCGGTGCAGTCCCGCCACCCCGACGTCGTAGGCCACCGCCGTGCGGCTGCCGAGCAGCTCCGCCGTCACCCGCGCCTCCTCGGCCACCGGCACGTCCGCGGTGCCGGCGGCCACGACGGCCACCAGCCCGAACGGCGGCGGCGCGCCCTCGCGGCGGCGCACGATGCAGCGCGCGCGCTCCTCCCAGCGCGCATCGGGCACGCGCGCGCGCACCGCCTCCCAGCAGGCGCGGTCGGCGCGCGTCGCCAGCAGGTCGCCGCCGCCGGCGACCACCGCGGCCGCGATGGCGCCGACGTCCTCGGGCCGCTTGCCCGTGCACAGGATCGCCTCGGGGACTCCCAGCCGCCGCGGCCGGTCGTGATCGATCCGGACCACACCCTGGAGTTCCGGTGCCTGCGCCGCGGCGAACATGTCCGCGGCGGTGTGCGGATCGAGCTCGCCGCGGTGCACGGCGGCGAGCAGCTCGTGCAGGCGGCTCGGATGCATGGCGTCCTGGCCCGCGGGGTCCTGAACCTTGCGCCCGGCGGCCGGGGCCGCTCAGCGCCCCTCGCCCGCGCCGCTGCTCGCGCCGGCCGGCAGCGGTGCGGCCTCGCCCTCCGTGGCGCCGCCGTCCGGGGAGACCGGTGCCGCGGCGCCGGTCTCCTCCCCTGCTCCGGAGGCGGTTGGCCTCGCCGGGGCCGCCGCCTCGAGCACCCCGAGCGGCGGCTCGGCCACGAGCACCTCGCCCCGCGCCCTGGCCAGCTGCTCGCAGCTCGCCGCCATGGCACGGTGTTCCTGGGTGCGGGCTCCGACCGCCTCCATGAGCGCGTTGAGGAACGCCCCGATGGGCCGCCGGGCGACGCCATGGGTGAGGAACACCACCCGGGAGCGCCGCGGATCGGTCGGGGCCGGTGCCACCTCGAAGCGCCAGGCCAGGCTCTCGAACAGCCCGCCGATGCCGGGGTCCATCTCCAGCAGCCGCTCGGCGATCAGCCGCCCCGGCTCGTACGCGGTGAGCTGCGCTCCCTGCACCGAGCCATCCTCGAGCACGTAGCGGTGGGTCACGGTCGGGCCCAGCTGCGCCACCGCTTCCTCGCTGCCGCCCGCTGCCACCACGGTGGCGAGGGCGCGCGGATCGACGACCTCGACCCGCGCGATGCCGGTGCCGAACTCCTGGCCGAACCACTGCGCGCGCGAGGGCAGATGCGCGATCGCGGCAAAGATCTGCTCGGGCGGCGCGTCGAGCACCAGCTCGGTGCGAGCTTCGATGCGCGTGCCGGCGACGTAACCCGCGACCACCACCCCCACCACCAGCACGACCAGCAGCACCAACAGCAGCCTGAGCAGCTTCAGCATCCCGGCACCCTCCCCCTGGCCGCCGGGAGTATCCCCGGTGCGCCGGCCGCCGTCAAACCCGCCGGTCCGAGGCCGGTCTCACCCCGCGCCGCCCTGCGGCGGCTCGCCCTGGCGTTTGTGCTGGGGCCCGCAGTACCGCCAGCCCAGCCGCACCAGGTCGGCGAGGATCTTGTAGGAGACGAAGGCGCGGCCGTGGTGCACGATCGAGTAGAACTTGTAGTCCTCGGCCAGCTCGTCGAGCACCGGCCGCAGCTCGGGCGGCAGCGACTCCCGGATCCGGATTCGCGGGTCCTCCTTGGCGCTCACGCTCCACCCTCCTGGAACTCCGGGGCCTGCCCCCCGCGCCGGGGCGATTGTACCGCCGCGGGCCCGGCGCCGCATCTTCGGCAGCCCACGCGCTCCGCCGCAGCGGGCCGCCGGGACGGTCGGTGCGCTCGCGGCCGCAGCTCGCTGCGCCGCCGGCTGCCGGACGCCGCTCGGGGCTTGCGCGTGCGGGCGGGGCGCGGGCGAAAGCGGCAATGGTGCCAGCCCGCCCGCGCCGCGCCACCGCAGCAGACCGGACGGGGGGTGCGAGCCGGCACCCGCGCGCTCCGGCGGAAGGCCGCGGCGCGAGCCCGAGCTAGGCTAGCGCAACGCCGCCTCCCGCACCGCCCCGAGCGGCGCCCCGCCCATGCGCAACAGCCGCTCGTGCAGTTCGGCGGGCTTGAAGCGCGGCCCGCGCGCCTCGGCGAGGTCCGCGCGCAGGCGCAGGATCTCCTGCCGGCCGGCGAAGGCAGCTACCCCGTAGGTGGGCTGGTGGGCGAGGCGGCGGGCGGTGACCTCGGCCACCGCCGGCGGCAGCTGGCCCCGGCGCATGAGCTGCTCGACCGCGTCCACGAACGGCAGCGCCTGCAGGTGCAGCCGCACATCCAGCACCGCCTCCAGCGCCGCGCGCAGCCGTTCCAGCTCGACCATGAAGGCCAGCCGCGGATTGCCGAGCGCGCCGGCCTCCTCCAGGAGGTCGAGCACGTACAGCCCCCAGCCCTCGATCGTCGAGGGGCTTCTGAGCAGGCGCCGGATGCGCGAGGTGCCGCGCACCGCGTGCGCGAACTGCAGCGCCTTGCCGGGCACGCCCTCGCGCCAGCACCGGATCTGGACCTGGTAGTTGGAGTGCTCGGCGAGCAGCTCCGCCTGCAGTCCCTCGGGCAGCGAGCTGTCGACGGGCATCACCAGCACCGCGCCCTGCGGGCGACCCAGCAGCGCCAGCGCCTCGAAGAAGGCCTGCGGGTGGTCGGGGCTGCAGAACGGCGGCGCCGGACGGGGGCCGAAGGCGGCATCGCGCGGCGGGGCGGGCAGCCCGAGCGCGGCGAGCTGGCCGGATGCAGACTGCAGCTCCTTGCGATACGCCGCCAGGAGCCGCCCGGCCGCGGGGCTGCGCCGCTGCAGGTATGCGACCGTGCCGGCCACATCCGCAGCCAGTCCCAGCGCTCCGGCCCGCTCGTGCAGCCGTTGCTCCAGGCGGTGGAGTTCCTCTTCGGCGCGCTGGCCGATCTCCAGGGCACGCGCCTCGCTGCCGTGCTGGCGCTTGAGCAGGAGCTGGAAGAAGCTGCGGCCGACGGCGAACTGCCCGTCACAGCGCGGCAGCAGTTCCTCGGCGAGCTGGCGCCGGAACTGCACGAGTTGCCGGCGCGCGCCCTCGACGGCATCTCCGAGCTGCTCGGCCCGCCGTCCGGCGGTGCGGGCGAACGGGTGCAGCTGCTCGCGGAACAGCCGGTCGAGCCCTTCCAGCCGCAGCACCGCGGTCCGGGTCCACTCGGCAGGGATGTCGTAGCCGCGCTTGAGGTTGGCGATCGCCACCTCCAGGTGCCGGCCCACGTTGCGCAGCCGTTCCAACAGGCAGTGCGCCCGCTCGGCGAGCGGTCCTGGCCCCTCGAGCAGCCCGAACAGCGCCCAGGCCAGCTCGCGGACGTACAGGTCCGGATCCCGCTCGTGGATCAGCAGGTCCTTGTCGCGCCGGCGCAGCACCTCGAGCAGCGAGGCCAGCGCCTCGATCTCCAGTTGCTCGGCCGCGCCGAGCGAGATGCGCTCGATGGACTCCAGCTGCTCCAGCGCCGCCTTGAGCCCCGCCCGCCACCGGGCGCGCCCCCTGGGAGAGTAGTCGTCCGAGAGGTGGTCGAACCCGCTCTCCCCGAGCCGGGTGGCCAGGAAGGGGGAGACCTCGAACAGGGTGGCGAGCGCGCCGTTCAGCGTGGACCGGAAGGCCTTCTTCATCGCGCGCCCGCGCTCGCGTCGTCGGTTCCGCTGCTCGGCCAACACCGGGTTTCGTCTTTTCTGGGCCGCGCATTGTATCCGCTTGCCCCGACATTGCAACGCGCCCTCGGCGAACGCCTGGCGTCGACCCCCGATGCAGCCCGGCCAGCGAAGCCGAGGGGGGCAGCCCAACCGGCGACGAGCGATCCTCCCGGTGCCTCGTCACAGATGACCAGACGCGGCGACATGGCTCGGGGCAGCCCAGCCGGCGAACAGCGATCCTCCCTTTCCCTGCCCGCAGCCGCCGGCAGCGCTTCGCCGCAGTGCGTCGCGGAACCGGCGGCGCCGCACAACGGTCTGTTCGAGCGGGGACCGGGCCGCGCGCGCGAGCCGCGAGGTCCGCGCCGGCCGCCGGCCGGGTTTGCCGTTGTCGGAGCGATGTGTTAGAAGAGTCCCGGTCTGAGGCAGGCGCCGGACCGGTTCGGGCGGTGTCGTACCAGCCCGGTGCGCATCCCGGCCCGGGCAGTGGGTGGGCCGCGCCTCGGGCGTCGCCCGCGCGGCGCAGCGCGCCGCGCCTGGAGAGGGGGAAGCACGCCGGTGAAGCGGGCTCGCAGGGCCGCCCCTGGTGGGGGAGGGGCTGGCATCGTCCCGGGGTGTGGCGCGCCGCGCCTGTGCGCGTCTGCGGTGGCGGGGCCTGGCGGCGCTGCCGGCCGGCGGGGGGCGGTGGGGCTGGCAGCGCTCTTGGCGCTCGCGCTCGGCGCCGGGGTGGGCTGCAGCCGCGGCGAGGGCAACGCCAGCGTCGCGGGCACCACCTTCCCGCCGCTCGATGGCGCCACCGTGCAGCTGCTCGATGCGCGCGCGCTCGATGCGCTGCCGATCATCCTCCCCGAGCTGGCCCGGGGCAGCCTCGCGGCGGGCGGGGTCTTCGGCCCGTTCCCGCTCGGCAAGTTCACCGGCGGGCTCGTGGTGCGCACCATCGGGGGCACGTTCCTCGATCCGGCGACCCAGCAGCCGGTGGCGCTCTCGCCGGTGGTGGACGCGCAGGGCTTCCCCGAGGATGAGTTCGACCTGCTGCTCGGCGTCTCGCGCGGCCAGGACGTGAGCGGAGCGGTGATCTCGCCGCTCAGCCACCTCGCGGCGATGCTCGGGGCCGGCCTGCGGCTGCAGACGGGGGCCTCGGTGCGCGCGGCGGCGCGGCGCGCCGCCGAGGCGCTCTCGCTCTACCTCGGGGAGGACCGGCGGCTGGTGCCGTTCACCCAGGGGGTGGTGCTGTGGGACCCGGCGGCCCCGCACGGCGGCACCGAGCTCAGCTCCGGGGTGCGGCTGGGGCTCGTGGTGGCGGCGCTGTCGGTCCGGGCGAGCCTGCTCGGCGTCGACCTCGAGAGCTACGTCAGCGTGCTGGCGCTGGACGTGGGCGATGGGCGCGCCGACGGGCTTGTGCATCCGCCCTTCGCCAGCGCGGTGGGCGAGGTCACGGGGCTGGCCGGCTATCCGGACGACCCGCTCGGCCGCGATCTCGCGGGCGATGTGGAGGCGTTCCTCGCCGGGCCGACCAACGAATCGGCGCTCACCGTCACCGCGGCGGCCGATCTGCTCGAGCGGCTGCGCGCGGGGCGGGGGCTGGTGCTGCCCGAGGTGCCGTTCATCGACGCGGTGGTGAGCCCGCAGCTGCCGGGCCAGCGGGTGGTGACGATCGAGGGCGGGCGGTTCGAGGCCGGGGCGCAGGTGCGTTTCGACGGGGTGGCGGCGCCGTTCGCCGACGTGGTGAGCGCGACGCGCCTGCGGGCGGAGTTGCCCGCGGACTTCGCGAGCGGCTCGACGGTCTTCGTGACGGTCCAGAACCCGGACGGCCTGCGCGGCTCGCGGCGGGCGACGATCACGCTGCCCTGAGCGGGCGCTTTCGGCGCCGGGCGGGCAGCGGGCGCGGCGTGGGCGGATGACGAGGGGTCAGTGGCCGCGGCGGCGTGGCCGCCGCGGCAGCGGACGTGGGGGGAAGCGCATGCGGATCGGCTTTGCGGGCGCGCTGGCGGCGGCGCTCTTGGTCGCGGGCTGCGGGGGTGATGGCGGCGGCGATGCCATCCGGGGCCTGGTGATCGACGGGCCCGTGACGGACGGCAAGGTCAACACCTCCCGGCTCGATGCGTTCGGTGCCTTCGAATCGTTCGTCGGCACGAGCCGCACCGCTGCCGATGGCAGCTTCCGCCAGCGCGTGCCCGGGCGCGGCTTCTATCTCCTGGAGGTGGTCTCCGGCCGCTTCACCGACCTGGCGAGCGGGGCCACGGTGGATCTCGCGGCGCGCGGGCTCGCACTGCGGGCGATCGCCGAGGGCCCGGGCGAGGTGGTGATCAGCCCGCTCACCACCCTGGCGGCCGGGCTGGTCGAGTGCCGGCTGGCGGCCGGCGACACGGTGGCCGAGGCGGTCGCGGCGGCGGTCGACGGGCTCGGGGCGCTGTTCGAGGCCGGCGGGGTCCACTTCGATGTGCTGCGCACCCGGCCGGCCGACCTCGGCGATCCCGCCGATCCGTTCTTCGGCGCCGGCATCACGCCCGAGACGCTCCATGCGGCGGTGCTGGAGGGGCTGTCCCACCTGGCGCAGGCGCGCGACCTGCTCGATGGCGGCAACGGGCGCATCACCCCGCTCGAGGTGGCGGTGGCGCTGGCGCAGGATGCGCGCGACTGCGCGATCGACGGGGTGGACGCCACCCAGAGCCCCCCGGCCCGGGTGCTGCTCGGCCAGACCGCGGTACCGCTGGTGCTGGGCGGCAGCACCTTCTTCCAGGATCTCGCGGCCGGGATCCTCGCCGGCAGCGCGCCGGGGCTGTCCGGACCGGACCGGCAGGCGATCGCGGCCGCGATCGACCCGCGGGGCGCCCAGCCATCGATCCATCCGGCCGCTCCGGCGATCACCGCCGTCAGCTCGGCCTTCGGCGGCAGCCCGCCGCGGGTGCACGCGCGCGGCGGCGATGCGCTCACCATCACCGGCAGCGGCTTCGGCACCAGCCCCGTGGTGTTCGTGGGCGGGGTGCAGGCCACGGTCACGAGCGCCACCGCGAGCGCGATCGAGGTCGTCGTCAACGCCGCGGGCCCCGGGCTCGGGGATCTCGTGGTCGACAACGGCGCGGCGACGGCCGCGCTCGTCGATGCGGTGCGGCTGGTGGGCGATGCCGCCGGCACCATCGCGCTGGTGCCGGCCGCGAGCAGCGTGGTGGCCGGCAGTGGGACGCTCGCCTTCAGCGCGGCGGGGCTGGTCGACAGCCTGGGCGAGACCGTGCTCGATGGGGATGCGTTCGACGTGACGATCTCCTTCACCCCGGCCGCGGGCGCCGCTGCTGCGGCCGCGCTTCCGAGCGCGATCCCGAGTACGGTCACGAGCACCGGCGGCGCGATCGCCTTCGACGTCGAGGTGGGCCAGACCGCCGGTACGTTCCTGGTCCAGGTGGCGGCGAATCCGGGCACGGCCTCCGGCCAGGCGAGCGTGACGGTCACGCCGGACGTCCCCGCCTCCATCACGATCGAGACCGGCGGGGTGGTGCAGCTGGTTGCGGACGGGCTGAGCACGGCCTCGATCACCGGGGAGGTGCGCGATGCGTTCGGCAACGCGGTCGCGGACGGCACCCCGGTGACCCTGGCCACCAACCTGGGCAGCGTGAGCTCGCCCTCCTCCACCACCACCGGTAGCTACGGGCCCGAGACCTACACCGCGGCGACGAGCACCGGCACGGCGACGATCACCGCCACCGCCGGCAGTGCGAGCACCGCGACCGCGATCACGCTCATCCCGGATGCGCCGGCGCAGATCGTGGGCCTGGCCATCACCGCCTCGACGCTCTCCCCCGATGGCAGCACCGCACCGAGCTCGGGGGTGCTGAGCGGGCAGGTGCTCGACGCGCATGGCAATCCGGTGCAGAGCGGGGTCGCGGTCGACATCGTCGTCGATCCGGCTTCGCGGCTGCTCGCGCAGCCGGCGCAGCCGCTCACCGATGCGAGCGGGGTCTTCACGAGCACGATCGGCGCCCTGGGTCCGGCCGGGCCCGGCACGGTCACGGCGCAGGTCAACGCCGTGCCGGGCGTCCAGGACTCGCTCGGCGTGACGGTGATCGCGGGCGCGGTGAGCACGGTGAGCCTCGCCGCCACGCCCTCCTCGGGGCTGATCGCCGGGGTGAGCACGGTCACGCTCACCGGGCAGGTGCTGGATGCCTTCGGCAACCCGCGCGCCTCCGAGCCCGTGGCGCTCACGACCACGGCGGGATTCTTCCCGCCGGGCGGCTCGACGACGCACACCGTCTTCACCAACGCGGCGGGCCAGTATGTGGCCACGCTGAACGCGCCGGCCGCCGTCACCACCGCGGTGGTGACGGCCGAGGCCGGCGGCGTGCAGGCCACCCCGCTTTCGCTCGACTTCCGGGCAGGGGCACCGGCCACGGTGGTGGTGGCACCGGACGTGGCGGTGCTCACGGCCAACGGGGTCTCCAGCACCGCGGTGCTGGTGACGGTCCGGGATGCCTTCAACAATCCGGTCGAGGATGGCACGCCGCTGACCTTCGAGCTGGTGCAGGGCCAGAGCGCCGAGAACGGCACGCTCTCGGCGAGCAGCGGCACCACCTCGGGCGGCACCGCGAGCTTCGTCTACACCGCGGGGACGAAGGTCCAGACCGTGACCCTGCGCGCGATCGCCGGCGCGGTCTCCGGCACCGCGAGCGTGGATCTGGTACCCGGGCCGCTGGCGCAGCTCAGCCTCGCGGCGGACCCGCAGGCGACGTCGGTCGATGCGGCGCTGGTGGCTGCCGTGCAGTACAAGCTCACCGCCACCGGCCTGGATGCCTTCGGCAACCTGGTGGCCGACGGCACCCTGATCGCCTTCAGCCTCGATCCGGCGGCCGGCGGTTTCGACTTCACCCCCGCCGGCACCTCGACGCCCACCAGCACGGCGTCGACCACGGCGGGAATCGTCGTGATGGAGCTGCGGGGCGTCACCCGCACCGGCACCTTCGGTGCCACCGCGAGCGATCCGGTGCCGGGGGACGGCACCGCGCCGCCGGCCACGGTGGCGCTCAGCTTCGATCCCGGCGCGCCGAGCCAGATCGTCGGGCTCGCCGTGAGCCCGGACCCGGTGGTGGTGAGCCGGACCGCCCTGGTGTCGGGCACGGTGCTGGATACCTTCGGCAACACGGTGGCGGATGGCACCCAGGTCCAGCTCGCCATCGTGAGCGGCAACGGCAGCTTCGCGCCCAACCCCGCGAGCACCACGGGCGGGGTGTTCACCTCGACGCTCACCGCGGGCCCCATTGCGTTCACCACGAGCGGCGGCCCGGAGGCCGTCTCGGCGAGCGCCGGCCCGGGGGTGGCGAGCACCACCGCCGTCACCTTCAACCCGGATGTGCCGGCGGGCTTCGCGCTCGCGGCGGCGAGCGGTCCCAGCGCCGATCCGGCGCGCGCGCTCGCCGACGGCAGCTGCCAGGTGCTGATCGTGAGCACCGATACCATCCGCGATGCGTTCAATAACCCGGTGCTGGATACCGAGACCTTCACCGTGAGCGGCAGCGGGTTCACGGTGGCGGCGGCGCCGCTGCTGAGCGCCCCGCCGGCGAGCGAGCTGTCCTTCACCATCCAGGCGGGCACGAGCCCCGGCAGCTTCGTGATCGAGGTCCGCTCGGACAGCAACCCCGCCGCGGTGGCCACGCTCGATCTGGTGCTGGAGGAGGCGCTGTTCGCAGCCGGCGACCGCACCGGGGTGGCGCTCACCACGCCGGTCTTCGCGGTGGGCGATGTGGACGGCGATGGCGACGACGACATCGCCGAGGTCTCGGGTGATCCTGGCAGCGGCGTGATCGCGGTGAGTTTCAACGGCGGGACGGGGACCTTTGCGACTTCGAGCACGACGACCGCTGTCAGCGGCGCGCTCGCGGTAGCGCTCGGTGACTTCGACCGCGACGGCGACCTCGACCTGGTGGTGGCGCGCAACGAGGCGTCGGGCCTGTTCGATCTCTACCTGTTCGACAGCAGCGCCGGCACCTATGCATCGCCTCCCGCAGCAGAGGGGATCGGCCCTGCCTCCGTTGCCGCGCCCTACGTCGATCTGGCGGTGGCGGATTGCGACGACGACGGGCTGCTCGACGTGCTGGCCGCGAGCGGCGACGCGGTGCACGTGTGGCGGACCACCTCGCTCGCGCCGCTCGATTTCACCCTCGCCGCGCAGGTGGACTTCGACGGGGCGGTGCGGCGGGTGCTGCTCGCCGACGTGGCGCTGGATGGCCTGCCCGATCTGGTGGTGCTCACGGAATCGGGGCTCGAGGTGGCGCTCAACGACCACGTGGGAGGTTTTCTGCCCCCCGATCTGGTGGTGCCTTTCGCCGGCGGGCACGACCTCGCGCTGGGCGATATCGACCGCGATGGCGACCTGGATGCGGTCGTGGCCCGCGGCAGCGGTGCCGGCGCCGAGATCGCGGTGCTGCGCAACACCCGCTTCGCGGGCAGCGCGCGCTTCACCTCGAGCCCCAGCCCGCGGCTCGTGCCCAGCTTTTCGATCGAGCAGTTCGAGCGCGTGCTGGTGCTCGATGCCAATACCGACGGCCGGCCCGACATCGCGGCCACCTTCCGGCTGACCGACGTCGCCGGCGACACCCACGCCCACGTGGCGCTGTTCGCCCAGAGCACCGGGGTAGGGGTGGCGTTCGAGCCGATGGTGGCGGATCTCGGCACCGAGCTGGAAGAGGGTCTGGGGCTCGCGGCGGGCGATTTCGACCGCAACGGCCGGCCGGACCTGGCGGCGGTGTTCACGGGGCTGTGCCTGGGCGCGAGCGAGCCGAGCGCCAATCCCGGCAACACCCGCGTGCTGCGCAACCTCGCACCGCTCAGGCCGCTTCTGTTCGGCACCAGCCTGCTCAGCTTCGATCTCAGCCCGGCGCCGACCGACTTCCGCGATGTCGTGGCGGGCGATTTCCGCCGCGACGGGGGGCCGGACCTGGTCGTGCTCCACGGGGGTGACGAGGTCATCACGCTCGACTTCGACAAGGGTCGCGCGGTCACCGGTGATGTCGAGACCTCGCCCGTGAACGACTTCGACGGCACCTTCGGCGGAGAGCTGGCGGAGCTGCAGCGCGGCGACTTCGATCGCGACGGCAAGCTCGACCTGGTCTATGACGATACCGAAGACCCAGACGGCGTCACCAGCCTCTTCGCCACGGGCCCGCTAGGCGGCGTGTTCCAGCCGCCGGGTGTGCAGGTATCGCAGTTCAGCTTGGACGCGTTCGTGCCGCTGCTATCGGACTTCGCCGTCGTCGGCGACTTCCGGCCCGGCGACGGGCTCGACCTGGTGGTGAGCGACCGCACCGGCGGCGCGGCTTCTCCGGCACGGCTGGCGCTGGCGCCGAACGACGGCGCCGGCGGATTCGTCGCGGTCGACGTGGGCGATCGCATCGATCTGGACGGCATCGGGGATCCGCTGCGCGGGGTCTCCGGTCGCTTCGACGCCGATGCGAACCCGGACCTGGCCTACCTGAGCAGGACCCAGGACCGGGTGGTGTTCTTCTTCGGCAATCCCAATCTCAACTCGGGCTTCGATCCGACGCCGCGCATCATGACCGCGACCGCGATCTTCAGCGCCATCGCCAAGGGGGACTTCGATCGGGACGGCATCGAGGACGTGATCGTGGTCGCGCCGGGCCAGGCGGCGATCATCACGCCCAAGCCCGGCCTTACGGTCGCGCTGCCGGTGCTGTTCGTGACCACGCTCGGCAACGAGCCGACCGCGGTGGCGGTGGCGGATTTCAACCGCGACGGGGCGCTGGACTTCGCGGTCGCGAGCACGGGCGGACTCGGGCTGAACTCGTTCGTCGAGATCTACCTGGGCGATGGGGCGGGGGGCTTCAGCCTGCTCGGCGGCGCGCCGGTCGAGCTCGGCAACGAGGACCCCGTGCTGCAGCTGGTGGCCGATGACCTCGACGGCGACGGCCGCGCGGACCTGGCGGCGCTGCAGAACGAGCGGCTGATCGTGCTGTTCGCCGACTAGCGCGCGGCGGCCGCGGAGCCTGCTTTCCGCGCGACCGCCAGGGCGCGCGCAGGCGCAGGGCGCTGCCGGGGGGGCAAGGGGCGAAGCACCGCCGGAGCGGGCCGGCCGGGCAGCCGCAGCCGGCCCGCTCGCAGGGCGCCAGCCGGGGCCTGCCGCCCGCCCCGCCGCCGGGAAGCAAGCCAGGGCCTGCGCCCGGGCCCCCGCACCGGCCCCCCGTTCGGCTCCGGCGGCCGGCGGCCGCCCGCCGGAGCCGCCCCGGCGTGCGGGCCACGTTGACGCTGGTGCGCACGCCGCCTACGATTGCCGTGGTCCGGTGGGCAGGGAGGGCCGGAGGCGGCGTGCGCACCAGCCAGCGGTTGCGCGGCGCGGCGGCTCGCGCGGCGGCACTCGCCGCGGTCTGGGGGCTGGCCCTGCTCGCGGCCGCCCGGGCCGACGAGCCCGCTCCGGCAGGGCCGGCCGTGCCGCCCCAGCACAGGCCCACCGCCGCGGGCGGCGCGGCCGGGCCCGAGGCCGGCGCGGCCCCCGCGCCGGAGCCGGCCGCGATCCAGGCGCTGATCGCAGAGCTCGGCGCCGATGCGTACGAGCAGCGCGAAGAGGCGACCCGCCGGCTGCTCGAGCTCGGTCCCGCCGCCCACCCCTGGCTGCGCGAGGCGCTGTCGCATCCGGACGCCGAGGTGCGCTACCGCGCCCGCTATATCCTGCGCGCCGATCTGCGCCAGGTGCTCGCCTGCCTCAGGCAGCTGGCGGCCCAGGGGCGAACCCTCGCCGGCGAGCCGGAGCACGAGCAGGCGTTCGCGCAACTGCTCGCCCTGGGCGAACGCGCGGTAGGCCCGCTGGTGCAGCTGTTGCGCGCGGAGCTGCTGCGGCGCGAGCCCGATTTGGGCTGGGCGGTGCTGATCCTGACGGCGCTGGAGCGGCTGGGCGAGCCGAGCGCGGTCGAGCCGCTCGCCGAGCTGCTCGCGCTCGATCTGCGCTCGCTGCACGAGCGGCTGGCGCACGCGCTGCGCAGCGGCGGGGCGGAGGCGGCGCTGGCCGCGGTCGGCGCGCGCGCGCGCGCGCCCGAGGCGGAGACCCGCCGCAATGCCGCCGTCGTACTGGGGCTGCTCGGCGATCCCGGAGCCGCGCGCCCGCTGGTGGCGCTGGTGGCCGATCCGCACCCCGGCGTCCGCATGGCGGCGCTCCAGGCCCTGGTGCGCACCCGCGCCCCCGAGGCTGTCCCTGCCGCCCGCCGCCTGCTCGCCGATCCGGACGCCGGGGTGCAGACCGCCGCCATCCTGGCGGCCGGGGCGCTGGGGCTCGCCGATGCCGCCCCCCGGATCCGCGAGGCGGCCCGCGCTGCCTCCCCGCGCGAGGAGGAGCTGCTGGTCGCGGCGGTCTCCGCGCTCGCCCGGCTGCGGGACACGCAGGCAGAGCCGCTGCTGCTGGAGCTGCTCGCGCGCCCCGGCACGCGCGTGCCGATCGCCGCGGCGGATGCGCTGGGCTGGTTCCGGGCGCGCGCGGCGGTGCCGGGCCTGGTGCGGCTGCTCGAGCGGCCCGAGCCCGCCCTGCAGGCGGCGGCGCTGCGCGCACTCGGGCGCATCGGGGATCCCGCCGCCTTCGAGGCGGTGACGGGGTATTACCGCCGGCGCGGCATCTACCGCCCGCTGGCGCTCGCCGCCATCGCGCGCTTCCGCACCCCGGAAGCGATCGCCTTCCTCGTGGAGCGCGCGCGCGCCACCGACGACGACACCGAGGTCCACATCGCCCTCGATGCCCTGGTGCATCGCGCGCCGGAGGCCGGCCTCGAGGTGGCGCTGTCGGCGCTGCGCCGGCGCGGCAGCACGCTGCGGGCGCGCGCGGCGCGGCTGCTCGGACGCGCCCCGGCGGCGGGGCGCGAGCGCGCGCTCGCCGCGCTGCGGGAGCTGCTGGAGGAGGAGCCGAGCGAGGAAGTGCGCCTGGCGGCGGTCGAGGCGCTGGGAACGCTCGGGGCGAGGGAACTCGCGGGCGAGCTGCAGGAGCGCCTGGAGCGCGAGCCGGCCGCGGTCCGCCGGCAGATCCTGCGCACGCTGGCGCAGCTGGGCCAACCCGAGGGGCTGGACGGCGAGATCGCCCGCCTCGAGGCGCACCTGCGCCGCCATCCCGACGATACCAGCGCCCGCGGCGAGCTGGGGCTCGACCTGCTCTACCGCGGCCGCTACGCGCAGGCGGAGCAACACCTGCGGGGGCTGCTGGAGAACGAGCCCCGCAACCGCATCGCCGCCTACAACCTGGCGTGTGCCCGCGCCCGCGCCGGGCGCGAGGAGGCGGCGCTTGCGGCGCTGGAGCAGGCGGTTACACTGGGCTTCCGCGACTGGCGGCACGCCGAAGCGGACCCCGACCTGGATGGCGTGCGCGCGGCGCCGGGCTACCGCCGGTTGCTCGCCCGCATGCGCGGGCTCGGCCGCGGCGGGCCATACGCGCTCACGGTGCCCGACGGCCTGGAGGAGGGCGAGGAAGAGTGGGAGCTGCCGTGGGGCGAGCCGCCGGGCGAGGGCTTCTGAGCATGAGGGGCGGGCGGCGGGCAGTGCGCGGCTCGGCGGCGAGGCTGGCGAGCGCGGCCCTGCTCGTCGCGTCGCTGGCTGCACCGGCAGTTGCAGCCGCAGCGGGCAGCGCCTCGCCGTGCCGCAGCGAGTTGGGGCCCGGGGGCTGGTCGCTGCCGGCGGAACTCGTGGATTCGGCCCGAGGCGCGCGCAGCTGGGGCGCCGGCGGCACGGTGCTGGCGATCGGCCTGGAGGACGTCGTCGAGATCGTCGATCTCGCCCGGAATGTCCGCCGGCGGGTGGCAGGCCACCAGCCGCTGGTGAGTCCCGATGGGACGTACGTGCTGGTGCGGCGCTGGGATGCCGAGGGGGGCTGCCGGCTGGTGGTGATCGAGGTCCAGAGCGGGCGCGAGCTGGGCCTGCCCGGCACGCTCCCGCCCGGCGAGCTGCCGCGCTGGTCGCCCGCCGGCGGCCGGCTGGCGGTGGCACTGCGGGTGGGTCGCGTGCCGGAGGTGTTCCTGCTCGAGCTCGACCGCACCGACGGGGTGCGGCTGCTGCGGCTGACCTTCCATGGCGGGGCCGCGCCGCGCTGGATCGTCGCCGGCAAGCGGCTGATCTACGAGGCCAGCGACGGGCAGGGCGGCGTGGTGCTGATCGAGCGCGACCAGCGCGGCACCGGAGCTGCCCGCGGGTTCTGGGAGCGGCGCGGCGCCGAGCCGCCGGCCCTGCCACCGCGCGGCGGTCCCATCGCCTGAGGCAGGCGGCAGCCGCGGCCCGTCCCCCACCGCGCTCCCCGCTCGCGCCGCACCGGCACACCGGGCTGCGCCAGCGCACCGCGCCCGCGCGCTGGGCAGCACAGGCGAAGTGCCGGGCGGCCGGCGCCCCCCGCGCGGGGCCCCGGTCCGTCCGCTCGAGCCGCCGGGCCGCGCGCGGGAGGAGGCCGGGTCAGCGCGGCGCTCGGCCGCCGGCCTGCCGCATTGACCCGGCGGACCACGGCTGTTAGAATCCCGCCCCTTGCATCCCGGGCCACGGACGGGGCGCCCGGGGCGCGCGAACCGGTTACCCGGTGGTGTAACTGGTAACACTAGAGGTTTTGGTCCTCTCGTTCCAGGTTCGAATCCTGGCCGGGTAACCAACTGGCGGCAGGGCCGGGGGCCGCTTGCCGCCGGCTGGCCGACCCGGTGGAACACGGCCGGCCGCAGCAGACGGGACCGAGCCGATGGTAGGCGCGGCGCGGGCGCGCGCGCGTCGAGAGCAGGCGAGGTACACGCGGTGACGGACACGGCGCCCTCCTCCGGGCGTGCGGGCGCGGTGGTGCTGGCCGGCGGCAGCGGCACGCGCATGCCGCCGGGCGGACCGCCCAAGGTGTTGCGCTCGCTGCTCGGCAAGCCGCTCGTGGAGCACGTGCTCGACGCGATCGCCGCCGCCGGGCTCGGCGGGCCGGTCGTGGTCGTGGTCCCGGCCGGCGATCCCGGCATCGCGCGGGCGCTGGCCGCCCGCAACCCCGCCCCGGTGTTCGCCGCGCAGCCCCGGCCCGACGGCACCGCCGGCGCGCTCGCCGCGGCGGAGCACGCGCTCGCGGAGGCGGCCGGTGCCGCAGGCGCCCCGCCGCCGGACACGGTGCTGGTGCTCTGCGGCGATGCGCCGCTGGTGCGCCCCGCGACGCTCGGACGGCTGCTCGCCCACCACCGCCAGCGGGCCGCCGCCGCCACGGTGCTGACCGCGCGGCTGCGCGAGCCCGGTGGCTACGGCCGCATCGTGCGCGGACCCCGCGGAGAGCTGCTCCGCATCGTCGAGGAGCCGGAGTGCAGCCCCGCCGAGCGCGCCATCGAGGAGGTCAACGCCGGGGTCTTCGCGCTCGCTACCGAGGGGCTGTGGACCGCACTGGCCTCGCTGCCCGCGACCCACGCCAAGGGGGAACGCTACCTGACCGATCTGGTGGCGCTGCTCGCCGCGCGCGGGCAGCGGCTGGAGGCGCTGCTGGCCGACGACCCGAGCGAGGCGCTCGGCGTCAACACGCTCGCCGACCTGGCGGCCGCCGGGGCGGTGCTTCGCCGCCGCCACGTCGAGCAGCTGCTCGCCGCCGGGGTCGAGATTCCGTGGCCGGACGCGGTCTGGATCGAGGCCGACGTCACGGTCGCGCCCGGGGCCCGCATCGAGCCGTTCACGGTGCTGCGCCGGGGGGTGCGGGTGGGACCGGGCGCCGTCGTCGGGCCGTTCGCGCACCTGGGGCCGGGCGCGGTGCTGCAGGAGCGGGCCGAGGTCGGCAACTTCGTCGAGGTCAAGCGGACGCTGCTCGGCGCCGGCGCCAAGGCGAAGCACCTCGCCTACCTCGGCGACGGCACGGTCGGCGCGGGAGCGAACATCGGCGCCGGCACCATCTTCTGCAACTACGACGGCCGGCACAAGCACCCCACCGTCGTCGGCGCCGGCGCGCAGATCGGCTCCGGCACGCTCCTGGTGGCGCCGGTGGAGGTGGGCGCCGGGGCGCGGACCGGCGCGGGGGCGGTGGTCACCCGCGGCCGCCGGATCCCCGAGGGCGAGACGTGGGTTGGGGTGCCGGCCGCCCCCCTCCGCCGGCCGGCAGGCGCGAGCGGGGCTGCAGGCGGAGGCGAGCGAGGCGAGGAGAGACCGGCATGAAACCGAACGACCTGGTCGTCATCACCGGCAACGCGCATCCCCGCCTCGCGCGCGCGGTCACCGATTCCATCGGGATCGAGCTGGGCGAGGTGCGCTGCGGCCGCTTTCCGGATGGCGAGATCGAGGTCAAGGTGCTGTGCGACGTGCGCGGCTCGGACTGCTTCGTCGTGCAGCCGACCTGCCATCCGGTCAACGACAACCTGATGGAGCTGCTGGTCCTGATCGACTGCCTCAAGCGCGCTTCCGCCCGCCGCATCACGGCGGTGATCCCGTATTTCGGCTATGCGCGGCAGGATCGCAAGGATGAGGGCCGGGTGCCGATCACGGCGAAGCTGGTCGCCAACCTGCTCGAGCGCGCCGGCGCCCACCGCGTGCTCACGCTCGATCTGCACGCGCCGCAGATCCAGGGGTTCTTCGACATCCCGGTCGACCACCTGTACGCCTCCCCGGTGCTCGGCACGTATCTGCGACAGCTCCAGATCGAGAACCTGGTGGTCGCCTCGCCCGACGTGGGCGGCTCCAAGATGGCGTGGAGCTATGCGAAACTGCTCGGCGGGCGCTTCGCGATGGTCGAGAAGCGGCGCGTTTCGGCCGAGGAGACCCAGGTCCAGTTCGTGATCGGCGATGTGAAGGGATGCAATGTGGTATTGGTCGATGACATGATCTCGACCGGGGGCTCGATCGTCGAGGCGGCGTGCGTGCTCAAGGACAAGGGCGCCAACGAGGTCTACATCTGTGCGACCCATCCGGTGCTGGCGGGCAACGCGGTGGCGAAGTTGTGCGAGGCGCCGGTCAAGCAGGTGATCCTCACCGACTCCATCCCGACGGAGGGCAAGATCCAGGATCCGCGCTTTCACATCTGCAGCGTAGCACCGCTGCTCGGCGAGGCGATCCGGCGGATTCACCGCCACGAGAGCATCAGTTCGTTGTTCCGCGGCAGCGCGCGTGGGATGCGCGGGGTGTAACGAGCGGCGGAAACCCTGGCGGCGGGCGGCGGCACAGCTCGCCGCGGGCAAGCAAGAAGGGGGAGCGCGCGGCGCTCCCCGCGAGAGCAGGAGCTGAGGACGACGATGGCAGAAGTGTACACGCTGGAGGCGGCGCTCCGCGATCAGCTGGGAAGCGCCCACAGCCGGCGGCTGCGGCGCGCCGGGCGCGTGCCGGCGGTGCTCTACGGCAAGAAGCAGGACAACCTGCACCTGAGCCTCGACGCGGCGCGCTTCGCGGACGCGCTGCGGCACCACACCCGCATCCTCGCGGTGGCACTGCCCGACGGCCGCACCGAGCAGGCGGTGATCAAGGAGGTGCAGTGGGACGAACTCACCGATCAGGTGCTGCACGTCGACCTGGCGCGGGTCGACCTCAAGGAGCGGATCGAGGTCGAGGTCGACCTCCGGTTCGTCGGCGAGTCCAGAGGGGTGGCGCAGGGAGGTACGCTCGAGGTGCAGCTGCACGCGCTCACCATCGAGTGCGAGGCGGGTGCGATCCCCGACGAGATCCGCGTCGATGTGAGCGGGCTCGGCCTGGATGAAGAGCTGCGGGTGCGCGATCTGGTGCTGCCGCCCGGCGTCGAGGTGCTGCACGAAGCCGACGAGCTGGTCTGCAGCGTCAGCCCGCCGCGCGCCGCCGAGGAAGAGGAGGCCGCCGCGGCCGCCACGCCGCCCCAGGCTGCCGGTGCGGAGCCGGAGCTGATCACCCGGCCCAAGCGGGAGGAGGAAGAGGACTAGACGGCCGGGCAGAGCGCGGCCATGGCCCGGCTGGTGGTGGGTCTGGGCAACCCCGGGCGGCGCTACGCGCGCACGCGACACAACGTGGGCTTTCGCGTCCTCGAGCGGCTGGCGGAGCGTTGGGGGGTCGCGCTGGCGCGGCGTCGTTTCGAGGGGCTGTACGCGGTGGCGGCGACCCCACAGGGCCAGGTAGTGCTGCTGGCCCCCCAGACCTACATGAACGAGTCGGGACGGGCGGTGGCGGCGTACGCGCGCTACTACAAGGTGGAGCCGGCGCAGACGCTGGTCGTGAGTGACGACATCGCGCTGCCGTTCGGTACCTTGCGGCTACGCGCGGCGGGCTCGGCAGGCGGGCAGAAGGGGCTCGCCTCGGTGATCGCCGCGCTCGGGACCGAGGCCTTTCCGCGGTTGCGGATCGGCATCGGCGCGCCGCCGCCCCCGATGGAGGCGGCCGATTATGTGCTGGCGCCGTTCGCCGAGGAAGAGGAACGACTGCTCCCGGAGGTCATCGAGCGAGCGGCGGACTGCGTGCAGTGCTGGCTCGCCGAAGGGATCGACAGGGCGATGAGCCGCTTCAACGCGGCGCCGCCGGCCTGAGCGGCCGGGGTCGAAGGCGGGATCCGCTGGGCAGCGGCCGGCGGCGGATCCATGGCTGGCGATCTGCGAGGGGTCGGCCGCGAGGAGCGATCGGGCGTCGGGGCGGCACGGTGCCGCCTGGCGCACGGCTCCAGGATCGAGGAGAACGGAGACCATGGCAAGGCGGCTCTACGAGGGCCTGTTCCTGTTCGACAGCGCGCTCGCGGCCAAGGACGCCGAGCGGCCCGAGCAGGTGTTGCGCGAGCTGTTCGCCAAGCATGGGGTCGAGGTCGAGTCCCTGCAGAAGTGGGGACGACCGGCGGCTCGCCTACGAGATCGACCACGTCAAGCGGGGAACCTACTACCTCGGGGTGCTGCGGATCGAGCCGCAGGCGGTGCAGGGGCTCAGGCGCGACCTGGAGTACTCCACCGAGGTGCTGCGCTATCTCTTGCTCCAGGACGACAAGCTCCTCGAGCGCATCGAGGAGCGCAAGCTGCTGGCTGAGAAGCGGGCGAAGGAGCAGGCGCACACCGGGCGCCGCGGCGCCGGTGCCGGGCGCGGCGAGCGCGCGCGGCGCCGCTGAGCGGCCCGCTGCCGAGGGCGGAATAGACCAGGAAAGGACGGAGCATGGCTCGGATTGCGGTCTACGGGCGGGAAACCCGTTGTCGGTTCTGCCGCGACAAGGTTTCGGAGATCGATTACAAGGACGTCTACGCCCTGCAGAAACTGGTCACCGGACAGGGCAAGCTGTTCTCCCGCAAGCGTTCGGGCAACTGCGCCAAGCACCAGCGGCAGCTCAGCCGCGCGGTCAAGCGCGCCCGTTTCATGGCGCTCATGTCCTACGTGGAGTGACGATGCGATGCGATTGCTGCTGCAAGAGCCGGTGCCGGGGCTCGGCGAGATCGGGGACGTGGTGGACGTGCGGCCGGGCTATGCCCGCAACTATCTGTTGCCGGGCGGCTTCGCCGTCGCGGTGACCCCGGACAATCTGATCGCCGTCGAGAAGCGGCGCCAGAAGCGACTCGCCGAGGAGCGGGCACGCAAGGAAGAGCTGGCGCGGCTGGCCGCCACGCTCGCCGAGCGCTCGGTCACCATCCGCGCGCGGGCCACGGGCGAGGAGGGTAAGCTGTACGGCTCGGTCGGCGCGGTCGAGATCGCCGAGGCGTTCCGCGCCGAGGGGGTGCCGCTCCACCCCAACATGGTGCTGCTGGAGGAGCCGATCAAGCAGCTCGGGGTCTACGAGGTCCCCCTCCGGCTGCACAAGGAACTCGAGCCCGTCACCACGAAGGTGTGGGTGGTGGAGCTCAAGGAAGAGGCATAGTCCGTCCCGCCGGGGGGCGGGCCGCCTCGGCGGCCCGCCTTCCGGCGGGCGCGTGGGCGAGCACCGCCGCCCCTGGCCGCCACCCCCGCCGGTGCGGGCCGCTTCGCGCCGGGGCAATCCCCTGTCCGAGGTTGCGCCTTGGCCATGGACCTGCTCGAACGCGTACCGCCGCAGAACCTGGAGGCCGAGGCCTCGGTCCTCGGCTCCATCCTCCTGGACAACGACGCCGCGTGGGCGGTCATGCAGTTCCTGCGGCCGGAGCACTTCTACCGCGCCGCCAACCGCCGCATCTACGAGATCATCTGCGAGCAAGTCGGCGAGCGCCGCCCCGTCGATCTGCTCATCCTGAAGGACCTGCTGGCGCGCCGCGGCGAACTGGAAGAGGTCGGTGGCATCAGCTACCTGCAGGAGCTGTTGGAGGCGGTGCCGACGGCGGCGCATGCCGAGTACTACGCGCGCATCGTGGTCGACCGCGCGCGCCTGCGCTCGCTCATCCAGGTCGCCACCGACATCGTGCGCCAGGCCTACGAGGCGGAGGACGACGCCAGCGCGGTCATCGACCGCGCCGAGCAGCAGTTCTTCGAGGTGACGCAGAAGCGGATCGAGGGCGGCGCTGCCACGATCGAACAGTTGATCCTGCAGGAGTTCGACAAGATCGACGCCGGCCGCGGCATGGGTGGGCTGCGGACCCATCTGGTCGATCTGGACGACCGGACCAACGGCCTCAAGCCGGCGGAACTCATCATCTTGGCGGCCCGGCCCTCCATGGGCAAGACCTCGCTCGCGACCACGATCATCCGCAACGTCGCCGTCCAGGAGCGCCGCCCGGTGCTCATGTTCAGCCTGGAGATGTCGGCCAACCAGGTGGCCCAGAACATGCTGTGCGCGCACGCGCGCGTCGACAGTTTTCGCATGCGGCGCGGCCAGCTCGAGCAGTACGAGGTGGACCGGCTGCGCGATGGCGCGAGCGAGCTGGCCGAGGCGCCGATCTTCATCGATGACTCCAGCGGCATCGGGGTCATGGAGATGCGCGCCCGCGCCCGCATGATGAAGATCCGGCACGGGATCGAGCTGGTCGTCATCGATTACCTGCAGCTGATCGAGGGCGAGCGGGGGCGGCACGCCGCCAGCAACCGGCAGGAGGAGATCTCGCGCATCTCGCGCGGGCTCAAGGCCATGGCGCGCGAGCTGGAGGTGCCGGTCATCGCATTGTCGCAGCTGTCGCGCGCGGTCGAACAGCGCGAGGGCCACCGCCCGCGCCTGAGCGACCTGCGCGAATCGGGCAGCATCGAACAGGATGCCGACATGGTGTGGCTGCTGTTCCGGGAGGCGTACTACAAGCCCGACAAGCCGGACATCCAGAACCTCGCCGAGCTGCACATCGCCAAGAATCGAAACGGCCCCACCGGCACCGTGCGCCTGTTCTTCCACAAGGAGTACACCCGCTTCGACAACGAGGCGAGCCTGTGAGTCGGCACCGGCCATGAGACGCACCCGGAGGCAGGTGGGGGCCGGCCGGGAGCGGGGCGCCGGCGCGGCGGCGCCGGCTCGCAGACGGCTGGTGCTGGCGCTGCTGCTCCTTTTGGCAGCTGCCCTCGCCCCTGCCGCGGCGCACGCCCAGGCTCTCGCCCGGCCCGAGCTGGAAGGGCAGCCGGTACGCGAGATCCGCTTCGAGGGCGCCCGGCGCACCGCCGAGCCTTTGCTCCGCGCGCAGATCCGGCTCAAGGTGGGCGAGCCGTTCCGCTGGGCGACCCTCAACGATGACGTCAAGCGGCTGTACCAGAGCGGCCGCGTCGCCGGCGACATCGAAGCGCGCGCGGAACTGGCCGAAGGCGGGGTACGGGTCACCTTCCGCGTCACCGAGCGGGACCGCATCGTGGAGTTGCTCTACCCGGGGCTCAGCTCGTACAGCGTGCGGGAGCTGCGCGAGGCCAGCCCGCAGGGGCTGCGCCTGCAGGTCGGCCAGACCTGGGAGGAGTATCGGGCGCGGCTGGACGAGCAGCTGATCGTCGAGCGGCTGCGCGAGAAGGGCAAGTTCTTCGCCCAGGTCGAGACGCGGGCGATCCCGGTCGCGCCCGGCGAGGTGCGCGTGGTCGTGGAGGTGCGTGAGGGCCCGACGGTGCGCGTGGAGGAGATCCAGTTCCTCGGGAACGTGCACGTGCCGTCCGCCGAACTGCGCGACCAGATGCTCACCCGGACCTCGCAGCTCTGGGGGATCCTGCGCTCGGGCTACTTCGATCGGCGGCTGCTCGATGTCGACCTCGATCGGCTGGGGGCCTACTACCGGGGCAAGGGGTTTCTGGACGCGCGCGCCATGGTCGACGAACTCATCTTCAGCCGTGACCGGAGTCGGGTCACCGTCGTCATCCGGATCGTGGAGGGCGAGCGCTACCAGGTGCGGCGGGTCGAGGTCCGCGGCACGACCCTGTTCGATCCCGAGGTGCTGGCGCGCGAGCTGCGCACCCGGCCCGGCCGCCCGCTGTCCGGTCGGGACGTCGAAGCGGATCTGCGCGAGATCCGGCGCCGCTACCAAGACCGCGGCTACATCTTCGCGCGGGTCGGGCTGCGCAGCAGCTACGTGGAGGATCGCCCGGCCGTCGACCTGACCTACGAGGTGGAGGAGGGCACGCGCATCACGATCGAGAAGATCCGGATCGTCGGCAATACCAAGACCCGCGACGACGTGATCCGGCGCGAGCTGTCGATCTTCCCCGGGGAGGTCTTCAGCGCCCAGAAGCTCGACGAGTCGCGCGACCGGCTGGGCCGCCGCGGCTGGTTCGAGGACCTGCAGGTCGGCTTCGAGCCGGGGACCGCCGACGACCGCCGCGACCTGGTGTTGCGGGTGCGCGAGGCCCGCACCGGCCAGGTGCTGTTCGGCGGCGGACTGTCCAGCTCCACCGGTTTCTTCGGGCGGGTGGTCCTGGTGCAGCGCAACTTCGATCTGACGCAGCTGCCCACATCGCTCGATGACATCGCCGAGGGCCGGTTCTTCGCCGGCGGCGGGCAGACCCTGGTCCTGCTCGCCGAGCCCGGCTCGGAGGTCTCGCGCTACCGGCTCCGCTTCGTCGAGCCATACCTGTTTCCGAGCGCCATCCCCTTTCCGCTGCAGCTGCGCACCGATTTCGACTTCGCGACCTCGCTCGTCAACCGGACCTACGATGAGGACAATCTGGAAGGCGAGCTGGGGCTCGGCTATCGGTTCGAGCGCGACGGGCTGCTGGAGCTGTCCTACCGCGCCACCCTCACCGAGATCTTCAACGTCGACGTCAGCGCACCCGCAGATGTGATCGCGGTCGCGGGCACGAATCGGGTCTCGGCCGTCGCACTGGCGCTCTCGCTCGACAAGAACCAGGTCGACCAGCACTTCGTGGGTTACGGAGGGTTCGGGCTGCAGGGCCGCCTCGAGCTGGCGGCTCGCGCGCTCGGCGGCGAGTTCGACTTCTGGCGCGTGACGGCCGGAGGCAACTGGCAGACCACGCTCTGGCAGTGGCCGGGGGCGTCGCGCCACGTGCTCCATGCACGCCTGGAGCTCGGGTTCATGGCCGGCTTCGGCGGCGGCGAGGTGCCGGTGTTCGAGCGCTTCTACGCGGGCGGTCCGCGCTCGCTCCGCGGCTTCGAGTTCCGCAGCGTCGGGCCGCAGGCCGACGACGAGCCGATCGGCGGCAAGGTGCGCGCGCTCGGCACCCTGGAGTACAGCTTCCCCATCGTGCCCGGCTTCGACGAATCCTACGCCATCTTCTGGCGCGGAGACTTTCTGCGCGGCGTGCTGTTCGTGGACGCGGGCAGCGTCGAGTCGCGCATCCGCGACTTTTCGTTCGACGACGTACGGGTGGCGGTCGGCTTCGGCTTCCGCATCAAGGTACCGCTCTTCCCGCAGCCGGTGGCGCTCGATTTCGGCTTTCCGCTGCGCAAGCTGCGCGGGGATGACCCGGAGGTCTTCTCCTTCTCCATCGGCGCGCCGTTCTGAGCCGGCGCCCCGCGCAGGCTCCTTGTTCCTGGCCGGGGCTCCGGATATCATGGCTCGCTCGGTCCGCGGCCAGGCGTGGGAGGACGGCGGTATGCGGCGGGGATTCGCAGGGGTGGGAGCGCTGGGCGCGCTGGCGGCCCTCGCGGCCGCCGCGCTCGGCGGGGCGCATATCGCGGCAGCGCAGACGACCGGGCCGGGCGGCGAGCTGCGGGTGGGGGTGGTCGACCTGGCGGGCATCTTCAAGGGGTACCGCAAGCGCGCGGTACTCGAGGAGCGCATCAACGCCGAGCGCGACCAGCTGAAGGGGGAGCTCGACGAGCTGAAGAAGCGCGTCTCGGACCTCAACAAGGAGATGGACCTGCTCGATCGCAACAGCGCTTCCTGGCGGCAGAAGTCCGAGGAGAAGGACCGGCTGCTCATCGAGTACGAGATCAAGAAGCGCTGGCTGGAGCAGCGGATCAAGGAGCGCTGGGAAGAATACAACCTGGCGCTGATCGCCGACATCGAGGCGGCGGTGCGGCAGTACGGCAGCGAGCGAGGATACGATCTGCTGTTGAACGTCGCCGACCCCTCCGAGGAACAGAAGCTGCTGGTCGGGGTCAAGAGCGTCATGTACTTCAGCTCGCGCGTGGATGTGACCGCGCAGGTGGTCGAGCTGCTCAACCGGCGCTGGGAGCTGGAGGGCGGCGCCGCACCGGAGCTGGCACCGGCCGCCGGCGCCGGCGGGCCGGGCAAGGGCGGGCGCTAGCGTGCTGGCGCAGGCGCGGGCGACGCTCGCGCGGCCGGTCGAGCTGCGCGGGGTGGGATTGCACGAGGGCGAGCCGAGCAGGCTGGTGCTCGCCCCGGCGCCAGCCGGCACCGGCATCGTCTTCGTGCGGACCGATCTGGAGCCGGCGGGCGCACCGCCCGTGCCGGCTCTGATCGGCTCGCGCGCTCCGGCCCCGCGGCGCACGCTGCTCGTGCGCGGTCCGGCGCAGGTACACACCGTCGAGCACCTGCTCGCCGCGCTGGCCGGGCTGGGGGTGACCGACTGCGAGGTGCGGCTCGACCGCCCGGAGGTGCCCGGCCTGGACGGATCGGCCCTGCCGTTCGTGCAGGCGATCGCTGCCGCCGGCACGGTGCCGCTCGCCGGCGAAGTGCCGGCGCTGGTCCTCGACCGCACGCTCGTGGTGGAGGGCGAGGGGGGCGCACGCCTGGTCGCCTCGCCCTGGCCGGAGGGCCTGGTGCTCGGGTATGTGCTGGAGCTGCCGGGCATGGCGAGCCCGATGCGGGTGGAGCTGGAGCTGGATGCGGAGCGGTTCTGCCGCGAGCTGGCCCCTGCGCGCACCTTCTGCCTCGAACAGGAGGCGGCGGCGCTGCGCGCGCACGGGCTCGGCAAGGGCGCGGACCTGACGAACACGCTGGTGATCGGCGCCGACGGACAACCCATCGGCAACCGGCTCCGCTTCCGCGACGAGTATGCCCGCCACAAGCTGCTGGACCTGTTCGGCGACCTGGCGCTGCTGGGAGCGCGGCTGCAGGCGCGGGTGCTCTCGTATCGGGGCGGACACGCGCTGAACGCGGCGCTGTGCGCGGAGCTGGCGCGCCTGCTCGGCGCCTCGCCGCCAGGGCCGGGGGTGGCCTCGGCCGCTGCCACCGGCGCTGTTCCGCCCGCGGCTGACGCGGGCGCATCCCCGCTGTGCGAGCCCGAGCCGGCGCCGGGGCCAGGGGGCATGCGGCGGGCGCGGCTCAACCCGCCCCCGCGCGCCTTTGCGGGCCACTTCCCGGGGGCGCCCGTCCTGCCGGGGGTGGTCGAGCTGGCGGCCCTGGCCGAGCTGGGCGCGGGCCTCGGCACGCAGGGGCGGGCCGGCTCGCCGCGGCTGCGCGCGGTACGACGCGCCCGGTTCCGGCGGGTGGTGCACGAGGGGCAGCCGGTCGCGCTCGAGGTGGAGCCGCTCGAAGGGCTCCCCCCCCCGGCGGAGTTGCCGCGCGACGGCGGAGGGCTGCGCGTGCGCGGGCGGGTGCGTCTGGGCAACGGGCCGATCGCTGCCGAGGCGGAGCTGGAGCTGGAGCTGGAGCTGGAGCTGGAGCTGGAGCCGGGAGGCGCATCGGCGTAGCGCGTCATGGCCCGCATCCACCCGCTGGCGTACGTCGATCCCACCGCGGAGCTGGCGGAGGGGGTCGAAGTCGGTCCGTTCTGTTACGTGGGACCGGGGGTGCGGCTCGGCCCGCGCTGCCGGTTGCTCAACCACGTCTCGATCCACGGGCCGGCGACGATCGGCGCCGACAACGTCTTCTTCCCCTTCTGCTCCATCGGCGCCGAGCCGCAGGATCTCTCTTACCATGGCGAGCCGTCGCGCACCGAGATCGGTGACCGCAACGTGTTCCGCGAGGGCGTGACCGTGCACCGCGGCACGGCCAAGGACGCCTTGCTGACACGGATCGGCAACGACGGTCTGTTCATGGCCTGCTCGCACATCGCGCACGACTGCGTGGTCGAAGATCACGTGATCATGGCCAACGGGGTGCTGCTCGGCGGCCACGTCCACGTCGAGTCGTACGCCACCTTCGGCGGCGCCGCGGTGGTGCACCACTTCACCACGATCGGGCGGATGGCGTTCGTCGGCGGCATGACGCGCGTGACCCGCGACGTGCCGCCGTACATGACGGTGGAGGGGAATCCGGCCAAGATCTGGATGGTGAACAAGATCGGCTGCCAGCGGCGGGGGCTGCCGCCCGAGGCGATCGCGCAGCTCAAGGAGGCGCACCGGCTGTTGTTCCGCTCCGACTCCGGCCTGGAGGAGGCGGCGCGGCTGCTGGGCGGGCGTCAAGGGCTGCGCCCGGAGGTGCGCTACCTGCTGGAGTTCTGCCGGCGCAGCGGCGGGCTGAAGGGACGGGCACGCGAACAGATCCGCGAGCGCTGGCAGCACGAGGAGTGAGGCGGAGCGGTCGCCGGGATCGGCTCCCACCGCGGGGAGCGAGGGGTAGCTCATGGCGCAGGCGCACGAGCACAAGCTGCGCGTGGCGGTGGTCGGAGCAGGCCACCTCGGCCAGCATCACGCCCGCGTCTACGCGGAGATGGGAGATACGGTCGAGCTGGTCGGTGTGTGCGACATCGATCCGGCCCGGGCCCGCCAGATCGCCAACCGCCACGACGTGCCGGCGTACACCGAGGCCGAGGCGCTGTTGGGACGGGTCGACGCCGTCAGCATCGCCACCCCGACCGAGAGCCACTACGAGGTGGGACGGCTCTTCTTGGAGGCGGGAGTAGCAGCGCTCATCGAGAAGCCGCTCGCGCGGACGCTCGAGGAGGCCCAGGCGCTCTGTCGCGCGGCGCGCGCGAGCGGGGCGGCGCTGCAGGTGGGTCACATCGAGCGCTTCAACCCTGCGCTCGTCGCCTGCCGCCGCCACCTCCACGACCCCCGCTTCATCTCGTGCGACCGGGTGACGCCGTTCAGCTTTCGGTCGGCCGACATCGGGGTCGTGCTCGATCTCATGATCCACGACCTCGATGTGGTGCTCCATCTCGCCCGCGGTCCCGTCGCGGAGGTCGAGGCGATGGGGGTGCCCGTGCTGACCGCGCACGAGGACATCGCACATGCCCGCCTGCGATTCGAGGATGGGGCGACCGCCGTGCTGACCGCGAGCCGGGTCTCGGTGAAGCGGCTGCGCAAGATCCGGGTCTTCCAGCCGGACTGCTACATCTCGCTGGACTACGGCGAGCGGCAGGCGGCCATCTTTCGCCGCCGGCCCGGGTTCCGGCCGGGCGCCGATCTGTTCGCAGAGCTGGATCCGCGGGGCATGGACCCGGCAGCCTTGCAGGCGCTGGTGTTCTCGCGGTTCATCGAGGTCGAGCATGTCTCGATGGAGGACGCCGAGCCGCTGAAGCTGGAGCTGCAGAGCTTCGTGCAGGCGGTGCGCACGGGCACCGAGCCGGAGGTGCCCGGCGCGGCCGGCCTGCGGGCGATGGAGGTCGCCGACCGCATCCAGGCGGCGCTGCTGGCGCAGCTGGAGCGCGAGCGGGCGCGCGCGGCCTCGCGCGCGGCACCGGGCGCGGAGACCGCCTGAGGGGGCGCAAAAAGACCGCCCGCAAAAGCCGGCGCTTGATTCCACGGGCCCCCTCAAGTAGCATGGGGCGCCTGTTTCAAGGCCTTCTGCGTGGGAAGGTCGCATGCCCGGCCGGACCCTCCCGTCCTCCCCTCGTGCGGGTGGCAAGGGCGGGCCGGCGTCCGCAGGCCGGCCGGGTCGGGAGCGAGACGGACGCCGTCGCACGGGGAACGGGACCGTGTCCACGGACATCACGCTCAGCCGGCTGATCGAGGCCGGCGTGCACTTCGGCCACCGCGCCAGCCGCTGGAACCCGCGGATGGCGCCCTACATCTACGGCAAGCGCAATCTCATCCACATCATCGACCTGCGCCAGACGCTGCGGGGGCTGATCCGCGCCACCGCGTTCCTGCAGAAGCTGTGCGAGCAGGGTGGCGAGGCGCTGTTCGTCGGCACCAAGCGGCAGGCACGCGAGATCGTGCGCGAGCTGGCGCTGGCTGCGGGCGCGCCGTATGTGTGCGAGCGGTGGCTGGGCGGTACCCTGACCAACTTCCGCACCGTCATGAGCCGCCTCAAGCGCCTGGAGGAGCTCGAGGCGCTGGAGCAGACGGGGGAGATCGAGCAGTACTCCAAGAAGATGGTCAGCTCGCTCCGCCGCGAGAAGCGCAAGATCCTGCGCAACCTCGGCGGGATCCGCACGCTGCGCAAGTTGCCGGATGCGGTGGTGGTCGTCGATCCGCGCACGGAGTACAACTGCGTGCGCGAGGCCAAGAAGCTCTCCATCCCGGTGGTGGCGGTGGTCGACACCGATTCGGATCCGAGCGACGTCGACATCGTGATCCCGGGTAACGACGACGCCTTCCGCGCGATCCGCGTGATCCTGACCCCGCTCGCCGCCGCGGTCAAGCGCGGCAAGGACCGGCACGCCGAGGTGCTCGCCGAGCAGCGGCGGCTGGAGGAGGAGCGCCGGCGCCGCGAGGCCGAGCGGCAGGAGGCGCTGCGCAAGGCGCGCGAGGCCGCGCTCGCCGAGAAGCGGCGCGAGAAGGAGGAGCGGGAGGCTGCTGCCGCGGCGGCCGACACCGCGATCGGGGCGGCGGCAGACCCCGAGGGCGAGTCCGCGCCGGTGCCGGTAGGCGAGTCGGCGACCGCCGAGCCGGGCGAGGGCGAGGCGCAGACGGAGGCCGCTGCCCCGCGCGCCAAGGGGAAGAAGGAGCCGGCTGCGGCCGCGGGCGCCAGCGGCGAGAGCAAGGAGTAGCGAGCGCAGAGCCGCAGGCCGGCTTTGCGCGTGCCGCACCGGCGCGCGGGCGCGCCGGCGGCGACAGGACCACAGCACACGAGGCACGGAGATGGCCGAAGCGGTGAAGATCGACGCCAGGACGGTGATGGAGCTGCGCGCCGCCACCGGCGCCGGCATGATGGACTGCAAGCAGGCGCTCGCCGAGAGCGGCGGTGACCTCGAGAAGGCGAAGGACTGGCTGCGCAAGCGAGGCCAGAAGATCGCGGAGACCAAGTCGGCACGCAGCACCAACGCCGGCATCATCGCCAGCTACATCCATGCCGGCGGTCAGATCGGGGTGCTGATCGATCTCAGGTGCGAGACCGACTTCGTGGCCCGCACCGAGGACTTCCAGCAGCTCGCTCGGGATCTGTGCATGCAGATCGCGGCCACCTCGCCAGCGGCAGTCGAGCGCGAACAGATCGATCCCGCGCTGCTGGAACGCGAGCGCGAGATCGCCCGCGCCCAGGCACCGCAGGACAAGCCTGCGCAGGTCATCGACAAGATCGTCCAGGGCAAGCTGGAGGCCTTCTTCAAGGAGCGGTGCCTGATCGACCAGCAGTTCGTCAAGGATCCCAAGCGGACGGTGCGGGATCTGCTGACCGAGGCGTCGGCCAAGCTCGGTGAGAACGTGCGCATCGCGCGTTTCACCCGCTATCAGGTCGGGGAGTAGGCGGCAGGCAGGGCGGCGGCGGCAGGCGATGGGCGACAGCGGCGGCGCAGGCCGAGGTCCTTTCCGGCGGGTGCTGCTCAAGATTTCCGGCGACGCCTTCTGCCGCCAGGAAGGCACCGGGCTGGAGATGGCCGAGGTGCGTGCCATCGCCCGCCAGATCAAGGCGGCGCGCGCCTCGGGTGCCGAGATGGCGGTCGTGGTCGGCGGCGGCAACATCCTGCGCGGCGCCCAGCTCAGCCAGGCAGGGGTGCAGCGCGCGACCGCCGACTACATGGGCATGCTGGCGACGGTGGTCAACGCGCTGGCGCTGCAGGACGCGCTCGAGAAGATCGATGTCGCGACGCGGTGTCTGACCGCCATCGAGATGCAGCGCGTGGCCGAGCCCTACATCCGCCGCCGCTGCATCCGCCACCTGGAAAAAGGCCGGGTCTGCATCCTGGCGGGCGGCACCGGCAACCCTTTCTTGACCACCGACACCTCGGCGGCGCTGCGGGCGGCGGAGATCGGCGCCGAGGTGCTGCTCAAGGCGACCAAGGTCGACGGCGTCTACGACAAGGACCCGCGCGAGCACCCCGACGCGCGCCGCTTCGAGTCGCTGACCTACCTCGATGTGCTCAACCGCCAGCTCAAGGTCATGGACATGACCGCCATCTCGCTCTGCATGGAGACCGGGCTGCCGATCCTGGTGTTCAATCTCAAGGTCGAAGGCAACATCGAGAAGGCGGTCCGGGGCGACCGCATCGGCACCCTGATCGGTGCCGGCTGAGCGCTGGTGCGGGTCCCGGCAGGGCAAGGACTCGGAGTAGAGGCTGCCATGGGTTACGACGACGTCCTCCTCGAGGCCGAGGAGAGGATGGAAAAGAGCGTCGAGGTGCTGCGGACCGACTACCGCGGGATGCGCACCGGGCGCGCGCATCCCGGGCTGGTCGAGGGGGTGCGGGTGGAGTACTACGGCTCCCCCACCCCCCTGCGCCAGCTGGCGCAGATCATGGTGCCCGAGGCCAACCAGATCGTGATCAAACCCTTCGATCCGAGCAGCACCGCCGCCATCGAGAAGGCGATCCTCAAGAGCGACCTCGGCATCACACCCAACTCCGACGGCAAGGTGATCCGCCTCACCGTGCCGCCGCTCAGCGAGCAGCGGCGCAAGCAGCTGGTCGCCCAGGCCAAGGAGCGCGCGGAAGGGGCGCGCGTCTCGATCCGCAACATCCGGCGCGAGGCGAACAAGCAGGCGCAGCAGCTCGTGCAGGACGGCGAGATCGGCGAGGATGACTTCCAGAAGCTCAAGGCGGAGATCGACGAGCTGACCAAGAAGTACACCGGCCTGGTCGACAAGGAGCTGGAGAAGAAGACCGCCGAGCTCATGGAGGTCTGACCGCAGGTGCCGGCACCAGGGGCGGGCGAGGGGCGACGCGCCGGCGTCGAGGGGCGCGCGGTGCTCCAGCCGCGCTCGCGACGGCGCCCGCGGACAGCCGGCAGGCTGCGCGTGCGGCGCCGGATCGCGGTGGCGGCGCTGGGGCTGTGGGCGGCGGCGACGCCGCTCGGAGCCCAGGAGGCGTCCGCGCCGCCGAGCGCGGATGCGGCGCGCTGGGTGGAGCTGCTGCGCACTGGCGACGCGCTGGCCGCGGCCGAAGCCGAAGAGGCACTGACCCGCGAGGGCTGGCGGGTGCGGCCGCTCGTGGAGCAGGTGCTGCTGGAGAGCGAGCGTTCGGGCGCCCAGCGGCGTGCGCTGCGGGTGCTGGCGCAGCTGGGCGATCGGCGTGCGAGCACGGCGATCCGGCGGCTGCTGTTCGGCGAGCGGCCGCTCCGGGAGCAGGTGCGGCTCGAGGCCGCGGATGCGCTGTTGCGCCTGGGGGACAAGGGCGGCATCGAGGTGCTGATCGAGCTCATGCAGAGCGGCGAGCGCGGCATCCGGCTCGGCGCCCATGTGGTGTTCGTCCGCCACACCCATCGCGACTTCGGCTTTCGCTTCGACGCGCCGGGCGGCGAGCGCGCCGCCGCGCTCGCCCGCCTGCGCAGGTGGTGGCAGCAGGCGCGCGCCGACTTCGAGCCCGTAGCGGGCTGAAGGGGGCCGCGGCGACTCTGTCCTCCCTTGCGCGGCGCTGGCACGGGATGCTACGCTCCGGTGTATGCGCGGGTGGGCCCGGCGGCGCCGGCGGGGGGCGTCGCGAGCAGGGATCGCGGCAGTGGCGGCGCTCGCCGGGTTGGTGGCGGGCTGCGGCGCGCTGGGGCTGCGCCGCGGCGCGGAGCCGCCCCCCGGCCGCCCCCATCTGAGCGTCGCCTGCCTGCAGCTCCAGCCACGTGCCAGCCAGGGCGAGCCGTGCCGCGTCGTCTTCTACATCACGAACGACGGTGATTGGCCGGTGCTGCTGCAGGGCATCACGCCGCAGCGGCCGCTGGACCGCGCGGTCTCCTATGTGGAGCCGTGGCGCACCGCGCTCGCCTACGACGCGACCGAGGACGTGATCACGGCCGCCGAACCGCTCGCCGGAGCGGACTACCACGTCACCGTCTACCGGGGGCTATTGCTACCAGGCGAGGCGGTGCGCGCCTTCACCAGCGTCGCCCCTTTCGACGTGCCGGTCTCGCACCACCGCTTCCGCGTGGATTACCTCACCGCACCCTGGGAGACCCTGCGCAACCGGCTCTATGTCGCCGCTCCGGGCGGCACCCCCCGGACCCGCGTCTTCCGCCGCCCCAGCTCGCCCACCCGCGAGCTGAGCGTGCCGCGGCTGCGGCGGGCGATCCTGGCGGGCGGCATGGCCGAGCTGCGCGCGGGCTCGGTGCAGGTGGCGCTCGCGGTGGCCCCGGTAGCGCCCGCACCGCTGCCGCTGGCGGACGCGCGGCGGCTGGCCGGGGTGCCCGAAGAGGTCGAGGGGGTGCACTCGCGCCTTCTGTCCGGATGGGCCTTTGCGCGCAGCACGCGCGGTGTCGTCGTCGTCGGTGCCGACGGGGTGCGGCGGCTCGACCACATCAGCGTCGAGGCGTTGCGCGCCATCGCGGAGGGCGGCGAGGTGCTGAGCGTGCGCGTGGTGGACGCGGCGCTCGCGGCAGAGCTCAAGGACCTGGCGCAGCGCTGGGGCCAGGATGGCGACCCGCTGCGCGGCGAACTCGCTCGCGAGCGGCTGCCCGAGCTGCTGGAGCTGCTCGCCCTGCACGGCCTGCACCTCGACGCCGACCGCGCGGCTTTCGGGCCGGGGGGCGAAGCCGCCCGCCCGGGCGCCCTGCGGGTTGTGCGCTGAGGGGGTGCGCAATCGCCAGCCCCGATCGCGTCCCCACCGCTGCGGTCCAGCCCTTCTCCCTGCACGGCAGGCGGACAACGGGTGTGCTCTCGCCCTCGGTGTCCGCCTGCCACTGGCGCTCCGCTCGCTTCCCCCGCCGGCGCTTTCGCCCCGGCGCTGCCCTGCCCCGCCTGCGCCCGCCCTCCCCTGGCCCGCCCTGGCCGGTGCGCCGGCCATGCCGCCCGCCGATCCGTGCCGCGGCAGGGACCAGCTGCGCCCGCGGTCGGTGCCGCCAGCGGCGGGTTGCGGCTCGGCGCCCGGCGGCTGGCCGGTCCGGCACGAGCAGCTCGTAGCTCGACCTGCGGCCCGTCGCCCCAGCGCCGCCGGCGCAGCTGGCCGGTTCGGGTTGTTGCCCTAACCGGCAGGTGGTATGTTCTCTGGCGCGGCGGCGGACACGCGTGCGCGGCCTGCGCGCGCGGGGGGGCAGGGGCGGATCGCATGCAGGCGGAGCGCGCCGCAGACCAGGCTCGGGCGGCAGCCGCCGCCCGTGCGCACGCGGGCGAGACGCGCCCGGTCGTGGTGCTCGCCGGGGAGGGCCGGGGCGGCGGACACCGCGCGGTGATGGCGGCGCTCGCCGAGTCGTTCCTCGGGCTGTACGGGGCAGCCCTGCACCTGGTGGCGCTGCCGAGCCTGGTGCGCCAGGGCGGAGCGCTGCTGCGTCTGGTGGCGAGGGTTCCCGGCGCCGAGCGGTGGTTGGAGCGGCCCGGCGCGGCGGCGGTGGCGCGGCGCTGGTTGGGCGGCCGCCGGCTGGCAGCGCGCCTGCACGCCCACGGGGCGCACGCAGTGGTGTTCACCCACCCGGCGGCGGCCGCGCTCGGCGCCGCCAGCCTCGGCGCGCCGGCGGCCGGTGCGGGACGCGCCGCAGCCGGTGCCTGCCCGCCCGCCTTCGCGGTCTGCACCGACCCGGGTAGCTGGGTCCGCCGGGGCTGGGCCCACCCGGCGCTCACGCGGGTGTTCTGCGCCACCGAGCAGGCACGCGCGGCCCTGCTCGAACGCGGACTCGCACCCGAGCAGGTCGTGTTGAGCGGTATGCCGGTCCGGCGGGCCTTCTTCGCCCGGCCGGCGCTGGATCCCGAGCGGGTGCGTGCGGGGCTTGGACTGGCGCCGGCCCGCCCGACGATGCTGGTGGTGGCGGATCGCCAGTCGTGCCGCCGCGAGCTGGCGGTGCTCCAGGCGGTGCTGGCGGCAGCGCCGGCTCTGCAGCTGATCTACGTCGGGCGCGACGGCGGCGGGCTGCGGGCGGCCACGCGCCTGGGGCGGCGGTATCCGGGCCGGCTGGCGGCGGTGGCGCATACCCGCGAGCTGGAGCTGTTGCTCGCCGCCTCGGAGCTGCTGCTCGCACCGCCCGGCGGGACGCTGATCTTCGAGGCGGCCGCGCGCGGGGTCCCGGTGCTGGTGCTCGCCATGCGCTCGCTGCCGCCGCAGCGCGAGGCGACCGCGCAGCTGGTGGAACAGACCGGTATCGGCTGCGCGGTGCGCGAGCCCGCCGCGCTCGGCCCCGCGCTACGCCGCGCCCTGGAGCCCCCGCAGCGCGCCGCCTGGCAGGCCCGGCTCGCCGCGCTGGTCCATCCCGGCTCCGCCGAGCGCGTGGCGCTCGAGGTCGCCGCGGCGCTCGGAGTCCGCCCTCCGCTCGAGCGGCTCGTGCCCGCCGCCGAACCTGGGCTTCGCCATCGGAGCGGGCACGGCTCGTAGCGGCGGGGGCACCGCCCCGCCGCCTGCCGGCGGAGTCGGCCGCTGCCGATACAATCCCCACGCTCGCAGCTCGCAGTCACGAACGAGACGGGGAGGCCGGCGGATTGGCTCCGGTCGAAGCGGGCGGAGTCGTGGTCGGGCTGTTGCGGATCCCGGCGGAAGGGCAGCCGGGAGCGGAGGAGGTCTGGGCGCAGGCGGCGCGCTGGGTGGCGCCGCCGCGAGCGGGCGGACTGGGGCTGGCGGGGCTGCTGGTGTTCGGCGGGCAGGCGCCGGGGCTCCGGGCCCGGCTGGCGGCGCTGGAGCGGTGCGCGGGGCGGCGCCTGCTGTTGTGCGCCGATCTGGAGCGCGGTGCCGGCCAGCAGGTGCAGGGGCTGACGCGCCTGCCGCATGCCCTGGCCCTGGGTGCGGCGGGGGATCCCGCGCTGGCCCGCCGCGCCGGCGCGCTGACCGCGCGCGAGGCACGCGCGGTCGGTCTGTGCTGCGTGCTGGGGCCCTGCGCCGATCTGGCGCTGCACCCGGACAATCCCATCATCGACGTGCGCGCCTTCGGCGACGAGCCCGAGCGGGTCGGGACGCTGGTGCGCGCCTGGATCGAGGGAGCGCAGGACGAGGGCGGCGTGCTCGCGTGCGCCAAGCACTTCCCAGGCCACGGCGACGTCGTCGTGGACTCGCACGTGGCGCTGCCGTTGCTGGCGAGCGGCGCGCAGACCCTCGCCCGGCGCGAGCTGGTGCCGTTCCGCGCTGCGGTGCGGGCACGCGTCGCGGCCGTGATGACGGCACACCTGGCGGCACCGGCGCTGACAGGAGATGCCCGCACCCCGGTCACCCTGTCGGCGCGTGCGGTGGGCTGGCTGCGCGCGCGGCTCGGTCACCAGGGGCTGGTGATCACCGACGCGCTGCTCATGGGCGGGGTGCTGCAGGGACTGGATCCGGCGGAGGCGGCGGTGCAGGCGCTGGCTGCGGGCTGCGACGTGCTGCTCGCCCCCGCGGACCCCGAGGCGGCCGTGCGGGCGATCGCGCGAGCGTGCGCGTGCGGGCGGCTGGCGCCGGCGCGCGTGCGCGAGGCCCGAGGCCGGATCGCGGCGGCGCTCGCGCGGCTCGCGCCGCTGCCCGCGCAGCCCGGGACCGAGGAGGGCGCGAGCGAGGGCGCGGCGGCGGAGGGCGGCCAGCTGGCGCGCACCATCGCCGAGCGGGCGCTGGTGGCGGTTCGGGGCGAGCGCCCCCCGGTGTGCGGGCAGGGGCGTGAGGCGGTGGTGGTGACGCTCGCGGGTGATGCGGGCGAGCTGTTTGCGGTGCTGGCGGCGCAACTGGCGGCTGGCTCGGGCGCGGTGCGCCTGCTGCCGGTCCATGCCGCCAGCCCCGCCGAGCGCTGCGCCGCGGTCCGGGCGGCGGTGGCGCAAGCGGAGCTCGCAGGCGTGCCCGTCGCCATCGTGGTCGGGTCCGCGGTCCGGGCGTACAAGGAGCAGGTGGGGCTGCCACCCCGCGAGCGGGAGCTGCTCGCGGCGTTGATCGCGGCGGCGCCCCGGGCAGCGGTGGTGGCGCTCGGCAGCCCGCGGCTGCTCGCGGGTGCGGAGGGCGGCTGCGGTTTTCGCGGGTTCGCCTGTTCGGACGAGCCGCCGAGTCAGGCGGCAGTCGCGCGCGCGTTGCTCGGCGGCCTGCGCTTTGGCGCCGCCTCGCCGCTCCAGGGGCGTGCCTGGCGCGCGCGCCTGGAGCGCTGGCGCGGCAGCGGGGTGGCGGCGGGGTGAGCGGGCGCGCCTGGGCCAGGGTACCCGGCGCGGCCCCAGGCGGGCACGCCGGCACCGCGAGCTGGGCACGCGCCTGGGCCTTCGTGCCGACGGCCTATTTCGTGCAGGGGCTGCCCTACAACGCCGTCACCCAGACCATGCAGCTGTCGCTGCAGGACTACGGGATCGACAAGGCGCTGATCAATACCGCCTTGGGCGCGGTCCTGCTGGTCTGGTCGCTCAAGATGGCGTGGGCGCCGCTGGTCGACGGGGTGCTGACCAAGCGCACCTGGACGGTCGCCACCCAGTTGCTCGGCGGCGCGGTGCTGGGAGCGCTGGGGCTGCTGGCCGACCGCCCGCCGGAGGCGTTCCTCGCGGTGGCGGTGGGCGCGATGGCGGTCGCGGCGCTGCTGTCCGCCACCCACGACATCGCGCTGGACGGCTACTACATGCTGGCACTCGATCCGCGCCAACAGGCGTTCTTCGTCGGAGTGCGGGCGGCGGCCTGGCGGCTGGCGCTGGTCTTCGCCACCGGGGCACTGGTGTGGCTGGTGGGGCTCGCCCAAGAGCAGCCGCCGGCCGCTGGCACGGTTCCGGCGGCCTGGCGGCAGGTGCTGCGCGCGGTGCTGGGCCTGCCCGGGCCCGGGGCGGGGGTGGTGGCGAGCTGGCGGTGGGGGTGGATGGCCTGCGCCGCGCTCATGATCGGGCTCGGTCTGTACCACGCGCTGGTGTTGCCCCGTCCGGCCGCCGACCGCCCGGCGGCGCGGGGCGGGCCCATGGCCGCGTTCGGGCCCGCCTTCCGCAGCTACCTGCGGCAACCCGGGCTGGTGCGCCTGCTCGCGTTCATCCTGCTCTACCGCTTCGCGGAGGTGTTGCTGGCGGCGATGGCGAAGCTGTTCCTGCGCGATCCGCCAGCCGCCGGCGGCATGGGGCTCGATCTGCAGCAGGTGGGGCTCGTCTACGGTACGGTCGGGGTGGTGGGACTGGTGCTGGGCGGCGTGCTCGGCGGCGCCGCGGTCGCGCGCTGGGGGATCGCGCGCACACTGTGGCCCCTGGCGCTCGCCATGAATGCGCCGGATGTGGTCTACCTGTATCTGGCGTGGCGGCCCGAGACGCCGCTGGGGGTGGTGGCGGCGCTGGTGGGCCTGGAGCAGCTCGGCTACGGCATGGGCTTCAGTGCGTTCCTGGTGGTGTTGCTGCGCGCGGCGCGGCCTCCGTACCAGACCACGCACTATGCGATCTCGACCGGGATCATGGGCTTGGGGCTCATGGTGCCGACGGCGCTGAGCGGTTGGCTGCAGGCCGGGCTCGGCTACTCGGGTTATTTCGCGCTGGTGTGCGCTCTCGCCATCCCTTGCCTCTTGACGGTGGAGCCGGTCCGCCGGATGCGGTGGCAGGAGTGAACGGCGGCAGGGCGCAGCCCGGTGCGCGCGCGTACCATTGGCGCCCGGATTCCGAGCCGGTAGACTCGGGCGCAGCGGCGCCGGCGGCGCCGACTGGCAGGAGGAGGGCCTTGGGCCTGCACCACCGGCATCACGACCAGCGGCGAGCTGGCCCGGACGGCGCCAGCGCCGCGGCGGGCAACCTGCGGCCGGCGGCCCGGCGCGGCCGGCGGGCGTTGAAGATCGCGCTCGGGATCACCGCGGGTTTCATGGCGGTGGAGGCGATCGGTGGCTGGCTCGCCAACTCGCTGGCGCTGCTCGCCGACGCAGCGCACATGTTCACCGATGCGGCGGCACTCGCGCTGGCGCTGGCGGCAGTGCACTTCGCGGCCCGGCCCGCGACGGCGCGCAAGAGCTTCGGCTGGATGCGGCTGGAGATCCTGGCGGCGCTCGCCAATGGAGTGGTGCTGGCGCTGGTCGCGGCCGGCATCTTCTGGGAAGCGTGGCAGCGCCTCGCGGCGCCACCCCAGGTGCAGATCCCGCTCATGCTCGGCATCGCGAGCGCGGGGCTGGGGGCAAACGTGGCGGCCGCGCTGGTGCTGCACCGCGCGCAGCACGGGCAGATCAACACCCGCGCCGCCTATTTCCACGTGCTCGGCGACCTGCTCGGCTCGCTCGGAGCGATCGTGGCCGCGTTCATCATGGGCGCCACGGGCTGGTATGCCGCCGACCCGATCATCTCGATCTTCGTGGGACTGCTGATCCTGGCGAGCGCCTGGAAGATCTGCCAGCAGGCCGTGGATGTGCTGCTGGAGGCAGTGCCGGCCGAGCTGGACCTCGAAGAGATCGAACTGGCGCTGCGCGCCGCCGAGGGTGTGGCGGACGTGCACGACCTGCACGTCTGGTCGATCTCGAGCGGCCACCACATGCTGACGGTGCATGTGGTGGTGGGCGAGCACGGCGACCACCACGCGGTGCTGGAGCGGTTGCAGGCGATGCTGGCCGCGCGCTTCGGGATCGAGCACACCACGATCCAGATCGAATGCGAGGACATCTCGCCTCGCGAACCGGGCCTCGCGTACTGCCGGTAGTGGTCGCACGCCGATGAAGGTCATCCGCGATCCGGTCCACGGCGACATCGAGGTGCCGCCCGAGGCGCTGCGCGTGCTCGACACCCCTCAGATGCAGCGATTGCGCGGCGTAAAGCAGCTGGGCACCGCACACCTGGTCTACCCCGGCGCCACCCACACGCGCTTCGAGCACGCGCTGGGGACCATGCACATGGCGGCACGCCTGCTCGCACGGCTGGAGGCGGCGGCCGCGGCAGCAGGCCAGCCACCCCCGCTCGATGCCGCAGCGCGGCGCGCGGTGCTGCTGGCGGCACTCGTACACGACGTCACCCACCTCCCCTACGGGCATACCCTCGAGGACGAGCGGCGGTTGTTCCCGCGCCACGACGAGCCGGCGCGCGTGCGGGAGGTGCTCCGCGCCGGGGCGCTGGGCGAGGTGCTGGCCAAGCTGGGCGCGGCCGCCGCGGTGGAGGAGTTGCTGGCCGGGAGGCCGGAGGTGCCGCTGGGCGCCGAGCTGGTGCGTGCGACCGCGGGCGCCGACCTACTCGACTACCTGGCGCGCGATGCCTACTTCTGCGGTCTGAGGCGGAGCTGGGACGAGCGGCTGTTGCGCTACTACGTGGCGGCGCCGGACGCCGCGGGCCGGCTACGGCTGGCGCTGGCCATCGCCAAGGATGGCGTGGTGCGCGAGGACGCGCGCAGCGAGATCCTGGGCCTGCTCTGGTTGCGTTACACGCTGTGCGAGCGGGTCTACTATCATCACGCCAAGCTCGCGGCCGGGGCCATGCTCTCGCGCGCGGTCGAGCTGGCCGTGGAGCGCGGGCTGCTCGGGGTGGAGCAGCTGCTGGAGCTGCGCGACGAGACGCTGCCGGCCTACCTGCGGGAGTGCCTGCCCCCCTCGCCAGCGCTGGAGCGGCTGCTGGACGGGCTGGAACGGCGCGCGCTGTACAAACGCGCCTACGCGCTCACGCCGGCGATCGGCCCGCAGGCGCAGGCCGCGCTCGTCGCGCGGTTGCACGCCGATATGGCGGCGCGCGCGCAGGCGGAGGCCGAGATCGCCGGCGCCGCCCGCCTGCCGCCGTACCACGTGATCCTGTACTGCCCGCCGGTGCAGATGGCGCTCAAGGAGGCGGACATCCCGGTCGTCGAGGCGGACGGCAGGGCGCTCCGCACCCTCGCTGAGCTGGGGCTGCCCGAGGTGGAGGTGCTGCTGGACAAGCACCGCCGGCTGTGGCGCCTGTACCTGTTCGTCGCGCCCGAGGTGGATCGCACCGCCGCGCGCCGCGCGGCGGCGGCGGCGGCCGAGCTGCTGGGCCACCCCGACGAGCTGCGGCGCGGCCAGCCGGCCGGCTGAGCGCCGGGACCGCCGCAACCCCTCGCCAGCGCACGGGCTGGTGTGGTTGACGGCCGGCGGGTGTGGATGTATGGTCGTCACCCACGGGCTGCACGAGGCACCGCCGCTGGGGTGTGCGCGCAGTCGCCAGGCCGTCTGGGGGACTAGACCGCCATGGGGTTCGCCCTCTTCCTCGTCGGGTTCTGCGTGCTGGTCGCCGGGCTGGTCACGGGACTGTCGACGTGGTACGCCGGTGCGGTCGGCACCGGCGGGGCCATCGGCATGATGGTGGGCATCGGGCTGGTCGGCCTGGGGACTGCCGCCGTGGGACTCGCGCTCGGCAAGAGCAAACCCAAGCCCGCCCCGGCACCTGCGCCGGCCCCGCAGCCGGTGGTGAGCCCGCCGCCGCAACCCGCGGCGCCGACCTGCCCCAAGTGCGGGCGCCGCATGCTGCCCGGCAAGCCGTGCCCGTTCTGCAACCCCCCGCAGCCCGCGGTGGCACCGGTGCCGGTGGCGGCAGTCGATCCCGGCTATGCCGCCCGTGGCCGCGGTGCGGTCGAGGGGCCCAATGGCTACATGCAGGTGGTCGAGGGGCCGGATGCCGGCAAGCAGTTCACGATCGCGCCGCGCATGGAGATCACGATCGGCCGCAACCCCGACAACATGTTCCCGCTCACCGACCCGGAGGTCAGCGGATACCACTGCCGGCTGATCACCGGCAACGACCGGATCCTGTTCCAGGACCTCGGGTCGTCCAACGGCAGCTTCCTCAATGAGCAGCCGATCACCGAGGGGCGCATCCAGAGCGGCGACGTCCTGCGGCTCGGCCGGACGACGAAGCTGTTCTTCTCGTTCAAGTGATCGAGATCGCCGAGGCGCAGCGCGCGCTGCGCGAGGAAGGGCTCGCGGGCTGGCTACTGTACGACTTCGGCGGGCTGAACCCGATCGCGCAGCAGGCGGTGGCGCCGCCGGGGCGCCTGCTCACGCGGCGCTGGTTCTGCCTGCTCACGCCCCAGGCACCGCCGCGCTGGCTGGTGCACGCGATCGAGCGCGCGAGCTTCCGCGGAGTACCGGGCGAGGTGCGGACATATGCCGGGCGCCGCGAACTGTGTGCGGAGCTGGCGGCGCTGTTGCGTGACTGCCCCCGGGTCGCGATGGAGTACAGCCCCTGCGGGCATGTGCCCGCCATCTCCCGTGTCGACGCGGGTACCGTGGAGCTGGTGCGCGCGGCGGGCGCGGAGGTGGTGAGCAGCGGTGACCTGATCCAGCGGTTGCTCGCGCGCTGGCCGGAAGAGGGCGTGCACGCCCACCGGCGTGCCGCACGGGCGCTCGAAGACGCGGTGCGGGCGGCCTGGCGCCGCATCGGCGAGCGCATCGCCGCCGGACGCCCGGCCACCGAGTGCGAGGTGCAGGCCTGGTTGCTCCAGGCGCTGCAGGCGGCGGGGCTGGAGAGCCACGCCCCTCCCATCGTCGCGGTCGGGGCGCATGCCGCCGATCCTCACTTCTCCCCCGAACCTGCCACCGATGCGCCGATCGCAGCGGAGCGCCTGCTGTTGATCGACATCTGGGCGCGCGAACCGGGACCCGCCGGCATCTACGCCGACATCACCCTCATGGCCTACACCGGCCAGGAGCCTCCCGCGCGGCTGCGCGAGGTGTTCGCGGTGGTGCGCGAGGCGCGGGATGCGGCACTGGCGCTGGTGCAGCAGCGGGCAGCCGCGGGCGTGCCGGTGCGTGGCTTCGAGGCCGACCGCGCCGCGCGCGAGGTGATCGAGCGTGCGGGCTTCGGCGCCTGGTTCGTGCACCGGACCGGACACTCGCTGGGTCCGGAGGACCACTGGCTCGGCGCCAATCTCGACGACTACGAGACGCACGAGCAGCGCCGGTTGCTGCCGGGGACGGGCTTCACCATCGAGCCCGGCATCTACGTGCCGGGAGAGCTCGGCATGCGGTTGGAGATCGACGTCTTCTGGGGTGCGGACGGACCACAGCCCACGACCTGGGTGCAGACCGAGCTGGAGTGCATCACCGCGCCCGGATGATCGCCCGGGCTGAGGCCGGCCTCCGGCGGGACCGCCGCAGGCGGGCTAGTGTCCCTGGGCTGCCCCGCCGCCGGCCTGTGCCGGCCCGCTCGCCGCCTGGCCCGCGCCGCCGCCGCCCTGGGCGGGCCCATTGCCCGTCTGGCCGGCCCCGCCGCCCTGGTGTTCGCACGTCTCCGGGAAGCTGTCGTACTTCTTCTGCAGCTCCTCGACCTGCTTCTGCAGTTGCTCGACCTGCTGGCGGCACTGCTCGAGCTCTTGCTTCGCGGCCTCGAGTGCCTGCCTGGCCTGCTCCAGGCACCGCTGGCACGGCTTGCCATCGAGCATGCCCACCGCCGCCCGGACGTTGCTCGCTCCCTCCACGGCCTGCTTGAGCTCGCGGCCCTTGGCCTGCAGGTTGTCGAGCTTGAACGACTTGATGATCTGGAGGATGTTCCGCAGCTCGCCGGCCGCGCCCTGGAGCGTGGGCTCCAGGTGGGTGCAGTGCTGGCGAACCTGCTCGATCTGGTGGATGGACTGCTCGACCCGGGCCTTCGCCCGGTTGACCGCGGCCAGGTCCTCCTCCGCGCGCTTGCGGTTCTCGCTGCTGACGCCGCCCCCGTCGAGCAGGTCGAACATGACCGTGAGCGCGGTGCGGAGAAACGTGAAGCTGCGCCGGGCGAGCTGCTGCAGGTCCCGCCACATGTCGTCGATCCGGGGCAGGACCCGCGCCTCGGCCTCGCGCTGTGCCGCCTCCAGGCCCGGAATCCGACCCTCCAGCTCCGCCAAGCGCCGCTGCGCTTCGGCCAGCTCGCCCAGCCTGGCGTCCAGCTCCTGTTTCGTCTTCTGCTTGTCGGCCTGGCACTGCTGGCACAGGCCCTGTTGTTGGTCCGCCTTGCCCTGGACGAGCAGCGCCCCCTCGGCCCTGTGCGTGAGCTCGTAGGCGGGCACGCGCACGATGGCGACGTACTGCCACGGCTCGCTCTCGCCGCCGGTGGGCGGCGCCGGAGCCTCGATCTGGACGGTGGCCCGCGACTGCTGGATGACCGTGCCCTCGACGCGGCCGACCAGGGTCATGGAACCGCCGCTACCGCCCGTGGAACTGCCCGCCTGCGCCATGGCCTCTTCCCTCCGGAGCGCGCCCGGCCCGATCGGGGTGCACGCCGCCAAACACCCGGTCTGCCAGCCAAGTATAGAGCCGTTCGGGGGCGATGGGAACCGGCTGCCGGCCGCGCTTCGCGCCCCGCCGGCGCCGGTGGCGGTCCGGTGCGGGGCATGCGGGTGGCGGATCGGGGAGGGGAGGCGGCCATGGGTTGGAGCAGCCACGGGCGCGCGCACGGCCTGGCGGCGGTCTTCGCAGTGGCAGTCCTGGTGGGGGCGGCCATCCCGTGCGGGCTCGGAGCCCCCACGGCTCTGGCCGAGCAGCCGCCAGCGCCCGCCCCTGCGGATGCTGCGATCGCGATCGCGCGGCTGCGCGCGGCGGTCGCCGAGCTGAGTTCGCCGCAGATGGAGGGGCGTCCCGCCGGCGGGCCGGGCGCCGAGCGCGCGGCGCGCTGGATCGCCGCGCGGCTCGCCGAGGCGGGGGTGGCCCCCGGTGGCGATCCGGGCCCCGCCCGCCCCGGCGAGCACGAGCCCGGCTCGCCCGCCGGCACCGGCACCGACACCGCTGCGCCCGCCGGTGGCGCACCCGCGCTACCGCTCGCACCGGGCGCGCGGAGCTACGAGCAGCGGTTCCGCTTCGCCTGGGGCGTGGAGGTCGGCCCCGGCACCGCGCTCGCGATCGGTCAGCCCGGCGGGGTGGCGGCGCTGGTGCTCGGTCGCGACTTCCGCCCCCTCGGCTTCTCGGCGAACGGCGAGGCCAGCGCCGAGATCGTGTTCTGCGGCTACGGCATCACCGCCCCCGCGCTGGGCTGGGACGACTACGCGGGCGTGGATGCCGGCGGCAAGATCGTGCTGGTGCTCGAGGGGTTGCCGCCGCTGCCCTCCTCCGGCGAACCCGAGGACGCGCGGCGCCGCGCCGAGGCGCTGCCCCGCTACGGGCAGCTCCGCTACAAGGCGATGAACGCGCGCGAGCACGGCGCGGCCGGCATGCTGGTGATCGCGGCCCGGCCGGCAGCCGAGGCCGAGGGCGGCGCGGGCGAGCCCGAGCTGCTGCCGCTCGGCCGCACCGGCATGCAGGGCGATGCCGGCATCGTCGCCGCTGACCTGCGGCGCTCGGTCGCGACGGGCTGGCGGACGGCGGCCGGCGAGAGCGTCGCCGAACTGGAGCAGCGCATCGCCACTGCCCGCGCGCCGCACTCCGCGCCGCTGCAGGGGGTCACTGCCCACCTGGTGGTCGAGCTGCGCAAGGAGGAGCGCGAGACGGCCAACGTGCTCGGCGTGCTGCGCGGTCGCGACCCCGTGCTCGCCGAGCAGGCGATCGTGATCGGGGCCCACTACGACCACCTGGGCGACGGCAGCCTCGGCGGCTCGCTGGCGGCCGAGCCGGGCATCCACCACGGGGCGGATGACAACGCCAGCGGGGTGGCGGCGGTGCTGGAGCTGGCGCGCGTGCTCGCCGCGGCGCCGCCGGCCGCCCGCCCCCGGCGCACGGTCGTCTTCGCCCTGTTCGGCGCCGAGGAGCTGGGCCTGCTCGGCTCGGCGCATTACGTGCGCCACCCGCTCGTGCCCCTGCAGCGCACCATCGCCATGCTCAACCTCGACATGGTCGGCCGCATGCGCAAACATCGACTGCACGTGGGCGGCGTCGGCACCGGAGAGGGGCTGCGCGAGCTGGTCGAGCGCGCGGCGGCGGGCTCGGGGCTGAGCCTGTCGTACGACCCCGAGGGCTTCGGGCCCAGCGACCACAGTTCGTTCTACGCCCGCCAGGTTCCGGTGCTCTTCCTGTTCACCGGGGCGCACGAGGACTACCACAAGCCGAGCGACACCGCGGACAAGCTCGACTACGAGGGACTGCGCGAGGTCACCGCGCTCGCGCTGCGGCTGGTGCGCGAGCTGGACGCGCTCGCCGAGGGCCCGGCGTGGCGCAGGACCGAGGGCAGCCCGCATGGCGCGGCCCAGGCGCGCCGGGGCCCGAGCGTCTATCTCGGCACCATCCCCGACTACGCGCCCGCCGAGGGGGTGCACGGGGTGCGGCTCGCAGGGGTGCGGGCGGGCAGCCCCGCCGAGCGGGCCGGGCTGCGCGCGGGCGACGTCATCGTCGGTCTGGACGGGACCGAGGTGCGCGACATCCACGAGTACACCTACGCGCTGTTCGCCAGGAAGCCCGGCGAGCGGGTGCGCCTGGTGGTGCTGCGCGACGGCGAGCGGCTGGAGCTGGAGGCGGTGCTGGGCCGCCGGGGCGGCGAGCACGCCCCCGCCGCGCCCGAGGGGCGACCCGCAGGGCATCCCTGAGGCGGCTGCAGGAGCGGGCGCAGCTCGCCCCGCCCCCTCGCACCGAGCCTCTCCTCAGCTGTTCGCCAGCAAGCCCGGCGAGCGGGTACGGCTGGTGGTGCTGCGCGACGGCGAGCGGCTGGAGCTGGAGGCGGTGCTGGGCCGCCGGAGCGGCGAGCACGCCCCCGCCACGCCCGAGGGGCGAGCCGCAGGGCATCCCTGAGGCGGCTTCAGGAGCGGGCGCAGCTCGCCCTGCCCCCTCGCACCGAGCCTCTCCTCAGAGGGGAAGAGAGCGATAGACAGAAGATAGAGCGCGCTCGCTCCCCTCCCCGCTCCCCTGCCTGCGCCCGCGCTCCCCGCTCCCCCGGCTGCGCCCTCGCTCCCCTCTTCCCCGCCTGCGCTTTGCTCCCCTCTCCCGCGCGCGCGCTTTGCTCCCCTCTCCCCCGCGTGCGGGGGAGAGGGTCAGGGTGAGGGGGCCCCGGAAAGCGCCTCCCACCCCGCACCGCCCCTCAGCCGTCCGGGGAGACGATCGGTCCGCACCACCGCTCCAGGGTGTCATGGCTCCGAGGCGACCGGAAGGATCCCCGGGCGCTGCGCGCTCGCGCGCAGCGCACTCGCGCAGCGGACCGCCGCCCGCTCAGTCGTCGTGGCGGTGGCGGCGACCGCTCCGCAGGTAGGCGCGCCGCAGCGCCTCGTACTGGGCCGGCGGGATGGCGCTCGCCTCGCGGACCTCGCCGTACGCGAGCAGCTCGGCGTGCAGGCGCCGCAGCGTCGGGATACACCAGCCGCACCCGGTGCCCGCCGACAGGCATTCGGAGATCAGCGAGGCGCGCGGCGGGCGCTCGCGCAGGATGAAGTTGGTGATCTTGCGGCAGCTCACGCGGAAGCAGAGGCAGACGGGGTCATCCGGTCCCATGGTTCCTTTGTGACGCGCGCGCTCGCCCGCGTCAAGGAGCCCGCAGGGCTGGCTCCACCTGCGAGCCGGCCGGTATACTCCGCAATCGGCGGGCGGCGCGTCCTGGCGCCGAGCGGGGGGACGAGGTGGGCGGGCGAGCAGAGCAGCTGTGGGGCGGCCGTGCGGCCGTTCGCGCAGGCGAGCAGCTGCCGCCGAGCCTGCGAGCACGGCTGCGCCACCGCCTGCAGTCGCTCGCGGCCGCGGCGCTGCTCGGCGTGTCGCTGTCCCTCATGGGCTGCGCCGGATTGCGCGCCGGGGAGTTCTCGTACGACGGGCCCCTGCAAGCGGCCGACCGCGAGCGCTTCGCGCAGGGCTATCGCGCCTGGGCGGGGCTGCCGCCCCTGTGGTGCGCTGCGGAGTACGGCCGGCTCGTCCCGGCCGCCGGGCCAGGCGGAGCGCCCGCGCACGGCGGCGAGCGGAGCGGCGCGGCGCAGCAGTACGAGGCGCGGCTTGCGGCCTACACCGCCCTCGGACTGCTGACCTACCGGACCCAGATCGCGCGCTGGAGCGAGGGTGGAGCGCTCCAGGTGCGCGTCGAGCGCACCGCCTACGGCGCGGGACTGCTCGCCACCCACGAGCTCACCCTGCACCACCCGCCACGACCGGGCGCAGCTCCGCTGGCGGTCCACGACTGGCGCTTTCTGCTCGGGCTGGTGGGCTACCGCGAGGAGGGCAGCCGCCGCGTCCTCACCATCCTCGGCCTGCCGATCCCGTTGCCCGCCCGGCCGGCGGGCAGCTCGGCCGCCGCGCGGCGTAACGGCCAGCAGCAGCAGGAGCCCTGAGGGCGGTCCCGGCCGCTGGCGATCCCGCGCTTGTCCACTCGGCGCCGCCGCGGCAGCACCTCTTCGCGGCGGCGCGCCCCGTGCGGTGGCGGCCGCGCCTGCAGCGGGCTGCGGGCCGCGGCCCGGCGGAACAGGCGGCCGCTGGCGGCTCCCGCCCCCGCGGGATAGAATCCCGCCGGCCGCTTGGCGCTGGGCGGGCGGCCGGAGCGAGGAGTGGCTGCGAATGGGGTGGACGAGCGGGTTTCGGCGCCTGCGCTTCCGCAAGAAGCGCGAGATGCCGGGCGGGCTCTGGCTGCGGTGTCCGGGCTGCTCGAACCTGCAGTATCGGCGCGCGGTCGAAGAGCGGCTGCGGGTGTGCCCGGAGTGCAACTTCCACTTCGAGATCTCGGCCGCCGAGCGCATCCAGATCCTGTGCGACGAGGGCAGCTTCGAGGAGCGGTTCGCGACGCTGCTGCCGGACGACCCGCTGGAGTTCGTGGCGCGCCGGCCGTACCGCGAGCGGCTGGCGCAGGCGCAGCGGGCGACGGGCCTCAACGAGGCCTGCGTGGTCGGCACGGCCCGCATCGAGGCGCACCCGGTCGTGTTCGGCTGCACGGATTCGCGCTTTCTGCGGGGCTCGATGGGCTCGGTGGTCGGCGAGAAGATCGCACGTGCGATCGAGCTGGCGACCGAGCAGCGGCTGCCCTTCGTCTTCGTCAGCGGCTCGGGGGGCGGCGCGCGCATGGACGAGGGCGTGCTCTCGCTCATGCAGATGGCGAAGACCTCGGCTGCGCTCGCCCGCTACGACCGCGCCGGGGGATTTTTCATCTCGGTGCTGACCAACCCGACCATGGGCGGGGCGATGGCGAGTTTCGCCGCGCTGGGCGACGTGATCATCGCCGAGCCCAAGGCGCTGCTCGGCTTCGCCGGACCGGGGGTGATCCAGCAGACGATCAAGGCGGAGCTGCCCGAGGGGTTCCAGACCTCGGAGTTCCTGCTCGAGCATGGCTTCATCGACCTGATCGTCGACCGGTGCGACATGAAGCGGACGATCGCGCGGCTGCTCGCCTACGCGGGGCGCGAGGCGGCCTGAGGCCAGCCGCCCGCCGTCCAGGCCAGCCTCGGGCCCGCGCCGTGGCACGTAACCCTTCGCCAGCAGGGGCTGCTGGCGGTCGAACGGAGCGCGCCCGGGGGAGCTGGGCGAGCCGCGGCCGGCTCAGCCTAGCCAGCTCGGCCGTTCGCCCTCCAGCCTCTGCCGCGCGGCGCGCACCGCGGCCAGCCCCTTGGGCATGCCGGCGTCCGGGGAGACCTCCACCAGCTCCTCCTCCGGCTCATCCACCAGCCGCAGCACCGGGTGCTCGCCCTGCGGGGTGGGCAGCAGCACCGTCCGCAGCCGTGCCCCCTCGTACTCCACGGTCTCGCCGGCATCGAGCACGTCGCCCCGCAGGATGGCGTCGGCCGCATCGAGCAGCAGCGCCTCGATGCCGCCGAGCAGATCCTGGGGCACCCCGCTCACCTCCAGGTCGGCGTTGCCGAACTTGCGCAGGCCGTGGGTGCGCAGCCGCCAGCGCGGGCCGCCGTGCTCGCCCGCCCGCGCGTCCTCGGCCCGCGCGATCCGCACGTGGCTCAGCGGCGAGAGCGGCGCCTCCATGACCTCCCGCCACTCCTGATGGCCCCAGATCTTGCGCATGTACACGTCCCAGACCACCCCCCGCATGAGATCGCGGAACGCGTCGGCCAGATGGACCAGCGTCTCGATGAAGCGGTTGTTCTCGGGGTTGGTCAGCGTCGCCCGGATGACCACGCAGCTCGCGGCGTTGCGGGCGATCAGCGCATCGGTCTCGTCGAAGCGCGAGCCCTGCCCGGCGGCGAGCGCGTCTTCCAGCTCCTCCCACAGCGCCGGTGCCTCTGCGGGCAGGTAGCCCATCACGAAGTACTCGGGCGAGGCGCCGAGCGCCTGCTGCAGCCGCCGCATCCCCTCGCCGGGCGGGAAGACGTAGCCGTCCGGGGGATTGTACGGATTGCCGCCGGTCAGCCGTGCGAGCAGGCGCTCCAGCGGGGGCATCGCGCTCTTCGCCGCATAGACCCGGTACAGCACGTCCGCCTGCAGCGGCGGCAGGCCCGGGGCTGACGACGGGCCGCTGCCCTCGGCTCCGCTGAGATCGTCGGCCAAGGCGCCTCCTCCTGGCGCTGAACTCGCACCCCGCAATCCTACCCGGCGCGCGCGCGGCGGGCTAGCCGCGGCGCGAGGAGTTCGATCTGGCGAGCCCGCAGCGCGCCTGCGCAACCCCGCCGCATCGTACTCCTCGATACGGCCCAGCGGGCGCCCCGCAGGCCGTTCGCCGAAGGCCACCGGGAAGTCGCAGGGTTCGAGTTCGGCAGCCTCGTCCGTTCGTCCCAGATGCAGGTGCTCGAGCAACGCCCCGGGCCGCTCCCCGGGATCGCGCGCGGCAGCTGCCGGTTCGCGTGGGGCCTCCTCCTCGGTGTCCTCCGCACGGGCCGGGTGGGTCGCGGCACCGTCGGTCGGTGAGCGCCGCGATCGGCCAGGGCCGAGGCGGCCGCGCGACTCGGCGTGAGCACGCGCCGGCTCCGGCGGCCGCTCGGGCGGCTGAGGAAAGAGGGCGATCGGGTGGCGATCCATGGGCTGCGGGGCAGGGCTGGCAACCGGGGGGCGTGCTAGCGGGAGTCGGGTTTTCGCGGATACGTGCTGGAGTTGATCAGGCGCAAGTATGCGGACTATGGGCCGGTGCTGTTGGCGGAGACCCTGGCGGAGCGGGAAGGCCTGCACGTGGCGCGCGAGACGGTGCGCCGCTGGCTGCGGGAGGCTGGTCTGCGGGCCGCAGGGCGAAGGCGGTGGCGGCGACATGTGCGCCGCGAGCGCCGGGCGCGGTTCGGCGAGCTGGTGCAGCTGGACGCCTCGATCCACCGCTGGCTGGAGGGCCGGGGGCGGGGCGGTCGGGAACCGGTTCTGATCTCGATCGTGGACGACGCGACGGGGCGGAGCTTCGGTCGCTTCCATGCGGGCGAAACGGTGCATGCGATCCAGGACGTGATGCGGCCATGGATCGAGCGGCACACGAGGCCGCGGGCCTGGTATGTCGACCGGGCCTCGCAGTTCCAGGGCAAGCGGGACGAAGACGGCTTCGACCCGCGTTACAACACGCAGATCGGGCGCATGTGGAGGGAACTGGACAGCGAGCTGCTCCTGGCGCGCAGTCCGCAGGCGAAGGGACGGGTGGAGCGGGCGTTGCGCACCCACCGAGACCGCCTGGTCAACAAGCTGCGCGAGCGGGGGATCCGCACGATCGAGCAGGGCAACGCCTTTGTCGAGCAGCAGTACTGGCCGGAGCACAACCGGCGCTTCGCACGCCCGGCAGCCGAGCCGCGGGATGCGCACCGGCCGTTGACGCTCGAGCAGGCAGCTCGCCTCGAAGAGATCTTCAGTGTGCGCGAGCAGCGGACGCTGGGCAAGGGCGAGGTCGTGAAGCTCGACGGGCGGGTGCTGCAGCTCGAAGGGGCGGGCCGTTGCCGGCCGCGGCCAGGCTGCAGGATCGAGGTGCTGCGTGACCCGCACGGAGGCGTACGCTTGCGCTACGAGGGCCTCGAGCTGGGGTATCGTGACGTGACCGAGGCACACCTGCAAAGCGCTGCCGAGCGGCGAGAGGCCAAGGAGCTGACCCGCCGGCGGCGGCGCCTGGAGGCCGCTCTGCGTGCGCAGGGCGTAACCCACTGCCCCCGTGGCCGGCCTCTGGAGCAGCTCACCAGCCTGGAGCTCCAGGCGTTGCGCGCCCCGGTGCCCCCGCGGGCGGACCACCCCTGGCGGCGGCGAGCGTTGGACAAGCCGCCGCGTAGGGCAGGCTAGGGGCCGGGGGCTGTGGCCAGTGACGCTCGTGCCGGCGGCATGGACAGGCCTGCGGCTTGTCCACACTGCCCACAGCCCGAATACGGATAGGGATTTACATACTTCCAGGGCCAACGGTCTACGCCTCTGCCGTCGGTCCTGACGCGGACATTTCGATGGGGCGAGAGGTGCGGTCATTTCTATTGGGTTGCTACAGGCCTGGCTTTCCGCTTGATCGGCGTCTGCGCGGTGCGTAAGATGGGCTCCACCACCGCTGGGGCGCTCTCGAAGTGCTCGGTCACGAGCTGCTGCAACACTACCGACGCATGACTCCGCGCGAACGGATCGCGGAGATGCGGGAGCTGATCGAGGTCGCCGAACGCGCGCTCGGCGTTCTGGCCCCGCAGGAGGTGCGGCGCCGCTTCGAGGCCGCGGACCGCATCCGCGAAGCGTCGAAGCGTGCCCTGCTCGAGCGCCTCGCCAGGCTGGACGAGGGGCGTGCAGCCGCCGCTGGCCAGTGAGCTGATCGCCCGCAGCCGCCAGCTGGCGGAGATCCTGTCGGCGCGCGGCACCGAGTACGCCTTCATCGGCGGGCTCGCGATGAACGCCTGGACCATCCCGGTCCCCACCTATGACATCGATCTCTGCGCCGAACTGGAGCCGGATGACGTCCCTGCGCTGCTCGAGGAGCTGGAGGCGGGCGGATTCGTGCCGCCGCCCACATCCTGGATCGACGCGGTCGGCCCGGCGCGTTTCCGGGAGCTGACCGTCCACTTCCCCTATGGCAGCGGCCTGCGTCCCGTCGACATCTACCTCGCGACCGATGCGTTCCAGCGCGAGGCGCTCGCGCGGCGGCGAGGTGTGGAGCTGGATGCGGGGTTTTTCGCCTACGTCGCCACCCCCGAGGACCTCCTGGTCTACAACCTGCTCGCCTGGCGGCCCAAGGACCGGAGCGCCATCGAGCGGCTGCTGCTCGTGCAGCGCGATCTCGACTGGGACTGCGTGCGAGGTTGGAGCGCGCGCTTCGGCGTCGAGGACCGCCTGCGGGAAGCGCTGAGCGAAGCAGGACTGGCAGCGTAGTTCGTTCCGCTCATCCCCTCCGACGGATCGACGCGGGGCGAGCGTGCCGACGCCCGTGGCCTGTAGGAAGAAGTCTCAGTCCTGCCTGCCGTCACCGCGGCGATTCGCCCGGCGGTGGGAGATCGCGGCCCAGGGCGAGGACCTCGACCCACCTGCCCTTGGCGTAGTTGTAACCGGAGCGCTCGGCGATGCGTTCGAGCGCAGCGATGCGCGCGGCGTGGCCGTGTTGCGCCACGAATCGCTCCAGCCCCGCACGACTGGCCACCAGCACCCCGGCGCCCTCCTGTGCGAGCCAGGCGGCGAGTTCGCGGTCGGACAGCCGCGCCACCGGCTGGGGTCGGTCCAGATAGAACACCAGCGACGACTCGGTGTACTTGTACATGACGACGGGGACCTCGGGCGCGGCGCGGGCGCGGATCGCCTCGGCGATGGGGCGGGAGACCTTGAACGACTCCGCGGCTGGCAGCACCCAGCCACTGATCAGGGCGACGAGCAGCAGCATCCCCAGGACCAGCACCCCCAGCGCCCCGAGGTGGCGGTGCGCGCGCTGTTCCCTCACGGCGTGTGCTGTCCAGACCAGCAGCAGCACGCCGGCCGCGACACAGGGCAGGCGCAGCGCCCCCACGGCAAACCACCACGGCGCGAGCACCAGCCCGAGCCCGAGCGGAACCAGGATCGCCACCACCAGGATCCGGCCGTAGCGCAACCACCGCCGATCGTCCGGTCGCAGCTCCCCGCCCAACCCGTGCACAGCCGTCGCCGCGACCGCGATCGCCAGGGCGGGCCATACCGGCTGGATGTAATGCGGCAGTTTGGTGGCGACCAGGCTCATGAGCACGAAGGTCGACACGAGCCATCCGCCGAGCAATGCCCGGCCCCGCCGCTCGCCCACCCGCCCCTGGTAGAGCAGCCGCAGCGCCGCGGGCAGATACAGCGTCCAGGGCAGAAAGCCGAGGGGGATCACGACGAGGTAGAACGGCAGCGACAGCAGAAACGGCCCCCCATGGCCTTCCAGCGGGCTGAGCGCCCGCCCGACGACGTGATGGCCGATCCCCTCGGCGGCGAATCGACCCGCGGTTCCCTGGTTGGCCGGGATCGCCCACGCCGCGAACAGCGCCGTCCCTCCGAGGGCCGCCGCCGCGACCCTCCCCCATCCCCGGCCTGCGGGCCAGGGCGAGGGCCGGCCGAGCCAGCCGGCCGTGGCCACGGCCAGCAGCGGGACGGCCAGCCCCACCGGTCCCTTGGTCAGCAGGGCCCCCCCGAACAGCACGGCCAGCACTGCGGTCCGCGCCCAGCTCCAGCCCTGCTCGGCACAGCGCGCATACCACCACAGCGAGCTCGTGATCCAGGCGAGCAGCACCGCGTCGGTGGTGGCGGCGCTGCCCGTGACCAGGGTGAGCGGCGTGAGCAAGAGCACCACCGCGGCCAGCCAGCCGACCGGGGTCGAGCACAGCCGGCGGCCGAGCCCGAAGGTGGCGAGGGCGGCGGCGGCCATGCCGAGGGGGGCGGCGGCGCGGACGGCCATCTCGTGGACGCCGAATGCCCGCACCGCCAGCGACATGAGCCAGTAGATGAGGATCGGCTTATCGGCGCGCAGCTCGCCGTTGAACGTCGGCACCAGATAGTCGCCCGAGCGCACCATCTCGACCGCGGCGCGGGCGAAGCGGGGCTCGTCGCGATCCCACAGCGTCGAGGCACCGCTGAGCCACACCAAAACGCCCAGGCCCAGCAGCACGACCGGCCATGGAGCGCGTACCCCCGACGCCAACAGCCAGCTGCGTGCGGCCTGCCGCCGGCGCGCCCAGGGCCGGACCAGCACCGCCGTCGCGACCGCGAGCGCCGCCGCGGGGCCGAACAGGGTTGTCGCCAGGGCGAGGGGCTGCTGTGCGCGATGCGGCAACAGCAGCCACAGCAGAGCCCAGGCGAGGACGGCGAGCGCGGCCCACCACCGCCGCCGCAGGCGGAGCCACGGGCGGCGGACCCAGCGCTCGGCCAACGCTGCGGCGAGCAAGCCCATGGCAAGTCCGACCAGCACGTCCGAGGGATAGTGCCAGCCGCGCGCCAGGCGCGAGTAGCCCACGGCGCTGCTCACCGCGAGCGCTCCCAGGCGCGCCGCTGGTGAAGCGCCCGCCAAGGCGAACCAGACCGCGGCCGCAGCGGCGGTGTCACCGCTCGGCATCGACTGATCGCCCTTGGCCGGGCGGGGGCGATCGACGAGCAGCTTGACCGGCAGCACCAGCAGACCCACCGCCAGCAGCGCCAGCAGGGCACGGCTCGCGCGCAGCCGCCGGCCGAGCCCGCCTGCGACCAGCGCCAGCACGAGCAGGCAATCGGCCTTGCCGAAAGGACGGATCAGATCCAGCAGGTCCGACAGGGCCTCGGGCTCGGCGTCCGAGAGCCGCAGCATCTCCGAGAGCACGTGATCCCAGGGAAACACGAGCAGGGCGCCGAGCAGGCAGCTGCCCGCGGCGACGAGCCAGGTCCAGGCGCGTTGCCGGCTGCGCGGGCGGGCGCGCGGCGGCGCACCCAGTTGTGCAGGCGGCTCGGTCATGGCGCCGGATCCATACCACGACCCGGCCTCGCGGGCCAGGGGCGGCGCCGGCGCGCGCGTCCTGCGCGGGCGCCGGTCCGGGGGATCGGCTCCGAAGGCGGCCGCGCACCCCGCCCGGCGCGCGCCGGCGCCTGCCGCGGCACGGCGTCCTTGGCACCGCCCCGGCGCGGGGGTATGATCGCGCTGCGGCAGCGCCGCCGCAGGCCGGGTTGCGGTGCGGCGGCTCCGAGCCCCGCCCGGCGCGCGGCGGGGCAGCGAGCGAGGGGGACCGTGAGCGCGATCGTCCACTACACGCTCACCGAGGACGGGCTCGCCCTCCTCCGCATGGACGACGGCAAGGTCAACGCCATCAACGAGGCGTTGCTCGAGGGGCTGGAGCGTGCGCTCGCGCGCGCCGAGGCGGAGCAGGCGCGGGCGCTGGTGCTGCAGGGCCGGCCGGGCTGCTTCTCGGCGGGCCTGGACCTCAAGCGCCTGCCGCAGCTCCAACCCGGCCCGCTGCACGAGGTGCTGGGGCGCTTCGCCCGGCTGCTGGGCACGCTTCTCGCCTCGCCGCGCCCCGTCGTCATGCTCTCGACCGGGCATGCACTCGCCGGCGGTGCGGTGCTGCTGCTGTGCGCCGACCGCCGGCTCGGCGTCGATCTGGATTACCAGTACGGGCTGCGCGAGGTGCCGATGGGCATCCCCATGCCCGAGGCGGTGCTCGAGCTGGCGCGGCTGTGGATTCCGCCGCCGCTGTGGATGGAAGCCATCATCCACGGCGCGACGTATCTGACCCCGCAGGCGGTGCGGGCGGGCTTGCTCGACGCGGTGGTGCCGCCCGAAGAAGCCGAGGCGGCAGCGCACCAGGCGGCGCGCGAGCTGGCGGCGTTGCCCAACCCTGCCTACGTGGAGTCCAAGCGGAGGCTCCGCGCACCGGCGCTGCAGGCGCTGGGGCGCGGCGTGCCGGTGGATCTGAGCCGCGCGCGGCGGCTGTGAGGGACGCCCGAAGGAATCGGCTGCGATCGAGGACGACGGAACATGGTGATGTACGAGACGGAGGAGCGGCTGGCCATGGCACCGAGCGAAGGCAAGCCGGAGGATTCGCCCGGGGGGGCGCCGCAGGCAGCATGTTGCGCCGGCGCCGGGGCGGGCGGCGCCCCGGCGCAGCCCGCCCTGGCACAAGGGCACCCACCGCAGCGGACCGAGCGGCGCCGCGCGCTGGCGGTCGACCGGCAGGTGCGGCGCATGTATCTGGTGGTGTGGGGACTCAGCGTCCTGCTCGTCGCGCTGTTCGGCGCTCTCGCGGTCCTGCTGCTGTGGTTCGGCGAGGCGGGCGCACCGCCCGCCTCGGTGCCGCTGTTCGCGGGGATCGCGCTGGTGAGCCTGCTGCTCGTCGCCATTGCGCTCGGCCTGGGGGTGTATGCGACGCTGCACGTGCACCGCGCGGTCGGCGCTGCCTACCACATCGAGCGCGCGTTGCGGGAGCTGGTGGAGCGGGCCGGGCGCGAGCGGCAGGGCCAGCATGGGGCGCCAGCGGCGGCGCACGGCGGTGCGCCGGGCCCGGCGGCTGCACTGGCACTTCGCCCCGCGGACTATCTCCAGGGGGTGGCGGAACAGATCAACGTCCTGGCGCAGCACCTGGAACATGCGGGCGGTAGAAATGGGGGTCGAGCGCGCAGCTGAGAAGGGGATGTGCCGCGCGCGAGGTGCGGCGGCGGTGTTGGGGAGAAGACCCGGGCGGTGGCCGATTGCGCCCGCCTCGGCCCGGATCGGGAGGCCCGAAAGCGAGGTCGGGATCAGGCGCAACGTTCGTCGATGCCGTACGTTACATCTATGCGCAGGCGAGCGTGAAGCAGCCCGGCGAGCGGCACGTCCATTGCTCAGGGATCCGGGCGGTTCCCGCGCCGCGCCCCGAGGAGCGCACGGCATGCGTCCGCCTTCCGAAGGGCGGGCAGGGCAGGAGGAGGGAGGAGGAGCAAGCGTGCGACGCCTGGTGAAGCTCCAGCCGCATGCTCGCAGCAGCCACTGGCGGGCCGCGCCCGCCGTGCCGCGGTGGTGCGGCGCGCTGCTGGGCGCGGTGCTGCTCGTCGCTGCTCCGGCGGCTGCCACCACGGTGGTGCTGCTGGATGACGATGCGCTGGTCGCCCGCGCCGTCGCGATCGTGCACGGCGATGTCGTGGGCAAGCGATGCGCCCGCACCCCCGACGGCCGCATCTTCACCGAGTACCGCTTCGCGATCCGCGAGATGCTCAAGGGCGAGGCGCCCCCCTCCGGCGTCGTGAGCTTCCGTGAGTGGGGCGGGGAGCTGGACGGCCTGCGGTACTGGATCCCGGGCACGGGGCGGTTCGAGATCGGCGACGAGGTGATCGTCTTTCTCGGCGCGACCGACGCCACGACCGCGGTGGGCTTCACCACCGGGCTTGCCCAGGGCAAGTTCCGCGTCGTGCGCAATGCGCGCGGGGCGCGCGCCATCCGGCAGCTCGGGACGCTGGTGACGATCGACGAGGAGAGCGGCGAGCCCGTTGCCCACGCCGAGCGCGACGAGCACGACCTCGAGGCGCTGCTCGCCCGCATCCGCGCACGGGTGCGGGGCGAGCGCGGCCGCTGAGTGGACAGGGCCGGCAGAGCTGTGGGCGGCCCGGGGGCCCGCCCGCGGGCCGGCCGGGCGAGGGACGACACCGAGGACGACCGGATGACGCGCATCTCCCGCCGCTTCGTGCTGTACGCGCCGCTGTTCGTGGTACCGCTGGCGGCGCTGGTGCTATCGACCGCGACCTTCGCATACATCCGCCTGGTGCACCCCGGCACCGGTGGGGGGCTGTACTGGGCGAACCAGCCGGTGACCTACACGCTGCATGCCTCCGGCTCCGACGACATGCCGGAGGACGACCGCGAGCTGCTGGCGCTGCGGATGGCGTTCGAGACCTGGAGCAGCATTCCCGGCAGCAAGCTCCGCTTCGTCGAGTCGAGCGCCGCCAGCACCCGGCCCAAGGTGCACGACGACGACGGGATCAACCTGGTGTTCTTCGACGAGACCAACGCCACGGGGCTTTTCACCGGGCAATCGCAGATCGTCGCCATCACGCCGGTCTGGTTCGACGGCGCCGGGCGCATCTACGATGCGGACATCATCTTCAACGGCAAGGACCACCGGTTCTCCACCGACCTGGCGCCCGGCACCTTCGATTTCGATGCGCAGGCGATCGCGACGCATGAGATCGGGCATTTCATCGGGCTCGATCACACAGGGATCTACGGCTCCACCCTGCTGCCGTTCGCCTTCGTACAGGACTGGCGGCCGCGCTCGCTCGCATTCGACGAGGTGGCGGCGGCACGGGTCGTCTATCCAGAGGCGGGGGCCCCCGCGCCGGGGGCGATCGAGGGCTGGGTGCTCTGGGAGGCGGATGGCAACCCGGTCGTGGGCGCGCACGTGGTCGCGACCAACGCCACCACCGGCGAGACCGCCGCCAGCGCCCGGACCGCGACCAACGGCTACTTCAAGATCGGGGGGCTCGAGCCCGGCAGCTATCACGTCTACGCCGAACCGCTGGACGGGCCGACCACCGGCGCCAAACTCCAGCTCCCGGAGGTCCAGACCGGGTTCGGAACCCTTTTCTATGGCGGCAACCTCACCCCCCTGGCGGTGGCGGTCGCCGGCGGGCAGACCCGCCAGCTCGAGGCGCTGCGCGTGCAGGCGAGCAGCGGTTTCAACCTGAGTGGCGCCTCGCCGCTCACCGTGCCGCGCGGCACCTTGACGACGGTGACGCTCCAGGGCAGCGGCCTCAGCCGCGGCCAGGTGGTCCAGGTCAGCGGCCCCGGCATCACGGTCGTCGGCGGCAGCGGCAACACCGGTACGCTCGGCTTCGGGGCGTCGTTCACCGTCGAGGTCGACCTCGATGCCGCACCGGGCCTGCGCGACATCTACGTCTTCTCCGATACCGGCGGGACCCGCCGCGCCGTGGCGCTGCCGGGCGGGCTGGAGATCCGCGCCGAGCCGCCCTCGATCGCAGCGCTCTCGCCCGGGAGCGGGCCGGCGAGCGGGGGCACGGTGGTGCGGCTCAGCGGCGACGGTTTCGCACCGGGGCTCGCGGTCCTGTTCGGCGACCGGCGCGCGGCCTCGGTGGTCTTGCTCGACCCGGGCACGGTCGATGCCACCACGCCCCCGGGCACGCTCGGCGCCGTCGACGTGGTGGTGCTCAACCCCGACGGCCAGCAGGCGGTGCGGCGCAACGGGTTCAGCTACACCGGCCAACCGCGCATCGACAGCGTCTCGCCCGCCCACGGCCCGAGTGCGGGCGGGGTGGCGGTGACGATCGCGGGCGCGCAGTTCGCGAGCGGCGCGCGCGTGCTCATTGGCGGGCGCGCCGCGAGCGGTGTGAGCGTCTCGAGCGACGGCCGCACGATCTCGTGCATCGCGCCGCCCGGCAGCCTGGGCGCGGCGGACGTGCGGGTCGACAACCCCGATGGCTCTGCGGATGTCCTCGCCGGCGGCTACAGCTACCGGCCGCCAAGCCTGAGCTCGCTGTCGCCGAGTGCGGGTTCGACCACGGGCGGCACGTGGGTCCGGCTGTTCGGCGATGACCTGCCGCCGAACTCGACCGTGACCTTCGGCAACCTGCCGGCCAGCGCGGTGAGCTTCGTGTCTCAGACCGAGGTGCGCGCGAGCACGCCCGCGGGCGCACCGGGCGCGGTCACGGTGACGCTGCGCACCCCGGATGGGCTCACGACGAGCCTCGCCGCTGCCTTCAGCTACGTCGAGGGCACCGAGCCGCGGCTGCAGGCGGTGAGCCCGGGCAGCGGCCCCACCACCGGGGGCACCGCGCTCGAGCTGAGCGGCAGCGGCTTCGAGCCCGGCGCGGCGGTGCTGGTGCGTGGCGTGCCGGCGCGCGACGTGGTCGTGGAGTCCGCCAACCGGTTGCGCTGCGTGAGCCCACCCGGCCAGGCCGGCCCGGCGGATGTCACGGTCCGCAACCCGAACCTGCTCGAGGGCACGCTCCCCGGCGGTTTCACCTACACCCAGGTCGTCGCCGCGGGCACGAGCGGCGGCTCGGGCGGGGGCTGCGCGCTCGCTGGAGCGGGCGCGGACAGCAGCGGTGCCGCGGGCTGGCTCGTGGGCCTGGCCGGGCTGCTGCTCTGGCGGGCATGCCGCCGCTCGCGGCGGCATGCCGCTGGATGGTGGGCGGGTGTTGGAAGCTGAGCTGCGGGAGCAGCTCGTCGCCGCCGGCGCGCTGCTGGAGCGGCGCGGCCTGATCGTCGCGACCGACGGCAACCTCTCCGCCCGCCTGCCCGACGGACGCCTGCTGGTCACCCCCGCGGGCAGCCGCAAGGGGGCGCTCCGGCCCGAGGAGCTCGTGCTGTGCGATCCCGACGGCGCACCGCTGGGCGCCGGTGCGCGCCCTTCGAGCGAGGTGCGCATGCACGCGCGGCTGTACGCGGTGCGCCCCGAGGCGGGGGCCGTCGTGCACGCCCACCCGCCGGCGGTGGTGGCGCTGAGCCTCGCCGGGCGCCAGATCGCAGCGGCGGCGCTGCCGGAGGTGGCCGAGGGGATCGGGGAGGTGGCGCTGGCCCCCTATGCCCACCCGGGCACCGAGACGCTGGCACGGCGGGTGGCGGAGGCGGCGCGGCAGGCGGAGGCGGTGGTGCTGGAGCGGCACGGGGCGCTGACCCTCGGCCGGACGGTGGAGGAGGCGCTGCTGCGCATGGAGCGGCTGGCCTGGGCGGGGGAGGTGACCCTGCTCGCCTGCGCGGCGGCGGGCGGCGCCGCCCCGCCGGCGCTGCCCGCCGAGGCGCTGGTGCAGCTCCGCTTCTGGCGCACGCAGCCGCGCAGGTGGTAGGTATCCTTGCGGAGGAGGGGGTGAGGACGCGACCTTGACGCACGCCGAGGCCGCGAGCGGCTCGCTGGAGCTCGCCGAGACCGATCGCATCCCCACGCCCCAGGGCGGCGACTCGATCCGCCAGCGGGTCGCGGCGCTGCGCGAGGCGCTCGCCAGTCCCGACCCGCTCCAGCGGCTGGAGGTCGTGGTGGCGCTGGATCGGCTGGAGCGCGCGCTGCTGGCCGAGGTGGCGATGGCGCGGCGGGCGCTGGAGGACGGGCCCACCGCTGGCTCCCGCGCTGCCGAAGCCGCACTCGACCACGCGCTCGCGCTGCGCGCGCTTGCGGACGCCGGGTTGCTCGGCCCGATCTGCGAGGGACACGTGCTGGAGCACGCCATCAAGAGCTTCGCGCGAGTGGTCGTGGAGGCCGGGATGCCGCCCGAGCCGGTGGTCCGGCTCTTCGTCGAGACCGCGGAGCGGCGGGGACGCCGGCAGCTGGCCGCCCGGCTGCGCGAACGGCTGCTCCCTGGTGGGGCAAGTGCTCGCCCCGGCGGTCGCCGGGCGGCGGCCGGCGATCCCCGCCCCGGGCCCGGCGCATGACCGCCCTGCCCTGGTGTCTGATCCTCGAGGAGCAGGCCGCGCCACCTGGCGGCGAGACGGCGCGCTGGTTCGAGGACCTGGTCGCCGGCCTGGCACCGCGCCCGCTGGTGCTGGTTTACCTCGGGGCCGGCGGCGCGCACGGGCTGGATGTCGCCCCGGCGGGGGGCGGGGCGTCGCCGCGGCGTGGCGCAGGCGACAGAGCGGCGGAGACGCGGCCGCCTCCGCCCCATGTGGTCGAGGTCATCCGGCTGGCGGCCGGCGAGCGGGGGCTCAGCACGCGCGTGTCGCCTCACGGCGTGGTGCGCCCCGCGGTCGCTCCAGGTCCTCTCGGCCGCCTGTTCCGCCGCGACACCCACCAGGCGTATCGGGCTGCCCTCGAGCGCGTGCGACCGCTGCTGGAGGCAGTGGCGCGCGGGCGCGGTGCGGAGGAGACCACCCTCGGGCTCGCCGCCGCGCTCGAGGTGCTGGCCGGCGATGGACCGCACGGTCTCGCGCCGCGGGCGGTGTTCGAGGGCCATGAGGCCGCCCAGCTGTTCGAGGAGATCTCTCACGGCGCGCGCGGCGCTGGCGGACTCGAAGGCGGGCCGCGATACGGGCCGGCCGAGCTGGCGGCAGCCGCACGACGGGCGCTACGGCCGCTCGCGGAACTGCTGGCGTGCCGGCTGCCGCCCGCGGAGCTCTACCTGGCGGCGGGAGGGGGCCAGGCCGGACTGGTGGCGGCGGTCGCGGCGCGCCGCGCCGGGGGGGTCCCCGTGGTACTCGCCGAGACCACACGCGCGCTCGAACGGCGGTTGCTCCAGGTCCACTGGCAGCACGAGGCGCTGGCGGCCGCGCAGGGCGGTGCGGTGGCGGGGGCGGAGCTCGAGCTGCGCGCGGTGCTGCTGCTGCACCGCATGGCGCTGGAGCGCGCCGACCTGATCCTGGCCGCGAGCGAGCACGACCGCGCGCTGCAGCGCCTGGCCGGCGCCCCCGCGGAACGCGTGTGCGTGATGCCGCCGGGACTGCTGCTGGAACAGGACATGCCGCGGGGAACACGCCCGGACGGCTCCCGGCCCCAGGTGGAGATCGTGGGCAACCTCGGGCCGGTCGATCCGCTGCACGACACGCGCACCTTCGTGCGGTGCGCGCGGGTGCTCATCGAGCGGCTCGACCTGGTGCGTTTCGTCGCCGTCGGGCCGCTGGAGGTGCACCCGGCCTATCTCGCACGGTGCGTCGAGGAGGCGACGCTGCTGGGCATGGCACCGCTGCTCCGCTTTCTCGGGCCGTACCGGATCGAGGACGTGCTGCCGCAGCTGGACTGTCTGGTGGTGACGGGGCTCGGAGGAGCCAGCCCGCCGGGGCTGCCGGAGGCGCTGGCGCTGGGCCTGCCCGTGGTGGCGGTGGACACCCCGCCCTGCCGCGAGCTGCTGGGAGGCGATGAGCCCGCAGGCCTGCTGGCGCCACCGGGCGAGGAGCAGGCGCTGGCAGCGGCGGTGGTCCGGATCCTGCGGGATGCGGAGCTACGCCGCCGGCTGGGCGAGGCGGCACGCCGCCGCGTCGCCGCACTGCCCTCGCGGCAGCTCGCCCTCGCTCGGCTGGCAGCACGGCTGGAGGAATTGCGCGCAGCGGGGGTCGCGCCGGCCGCACGCGATCAGGCGGTGACCGGACGCAAGGCCCCGGGATGAGCAGGACCGTGAGGCACGGACAGGCCGGCGTCGCGCCGGCGCCCGCTCAGGACTGGGCCCCGGTGGCGGCGCCGCTCGCCGCCGGCTGTTCTCGCCGGTCGGCCTCGCGCAGCCGGCGCAGCTCCTCCAGGAAGGCGCCGTAGAAGGCGCGGCGTGCCGCCTTCTCGTTCAGACCCTGCCAGCGGTTCTTGAAGGCCTCCTTGGGCACCACCACCTTCGCCATGGTGCGGTGGCCGCCCGCACTGCCGATCTCGCCGAAGACCCTCTTCACCACGTCGCCCGCTGCGCGGACGTAGCCGGCGTTGCGCACGCTGGCCACCACGTTGTCGCCGGCGATGCCTGCGCACACCGCCCATTCGGCCCCTTCGACCTGCAGCAACAGGTCGGCCACCTGGGCGATCACGTCCTCGCGCACCTGGCCGATCCAGGCGAACGCCAGGCCGTCGTCCAGCTCGAGGCGCGCCAGCGCGCGCCCGAACGACGCCAAGGCGTCGCGCGGGATTTCGGGATTCCCCATGCGGCGCAGCCAGTTGAGGTTGGCGTGGCGGTAGAGGAAGTAAAACGCCTCGATGTCCTCGTGGCTGGTCTCGCGCCCCAGCAGGAGCGTGTCGGTCTTCAGCCCGTAGAGCAGCGCGGTGGCATGGCGCTGGTTCATCGGGATGCCGGCGGCGCGGAAGTACTCGGTCATGATGGTGGCGGTGGCGCCGTAGCCTGGCCGCACGTCCTGGAAGCGCGCGTTGTAACCGCCAGCCTCCGGGTGATGGTCGATGACGACATCGATCTGCCGGCCGCCCAGCCGATCGCCGAACACCGGCGGCTGGATGTCGACGCAGGCCAGGTGGCTGAACTCCTCCAGGTCCTTCGGGCCAGCGATGGTCTGGACCTGCAGGTCGAGGATGCGCAGCATGGCGAGGTTCTCGGGCCGGGTCACCGCGCCGAAGCTGAGCAGCGGTGCCGAGACGCGGTTGCGGTTGACCAGGCTGCGCAGCGCCAGCCCGCTCGCGATCGCGTCCGGGTCCGGGTCGTTCTGGAGCAGGATCCCGATCTTTTTCGCCTCGGCGAGCACCGCCCGCAGCCGCTCGACATCCCAGGCGGTGACCAGGGTCCGAATCTCGTGCAACAGGCTGCGGCCGAAGGCCTCGTCCCAGGTGCGCGCGCGCATGCGCTCGAACTTGGCGCTCTCCGGCAGGTGCTCGTCCAGCGACAGGAACAACAGGTAGGTCTGCGGCAGCGCCCTCGTCAGCGCGCGCGCCACCCGCTCGGCCTCGCTGCGCTGGGCATACGCGAGCACCGCCACGTACTGGTCCGCGGGGTCGAACATCCGGTAGGTCTCCGGGTCGGCCGGATCGCCGCGGAACACCTCGCCGAGATCGGGATAGGGCGTCCGCTCTCCCTTGTCGAGGTGGTAGTAGGGCGTCACCCAGGCGCCGACCGAGCGGCAGACCAGCCCGTAGAAAAGACGCTGGTCGGAGAGCACCAGGCACTTCATGACGAGCGGCCTCACTGCGCTGCGCGCGCGGGTGCCGGGCCGGCGCGCGCTGCCATCGTCGTCGTGCGCGGGGCCCCGGTCAAGCCGCCGGTGCAAGCCTCCGCAGCGCCGGGGCGCCTGCGGCGGCGAGGCCATGGCGCCCGTTTCGTGCCGGTCCGGTGTGCTATAACGAAAGGCCATGCGGATCTACAAGGACTACAAGCTCGACCGGTTCCAGCGCGAGGCGCTCGAGGCGGTGCGCGCGGGTGAGTCGGCGATCGTGGCGGCGCCGACCGGCTGCGGCAAGACGCTGATCGCCGAGTATGCGATCGAACAGGCGCTGGAGCGCGGCGAGCGGATCATCTACACCGCGCCCATCAAGGCGCTCTCCAACCAGAAGTTCCGCGACTTCGGCGCCATGTACGGGGCGCGGGTCGGCATCATGACCGGGGACGTGACGATCAACCCCGGCGCCCAGGCGCAGATCATGACGACGGAGATCTTCCGCAACACGATCTTCGACAATCCCGAGCGGCTGGCCGGGGTCCGGTACGTGATCCACGACGAGGTGCACTACCTGGACGATCCCGAGCGCGGCACCGTCTGGGAGGAATCCATCATCTTCGCGCCGCCGGAGATCCGATTCATCTGCCTGTCGGCGACCATCTCCAACCTCGATCAGTTCGCGGCCTGGTTTCGCGAGGTGCGGTCGGGGCGGCTGCGGGTCGTGCAGGAGCGCCACCGCCCCGTGCCCCTCCGGATGTATGTGTGGACCGGAGAGCAGGCGCTGGAACTGGACCGGGTACGCGGCGCGCGATTTCCGCGCCGGCGGGCGCACGGGCGCGGTGGCGACGGCGCGCGGCCGGCCCCGCGCCACGGCCGGCGAAGGCGCCGGGCCGCGCAGGCCGGCCTGTTCGAGCAGACCCGGGCCCTGATCGATCACGTGGTCGCGGTCGGACACCTGCCCGCGATCGTCTTCGTCTTCTCGCGAGCCTACGTCGAACGCTACGCGCGCAGCTGCGCCGAGCTGGACCTCGTGGATCGCCGCGAGAAGGCGGCGCTGCGCGAGCACTGGAACTGGCTGGTGCGCGAGTTCGAACTCGTGGAGGACGAGCCGGGCACCGCCGGCCTCAAGAAGCTGTTGCTGCGCGGGATCGCGTATCACCACGCGGGCATGCTGCCGACACACAAGGAGGTCGTCGAGCGGCTGTTCACCTCCGGGCTGATCAAGCTGTTGTTCGCGACCGAGACCTTCGCCCTCGGGGTCAACATGCCCGCCAAGGCGGTGCTGTTCGAGACGTTGAAGAAGTTCGACGGCGTCAGGCGCGACTACATGAAGTCGCGCGACTTCCTGCAGATGGCGGGGCGGGCCGGGCGGCGCGGGATCGACGAGGTCGGGCACGTCTACGCGAGCGTGCTCGCGGAGGAGGAGCGGCCGGCGGAGGTGCGGGCGGTCATGGCCGGCCGGCCCGAGGAGGTGGCCTCGCAGTTCAACCTCTCCTACGCCACCCTGCTCAAGCTCTACAGCCACCTCGGTGAGCGCATCTACGAGGCGTGCCAGCGCTCGTTCGCCTACTTCCGCCACCGCAAGCGCAAGCGCTCGCCCTTCGCCGACATGGTGTCGCTGGTGCGGCGGCGGCTGCAGCTGCTGCAGGAGCAGGGCTATCTGGAGGGAACCCGCCTGACCGCCAAGGGCCGGTTCGCGGCCCAGATCTATGGCTACGAGATCCAGCTCACCGAGCTGTTCATGGGCGGACTCATCGAGGCGCTGCCGCCACAGGCGCTGGCGACGCTGCTGGTGGCGGTCGTGCACGAGAGCCGGCGGGAGCAGTGGTCGATGCCGCTCGCCCGCCGCCTGCTGAAGCCGCTACAACAGGAGACGCAGCGCCTGCTGGCGCCGATCCTTGCGGCCGAACACCAGCTGCGGCTGCCGCCGATGAAGATGCCCGACTGGGGGCTTGCCCGCGCGGCGTGGGAGTGGGCCGGCGGGGCGGAGTTCGCCGAGGTGCTGGCGACCACCGACGCCCAGCCGGGGGATGTGATCCGCGCCTTCCGCATGGCGATCCAGCTGGTGCGCCAGCTGTACAAGCCGCTCTCCGGACTGGGCTGGGAGGTGGAGCGGCTCGAGGCGCTGCGGGCGAACCTGCGGGAGACGACCGCGCGGCTCAAGCGGGGCGAGGTCGATGCCGAACGGCAGCTCCGCCAGTCGATCCACGCCGACGGCGGCGACGAGGCGCTGGAGCACATCCCGCGCGAGCGGCTGGAGGAGGAAGCGGCCGACGAGCCCGCGCTCGAGCGGCTGTTGCGCGAGCGGGTGGACGGTGCGCGTCCCCCCGCGCCGCAGCGAGACAGCGGCACGCGCCCGCCCCGCACCGCCCCGGCCGCAGGGGCCCGGGCCTCGGCCGGCATGTTCGACCTGGATCGCGAGGAGCGCGACGAGGCGGGCCGGCGACCCGACGGCTAAGCGCAGCAGGCGGCCCGGAGCAGCGGCGCGGGCGGCCTGCTCACGGCGGGCCCGCGACGGCGAGATCCCGCCGCGCGAGCCGGCGCACCATGACGGTGTGGAAGGTGGTCAGCCGCTCGCGGCCGCGCTCCAGCCGCCGCACGCGCGCCTCGACGTGAAAGACGTCGGCAGCCGCGGGGTCCTCGGCGTCGATCGGCGTGAGCAACAGATCGTAGCTCAGATCCGGATAGGCCGGCTCGCGCACGCCCTCGGCGAGCGCGTGCACGGGGCGGCCGCCCGCCGCCGGCCCGGCGTAGCGCGGCAGCTCCGCCACCCGCAGCCCGTAGGTCAGAGCAGCCCGCGCGCGCGCGAAGGCGAGATCGGCCAGCAGCGCCATGTCGGTGCGATCGGTGGCGGCGCGGTGGACCGCGCTCGCCGCCGCGAGCAGCCCCAGCACCGCCGTCATCCCGAAGGCGAGGATCGACAGCGCCACCAGCACCTCGATGAGCGTGAGCCCGCTCGCCGAAGCCGGCGGGCAGCCCGCGCGCCGGCGGGCGCCGGCAGCGGCTGGCGTCCTGGGCGCGGGCGCGCCCAGGACGCCCCCGGCGCCCAGGCCGGGGCGGACGGAAGCGGGGCCTCTCAACGGCCGGGCCATGGCTCGCGGGCCTGTGGTAGCTCGACGTCGAGCACGAAGGTATGCCCGCTCACCACTTCGGTGAGCGCCGGGTGCGCCTGCGGCGCGGTGCCGCGCCGGCCGCGCCCGCCCGGCTCGACCTCCAGCGACTGCGCGTCGCGGTAGCGACACCGGATCCACTCCGTTCCTACGCGCACCCACGGCAACCGCTCGCGGAACGGGCGTGCATCCTCCAGGTAAAGCACGCCCTCGCCCGGATCGAGGGGACGCTGCAGCACCGACCACGCACCGGCCGGCGGCGGCTCGGCGACCACCAGCTCGATCCGCACCCGCTCCGGGAACATGTCGTCGCTCGGCTCGCGCAGCGACGCCGGGCCGAGGCCGAAGGAAAAGCCGGCCTCAGCTCCCGCCTGCGGCGGCACCAGCCCCCGGGTGGAGTCCCAGATGCGCGCCGGCCCGCCGGCCCCCGGCTCCTGCCAGTCGCGGGTGTGCGGGGTCCACAACCACAGCCCCAGGTGGAGCACCTGCGTGCCGAGCGGCGTGGTGGCGGCGCGCAGCCGCGCCGGATCGTCCAGCACCGCCGCGGTGAACAGGCTGTCCGGGCCGCCCACCGGGCTGCGATAGCCGCGCCGCAGCTCGGTGCCGCCGTCCGGGTCCATGGCGTAGGCGACCTCCAGCAGGCCGCCCGTCGGCAAGAGCGCGCCGGCGAACGCCTCCTCGCGGTCGCGGCTGCCATCCAGCCAGGCGCTGGCGCCGAGCCGCACGCCGGCCAGCTGCAGCAACGGCTGCCGCCCCGCCCCCGGCAGCGTCCGCACCAGCACCAGCCGCTGCCGGCCGCGGGCATCGAAGTCCGCGATCAGGCGGGCGAGCGGCAGCTCGCCCCGCACCGGCAGCGCGGCGGTGAAGGCGTGGCGCAGATCGTCGGCGAGCTGGCGCAGCACGGCCTGCGCCTCCTCGTAGGCCGCGCGCCGCGCCTCGCCCGCCCGCCAGGCGCGCACCCCCTGGCGCAGCATCGCGACCAGCCCGCCGCCCAGCAGCACCAGCAGGCCGAGCACCACCAGCAGCTCGACGAGCGTGAAGCCGCGCCCGCGCGGACCCCACACGCCCGGCCCGCGACCGGCTCGGCCGCCCGCGGCGGGCTCGTGCGCCGCCCGGCGCCCCGCCGGGTTGAGGGCGCGGGCCTGCGCTGCGCTGCGCCGGGGCACGCCGGTCCTCACCGCGCTTGCTCGCTCGCCAGCACGCGCGTGGGCTGGACGTAGTACACGCGGATGGCGTCGACGACGGGACTGTCCTTCCACGCCCCGCGCGCATAGGCGCCCGGCTTGAAGGGCATCACGACCCGGACCTCGATCGTGTGGCCGCTCACCTCGATGCGGTTGGGCGCGCGCGGATCGTCGAAACGCCACAGCCCGCCCGGGGCGTTGGTCGGCTCGGCGTCCCAGGCCGGACGCCCGTCGATGCGCACCAGCACCCACACGTCCGCATCGGCGCGCCCGGGCCGCTCGTCCCAGCTCACGCGGGTGAACAGCGCGGGCACGCCGCTGCCCGCTCCGGGCGGGCTCCAGCCCGCCTGGAAGAAGCATCCGTCATCGGACTCCACCCCGGTCTGGAACCGGTCGTGGTGGCGGAAGGGGAAGGCGAACACCAGCCGGCCCTCGCGCAGCTCCGCCTGCTGGCTGGTGCCGAAGGCGCCGCGGTAGACCCCGCGCCCGCGATCATCGCGCGGGCGCAAGAGGTAGTTCCGCTGCCGCTCCTCGTAGGGCAGGATCTCCTCCACCCCCCCGCCCTCGCCCGCATCGAGCATCAGCATCCCGCGTTCGGCAAACGCCTCCGCGTCCGGATAGTAGCTCGACTCGCGGCCGCGGCTCAGCGGGATGCGCTCGCCGCGCGCCCCGTCGAAGCCCCCGGCGAGTCGCGCCACGGGCGGAAACGGCAGCGGGTAGAGCGGCGTCTCCTCGCTGTGCATCTCGGGCTGGGTCCCCAACATGCCGCGGGTCATGTCCTCGAGCCAGCCCCCGGCGAACCGCCCCAGCCCGATCGCCTCGTTGCCCGCCAGCACCACGATCCCGCTCGAGTTCACGAGGCGGTCCGCGGGATCGTGCCAGACCGGCTCGAGCGGCACCCGCCGCGCCCCGGGCGCGATGCCGAAGGGTTCGGGCGGAGCCACCGGGTCCGTCAGCACCAGGACGCCGAACTGCGCCTGGTGCAGGAAGCCGCCGCCGACCGGCGGCAGCGGCTCCGGCAGCAGCACCCGCGGCCGGCCGCCGGCCAGGCGGGCGGACTGCGCGGCGGCCCGCAGCGCCGCCTGGTAGTCGAAGTCGCGGTTCGTCCGGTCGGTCGCCACCCGCAGCTCGTCGATGCGGCCGGCGAGCACACCGCCATCGGCAGGTGGCGTCTCGCCCGCCGGCCGCGGCGCGCCGATGCGCATCGCGAACGGCCCGAACAGCGGCAGCTGCCCGCTCGGCCGCTTGACCAGCCGCAGGCCCTGGCCGGGATCCCACGGGCGCGCGGGGATCCATTCGGTGAACGCCGCCAGCCAGAACGGCAGCGGCCGGTTGCCGGTGGCGGCACTCAGCAGGTGCGCCCGCTCGCCCCTGGCCACCTCGAGCTGCGCCCGCCGCGGACGGGCAGCCGGGTTGCCGTCGAGCAGGGTGAGCCGATCGCCCGCGCCGGTGTACGGCCGCGTCAGCGCATAGACCGGCAGCACCGGGCTCGCGGCCGGGTGCGCGCGCGCGCTGCCGTCCGGACTCCACAGGTTGCGCGCCCACTCCATGCCGTAGTGGATGTGGTCCGGGCGCCGATCGACGGGCGCGGTCGGGAAGGGGCCGCCCTGGTTGCGCTCCAGCCGCTCGAGCAGCTGCTGGTACTTGGCGGCCCCGCCGCGCTGCCAGCCGTCCGCTCGCCCCCAGCGATCGCGATCGGGCCGCACCGCATGGCTGCCCCCGCCGAAGGCCGCCGGCTGCGTGCTGGCGAGGTCGGCGGGGGCGTCGGCGCAGATCAGGATGTTCCGCCAGCGCGGATCGGGCTGGCCGGTGGTGGGGTTGGGGATGTTCGCCGCCTTGAAGTAGCGGAACCACTCCCCGCCGATCGCACACCAGAACCCGCGCAGCGGATTGCGGCTCTGCGGCACCAGCCCGCCCGGCAGCTCGAAGTCCTCGTAGTCGGAGGCATCCGTCAGCTCGATCGAGGCGAGGAAGATCGGTGTGAAGGCGGCATAACCCTCGGCGATCGGCTCGCCGGTACGCGGGTCGCGGAGCACCTCGTTGTCGAACCAGCCATAGACCCTGCGCACGCAGCCCTCGAAGCTGTGCGCGCCCAGCCGGTCGTAGTAGAGCACCTCGTGCTTGATCTGCAGGAAGCCGCGCGGCGGGAAACCCAGGCTCGCGAGCGTCGGCCCGGCGGGCGCGGTCGGGATCGTGCTCGCATCGTTGCGTAGCAGATCGCCCTCGCCGCCCGGCGGCATGAGCGTCGTGCACGGCACCTCGGCCGGCAGCGCGTGCAGCAGGCGGGCGCCGCCGCGGCGCACCGGCAGCACCTCGATCACGCCCGGGATTCCGGTGACGAAGAAGTTGGTGTAGCCCCACAGCCGCACCGGGGTGCCGGCGGCGTGCGGGCGGGGCTGGGTGCCGCGCGCCCCGCGGCCGGTGGGCGGCGGCACCCTGCCCTGCGGATCGGGTTGCATCTGCTGCGGGCTCCGCCGATCCACCACGCGAAACGCGTCCGCGGTGCGCGCGTCGTACTCCACGACCTCGGTGCCCACCAGCAGCGCTCCCTGCTCCGGGAAACCATCGGTGCCGTCGACCCGGATCGCGGTGTCCTCCGGCCCCAGCGGCGCGGTCAGCCGCGCCAGGCCGTCTGGGGGCCCGGCGCGGCCGGCGAGCAGCCCATCGACGAACAGCGCCAGATCGCCCGGGCGGGTGCCCCGCCACGAGGCCGCGAGGTGGTACCAGACCCCGGGCTCGGGCCGCCAGGGGGCGCGCACGCGCGCGCACGGATACGGGCTGCCGTCCGGCCGCAGGGTGGGCAGGGCGGCATCCCAGGCCTCCAGCACCAGCTCGCCAGCCGCCGCGTCGTAGCGCAGCACCAGGCGGTCGGTCTGGTCGCGCTGGCCGAGGTCGAACACGGTGAACGAGGCGTCGGCCTCCGGCCGCACCCACAGCTCGACCAGCCCCGGCGCCAGCGTCTCGGTCGGCCAGGTGCCGAACCAGTCGTCCATGTGGGGGACCTCGGCCGCACCGAGCGACATGCCGCCTTCGAGCCGGTGTCCCTCGGGTTCCAGCCGGAAGTGCTCGACCCGACCGCGGCCGCCGGTATCCTCCCCGGTCTGCCCGGTCGCCAGCCGCAGCTCGCCGCGTCCCGGCTCGTGCGAGCGGTCCAGCCACACCGTGCTGCCGGCGACGGCGGTGCGCAGGGACTCGGCCGGTACCGGCAGCGTCTCCATGAGGTAGCCGCGGCGGCCGGGCCGCAATAGCCACGCCAGCGCGCGCGGCACCCGCCCCCTACTCGACCGGGCTCCGAGCGGCGCCGGGACCGCCGCGGTGAGATCATCCTGGCTGTCGAGGTGCCAGACCGCCTCGCGCGGGGGCGCCACCGCCACCACGTCGCGGACCGACCGCCGCGCCAGCTCGCCCCCGGCCGGGTCGTTGACGATCCCGGTCGCGAGCAGGGTGTAGACGTCCCCGCTCCGGTAGGCGAACGGGACGCCCTGGCCGCGGGCGAGCCGCCCGCCGGGGTCGATCGCGCTGGCCTGGATCGCGAGCGCCTGCTCCGGGCTCAGCTCGCCGGCGGCGAGCGCGGCGCCGAGCACTGCCCCGAGCGCGCCCGGATCCTGCAGCGGCGCCTGCACCAGCCGCGCGACCAGCGCGTCGGCCTCGCCGGGCCCGAGCCCCCCCAGGCCGATCAGGCTCGCGCGCAGCACCGCGCGCGGCGCGGTGTTGACGTTGAGGGGCGCCGGCGGCCGCACCCAGACGCGCGCCTGCTCCGGCTCGTAGGTGTGCTCCAGCGGCGGCTCGAGCTGCAGCAGCCCGCGCTGGCGCTGGTAGCCGACCACCCGGCGGTACTCCACCCGCCCGTCCGGTCCCTCCACGCGCGCAGCGGCGCCGATGGTCGCCTCGGGGACCACCACCCCGAGCAGCAGCGTGCTCACCATCTGCCGCGGATCGGGCGCGAGCCGATTGCGCACCAGCGCCCCGCCCGCCCACTGCACAGGGCGCGCTGCCCACACGGTGAGGTACGGCCGCAGCCGTTCCAGCTCGCGCGCCCCCAGCACCTCGATGTCGTGCACCGCGGCCAGCCGGTGCACCTGCTCGGCCTGGCTGCGGAGGTATCCCTCCTCGTAGGCGGCGAGCTGCCGCACCCGCTCGCGCAGCAGCTCTGCCAGCTGCTGGGTGCGGGCGTCCCCCAGCAGCTCCGCCGCCAGGCGTTCGACCCACTGCGCGCCCTGCTCGCGCCCCAGCTCGCCGAGCGCGCGTTCGACCAGCGGCGGCAGCTGCTCGCGCGCGCCCTCCCCCCGCAGCCGCTCGGCGAGGCGCGCCGGATCGAGCTCGCGCAGCGAGGCGCCCCCCTGTTGCGGCGCCGGGCCGTCTTCGGCGACCGCCTCCTCCGGCTGCTCGGCGGCGCCCTCCGGCGGCGCCCCCGCGGGGGCTCCAGCCCCCCCACCGGCCACCGCTTGCTCCTCCTCGAGCGGGCCCGGGGCCGGCCAGCCGGCTCCGGCCGCGCTCACGCCCAGCGCCGCCAGCGCCTCGGCGCCGAGTCCGAGCGCGCGCAGCTCGGCCGGGCTGTAGCCGCGCCGCTCCAGCGCCCGCCGCAGCCAGGCGTACTGCGGGACCGCCAGCCGCCAGCGGGCGATCTCGCGTGCCGCCTCCACGGTGGCGAACGGGCTCCAGTGACCGGGCCGCAACCAGAAGGGATGGAGCGCGAGCTTGTAGCCGCGCGCATCGTGTACCAGCGCGCCGGCGCGATGGCGCAGCTGCTGGGGACGCACGCCCGAGAACAGCGCACCCCGTTCCAGCCCCAGCACGCGGTTGCCATCGAGGTGCCGGTAGGCGATCAGCTCGCCGTCGATCCGCAGCAGCCCGTCGACGGTCTGAGGATTTCCGTCCGAGTAGAGCCAGCTGGTGTCCTCCAGCACCAGCGCGCTGCTCTGTTCGTCCGCCGGCTCCAGCAGCACGGTGACGCCGAGCAGGTTCATGAGCGCGCGCGGCGGGGTGCTGTCGAGGTCGAGCTTGCCGTCCTCGTCCTCCACCCGCACCTGCAGCATGGTGCCGCGCGGATCGGCGATCGCCAGCGTCTCGGCACCGGGCAGGTCCTCCAGCTGCGGGCGCAGCTCCGCGGTGTCGTCCCAGTCCTCCGGGCTGTTGCCGAGCGCGCCCTGGGCCTGCGCGGTCCGCCGTTCCTGGTCGGGATGCGAGCGGAGCAACCAGGCGAGGCCGAGTTCGCGCGCGCCCTGGGCGAGCCACTCCGCCTGCCGCTGTGCCGCGAAGCTCCGGGCGCTCCGTTCCTGCAGCCGCATCTGCCGGGCGAACGGCACCCCCACCACCACGAGCGCCGCCAGCACCAGCAGCACCATCACCAGCGCGATGCCGGCCGGCGCGGATCGTGCCGGCCCCCCGGGGGCAACGGCCTCGCACCGCCCGCGGCCAGCGGTGCGGAGCCCGGCGCGGCAGGACGGCCTGCGCATGGCGTCACCTCCTCCTGTCCGGCCCCTCGGGCAGGCAGCGCCCGCCGCCGCCCCGCCTCCCTCAGCGCAGCGCTCCCGAGCGCAGCACCTCGATGGTGCCGATCGCGCGCCAGTGTCCCGCCCCGCCGGCCGCCTCGGGCTGCCCGCTGCCCTCCCCGGACGCGCTGCGCGCGGCGGTGCGTTGCAGGCCACCGGCGGGCGCCGGCTCGCCGGAGGAGTCCGCTCGCTCGTGCACCAGGATGCGCACCGGGCCGTCGTGGTGCAGCGGATCGAGCTGGCCATCCGCATCCAAGTGGAGCTCGGCAGGGCCCTCGAGCCGCAGCTCGGGCGGCAGCGCGAGCTGCTCGCTGCCCGCGATGCCGTAGAGGTAGAGCTCGTCGAGCACGGCGAACAGAGACAGCCCCGGCTCCGGACTCGAGATCACCAGCGGCGCCGCCGAGGGCACCAGCCGTGCGGGGACCGGCGCCGTCTCGGCCCCCGGCGTGCCGGGCTCGGGCGGGGGCAGCTCGCGGCGCAACCCCTCGCACCAGATCCCCAGCTGCTCGCCATCCCACTCCATGACCACCTGTTGCCAGCGCCCGGGCTCGAGCGTGCGCGGGGGGGTCTCGCGCAGGCAGCGCGGCTCGCCGGCCCCGCGGCCGACCCATGCCTCGAGCGCATAGTCCTCGCGCAGCACCAGGCCGTATTCCTCGCCCTTGGTGACGATCGGCAGGCGCAGCGGCCGCTGCAGCCCCCGCGCCGCCTCGGCCCCGGGCCGGTCGGCGATCGGGCCCGGAAAGATCCAGAACTCCAGGCGCACGCCGTGGGGCGGCGACAAGAACGGTGCATCGCCGCACTCGAGCGCCGCCCCGGGCTGCTCGAATACCAGTCCCTGCCCCAGGTAGCCCGCGCCCTGCGCCACCGCACGTCCCCGGGCGAGCAGGCCGCGGGCGCCGCGCACCAGCACCTCGCCGTCCGCGGAGGACTCGAGCTCCTCCCCGCGCAGCAGGACCAGCAGCTCCCACACCCGCGCCACGACGCGCTCGGGCGCCAGCACCACGCTCGCCGCCCCGGTCTCCAGCGCGGCCGCCCGTGCCCGTTGCAACAGCGCCCGCACGCTGCCGAGCACCTGCTCGTGCGCGTAGCGACGCGGCAGCGCCATGAACACCCCCAGCGAGAGCGAGGCGAGCAGCGCCACCACCGCCAGTGTCACGAGCAGTTCGGTCAGCGTGAACCCGCGCCCGCCGTGCGAGCGCCCCCAGCGCCAGCTGCGCGCCATCGCGCCCATGGTCTCGCTCACCAGGACGTCACGTCGTCGCCGCCACCGTCCTCGTTGAGCCCGTTCGGACCCGCCGACCAGATCATGAAGCTGGTGAGCGCCGGATAGCTGCCGGTCGTCTCCTCGGGCCGCGGGCGGCAGCGCTGCTGCCGCCCGCCGATCGCGTAGTCCTCGATTCCGCGCCCGCCCCGGTAGTCGCGGTGGTGAAAGTAGATGAATGGATTGCCCCACGGATCGACGAGCTCCAGGAGCTCGCGGCTGCCCAGCACCGAGCCGGTGGGGTCATCCGCCGTGGCCGCGATCGCGTCGCCGTCGGTGTTGGCCAGCTCCTCGGCGCTCGGCTCGAGGAACGGCCCGCCGCGCCCGGCCGTCGTCAGCGCGCGCAGCAGGCTCTCGATGCCCTCGTTGACGCCGTTGGTCCGCGGAATCCCCAGTTCGCCGAGGCTGCTCGGGGGAAAGTCGCCGAAGGCGGCAGCGTAGCGCTCGACCGCGAGCTTGAGCCGTTCGATCGTCGCCTGGCAGGCGTGGACCTGCCCGCGGCGGCGCGAGGCGTTGAGGGCCGGGATCGCCAGTCCGATCAGCAGCGCCAGCACCGCCACCGCGACCAGGATCTCGATGAGCGTGAAGCCGCTACGCCGGAGCGCGTCCGGCGAGGACGCACGCGCTGCCGGCCCGCCGCGGGGCGCCGGCATCCGGGGCGCGAGGCTTCGCGGCCGCCTGGTCATGGTCAGTCCTCCTCGCGCACGACGTAGATCCGCGCTTCCTCGCAGGCCAGCTGGACCGAGGTGCCGAGCGGCGCCTCGACGTAGATGGCACAGGCGAAGCGACCGCGGCGGGCCAGCGGCTCGCGCCGCTCGCGCAACAGCTCGCGGCCGTCCAGCAACAGCACCAGCTCGCGCCGCTCGCCCTCCAGCCCGATCGCCAGCTCGTGAGCGGCACCGTCCTCTGGCCAGCGGCCGAGCTCGACCGGATCCGACCACCGCCCGCCGCGCGCGCCCAGCTGCCATGCGGCGCGCAGCGCCCCGTCGCCGTCCCGGTAGCAGACCACCTGCCCCTGGCCTTCCAGCGTGAACCGGATGCCCGTGCGCGCCCCGGCGGCGGCCAGCGGCAACAGCCGGGCCCGGAACTCGGCGAACAGCTTGCCCTCGACCTCGCGCCGCACCGAGGTCACACCCATGTCCGCGTGCGCCTGGGTGCCGGCGATCAGCAAGCGCCCGCCGGCGATCGCCGCCTCGAGACCATAGGGTTCCTCCTCCAGCCAGCGGTTGCGGACCTCGGGGCCGTCCGGGCGCGCGAAGGTATCGCGCCACAGCCGCCGCTCGCGGGCGTTGCGCAGCCGGCGCAGCGCCTCGCGCGCCCAGGACTGCGCCGGCTCGACCGCCTGCAGCCGTTGCAGCACGGCCTCCGCCTCCGCAAACGCCTGACGCCGGTACAGCACGTAGGCCTGGCCGAGCAGGGCATACGGATGTTCGGGGGCGAGCGCCAGCGCCCGCTCGTAGGCCTGCGCCGCCTCCGCCTCGCGCCCGGCGGCGAGGTACGCCGCCCCCGCCTCGCACCACAGATCCGGGTCATCCGCCCGCAGCGCCGCCGCGTACTGCGCAAAACGGGCAGCGTCGGCGTGGCGGCCGAGCGCGCGCTGCACCCGCAGCAGGCGCGCGGCGATGGTGGCGAAGTCGTAGCCCGCGCGCCCGGCCTCGCGCAGCGCCTGCTCGGCCGCGGGCAGCTCGCCCAGATCCTCCAGGATCTCCGCCCGCAGCAGCAGCGCGAGCGGTCCGTGCGGCGGGGGCGCGCCGCCCAGCCGCTCCAGCCGGGCGAGGGCCTGGGGCGCCGCCCCGGCGCGCGCCTCGACGAATGCCCGCACCAGCTCCCAGGCCGCGTCCTGCTCCGCAGGGGCAATCTCATCCAGCAGCGCCAGCGCTCGCTCCGCTCCGCCCGTGAGCGCCTCGGCCAGGGCCTGCAGCCGCCGCCGCTCCGCACCTCCGCCGCCGCCGCGACGCTCCGCCTCGCGGCACAGCCCGGCGGCGGCCGCCGGTTGCCCCGCCAGCAGCACCGCCAGGGCCTCGTGCACCAGCGGCCGCGGGTCGTCGGGCCGCAGGGCCCCCGCCGCGGCGAAGGCCTGCCGGGCTCTGTCGAGCTCGGCGCGCCCCAGCTCCGCCAGCCCCAGGCCGAAGCGGGCGGCCCCGGCGAGCTGGGGCGCGCTCGCGGCGGCGGCCGCCGCCGCGAACGCACCCGCCGCCTCTTCCAGCCGCCCCAGGCCGAGCAGCAGCTCGCCCTGCTCCAGACGGCACTGCGCGAGCAGCTCCGCGGTGGGGGTGGGCAGCGCGGGCGCGGCCGGCGCCGCCTGCTCGCCCGGCGCCGCGCCGGGCCCGGCGGTGCCGGAGACCGGCGCCGGGCCAGGGGCCGGCGAAAGCTCGGCGGCCAGTCGCTCCAGCAGCTCGAGCGCCCGGCGTTCGGCCCCCGCGGAGCGCAGCACCCGTGCCTGGCCGAGCACCAGAGCTGGCTCGCGCACCCCGGCGCTCTCCGCCAGCTCATAGATCCGCAGCAGCCGCTCGCGCAGGCCCGCCGCCGCCTCGCCCTCCGCCTGCGACAGGCGAGCCTGCAGCGCCTCGGCCAGGATCAGATAGGGCTCGGGCTGCGCCGGAACCAGGCGCGCCGCCTCCAGCAGCTGTTGCTCCGCCTCGGCGAGCAGACCATGGCGCACGCAGAACCGGCCGAGTTCGATCCGGCCAGCGGCGTCCCCGGGCGCCAGCGCCCCCGCGCGCTCGCGGTAGACCTCCACGGGCGTCGGCGCCAGCTCCACCCGCTCCACCTGCTCGAAGCTGAGCACGATCGGCGAGCTCGCTCCCCGCATGCGGAACAGCCAGCCCTGCGGGGTGCGCTCCAGCACCGTGCCCTCCAGCGGCGCCTCGCGCCCCTTCATGAAGACCCGGTCGTAGCCGATGCGGACCGGCGCCGGCGAACCACCGGCACTCGCAGGCAGCTCCGGCCCGGCCTGCGCCAGCGCGGGCAGCGCCCCGGCGAGCAGCGCGAGCACCCACAGCACAACCCGCGGCGCACCCCGGCGCAGCGGGCCCCGGCGCACGAGGGCCGCGCGCGTTGCGCGGCCGGGATGGCAGCGCGCGCTCACCGCGTTCCCTCCGCGCCGTCTTCCGCAGGTGCGGCGGCGGCCGCCGGCGAGACCGCCGCTGGCAGGCCGCGCCGCACCGGCGCCCGCGGCAGGACTACGCGGCCGCTATCCAGGGTCGCGATCGGCAGCGTGCGCTCCGGCGGCGGCAGCGGCGGCGGCGGCATCGGATCGGGCAGCGGTGGCAGCCACGGATCGGTCGCGGCGAAGGGATTGCGGCCCGCCAGGCGGGCCGCGCCGTCGTTGCGCAACACCAGCGGCAATAGCGGCACCTCCTCGGGCAAAAGCGGCGCCGCCCGCTCCGGCGGCGGCACCGCCGGCAGCGGGCGCGCGGGCTCCGCCTCGCCGAGCCAGCTCGCCGCCACCCACACGGCCAGCAGCACGCCCAGACCGCCTGCGATCATCTCCTTGGTGGGCGTCACCGCCGGGTTCGCCTCCCCTCGCACCTGCCCTCGCCGCCAGCTTGCCGCCCGGCGGCGGCGCGCCCGCCCCGCCGCTCGCCGGCCTGCAGCCAGCAGCACCGCGCACACCGCCGTGACAGCGCCGCTCCAGCCCGCTCAGCGCTGCCGCCACCGCCCCCCCAGTCCCCCTGGTGCCGTCCCGGGACCGAACAGCCCGGCTGCGCCGGCGGCCGCGCGCGCCTGCTCGTATGGCACCGTGGCCAGCGCCGCCAGCTCCAGGCGCAACCGGAGGCGATCGTCGCGCTCGCGCCGGATCTCCACCCCCGCGACCTCGAACACCGCGCCCGGACGGAGCAGGTCCGCGATCAGCCGGGCACAGGCCTCCGGGCTCGCCAGCAGCTCGAGCTCGATCGGCAGCTGCCGCAACACCGGCGCCCGGGCCGGCGGCTCGGCGCGCCGCCCCTCTGGCTCGAGCAGGGGCTCGAAGCGCGGCTCGCCGGCGCGCAGGCGTACGATGTGCGCGACTCCGTGCTCGACGAGCCGCCCGAGCAGGTGTTCCACCGCGTCGGCATGCGCCAGCGCCAGTTCCACCCGCTCCGCCGGCGGCTGGCGCACCAGCCCCAGCTCCTCGGGGCAGGCGATGCCGCGCTTGCGCGCCTGCTCGCGCCGCTTGCTCACCAGCTCCAGCGCCCGGTGGTAGGCGAGAAAGGGGCTGTCCGCACCCCGGACCTCGAAAGGCGGCCGCCGCCGCAGCTCGAGAGCGGCGCGGCGCGCCGGCTCGACGCTCTCCGCGAGCACCCGCTCCAGCCCCTTCTCGAAGCCCTCCCGCCCGGCGAGCGCGCTCGCCAGGTCTTCGATCTCGCGCTCCAGCCGGGCGGCCTGCTGCTCGAGCGCCCGCGTCTGGGCGGCGAGTGTACCCGCCGCCGCCAGCCCGAGCAGCACTGCCAGGAGCGCGACCGCCACGCTCAGGATGAAGCGCCGGTGCTGGCGCCACAGCTCCTCCAGCGCGATCTGCACGCTCACCTCTCCCCGTGCTCTGCGCTCACGGCGTCCTCGCCTCGGGCAGCGGGCGCACCTGCACGCGCAACGTGAAGGCGAGCAGCGCGCCCGGTCGGCTCTCCGGAGTCCCCCTCACCCGGGCGGCGGCGATGCGCGGGTCGGCCGCCAGCGCCGCCTCGAAGCCCGCCAGCACCGCGCCTGCCTGCCCTGCCACGTCGTCGATGATCCCCTCCAGCACGAACGGCACGCCTTCGCGCAGCGCGGCGGCGCTGCCCGCCGTCTCGCCCGCGGCAGCTGCACCGGAGCCGGGCTGGGCCGCCGTCCGGAACACCCCGCCGGCGGCGGGGCTCGCCGCGCTCGGTTGTTCCAGCGCGAGCCGCTCGATGGTCACGGCCGGGGGAGTCAGCTCCCCCAGCGCCTCCAGCAACTGCAGCGTCGCCGCCCCCGCCGCGGTACGCGCCGCGAGCGCGTCCAGGCTCGCCAGCCGCTCGCGGTTGGCCGCGCTGAGCGCCTGCAACGCGTCGTGGCGCGCCTGCAGCTCGGCGCGGACGCGCCGGAGCTCGGCGAGGCGCTCGGCGGCTCGCCCGCGCTCCAGCACCGCGCCGCCCAGCGCCAGCAGCAGTGCGGTCCCGAGCGCCGCCCCGCCTGCGAGCAACCAGGCGGTGCGGCGGCGGAACTCGCGCCGGCGCTGGAGCTCGCGCGGCAGCAGCTCGAGCCAGAGCGCGCGCGGATGGCGGTCGGCGAGCGCCAGACCCAGTGCCAGCACCAGTTCCGGACCCCGCTGCTCCAGGCCGTGAGCGCGCAGATCCGCCAGCGCCAGCTCGCCGGCGGGCTCCAGGCGCTCCAGCGGATCGAACAGCGCGAGCGGTGCCTTCAGCGCGGCCTGGATCGCCTCGGCCAGTTCCCGCCGGCGCGCGTACACCCCGCTCAGCCGTATCTCGTCCACCGCGAGCTCGCGCAACCGCTGCTGGTCGCGCGCGAAGTGCAGCGAGCTGCCCAGCGCGGCGGCGAGCTGGCGGACCTCGCGCTCGCCCGTCCCCGGCAGGCCGGGCAGCGTGCGCGCGAACAGCAGGAATCCCTCGCGCGCGATCGCCATCTCGACCGCCTCCGGACCCGCATCGACGAGCAGCACGGTCCGTCCCGGCTCGAGGTGGCCGAGCCCCACCCAGGCGTCGAACAATGCGATGGGGTTGGGCAGCAGCCCCCCGACGCGCAGGCCCGCCCCGGCGAGGGCGGCGATCCGCTCCCGGAGCGGCGCCTCCTTGGCCAGTGCGACCATGACCGCCAGGCCCTCGGCGCCCGGCGCGCGCTGCTCGGCGGGCAGGCTCAGCAGCCGGAAGTCGGCGCTCAACGGCTCGCCGACCTTCTCCGCCACCTCCTCGATCTCCGCCTCCATGAGCAGCCGCAGCCGCCAGGCGGGCACCACCGGCAGGTGGAGGTAGCGCAGGATCGCGTCCCGGCCCGGGATGCCCACCCGCGCCTCCCCGCGCCGCAGCTCGCGCGGCCCGAGCGCCACGCGCAGCGCCGCACCCAGCGCGCTGGCGCTCGCGGGGTCCAGGATAGCCTCGGCCGTCCGTTCGGACGCACCCTCCACCGGCTCGGCCTGCTCCTGCCCGGTCCAGGGCACGATCGCGGCGCGCTCGAGCACCGGCTGGCCCGGCGGCCCCGCGGCCCGCACCCAGATGGCCCGGCCGGCGTTGAGCGCGAGCCCGATCACCGCCGTCCCTCCAGCGCCGCGTTCGCGAACTCGAGATCCTGGCGCGCCCGCGCCGCCAGTTCGTCCACCTCCCCGTAGGCCAGCAGCAGCTCCTGCAGCAGCGCCCGCCCCAGGCGGAAACGCCGCGCCTCGAGCTGGTGGCGCGCCCGCTCGTACAGCGCGCGCGCCGCTTGCAGCCGGCGCTGCTGGGCGAGCCGCCGGTGGGCGAGCTCGATCCGTTCCAATGCCTGGGCGGCCCGCTCCGCCCAGCCCGTGCCCGGGAAGGCCTCGCAGACGAACCGGCAGCGGGCGGCGGCGGCCTCGAGCAACGGCGCCACGCCGAGTGCGTTCGCATCCTGCTCCAGCGTCGCCGCCTGGGCGAGCGCGGCGCGGGCCCGCTCGGCCAGCGCCTCGGCGCGCTGCGCCGCCTGGGTCCGCACCTCGGGCTGCCAGGCCTCGCGCGCCAGCCGTGCATACAGGGCGCGCGCCGCCTCCAGCCTGCCCTGCCGCTCCAGTTCCGCCGCGTCAGCGAGCTGCTGCTCGAGCAGCTCGCGCGCGCGGCTGGAGCTGCGGCCGACCTCGAGCCGCAGCTCGGTGCCGCCCTCGGGCCCCGTCAGCAACAACAGCGCGCCGCCGCCGCCCAGCCGCCGCGTGCTGACGGCGAGCGGCGGGCTGAGGGTGAGCGAGACCGCGGCCGCACCCTCGCCGAACACCAGCTCGCGCACCGGCCCGGAGGCGGCCGTGCCGTCCGCCGCGCCGCCCTGTGCGCCCGCCGGCACGCGCTGCAGTTCCGCCAGTGCCGCGGCATCCGCCAGGTGCAGCCACAGCGCGGGCCGGCCGGCCGGCGGGACCCCACCGCCCAGTTTCCATGAGAACTCGAGCGTGCCGTCGGCGCCGGGCCGGACCGCGGCGGTGCAACCGATGGGCATGCCCGCTGGCACCAGGAGCGCCGCCCCGTCGATCTGCCAGCCCTGGCCGCCGCCGGCTGCCGCCGCGCCGGCGCTGTTCGTCCCGCCGGTGGCAGCGCTGCCGGCGCCAGAGCCGGCACTGGGGTCTGTTGGCGCCGCGCCGAGCGCGCGCGCCTCGGCCCACAGCGTCACCGGCCGCACGAGCAGCGGGTCCGCGCCCGCGCCCGGTCCGAGCACGACCGGCACCAGCGCGTGCAGCAGCGGCCGCTCGCCGCGCTCCAGCACCACCACCCCGCCCTGGCCGACGCGCGCGCTCACGCCCGCCCCCTCTACCGCGCGCCGGCGCGGCTCGGGCAGCGCGCGCTCGACGAGCACCACGCGGTCGAACAGCACCGGCCCGCCGCTCGCCAGCAGCACCGCGCGCGCGCGGTCGCAGCCAGGCGGAGGCAGCAGCACCGCCCGCGCGCTGCTCCAGTGCGGTCCGGGGCTGAGGGGCAGCAGCTGCAACAGCTCCAGGGAGGGATCGGCGCTCGTGCCCCAGGCGACGCCCACCGCAGCGGCAAGCCCCTGCTCGCTCGGGCCTGCCGCCGCCGGCGCGCCCGCGCGCACCACCGCGCGCAGCTCGACCTCGCGCCCGCCGACCGCTACCCGCCTCGGCGCTCTCGGCGAGCGCGGCCGCAGCCGTCGCTGGGCCGAGCCACAGCGCGCGCTCGCCGCCGGCGGCCCCGCCCTGCTGCACTGCGAGCCGACTGCCCGGTGCGGGGGCGCCCGCGCCCGGCGGGGCGGCCAGCCGCCAGCCCACGGGCTGGCCGGCCGCATCCAGGTGCTCGAACGACCAGTTGCGGACCGCGTTGCCGAGCGGCGGCGCGTCGGCTTCGGCGGGAGCGGTGGCCGGCCGCAGCGTGCCGATGAACACCGCCGCGGCGCCGCCCAGCACCACGAGCAGGGCCAGGACCGCCAGCCGCGCTCCGAGTCCGCGTGCGCCCGGGCCAGCCCCGCCGCTCGCCTGCGCCGCCACCTCGCGCCCCAGCGCGGCGGTGGCGGCCTCCAGGCTCCGCGCCTCGGCGGTGCCGGCGCCCTGGGGCGGCCGCGGCGCCACGATCTCGCGTCCCGGCGGGGGCACCTTGGGGTGATCGGCCGGGCGGCGCGCCGCCGCGGGCGCGCCGGGCGCGCCGGCGCCCGGGCGCGGCGCCTCGCGGTCGCGGAACACCAGCACGTGCTCGCCGAGCTCGATCCGCGCGCCGTCCGCCAGCGCCGCGCGCGTGACCCGCCGGTTGTTCACGCGGGTGCCGTTGGTGCTGTCCAGGTCGATCAGCACCACCCCGCCGCCCTTGCGCGCGGCGATCTCGCAGTGCACCCCCGAGACCTCCGGGTCTTGCAACACCAGATGGTTGCGGCGGTTGCGCCCGATGCGGAACGGCAGCCGGCCGAAGGCGATCTGCTTGCCGGCGAGGGGGCCGGAGATGATCTGGAGCCGGAAACGCGGCGGCCCGCTGCCGGCGGTGCGCTCGCCCTGCTGCTGCGCCGGCGCGGTGGCGGCCTCCGCCGGCTCGGGGTGGGAGGCGCCCGCCGGGGAGCCGCCGGCCGCGGGCGCTGCTCGGCGTGCGCGTCCGGACGCGGCCGGCTGCCGCCCGCTGGTGGCGCTCGCCCCGCCGCCCGCCGCCGGAGCCGGCGCGGGCGGCGGCGGCAGCTCGGGCGGTGTGGGTTCGGACACGATCGTCACCGCCGCGGGCTCGGGCGGGCGGGCGGGCGGCGCGCTCCCGGCCGGCGGCGCGGCGGCCCCGGCGGACCGCGTCTCGAACCAGAGCTCGGTCCGGCCGATCGTGAGCCGGTCGCCGGGCCACAGCCGCGCGCGGCGCAGCGGCTTGCCGTTGTAGAGCGTGCGGCCCGCTCCCTCGACCGCCTCGGCGAACGTCGCGCCTTGCCTGCGGACGATGCGCAGGTGCACGGGGGAGGCGGCGGGATCCCGCAGCGGGACCGTGCAGTCGAGGTCAGCGCCGAGCGTCACCTCGGACGCATCGAGCTCGTAGGTGATGGTGCGCCCGCGTTCCTCGACGATCAGCTTCATCCATTCCGCCCGCTCGAGCCCCCCAGCCGGCGCCGTGGCATTCTAACCGCGCCGGCCCTTCCGGGACAACGCCCGCGGCCGCCCGGCGTTGCGGTGCACTGCGCGCGGTGGCGCCCCGGCGCCGGCGCAAGCGCCGGGACGCGGCGGCTACAGCGCCTCGTAGCGCTCCACCATCCGCTCGATGACCGCGAGGCTGCTCCGCCAGAACTCCGGCGTCCGGATGGCGATCCCGAAGCGGGCCGCCAGCGGCTCCGCCCACGCCTCGCCGGTCGCGCGCAACAGCTCCTCGTAGCGCGGCACGAACGCGGCGCCCTCGCGCCGGTAGACCGCGTACAGGCCCAGTCCGAACAGGTGCCCGAAGGCGTAGGGGAAGTTGTAGAAGTGCTGCTCGTGGCCGTAGTAGTGGGGCTTCCACAGCCACATGTAGGGGTGGTAGGTCTCCGGGTCCACCGCCTCCGCATAGGTCTCGGCCTGCGCGTGCCGCATGAGCTCGCACAACTCGTCCGGGCCGAGCTCGCCCTCGGGGCGCCGCTCGAACACCGCACTCTCGAACAGAAACCGCGAGTAGATGTCCAGGCAGACCTGGGTGGCGCCGGCGAGCTGCGTTTCCAGGATGGCGAGCCGCTCGCCGGGCGCGGCATGCTCCAGGGCTGCCTCCGTGACCAGGGTCTCGCACAGGATGCTGGCGGTCTCGGCGAGCGTGGCCGGCGCCCCCCGGCGCAGCGGCGGCAGCCCCTCTTGGCAGAGGTTGTGGAAGCCGTGGCCGAGTTCGTGCGCCACGGTGCTGAGCTGATCGAAACTGCCGTCGTAGTTGCAGAGGATGCGGCTCTGCTCCAGCGCCGCGATCCCCATGCAGAAGGCGCCCGGACGCTTGCCGTCGCGGGGCTCGGCGTCGATCCAGCGCTCCGCGAAGGCGCGGGCGGCGAAGGCGGCCAGCCGCTCCGAGAAGCGGCCGAACTGCTCCACGATGAACGCGCGCGCCTGCGCCCAGTCGTAGCGCTGCTCGGTGGCGCCGAGCGGGGCGAACAGGTCCCACCATGGCAGCTGCTCGCGCCCCAGCTTGCGCGCCTTGCTCCTGAGGTAGCGGCGGAAGACCGGAAACGACTCGCGAATCGCTCCCAGCAGCGCGTCCAGGGTCTCGCGGTCGATGCGGTTGTCCTCCAGCGCCTGCTCGAGCACCGAGCGGTAGCCCCGCCGGCGGCTGAGCGTGAGCGCGGTGCCCTTGATCGCATTGAGGCAGGCGGCCACGGCGGTCCGCACCGAGCGCCAGCCCTCCAGCTCGGCCCGGTAGGCGCGCTCGCGCACCTGGGGGTCGGGATCGGTGCACAGGTTGCGGACCACGGTGATCGGCAGCACCTCCGTGCGGCCGTCGCGTTCCAGCGCCACCTTGATCTGGCTGGTGAGGTTGCCCTGCAGCCTGGAGAACGCGCGCGCGCCGTCCACCACCAGTTCGGCGGCGAGCGCCTCCAGCTCCTCGCTCATGAGGTGGCGGCTGCTGGCGCGCGGACTCGGCGAGGAAGAAGGCGTGCTCGGCGAGCACGGGCCGGCGGCGCTCGAGCTCGGGCAGCCGCGGCTCGAGCGAGCCGATCCATCCCTGGAGCCGGACCCAGAGTTTGCGCAGCCGGGTCTCTAGCTCCTCCCAGCGGCTGAGTTCGCGCGCGGCGAGCTGGTCGTAGCTGTCGGTGCTGACGTGGGCGTAGATGAACGCGCCCAGCCGCTCCAGGCGCAGCAGCACCGCGTTGGCGCGCTCGATCGCGCCTGCGAGCGCTGTGGCCAGCGCCTCGTCGTCGCCCGCCACCTGCGGGCTGTGCGCGCGCCGGATTCCGTGCTCGTCGAACCACTCCCCCAGCGCCGCGATCTCCTCTCCGGCACGCGCGAAGTCGCGCCGGTACTCCTCGCTGTCGAGTCCCGGGTACATGGCGCTGGTGTCCCAGCGCGGCAGCTCGCCCAGCGGCTTGGCCATCGCACGCACTCCCGATCCGTTCAGGCCCGCGGTTGGTGTTCGGCGTCCGGTCCGTCCTCTGCTGCCGGTGCCGGCAACGGCTGCTGCAGGTAGTCGCGCTGGCAGCGGGGGCAGAGATCGAAGCGCAGCTCGCGGTAGACCTCGTCCTGGAGCTGTTCGGCGGTGCGGGCGCGGATGGCGGCCAGCAGCCGGTCCCACTGGCGCGGATCGCCGGCCTGCTCCAGATCCTGCCGTGTCACCTCCAGCGGATCGTAGGCGGCATAGACCCGGATCTCGACGACGTAGCGCACATCGTCGTCGACCAGCAGGCTCCGGCCGCAGCGGTCGCAGCTGATGCCTTCCATGGCCCCGTTCTCCGCGAGCCGGCGCGCCATGATCGCCCGCGACGGCCGGGGGGTCAAGCGCGGCGCCGCACCGGACGGCATTGGCCGCCCCGGCCGCATGGGCTAAAATCGCACCCCATGGGCGAGCCGAGGGCGACACGGAGCCGGGTTGTGCAGACGCTGTTCGCGGCGCTGCTCGCGGCGGTGCTGGCGTTCGTAGTGCATACCGGACCGACGGTGGCACGCCGCCAGCCGCAGGCCACCTTCAGCGATGTCAAGCGCCTGATCCAGGAACACTATGTGCGGCCGGTCGACGAGCAGGAGCTCACCTGGGCGGCGCTGCGCGGCATGGTGCAGGCGCTCGATCCGTACAGCGCCTTCCTCACCCCGGCGGAGGCGCGTTCGTTCCTCGACGAGACCGAGGGGGAGTTCGGAGGCCTGGGGATCGAGATCACCGTCGAGGACGGGCTGGTGCTGGTGATCGCCCCGCTCGAGGGCACTCCCGCCTTCGAGGCCGGGATGCTGCCCGGCGACCGGATCATCGCGATCGAGGGCGAGGCGCGCGAGTTCCGCTCGGCGGAGGAGGCAGCGCGAGTGCTCAAGGGACCGCCGGGCACGCGGGTGCGGCTGACGGTGGTCCACCCGGGAGAGAGCCGGCCGGTGGAGATCGAGATCACGCGCGCGGTCATCCACGTGCCGAGCGTGCGGCGGCCCGAGCTGCTCGAACCCCAAGCCGGCATCGGATACGTGCGCGTGGCGCAGTTCGGCCCGGAGGCCGGCAAGGAGGTGCGGGCGGCGGTGGAACGGCTGCGCGCCGACGGGATGCGCGCGCTGGTCCTCGATCTGCGTTCCAACCCCGGCGGCCACCTGGAAGCGGCGCTCGAGGTCGCCGACCTGTTCATCCGCGAGGGAGTGCTGTTGCGCACCGAGGGGCGCGAGGGTGCGCGCTCGTATCCGGCGCGCGCCGAGGGCACGATCGCCGATCTGCCCCTGGTGGTGCTGATCAACGGCTACAGCGCCAGCGCCTCGGAGATCGTGGCGGGCGCGCTCAAGGACGCCGGGCGGGCGCACCTGATCGGGACCCGGACCTTCGGCAAAAGGGAGCGTGCAGCAGCTCATTCGAACTCGGCCCGCGCGAGGCGCCGGCGCTCCTGCGGCTGACGACGGCGCTGTTCTACACCGCCTCGGGGCGGCCGATCCACCGCCAGCCGGGGGCCGGTCCCGAGCAGCCCTGGGGGATCGAGCCCCACGAGATGGTGGAGCTGGATGCGGCGACGCTGCAGCGCATCTACCGCGCGCAGGCCGCGAACGGCTATCCGGCGCGCGCGCCCGCGGCTGCTCCCGCTGGCGAGCAGCTCGCACCGTCGCGCCCGCCTCTGCCCGAGCCGCGTGACACCCAGCTCGAGGCGGCGCTGCGCTACCTGCGAGGGCGGCTCATGGAGATGAACCCCGCGCCCGCCCCCGCCGCGGCTGGCGCGGGGAGCTGAAGCTGGCACCTGGAGGATGGCGATGGCCGGCGGCGGACGAGCGCAGGGCTGGGAGCGACACCGTGCAGCTTGAAGCGCATGGCGGAGCCCGTGGCGACGGCACGCTGGTGCTCGGCATCGAGACCTCGTGCGACGACACCTCGGTGGCGCTGGTGCGGGCCGGCCGCGAGGTGCTCGCGAACGTGGTGGCCTCGCAGCATCGGATCCACCAGCGCTGGGGGGGAGTGGTGCCCGAGGCGGCGTGCCGGGCGCACCTGGAGGCGATCCTGCCGGTGCTGGAGGAGGCGCTGGCGCGCGCCGGCTCCATCCCGCTCCGGCGCATCGACGCCATCGCCGTCACGACCCACCCTGGCCTGGTGGGGGCGCTGCTCGTGGGCATCGCGACCGCCAAGACGCTCGCCTGGGCGCTGGGCCCGGCCGCTGGTCGGGGTCGACCATCTGGAGGGGCACATCCAGGCCAACATGCTCGCCTCGCCCCAGCTCCGGCCCCCCTTTCTGTCGCTGGTGATCTCGGGCGGGCACACCGAGCTGTACCGCTACGAGGGGCTGGGGCGGCGGGTGGTGCTCGGGCGCACGCTCGATGACGCCGCCGGCGAGGCGTTCGACAAGGCGGCCGCGATGCTGGGGCTCGGCTATCCGGGCGGGCCGGCGATCGCGCGCGCCGCCGAGCGGGGCGATCCGCGCGCGGTGCGCTTTCCGCGGGCACTCATGAAGGACAGGCACTCGCTGGATTTCTCCTTCAGCGGGCTGAAGACGGCGCTGCTGTATCACCTCAAGGGCACGGGCGCGCGCCGCGGCGGCTTCGGGCCGGCGGCCGAGCTGCCCGCACAGCAGGTGTGCGATCTCGCCGCCTCCTACCAGGAGGCGATCGTCGACGTGATCGTGGCGAAACTGCGGCGTGCGGTGCGCCAGAGCGGGCTCCGGGAGGTGGCGATCGGCGGCGGGGGTGGCGTGCAACCGCCGGTTGCGCGAGCGGCTCGAGCAGGCGGCCGCGCGCGACCGGTTCCGGGTGCACGTGCCGCCGCCCTCGCTGTGCACCGACAACGCGGCCATGATCGCCGCGCTCGGCTACCACAATCTCTGCGCCGGCCGCAACGTGGGCCTGGAGCAGCAGGCGCGGGCGAGCGGCCCCGAGCCCGCGCTCACCGGAGCGCCCTAGCGCACCCCCTGCGGAGGGGGGCAGCCGCCGCCTGGTCCCGAGCCGCGCGCGCAGCACGGCCGCTCATGCCGTCAGGGCCGATCCGGGGCCGCACGCACCGTGACGGCGGCCGGCCCCCCTGCTACAATGGGCGCGCGGGCCCGCCAGACCGCCGCGAAAGGCGGGGCGCGCGGCGAAGCCGTCCGCCCGGGAGCGCTGGCCGGGGGCGGCACCGCCGTCGTGGCGGCCCGGGGAGAGGCAGGAGGAGCGCAGAGGGCATGTTCGCATTCATCTACTTCGACCCGCTGTACTTCGTGATCGTCGGGCCGGCCATGCTGCTGGCGTTGTGGGCGCAGTACAAGGTGCAGTCCGCCTACGCCGAGGCCAGCCAGATCCTGGCGAGCAGCGGGCTGACGGGCGCCGAGGTCGCCGCCGAGATCTGCCGGCGCTCCGGGGTCGAGGGCGTGCGGGTGGAGATGGTGCCGGGCACGCTGACCGACCACTATGATCCGCGCGAGCGCGTGCTGCGGCTGAGCGAGGGGGTGTACGGCGGGCGCTCGCTGGCGGCGCTCGGGGTGGCGGCGCACGAGGCGGGCCATGCCCTGCAGCACGGACACGGCTACGCGCCGCTGGCGCTGCGCAACGGCATCGTGCCGCTGGCGGCGCTCGGGGGCAACCTCACCTGGATCCTGATCATGGCGGGGCTGGTGATCGGCGGGGCGAGCGGCTCGCCGCTCGGCGGCTGGCTGATCCTGGGCGGCATCGTGGCGTTCTCGCTCACCGTGATCTTCCAGCTCGTGAACCTGCCGGTGGAGTTCGACGCCAGCCGGCGCGCCAAGGCGCTGCTGGTCGAGATGGGCATGGTGCGCGAGCAGGAGCTGGGCGAGGTGAGCCGCGTGCTGTCGGCAGCGGCGATGACCTATGTCGCGGCCACGCTCACCGCGATCCTGACGCTCATCTACCTGCTCATGCGCTTCGGCAACCAGCGCGACTAGCGGCGGTTCCGGTGCGCGAACAGCTGCGCTTCGAGGACTGCACGGCGCTCTGCCGGCTGCCCTGGTTCGAGCGCGATCGGGCGACGGGCCTGCCGCGGCTGCTCGAGGGGGTGGCGGACGACATCGTCGACGCCCACACACACCTGGGCTGGAGCTACGGCCTGGCGCGGCGGCTCCGACTGCGGGTGCGCACCCCCGAGGTGCAGCACTTCTTCCCCGAGCGCGGAGTGCCGGTCGAGCTCGGGCACTACTCCGCGTGGGATTTTCCGCCGGAGGTGGCGCGCCGCACGCGCCGCGAGTCGGTCTCGGCGCTGTGGACGGCGCGCGGCGCGCGCGCCACCTTCACCGTGCCCAACCTGCTCGCCGAGATGGACCGCCTGGGAGTGCGCGAGGCGGTGGTGCTCGCGATCGAGATGCCGATCCTCTCGCGTTGCACCGAGGACTTCCTCGAGGCGACCGCGGGCGCGGACCGCCTGCACGTATTCTGCTCGGTCCACCCGTTCGCCGTCGGCAACCGCCGGCGGGTCGCGCGCGCGGTGGCGCGCGGGGCGTGCGGGATGAAGCTGCATCCGGCGACGCAGCTGGTCGCGCCCGATCATCCGCGCATGCTACGAGCGGCGCGGCTGGCGGCCGCGCACCGCCTGCCGGTGCTGTTCCATACGGGCGCGAGTCCCATCGCGCCGCGGCTGACCGACCGGCTGTGCCGGCTGGCGCGCTTCGAGCGGGTGGTCGCCGAGCTGCCGGAGACGACGTTCATCTTCGGGCACGCCGGGATCGACGAGTACCGGGTGGCGATGGCGCTCGCGCGCCGCTATCCGAACGTGGTGCTCGAGCTGAGCGGGCAGCCGCCCGCGCGCATCCGCGAGATGATCCAGGAGCTCGGGCCGGAGCGGCTCGCCTTCGGCTCGGACTGGCCGTTCTATCCGATCGCGCTGCCCCTGGCGAAGGTGCTCATCGCGACCGAGGACGAACCCGCGGCGCGGGCGGCGATCCTGGCGGGCACCATCCGGCGGATCGTGGCGCCGCTCGGACGCCGCCGCGCCGAGGGGGCGTGCGCGCCTGCCGCCAGCAGCGCCCTGCCGGCAGCGCGCGCGGGCACCGCGCCGGCGTTGTGAAGCCCGCCCCCGGGCGGCTCAGCCGCGCTCGAGTTCCCGCTCCACAAGCGCCAGTAGCGCCGCCGGCTCGGCCGGCACGCGCACCGGCCGGTTGGCGCGCGGGCCCGGCTCGGGCCCGGCGTGATAATCCAGCGTCGTGGCCGGGTCCTTGAGCAGGTGCCCGGTGAGCACGCACAGCACCCGCGCACTGGCCGGCACCGCCCCGGCGGCGACCAGGCGCCGCAGCCCCGCCAGCGCCGCTGCGCTCGCCGGCTCGCAGCCCAGGCCGGCCGCATCGATCGCGGCCTTGGCCTCGAGGATCTCCGCGTCGCTGACCGCGGCGCTCCGCCCGCCCGTCCGGCGGACCGCGCGCGCCGCCCGCCGCCAGCTGCGCGGCCGGCCGATGCGGATGGCGCTCGCGACCGTGCGGGGCTCCGGCTCGGGCTCGAGCTCCGCCGCGCCCCGTTCGAGCATGCGGTGAAACGGGGCCGCGCCCTCGGCCTGCACCGGCAGCAGCCGCGGCAGCCGCTCGATCAGCCCCAGCGCCTGCGCCTCGGCCAGCGCCTTGCCGAAGGCGCTGGTGTTGCCGAGGTTGCCCGCCGGCAGCGCGATCGCATCGGGGGGCTGCCAGTCCAGCTCCGCCAGCGCCTCGAGCACGATCGTCTTCTGCCCCTCGATGCGCCAGGGATTGACGCTGTTGAGCACGTACAGCGGCAGTTCGGCCGCCGCCCGCTCCAGCAGCGCCAGCGCGGTGTCGAACGAGCCCTCGACCTCGATGCACCGCGCTCCGTAGGCGAGCGCCTGCGCCAGCTTGCCCGGAGCGACGCCGCCCGCCGGCACCAGCACCAGCGCCCGCAGCCCGCCCAGCGCCGCGTACGCCGCGAGCGAGGCGGCGGTGTTGCCGGTCGAGGCGCACGCCACCGCCCGCGCCCCCAGCGCCACCGCCCGGCTCACCCCTACCGTCATGCCCCGATCCTTGAACGATCCGGTGGGGTTCATGCCCTCGTGCTTGAGCAGCAGCGGGCGGGCGAGCCCGGCGAAGGCCGCCAGCGCGCGGCTCTCGTACAGCGGGGTGTTGCCCTCGCGCTGGCTGACCGCCGCCGCCGGCTCCAGCCCCGGCGCGATCAGCTCGGAAAACCGCCACACCCCGCTCGTGGTACGCGGATCGTGGCGGGCGGGCGGGCGGGCGGCCAGGCGCGCCCGCAGCGCCGCGCCCCGCACCGGCGGCGCGGGGTGCACGAGCTCGAGCAGCTCACCGCACGCGGGGCAGGCATACGGCGGACGGTCCGGACCCGGGTTGCGGCATACCGGACAGAGCAGGCGCGAGGGTTCCAACGGAGGTTGCTCTCCCGGCCTCTCACCGAAGACGCCTACCCAGTCTACCCGCTGGTGCCGGGCGCGGGCAGGCGGGCGGGCCGCCCCGCCGGTGCCCACCTGCACGGCGCCGCCGGAACAAAAAGACCGCGGCGGGCCGAACAGGCCCGCCGCGGCGAGGAGAGAGAGGAGGAGAGAGTGTTCGTCCCGGTGCCGGTCCGCGCCCGTGCGCGCCCGCTGCTCAGCCCTGCTGTTGCTGCTCGGCTGCCAGGCGCAGGATCTCGCGCAGCAGCAGCACCGCCCGCGGGTCGCCCTGGGTCCGTAGCGTGCGGATCGCGGCGTTGCGCGCCTCGCACTCCTCGCGCGGCGGTTCGCCCTGCAGGACACTGCCCGGCTGCAGGCCGCCGCCCGGTCGCAGCGCCTCCAGCATGAAGAACGAGGGCGTCCGCACCTCCAGATCCGCGAGCGCGTGTGCGAGATTGAGATACACGTCCCGGCTTCCTCCAGTCGAGTCATCCGGGACGGGAGCAAGCCGCGGGCCAAAGGGCAGGGCGCGGGTGAGGCGACGCCCATCGTCGCCTGCGCTAGGATGTTGCGCTGGCGGTCGGCCCGCTCCGGCACGGCCCTGCCGCCGCAGCGACCGACGCCGGTTGCGTGTCGCGACGAACCGCAAACGACCCGCGAGCCGCCGCGCCCCCTGGCGGCGGCGAGGCGGGGCGGTGAGGAGGGCCTGGGGTGTTGCGGACCGTGCTGGTCGGCCTGGGCCACGTGGGCCGGGCGGTGTTGCGCGGCTGGGAGCGGGTGCCGCCGGAGCTGCGGCTGGTCGGGGCGGCGGACTCGCGGGGGCGCTTTTGCGACGAGGCGGGGCTCGATCCCCGGGAGCTGCTCTCGCGCAAGGCGGCCGGCGACTACGACAGCCCGGCCGAGCGGCCCACCTGGCAGTGGATCGCCGAGCTGGAGCCGGAGCTGCTCATCGAGCTGACGGTGACCGATCTGCAGAGCGGCGAGCCCGCGGTCCCCGACATGCTCGCGGCGTTTGCCGCCGGCGCCCACGTGGTGACCTCGGCCAAGTCGCACCAGCGCTCGCGCGCGGAGCTGCAGCGGTGCGAGGCGGCGGCGCGCGCCGCCGGGAGGCTCTTTCTGGATCACGCCGCGCATCTGGCCGGCGTGCCGGTGACCGAGATGATGGCCGGGGTCGGCATGCGGGTCACGATGCTGGAAGGCGTGCTCAACGGCACCACCAACTACCTGCTCCAGCGCCTGGAGGACGGTGTGGGGTTCGAGCAGGCGGTGGCCGAGGCGGTGGCGCGCGGGTATGCCGAGCGCGACTGGCGGTACGACGTCGAGGGCACCGATGTCGGCCTCAAGCTGGTGGGGCTGGCGCGGCGGCTCATGGGCGGGGCGGTGCTCGACCTGGAGGAGATCCGCTTCGAGGGGCTCGGGCCGGGACGGCGCGGCATCGACGGGGTGACGCCGGAGCTGGTGGCCGCGCTGCGGGCGCAGGGCAAGCGGCTCAAGCTGTTCGGCGAGGTGCGGCTGGAGGGCGGAGACGGCGCACCGGCGCTCGCTGCCCGCGTCTACCCCCGCACGCTGCCGCTCGCCGATCCGTTCGCGCGCGTGGCTGGCTTTCGCAACGCGATCGCCATCCACGGCGAGCTCAACGGCACGCGCATGGACCTGTTCCTCGCCGGCCCGGGCGCGGGCGCGGACCAGACCGCGAGCCGCGTCATCGGCAACCTGCGCCACCTGGTGGAGCTGCTGCGGCTGTAGGCTGCCGGTCCGCGCTCGCCCTCAGTCCAGCTCGCGCTCGATGAAGCGCTCGTGCAGCGCCGCCACCGCTTCGGGCACGCGGTCGCGCTCCAGGATCACCGAGACGTTGCGCTCGCTGGCGGTCTGTGCGATCGCCAGGATGTTGATGCGGTGCGCGGCGAGCGTCTCGAAGATGGCGGCCGCGAACCCCACCCGGCCGCGCATGCGGCTGCCGATCATCGCCACCAGGCCGATGTCCTCGCGCACCAGCGGTTGCTCATCGATCTGGTGCTCCTCCAGCAGCTGCTCCAGCAGCCCGAGATCGCCCTGCTTGAGCACGATGGAGGTCTCCCCGCGCGGGGAGGCCTCGGTGACGAGCAAGGGGTAGGTGTTGCGCTCGGCGAGCGCGCTCAGCAGGCGCGCCAGGGTGCGCAGCATGTCGCGGCCGGTGCCCAGGAAGTCCACCATCACCGCCTCGGCGACAGAAGAGACGGCGAGGACCCCGGCCTCGCGCCCATCGATCCGCGTCACCTCCTCGGGGTGGAGAAAGCCGCGGATCTCGATGGGGGTCCGGGCCTGCATGCACGGCAGGATCGCGCGGTCGGCGATCGCCCGCGTGCCGTAGTGGGCGAGCTCCAGGGCGTCCAGGTAGTGGATCTGCGTCAGCCGGCGCGGGGCGGCCACCAGCCGCGGATCGGCGGTGAGCAGTCCCTGGGTGTCCTTCCACAGGGTGGTGGTCGCCCCCAGCACCGCCCCGAGGTAGGTGGCGGTATAGTCCGAGCCCCCGCGCCCGAGCGTGGTGATGGCGCCCGAGCGGCTGCGGCCGATGAAGCCCGGCACCAGCACGACCCCGCGCCGGCCCCGGTAGCGGGCGAGCACGTGCGGGCGGCTGTCGGGCAGGATGCGCGCGTCCCCGTGCACGGCGTCGGTGAGCAACCCCGTGTCGGCGCTCGCGTCCGCCTCCACCGCCAGCCCCGCCTCCGCGAGCAGCGCCGCCGCCAGCACCACCGCCGCGCGTTCGCCGAAGCTGAGGGCGCGGTCGCGCGCGCGCGCCGAGGGCTCGCCGAGCAGCGCCACCCCCAGCAGCGTCCGCTCCAGCTCCGCGCCCAGCGCGGCGAGCTGCGCCTCCGCAGGAGCGCGCCGCACAGCTGGCAGCGGCTCCAGATAGGCGCGGTGCTCGGCCAGCAGGGCCTGCGCCTCGGCCGGCACCTCGCCGGTGGCGACCGCGCGCTCGAACAGCGCGAGCAGCCGGTCGGTCACCCCGCGCAGCGCGCTGAACACGCAGAGCAGCGGCAGGCCCGCCGCCCCCACCAGCTCGCGCACCCGCTCCAGGCTGGCGGGGCTCGTCAGGCAGGAGCCGCCGAACTTGTACACTCGCATGGCCGGGCCGCGCCTGCTCCCTCCGCCAGGATAGTGATCGGCCGCCGGCGGGCGTGACTGCGCTCAGGCGATCCGGTCCTCCCGCACCCGCCCGTCGCGCATCACCACCACCCGGTCGCCAGCACGGATGTGGGCGGTGTCGTGGGTGACGACGACGGTGGCGCTGCGGGGACCGCAGGCCGCGCGCAACAGCTCCATGATCTCGCCCCCGGTGCGGCTGTCCAGCTCCCCGGTCGGCTCATCGGCGAGCACCAGCGGCGGGCCGGCGAACAGCGCCCGCGCCACCGCCACCCGCTGCTGCTCGCCCCCGCTCAGCTCGGCCGGCCGGTGGCCGAGCCGCGCGCCCAGCCCGAGCCGCTCGAGCAGCGCCCGCGCCCGCGCGCGGTCCGCCGCCCGCACCCCGACCGGGATGCGGCCCACCAGGACGTTGTCCACCGCGTCCAGCGCCCCGAGCAGGTGGAACGACTGGAAGACGAAGCCGACCCGCTCGCGGCGGTAGCGGGCGCGCTCGCGCTCGGACATGAGCGCCAGGTCGCGGCCCTCAGCGCTCAGCACCCGGCCGGTGCTCGGGCGGTCGAGCGCGCCCATGAGGTGCAGCAGCGTCGACTTGCCGCTGCCCGAGGGGCCGACGACGAACGTCATCCCGCCGGCGCGCACCTCCAGGTCGATCCCATCGAGCGCGCGCACCTCGCGCCCGCCGCGGGGGTAGACCTTCGAGACCCGCTCCAGGCGGACCAGCACCGGCGGGGCTGGCGGTGGCGCCGGCGGCGGCGGGCCGCCGCGACCGGCGGGCGCGGCGGCAGGGGCCGCCGCGCCGTCGGCACTGCCCGCCGCGGGCGCAGCGCCGGTACCGCCCCTCGGGGCGTGCCGGGCGGCCGTCTCGCCTCGCTCCGCCGCCATCAGCCGTGCCGGATCGCCTCGACCGGATCCAGCCGCGCGGCTCGCCAGGCCGGATACATCCCCCCCGCCAGGCCCAGAAGCAGCGCCAGGGCGAAACAGCAGGCGAGCAGCGCCGGCGAGGCGACCGGCCGCAGCGGCAGCACCACCCGGGCGGCCGCCACCCCGGCCGCCCCCAGCGCGCAGCCCAAAAGCCCGCCGCCTGCTCCCAGCAGCGCCGACTCCAGCAGCACCAGGTGCAACACGTCGCGCCGCGCCCAGCCGAGCGCGGCCAGCACCCCGAACTCGCCCGTGCGCTCGATCACGCTCATGAGCATCGTGTTCACGATGCCCACCGCGCCCACCAGCACCGCGATGCCGGCGATGGCGGCGAGCAGCAGATCGACCTCCGACCAGAGCTGCGAGAACTGCCGGTTGGTCTCGGCGGCGGTGCGCGCATCCACATCCGGCAGCCGCTCCGCCACCGCGCGCGCGACCGCCTGCGGGTCGGCGCCCTCCTCCAGCTCCAGGTAGAACGCCGAGACCGATTCTTTCGGCTTGCGCGCGATGCGGCGGGCATACTCGATCGGCACCACCAGTCCCCGATCGAGCAGCAGCGAGCCGATGCGGTAGATGCCGACCACCTCGAAGCGTTCGCCGAGCACCTCGATCGTGTCGCCGAGAGCCTTGCCGAAGGTGCGCGCCGCGTCGGCGGGGATCATGACCTCGGCGGCGCCCGCGCGGATGGGGCGGCCCTGGGTGAGCGCGCGCGCGAAGATGCCGCCCCCGGGCAGCGCGGCCACCTCCTCGGGGTCGATCCCTACCAACAGGTAGAGGTTGAACAAATCGCCCCGCAACACCAGGTTCCTGCCATCGATGGCGGTGGCCGGATAGAGCACCTCGGCGATCGCCGCGCGCACCCCGGGCAGCTGCTCGAGTTCGCGGTCGTAGGCCGCCGGGACGGTGGAGAGCGCCGGGCTGGGCACATCCTTGCGCAGCACGATGATGCCCGGCAGCAGCTCCAGGGTCTCGCGCAACAGGCTCTGCACGCCGCTGGACAGCGAGATCAGCGCCACCACGCCGAGGATGGAGATCGTCAGCCCCAGGGCCGCGAGCGCGGTCCGCGCCCGGTGTCCGAGCAGATTGCGCAGGGCCAGGTGGAACATGGAGCTGATTTTAGTCTGGCAAAATGGACTTGCAACGCCCGCCGCGGCGGCGGCGCGCGCCAGCCGCTTGCCGGCGCGCGAGCGGCTCGCTACCATGTGCGCTCCGTTGCGCGGGCGTTCGCAGGAGCTCGCCTCTCGCAGGAGGAGGACCGCGCATGCGCTCGATCGCTGCCTCCGGCGCGGCGCTCGTGCTCGCCGCAGCCGGGTTGCTGGCTGGAGCCGCCGTGCCCGCCCGCGCCGCGGGCAAGAGTTTCCTCGGCCAGCGGCCCCCCCGAAATCGCCGCCGCGCGCTGGGTGAACACCGAACCGCTGGAGCTGGCGCGGCTGCGCGGCCGGCTGGTGCTCATCGAGTTCTGGTCGCCGGGCTGAGGGCCATGCCGTGCGGCGGTGCCGCACCTCAACGAGCTGCACACCAAGTACGGCCCCCGGGGGCTGGTCATCGCGGCGCTCACCCAGAGCGCGACCGACAGCTTCCTCAAGGAGCACAAGATCGCCTACCCGGTCGGCATCGGCGGCGGCAGCTTCGCGGCCTATGGGGTGACCGGCATCCCCCAGGTCTACCTGGTCGGCCCCGACGGCCGGGTGGTGTGGGAGGGCCATACCAGCGGGCTGACCGAGGCGCTGATCGAACAGCACCTGCAGCAGGTGGTGGTGTTTCCCGAGCGCGAGCAGTGGCCGCGCGTGCTCGAGCCGGCGGCGAGGGCGGCGCAGGCCGGCAGGCTCGGCGAGGCGTGGCGCAAGCTCGAGCGGCTGGGAGAGCTCCAGGGCGAGGAGGCCGAGGCGCAAGCGGCGCTCCGCTCCTACATCGAGCGCAAGGCCGAGGCGGTGCGGCGCGCGGTCGAGGCCGCGGTCGCCGAGGGCGACTATTACGCCGCGCAGGCCGAGCTGCGGGCGCACGAGCGCGCCTTCCAGGGGCACCCGTTCGGCGAGCAGATCGAGGAGCGGCTGCGCGCGTTCAAGCGCGATCCCGAGATCCAGAAGGCGATCCGGGCCGGCGCGCTGTTCGAGCAGGCCCAGGCCCTCGAGGCCCAGGGAGATCTCCGGCGCGCGCTGGGGTACTACGCGCAGGCGGCCAAGGTCGGCGAGGGCACGAAGGCCGGTGCGCGCGCGCGCGAGCGGGCCGAGGCGCTGGCGGCAAAGCTGGGGCGGTAGCGAGCGCGGCCAGCCGCCGGGGCGCGGTGGCCGAACAACGCGCGCGGCCCGCGCGTCCAACATCGCGTGAGCGAGATGAACGCAACGCTCGACGCGGACAAGGCGGTCGTGCGCGCCGCCGGGGTGGCGGAGCTCACCGCGGCGCTGGTCGCGATCGACACGGTCTCGCGCCGCTCCAACCTCGATTTTCTGCAGGCGGTCGAGGACCGGCTGCGCGCGCGCGGCGGCGGGCAGTGGCGGTTCCGCCGCCTGAGCTACCAGGGCCGCTTCGGCCGCGAGCAGGCCAACCTGATCGCGACGCTGCCCGATGCCGAGGGCCGCGACAGCGGCGGGTTGGTGCTGGCCGGCCACGCCGACACCGTGCCGTACGACCCGGAGAGCCGCGCGACCACGCAGGCGGTGCGGCAGGGCGAGCTGCTCTACGGCCGCGGCAGCTGCGACATGAAGGGTGCGATCGCGGCCATGCTGCTCGCCGCCGAGGCGGTGGCGCGGAGCGGGGCGCCGCGGCGGCGCGCGCTCACGATCCTGATCACCGCCGAGGAGGAGATCGGCTGTCTCGGCGCCAAGCGGCTGCTGCGGGATCGCGCGCTGCGCGCCGACATGGCCTGGGTGGGCGAGCCCACCTCGCTGCGCCCGGTGCGCATGCACAAGGGGTGTCTGGGCGCCGAGGTGCGCACCCACGGGCGGCCGAGCCACGCCTCGCGGCCGGAGCTGGGCGAGAGCGCGCTGTTGCCGGCTTGCCGCGCGGTGCTGGCGCTCGAACGGCTCGCGGCGGAGCTCGAGCGCGAGGGCCTGCTCGATGCGCCCGGCGCGGGCGAGCCCTCGCTCTGGCAGCCGCCGGCGGCGACCCTGGTCGTGGGCCTCATGCAGGCGGGGACCGCGCGCAACGTGGTGCCGGCGGAGGCGAGCTTCACGATCGATGTGCGGGTGCTGCCCGGCCAGGACATCTCGGCGCTCCGCCGCCGGGTGGAGCGGGTGGTGGCGGAGGCGCTCGGCCCGCAGACGCGGGCGGAGCTGATCTGGACGGCGACCGATCCGCCCATGATGACCGCCGCCGACGCCGAGGTGACGCGCCTGGCGGAGGAGCTGACCGGCCAGCGCGCCGGCGCGGTGAGCTTCGCCACCGAGGGCAAGGAGCTGAACGCGCTCGGTATCCCGAGCATCGTCTGCGGCCCCGGCGACATCGCGGTCGCCCACACCGACCAGGAGCACGTCTCGATCTCCGAGCTCGAGGCGGCGGTGGATCTGTATCGCCGGGCGATCGAGCGGGTCTGCCTGTAAGGGGCGCTGCGCGAGCGGCGGCGCACCGGGACGAGGAGCGGAACGATGCCCACGCACTGCAGGGCGGCGAGCCGGCCGGCGCTGCGGCCGGTGCTGTGGCTCGGGCTTGCGCTCGCGCTCGCAGGGCCGGCGGCGGCGGCGGACGCGGCGCCGGAGTTGCTCGCCTGGCGGCTCGTGCCGGGGCGCGAGCTGCGCTACCGCTTCACCTCGGACCAGCTCTCCCACCAGCAGTTGGAGGGACGGCAGTTCACGACGCGCCAGCTCCACTCGCTGGTCTGGACGATGCGGGTGCAGGAGCTCGAGGCACCGGAGGGCCCCGCCATCGTGCGGCTGCGCTACGACGCGGTGAAGGTCGAGCTCGACCTCATGAGCACCGGACGGCTGCGCTGGGATTCGACCGACCCCGAGGATCTCAAGCGGCAGAAGGACCCGACGATCCGCCCCTACGCGGCGCTGGTCGGAGGCGAGCTGGGCTTCGCCATGCGCCCGGACGGCAGCGTGCTCGAGGGCTCGCTGGTGGGGCTGGCCGCGATCCGCGAGCGGGTGCTCCAGGAGCTCGGTGACGGGCCGTTCGCGCGCCACACCCTGGGCGTCGCGCTCTCGGACGCGGCGGTGCGGAGCGAGCTCGAGCGCGCCTTCCGGGTGCTGCCGCCCGAGCCCGCCGCCCCCGGGGCGAGCTGGCGCCACCGGGTGGTCCGGCCGGTGCCGGTGCTCGGCGGCCTGGCCTTCGATCAGGACTTCCGGCTCGCGGCCTTCGAGCAGGGCCCGGCCGGCCGGCTGGCCCGCATCGAGCTGGTGAGCGCGATCGCGCCCGCTCCCGGGGCTCTGCCCCCCCCCGAGCCGACACCGCAGGACGCCTTCCTCCAGGCGCTCGCGGTCGAGTTCCAGGGCGGCGGCGGGCAGGGCGAGGTCCTCTTCTCCCTGGACGCGGGCTGTCTGCTCAGGAGCACGCTCCGCTCGCGCATGAAGCTCGCCTCGCGGATCGGCGAGCCGGTCGCCTCCGCCGATGGTCCGGGCGCAACCCGCGTCGCGACCGAGGTCGAGCAGACGATCACGGTCGAGCTGTTGCCGTAGGGGCGCCGGCCAGGCGCGCGCCCGCGCGGCGCTCCCCAGCAGCCGCCGCCCGCGGCGGTCTCAGCGCGCCTGTCCGCCGCCAGCACGGTGCTCGGCGTCGAGTTCGGTGTGCGCCTGTTGCTGAAGCTCGAGCAGCATGGCCAGCCGGCGGGCGCAGGCATGGGGACGCGGCGCGGACCAGACCAGCAACCCCGCGGCGCCGGCGGCATACGGCAGGATGGAGTCGGCTCGCTGCTGGAGCAGGGCGCCGAGCAGCCCCAGGACGGCGACCGCCTCCGCGAGCACCCAGGCCAGCAGCGCGCGGGGCCACAGCGCACGCTCGAGCACGACGGCGATCCGGCGCTCGGCGGGCTCGAGCTCCGAGAGGTCGACGGCGGTGGCCTGCGGCCCGCGGCCCCGGCGCAGCGTGCTCGGTGCGCCCTGGGGCAGCGCGGCGAGCAGGCGCTCTTCGGAGATCGCGATCTGGTGCGCGAGCAGGGAAGCCAGGCCCGTTGCCACGGCGAGCGCCGCAAGCACCGCGCCCAACGCACCGCTGCCTGCGAGGCCGGCGCGCAGATCGTCCGGGGCCGCGGGCGCCAGGACGTGGCGCAGCCCGAATGCGACGCCGACATGCATCGCGACGGAGGCGAGCAGCGCCCCCCACAGCACGTACAGCTTGCGTGTGAACCCCTGCAGGTACTGCTCGAACGGCCCGCTCGCCATGCGCTGCTCCTTCCGGCCGGCCTCCCAGGATCGTGCCCCCGTCGGACAGCGTACGATGCCCCGCACGACCGCGCCATGAGCAGGCTCGCGTGCCCGGTCCGCGTTGCGCGCCGTCCCTTCCCTCCCGCCGGCGATCCTCCGCGACCGCGCCGCAGCACCGGCGGGCGGTTGCTGCGCGGCGCCCGCCAGCTCGTGCTGGACCCGGCGGTTGCCGTGTTCGACGCGCTGCTGTTCGGCCAGACGCCGGGCGGCGCGGCGCTGGCGTTGCCGCGCGCGCGGCCGAGCCGGCGGCTGGTGCGCCTGGCCGCCCTGGTCGCGCGCCCCTGGCTGGGCGCCCAGCGCCGCATGGACCGCGGGGTCGCACCCGGCATTGTCCGGCTCGGGCGATCTGGCCCGCCAGCTCTGGCCCGGCCGCCGCCGGCACCGCGAGAGCCAGGCGAGCCCGCGGAGCAGAGGCGGGGCGGGGTTGCCGCCAGCCGGCACACCGGACCCGGCCAGCGGCCGGAAGCTCCTTGTCCGGTCCTGATATAAGGTATTATACCGGTGCATGGCGCAGGCAGCGCTACGGGCGACGATCCGTAGCAGGGCGAGCACGCATGGGGGGAGCTCTCACATGACGCGGATCGGCGGTGGATTCGAGGCGGCGCCGGAGCGAGCTTTCCACCCCGAGGCCGGGGAGACGGCACAACCGCCGACCTCCGGGGACGAGCAAGCGGCGGTCGGGGAGCCAGCGGCAACGCCGGTGCGCGCGGACTCCACGGCAGGCGGGCGCATGGGGGTCCTGGCCGGGCTCGGTCGCCAGCCTGATCCGGTGCCCAAGCCGCTCCCGCCCGAGCTGCGCGAGGTCCAGGGCGACCTGGAACGCCTGCAGGGCCTGATCGCGCAGGCGCGGGCGGCGGACGGCGGCCTGGACCTGAAGGCGCTGCAGCGGCTGGTCTTCGCAACCCAGGATGCGGACCTGGTGGCGGCATTCCGGCGCCTGGAGGACTTCTTCAGGCGCCGGCGCGAGTCCACCTACACCTCCGGCTGCGGCGGGGTGCGGTATGCCTCGGGGTGCGCCGCGAACGACGAGGACGAGCCGGGCCTGCAGCTGAGCAGCGACGAGGTGCAGCTCGTGCTGCGGGACCTGGAGAGAGCGCGCGCTGCCGCGCCGGCACTCGATGCGAACCGCGATGGGCGGCTGAGCGACCTCGAAGCGCGCCAGGGGGCGCCGGCCGGCCTGGCGGGCGAGTTCGTGCTGGCCGCTACCACCAGCTACCAGAACGAACTCGATGCGTGGCGGGACGTGCTGGGCCGCGCCCAGGCCGCGATCGGGGTGCGCCGCGCGCTGGATCGCTCGATCGTCGAGGCAGCACTCCACCATGCCGCGACGCCCCAGGGGCAAGACGCCATCATAGCCGCCTACCGCGATCTGGTCACCCGGGGCGGCAGCCTGAGCCTGCCCCAGGCGGGTCGCGAGCTCGAGCAGGCCGAACGCAACCCGCTGGTCCGCCTGATCCGCCGCCTGCCGGTGTTCCGGCGCCACACGGCGGGGCACCTGAGCGACGCGGAGGTGCGGCGCCTGCTGGGCACGGACGATCTGGTGCGGTTCGCGGCCGAGCGCAACGCCGCGATCGAGGCGCGGCTCGGTGGCCGCTACGAGGAGCAGTGGCTCCAGGGGCGGGACATGCCGGGCTGGGACCAGCTGCGCGATCCGGACTACAGGCGCGGTCGGACCCTCGGCCCGGATTCGCCATGACCGGAGCTGCGCGCCCATGGCGGCCGTAGGCGAGGCAACGGCGCGTCCGGACTGGCCGGACCTGCTCCGGCTGGAGGGGTTCGGAGCGGTCTACTACCACCGGCCGCGGGCGGCGACCTACCTCTATCCGCAGCACCTGGCGCAGCTGCTGGCGGCGGCGCGCGAACGGAGCGTGCTCGAGGTCTACCTCCAGCAGCGCGCCGTGCTGCCGCTGCCCGAGTCGGTCTTCGCGCGCGAGGTCGCGCACTGGCGCCGGCTGGGGCTGCTGGACGAGGGCTACCGGCTGCGGGCGCGCCTGCTGGACGGCCGCGGCGCGGGTGCCACCCTGTCGGCGCCGCTGGTGACCCACGTCCAGGTCACCGGCGCCTGCAACCTGTCGTGCTCGCACTGCTACGTCCCGGTGACCCCGCGGCCCGCACCGGGCGAGATGGACACCGCGGCGCTGCGCGCGCTGCTGCTCGAGCTCGGGGCCATCGGGTGTCCGGTCGTGGTGCTGGCCGGGGGCGAGCCCCTGCGGCGGCCCGATCTGTTCGAGATCCTCGAGGTCCTGCCGCGGGCGCAACTCGATGTGTGGCTGTGCACCAATGCCACGCTGCTCGATCGCGACAAGGCCGAGCGGCTCGCAGCCTCGGGGTTGCGCGGGCTGCAGGTCTCGCTCGACGGACCGGACGCGGCGACGCACGATTTTTTGCGCGGTCCTGGTCAGTTCGCGCGGGCGCTGCGGGGGGTCCGCCACGCGCTCGCGGCCGGCATCCCCGAGGTCAAGCTGCGCGCGACGGTGACCGCGCACAACAAGGACCGGCTCGCCGAGTTCGCCCCCTTGGCCGCCGAACTCGGGGTGCACCGGGTGGCGTTCAAGCCGTTCGACCTGGTGGGGGTGGCGAGCGGCGCCCACGAGCTGTACATCGACCGGCGCAGCTACTTCGAGGCGATCGAGCGCGCGCGCACCGCCTGGCCCGCCGATGGGGTGCCTGCGGACTTCAGCGACGGCATGCCGACGCGCCCGCCGGACTGGACGCGGCTGATCCCCGCGTTCGGCTGCGTGGGCGGCACCACCAGCGCCACCGTGCTGCCGGATGGGCGCGTGGTGGCGTGCGGGGTGTTCACGTCCGAGGACGACTGCCGGCTGGGCGAGCACACCTTCGCGGAGTGCTGGCTCGGCTCGCGGGCGATCGAGCGGTGGCGGCGGCTCGCCGGCAATGCACAGTGCCGCTCGTGCGCCAACTTCGGGCTGTGCGGCGGCGGCTGCCGGGCGCGCGCGGTCGCCGCCGGCCGCGGGTTCGAGGATCCCGATCCCTGGGCGCCGTGCAGCATGTGGCAGCCCGCGCCGCCGGCGCCGCCGCTGCGAGCGCCCCGGCCCGGCGCGCCCGCGCTGCCGCCACCCGCAGCACCGTCGCGGCTCCGCGCCGGGCTGCGCGCGGGCGGTGGCGCGCGGCGCCTGCCCATGGCAGGCCGGGGCTGAGCCTCGGAGGAGGGCGCGCCCCGCCCCTGGCGGTGGCCCTGCCCGCCTCCCGGCGCCCTAGCGCGCGCCGTAGACCACCGCGCCGGCAGTCTCGGCCCACAGCTCCGGCCACCGCTCGTAACCGGCGCGCCTCAGGTGCACCCCGTCCGCGCCGAGCAGCTCGGGATGGGCCTCGAAGTACCCATACAGATCGACCAGGCCGCGCCCGGCCGTGCGGTCGTAGAACGCCGGGCAGTATTGCGCGATCAACGGGTCGTAGATCGCGGTCACGTACGGTCCCGAGCCGTTGGCCGCCGGCGGCACCGCAGGCTTGCCGGCCTGCGCCCGGTAGGCGCGGTAGGACAGGCGCGCCAGGACCGGGACCTTGCCGGCGCGCTGCACGGTCCGGAGGATCGCGGTCAGCTCCCGCTCCAGCGCCTCGGCACCGCCCGGATACGGCCGGTGCGCGCTCACGTCGTTGCCGCCGATGTGGATCGCGACATAGCGCGCGTGCGGATGGCGCTCCAGGATCGCGGGCAGCTCGCGCCGCAGCCGCCCGGCGGTCCAGCCGCTGACCGCCTCGTTGGCCACGTAGGGCTCGTAGCCCGGGTAGCGCACGCGGATGGCGCGGGCGAAGGGCTCGCCGTCGCCGATCCCGGCCGCGGTCAGACTCGCGCCCAAGAACAGCCAGTAGTCGTTGCGCCGGCCCTGGGGATCGAGCCGGTACAGCCGCACGCGACCGAGGGCCGGCAGGGGGCCCGCGGCCGACTGTGCGCGCAGCCGCAGCTGCAGCGTCCGCTGGCCGGCCGGGACCGCCACCCGCCAGGGCCCGGGCGGGCCGGCGCCGAGCCCGAGCGCGGCGAGCTGGCGAGGCGGCCCAGCCGGCGCGGAGCGGCCCAGGAGCACGAGCGCGCCCGCGCTCGGCGCCCGCCCGGGCTCCAGCTCCACCACGAGCAGCCACGGGCTGCGTTCCGCTCCCGCCGGCAGCGCGAGCACCAGCTCCGCCTCACCGAGCTGCACGGTGCGCGGCCAGCCCTGCCCCTGCTCGATTCCGCTCACCAGACCGGGCAACCGGCGCGCCGCCTCCAGCTCGACCGAGGCGCCGATCGCCCCCGGGGCGAGCCGGAGGCGGGCCTGCGGGAGCGGGCGGAGCTCGGGCTGCGCGAGCGCGCGCGGCGCCAGCGCGCAGGCGAGCAGGCCGAGCCCCAGCAACAGCGGGCCCGCAGAGCGGGCGGCCATGGCCCGGGCGGGCAGGAGGGAGCCTCGCTCGCTCACGGCCCGGTCTGCTCCACCTCGTCCACCGAGTGCTCCAGGGCCAGCGCCTCGCTGCGGCCGCGCTGTGCCCCCTCGCGCAGCGCCCGGATGGCGGCGGCGGGATCGCGATGGCCGAACACGTAGCTGCCGGCGACGAAGACGTTGGCCCCGGCCGCGGCGCATCGCACCACGGTCTCGGCATCGATCCCGCCGTCGACCTCGACGTCGGCCTGCCGGCCCCAGCGCACCGCCGCCTCTGCCACCTTGTCCAGCATCGCGGCCATGAACGGCTGCCCGCCGAAGCCGGGCTCCACCGTCATGACCAGCACCAGGTCGGCGGCGGCGAGCGCCTGCGCGCAACGATCCAGGCGCGTGGCCGGCCGCAGCGCGATACCCGCCCGCACCCCGCGCGCGCGGATCGCCTCGCAGGTGCGGATCGGATCCGGAGCGGCCTCGATGTGGAACGTCAGCACATCGGCCCCCGCCTCGCAGAACGCTGCCACGTAGCGGTCCGGCTCCGCGATCATGAGGTGCACATCGAGCGGCACCGAGCTGACCCGCCGCAGCGCCGCCACCACCATGGGGCCGATCGTCAGGTTGGGCACGAAGTGGCCGTCCATCACGTCGACGTGGATCCAGTCGCAGCCCGCCTCCTCCAGCCGCGCCACCTCGTCGGCCAGCCGCGCGAAGTCGGCCGACAGGATCGAGGGCGCGATGCGGATCGGGCGCCGCCGTTCGCTCACCGCGGGCTCCTCCGCGAGGGTTCGCGCGCCACCGCGCGCGCCTTCAGTCCTTGAGCCGCGGGGCGAGCGCGGCCACCCCCGGCAGCTCTTTGCCGCCGAGGAAGTCGAGGAAGGCCCCGCCGCCGGTCGAGACGTGGCTGAGCGAGGCGGCGACGCCGAACCGCTCCAGCGCCGCTGCCGTCTCCCCCCCGCCCGCCACCACGGTCACCCCGCCGGTGGCGAGTCCCGCCAGCGCCGCGGCCAGCGCGCGCGTGCCCGCGGCGAACGCCTCGCGCTCGAACAGCCCCAGCGGGCCATTGTAGACGACGGTCCGCGCCGCCATGAGCCGGCCGATGAAGCTCGCCACCGTCTGCGGGCCGATATCGAGCCCCATCTCGTCCTCGGCGATCCGCTCGACCACGTGCGCCCGCTCGGGCTGCTCGGGCGAAGGCGCCGCGACGTGGTCGCGGGGCAGCAGCACCTCGGTGTCGTGCTGCTCGGCGAGTGCGAGCAGCCGCGCCGCCACCTCGAGCCGCTCGGCCTCCACGCGCGAGCGCCCGACCGGCACCCCTTGCGCCCGCAGGAAGGTATAGGCCATGGCGCCGCCGATCAGCAGCACATCGAGCCGCGGGATCAGGTGCTCCAGCAGCCCGATCTTGTCGGAGACCTTGGCTCCCCCCACCAGGAGCATGAACGGGCGGGGAGGGCTGGAGCTGGTGCGGTCGATCTGCAACAGCGGTTCGAGCGCGAGCAGCTCGCGCGCCAGGTCCGAGCCCGCCACCCCCGGGATGCGCTGCGGGATGCCGACCACCGAGGCATGGGCGCGGTGCGAGACGGAGAATGCGTCGTTGACATAGAGCTCGCCGAGGCGCGCCAGCCCCTCGGCGTAGGCCGGATCGTTCGCCTCCTCGCCCGGGTGGAAGCGGAGGTTCTCCAGCACCACGACCTCGCCGGGCCCGGGCCGGGCGCCCATGCGGGCAGCCTTCTCGCCGTCGCTCGCCGGCAAAAAGCGCACCCGGACGTCATCGCCCAGAAGCTGCTGCAGCCGCTCGGCGACCGGGCGCAGCGACAGCTTCGGATCCGGCGTGCCACGCGGCCGCCCCAGGTGCGAGAGCACGATCGGCCGCCCCCTGCCGGCGAGCGCCCTGCGCAGCGTCGGCAGACTGGCGCGCACCCGGCGGTCGTCCGCGATGGTGCCCTCGCCGCCGAGCGGCACGTTGTAGTCCGTCCGCACCAGCACGCACTTGCCGGCGAACTCCACCTGCTCGATCGTCTTGCGGTCCATGGTATGTGCGGGCTCCAGCCGGCCAGCCCCCTCGGCCGCGCCTCAGCCGAGCGCGGCGAGCTTCCGCATGAGGTCGGCGCAGCGGTGCGAGAAGCCCCACTCGTTGTCGTACCAGGCGCAGACCTTGACCAGGCGGGCGCCGATGCGCATCGTCAGCCCGGCGTCGAACAGCGCGCTCACCGGTTCGCGCACCACGTCGCTGGAGACCACCGGGTCCTCGGTGTAGCCGAGCACGCCGGCGAGGGGGCCCTGAGCCGCCTCCCGCATGGCGGCGTTGATCTCCTGGACACTCGCCTCCCGCTCCAGCACCGCCACCAGATCGACCACCGAGCCGACCGGCACCGGAGCACGGATGGCGATCCCGTTGAGCCGGCCGTTCAGCTCCGGGAGCACCAGTCCCACCGCCTTGGCGGCGCCGGTCGAGGTGGGCACCAGGTTGAAGGCGCCGGCACGGCCGCGCCGCGGGTCCTTGGGGTGGACGAGGTCGAGCAGCGTCTGGTCGTTGGTGACCGCATGCACGGTGGTCATGAGACCTTCGGTGATCCCGAACCGCTCGTGGAGCACCTTGGCGACCGGCGCCAGGCAGTTGGTGGTGCACGAGGCGTTGGAGACGACCCGGTGCTCCGGCCCGAGGATGCCGTCGTTGACGCCGATCACGACCGTGGCGTCGACCTCGCCCTTGGCCGGGGCCGACAAGAGCACCCGGCCGGCACCCGCCTCCAGGTGCTGCGCGCACTGTTCGCGCGTGCGGAACACCCCGGTCGACTCGAGCACGATCTGCGCGCCGAGCTCGCCCCAGGGCAGCTTGCGCGGCTCCTTCTCCGACAAAAACGGGATGCGGCGCTCGCCGACGGTCAGGGTGCCGTCCGCCAGTTCGACGCGCTCCGGAAACCGACCGTACACCGTGTCGTAGCGCAGCAGGTTGGCGAGCCCTACCGGGTCGAACGGCACATTGTTGATCCCGACCACCTCGAACTCCGCCCGCCGCTCCCACAGGATGCGGAACACCACCCGGCCGATGCGGCCGAAGCCGTTGATCCCGACCTTGATCGGCATGCTGCCCCCCCTGAAGCCCTGGCTTGCGGCGCCATGCTAGCGGCTGCGCCAGCCGGGTGCAAACCGCTCAGCGGTGCACGTAGACCCGCCCCTCGTAGGCGTCGAGGGTGACCTCCTCGCCGTCGCGAAGCCACAGCGTCGCGTTGCGGGTGCCGACGACGCACGGGATGCCGTGTTCGCGCGCGAGCACCGCGCAGTGCGACAGCATGCCGCCCACATCCAGGATCACGCCGCGGGCGAGCAAGAAGGCCGGCAACCACGCCGGCGGAGCCAGGCGCGCGAGCAGGATCTCGCCGGGACGGAGCGCCAGCGCCTCGTGCAGGGTCTCGACCCGGCGAACCCGCCCCCGGACCACGCCGCCGGAGACCCCCACCCCCTGCAGATACGCCGCGTGCGCGCCGGCATGCCGCAGCCGCGCCGGGACCGGGGCGGGAGTGCCGTCGTCCCAGATGAACTTGGGCGCCTGCTGTGCGGCGGCGCGCTCGTGTTCGGCACGCCGCGCGGCGACGGTGGCGCGCAGCTGCTCGGCGGTCCCCGGCGGTGGCGCCGGCCCCTGTCCGAGCGCGGCGAGCGCCTCCTCGAACGTCAGGAAGAACACCTCGTCGGGGGCCGCCAGCAGCCCGCGCGCCGCCAGCCGCGCCCCGATCTCGCGGACCAGCGCGCGCACCCCCCTCGTAGGCCCGCAGCGCGTGAAATCGCATGTTCTCGCGGTAGGGGGCGTAGCGCTCCGCCCAGCGCCACAGAAGCCGGAAGACCAGCCCCCCCGCACAGCCGCCAGAGGCCGCCGCGGCGTGCGAGCGCCGCGCGCACCGCGGCGGCCGCCCGCGCCCGCCGCCGACGCGCCAGAGCCCGCACCTCCGCCGGCGACCGCAGCTCGCCGCGCTCGTGCGCCTGCAGGTAGCGGCGCAGCACCTGCGCCACATACCCGGGGTCCTCGCGCCAGCGCGGCGCTGCCAGCTCGGCCTCGGTGGCCCCGAGGTGGCCGTAGCGCTCCAGAAAGCGCCGGAACGCGGCGGCGAACGCCGCACCGCCCTCCAGGCCGGCCAGCCGCCGGGGCAACTCGGCAGGCGGGCCCTGCAGCACCGCCTGGCGCACCGCAGGGCAGCCGCCCGGCGCGCAGCGCCAGCTCGACCAGCGCGTCGTAGGCCTCCGAGGTCTCGACCCCCGGCACTGCCGCGAGCAGCTCGTCGGCCGTGCCGTGGCCGTGCTCCACGCCGCTCTGCTGCAGAAACCAGCTCAGCAGCAGATAATGCCCGCCCGCCAGCGCGGAGCCGAGCACGTGCAGCCGCAACCCGCGCTCCAGCACGTGCGCCATCCGCCCCAGCCGCCGGAGCAGGGCCCGGTCGCCGAGCCGGGCCGCCGGGGGGAAGACGAGCGCACGCAGCCGCGCCTGGAGCCACGGCACGTAGCGGTCCATGCGGCGCTGGGCGCCCAGCCAGTGGCGCGCCACCAGGGCGGCCAGGCGCACCAGCCGCCAGCTCGGCCGCACGCGCGGGAACACCAGCGCCGCACCGCCCGCCGTCTCGCCGAAAAGCAGCGCGTCGAAGATCTGCACCGGCACGCCGGGCAGCCGCTCCAGGAAGCGGCGGAAATAGCCGGTGTTGAAGTAGACGCGGCTCTGGAACAGCCGCATGGACTCGCCGGCGATCTCGCCCACCCCGAGCGCCGCGAACAGCTCGATCCGGCCGCGTTCGATCAGCGGGCGCATGAAGCTGTAGGTCAGCGGGCTGACCGGTCCCGCCAGCGCCTCCTGGGAGTTGGCCGCCGTCCACAGATCTCCCGGCGCCGCTTGGCGGGCGGGTGGTGGCGGGCCGCCGGCGCCGGCGGTGATGGGGCGCGTCTGCAGCAGCACCGGTGCACGCCCGCGCGCCGCCCACTCCACGTCCTGCGGGCCGCCGAACAGGGCTTCCAGGCGGCGGCCGAGATCGGCGAGCGCGTGCAGCAACCCCAGCGGCGGCTCCAGCTCGGGGTCCCCGCCGAGCCGCTCGACCGCCCCGGTGCGGCGGTCGATCCCGAAGCGGGCGGGGTGCACGCTGCCGGCCGCGACCTGCTCGCCCGAGCCCTCGACCAGCTCCAGCACCATCCGATCGGCATCCTGCGTCGGATCGCGCGTGAACAGGATGCCGGCCAGCTCGGCCTCGACCTGCACCTGCACCAGCACCGCCATGCGCGGCGGCTCGCCCGCGGGACCGCCGGCCACCGCGCCGGGCCCGCGGTGGCGCCAGCGACCGGCCAGCGCCCGGGCGGAGAACGCGGAGACCAGACAGGTGCGCACCGCCTGGAGCAGTTGTTCCGGCGTGCCCACGCCGAGCACGGTGTCGTGGCAGCCGGCAAACGAGAAGCGCTCGCCGTCCTCGTGGGGCGCCGAGGAGCGCACCGCCAGGCGCGAGCCGCCCGCGGCCGCGAGCAGCGCGCGGCCCGCCGCCAGCACCGCCTGCTCCGCCGGCACCGGCAGCGGCACCGGGTCGAACAGCGCCTGGAGCTCGCGCGCGGCGCGCTCGATCGCGGCGAGAGCGGGCGTCCCGTCCCCCGCCCGCTCGGCGAGCCGCGCCAGCCGGCGCCGGACCGCCTCGCCGAGCGTTGCCCCCGCCGCCGGCCGGTGCGGGCAGCGGGCTCTGCAGCCACGCCTGCAGCACCGCGGTGGTGACGACGAAGCCGTCCGGCACCTCCAACCCGGCGCGGCGGGCATGCGCGAGCCGCGCCGCCTTGGCCCCGGCGAGCGGCAGATCCCCCAGGCCGAGCTCCGCCAGGGGTACCGTCAGCGGCACCGGCTGCCCCGGCCCGCCGGTCCGCGCCAGGTCGTGCCCGCTCGCCGCCGCACTCGAAGGCATGCCGGTGCCAGCTCCTCGCTGCCGGGAGGGCCGCTCGGGGAACGCCGCCGAGTCTATCGGCGCGCGGCGCGCAGTGTCAACGCGCACGGGCGCCGGCGCCCGCAGGGGGCCCGGCGCGGCCCGGCGGGCGGTTGTAGGCGTCGGGCGGTGCTGGTATAACGCAGGCGGCAGGGTGGGGATCGCCCCTCAGCCACGGAGGTTGTCGTTGGGCGAGCAGCCTCGCGGCGAACGGTGGAAGCTGTTGGTGTTGCTCGCTCTGGTGGCTGCGGCGGCGGTGCTGGTTCACCGCGCCTGGGAGCCCAGCCTGGTCCACTGGCACCTCGGCACCCTGCTCCAGGATCCCGGCGACGCCGGGGCCCGGCAGGCCCTGCTCCAGCTGGGCGAGCGGCTGTATCCGTATCTGGAGGAAGACCTGGCCAGCGCCGACCCGGACCGCCGGTTCGGGGGGCTGCTGGCCATCGGGGTGCTCGATCTGCGGGGCCCGCAGGTGGACCGCATGCTCGAGGCGGCGGTGCTCGACCCCGATCCGCTGAACGCGCTGAATGCGGCGGGGACGGTGCTCGATCGCGGCCGCGCGGCCGAGGCGGTGCGGGCCTTCGCGCGGCTGCTCGACCGGCCCGAGCGCGCGGTTCGCTTCGCGGCGCGCCGGCAGCTCGCCCGGGCCAGCGGCGTGCCCTGGTGGGCGCTGGGACAGCGGGCGGGCGGCCGCGAGGAGCACGGCGCACCCGCGCGGGCGGAGCCGGAGGCGGAGCAGCCCCCCGAGGGCGGGGGCGCGGCTGTGTCGGATCGACCGCTGTCGCCCGATGGAGGTGCCGGGGAGGCAGGACCGCCGGCGGAGGACACGGACGCAGGGCCTGGCAACACCGGCCGCTGAGACGCCGTGGCTGCCGGCGCCGGGGCGCCGGCGGCGGCGAGGCCGGCACCGAGCGAGAGGTCAGGACCGGATGGACCCACGCGAGATCTCCAGGACGCTCAGCGGTCTGATCCGCGGCGAGGTGACGAGCGAGCAGGCGCAGCGCATGGCGCAGCGCCGCAGGCTTCGACAGCTTCTCGGAGCTGTGCGGCTCGAGGCTGCCCGGCCGGCGCAGCCGCCACCGCAATCACCTCGCGCCACGTGCTGGAGCGACTGGAGCGCGTACGGCGCGGGGAGACCCCGCTGGACGAGCTGTGGCGCTGGGCGGACGAGCTGTATCACATCGCGCTGGCGCGGCGGGTGCAGTACGCGCCGCGCGAGGAGCGGCTGCTGAGCACGGCGCTCGCGGTCCTCAGCATCATCTGCAACCGGGCGCTGTTCCCCCTGCAGCACAAGACGGAGCGGCATCTGGAGCTGCTGCGGCGCGCGCTCAATGCGCGGCGGGGGGCTCGGACTGGACCGCATCTTCGGCCGCGCCCTTCGAGGATCTGCCGGTGGCGCATCTCGTCGACCGCTACGCCGAGGAGCTGGTGGAACCGGAGGAGACCGCGGACGACGACGAGGAGCCGGAGGGCATCCGGCGCTGGGAGCGGCTGTCGGAGCGGGGGCGGAGCGAGGGCGAGCCGCCGCTGGAACGGCGCTGGACGGACGTGGTCATGATCGACCGGCCCTTCCGCTTCGATCAGGACGTGCTGGCGGAGGCAAACTGGGTCATCGCCTTCAGCGTCTACACCGCGGAGCTGTGGCAGGAGGACGAGGCGGAGGCAGCCGCCGCGGGGGCGCCGCGGGCCCGGCGTCGCGACCGCGTGCCGGCGCTGCAGCGCCTGGTGCCCAACTTCGACTTTGCGCGGTATCGCCCGCGCTACTGCTACGACGTGGACGGCATCGCCGAGATCGTGCTCGAGACGCCCCAGATCGGCCGCGCGGAGGTGGTCTACGCCACCAAGCTGTTCGCGCTCGCCAACCGGGTGCGGGAAGTGTGGCTGGACGGCGAACCGGTCAAGACGCTGCTGGTGCGCCCGGGCGCCGGCGAGCGCCGCCGCCGCCGCAGCCGCTAGATCGCGGCCAGGGGGATGGCGGCCTCACAGCCGCCGCAGCCGCCGTACGCTCTCGATACGGCGGCGCGCCAGCACCTGTGCCGCATCGTGGGTGGTGATGGCAGGATCGCTCCTGGCGATGCGGAAGATCTCCAGCAGCTTGTCATAGATCGCGTCGCACATCCGCAACGCCCGCTCCCGGTCGTAGCCGTCGATCTCGCAGTAGACGTTGATCAGGCCGCCGGCATTGATCACGAAGTCGGGAGCGTAGAGGATGCCGCGCTCCTCCAGGGCACGGCCGTGGCGTTCCTCGGCGATCTGGTTGTTGGCGGCCCCGGCGATGATCTTGCACTGCAGGCGCTCGAGCGAATCGTCGTTGATCACTCCGCCCATGGCACAGGGCGAGAAGACGTCGCACGGCACGTCGAAGATCGACTCGGGAGGCACCAGCTCGATGCCGAGCTCACTCTGCACCTGCGCGGCGCGCTCCTGGTCGAGGTCGCAGCCGGTGACGCGCGCGCCGTTGTCGACCAGGTGCTTGGCGAGCCAGTAGCCCACCTTGCCCAGCCCCTGCACCGCGACGTGCAAGCCCTCCAGGCTGGTCCGCTCCAGCGCCGCCGCCACGCACGCCTGGATGCCGCGCCACACCCCGTAGGCGGTGACCGGCGAGGGATCGCCCGAGCCCCCATGTGCCACCGAGACGCCGACCACGTGGCGCGTCTCGGCCAGCACGTATTCCATGTCGCGCACGTCGGTGCCGACGTCCTCGGCGGTGATGTAGCGGCCGCCGAGCGTCTCCACGAACCGGCCGAAGGCGCGCATCAGCGCCTCGGATTTGTCCTTCTTCGGATCGCCGATGATCACCGCCTTGCCACCGCCGAGGTTGAGCCCGGCGACCGAGGCCTTGTAGGTCATGCCCTTGGACAGCCGCAGCACGTCGATCAAGGCATCCTCCTCGGAGGCGTACGGATACATGCGCACGCCGCCGAGGGCGGGGCCGAGCGTCGTATCGTGGATCGCGATGATCGCGCGCAACCCCGAGGACTCCTCGTTGCAGAACACCACCTGCTCGTGGTTGCGGCGCTCCATCTGCTCGAAGATCAGCATCGGCAGAACCCTTCCCAGACGAGGAGCCGGTGCCCGCGCGCCCCGCGGGCGCGCGGCAGGCGCGCCACGGGCGGAACGGCATGGTAGGGAGCGGGCCGCGCGCGGTCAAGCGGCTGGCACGTAACGCACCGCGTCAACCGGCGCCGCGCCCGCGACCGCGGCTGCTATGATGCCGGGCCACAGCCCGGGGGAGGACAGCTCGATGGCGGCCCCTGCTCTGCCGCAGGCGGCGCAGCGCGCGCTGTTGCGCTGGTACCGCACCGCCGCGCGCGCGCTGCCCTGGCGGCGAACGCGCGATCCGTGGCGGGTCTGGGTGGCGGAGGCGATGCTGCAGCAGACGCGGGTGGAGGCGGTGCGGCAGCGCTACGAGGAGTTCCTCGCGCGCTATCCCAGCCCCGCGGCCCTGGCTGCGGCCGCGGAACACGAGGTGGTGGAAGCGTGGGCGGGGCTGGGTTACTACCGCCGGGCACGCGCCCTGTGGGCGGCGGCACGCCGGTGCTGCGCGCTGCATGGGGGGCGGGTGCCCGCCGAGCCGGCCGCGCTGGCGGCGCTGCCGGGGGTGGGGGCATACACCGCGGGTGCGATCGCCTCCATAGCGTTCGGCGCGGCCGTCCCGGCGCTGGACGGCAACGCGGTGCGGGTGCTGGCGCGGTTGCTCGCGGTCACGGAGGACGTCTCCCGGGTCGCTGCCCGGCGGCGGCTCGAGACGGAGGCGGCGGCGCTGGCGCTGCGCGCGGCTGCCGAGCCGGACGGGCCGGGGGCGTGGAACCAGGCGCTCATGGAGCTGGGGGCGCGGGTGTGCCTGCCGCGTGCGCCGCGCTGCGACGCTGGCTGCCCGGTGCGGCGCTGGTGCGGCGCCGCCCGGGCCGGCATCGCGGCCGAGCTGCCGCGCAAGCCGGCCCGCCGCGCCCCGCGGCCGGTGCAGCTGGCGGTGGGCTGCACGCTCGATGCGGACCGCAGGCGGGTGCTGGTGGTGCGACGCCCGGCGGGCGGGCTGCTCGGGCTCGCCTGGGCACTGCCGGCGGTGGAGGGAGGGCGAGCGGAGCTGGGCGCCGCGCTCGGGGCCCGCGTCGGACGCGAGCTGCTGCGCTGGCGCCACGCCTTCACCCACCGGGTGTGGCACGCGCGGCTGTACCAGTGCACGCTGCACGGCGCCGCCCCGCCAGGGGCGCGCTGGCTCGGTGCCGCCGCCCTGCGCCGCCGCGGCTTTCCCACCGCCTTCCGTCCGGCCGTCGCCGCGGCGCTCGAGCTGCTGCGGGCCGGGCGCGGCGCGCATCTGGCCAGCGATCCGAGGCACGCCGCCGGCCGGCGCCAGCGAGCCGCTAGCGAACGGCCGCGTGGCTGAACAGCGGGATGGCGCGCAGCACGCCGCGGATCTCGGCCGCGGACTGGAAGCGATCCTCGGGCTTTTTCTCCAGGCAGCGCAGGATCAGCTCGCTCAGCTCGCGGGACACCGTGGGCTTGACCTCGTGCGGCTTGGGCGGCGGGGTGTGCACGTGGTGGAAGCCGAAGTCGCGGCCCTTGAACGGCAGCTCGCCGACGAAGATCTCGTACAGCGTCACGCCGAGCGAATAGATGTCGGTGCGGTGGTCGGTCTTGTGGCCGAGCACCTGCTCCGGCGACATGTACCAGGGCGTGCCCAGCACCCCGGAAGCGGTCTGCGTCACCCCCTCGACGACCTTGGCCAGGCCGAAGTCGAGGATCTTCGCCATGAGATCGAAGTCGCTGACCAGGATGTTCGAGGGTTTGATGTCGCGGTGGATCACGTTCTGGCCGTGCGCATAGGCCAGACCGTTGCACACCCCGATCAGGATGCCGCGCAGGGTCTCGGGGTCGGGTTTGTCCTCGCGCACGTAGCGGCGGAGGTTCTTGCCCGAGACGTACTCGAGCGTCATGTAGTAGCCGTCCGCGGACTCGCCGAAGTCGAACAAGGTCACGATGTTGGGATGGTTCATGCGGGCCGCCGACTTGGCCTCGCGCAGAAAGCACTCCACGGCGGCGGGGAAATCCCGGATGTGGCTCGAGAGGACCTTGTAGGCGACCATGCGATCGAGCAGCGTGTCGTGGCACTTGTAGACCACGCCCATGCCGCCGCGGCCGAGCTCCTCCAGGATCCGGTAGCGGCCCTGCGCGAATCCGTTGCGCCGTTGCTCGCCCCGGGTGGCGAAGCCGGCGCCCGGCGGCCGCTCGCCCTCGACGAACGCCTGGGTGCGCCGGGTCTCCAGCGGCGATTCGTCCTGCTCGTCCCCGCTCGCGGCGGGGCCGGGCCGCGCCCCAGCGGGATCGCCGCCCGGCGCCGCGGCGCGCGCGCCGCCGCCTGCCGGTGCCACCGCCGCCACCGCCGCGGGCGGCGCGAGCGCCTCGAGCCGCTCGGCGGCGTCCCGATAGGCGCGGTCGTGCCGCAGCACCTCGCGGTAGGCAGCAGCCGCGCGTTCTCGCTCCGCCAGGGCCTCCAGGGCGCGGGCGCGGGCATAGTGCAGCTCCGCGGGCGGCAGGCCGTGGCCGTCCGCGGCGAGCGCCGCCTCCAGGCAAGCCAGCGCTTCGCGGTGCTCGCCCAGCTGCGCGTGCACGAGTCCGAGCAGCGCCTGGGCCCGCGCCTGGTCCTTGGCCCCAGGTGCCACCTGCCGCAAGCACGCCGCCGCCTGCTCGAGCTGGCCCAGCCGCAGGTAGCACTCGCCCGCCTCGACCTGGTGCCCCATGCGCTGCAGCAGCTCCGCCCGCCGCCGCTCGTCGCCGAGCGTCTCGGTGCAACGCAGCGCCTCGTGCAGTCGCCCCGCCTTCTCGAACAGCTGGCTCGCCAGGTCGTAGCGCCCCTTGCGCGCGTGCAGCGCCGCCGCCTGACCCGGATCCCCGGCCTTCTCGTAGCACTCGGCGGCGAGATCGTATTCGCCCATCTCCTCGTAGCACTGCGCGGCCAGCCGCAGCTCACCCGCCTGGGCGTAGTGGCGCGCGGCGCTGTGGTACTGGCGGTTGCGCCGCGCCAGCTCCCCGCGCAGCCGCGAGGCGCGCAGCATCTCGCCCTGCTTCTCCAGCACCGCCGCCGCCCGGTCCTCGCGGCCGGCGCGCACGAACAGATCGACGGCGCGGTCGGCCTCTCCCAGCTGGAGCGCCATCTCGGCGGCGCGCTCCAGCCGCCCGGTGCGCACCAGGAACTGGAAGGCGCGACGGCGTTGGCCGGCCCGGCAGTAGCGCTCGACGATCTTGTCTTCCAGCTCGCGCGCCTCGTTCTGCACCGGCATGCCGCTGCGCAAGGACAGCCCTGCCACCACCCCGTGGTAGACCCGTTCGTACAGCTCCGCCGCCTCGGTCGCGCGCCCGAGCCGGTCGTACAGCTCCGCCGCCACGTCCCATTTCTGCAACTCGCGGAACAGCACCGCCGCCTTCGCCAGCTCGCCGGCCTTGAGGTACATCTGCGCGGCGAGGATCTTGCGCCCCGCGCGGGTGTAGTTCAGCTCGGCACGCTTGAGATCGCCCGCCTCGCGCCACAGCGCCGCCGCCTCCTCGTACAGGCCGGCGGTCTCGTAGAGCGCCGCGGCGGCGGAGGCGTGCCCGCGGCTGGCCAGCACCTCGGCGGCGCGGTGCGGCAGGTCGGCGAGCCGGTAGTGCTCGACCGCCAGCTCCGCCTCGCCGGCGGCGCAGTACAGGTCGGCGGCGCGCGCGTGCTCGCCGCGGCGGGCAAGCCGGCGCGCCTGGGCGCGCAGCCGCCGCGGGGTGGGTTCGCGGTTCTTGAGCCGGGCGGCGATGGCGGCGATCGCCTGCAGCGCCAGGCTACCGGCGAGCAGCAACAGCACGAGTTGGACCGCCCACTCGGTGCGGACCAGCTCCACCAGGCGGGCCACGGCGCTCGAGCCGGCCTCGGCGGCACTCCAGGGCAAGAGCCACCACTCCCCGATGTGACACGCGGTTGCGTCCGGCATGATAGGATATGCGGGGCCGCCCGTCCACGCGGGCGCGGCCAGGGGGCGGCCCGCTCGGCGCCGCCTCGAGTTGCGGAGCCACACCGCGGCTGCTGGCGCGCTCAGTCCCGAGTGCGCGGAGCGGTGCGGGCGAAGCGCAGGAGCTGGCGGAGCGCGCGCCGCAGGTCCTGGGGCAGGGGCGCGCGCACCCGGATCGCGGCGTCGGGGGCGGGCAGGGGCGAGCAGCCGGGCTCGGGCGCTGGCAGCAAGAGCTTCCAGGCATGCAGCGCCGGACGCTGCACCAGCGGTCGCTCCGCCCGGCCGCGCGCGGGCCGGTAGCCGGGCTTGAGCGCGGACAACCGCAACCCCTCGCGCTCGGCCCCGCCGTACAGCGGGTCGCCCACCAGCGGGTGGCCCAGCTGGCGGAGGTGCACGCGGAGCTGGTGCTGGCGGCCGGTCTCGGGCCACAGCGCGAGCAGCGCGTGGCGGCGGAACGGCACCAGCAGCCGCCAGCGCGTGCGCGCCGCACGCGGGCGTGGGGCGCCGGGGCGCAAGCGGCCGGGGCGGGCCACGCGCATGCGGCTGCCGCCGCGCGGGTCTCGCTCCAAGGGCGCGTCGATCTGTCCGGCCAGCGCCTGCGGCACGCCCTCGACCAGCCCGAGGTAGGTCTTGACGACGCGGCGCTGCTGGAAGGCCAGCGACAGGGCGCGGTGCGCCGCGGGGTTGGTCGCCACCACCAGGCAGCCGGTCGTGTCGCGGTCGAGCCGGTGCACCACCAGCACGTGTTCCACCCCGAGCGCGGCGGCGGCTGCCTCCAACAGCGGCGTCCTGCCGCCGGGCCGGTTGCGCTCGCCCGCGACCGCCAGGCCGGCGGGCTTGTCGAGCACCGCCCAGCCCTCGGCGCGCCAGAGCAGTCGCAGGGTGGGCGGCCGGCGGTGGGGCGGCACGTTCATACCACCGCGGCTGCGGCCGCGCTGGGGCAGGAGCGGTCGCGGCGCGCACCGGCCGCGGCCGTGCAGGCTCGCGCTCCTCGTTCCACCGGCGCAGCCCCTACGCCAGGCGCCGCTTGAGCACGAATGCCACCGCCTCCTTGGCGCACGCCAGGCAGTAGCCCATGCTCCCGGTCATGCGCTCGACCATGTGCTCGACCCGCCGCTGCCGGGGCGGGTCGAGCAGCGACCACTCCTCGGTCTGATAGCGCAGGAAATCGTGCAGCGTCCGGTCGATCTGCTTGTCGCGGGCGCGGTAGAAACCGGCCTTGAGCTGCTTGAAGAGGTCGGCGAACAGCTCGCGCATCTCGATCCGCTTGCCGGGGTTCTCGATCGAATGGGCGGCGATGCGGGTCACCAGGTTGCGGCGGAACTCCGACGGCTCGTCCCGGATCCCGATCGTCTCCTCCACCCGGCGCATGAGCTCCTCGTCGGGACGCTCCAGCGCCCCGGTCTGCCGGTGCGGCACCTTCTCGCCGCGCACGAACGCCCGCACGTGCACGAAGTAGTCGTCGAACAGCCGGTTGTATTCCTCGGCCGGCACCAGCTCCATGGCGTCCTGGATCTCCTCTTCGACCAGGCGCAGATATTCGTTCTCCACGTCGTCGATGAAGCGCGGGCAGTCGTTGTAGCCGGCCTGGGGCGTGATGCGGAGGAAGTCGTATACCGAGACGTCCTTGACCAGCTCGCGCAGTCCCTTGAAGACCGCAAGCGGTGACAGGCAGGGAAACTCGGGATAGGCAGCCACGTCGGCCAGCAGCGTCAGCATCTCGCGCGGCGAGGCGCCGCGCCGCCCCTCGTAGGCGGCATCGAGGATCCCCTCGAACTCCTCCTCGTGGTCGTCGTACTCCGAGCGGATCCGGTCGTAGTGGGCGAGCAGCTCGCGCCGCTCCTGCTCGGTGAACTGCTCGGGGGCGCGACGGCGGTCGTACAGATACGCCTTTTCCAGCGGGCTGAGGCGGCCGACCAGGTTGCCGACCGCGCCCGGGTAGTTCTTGGCGCGCGGCCGCCGCAACCGCGTCAGCACCGCCCACAGCGCGGTGACGAATCCGGTGTGCGGAGCGACGTGCTTCTCGCGGCCGATCGCCTCCAGCTGCTCGCGGTAGATCTTCTCCTCCTGCGAGAAGGAGAGCAGGTACGGCACCTTGATCAGCTCGAAGCGCGCCTTGAACGAGCTGAAGTCGGGATCGCGCTTGAACAGGCACAGGTTCTTCTCGTTGGCGGTCGCCAGCATGGCGACGTCGAGATAGGCCATGAGCCCGGGCAGCGACACCGTGTTCTGCTCGATCGTGGTCAGCAGGTACTTGTGGGCCTCCAGCGGCCGCTTGAAGAAGTCGGAGTAGACCACGATGCCGCGGTTGGCGTCGATCAGATCGCCGACCGGCTCCAGCAGCGAGGTGTTGCGGAGCACGGTCGGGATCTGGTGTCGCGCCTCGGGGTTGAGAGGGCGCGCGGTCGCATCGACGTTGCGCTGCGGCTCGATGGTGATCGCCCCTTGCCGGTAGCGCTTCGAGATGAAGAAGCGCTCGACCTGCACGTGCTGCACCACCCGGTTCCAGTCGCCCTGGTAGACCGTGAGCAGGGTGTCGTAGATCTCGCGGCACTTTGGACAGAGCTCGCCGGCCAGGGCATGGGTGGGCGGTTCGGTGCCGGCGAGGCCCGCGTACGCGAACGCCTCGCGGAGCACGCGCGCCCGCTCCTGCTCCGGCAGCAGGAAGATCGGGTTATCGCGCAGCTCGCACGGGATGCGCGCGCTGATCTCCTCGGGTTCCAGGTAGGCGTAGGTGTCGGTGCGGCGCGCGACCGAGGTCTCACCGAAGCCGAGCCGGTCGCGCTCCAGCGCGTCGCTGAACACCCAGTTGAAGGTATACAGGGCCCCCTCCGGGGTGCGGGAGTAGACCTCCAGCCCGCGGATCAGACACTCCACCGTGGTGGACTTGCCCGAGCCGTTGGGGCCGTGCAGCATGAGCAGCTTGTCGACGCGCCCCTTGTCGGCGAAATGGCGCAGATACTTGACCAGCTCGGCCTGGGCGCGCTCCTGGCCGTGGACCCGTCCCCGCCCGTCGGCGGCGGGCAGGTCGAACACCTTGTAGCGCCACCTCACGTCCCCGGCGGTCGGCGGCGCCGGCTCCCGCCCGAGGTACTCCAGCATGTCGACGATGTACTGGGCGGCGTTGCGGACGTGGCGCCGCGGATGCTCGTACAGATCCTCGAGGAACTCCCCGAACGACTTGACGATCTGCCCCTGGCGGAACTCCTGTTCCACCCGCGCCGCCACGCGCCGTACGATCTGGTTGACGTCGATCGGGTGCCGCCGGCGTTCGTCCGCACCGCCGCCTGCGCCGGGCTCAGGGATCATGCGCTCATCTCTAGCGCCGCCTCGCCGGGGCGTCAACTCGCGCCGCGCGCCCGCTGCGCGGCGAGCGGGCGCAGCTTGCCTCCCGCACGGCGGTTGCGGCCGGAGCCGGCCCGGGGTGTCGGAGCCAGCCGGTACGCTCGCAGCCGGCGTGGCGCCGGCCGGGCGGCTTCGGCGCGCGGGCGGGCTCGGGTCCGCCGGGCGCGGCCGCGGCGCCGGCGGCGCGGTGGCATGGGGGGGCAAGACGATGCGGCTGCCAGCGCTGGGCACGCTCTGTCGCTACCAGGTCGAGGGACGGCCGGGCGGCGGGATCGAGGCGGTGGTGGAGCGGCTCGAGCGCAACCGCTTCCTGCCGCTGGAGGAGGCGGTGGAGGAGGAGGAGCGCACCGGCTGGATCACGGTGGAGCACCTGCTGGACACCGCCTTTCGCCCCGAGAAGGTCCAGCTCGGCCCCTACCTGGTGTTCGCGCTGCGGCGCGACCGCCGGCGCGTGCCGGCGGCGCTGCTGCGTGCCCACCTGCGGATGGAGGAGCTGGCGCACCAGAGCGTCGCCGGCCGGCCGTTCGGGGCGCGACAGCGGCGCGAGGTCAAGGCGCGGCTGCGCGACGAGCTGATCCGCAAGGTGTTGCCCGCAGCGGCGAGCTGGCCGGTGGTCTGGCGGCCGCGCGAGCGGCTGCTCTGGTTCGGGACGCTGGCGGCGAAGGCGAACGAGCTGTTCGCGGCGCTGTTCGAGCGCACCTTCGAGCTGAAGCTGAGCCCGCTCGGTCCCGCGGCGCTCGCGCGGCGGCTCGGGGGCGAAGCGCCGGAGCTGGCGGCGCGGCTGGCGGCGCTGCGCCCAGCGGTGCTGCATGCCCCGGCCCCGGCGGAGCCCGCACCGGCGCCGGCGCTCGCCGGGGTGGCCTGAGCGAGCCGGCGGCCGGGGGGCGAGCGCGAGGAAGCGGGCTGGCGGGAGGCGGTGCGGGCATGACCGAGGCGGCGTTGGGGCGAGAGTTCTTGACCTGGCTCTGGTTCCGCTGCGAGGTGGACGGCGGGACGTTCCCCCTGGAGCAGGGGGGCGAGCTGGGCGTGGTGTTCGGCGAGTACGTGCGGCTGCTGGCGCCGGGGGAGCGCGCCGAGGAGCACACGGTGCGGCGCGCCTCGCCGCACCGTGCGTCCGAGGCCCGGCAGGCGCTGCGCGCTGGCAAGCTGGTCGCCGCGGCGCGGCTGGAGCTGGGGACCGCCGAAGGGAGCTACGCGGTGACGCTGGACGCCGACACCTTCGGGCTGCGCGCGGCGCGCTACCCCGGGGTCGAGGGAGCGGACGAGACCGAGCGCTCCGAGGAGCGGCTGGCGCGCACCGAGGAGTTGCTGGCGTTGCTCGACGAGCTATTCGCGCGTTTCCTGGCGGTGCGGCTCACCCCGGCGTGGGAACAGAGCGAGCTGCCGGCGATGCGGGCCTGGGTCGCGAGCAGCTGAGAGCCGCACCCGGCACGAGTGTCGAGTCCTTCGCGCCGCGGTTGCCTCCCTCCGGGGGCTGCCCGTATCATCGGGAGGTCGTGCGGCCGCGCCCCCTCGGCCGGAGGGGTGTCCGCCCGGTGTCTGCGCAGACGAGCCCGGAGCCCATGGCATACCTGATCATCCGCAGCGAGGAGCAGGGCGAGGTCAAGTTTCCCCTGGGCGAAGCGCCGGTCTACATCGGCCGCTCCGCGGACAAGGACATCTGCCTGCGCGACCTCACGGTCTCCAACGCCCATGCCAAGATCGTGCGCGACGGCGGGGCCTACCGCGTACGCGATCTCGGTAGCACCAACGGCACCTACGTCAACGGCGAGCTGGTGCGCGATGCGCCCCTGCACGACGGCGATGTCTGCCGCGTCGGCAACACCGAGATCGTGTTCGTCGACGCCGAGTACGAGGCAGAGCGCAGTGGCTCGTATGCCAGGGGCGGCGACCGGCTCCGGCCACCCACCTCCGACACCGGGCTGGAGGACCTGTTCGCCCACACGGTCTCGCTGAGCCTGGACGAGATCGAGACGGACGTGCTCACCCCGGCGAAGCTGGCTCGCGCCGGCCGGCCCCCTCAGCCCGAGCAGCGGCTGCAGCACCGGATCTCGGTGCTCTACCGGCTCGGCAAGCAGGCCAATCGGCTGGAGCGGTTGGAACGGTTCTTGCCAACGCTGGCGGCGCTGGTGCGCGAGGCTATCGGCGGCGATCGCGCCTTCGTGATGCTGCTCGATCCGCAGAGCGGGGATCTGGTGCCGCGCGCCTATGACGGGGTGCCGGGCGGCGACCGCAAGGGGATCAGCTCCACCATCCTGCAACGCGTCATCGCCGAGCGCAGCGCGGTGTTGACGCACGATGCGCTGACCGACCCGCGCTTCAGCCACGGCGAGTCGATCGCCATCATGCGCATCCGCAGCGTCATGTGCGTGCCGCTCGGGGTCAAGCAGTCGGTCTACGGCGCGCTGTATCTGGACTCGCTCTCGCAGTCCAGCGCCTTTTCCACCGACGATCTGCGACTGCTCGGGGTGATCGGCAACCAGGCGTCGATCATCCTGCGGAACATCCAGCTGTTCGAGGAGCAGCGCCGCGCCAACCTCGAGCTGCGCAAGGCGCAGGAGCAGCTGGCGGCGTGGAACAAGGAGCTCGAGCGCAAGGTTGCAGAGCGCACCGCCGAGCTGCAGCAACAAGCCGAGGAGATCCGGCGGCTGGCGGAGCTGAAGGACGAGCTGCTGGGCATCGCAGCGCACGATCTGCGCACACCGCTGACCATCATCCACGGCTACGCCCAGATCATCGGCATGGGCCTGCGGAGCGGACTGCTCGACCCCGAGCGGCTGCTCGAGGACGTCCAGGCGATCGAGCGGACCTCGCTCGAGATGACGAATCTGCTCAACGATCTGTTGGACGTACGCAAGATCGAGGCGGGTCGCATCCGCGTGGTGCCCGAGCCGACCGATCCGCACGAGCTGGTCTACGGCTGCTTCCACCTCCACGAGCTGTGGGCGCGCTCCAAGGGTATCCGGCTCCAGCTGGAGATGCCCGATGGCCTGCCGCCGGTCCTGTGCGACGGCAAGCGGATCCAACAGGTGCTCAACAACCTGATCTCCAACGCCATCAAGTTCTCGCACGAGGGCGACACGGTCACGGTCGGGCTCGTGCCGCGCGGCGAGCAGGGCCTGGAGTTCCGGGTCGAGGACACCGGACAGGGGATCGCGCCCGAGGACCTGCCGCGGCTGTTCGGCCAGTACGAGGAGATCGGCAGCAGCCGGCCGACCGGCGGCGAGAAGAGCTCCGGGCTGGGGCTCGCCATCGCCAAGAAGCTGGTCGAGCTGCACGGCTCGCGCATCGAGGTCCAGAGCACCGCCGGCCAGGGCAGCCGCTTCGCCTTCACGCTGCCCTGGGTGGACGGGCACGGTGCCGCCGCTCCCCGCGGGGGCCAGCTGCCGGCGAGCTCCAGCCAGCCCGTGGACCCCCCGGCCCCGGCCGCGTCCTAGCCGCCGAGCTGGATCGGGCTGCATCGACGGTCATGGGCGACGCCGCACGCTTGCCGAGCGTCAGGGAACTGCCGCGGTTGGCGCCGGCTACCAGGCCGCGTTCGCACCTCGGCAGCAGACGCCCTCGGACGACGGGATCGAGCCGGAAGCGACGCGGCGAGCGCGCGACGACGACGCGCGAGCTCTGTGCGTGAGCGCAGGCCTGGCCCTGCTCGTATTCCGCCCGACGCTGTCCGCGGGCTCGGCCCAGGATCGCGTTCGGCTGTCGCATTGCAACGCCGGCCTGCGTGCTCGATCATTTGGCCGGTGGCCGAACGCCGCATCGCTGACGGCCGAGTCGGAGGGTCCGCAATGGCAGGGGCAGGCGAGCAACACGAGCGGGAGCTGTTCGGCGTGCGCGCGATCAAGAAGGGCTATGCCACCGAGGAGCAGGTGCTGGCGGCGCTGCGCGCGCAGTACAACGCCAAGGTGCTGCTCGGCCGGCACCTGTTCCTGGGCGAGGTGCTGCTGCTGCACGGCGTGCTGAGCCCGCGCCAGCTCGCGGAGTTGTTGCGCGAGACCGGCGAGCTGCACGAGGAGGCGGAGGACGTGCACAGCGGCCGGTTCTTCGGCGACGTGGCGGTGGAACTCGGCTTCTGCACCCCCCAGCAGGTCTTCACAGCGCTCAACATCCAGGCCGAGGAGGACCGGCGGGGCGAGCGGCACCGGCTGATCGGCGAGATCCTGTTCGAGCTGGGCTATCTCAGCGCGGAGCAGGTCCGCCAGGTGGTGGCCCACCTGGTCGACCGGATGCAGGAGCCCGTGGTCTCGGACAGCTAGCGTCCCGAGGGGAGATCAGCCGCCGCGCCGGCCGCGCCAGGCGCTGTAGGCGAGCACCACCGCGCCAACCCAGCTCAGCACCGCGCCGGTGACCGCGACCCAGTAGCGCAGCGCCATGCCGAAACGGTAGTCGTCGAACGTCCGGAGCAGGAGCTTTTTGCGCTCCTCATCGGCGGTGTTCTGGATGTGGTCGTGCAGCGCCAGCTCGCTCGCCCCCAGCACCGCGACCGACAGCCCCACCGCCAGCACGCCTGCCACCAGCAAGGCGAGCCCGATCAGGCGACGGCGCCAGGGCGAGACCGGGCGCCTGCCCGCGGCGGCACCACCGGTGGCGCCCTGCCCCGACTGCTCGCTCCCCCCCATCGCTCTCTCCCCTTGCCCGCGCGGCCTTGACAGCCCCGGCGCGCTCTCCTAGCCTTGCCGCGCGGGCATCGGGTGCGGCGCCGCGGCCAGGTCGCGATGCGATCCAGCGCGGCGAGTCTAGACACGGGGTGCGGCAGCGTCAAGGCCGCGGCACCGGCGGCGGGCCAGAGCGCGGGCACAGGCGGAATCCGGCTCCGGTGGCGGCGAGCGAACACGGCTGGCGCATGGCAGAGCGGACCACGTGCCCGCGGCGGCGGCCGGGCAGCGCAGCGCTGCTCGTGCTCGCCGCCGCGTTTGCGGCCGGTTGTCTGACCCGCCAGAGCGTACGGCCGCTCGCGGACGACAGCGGCCGGCCGGTGGCGCTGGAGTACCGCTGCCCGGTACGGGTGCTGGACGCCGCGAGCGGCCAGCCGCTCGCCGGCGCGGTGGTCTATCTGGGCAACGACGAGGACCCGGTGGTCCAGATCGCCTGGACGGACGGCGCCGGGCAGGCGCTGCTCGCCCAGCGCTATGCTCGCGGCTCCACGATCGTGCACGAGCGGACGGTGCTCGGGTTGTTCGCCACCGAGGTCGGCACCGAGGTGCGCTACCCGCGGTTCGTGCTCCGCGCCGCCCGGGCTGGCTACCTGCCGGTGCAGATGCAGTTCGGCAGCGAGGCGTTCGGACCGCAGGTGGAGCTGGGACCCGCCGGCGCATTCGTGCAACTGTCGGCGCCGGCTGCCCTGGCGCTCGAGCGGGTGCCGGCCGGCGCCCCGCCCATGCGCCACGTGGCGCTGTTGTTCGCGGCACCTCCGCGCGCGGCGGTTCGCCTCGGCGCTCGCGGTGCAGCATGGGACGAGCGCTACCTCCGGGTGGTGGCCGGCGGCCAGATCACGGCGAGCCTGGATGCGTGCGTGCGAGCACTGCTCGGCCCCGCCGGGCAGCGGATCGCGATCGCCGCCTCGGTGCCAGCCGCGCACTCGGTCTTCCAGCACGAGCTGGAGGCACTCCTGGGGAGCTGCGACGAGGTGCACTACGTACCGCCGCTGGGCGCCGCGCTTCGCCTCGGCGAGGTCGAGCAGAGCACGGGGCCGCCCCAGCCCGAGCTGCGGGAGCAAGAGCGCGCGTTGCGGCTGCTGGTAGCGCGGCTGGGGCTGGTGGCCGAGCGGCCCGAAGCGCGGCCGGCGGCGTGGCGCCGAATCGACGGCGCCACGAGCGGTGCGGCGCCGGCGCCGGAACCCGACGGCGCCGCGGCGCGTTTTCTCGACGCGGTGCGGGGCTGGGCGGCGCTCGAGGACGAGGCGGAGGTCCGGGCACACCTGCCAGCGCTGGCGCTGGCGTTCGCGGCGGCGGTGGAGAGCAACCGCCCCGAGGCTGCCAGGCGGGCGGCACACGCGGTGCTGCACGCCCTGCACCACCGCACCGGCCCCCATCGCACCCTCGGTGTGGTGTGCGGTCCGGAGGTCGCCGTCGCGCTGGAACGGCTGCTGCGCGAACGCGGCTATCGCGTGCTCGCCGAGACGTGGCTGCCGGCCTGGCAGCTGCGCTGAGCAGGGGCCATGCGCGGTGCCGGACGGCCCGACAGCGCGGCGAAGCGGCGGGCGGCCTGGAGGTCTCAGCGAGGGCGCGGCTAGCCTGGAAAGGAGTGAGACCGCCGGGCCGGAGCTGGCCAACGGGGGAGGAATGCGATGCACGGCCGAACAGGGTCAAGGCGATCGCTTCGGGTCGGGTTCAGGCAACTGGCGGGAGCGCGGCTCGCCGCCGCCGCAGCGCTGTGCGCCGCGGCAGGGCTGCTGTCGGCTGCCAGCGCCCAGGTCGCAGCACCGCCGGCGAGCTCCGAGACCGCGCGCAGCCAGTATCTCGAGGTACACTTCCCCGCCGGGCAGCGGCCGCTGGCGGAGCGACTGCTGCGGGAGGGCGAGCGCGCGCTGCAGCTGTACGCGCGCTACCTCGACCAGCGGCTGCCGCGCGAGAGGCTGCGCTGCTTCCTCTACGCGACCGAGGCGGAGTACCAGGCGGCGGAGGCCGCGCGCACCGGCGGCATCTTCAAGACGAACCTGGCGTTCACCCACGCGGCCACCAGCGAGGTCCACATGGTGATCCAGCCCCGGCTGGAGCGGCTGGCCGGGACCGGGCCCGGCATGCTCGAGGGGCTGTTTGCGCACGAGCTGGCCCATGCCCTGCAGTACCGGGTCTTTCCCAGCTACGACGAGTTCCCCGACTGGCTGTCCGAGGGCATGGCGGAGCTGTTCGCCGAGCGCGCGCTGGGGGACTCCAGGCACTGCGCGGCACAGGTGCCCTGGTTCGGGGTGCGCGTGCACGAGGTGCTGGAGGCGCTGGACGAGGGGCGCTTCGTGCCGGTGGAGCGGTTGCTGACCGAGGGGCTGGTCGAGCAGGACCCCGCGCTGCGCGACCTCAAGTACGGCGAGGCGTGGGCGCTGTGCCGCTTCCTGGACGATCCGGTCAACGGCGAGCAGACCCGCTTCCGCGACTTCGTGCTCGAGGTGGCGCGCATGCCGCGCGGGGGGCGCCCCCTGGTGGAGCAGGCCCGGGAGCGGTTCCTCGCGCTGTGGCCGGATGTGATCCGGCTGGAGCGCCGGCTGATCGCTTACCTGCGGGAGCTGGCACCGCAGTGCCCGCCGTGGCAGGTGCCCGGACGCGAGCTGCGGCTGCTGCCGGACGGAGGGCTGGTGTGCGAGTCGTTCCCGGGCAACGCCATGATGGCGCTCTCGACCGCGCCGCGGCGACTGGGAGGGGTGGCGCGGATCGAGGCCGAGGTGATGATCGCGCCGCTCGGCCACCGGCAGGCGGATGTGTTCTTCGCCTACCGGGGACCGCTCGACGCGTACAAGGTCGCCTTCGGCGCCGGCAACCCGCCTTTCGTGACCCTCATGCGCAACCAGGGCGGGCGGTGGCAGAGCCTGCGCAACGAAAACCTACCCCCGGGCACCCTTCAGCCCGAGCAGCCGGTGCGGATCACGATCGACATCGACGTCGCGCGCGTCGCGGTGCGCGTCGGCGAGCGCCCGGTGCTGCGCTACACGGCGGAGGCGAGCGCCATCGGCGGCGGCCGCTGGGGCATCGGTTGCTACGACGGGCGCGCCATCTTCCGCCAGGTGAGCGGGCGCTCGTACTGATCAGCCGGCGGGGCGGGCTCCGGCCTGGCGCAGATCCGGGCCGCCGCTTTCATCGCGGCGGCGCGCCGCCTCCATGAGCAGGCCCTCGACCGCGAGCACGCACTCCTGCTCGCCCGCGGGACCGGCCAGGAACTCGAAGTAGCCGTCGGTCAGCGCCAGCAGCCGCAGCGCCGCCTCTTCGCCGCGCAGCTCGCCGCAGCGCGCCCGGATCAACTGCCCCCTGCGGAAGGCGAGCAGCCCCTGCTCGGCGCCGGCCTGCACGTGCAGCACCCCGTCCTTCTCGTTGAGGCCGATGAGCTGGCAGATCTCCAGGAGCTCGCCGCCCGCGAACCGACCGCCGAGGCTGCCGCGGCGCGGGGTCTGCTCCAGGGTTGCGCGCGGCAGGTCGGTGGTGATGGAGAAGTCCGACTGGGCCTCCTCCAGCAGGTTGCCGATGTCGCCGGTGTAGACCCGATACTTGAGCTGGAACGGCCCGATCCAGATCGAGTCGCCGTCGGCGAGCAGATGCTCGGTGATCAGCGCACCGTTGACCCGGGTGCCGTTGCGCGAACCCAGATCGCGGATGGCGAAGCGACCTTCCCCGCGCTGGCCTCCCTCGCCCTCCCGCACCCATTGCACGATCGCGTGGCGGCGCGAGACGTGCTCGGAGGGCAGCGGGAAGTCGCTGCCGGGGTCTCGCCCCAGGGTGTACGAGCGGCCGCGCCGCAGGATGCGGACACTGGGGCTGAAGACCGGCGAGACCAGGCAGTGACTCACCATCGGCATGGACCGCATGGCAGAGCCCGCGGGGCCTGAAATCGACGTCCGGCAGGGCACATCGCCGACCCCCCGTCGCCGGCGGCCGAGTCCATGCCTTCAGGCCCTAGGAGGCCATCCGCTCGAGCTCATCGAGCGCCGCCTCCAGCTCCTCGCGCAGCTCGGCGTTCTCGCTGCGGAGCTTCTCCAGCTCGGCGGCCACCTCGGGAGGCAGCTCGCCGGCGGCCGCCGGAGCTGCCCGCGCCTGCTCGAGCTCCTGCTCCAGCCGCGCGATCTCTTCCTCGGCGGCGGCGAGCGTCGCCTCCATCTCCTTGAGCCGCTGCGCCTCGCCGCCCGCGGCGGCGGCGGCCTGCCGGGCCGCCTCCAGCTCCTGCTCCAGGCGCGCGTTGTCCTCCTGCGCCTGCGCGAGCTGCTGCTCCAGCTCGGCCAGCCGGGCGGCCTCGCCGGCCGCGGCCCGCGCCTGCTCGAGCTCCGCGGCCAGGCGCTCCAGCTCGTCGCGGGCGCGCCCCAGCTCGCGCTCCAGCTCCGCCGCGCGCTCGGCCCCGGCGGCGGCGGCGGCCAGCTCCGCCTCCAGCTCCGCGGTGCGCTGGCGCACCGCCTGCAGCTCGCGCTCCAGCTCCGCGGCGCGATCCGCCTGCGCGGCCGCCGCCTGCGCCGCCTCGAGCTCCGAGCGCGCCTGCGCGAGCTGCTGCTCCAGCTCGCGGGCGCGCGCTTCGGCTGCCTCGGCCCGCTGCTCGATCTGCTGGAGCTGTTCCGGCGCGATCGCGCTCTGGCGCGCCTGCACCAGCTCGGCCTCGAGCTCGCGCACCCGCGCCTGGGCTGCCTCGGCGCGCTGCTCGGCGGCCGCTGCACGTTGCTCGGCTGCCTCCACGCTGCCGCTCGCCTCGGCGGCCTTGCGCTCGGCCTGCTCCAGCTTCTCGGTCAGCTCCGCCACCCGTGCGGCCAGCGCCGCGCTGGCCGCACGTAGCGACTCCCCGCCCTCGCTCGCCCGGGCCGCCTGGGCGGCGCGCTCCTCCGCCTCGTGCGCGCGCCGTTCGGCAGCCGCCAGCCGCTCCTCCAGCTGGGCCAGCTCCTCGGCCTGCGCGCGGCTGAGCTCGGCGGCGAGCTGCTTCTGGCGCTCCAGCTCCTGCTCCAGCTCCGCGAGCCGGGCCTGGGCCGCCTCGGCGGCAGCACCCCCGCCGGCGGCCGCCTGCGCGGCGCGCTCCTCCGCCTCGTGCGCGCGCCGTTCGGCAGCCGCCAGCCGCTCCTCCAGCTGGGCCAGCTCCTCGGCCTGCGCGCGGCTGAGCTCGGCGGCGAGCTGCTTCTGGCGCTCCAGCTCCTGCTCCAGCTCCGCGAGCCGGGCCTGGGCCGCCTCGGCGGCAGCACCCCCGCCGGCGGCCGCCTGCGCGGCGCGCTCCTCCGCCTCGTGCGCGCGCCGTTCGGCAGCCGCCAGCCGCTCCTCCAGCTGGGCCAGCTCCTCGGCCTGCGCGCGGCCGAGCTCGGCGGCGAGCTGCTTCTGGCGCTCCAGCTCCTGCTCCAGCTCGGCGAGCCGGGCCTGGGCCGCCTCGGCGGCAGCACCCCCGCCGGCGGCCGCCTGCGCGGCGCGCTCCTCCGCCTCGTGCGCGCGCCGTTCGGCAGCCGCCAGCCGCTCCTCCAGCTGGGCCAGCTCCTCGGCCTGCGCGCGGCTGAGCTCGGCGGCGAGCTGTTTCTGGCGCTCGATCTGCTGCTCCAGCTCCGCGATGCGCGCCTCGGCGGCAGCCGCCCCGCCACCGGCCTGCTGCGCCTGTGCGAGCTCCTGGCGCAGGCGAGCGATCTCGGCCTGCGCCTCCGCGAGCTTCTGCGTCAGCGGCGCGGTCGCGGCGGCGACGGCGCTGGCGATCGCCTCCGCGCTGGGGGCGGCTGCCTCGGGCGCGGCGGTGGCGGCGGTGCTGGGCGGCGCCGTCGCATCCTCGGCGTAAAACCGCACCTTGGTCTTGCCGAACCAGATCAGATCGCCGTCGTTGAGCGCGATCTTCTGCACGCGCTTTTTGTTGACCCAGGTGCCGTTGGACGAACCGAGGTCCTCGATCCAGAACCGCTGGCCGTCGAAGCTGAGCGCGGCGTGGTCCCAGCTCACCCAGGGGTCGCGGATCGAGATCGGTGCGCTCTTGCGGCTGCCGATCACGATCGGCTCGGCGCTCGCGGGTACGTCCACGACCTCGCCTTGCCGTTTGCCGTACAGGATCTGGATCTTGGCCATCTCTCCCTCGACAACCCTCCGCGCGCCCGTGCCACCTGCCGGGCGTGCGGCCCGCGCCTTGGCTGCGTCCGGTCGCTCGCTATCTAGCGATGTTCGCGAGCGGTTGTCAACCCGCTCAGCGAGGCGGCGCGCAGCCGGCGGCCGCTGGCCCTGCGGGGTTCGCACCGAGGCTGGGCCGCGTTGACCGTGCCGGGGCGCCCGACTACGATGGCGGCGGTTGCTCGGGGGTCGCCCGATTCCGATGCCGCTCTACTTCGGCGTCCAGAGGCTGGTGCGGCGCGCGCTCGACCGCCTGGTCGATGCGCGGGCGGCGGCGCGCCTGCGCGAGATCCCCAATCGCCTCAACGAGTATGGCTACGACGCGTGGGGCTTCAATCCGGAGTGGGCGAAATACTTCTTCACCATCGCGGCGTGGCTGTACCGGTACTACTGGCGCGTGGAGGTGCACGGCATCGAGCACGTGCCGCGCGGGCGGGTGCTGCTGATCGCCAACCACGGCGGGCAGTTGCCGGCGGACGGCTTCATGCTGGCGACGGCCCTGCTCCTGGAGGGCCGGCCGCCCCGGCTGGTGCGCGGGATGGCGGAGCGATGGTTCCCGACCCTGCCGTTTTTCAGCTGGGCCATGCCGCGCTTCGGCCAGGTCGTCGGCAATCCCCACAACTGCGTGAAGCTGCTCGAGAACGAAGAGGCGGTGATGGTCTTCCCGGAGGGCGTGCGCGGCTCGGGCAAGCTGTTCCGGGACCGGTACCGGCTCATGGAGTTCGGGCACGGCTTCATGCGGCTGGCGCTGCGCACCCGCACCCCGATCGTGCCGGTCGGCATCATCGGCAGCGAGGAACAGGCGCCCTCTTTCGCCGATCTCAAGCCCCTGGCCCGGCTGCTCGGCTTTCCGTACTTCCCGCTGGGGCCGACGCTCGGGCTGCCCCTGCCGACCAAGTACCGGATCTACCTGGACGAGCCGCTGGTGTTCGAAGGCGATCCGGACGAGCCGGACCGGGAGATGGCGAAGAAGGTCGAGGTCGTCAAGGCGAAGATCGCGCGGCTGTTGCACTACGGGCTGGCGAGTCGCAAGGCGGTGTTCTGGTGAGCGCGGGCCATTCGGAGCGGACACCACGGCTGGAGGCGAACGGCGCGGCGGCCGGCGCCGGTGCCGCCGGGGGCCAGCCCGCCGCGGCTCCGGGCGGGACTCGGGCGGCAGCCGAGCGCGGCAGCGAGGGCGCGCCCGGGGGCGATGCCGGGGGCGCGGCGCGGGGCGAGCCTTCGCGCGAGCAGCGGCTCGCGGCGGCGTTCGTGCCGCCCATGCCGGGCGTGCTGGAGGCAGCGCCGCGCACCGGCCGCCGGCGGCTGCTGATCACCGGTATCTCCGGCGGTCTGGGCAAGGTCGTCTTCCGCCAGCTGCGCGAGCGCAAGCACGACGTCGACATCGTGGGACTGGCGCGTTCGCCGTTGCACGACGTCTTCCGCGGCGAGGTCGAGATGCACGTGGTGGACCTCACCCAGAACCGCGCCGAGGACGTCTTCCGCGAGGGCGAGTTCGACACGGTGGTGCACCTGGCGTTCGAGGATGACCCCCGGCGGCCGGCCGCCGAGCGTTACAAGGGCAACGTGATCGGCACCATGCGGCTTCTCGATTGGTGCGCGCGCTATGCGGTGCGCAAGGTCGTCGTGGCCACCAGCGCCATGGTCTACGGGGCACACCCGGACAACCCGACCCTGATCGACGAGGACATGCCGACGCGGGCGGACCAGAACTGGTCGATGCTGCGCGACCTGGTCGAGGCCGACCGCTATGTGGTGGCATGGATGTGGAAGTACCCCGAGGTCGAGACCACCCTGTTGCGCCCGGTCCACGTGCTCGGCCCGACGGTGGCGAGCGCCTTCCAGTTCTACCTGACGCGCCCGCTGGTACCGGTGATCGCGGGCTTCGATCCCATGACCCAGGTCGTGCACGAGCAGGACGTGGCGCGGGCGGTGGTGCTGGCGGTGGACAGCGAGGCCTGGGGCGTGTTCAACATCGTCGGGCCCGGGGCGCTGCCGGTGCAGGAGATCCTGGAGCAGATCGGGGCCGAGGTCGCGCCCCTGTCCACCACCGCCGTGCGGGCGCTGTTCCACGCGCTGTGGCGGCTCAAGCTGGTGCCGCTCTCTCCGCATCTCGTCGACTTCTTGCGCTACCCGCTGGTGGTCAGCGGCGACAAGGCGGAGCAGCAGCTGGGCTACCGGCCGCGCATCCCGCTCGCCGACACCCTCGCCAGCGTGCGCTGGCGCTAGCGCCCCGACCCGCCTGCGCCCCTGGCTGCGATCGGGGGGCGCAGCGGGCAGGCGGGCGGTACGCGCGACGGAGCTGGCAGGTAGGATCGCGGCAGCGGGCCGCCACTTCGCGGGCTGCCCGCGGGCGCGGTGCGCGCGGTGGTCAACTCCGGGCCGCGCGCGGCGTCCGGGATGGTGGCGGGCCGGGCGCGTGGCCGGCGGCGGAGCTGGAGCAGGCGTGGCGAAGCGGGAGCAGAGCGGGTGCGGAGGCGCGCGCGCGGCGGCGGCAGCAGCAGCGCGCGAGCAGGTCTGCGGGGTGGTCGAGCGCGTCAGCTACCACGACGAGGCGAGCCAGTTCACCGTCGCCCGGCTGCGGTGCGACGAGGGCGGGGCGAGCAGCGAGCGGGCGGTGGGCGGCGGTGGCGGGGGCGGGGGCGCGCGGGCCGCCGTCACCATCGTCGGTCGCATGCCGGCGCTCCAGGAGGGGGAATGGGTGCAGTGCGAGGGCCGCTTCGTCGATGACCCGCAGTGGGGCCGGCAGTTCCAGGTCACCAGCTGCGAGGTCGCCTCGCCCACGACCGCCCACGGCATCCAGCGCTACCTCGGATCGGGGCTGGTCAAGGGGGTGGGACCGGAGCTGGCGCGCCGGATCGTCGAGCGGTTCGGCGAGCGCACCCTGCAGGTGCTCGAGACCGAGCCCGAGCGGCTGCGCGAGGTGGAGGGGATCGGGCGCAAGCGGCAGCGCCAGCTCATCGAGGCGTGGAACGAGCACCGCGCGCTGCGCCGCATCATGGTCTTTTTGCGGGGCCACGGCATCGGGGCAGCGCACGCCATGCGCGTGTGGCGGAGCTACGGCGAGGCGGCGATCGAGCGCGTCCGCGAAAACCCCTACCGGCTGGCGGCGGAGATCTGGGGGATCGGCTTCGGGACGGCGGACCGGCTGGCGCGCGCGCTCGGGGTGCCGGCGGATGCGCCGGCGCGTGCCGAGGCGGGGCTGCGGCACGCGCTGGAGCGCGCGGCGGACGAGGGACATGTATGCGTGCCGCGCCAGGAGCTGCTCGTGCGCGCGACGGAGCTGCTGGGGGTCGGCACCGAGGGGTTGGAGCAGGCGCTCGACCGGCTGGTCGCCGCCGGCGCGGTGCGGCAGGAGGCGCCGGGCTCGTCCGGCCCGCACGTCTATCTCTGCCATCTTCACGCCGCCGAATGCGGACTCGCCGAGCGGCTGGCGGCGCTGCAGCGCGCGCCCTCGGCGCTGCCGCCGATCCGGGTGCCCGAGGCCATCGCGTGGGTGGAGCAGCGGCGCGGGGTGGTGCTGGCCCCCAGCCAGCGGCACGCGCTCGCGCTCGCGCTCGGCAGCAAGGTGTGCGTGGTGACGGGAGGACCGGGTGTCGGCAAGACCACGATCGTGGCCTGCCTGCTCGAGATCGTGCGCGCCAAGCGGGGGCGGGTGCGGCTGGCGGCGCCGACCGGGCGCGCCGCCAAGCGGCTGCAGGAGGCTACGGGCCACGAGGCGATGACGGTCCACCGGCTGCTGCGCTGGAACCCGCGCGCCCGCGACTTCGAGTATGGGCCGGAGCACCCCCTGCCGGACTGCGACCTGCTGGTGCTGGACGAGACCTCGATGGTGGACGTGCTGCTCATGCACCGGCTGTTGCTCGCGCTGCCGGCAGCGGCCCATCTGGTGCTGGTGGGTGATCGGGACCAGCTGCCCTCGGTCGGTCCCGGCAGCGTGCTCGCCGACATCATCGCCTCGGGCGCGGTGCCGGTGGCACGGCTGACCGAGGTCCACCGCCAGGCAGCGGGCTCGGCCATCGTGGCGGGGGCGCATGCGGTGAATCGGGGCGAGCTGCCGGCGCTGCGCGAACTGGGAGCGGGCGCGGATCTGTGCTTCGTCGAGGCCGGCCGGCCCGAGCTGGCCCTGGCGGCGATCTGCGACCTGGTGGCGCGCGTGTTGCCGGGTCGCTTCGGGCTCGACCCGGTGCGCGACATCCAGGTACTGGCACCCATGCACCGCGGTGCGTGCGGGGTGCAGGCGATCAACGAGCGGCTGGGCGAGGTGCTGCGTCCGGCGGGGGCCGCGGGCGGGGGGGGTGGCCGGGCGGGCGATCGTGCGGCAGGGACGGCGCTTCGCCCGCGGCACCAAGGTCATCCAGCTCCGCAACGACTACGACCGCGACGTGTACAACGGCGACATCGGGGTGGTGGCACGGGTGGACCCCGAACAGGACGAGCTGGAGGTGGCGTTCGACGATCGGCGCCTGCGCTACGCCGGCTCCGATCTCGATCAGCTCGACCTGGCGTTCGCGGTCTCGATCCACAAGAGCCAGGGCAGCGAGTATCCCTGCGTGGTGGTGCCGCTGCTGACGCAGCACTACATGATGCTGCAGCGCAATCTGCTCTACACGGCGATCACGCGCGGGCGGCGGCTGGCGGTGCTGGTGGGCCAGCGGCGGGCGGTCGTGATCGCGGTGCGCAACGACCGCACGCAGCGCCGCGGCTCGTTCCTCGACGTGCGGCTGGCGGCGGCCGTGGCGGCGGGACCCGGCCTGGTGGCAGGCGCGGGCGCGCCGGCACGAGCAGGGCCGGGGGCGGCCGGGGCTGGGGGCGCGCAATGACACGGTGGTGCGCGTCTTGCGCGGTGTCGGGCCGGCGGATAATATGAAGCCGAGTTCCAACCGCATCGCAGCCACCCTTCCCTCTGGCGGAGGCCCACGTGGCGGAGGCGCAGTCCAAACCGTCACCCGACGGCGCGGCAATCGACCAGCAGTCCGGCGCGGCGCGTGCCGGTGTGGAGGCGGCGCCCGGGGGCGCGGAGGCGGCGCCGGCAGGCAAGGGGGAGGTGGGCCCGCCGTCGGGTGAGCCCGGCGCGGAGCCGGGGGCTTCGGGGCGTGGCCGCCGCCGCCGTCGGCGCGGTCGGGCAGGCGGGCTCGCGGTGCAAGGCGAGGAAGAACGGCAGGTCATGGAAGAGCGCAGGGACGGGGCGAGGCCCCAGGACAGCACGGATCAGGACCGGGAGGGCACCACGGTGGCGGCTGCGGCCGAGAGCGCCGAGGCCGGCGAGCGAGGCGCGCGCGAGGAGCGGCGCGGACGGCGCGGCCGGGGCCGCCGGGAGCGGGGCCACCAGCGGGGCGAGCGGCCAGAGCGAACCGAGCGGTCGGAGTCAGCCGACGGCGAGGAGGCGGCAGGTGGCGGGGTCGCGGCGGAGGCGCTGCCCGAGATCCGGATCGCGGACCTGCACCACATGTCGGTCAAGCAGCTCATCGAGCTGGCGAAGAGCGAGGGGGTGCAGGATACCGGCGGGCTCAACAAGTCCGATCTGATCAACAAGATACTGCGCGAGCGGGTGCGCAAGCGGGGCAGCCTCTACGGCGAGGGCGTGCTCGAGGTCCTGCCCGACGGGTTTGGCTTCTTGCGCTCCGCGGAGTACAGCTATCTCGCCTCGCCGAACGACATCTACGTCTCGCCGTCGCCAGATCCGGCGCTTCGGCCTGCGCACCGGCGACACCGTCGCGGGCCAGATCCGCCCGCCCGAAGGACTCGGAGCGCTACTTCGCGCTGCTCAAGGTCGAGGCGGATCAACGGCGAGGACCCGGAGCGGCCCGCGACCGGATGCTCTTCGACAACCTGACGCCCGCTCTACCCCAACCGAGCGCCTCAACCTCGAGGTGGGACGCCGACCAACTACTCGATGCGGATCATCGACCTGCTGACCCCGATCGGGAAGGGGCAGCGCGGCCTCATCGTCGCGCCGCCGCGCACCGGGCAAGACGGTGCTCCTGCAGAAGATCGCCAACGCCATCACCACCAACCACCCCGAGGTGTCCTCATCGTGCTGCTGATCGACGAGCGGCCCGAGGAGGTCACCGACATGAAGCGCTCGGTGCAGGGGCGAGGTGATCTCCTCGACCTTCGACGAGCCGGCCCAGCGCCACGTCCAGGTGGCCGAGATGGTGATCGAGAAGGCCAAGCGCCTCGTCGAGCACGGCAAGGACGTGGTGATCCTGCTCGACTCCATCACCCGCCTCGCCCGCGCCTACAACACCGTGGTGCCCGCACTCGGGCAAGATCCTCTCGGGCGGCGTGGACTCCAACGCCCTGCACACGCCCAAGCGCTTCTTCGGCGCGGCCCGCAACATCGAGGAGGGCGGCTCGCTCACCATCATCGCCACCGCGCTCATCGACACCGGCTCCGCATGGACGAGGTGATCTTCGAGGAGTTCAAGGGCACCGGCAACATGGAGCTCCACCTCGACCGGCGCCTGGCCGACGGCGGATCTTCCCGGCGATGGACATCCAGCGCTCGGCACCCGGAAGGAGGAGCTCCTGCTGCCCCCAGGAGCTCAACCGCGTGTGGGTGCTGCGCAAGGTGCTCTCGGCCGCTGAACCCGGTCGACGCCATGGAGTTCCTGCTCGACAAGATGCGAAGACCAAGTCGAACGCCGAGTTCCTGATGACCCTCTCGCCGGCCGCCCGCCTGAGGCGACGGCGCTGCCCGGCGGCACCTGGAGCGGGGGGGAGCCGGGAATGGCCCGCGGCCTGGCCGGCCTTTGCCGTGCCGGTTGCGCTGCTCACCGCGCCGCGAGCGACCGGCTCGCGTGCGGTCCTCGCCCGGGTGCCGATGGACAGCGGCCCGGCCGCTGACTACACTCTGCGCTCTGCGGGCCCCGGGGGTGGAGGGGGCGAGGTGGACCACGACCGGTCAGGGCACGGCGAGGGCGCGATCGCCGAGGCGGTGGCGCCGGCCCTGCGAGAACGAGGAGAACCTCGGCAAGCGGCTGGCGCTGATCGGCAGCGCGGTCGCGGTGATCTGCCTGTACTTCGTGATCAACCGCTATTCGGTCGGCCGCCCCTCGTGGACGGTGGCGCTGCCGATCGACGAGCGGATCCCATTCGTGCCCTGGTGGCAGATCTTCTACTTCGGCTATCTGTTCTTCCTGCTCATCCCCGTGGTGCAGATCCGGGACCTGGGGTTGTTGCGCCGCGTGGTAGTGGCGTTCGTCTTCGTGCAGCTGGTGGCGTACGCGGTGTTCCTGCTCATGCCCGGTGCGCATGGAACGTCCGTACGACTTTCCGCTCGATGGCTTCTGGGCGTGGGGGGTGGCGTTCACCTACGCCATGGACCCGCCCTACAACGCCTTCCCCTCCCTCCATCTGGGCAATGCCGTGCTGACGGCGCTGGTGGCCTGGCGGCTCGATCGGGCGGCGGGCGTGCCGTTTCTGCTCGGGGCGTTTCTGATCGCGCTGTCGACGCTGTTCACCAAGCAGCACTACGTGCTGGACGTGGTGGCGGGAGCGGCGCTCGCCTACGCGAGCTATCGGCTGTTCGTGCGCGAATGCGGTGAGCGACCCGGTGGACCGCACCCTGCTCTATCCGCGGCGCTACCTGCTCGTGGTCCCGGCGCTGTACGGCGCGGTGCTCGCTCGTCTTCTACGCGCTCTACCGCCTGGGCTGGCAGCCCTTCGAGTGGCCGCTGGAGCGCTGGGACGGTCGCGGCGGGCGGCTGAGCGCGGTACGGCGGGCCTGCCTGGCGGGTCCAGTCCCGGGCCGGACCCGCCGCCGCACACCGCGCCGGGGCGCCGCCACCTCGTCGGTCGCTCTCCCCTCCGGGCAGAGAGTCGGACACCTTCTGGCTCCCTCTCCCCTCCGGGCAGAGGGCCGGACACCTTCTGGCTCCCTCTCCTCTCCGGGGAGAGGGTCGGACACCTTCTGGCTCCCTCTCCCCTCCGGGGAGAGGGGTCGGACACGTTCTGGCTCCCTCTCCTCTCCGGGGAGAGGGTCGGACACCTTCTGGCTCCCTCGCCCCTCCGCGCAGAGGATCGGACACCTTCTGGCTCCCTCTCCCCTCCGGGGAGAGGGTCGGGGTGAGGGGGCGGGGCGTACTGGCTCCGCTCTGCGAGTCCCCCCTCACCCTAGCCCTCTCCCCCGCTTGCGGGGGAGAGGGGATCCAGAGGGGAGCGCCCTTTTTTTCTCCCTCGCCCCTCCGGGCAGAGGGTCGGACGCCTTCTGACTCCCTCGCCCCTCCGGGCAGAGGATCGGACGCCTTCTGGCTCCCTCGCCCCTCCGGGCAGAGGGCCGGACACCTTCTGGCTCCCTCTCCCCCTCCGGGGAGAGGGTCGGGGTGAGGGGGCAGGGCATACTGGCTCCGCTCTGCGAATCCCCCTCACCCTAGCCCTCTCCCCCGCTTGCGGGGGAGAGGGGATCCAGAGGGGAGCGCCCTTTTTTTCTCTCTCGCCCCTCCGGGCAGACGGCCGGACACCTTCTGGCTCCCTCTCCCCTCCGGGGAGAGGGTCGGGGTGAGGGGACAGGGCGTACTGGCTCCGCTCTGCGAGTCCCCCTCACCCTAGCCCTCTCCCCCGCTTGCGGGGGAGAGGGGATCCAGAGGGGAGCGCCCTTTTTTTCTCTCTCGCCCCTCCGGGCAGAGGGTCGGACGCCTTCTGACTCCCTCGCCCCTCCGGGCAGAGGATCGGACGCCTTCTGGCTCCCTCGCCCCTCCGGGCAGAGGGCCGGACACCTTCTGGCTCCCTCTCCCCTCCGGGGAGAGGGTCGGGGTGAGGGGGCAGGGCGTACTGGCTCCGCTCTGCGAGTCCCCCTCACCCTAGCCCTCTCCCCCGCTTGCGGGGGAGAGGGGATCCAGAGGGGAGCGCCCTTTTTTTCTCTCTCGCCCCTCCGGGCAGAGGATCGGACGCCTTCTGGCTCCCTCGCCCCTCCGGGCAGAGGATCGGACGCCTTCTGGCTCCCTCGCCCCTCCGGGCAGAGGGCCGGACACCTTCTGGCTCCCTCTCCCCTCCGGGGAGAGGGTCGGGGTGAGGGGGCAGGGCATACTGGCTCCGCTCTGCGAGTCCCCCTCACCCTAGCCCTCTCCCCCGCTTGCGGGGGAGAGGGGATCCAGAGGGGAGCGCCCTTTTTCTCCCTCGCCCCTCCGGGCAGAGGGTCGGACGCCTTCTGGCTCCCTCGCCCCTCCGGGCAGAGGATCGGACGCCTTCTGGCTCCCTCTCCCCTCCGGGGAGAGGGTCGGGGTGAGGGGGCGGGGGGGCGTACTGGCTCCGCTCTGCGAGTCCCCCTCACCCTAGCCCTCTCCCCCGCTTGCGGGGGAGAGGGGATCCAGAGGGGAGCGCCCTTTTTCTCCCTCGCCCCTCCGGGCAGAGGGTCGGACACCTTCTGACTCCCTCTCCCCTCCGGGCAGAGGGCCCGGACACCTTCTGGCTCCCTCTCCCCTCCGGGGAGAGGGTCGGGGTGAGGGGGCGGGGCCGCCGCTGGAATACCCCGCTCGTGCTCGCGGATACTGCATCGACGACGGACGCAGGCCGGGGGCGCGAGGCGGTGGCGAGCGGCGGCGGCACGGCAGAGGGCGCGGCCGAGCGGCGGCGGGCCGAGTTCGAAGAGCTGGTGCTGCCCCATCTCGACGCCATGTACCGGGTGGCGGTGCGGCTCGGCGGGCGGGAGCGCGCCGAGGACGCGGTCCAGGAGGCGGTGCTGCGCGCCTGGCGCTACTACGCCACCTTCCAGCAGGGAGCGGAGGTCCGCCCCTGGCTGTTCGCGATCCTGCGCAACGTGGTCTACGAGCGCGGGCGGCGGCAGCGGCGCCGCCTGAAGACCTCGAGTCTGGATGCCTATGGCGCAGACAACGTCGTCGCCCCAGCCCGCCTGCCCCTGGACGAACGGATCCGCGACGAGGCGATCCTGGCTGCCCTGGAGCGGTTGCCCCAGGACTACCGCGCCGTGGTGGTGCTGGCGCTGATCGAGGATCTCAAGTACCGCGAGATCGCCGAGGTGCTGGGCATCCCGATCGGCACCGTGATGAGCCGCCTGCACCGGGGGCGCAAGCTGCTGCGCTACTTCCTGGGGCAGTATGCGGCGGAGGCGGGGGTGAGCCAGGCCGGGTGAGGACCGGGACCATGCAGTGCCACGAGGTGCAACAGCTGCTGTCGGCCTTCGTCGATGACGAGCTGGACTGCTGCCGCTCGCACCAGATCGACCAGCACCTGGAGCGGTGTGCCGGCTGTCGCGCCGAGATGGAGCAGATCCGGCTGCTCGATGCGCGCGTGCGTGCGGCGGGCCGGAGCGAGAGCTGCCCGCCGGCGCTGCGCGAGCGCGTGCGGGCGGCGCTGGCGGCGGAGCTGGCGGCAGGCGCCGGGGCGGCGCGCCGCCGCCGGCTGTTCGCGCGGCTGGTGCGCTACGGCGGGCTGGCCGCCGCGGTGCTGGTGGCGGCGGTGCTGGGCGTGGGGCTGGCGCCGGGGCCGGCCTCCGCCGAGCTGCTCGCGCACCATGTCGCCTGTGTCGGGATGGGCGGCCCGGCGGTGCAGACGGTGGCCGACGCGCGGATCCTCTGCCGTTCGGTCGCGGTGGGCGATCTGGTGCCCGATCTCAGCGGGTGCGGCTACCGGTTCATGGGCGGCAAGGTGTGCGAGGTCGGCGGGCTCAGGGCCGTGCATCTGGTCTACGCCGATGGGTCCGGGCACCAGGTCTCGCTCTACGGGATGCGGCGGCTGGGCGGGTTTCTGCGGGCGGGCGCGCGCTTCGAGCTCGAGGAGGGCCGCGGGGTGCTGCGCGTGCGCCTGGGGCTGGACCGGGAGTGCGCGGCGGTGCTGACCGCCGGCGATTGCCCCGAGCTGCGGCGCGCGCTGCTGGCCCAGCTCGCCGGCGGCGAGGGCGGCAACTGAGTTGGAGTTGCGCCGCCGCCGGGGAGGCGCGCCGGGCGCGGGCCCGCCGGCCCTGGCCCTGCTGCGGCGGGCAGCAGCTGGCTCAGCGGAGGGCCGTCGCGCGCGCCCGCCGCGCGGCGTCGACGAGTGCGCTGGCGGCGCGCTCGACCTCCTCCGCCGTCGTCTCCGGCCCCAGCGACAGGCGCACCGCGCCGCGCGCCGCGGCGCGGTCGTGGCCCATCGCCAGCAGCACGTGCGAGGGCCGCGCCGCGCCCGAGGCGCAGGCGGAGCCCCCGGAGACGGCGACCCCCTCCAGGTCGAGCAACAGCCGCAGCGCCTCGCCGTCCACCCCGGGAAAGCCGAGGTTGAGGGTGTTGGGCAGGCCGGTCTCGGGATCGCCGTGGACCTGCACCTGGGGCAGCGCGGCGCGCACGCGCGCGAGCAGCTCGTCGCGCAGCCGGCGCACCTGGGGCATGCGCGCCAGGCGCTGGGGCACGAGCGCCGCCGCGGCCCCGAAGCCGGCGATCCCGGGCACGTTCTCCGTCCCGGCGCGCCGCTCGAACTCCTGGCTGGCGGCGAGCGGGGGCGCGAACGGGACCCCGGTGCGGATCCACAGCGCGCCGGTGCCCTTGGGGCCGCCGATCTTGTGCGCCGACAGCGCCAGCAGATCGGCCCCCCAGGCCGCGACCTGGACCGGTTCCTTGCCGAGCGACTGGACGGCGTCGGCGAACAGGAGCGCCCCGTGTTCGTGCGCGAGCGCGGCCAGCGCCGGCACGTCCTGGCGGGTGCCGGTCTCGTTGTTGGCGCTGTGCACCGCGAGCAGCGCGGGCCGGGGGGCCTCGGCCAGGGCGCGGGCAACGGTCGCGAGCGCGAGCCGCCCGCGCCGATCCACCGGCAGCTCCAGGGCCACCAGCCCGCGGGCGGCAAGCGCGCGGGCGGCCGCGAGCACGGCGCTGTGTTCGGCGGCGGTGTAGAGCACCGCGCGGGCGCCGAGGCCGGCTGCGGCCCCTGCGAGTCCGAGCGCACACGCCTCGGTGCCGCCCGAGGTGAACACGATCTCCGCTGGTGCCGCCCCGATCGCGGCGGCGAGCTGCTCGCGCGCCTGCTCGATGGCGGCGCGCGCCCGCCGGCCGGCGGCGTGCTGGCTGGAGGGATTGCCGGCCAGCTCCAGCGCCGCCGCCACCGCCGCCCGTACCTCGGGCAGGGTGGGCGTGGAGGCGTTGTGGTCGAGGTAGATCACCGCGTCCGTCCTCGCGCGCCGCCCTCGCTGCCGGGCTTCGCGCGGCTACCCCGCCGCGCGGGCGGCTTCCGACACCATACACGGCACGCGGCCACCCCGAAAGGAAGCCAGGTGGGGAACCCCACCTGCCACCCCGGACCGGCTTCTTGCTCCGGCCTCCGGGGAGCGAACCGGCACGAGGGGGCAATGCGCGCTGCGCCTGCCCTTCCCGCACCCCCTCACCCCAACCCTCTCCCCCGCGAGCGGGGGAGAGGGTGTCCGGGCCTCGCGCGGCGGCGCTCGCTTCTCCCTCTCCCCTGCGAAGATTCTTCCCTCCCTCTCCCCACCGGGGATTCTTCCCTCCCTCTCCCCTGCGGCGATTTTCTTCTCCCTCTCCCCACCGGGGAGAGGGCCGGGGTGAGGGGGCAGGGCGCGCTGCGCCTGCCCTTCCCGCACCCCCTCACCCCAACCCTCTCCCCCGCGAGCGGGGGAGAGGGTGTCCGGGCCTCGCGAGGCGGCGCTCGCTTCTCCCTCTCCCCCGCGAGCGGGGCAGAGGGTGTCCGGGCCTCGCGCGGCGGCGCTCGCTTCTCCCTCTCCCCTGCGAAGATTCTTCCCTCCCTCTCCCCACCGGGGATTCTCCTCTGCCTCTCCCCTGCGGGGATTCTCCCCTCCCTCTCCCCACCGGGGAGAGGGCCGGGGTGAGGGGGCAGGGCGCGCCGCGCCTGCCCTTCCCGCACCCCCTCACCCCAACCCTCTCCCCCGCGAGCGGGGGAGAGGGTGTCCGGGCCTCGCGAGGCGGCGCTCGCTTCTCCCTCTCCCCTGCGGGGATTCTTCCCTCCCTCTCCCCACCGGGGATTCTCCTCTGCCTCTCCCCTGCGGGGATTTTCTTCTCCCTCTCCCCACCGGGGAGAGGGCCGGGGTGAGGGGGCAATGCGCGCTGCGCCTGCCCTTCCCGCACCCCCTCACCCCAACCCTCTCCCCCGCGAGCGGGGGAGAGGGTGTCCGGGCCTCGCGCGGCGGCGCTCGCTTCTCCCTCTGCCCTGCGGGGATTTTCTTCTCCCTCTCCCCACCGGGGAGAGGGCCGGGGTGAGGGGGCAGGGCGCGCTGCGCCTGCTCTTCCCACGCCCCCTCACCCCAACCCTCTCCCCCGCGAGCGGGGGAGAGGGTGTCCGGGCCTCGCGCGGCGGCGCTCGCTTCTCCCTCTGCCCTGCGGGGATTCTCCCCTTCCTCTCCCCTGCGAAGATTCTTCCCTTCCTCTCCCCACCTGGGATTCTCCTCTCCCTCTCCCCTGCGGGGATTCTCTTCTCCCTCTCCCCACCGGGGAGAGGGCCGGGGTGAGGGGGCAGGGCGGCGAGGCTGGCCCGGGAAACCCGCGCGGGCCCTGGCGGGTAGCTCCTTTCCGCACGCCCCGCCATCCCCTATGCTGGCGCCCCGGGCGCCTGCACGAGCGGGCGCCCGGGGCCCAGAGCACGGAGGGCTGCCGCCATGCTGCGCATCTTCGATCCGCACGTGCACATGTACGCGCGTACCACCGATGACTACGAGATCATGGCGCTCGCCGGCATCGAGCGCATCGTGGAGCCGGCGTTCTGGCTCGGCCAGCCGCGCAAGCGCCCCGGCACCTTCTTCGATTACTTTGAGCACCTGCTCGAGTTCGAGACGGAGCGGGCGGCGCAGTACGGGATCGACCACTGGGTGACGATCGCCATGAATCCGCGCGAGGCCAACGACGAGGAGCTGTGCCGCGCGGTGCTGGCCGAGCTGCCGCGCTATCTCGACCACCCGCGGTGCGTGGCGGTGGGCGAGATCGGCTTCGACCGGATCACGGAGGCCGAGGAGCGAGCGCTGCGCGCGCAGCTCGAGATGGCGCGCGAGCGCGGACTGCCGGTGCTGATCCACACCCCGCACCACCGCAAGAAGGAGGGCACCGAGCGCACGCTGGCGGTGCTGCGCGACATGGACTACGACATGGACATGGTCCTCATGGACCACAACACCGAGGAGACGATCGGGCTGTCGCAGCGGGCCGGCTGCTGGTGCGGCCACACGGTCTATCCCATCACCAAGCTCTCGCCCGAGCGCGCCACCGCGATCCTGCAGCAGTACGGCACGCGCCGCATGCTGATCAACAGCGCGGCGGACTGGGGTCCGTCCGATCCGCTGAGCGTGCCGAAGACGGTGCGCGAGATGCGCCGGCGCGGCTTCACGGACGAGCAGATCGCGGAGGTGGTCTGGGACAACCCCCATCGCTTCTTCGCCCGGGGCGGCCTGGCGGTCTGAGCGCCGCCGGCGCGCTCGGCGGCCGCTCACGTCACCGCGTTCAGGTAGCGGATGATCTCCCCGGGGCTGCGGGCGCGCCGCAGCTCGGCGGCCGCGTCGTGGCGCGCGAACAGCTCGCCGATCCGCTTGTAGACCTGGAGGTAGGTCTTGTCCTCGTAGGGAGGTGCCACGATGGCGAGGAACAGATCCGCCTCCTGTCCTGGTTCGTCGCCCCACGGGATGGGGCGGTCGGCGACGCCGATCGCCATCGCCAGGCCGCGCGCCTGCATGGTGCGCACGTGCGGCAACGCCACCCCCTGGCCGAGGTACATGTGGTGGCGCTTCTCGCGGTGGAACAGGTCGTTGAGCAGCTTGTTGGGGTTGTTGACCTTGCCGCTCCGGTCGAGCCGCTCCACCAGCCGGCGCAGCACCTCCAGCTTCAGCTCCTCGCGCTGCCGGCGGCTGAGCGGCGCACCGTCTTCGCCCTCGAGCACCAGGTCCTCGTCGAGGTGCAGCCGGATGTAGTCCTCTTTGAGGTAGCGCGTGAGCTGCATACCGGCCCTGCTGCCTGCGCGCGCCGAGCGCGGCGAAGATCGCCACTATACAACAGCGGGGCCGCCGCGCAATGCGGCGGCCCCGGTGCGGGGGCGCTGGCGGGCGGGGCGCCGCCGGCTCAGTCCGCGCGCAGCTTCAGCACCGAGCGGGACCAGACCTTGCCGCCCTCGCCGGGGCCCCAGCCCATGGCCGCGAAGTCCAGCCACCGGGCCAGCTCGTCGCTGATCCCCCGGATGGTGCTGGCGACCGCCTCCGCGCGCTCGGCCTGCCACGCGCGCACGGCCTGCTGGTATTCCTCCAGGGCGCGCTGGTACTCCTCCATGTCGCCTTCGGGGCCGGGCCACTCGGGGGGCTCGAGGTGCGAGGGGGGCCGTGCCGGCGAAGGCCGGCGCCAGGACCGGCGCGTACTCGCCGGCCAGCCGCGCCAGCCCCGCCAGGTCCACGTGCACGCTCGCCGAGCTCGCACCGCCCAGCGCCTGCTGTGCGCGCGCGCGGCGGGGCGAGTCCGCAAGGCTGCGCGGCGGCTGGCCACCGCCGGCCGCGCCCGCCGCGCGGGCGGCGGCCCCCAGCACCGCCTCGGTGCTCGAGGAGGCGATCAGCATGCCGCCCGGCAGGATTGCGAACGCCGGGCGGAGCGTGCCCCCGGTCTTCTCGACGACGCCCTCGCGCGCAGGCGGCTCGACCACGTGCACCGTGACCCCGCCCGCGGCCTGGAGCTCGAGGTGGCGCGGCATACGCGCGCGCTCCCGCTCGGTGGCCTCGGGCGGAGGTGCCGGCGCCACCGCCTCCAGCAGCGCCAGCAGCGCGCGCTCGACCACCTGGGGCTCATCGAGCGTCCAGGTGAGGGTGAACGCCGGCACCGCCACCGCACCCTCGGGCGCCCCGGCCGGCAGCGCCTGCGGGGCGGCCGACAGCGTCAGCTCGCCGCCGAGGGCGGGGATCAGCTCCTGCTCCACATCGATGCCGGTGTTCTGGTGGAACTCCGCCAGCGCCGCCTCGAGCTCGGGCTGCTCGGAGGCGGGCACGAACCGCCGCACGAGCTGCCAGAGCGCCTGCGGCTCGAAGCGCCAGGAGACGTCCAGCACGGTGTCGGCCGGCAGCAGTCTCCAGCCGGCGAACGGACCGGCGGGCTGCAGGTACAGCCCCTGGACGGCGGTGTTCGGCTCGGAGCCGAAGTCCGTGAGGCTGACCGACTCGAAGGTGGTGAACCCATCGCGGATGTAGTTGGCCGAGACCGCGACATCGCCGGTGAACAGATCCGTCAGCGCGCGCAGGGGCTCCGCCTCCGGCCCGCGCACCGCGCCGCGGAGCATCTCCAGGTAGCGGGCGTAATCGAAGCGGAACAGACTCCAGTACCCCGCGGGCAGCGCCGGCTCCTGCCAGCCGGCGCCGAGCGCGCTCGCATCGGCCTGTGCCAGCTCGGCCGCGGCCGTGCAGTCGGTGGTGACGAGCAGCGTGTCACCGAGCCGGACGATCGCAGCTGCAGGGGCGAGGCTGGTGTGCATCTGTCCGCTCTCCTCGTCCCAGGAGAAACGCCGGTTCACCAGGACGGCGAGCGGCCGCACGCCGGCCAGGTGCACGTACGCTTCGGCGTACTCCTGGTCCTGGGCCGCCTGCTCGGCCAGCACCGCCATCGCGATGGCTTCGGCGAGCTGGAGCAGTGGCGGCAGCTTCACCGCCACCGTGAACACCGGTACGTCGCGGGCCCCCAGCCGCTCGTCGATCTGGAGATCCGTGCCCTGGAGCATGGCGCGGAACCACTCCGGCACCGGGGCGGAAGCCTGCGGCGCATCGAGGCTGAGCGCGACCGCACCCGGGGCCAGCGCATCGAGCGCGCCGCTGAGCGCCTTCCAGAGCAGCCGGCGCTCGAGCCGCGTGTGGAGCTCCATCCCCTCGGGCACCGGCGGCAGCTCTAGCTCGAGGTCGAACATGTCGGCCAGCCGTTCGGGCTGATCGAGCGCGCCGGCGAGCTCTCGGTACCACTGCGCCTGACGGATCCTCTGCCACAGCGGCGAGCGCGCAAACTGCTGCACCAGCGGGCGGAGGTCGGCCATCTCGAAATACAACGCGCGGCCCTGGGCCGGCACCAGTGCGCGGAGCGGCGGCGAGGCGGTATCGACGAGCAGCTCGTCCGCGCTGCGCGAGCTGGCCAGGCCGGCGGCATACAGGTCTCCCCCCGGCACGAGCAGCGCCGCCGCCAGCGCCGGCACCGGCTTGAGCGTGCGCCCGAGCACCGCGTGCAGCCTGCCGGTGTAACGCCGGCCGCCCAGCTGGGCGAGCAGCTCCCCGCTGCGCACCCGCTCGAGGTCCAGCCACAGCTGGAGCACGGCGTCCTCGGGCAGGCGCGCCAGCTCGGCGGCGTAGCTCTCGCGGCGGCCCAGGCTGCCCGCGCCCGCGGCGTTGGCGTGGTCGATCGCGCGCTCGATCGTCTCGCGCGCGTCGCTGGCCACGAAGACGTCGCGCAACAGGGCGTAGTAGCTGCGCGCGTCCTCCCCGCCCGGCTCGCTCGCGCCCAGCGCGTAGATCTCGAAGCCGCCGTAGCTCGCGATCGCGGGCACGCTGCCCTCCCCGAAGTAGCGTTCGGTCAGCACCCTGGCCAGGGCGGCGGGGTTGTCGACCGCCAGCGCCTGGAGCAGCGCCGGGGTATCGACCCGGTAGGCGCTGATCCAGGAGGGACGACCGGTCTCGCGGTCGACCCGGATGCCGAAGCCGAGGTCGCGGCCGATGAACTTCAGGTAGGTGTCCAGCCCGGGCGCGAGCCCGAGGCGTTCGGCCCGCTCGGCCAGCAGGCGCTCGAAGCCGTGGTCATCGAGCGCCAGCAGCGACTGCACCAGGCGCGAGTGCTCCAGGTCCTGATAGGAGGGGTGTTGCCGGAGCTGCTGCCAGCGCGCGCCCAGCGCGGGCGCCCGCACGAACAGCACCACATCGTCGGGCAGCACCTCGGCGATGCTCTTGACGGGTAGCGTCGCGTTGGCCAGCGCCAGCGCGATGCCGCCGGCGAGCAGGGCCGGCGTCGCGACCAGCGCGAGCCCGATGCGCCATCGTCTGGACATGATGATTCCTCCCTCCCCCCCGTGCGTGAGCTGTGGCCAGTGAAGCAGAGCGCGATCTTAGCCCCCACAGCTCTTTCCTGTCAACACCTGCTGGCCCGCGCCTGGTGGCCGAGCCGATGGGGCGGAGGTTGTTCCCGGTGGTGGGGGCTGCTAGGGTGGGGCGCTCGGGTCCCCCTGCAGGGCCTGGGGCGGGGACCCCGGCGCGGAGGGAAGGCGATCATGCAGCGTGCGACAGGCGAGCGAGCCGAGGATGCAGCCCCCCTTCGCGGGCGCGTGGGGCTCATCACCGGCGCCTCGAGCGGGATCGGGCGCGCGACGGCGGTCGCGCTCGGGCAGCGGGGCATGCGGCTGACGCTCACCGCACGCCGGCGCGAGCGGCTGGAAGAGGTGGCGGCCGCGGTCGAGCGCGCGGGCGGGCAGGCCCTGGTGGTGCCGGCGGATGCGCGCGCCGAGCCCGAGCTGCGCGCGGTCTTCGCGCGGAGCGATGCGCGCTGGGGGCGGCTCGATGTGCTCGTCAACGCCGCCGGGCTCGGACTGCCGGGCGGTTTTCTCGATCCCGATCCCGCGGCGGCGGCGCGCGCCTGGCGCGCGATGTGGGAGGTCAACGTGCTGGCGCTGTGCGTGGCGACGAGCGAGGCGCTGCGGCGCTTCGATCCGGTGCGCGGCGGGCACGTGGTCCACATCGCGAGCATGGCGGCGCACCGCGTGCCGCCGGGCGGAGGGTTCTACGCCGCGACGAAACACGCGGTGCGGGCGCTGACCGAGGCGCTGCGCCAGGAGCTGCGCGAGGCGAACAGCCCCAGCCGCGTCACCGCGATCTCGCCGGGCTATGTCGCCACCGAGTTCTTCGAGGTCTACTACGGCGAGGCCGAGCGCGCGCACCAGATCCTGGGTCGCTTCCGCGTGCTGGAGCCGGAGGACGTCGCCCGCCAGGTCGTGCACGTGCTGGAGCAGCCGCCGCACGTGGAGATCCACGACGTGCTGCTGCGCCCGACCCCGCAGCCGACCTAGGGGCCGCCGGGGCGCCCTGCACCGGAGCCGTCCGCGGAGCGCCGCGGGCGCGGCGCGCCCTTGTCCCCTCCCCCAGCCCTCGGCCCGCACAGGGCGCAGGGAGCGGAGGCGAACAGCTCCGGCTCCGTTCCCGGAGGGCAGGCGGTGGGACAACGGCGAGCGCTACCGTACGGCGCCGCGCGCGGCTGGGCGCGCCGCCCCAGAGCACGCCCTCCCCGCGGATCGCTCGCTCAGCGCTCGAGCCGATAGCGCTCGCCCTCGGCGCTCACCTCGCCGCGCTCTTGCAGGTAGCGGAGCGAGCCCAGCACCGAGACCTGCGCGAGCGCGAGCAGGTGCGCGGGCACCTCGCCGGCATACAGCCGTTGCACGAGCTCTGCGGCGCTCAGGCCCTCGGGGGCGGCGGCGAGCGCGCGGCGGATCTGCTCCAGCCGCATGAGGCGGTGGCGGCGGATGGCCTCCAGGCGCGCGCGCGGTGCGGTGACGGGCGGGCCGTGGCCGCCGAAGATGGCCGACACGGGCTCGAGCGCCGCCAGCCGTTCGATGGTGTCCAGATAGTCGGCGAGCGAGCCGTCCGGCGGTCCGACCACGACCGTGCCCTCGCCGAGCACCGCATCCCCGGTGAACAGCCAGCCGCGCGCGGGCACGTGGTAGGCGAGGTGGTCGGGGGCGTGGCCGGGGCTCGGCACCGAGACCAGCTCCAGCCCCCCGAACACCAGCCGCTCGCCGCCCGCGAGCGGGCGAAAGCGGAGTTCCGGGTCCGCGCCGAGCGGGGGCGGCGCCGCCGGCGCGGCGTACACCGGCGAGCCGTGGCGCGCGGCGAGCGCGCGCGCGCCGCCGCCGTGATCGGGGTGGCGGTGCGTGAGCAGGATCGCGGCGAGCGGGCGGCCGGCGATCGCGCTCGAGATCGCCTCCACCGACAGCCGTGTGGCGTAGCCGCTGTCGATGAGCACCACGGCAGGGCGGGCCGGCGGCCGCTGCTGCCCGCCCGCGGGGCGGGTGCCCGCGCCTGCGCCCGCAGCCGCGGCCGGGCAGGCGCCTGCTCCCGCGCCCCGCCCGGCGCCGGCGCCTGGGCCTGCGGCCTGCTCCGCCGCCGGACCGCACTCGATCACATACGCGCGCACCGGCATGCCCTCGGCGGACAGCCACGGGCTGCGTTCCGAGGGCAGCACCACCGCCTCCAGGCCGGGGGCGAGCGCCTCGATCGCCGGCACCGGTTGGGGCTGTTTGTCGCTCGCCGGCGGCATGGCGGCGCCTGGGCTTTAGCCGCCGCGGCGCGGGGGCAGCGCCGCGCTCAGCCCGCCGGCGGCAGGCAGATACGCCCCCAGGGTGTAGTCGCGCACCATCCGCTCGGCGTTGAAGCGCCAGCCCAGCGCCTGCATGGCGTGCTTGACGCGCGCGATCCAGCGCCGCGGCAGCCCCTGGGCGTCGCGCTCGTAGAACAGCGGCGCCACCTCCTCTTCGAGCACGCGGAAGGCGTCCTCGCGGTCGCGCGCATCCTGGAGCGCGGGGTCGCGGTGGGTGTGGCCGCGGCCGATCGCGAAGCCGGCGCGCCCGTCGTAGGCCTCGGCCCACCAGCCGTCGGGGATCGAGATGTTGAGCCCGCCGTTGAGCACCACCTTCTGGCCCGAGGTGCCGCACGCCTCCAGCGGCCGCCGCGGGTTGTTGAGCCAGGCGTCCACGCCCTGCACCAGCTGCCGCCCGACGTGCATGTTGTGGTTCTCGATGAAGACGATCCGGCGGCTGAAACGCGGATCGCGACTGACGGCGTCGATGCGCTGCACGAACGCCTTGCCGCCCTCGTCGTGGGGATGCGCGCGGCCGGCGAAGATAAACTGCACCGGGCGCTCGGGATGGTTGACCAGCCGGTCGAGCCGCTCCAGGTCATCCAGGAGCAGGGTGGCGCGCTTGTAGGTGGCGAACCGGCGCGCGAATCCGATCGTGAGCACCCCTTCGTCGAGCGGCACGGGTTCCAGGGGGCGGCCGAGCCGCGCGCGGAAGGCCTGGACGTGGCGGCGCACCCACGCGAGCAGGCGGGCCTTGAGCACCAGGTGCAGCTCCCACAGCTCGCCGTCCTCGATGGCGGCGATGCCCTGCCAGGCCTGCGGCTCGGCGCGGCCGCGGCGCCACTCGGGCCCGAGCCGCAGCTCCAGGAGCTCGTGCATCTCGGGCGCCATCCAGCTCTCCACGTGGACCCCGTTGGTGATGTGGCCGATCGGCACCTCCTCTTCCGGGCGCTCCGGCCAGAGCACGCGCCACATGCGGCGGGTAACCTCGGCGTGCAGCGCCGAGACGGCGTTGCGGTGGCGGGCGAGCCGCAGCGCCAGCACCGTCGGCAGAAACGCGGCGCCGTGCTCCTCCGGCCGCACGCGGCCCAGCCCCAGCAGCTCCTCCAGGGGCATGCCCAGTCCGGCGGCGAGCGGTGCCAGGTGGGCGGCTGCCAGCTCGGCGGGAAAATGGTCGTGGCCGGCCGGCACCGGGGTATGGGTGGTGAACACCGCCCGGCGGCCGACCTCCGCCAGCGCCTCGCGGCCGTCCAGTCCTTCGCGCTCGCGCAGCTGGCGCGCCGCCTCCAGCAGCGCGAACGCGGTGTGGCCCTCGTTGAGGTGGATCACGCTCGGCTCGATGCCGGCGGCCTGGAGCATCCGCATCCCGCCGACGCCGAGCAGCAGCTCCTGCTGGATGCGCACCCGCATGTCGCCCCAGTACAGCCGCGCCGTCAGCTCGCGGGCCGGCTCGGGGTTGTCCGGGTCCTGCGCCGTCAGCAACAGCAGGCGCGAGCGGCCGACCATGGCCTGCCGCGCGCGCAGCACCACGGTGGACTCGGGCAGCTCCACCCGCACCCGCAGCGGTGTGCCGTCCGGGCTCGTCAGCTCGTGCAGCGGCAGCTCGTCCAGCGGCACCCTCTCGACCGGGTCCTGCTGCCAGCCCGAGGCGTCCAGCCGCTGGTGCACGTAGCCCTGGTGGTAGATGAGGCCAAGGCCGACGATCGGCACCCCGAGATCGGAGGCCGCCTTGAGGTGATCCCCGGCCAGGACCCCCAGGCCGCCGGAATAGATCGGCAGCGACTCGTGGATGCCGAACTCGAAGCAGAAGTACGCGACCGGCGCGGCATTGAGCGGCCCGCCGTGCAGCGCCCCCCAGGCGCCGTTGCTCTCCAGGTAGTGGTTGAGCTCGCGCACCGCGCGGTCGATGCGCGCCAGCATCTCCAGGTCGTGCACCCGCTCGGTGAGCACCTCGGGGTCGATGCGGCGGAGCAGCGCCACGGGGTTGCGGTGGCAGGCGCGGTAGAGCTTGGCGTCGAGATCGCGGAAGATGAACCGAACGTCGCGGTGCCAGGACCACCAGAGGTTATTCGCCAGCGCCCACAGTTTGGCGATCACGTCGTTGTCGGCCATGGTGTGCGCCTCAGCGGGCAGCGGCGGCACCGCGCACGAGCGGGTGGCCGCGCGCCGCTGCCACCGATCCGTCGGTCGCGGCCAGCATAGCCGCGGGCCCCGTCAGCCCCAAACCCCCCCGCGCGCGCCGCGCGCCCCTGCTCGCTCAGTGCTCGCCGGCCGCCTCGAGCCGCTCCAGCCCCCGCTGCGCCTCGGCAAGCCCGGGCGCGAGCTCCAGCGCCCGGCGGTAGGCCTGCGCGGCGAACTGCCGCCACTGCGCGGCGCTCTGGAGCGCGCTCTGGACGGCGGGCTGCTCGTTCAGACGCGCGAGCAAGGCCACGTACCGCTCGCCCTGCTGGATCCCGGGGGCGAGCTGTTCGAGCCAGCGCTCGCGCAGGGCGGCGGCCTGTTCGGCGTACTGCCGGGCCCGCTGCTCGCGCTCGCCTCCGAGCTGCGCGTAGGCGCGTGCGGCGTCCTCCTTGCGGCCCTGCTGCAGCCGCACGCGCGCCAGCTTCTCCAGCACCCGCAGCTGGCCGCCCTCGAAGTCGCGCCAGTTGCCGCGCAGCGCCAGCTCGTACTGCTCGGCGGCCTGTTCCCACTGCTGGCGGCGCACCGCGATGTCGCCGAGGGTCTCGTGCGGCGGCGCGAAGTGCACGATCCCGCGGTCGGGCAGCGTGTAGCGCTCGACCGCGCGCCCGGCGATCTGTTCCGCCAGCTCGAGCATGCCGAAGTCCAGCGCCGCCTCGGCGGCGTCGCGCAGGAAGTAGGCGTTGTTGGGGTCGATCTCGAGCGCTTTCTGGTAGGCGGCGATCGTGGCCTCGGGACTGGCGCCCGGCGGGCTGAGCAGCGCGAGCTGGTGCAGGGTGCGGGCGTAGTTGGCGTGGTTGTAGGCGTTGACCGGCACCAGCGCGAGCGAGCGCGCGTGCGCCTGGAGCGCCCGCTCCAGCAGCGCCCGCCGCTCCGCGGGTGCACTGGCGGTCATCCCCGCCTGCAGGTAGGCGGTGCCGAGCTGCACCCAGTATAGCTCCTTGGTCGGATCGAGCGCGACCGCGCGCTCGAGCGCCGGGATCGCCTCCCGGTACCGGCCGGCGTTGTTGAGCGTGCGGCCCTCGCGGCAGGCGGCGTTGGCGCGAAAGGGGATCACGACCGCGAACCAGATCGCCACCCCGAGCAGCGGCCAGACCAGGGCCTGGGCGGCGCGCGCCCGCCACAGCCGGTCCGGGCGCACCCAGGGGCGCGGCAGGTTGGGGGCGGTGGCGGTGTCGTCGTCGGCCGGCTGCGGCGGGGGGCCGGCCCCGGCGGGCGGCGGCGCGGTGAGGGCGCGATACGCCGCCAGCGCGAGCGCGAGCATGGCGGCGAGCAGGAGCAGCTTCGCCGGCCCGCCACGCCCGGCGGGCGCGGCGAGCATGTACACCATGAAGCCGAGCCACGCCGCCAGCACCAGCACCGCCCCGAGCCCCAGCGGCGGCAGCAGTGCCACCGGCCCGGCGCCGCCGGTGGCGCCGGCGGGGCGCGGGCGGCCGCGGGCGGAGCCCCCGGCGCCGGGCGCTGCCGCCGGCGCTGGGGCTGCTGGCGCCGCCGCCTCCTCCTCGGGCTCCGGGGCCTCGTAGCCGGCGAGCGCGGCCAGGATCGCCGCATACGAGACCATGAGCGTGCCGCAGCCGGCGACGGTGAAGCTGAAGAAGTCCTGCGCGTAGAATCCCACCAGCCCGGCACCGATCGCGACGACCAGCGCCCGGGCGTCGGGGCTGGGGGCGCGGCGCAGCGCGCGGCGGAACGCCAGCCCCAGCGCGGCGGTGAGCAGCCCCAGCGCCAGGAGGCCGAGCGTGCCCTGGGTGGCCGCGATGTGCAGCAGTTCGTTGTGGGCCTTGGTCGGGGTGCCGTTCCACTCCACGTGCCAGTACTCGGGGGTGCGCCGCGGCATGAAGGCGAGCTGGAAGCAGTCGAGCCCCACCCCGGCGACGGGGGCATCGCGGTACATCTCGAGTGCGGCGCGCCAGATGTGCCAGCGCGACTCCTTGCCCGGCTCGGCGAACAGCCGCTCCACCCGTTCCTGCACCCCGCGCAGGATGTTGCGGCCCTCGGGGACCAAGGTCAGAAACGCCACCAGGGTGGCCACCAGGCCGATCGCCACCACCGCGCCCAGCACCCGAGTGCCCGTGCGCTCGCGCACCCCGCCACCAGCCGAGCAGCAGCGCGGCGAAGGTCAGGGCGAGCGCTCCCCAGGCACCGCGCGAGACGCTCGCCACGACGACCACCCAGCCGACCACCACCACCGCGCCGAGCCCGGCAGCCACTCCAGGCCGGCGGTGGCGCCAGGCGCGGACCGCCAGGTAGGCGAGCGCCGGGAATGCCATGACCAGGAAGGCGCTCAGGAAGTTGGGGTGGCCCATGGTGGCGAACACCCGCAAAAAGCCCCCGAAGTGCGCGGTGCGGCCCCAGTCGATGGGATCGATCCCGAGCAGCTGGATGACCGCGTAGGTGCTGGCCCCGGTGGCACCGAGCGCGCTCGCCCACAACAGCCCCCGCGCTTGGCGCACGTCGCGCACCAGCTCGCGGGTCGCGAAGAACAGCACCGCGTAGGCGAGCATGGTGAGCAGGCCGGCGAAGCTCTCGTGGGCACCGAACAGCGAGGTGGCGCGGTTGATGGTCCAGATGGTGGAGGCGAGCGAGGAGCCGAGGAAGGCGAGCACGCCCCAGGCGACCGGGTCGCGCGCGAGCGAGGTGACCAGCCGCCGCCAGCGGATGGGCTCGCCGGCGGGACGGGCGAGTGCGCGCCAGAGCAGGCTCGCACCGCCGAGTGCGAGCAGCGCGAGCGCCACCAGGCGCAACAGCATGACCTTGTTGTACTCGAAGACCTCGACCGTCAGTGCCGAGAACACCAGCGGCGACAGCGCCAGGTGCAGCACCAGCAGTGCGTAGCCCGCGCGGCGCGTCAGCGTGACGTGCCGGCGAATCGGTGCCTCGGTGGGCCTGGGCGGGGGCATGGCGTCGCGACCCTGCTCGTGCTCTCGGAACCGTGCGCTACTGCGACGAAGCAGCCATGTATATCAGACCGGCACCTGGCCGGCCACCCGCTGGTGTCCTTGCCTGCAGGGCGCGCGCCTTTTGCCTGCCGGGTCGTCCCGGCGGCGAGCAGACGCGCCTGCCGCCGGCCTCCCCGCAGAGCGGTCGGCCCTTGCCGGCCCTCTCCCCTCCAAGGAGAGGGCCGGGGTAAGGGGGACGGGTGCGGGCGGTGCGGGGGTCTGCTGCGGCTGCGGCTGCGGCTGCGGCTGCGGCTCTAGGCCCCCTCACCCTGACCCTCTCCCCCGCAAGCGGGGGAGAGGGAATCCGGAGAGGCGCGGGGAGGGGTGGATCAGAGGCGGAGGCGGCGGAAAGGGAATCCGGAGAGGCGCGGGGAGGGTGGATCAGAGGCGGAGGCGGGGGAGAGGGAATCCGGAGAGGCGCGGGGAGGGTGGATCAGAGGCGGAGGCGGCGGAAAGGGAATCCGGAGAGGCGCGGGGAGGGTGGATCAGAGGCGGAGGCGGCGGAAAGGGAATCCGGAGAGGCGCGGGGAGGGTGGATCAGAGGCGGTGGCGGCGGAAAGGGAATCCGGAGAGGCGCGGGGAGGGTGGATCAGAGGCGGTGGCGGCGGAAAGGGAATCCGGAGAGGCGCGGGGAGGGTGGATCAGAGGCGTGGCGGCGGAAAGGGAATCCGGAGAGGCGCGGGGAGGGTGGATCAGAGGCGGAGGCGGGGGAGAGGGGATCAGCGGCGGAAGCGGGGGAGAGGGGATCCGGAGGGGCGATCGCCCTCTTGCTCCCCTCTCCCCGGAGGGGAGAGGGCCGGGGTGAGGGGGCAATGCGAGGGGCGGCGCGTGGTGTTGCTCCGCGCCCCCTGGCGGCTCCCCGTGGTGTGTCCGCCGTCCTGGCCGACAGGGGGCAAGGGTATCCTCCTCTCTGTTCCCCGGGGGTGAGCGAGCCGTCGGGAGTGAGGGAGCGACGAGAGGACCATGCACGAGCGGGCGCGGGAGCTGAGAAAGGAGCAGACCGAGGCGGAGGCGGTGCTGTGGCGGCGGCTGCGCCGGCGACAGCTCGAGGGGTGGAAGTTTCGCCGGCAGCACCCGGTCGGACCCTACGTGGTCGACTTCGTCTGCCTGGCGCGCCACCTCGTGGTGGAAGTGGACGGTGGCCAGCACATAGAACGGGCGGAGTTCGACCGGCGCCGAAGTCGCTTCTTGCAGAGCCGCGGTCTTCGGGTTCTCCGCTTCTGGAACAACGAGGTGCTGGGCCAGCTGGAGGCTGTTCTGGAGACGATTCGGCAGGCGCTGCTGCAACCGGCCCCCTCACCCTAACCCTCTCCCCCGCAAGCGGGGGAGGAGGGAATCCGGAGGGGCGCGGGGGAGAGGGAATCCGGAGGGCGGTCGCCCTCTTGCCCCCTCTCCCCTCCGGGGAGAGGGCCGGGGTGAGGGGGCAGGTGCGGGCGGTGCGCCGGTAGCCGCTGCGGCTCCTCCTCCGGCCCCCTCACCCTAACCCTCTCCCCCGCAAGCGGGGGAGAGGGGATCAGAGGCGCAAGCGGGGGAGAGGGAATCACAGGCGGAGGCGGGGGAGAGGGGATCAGCGGCGGAAGCGGGGAGAGGGAATCAGCGGCGGAGGCGGGGGAGAGCGGATCCGGAGGGGCGGTCGCCCTCTTGCCCCCTCTCCCCGGGGAGAGGGCCGGGGTGAGGGGGCGGTGCGGGCGGTGCGCGGAGCCGCTGCGGCTCCTCCTCCGGCCCCCTCACCCTAACCCTCTCCCCCGCAAGCGGGGGAGAGGGGATCAGAGGCGCAAGCGGGGGAGAGGGAATCCAGGCGAGAGGCGGGGGGCAGGGAATCAGCGGCGGAAGGCGGGGGAGAGGGAGATCAGCGGACGGAGGCGCGGGGGAGAGGGGATCCGGAGGGGCGGTCGCCCTCTTGCTCCCTCTCCCCGGAGGGGAGAGGGCCGGGGTGAGGGGGCGGGTGCGGGCGGTGCGGCGGGACTGCTGCGGCTGCGGCTGCCGCTCTGTGCCCCCTCACCCTGACCCTCTCCCCCGCAAGCGGGGGAGAGGGGATCACAGGCGCAAGCGGGGGAGAGGGGATCAGAGGCGCAAGCGGGGGAGAGGGGATCGGATCGGAGCCGTCCCGCCGCGCGGCTCCTTCGCTTCCCCGCTCGCTCGTTAGGGCGTCACGCCCCGCAGATCACGCTCGTCTAGCAGCGGGTTGATCGCGCCCTTCGCTCCCCCGCTCGCTCGCTAGGGCGTCACGCCTGCCTGGGTGATCCGCCGGTCGAAGGTGATCCCGGGCCCGAACACCAGCTCGAAGGTCTGGTCCAGCGGCACCGGCAGGAACCGCGCGCGCAGGATCAGCGCGTAGCGTCCGGCCGGCATGTCGAACCGGCCGTCGCCGTCCACCGAGTTGAGCAGCAGCGAGCCGTTGGGTCCGCGCTCGAGCACCAGCGGCAGCTGCTGGGGGTTGCCGACCTGGTCGAAGCGGATCAGCGCGGTCTCGTCCGGATCGAGGAACAGATCCTCGGCCGGCAGGCTCGCCCCGCCCGGGCGCACCGCGAGCGAGAACCGCCCCGAGGCCGGCACGACGAAGAAGAACTCGTTCTCCAGGCCGTCGAAGACGAACTCGGTGGCGAGCTCGCTCTCCTGGTCGATGGGGACTCCTTCCGGACCGAGGTTGAGCACATCGCCGAGCGCGTTCGGCCGCACCGGCGCGTCGTCGCCCGCCTCGAACGGGTTGATGTTCACCGCGACGGTGAAGGTCCCGCCCGCGGTGGCGCTGCGGGCCGTCACCACCAGGAAGAAGACCCGGTTGGTGCGGCTGCCCCGCAGCTGGGCGTACAGGCTCGGTCCCGCCTCGCCGAAAAAGTCGTCCCGCACGCGGATCGTCCGGCCGGCCGGCGAGAGCAGCTCGACGATCGGATCGAACGAGCTGGACTGCACGGTGATGATCGCCTGGCTGATTGCGGGCTCCACCCCGGTGTCCGGGATCTCGAACGCCAGCAGCCGCTGGCCGCCCGCCTCGAGCGTGGTCGTGGTGGCGGGGCGCTGGGTCGTGATATCGAGCAGCAGCGGGTCGCCGGCGCGGACCCGCGGCAGGTTGGCGCCGTTGTCGAAGATCACGTTGGTGGTGTACGCCATGGTGGGCGCCACCGCGACGCGCTGGTTGTTCGCCTGGGCGGCGGCGGTCTCGACCGGGGTCTCCAGCGGATCGGTGGCCTCGAACACCTTCAGCAGTTCCAGGCGCAGCTCGAAGCGGCCGGCGATGTCCGCGGTGAACGTCACGCTGCGGCTGAGCGGGCTCTCCACCGCCGCCGGCGGGACGGCGAACGTGCCCGTGCCGAGCACCACCGCGCTGCTGCCGCTGCCGCGCACGATCCGGTAGCGGGCGGTGAGCGTGGTGGTGACCGGCTGGTTGAGATTGCTCAGCACCACCGAGCCGACCACGGGCTGGCCGACCAGGACCGCGGTCGGGGCCTCGAAGCGGGTGATGACGAGGTCGAGATCCGCCGGCGGAGGCGGGGCGGCGGCGAACAGCTGCACGCGCCGCGCAGCCACCGCGGTGTTGTTCTTGTCGTCGAGCTCGCGCAGCGGCCGCAGGCCGTCGTTGACCCGCGCGATCAGCGTGTAGACCCCCTCGCTCAGCGTCGCGCCCTCCGCCACCGGCACCACCGGCCCGGCGTCGCCCCCCTCGCTCACCACGCGCTGCGCCGCTCCGATCTCCAGCTGGGGGGTGAACTCGAGCGTGCGGACGCGGAAGGCGGTGCTGTCGATCGAACGCGTGCGCGAGAGGTACCAGGAGATCTGGAACGGCTGCGCGGTGAAGTCATCCCCCTGGTTGATCACGTTGAGCCGGAGCCGGCCCTCATCGCCCAGGAAGACCACCCGCACATCCGAGGTCCCGGTGATCGTCTCCAGCATGGCGACGGCTGGGCCGTCGGCCGAGGAGGCGACGAGGTCCGGCTGCGTCAGGTCGGGGCCGCCGCCTCCGCCGCCGCCCGCGATCGCCAGCAGCAGCGCCGCCCACACCCCGGCCGCGCACCCGCTGCTCATCACGAGCAGGCCGCACAACACCGCCACCCCCAGCCAGCGGCCGGGGCCGCCGGTCGTGCTGCGCCTGTGCGCCCCGTTACGCGCCATCTCCTCCACGCTCCCGCCACCGTGTTGCCTGCGGTCCCAGGCGGCCTTGCCGCTGCTCGCCGGGCTTGCTCCCGCAGCCCACGCGCGCACCGAGCGCAGCCCTCGCCGGTGTGCCCCCAGCCGCAGGGCGAGCAGCACCAGCGCGAGCAGCCCCAGCGGCAGCAGCCCGCCGAGCGGCTGCCCGCGCCCGCTCGCCGCACCCGCCACGAGCGAGCAGCCGCCGCTCGAGCCGCCGCCCTTGTTGCCGCTGGCGGCGCCGCCGCTGCCCGGGGTGTCGGTGACGAAGAACGCGGCGCTCGCCGGCAGGCTGCGCAGCACGAGCCCGTCGCTGGTGGTCACGAACAGCTCGAACTCGTACTCCCCGGCCGCCAGCGGCACGAGTCTCCGCTCGGAGCTGGTCTCCTCGCGGCCGGCGAACACGCTCGGCAGGCCCCGGGTCTGCACGAAGCGGAAGCGCAGCTGGCGCGGCGGGCTGTTGGGGTCGCTCGAGTTGCGGCCGCTCAGCCGCACCTCGGTGCCGACGGTGGTGTCGGCCACGGGCTCGATCACCGCCACCGGCAGCCGGTCGGTCGCGCTCTCGGCGGCGAACGTCACCCGCGCCCGGTCCCAGTTGCGGGTCGCGGTGTCGATCACCGTGACCTCGTAGGTGTAGACCCCCGGCAGCTGCGGCACGACCGCGGTCGAATCGCCGTCCGGATCGGCCACAGCGGTGAGCGGTCCGCCCACCTGGCGCCAGAGGAACCGGAGCCCGGTGCTGCCGGAGCCGGTGCTGTCGGTCGAGCCGCTGGCGTCGAGGGTCACCGGGGTGCCGACGTTCACCGTCGCGGCGGCCAGCGGCGCGATGACCGCCCTGGGAGCGCGCGGGTTGGCCGAGCCGGTCGAGACCACCGGCAGGTGCAGCTCGAACGGCCGCCCGGCGACCTCGCCCCGGTTGCGCCCCGTCAGCCGGAAGCTGTAGGTGCCCGCCATGGGCGGCACGAAGCTAGCGGTATCGCCGCTCGGGTCGATCGTGACTGTCGGACCGCCCGTCTGCTCCCAGTCGTAGCCGGCCACGCGCGGCACGCCCTGGCTCTGCGAGCCGTCGAGCGTAAGCCGCCGCCAGCGCTCGCCCGATTCGAGCACGCTGTCGCCGTCGGTATCGAGCGCCCCCACCGTGGGCTCGAACCGCGCGAACGGCGGGATCTCGGGCGGGCTCGCCTGGTCGTCCACCACCACCACCTGCACCCGCGCCGGCGGCGAGGTGTGGGTGCCATCGCTCACCCGCAGCTCGAAGGTGAGCACGCCGGCGTTGCCCGGGGCGATGAAGCTCGGGCGCGCCGCGGTCGGATCGTCGAGCACCACCGGCTCGCCGGCGAGCTGGCTCCAGGCGAAGCTCAGAGCATCGCCGTCCTCGTCGGTGCTCAGCCGCCCATCCAGCGTCACCGTGGAGTTGACGCGCACGACCTGGTCCAGACCCGCATCGGCGGCCGGCACGTGGTCGGCTGGCGCCTGCACCACGATCGTCACCGAGGCGGTGTCGCTCTGGGCGCCGGCGGCCGAGCCGTCGCGCACCTCCAGGTCGATCCGGTACACGCCGGCGGGCACGCCGGCGGCGATCCCGACCGTGGGCGCCGGGGAGGTGGACGTCACCCCGCCGTCGAGGGTGATCCCGGCCGGCGTACCGGAAGGCCGCCGCCACTCGAAGCTCAGGCTCCCCTGCAGATGCAGGCCATTCGGATCGCTCGAGCGCGAGCCGTCGAGCACGAAGCTCGTGCCGGGCGCGAGCACGATCGGCCCCGGATCGACCTCGGCCACCGGCGGCAGATCGACGATCGTCAGCGTGAAGGTGCGCTGCAGCTTGTTGCCGGGCAGGACCGCCAGGCCGAGCGGGACCTCGGACAGCGTCACCTCGAGCCGGAAGGTGTAGTTGCCCGGAGTCAGCGCGATCAGGTCGAGTTGTGCGCTCGCCAGATCCGCTCCCAGCGCCGCCGTCGTGGCTCCTGTGACCTGCTGCTCCACCGGGCGGAGCATCTGCAGCGGGATGGCCGGCGTGGCGAGGTCCGTCGGATAGCTGCTCGGGCCGGTGAACGCGCTCACCGCGATCGCACTGACCTTGGAGCGGTCGAGCAGACTCGGTGCGAAGTCCAGCCGCACGAAGCCCGGACGCACGGCGTCGACGCGTCCGTCCCCGATCAACGGGTCGGTCTCGCGCACGCGCAGAAGCCCGTTGTTGCCGAGGCTATTGGCGACGTTCACCGCATTCGTGAAGAAGGCCGGCATGGCGTTGGCGCCTGCTGCGCTTGCGGAGGTGTCCTGCAGCAGATTGCGCGTGAAGTTGTCGGCAAACAGAAGTGTCGGGGTGCGCAGGTCCCCGGCCAGGCCGTTCAGCTCGATGAACAGCTTGTTGCCGTCGGCGAAGACCACGCCCGTGGAGCCCGCGAGCAGATCCTCGCCATCGGCCGACAGGACCACCAGATCGGCGAGCTCGCCGACGCTACCGCCGTCGGTGCCCTCGATCTCGACGCGCTCGGGTCCGAAGCCCAGCGCCCCCGACGCATCGCCGGACTGTGGCAGGATGCGGACCCGGCGTCCCGCGCCGCGCGACGCAGTGCGGATGACGAAACGCCCCTGCTCGAAATCGGCCGTGCCGAGGCTGCCGAGCGCGAGTCGCAGCTGGATCAGCACCGTCTCCACGCTCGGCGCCCCCGGCATGGTCGCCGTCACCGTGGCGGGAGTCCCGCCATTGGACACCTCGATGGTGAGCTGCTTGTTCGCAGCCGCCGCGAGGTTGGGCGTGGTCCCCAGCGGCGCACTCACCGCCACCCCGTGCCCGGCGGCGAAGGCGATGTCCTCGGAGAAGGTCGCCTCGAGCAGATCGGGTGTGCCGTTGTTGTCCAGGTCGAGCACCCGCACCGACAGCAGCACCGGTGGTGCGCGATCGACGACGGGGGTGAAGCTCCCCGAGAAGCTGATCCCCGCGGGCAGGCCGGGGATGGGCGGCCCCTGCAGCGTGAAGGCCGAGGCAGGTCCGGTGGCCGGGATACCCGGCGTGAAGAGCACCTCGACGGTATGGTCGCCCACGGCGCGGACGGCGCTGCCGGTGCGCTGGACGCTCGCCCCCTGGCGCACGAAGGTGAGGAGGAAGGAGGTCGGGTTGAGCGCCGCCACCCCGGCCGGATCGAGCGTGGCTCCCAGGCCCGGATCGAACTGGATCTGGACGCGGTCGATCTGACCGGTGCCGAGCGAGTCCTGCAGTTCCACGGCCGTGACGACGAGCTGGCCCTCGGTGACCTCGAAGCCGGCGCTCGCAAACGCGGTCACGTTCGAGGGAGCGACGCCGACGCCGCGCAGCAGCCGGACCTCGGCGCGGCGGAGGTCCTGCGCAGTCGGGGTGGGCGGGGTCGGCTCGGAGCTGCGCACCGAGAAGACTGCGATCCCGTGATCGAACGCGAGCGCCCCGCTTGCGAGGGCGTTGAGGTCCGCGGCGGTATCCGCGGGGCCCGGGCCGCTCGGGTCGAACAACTCGCCTTCGAAGAACAGCGCATCCCGGCCCTGCGGGGGCGCGCTCGCCCCGCCCTGGGCGAAGTCGGGATGCAACCGCAGACTTTGCGCGGTCAGCGTGCTCTGGGGGGTATCGGTGAGCACGTCAAAGCTGCTGTCGGTGCCGCTCACTGCGGCCTGACCGGAGCGCAACAGATAGCGGCGGAACTCGCCCAGCCCCCCGAGTTCCTCGACGCGGCTGCGGCTGGTGGCCTGGCCGGCCGCGGCCTGCAGGCCCGCCTGGATCGCCGTGCGGATCTCGGCGATGGTGAGTTTGTCCTGCAGCTCCACGGTCAGCGGACTCTCTCCGTTGACCTGTACCTTCAAGGGATTGGAGCCCAGCAGCACCGTGGCGGCGTCCACGGCGGACAGCGCGATCCCGTAGCGCTGGCCCACCGGGTTGCTGCCGCCCGAGCCCTCGAAGGAGTTCGGGTCATCGAGCACGCGCAGGATCAGCGCATCGTCCTGTCCGAGGTCCTTTTCGTGCTCGAAGTTCCAGTTGCCGTGCCTGTCGACCGCGAGTGCGATCACATCGAAGGGGGCGTCCTCGGGCTGCGTGCGCGGGCTACCGGCGAGGTAAGGGGTGGTCGTCATGGCTTGGGGGGCGCTCGCCGCCTTCTGGCCCGGCTGCAGGGTCTGGCCGGGCAACAGCAGCGCCACGGCAAAGGTCTTGCCGGGCGACACGTCGTAGGCGCTCGAGGACAGGCTGCTGAACGGGCTATTGGAGACTTCGTTCCCGCTGGTGTCGATATGGACGGCCCTCAGCCGGTGGTCGAGCCGCGCCAGGAAGCTGCGTACGTCGAGCTCGGCGACCCCCGCAACCGGCCCGGCGCTGAACTGCGCGGGCTCGGCGATCTGCGACGGCCCTTCGGGCGAGCCGCTCACCAGATCGCTCGCGCGCACGGGATCCGGCTCGATCCCAGCAGGCCCGGCCGCCGGCCGCACCTGCACGCGCGGGTAGCTCGGCGCGGTGGTCCCGATCCCGGTCGCCACGTTGAAGAACTGGTCGGTGAGCGCCACCCGCACTGGGTAGTCGGTGCCCGCATCGTCGACCACGAAGCGCGGGGCGGCGCTGAGCGAGACCGCCGTCGCCAGGCTCCGATTCCGCACGCCCTGGAACAGCACCTCGCGCGCGGTGGCGGTGACGTCCTCGGGGTGGATGCTGCCCGGACCGAGCAGCGTCACCAGGTTCACCGCGGTGCCATGGGCCCAGGCGACGCTGTCCGCCTTCTTCAGCAGCCCCCGGCCGGAGGTATCCCCGCCCTCGCCGGACAGGCCGGCCTGGACGTCGGTGACCCTGAGCCGCACGCGCTGGTTCGCCGCCAGCGGTTCGTTGCGCGACGCCTTGGTGTTCTCCACCAGCAGGCTATAGCGGCCGCTGGCGTCGAAGGTGGCGTTGATCGTGGCGGTGCCGGAGGTGTCGTCCCGGACGAAGGCGCCGGCGCCGCTCAAAAACAGGTTGGAGAAGTCGCCCGGGCGCGCCGCCAGCTCCTGGCTGAAGGCGGCATCGTCATTGAGCAGCTCGACGAGCATGCCGGTCGGCGGCTGGTAGTTGGGGATCGGCTCATCCTCGATGTTGCGCGCCTCGATGACGATCTGCACCGCCTCGCCCGCGATCCGGTCCTTGGCGCCCTGGACGCTGAGCGCGAAGTCGAAGAGCCCCTTGGGAGCCGGCGGGGCCGACAGCCGCGCCGGCACGGCGTTGGCGGCGGGGGCGTTGCCGGCCAGGTCGAGGAAGTTGGGGCTGGTGTCCTTGAAGCTCACGGCCGCGGTGCGGGTCGTAGGCTGCGCGCCCGCCGCGCCCTGGGTGATGGTCAGGCCGCTCGTGCCCGAGGAGGAAGGCGGATTGAACGTGCCGGGGGCGAGCGTCAGACCGACCGTGACGAAGTCCGCGGTCGTGGAGACCGTGCTGAACGCGACCGGCTCGCTGAAGGTCAGCGCCAGGGTGTCGTCGGTCAGCGCCGCGGTGAGCTGGTTGTCGTAGACGGCCTTGGTGATCACCGGGCCCGCCTTGTCGACCGTGGCCGTGGTGACGCTCGCCAGCGGCTGCTCGCTGTGGTCGATCACCCCGCCGGTCGTCGGCTTGGTGTAGATGACCGTCTTGGACTCGGTCCCCGGCACCTGCCCGGCATCCGCGAACTCGAGCCAGACGATCTGGTCGTTCGCCACGTCGGCGGTGCTCGTGACCTGCGCCACCGCTGCCGCCGAGGCGAGCTGGCTGGGCGAGAGCGTGCCGATCTTGAACTGCGCCAGGCTCGCGGCCACGCTCGCATCCACCACGGGCTCGTTGAACTCGACCCGCAGCAGATCGACGCTGCCGTCGGGCTGCCCGTAGGTGCCGTCGCTCGACTTCACGTCGTAGGACGTGATCCCGTTCATGGCGAGGAGGGGCGCGGTCTCGTCGTTCCAGCGCACGATCCCGCCGCTGATCGAGCTACCCGGCTGCTCGCCGCTGCCCGGGTCGCTATCGAACGCATCGCCCCACAGGTTGCCGATGGTGGCGGCGTTGTCGGCGATCGAGCCGGTGAACTGGGAGCTGAACTTGATCGTGCCCCCGCCCCCTGCCCCGGTCACCTTCACGTTCGTGCCGCTGCCGGGCACGTTGGTCGTGCCGTCGGTGAACACCACGTTCGCATAGGTGGGGTTGGTGCTGACCTGGCCGAACCGGAGGCCGATGCCCGTCGGTCCCCCCTGCACCCGGACCCGCCCGTTGGCGAAGCCGGCCAGGTTGGTGGTGTCCGGGAGCTGGATGCCGCTCGAGGGCGCCAGGATCGTGAACCCGCTGGTAGCGTCGAGCGAGCCGCTCGCCGTCACCTCGAAACTGCTCGTCGGGTCAGCCGTGAGCGTGGCGCCGCTGAGCATCATGGCGCCCGAGATCGTGGCGGTCGTGCCCGCGGCCAGGCTAAGCTCCGAGCCCGCCCCGGAGATCTGGACCGCGGTGCCAGTTGCGACCTCCAGGCTCGCGCCGCTCACCGTGAGCTTCTTGCCGTTGGCGGCGAAACTCCCCTGCAGAAGCTTGACGCTGCCCTGGGCCGTGGTGGCGCCGGCTAGGCTGAACGGCCCGGTGCCGTCCAGGGTCAGGTTGCCGTAGCTGGCCGCGGTGACGACCGTCGAGGCGCCGCCCTTGTAAACCACGGTGGAGCTGGCGTCGAAGCTCGTCGAAGCTGCACTGAGGGGAGTGCCGCTCTGTACCAAAAACAAAGTGGTGTTGGCTTGAAGCGCAAGCGATCCCGTGAGGGACACCTTCCCCGCCGTGATCGCCGAATCCGTGGTGATGGTCGCCGTGTCCCCGGTGATCGCGTCGGTGATCGTCATGCTCCCGCCGCTCGCGACGGTGATCTCGCTCGCGCTCACCAGATCCAGCGTCTTGATCCCGGTGATCTGGCCGTCCAAGTTGACCAGCACGTCGGCGCCGTCCTGCAGCTGGACCGTGGCGGTGCCGGCGCTGTCCTTGAGCACGGCGCTGCCGGCGGCCCCACTACCGTCGCCGACCTGGAGCTTGTCGTTCGTAGTCCCGGAGATGATCAGGTCCTCGCCCGCCAGATCGAGCGTGCCGTCGTCGATGAACACCGAGCTCGCAACGGTGAGCGGATCCACGAGCGAAAGCTTCCCCCCCGGCTTGACGACCCGCACGTCGCTCAGCGTCTTGTCGCTGGTCTTCAAGGTCGCGGTGCTGGCGGTCGTGAACCGGGTCTCCTGGCCGTTGGGGCTGAAGGTGTCGGTCGGGCCGAGGTCGAGCGTCAGGTTGCCCTGGACCGTGTTGGGCCCCGTGCCGCTGTACGCAAACTCCGTACCCGTCGTCCCCCCCGCCCTCTTCAAGGTCAGGCTCTGGTAGGTCACCGCGCTGCCGATCGGCACAGCGAACCCGGCGCCGCCCGCGAGGTCCGTCAACTCCAGCACCGCGGTGCCGGAGCCGGTGTACTTGCTGTCCGTGGTGCCGAGGGAGAAGGGCGCCGTCGTGGCGGCATTGCTCCGGGTCACGGTCAGGGTACCCGCCGTGTGGGCGAGGTCCGTGTTGTTCTCGATCGTGAGCGTGTCGCA
>BPJM01000002.1 GCA_026004615.1 Planctomycetota bacterium
GGGTGGATCGCCGAGGTCCTGAGGTCGCGCGGCACACCCCGCATGTCGGTATCGTCCGGCACGAAGACCAGCTCGTCCTCGCCGAACTCCGGGTGCTCGATCTCGATCGCGATCGTCTGCGTGTCGAAGGGGTAGTCGTGGAGCAGGAAGTTGCCGCGCAGGGTCGCGCGCACCCGGTAGCCCAACCAGGTCCAGCCGCCGAACTGTTCGCGGCCCAGCCGTTCCCGGCTGGCGACCGTGCCATTGGCGAGTTCGAAGGCGAAATCCTCCTCGTCCTCGGCCAGCCGGCCGCGCCAGCGGAACCAGAGATACATGTCGGCGTCGAACGTCCCGCGCTTGAGATCGAGCTCGGAGACCGCGAGGATGAACACGCCCACCCAGACCCGCACCGGCCGTTCGAAGGCATCGATGGCGCGGAAGTACTCCAGTGCCCCGGCGTGCATGGCGATGGACAGCTCGGCGCCTGCGGCGCGGGCGTCGAGCTGGCCGGCCGCCGGGTGGGCCTGCGCGAGCACGGCGCGCGCCGCCTGCTCCGATAGCCCCCGCGCCAGCTCGGCCGCGATGACCGCGGGCGTCGCCTCCGCCACCACCAGCAGCGCGCGGAGTGCGACCGTCGGCACATCCTCGCGCTGCTCCGGGTAGGTGCCGGCGGGGATCGTCACGGCGCGCAGCGCCGGCGACTGCGCCATGCGCCTGCGCGACCGCCCGGGGATCGAGTGGCAGCAGTACCGCGCCGTTGCGCGCCGCCGCTTCGATCTGGGGCGCGGGCGTGGCGCGGACCTGGAGCCAGGCGTCGATCTCGCCCGCCCCCAGCGCTCGTTCCGCCTCCTCCTGCGGCAGGTAGAGCAGCTGGCAGTTCGCCGCCTCGAGCCCGTGCGCGCGCAGCACCCCGAGCCCGGTGAAACTGGAGCCGCTGCCGAGCGGGCCCACCGCGATCCGGCGGCCCCGCAGCTCGGCCACCTGGTGGATCCCCGCCTCCCGGCCGGACCAGCAGGTGGACGCTCTCGAGGAACAGGGCGCCGATCGCCCGCACGTTGCGCACCGGCTCGGAAAACAGCTCTTCGCCCTTCCAGGCGGCCCGCAGCACGTCCTCCTGCACGATGGCGGCCTGGACCTCGCCCCGGGCGAGGCGGCGCAGGTTGTCGACCGAGCCACCCGAGGGCTCGATGCGGACCCGCACCGCGCTGCCGCCCCGCGCCTGGATGATCCGCCCCAGCGCCTGTCCGACCCGGTGGTAGGTTCCCTCCGGCGCAGCGGTGGCGATGCGGAGCTCGTACTGCAGATCCTGGGTCTCGGCGCGCACCGCCGCCGGCGCGGTCGCGAGCGCGAGCAGCCACAGCAGCGGGAAGGCGGGGGGGCAGCCGCTGCCCCGCGCCGTGCGCCGCCCGCACATGGGCTCAATCCTCCCCGGCAGCGCTCCCGGCGGCCGCGCGCCGCCGCCGGCCCACCTCTTCGCGGAGGTACTCGATGTAGTCCTGCATCGAGGCGCCGGGCCCGAAGATCTCGCCCACCCCGGCCGCCTTCAGCCGCGCGATGTCGGCCTTCGGGATGATGCCCCCGCCGATGACCAGCACGTGCCCGGCACCCTGCTGGCGGAGCAGCTCCAGGATGCGCGGGAACAGCGTCATGTGGGCTGCGGAGTGGATCGAGATGCCGATCGCGTCCACGTCCTCCTCGATCGCCGCCCGGACCACGGTCTCCGGCGTCTGGCGGATCCCGAGGTAGACGACCTCGAAGCCGGCATCGCGCAGCGAGCGCGCCACCACCCGCGCCCCCCGGTCGTGGCCGTCGAGGCCGCACTTGGAGATCAGCACCCGGATCGGTCTCACAGGATCACCGGCTCGCTGTAGACCCCGAACACCGCCTTGAGCGCGGCCACCGTCTCGCCGAGGGTGGCGTACGCCAGCGCCGCGTCGATCAGCGCCGGCATCAGGTTGTCGCCCTCGCGCGCGGCCGCCTGCACGCGGCGCAACGCCTCCTCGACCCGCGCCTGGTCGCGGCTGGCGCGCAGGCGTGCCAGCGCCTGGCGCTGCGCCTGTTCCTTCGCCGGGTCGATGACCAGGATCGGGATCTCCTCGTCCTCCTCGACGTACCGGGTGACGCCCACGATGTGGCGCTCGCCGCGCTCGTACTCCTGCTGCAGCCGGTAGGCGGCGTCCCCGATCTCCTTCTGGAAGAAGCCGGCCTCGATCGCCGGCACCACGCCGCCCAGCTCCTCGATGCGGCGGAAGTACGCTTCTGCCTGTGCCTCGACCTCGTCTGTCAGCGCCTCGACGAACCACGCTGCCGCCCAGCGGATCGACCGTGCGCGCACGCCGGTCTCGTCGGCCAGGATCTGCTGGGTGCGCAGCGCGATGCGGCACGGCCTGCTCGGTGGGCAGGCCGAGGGTCTCGTCCATGCTGTCGGTGTGCAGGCTCTGGCGTGCCGCCGAGCACGCGCGGCCAGCGCCTGGTAGGCCACGCGGACGATGTTGTTCAGGGGCTGCTGCTCGGTGAGCGACACGCCGGCGGTCTGGCACGTGGCAGCGCATGCACCAGCTCGCGTTCGTTCTTGGCGCCGTAGCGTTCGCGCATGATGCCGCGCCCAGATCCGCCGGGCGGCGCGCAGCTTGCAGATCTCCTCGAAGAACTCGTTGTGGCTCGTTGAAGAAGAACGACAGCCGCGGGGCCGAAGGCGTCGACGTCCAGCCCGCGGCGCCAGGCCGGCCTCGACGTACGCCATCCCGTCGGCGCAGGGTGAAGGCCAGCTCCTGCGGCCGCCGTCGCGCCGGCCTCGCGGATGTGGTAGCCGCTGATGCTGACCGGGTTCCACTTCGGCATGCTGCTGGCTCTGCGAACTCGATGGTGTCGACGACCAGCTTGCACGCTCGGCTCGGGCGGGAAGATGAACTCGTTCTGGGCGTGGAACTCCTTGAGGATGTCGTTCTGCAGCGTGCCGCGCAGGTCGCGCGATGCGGCACCCCCTGCTCTCGGCCATCGCCGATGTACATCGCCCAGATCACCGCCGCGGGCCCGTTGATCGTCATCGACGGTCGACTCTCGTCGAGGGGATGCCCGCGTACAGCCGCTGCATGTCCTCGAGCGAGCTCGACCGCCACGCCGCACTTGCCCACCTCGCCCTCGCTCAGCGGGTCGTCGCTGTCGCGGCCCATGAGCGTCGGCAGGTCGAAGGCCGTCGAAAGCCCGGTCCTGGCCCGTCGCCTGCCGCCCCAGCAGGTACTTGAAGCGTCGGTTGGTGTCCTCGGCGGAGCCGAAGCCGGCGAACTGCCGCATCGTCCACAGCCGCCTGCGGTACCCTGCGTGGTACGGCCCGCGGGTGAAGGGGTACTCGCCCGGATAGCCGATCTTGTCCAGGAACTCCGGATCGTCCGGGTCCCGCGGCTCGTACAAGGGCTCCAGCGGCTCGCCCGACAGCGTCTCGAACTTCGCCTGGCGCAGCCGGGCACGCTCGAGCGCGCGTTGCCAGCGCGCGCGCGCCTCGGCCAGCTCCACGTTCTGCTCTCCGTCCATCGCGGTGCCTCGTCCGGGGATCGCGCGGTGCGATTCTAATCCCGGCGCGGGATCCGTGCCAGCGGCGGCCGCCCGCCCGGCGCGGGGCAGGCCCGGCGCGCCCGGCCTGCCATCCCCGGCCTCGGTTTGCCCGCGGTGCTCCCGCCTGCCCCCAGGCTGGTCAGTCCGAGGGCGGTGCGCCCGCACCGCCGGGGCGGGCCGGAGGCCGGCTGCGGCGCCGCACCAGCGAGCGGAGGTCCTCGAACAGCACCGAGCGCAGGCTCAGGCTGCGCAAGTCGGAGGGCCGACCGGGCTGGCGGCGATCGTGAGGGTGACCGCCGTGCCCTCGCCCTCGCGGCTCGCGATCTCGATCCGGCCGCCGTGCGCGCGGATCACCCGTTCGGCATGTGCCAGCCCCAGCCCGCTGCCGAACGGCTTGGTGCTGAAGCCGAGCTCGAACACCCGGTCGCGCACCGCGCTCGGGATGCCGGGGCCGTCGTCGGTGATGCGCACCCGTACCGTGTCCACGCCGGGGACCTCGGGCAACGCGTCGATCGCCTCGAGCTCGACGGTGATCCGCCCGCCGCCGCCGGGCCGCCGCGCGCATGCCTCCGCGGCGTTGGTCAGCACGTTCATCAGCACCTCGGCCAACAGCCGCGGGTCCCCGATCACCTCCGGCAGCGCGGGCGCAACTCGCCGCTCGACCGCGATGCCGCCTGAGCCGCGGCGCCAGCGCGAGCAAGCATCCTTCCAGCAGCGCGGGCACCTCGATGACCTCGATCCGGGGCGGCTCCGGGCGGACGGCGACGCAGAAACTGGGTCAGGTCGTGGTCGAGCTGCTGGAGGTTGCCCTCGATCCGCGCCGCGCGCTCGCGCCATGCGGGCGGCGCCCCGGGCTGGCCGGAGCTCGCGGCGGTCCCGGCCGGCGCAGCGGCCTCGTGCCGCTCCAGCTCTGCCAGCAACGCCCGGTAGTCATCGCCCAGGACCGCCAGCATGTTCTTGAAGCGGTGGCCCTGGGCGTAGGTCTCCTCCTGGGCCGCCGCGCGGCCGATCTCGACCAGCAGTGCGGCGTACTCGGCGGTATTGCCCGGATCGAGCTCCAGCGCCCGCGCGAACGCCTGTTGCGCTCGCGTCCAGTCGCGCAGCGCCGCCGCGACCACCCCCAGGTTGTAGACCGCGAACAGAAAGTCGGGCTCGCACGCGACCGCGCGCTCCAGGTCGGACAGCGCGCCCTGCCGGTCGCCGGCGAGGAAGCGCGCGATACCGCGGTGGTAGTATGCGCGCTCCAGCTCGGGGGCGAGCGCCAGCGCCCGGTCGAAGGCGGCGATCGCCTCGGCGTACTCACCGGATTCCTCCAGCACGATCCCGCGCAGGTAGTGCGCGCCGGCGTCTGCGGGCGCGCGCGCCAACAGCGCGTCCAGCTCGGCGAGCGCCTGCGCGAACCGCCCCTCGCGGTAGTGCGCGAGGGCGGCGGCAAACCCGCTCGTGGCCGCGGTCGTCGTCTGCTCGTGCCCGGCCGCCACTGCCGTCCGAACCGCTCCTCGCGCGGGGGTGCACTCGGAGCCAGTGTACCCCGTGGCTGCCGGCGCCGTCAGCCGCAGTGCCAGCTTGCGGCTTCGGGCGGCGAGGCCTCGGCTCGCCCGCGCGCTATACTGAAGGATTCGGCGGCCCGTAGGGCGGAGGACCCGCACCGGTGCAGGCGTGGCTGCAGAGGTGGCGTGAGGACGCGCGCGTCGCCGCGCTGGTGCGGGCGCTGGAGCTGGCAGCGCCCGCGGGCGCGCCGGCGGAGGGCGCCCCTGTTCAGGCCGGCTCGGTCTGGGGCGCGGCGCAGGCGCTGCTGCTGGCGACGGTGCGCGCCGCGCTCGGCCGGCCGGTGCTGGCCGTGGTCGCCGGTCCCGAGGAGCAGCAGGACCTGCTCGAGGACCTGGCGTGGTTCCTCGCGCCACCGCGGGCCGAACCGGAGCTGGATCCGCCAGACGCCGCGGCGGGCCAGCCGCTGCCGTCCGGACGGCCCGCCGCCCCGGCCGATCTGCTGTGCTTTCCGGCCTGCGAGGAGCCGGCCGGCGGCGCCTGCACGCCGGATCTGGAGGCCTGGGGGGCGCGGCTCGAGGTGCTGCGGGCGCTGGGGCAGCGCGCGGGCGCACAGCCCGGCGGGCCCCACGCCCCGGGCGGCCCGCCGCCGCTCGTCGTCGCCTCGCTGGCGGCGCTGGCGCAGCCGGTGCCGCCGCCGGCCGCGCTCGCCGCCGCGGAGCTGGTGCTCGAAGTCGGCTGCGAGCTGCCGCTGGAGCAGCTGCAGAGCCGGCTCGCCGCGGCCGGCTTCGAGCGGGTGCCGCTCGCCGAGGCCCCCGGGGAGTGGAGCCGGCGCGGGGGCATCGTGGACATCGTGCCGCTCGGCGCGCAGCCCTGCCGGATCGAACTCTTCGGCGACGAGATCGACACCATCCGGAGCTACGACCTGGAGAGCCAGCGCTCGGTCGCCACCCACCGGCGGGTGGTGCTGCCGCTGTGGGCACCGGCGGCCGTGGGCGCCCCTGCGGCGGGGCCGGCCAGCGGGCTGCTGGAGCACCTGCCGTCCCGGACCGTGGTGGTCCTGCTCGAGCCCGATCGGCTGCGCGCGCTGGCGGCGACCCTCGCCCGCGGCGGCAGCGCGCCGGCACTCTCGCCGGAGGGGGTGCTGGCGGAACTCGCGCGACGCGCGCAGCTCGAGCTGGCGGGGCTGCCGTTTCCGGCCGGCCCGCGGGTGGTGGACTTCGGCACGCGCTCGGTCGAGCGCGCCAGCGGCACCCGCATGGAGGAGGTGGTGGCGGGAGTGCGCGGGCTGCTGGCGGCTGGCAGCCGGATCACGGTCGTGGCGCCGCGGGCGGCGGAGCGGCGGCGGCTGCGCGAGCTGCTCGGGGCGATCGGCGGCGAGCTGGAGATCTGCGCGGGCAGCCTCAGCCGCGGGTTCGAGGACCCGGCGAGCGGCTGGGCGCTGTTGTCGGCGCGCGAGCTGTTCCGCCGTCCGGTGGCGCGGCGGCCGCGGGCGGCCGGCAGTGCGGCGGCACGCGCCGCCACCCGCCCGCTCGACGGCTTGCTCGATCTGCAGCCCGGTGACCTCGTGGTGCACCTCACGCATGGCATCGGTCGCTTCCTCGGTCTGGAGCGGATCGAGGACCGCGACGGCAAGGCGCAGGACTATCTGAAGCTGCAGTACGCGGGCGACGTGGTGGTCTACGTGCCGAGCACCCGGATCGAGCTGGTGCAGCGCTACGTCGGGACCAAGGGCTTCAAACCCAGGCTGTCGCAGATCGGCACCGGCGGCTGGCAGCGCAAGAAGGAACGCGTGCGGCGGGCGGTGCTCGACATGGCGGCGGAGCTGCTGGAGATCCAGGCGCGGCGCGCGCTGGCCGGCGGCATGGCGCATCCGGTCGATCCGGACTGGCAGGAGGCGTTCGAGGCGGCCTTTCCCTTCGCGGACACCCCGGACCAGGCCGCCGCCAGCGCCGCCATCCGGGCTGACCTCGCCTCGCCGCGACCCATGGACCGGCTGGTGTGCGGGGATGTCGGCTACGGCAAGACCGAGCTGGCGATGCGGGCCGCCTTCCAGGTCGCGGTCGCAGGCCGCCAGGTGGCGCTGCTGGTGCCGACGACGGTGCTGGCCGAGCAGCACCTGGCGACGTTCCGCAGCCGGCTGGCCGCGTTTCCGGTCCGGGTCGCCTGCCTGACCCGTTTCTGCACCGGGCGCGAGGAGCGCGCCATCCTGGAAGCGCTGCGCCAGGGCGAGATCGACATCCTGATCGGCACCCACCGGCTGCTGTCCGCGGATGTGCGCTTCCGGGATCTGGGGCTGGTCATCATCGACGAGGAGCAGCGCTTCGGGGTCGCGGACAAGGAGCGGCTCAAGCGGCTGCGCGCGACGGTCGACGTGCTGACGCTGACGGCGACCCCCATCCCGCGCACGCTCCACATGGCGCTGCTGGGGATCAAGGACATCTCGGCGTTGGGCACCCCACCCTCGGGCCGGCTGCCGATCCGGACCGTGATCGCGCGCGAGGATGCAGGGCTGGTGCGCGAGGCGATCCTGCGCGAGCTGGGCCGCGAGGGGCAGGTCTACTACGTGCACAACCGGGTGCAGACCATCGCGCGGCGGGCGGAGGAGCTCGCGCGGCTGGTGCCCGAGGCGCGCTTCGCGGTGGTGCACGGCCAGATGCCGGGCGAGCAGCTCGAGGAGCGCATGAGCGCGTTCGTGCGCGGCGAGGTGGACGTGCTGGTGACGACGACGATCATCGAGAGCGGGTTGGACATCCCGCGCGCCAACACGCTGATCGTCGAGCGGGCCGACCGGTTCGGACTGGCCGAGCTGCACCAGCTGCGGGGCCGGGTCGGCCGCTACACCCATCAGGCGTGGGCCTACCTGCTGCTGCCGCGCCACCTGCCGCTGCGGGAGGTGGCGGCGCGCCGGCTCAAGGCGATCGAGGAGTTCAACGAGCTGGGCGCGGGCTTCCGGATCGCGATGCGCGACCTGGAACTGCGCGGTGCGGGCAACATCCTGGGCACCACGCAGTCGGGCCACATCGCGGCGGTGGGCTACGAGCTGTACTGCCGGCTGCTGGAGCAGGCGGTCGAGGAGCTGAAGCGGGCCGGCGTCGCGGGCGGTCCGGCGGCGGAGGGCGCGGACGCGCAGGCGGAGCGCGCCGCAGCCGCGGCGCGGCGGCGCCGGCAGCGGCTGGCGGAAGAACTCGCCGCGCGCGAGGCCGAGCCGGTGGAGATCGAGCTGGTGCTCGATGCCCACCTGCCCGCGAGCTACATCGCGGATCTGCGGCTCAAGCTCGAGGCCTATCGCCGGCTGGCCGCGGCGCGCACGTTCGAGCAGGTGCGCGCCGCGGCGGCGGAGCTGCGGGACCGCTACGGGCCGCTGCCCGAGCCGGCGCGTACCCTGGTGCGCGTGCACCTGCTGCGCGTGGCGTGCGAGCGGCTCGGGGTGCGGCGGGTGGCGGCCGAGGGCAAGGTGGCGGTGCTGGCGCTCCGGGGCGAGGACACGGCGCTGCGGGCACGGCTGGAGCGCTCGGGGGCGAGGGCGCTGTGGCCCGAGCCGGGGGTGTGCTATCTCTTGGTCTCCGAGCGGCCCGCGCCGCCGCCCGAGCAGGTGCTGGCGGTGCTGTTGCGGGAGCTGGGCGGGATCGGCGAGCAACAGCTCGGCTGCGAGCCGGCGCCTGCGGGCAGGCGCGCGCGCCGCGCCGCCGCGGGCAGCGCCTGCCTGGCGGCTGGTCCCGAATGACAAAGGCGCCCGTGCCCGCGGCGCCCGGGCCGGCCGCGGCGGGGACGGAGGCGAGCCGGCGGGGCCGCGCGCAGCTGCCGGCTCGCCTCGCAGCGAGGAGGGGCACCGCAATGAGCGATGTCGGCCCCGGCGGCCCCCCGCGCTACGGGACCGAGGAGGACGCGCTGGCGCAGCTGCTCCGCGCGCGCGCGGCGGCGGCGCCGCGACCGCGGCTGTGGCCGGCGGTGCTGACGGCGGGCGCGATCGCGGTGTTGCTGGTGGGCTGGTTGTCTACGCGGCCGTTGCGCGACGCCATGGAGGGGCTCGCCGCCAGCGGGGAGGCGCCGAGGCCGGCCGCGTCCTCCTCGTCGGCCCCGTCGGCCGGGGCGGAGCCGGCACGCGCAGACGGCGCGGCGCGGGCGGCGTATGCGCGCGTGCGCGCGCGGCTCGCCCCGCTCTGGGAGCAGCGGCGGCAGGCGCTGCTGCCGCTCTTGCAGCCCGGGGGCCGCTTCACGCTCGGCGAGCGGCTGCGCTGTCTTTACGCCTGGGCGGAACTCCGCGCCGCCTGGCGGGCGGCACTCGCCGCCGAATCGCTCGCCCCCGAGCGGTATGCCGCGCTCGCTGCCGAGCACGCCGATCCGCTGCTGGAGCTGGTGCGCGCGCGGGCCGGGGGCGCCGGGACCCCCAACCGCGAATAGCGCTTCCCACTTCATCCCACCATCTGGCCATAGAGCTGCTGCGGCCGCGCTGGGATCGGACCCGGGGACAGCACCCGAGGACCGCCGGCCGGGCGGGGACACCGCTTCCCGCCGGACCGGCCGGCAGCTGGCCGCAGCCCATAACACCCCCACCGGTCATGGATTGCCGCGGCGCGCTTGACGGCCGTCGGGCGGGGATGCTATCTCAGGTGTGCCGAAGTGGGAGAAAGTGGGGAAAGAGGCCGTGTACCGGTTCTTCGGCCAGTATCCGGCGATGCTGGACGCGAAGAACCGGGTCGTGATTCCGGCGCGGCTGCGCAGCGCCGTCGAGGAGCGCGACCGCGACCGGTTCATCCTCACCGTGATGCCGGACGGCTGCCTGGTGCTGTACACCCCGTCGGTCTGGGACCACATCGCGCAGGAGATCGAGGAGCGCGCGCGCACGGGGCTGGGCTGGAAGGAGGCGCGCAACCTGGAGCGCGAGCTGTTCGCCAACGCGCAGGAGCTGGTGCCCGACCGGCAGGGGCGGATCCTGTTGCCCGAGCCGCTCAAGCAGCGCGCCGGCATCGAGCGCGAGGTGGTGTTCGTCGGGGTGCGCAACCGGATCGAGCTCTGGGACGCGCAGCGCTGGGCGGCGGAGGCGGAGATCCGGGCGCGGCACTTCGAAGCACATGCGCACGAGGTGTTGCGGTAGGCAGACCCCCGCCGCGCGCGGGGCCAGCAGGAGGGGGAGCGGGGCATGGTGCACGGACAGGGGGCGGCGGCGGGCCCCGGCTATGCGCTCCGCGCGTCGGTGCGCGCAGTGCGCGCGCTGCTCGACCGCGCCGGTTCGGCGAGCGAGGTCGCGCCGCAGGAGCTGCTCGCGCATCGCGAGGACCTGCTGGTGATCCGCGAGCGCGCCCGCGCCCTCGGCGGGTGCGGCGGCCCGCTGGCCGAGGCCTTTGCGCTATCCGAGGAGGTGCTGGTACTGATCCAGCGGCTGGCGCTGGAGGAGCAGCGCGCGCTGCCCGCAGCGGCTCCGGGCGAGGCGCGCGCCCCGCGGCCAGCCGGCGCCGAGCGCGCTCGGCTGGTCCCGCTGAAGCGGCCACGGCCGGGCGCCGGCTGGCCGGCGCCCGCCCGGCTCGGTCTGGGCGCGGGGCGGGTCGCCGTGCTAGCCTTACCTCGCATCATGAGCGAGCGCGCAACAGGCGGTCCCGTGGGACACATCCCGGTCCTGTGCGAGGGGGTGCTCGCCCTGCTCGGGCCGGTGCTGCGGCCGGGGGCGCGGGTGCTCGACGCGACGGTGGGAGGCGGCGGGCACGCCGAAGCGATCCTGCCGCGCATCCTGCCGGGGGGGCGCTACCTGGGTCTGGACCGCGATCCGCAGGCGCTCGTGCATGCGCGTGCGCGGCTGCTGCCGCGCTGGGGCGAGGCGGTCCGGCTGGTGCATGCGCCCTTCGCCGCGCTGGCGGCCCTGGCAGCGCGCGAGCTCGGCGAGGGGGCGGATGCGGTGCTGTTCGACCTCGGGTTGAGCTCGCTGCAGCTGGATGATCCCGCGCGCGGTTTCAGCTTCCGGGCCTCGGGGCCGCTGGACATGCGCATGGACCCGAGCGCGCCGGGGCCGACCGCGGCCGAGCTGGTCAACCGCCTGCCGGAGCGGGAGCTGGCCGAGCTGATCCGGCGCTACGGCGAGGAGCGACGCGCGCGCCGCGTCGCCGCCGCCATCGCGCGCGCGCGACAAAGGCGAGCCGCTCGCGCGCACCGACGAGCTTGCCGAGCTGATCGCGCGTGCGCTCGGCCCGCGCTACGAGCGCGGCCGTATCCACCCCGCCACCCGCACCTTCCAGGCGCTGCGGCTCGCGGTCAACGACGAGCTCGAGCAGCTGGAGCGCGCGCTCGCGGCGCTGCCCGAGGTACTGCTCCCCGGCGGGCGTGCTGCGATCATCGCGTTTCACTCGCTGGAGGACCGGCTCGTCAAGCGGGCCTTCCGCGAGGGCGCGCGCGCGGGCCGGCTGGAGCTGCTGGTGCGCAAGCCCGTGCGGCCCAGCGCCGAGGAGGTGGCGCGCAACCCGCGCGCGCGCAGCGCGCGGCTGCGCGCGGTGGCGCGCCCGGCCGAGACCGCGGGGCCAGCTGCCCCGTAACGCCCCCGGCTCGGGGTGCCGACATCATCACCGGCGAGCGGCCGGCCGCTCGCCGGGGAGCGGATGGGGCGCGCATGGAGCGGGCGATGCGGCTCGGGTGCTATGTCCTGGCGCTGCTGACCCTGGTCGTCATCGCGCTATTGAGCGTGCAGCAGCAGGTGCGCGCGGTGCGCGCCGGCTATCGGCTGGGGACCCTGGAGCACGAGCGGGCAGAGCTGCGCGAGCAGCTGCGGCGGCTGGAGGTGCAGGTCCTGCAGGAGAGCCGGATGGAGGTGCTGGAGGAGCGCGCGCGCCGGCTCGGCCTCGAGATCCCGGGGCGCGAGGATCCGGCGCGGCTGCTGGAGGAGCTGCTGCGATGAGCGGCGCGCGCCGAGCGGGGGACCGCGGCCCTGGCCGCGGCCTCGCCCGATGAACGGGCCGCCGGAGGCCTGGCGCCGGCGGGCGGTGCGGTGCGCGCAGGCCCTGTGGCTCGGGCTGTTGCTCGCCTTCGCCGCGCTGGGCTGGCGGCTGGTGCGGTTGCAGGTCGTGGAGGCCCGGCACTGGCGGGCGCTCGCGGTGCGCCAGCAGCAGCCGCTGCGCGCGGTGCCGGCGTATCGGGGGGACATCCGCACCGCGGACGGCGCGGTGCTGGCGCGCTCGGTGCGCGCGCCGAGCGCGTTCGCCGAGCCGCGCCACATGGGCCGGCGCGAGGGGCGCCGCACGCTGCCGCCCAGCCCCGAGGAGCTGCGCGCGCACGCCCGCACCATCGCCCAGGCGCTGGGCTGGGACAGCGCGCGCGAGCACGCGCTGTTCGAGCGGTTGAGCCACCCCGCCCGCCAGGGCTTCTGCTGGATCGAGCGGCGGCTCGATGAGCACGCCGCGGCGCGGCTGCGCGCCGCCGCCGTGCCCGGCGTCGGCTTCAAGCCCGAGTACCGCCGCAGCTATCCCTGCGGCCCACTCGCCGCGCACCTGATCGGCTTCACCCGCCTGGACGGGGAGGGAGAGCTCGTCGGTGCCACCGGCATCGAGGCCGCCTACGAGCAGGTGCTGGCGGGGGTGCCGGGGCTGCAGGAGGTGGTGCGGGACGCGCGCGGTGCGCGGGTGCTGCACGAGGGCAACCTGCTGGTGCCGCCCGAGGACGGCGCCACCGTGGTGCTGACCATCGACTCGCACCTGCAGCGCGTGGTCGAACGCGCGCTGGCGGAGGCGGCCGCGAGCTGGCGGCCCGCCGGCATCGCCGCGGTGGCGCTGCGGCCCGCAGACGGCCGGGTGCTGGCGCTCGCCTCCTGGCCGGGCTACGATCCCGCGGCGCTCGCCGGTCTGACGCCCGCGGCGCAGCGCAACCGGCCGCTCATGGACACCATGGAGCCGGGCTCCATCCTCAAGCCGCTGATCGTGGCCGCCGCGTTGCGGGCGGGCGCGGTGCATCCCGGCCAGCGCTTCGACTGCACGAGCCCGCGCCGTTTCGGCGCGCGCACGGTGCGCGACGTCCACCCCCAGGGCACGCTCGATCTGGCGGGCGTGCTGGTGCACTCCTCCAACGTCGGCATGGTCCAGGTCGCCATGGCGCTCGGGCCCGAGCGCCTGGTGGAGCTATTGGGCGCGGCGGGCTTCGGGCTGGAGCCCGCGATCGGCCTGCCGCTGGAGGAGCGGGGCAGCACCACCCCGCTCGCGGAGTGGAGCTACCACTCCACGGTCTCGGTGGCGCAGGGCTACGAGCTGGCGGTCACCCCGGTGCAGATGGCGAGCGCGTTCGCCGCGCTCGCCGCGGGCGGCATCCGCTACCGGCCGCAGCTGGTCGAGCGGGTCATCGATCCCTCCGGGCGCGTCATCGCGCGCTTCGAGCCCGAGCCGCTGGGGCTGCTCGCCGACGCCCGCACCTGCCAGCAGTTCCTGATCCCGGCGCTGGTGCGCGTGGTGGAGGAGGGCACCGGCCGGCGCGCGCGGCTGGAGCGCTGGACCGTGGCCGGCAAGACCGGCACCGCCAAGAAGGTGGCGCCGGGCGGCGGCTACAGCGCCGACCGCTACCGCGCCTCGTTCATCGCATTCGCGCCGGCCAGCCGTCCCGAGCTGCTGGTGGCGGTGACGGTGGACGAGCCCCAGAGCCCCGACGGCCGGGTACCCTACGGTGGCACCGTGGCGGCGCCGATCGTCAAGGACATCCTGCAGGAGGCGCTATTGTACCTGCGCGTGCCGCCGGACCGCAGCCCGCCCGTGCCGGCCTCGGCGGGGCCCGCGGGCGGGCAAGGCTAGGAAGGACCGGTCGCAGCGCGCTGGCCCGGCTCGGGGGGGCTCGCCGCGGGGCCAGCGGGCTCGGGCCTCGGCGGCGGTGCGGGGCGCGCCTCGGCCGGCAGGGGCTGCAGCTCCGCCGGCGCTCGCAGCGGCGCCGCCGCGGCTGCCTCGGGACGGGGCTCGTCGGGCACCAGCACCGGGGCGGGCGAGAAGGTGCGCACCGCGATCAGGGCCCCGATGAGCACCAGCACCGCCGCGACCGCGCGGGCGAAGGGATGGCCGTAGGCGGTGCCGCGCCAGCGGTGCGCGCGCGGCAGGGCGCGGATCGCGGCGCGGCGCCGCCGGCGCGCCGCCACCGGCGCCTGCACGAACGCCGCCACCCCGTCCCACACCGCCGCCGGGGGCTCGAGCGCCGCCTCGGCCTGCAGCTCCCGCAGCCACCGCTCCAGCCGCACCGCCTCCAGCCGCCGCGCCGCGCAGGCCGGGCAGGCCGCCAGGTGGCGCGCCAGCGCACCCTCGGTGGCGGCATCGGTCTCGCCATCCAGCGACGCCGACAGCAAGGGCGCTGCCTGCTCACAGTCCAGTGGCGCACCCGGTTTGTCCATCGCCCTCGTCCCCCGCTCCCGCACCGCCTGCCACCGCGCCGCGCGCGCTATCCGAACTCCGCCCCCAGCCGCGCCCGCAGGTGCTCGCGGGCGCGGTAGACGCGGCACTTCACCCCGTCGAGCGTGGTGCCGAGCACCTCCGCTACCTCGGCGTAGCGCAGGCCCTCCAGCACCGCCAGCACGAACGCGGTCCGGGTCTCCTCCGGCAGCTCGGCCAGGGCCGCCTCCAGCGCCTGCTCGAGCTCGCGCCGCCGCAGCCGCTCTTCCGGCACCGCCGCCCGCGGCGCGCGCGCCGCCATGCGCGCGGCGTCTGCCTGCCGGCGCGTGCGCTCGCGCCGCAGGGTATCCAGCGCCGCGTTGCGCACGATGCTCAACAGCCAGGTGCGGAAGCGCGCCTCTCCTTGAAAGCCGCGCAGCCCGGCCCACGCCTGGCAGTACGCCTCCTGCACCACCTCTTCCGCCGCATCGGCGCTGCGCAGCAGCCGGAGCGCCAGCCGGTAGGCCGAGCCCACCGTCATCTCGTACAGCGCCCGGAAACTGAGCCGGTCGCCGAGTGCCGCCGCCCGCACCAGCACCGCCTCGGCGCTGCTCTGCGGCGGCCGCTGCCCGCTGGCTGCGGCGGGCAGGTCGGCGGGCCGATCCGCCGTCGCGCTCGGGGCCCAGCCCGGGCCCGCACCGCGGCGCACTCCCTCCTCGTGCCTGCGCTGCGCGCTCCCCATCCTCAGACGCTCCGCCCCCGCGCCGGTGTCAGGCGGATGCTAGCCGCTGCCGCCGCTCGCGCAAGCACTGGCCTGCCAGGCGCATGCCAGCTCGCCGCGGCTCATGCCATCTCGATGCGCAGCGCGCTGGCAGCCCGCTCGAGCGCGGCCGCCACGGCATCCCGCTCGCGCCCGCAGGCCAGGATGCGCCCGACCCACTGGGCGGTGCTCGTGCGGGGCGCGAGCGGCTGCCCGATCGCGAGCGAACAGCGCACCTCCTCGACCCCGGCGACCGCCCGGGCCTGCTCCAGGCCCGCGACCGCGCGCACGGTCCCGCCTCCGGGGTGCAACAGCCATGCCCCGGCGTACAACCCGGCCGTGCGGGGCAGCGCGGGCTGCTCGCCCAGCTCGACGCGCAGCAGCGCCTCCCACGGATCGAAGCCGTAGGCGCGCCCGATCAGATCCATGAGGAAGCCCCCCGGCGGCCGCGCCGCGACCTCGCCCAGCACCGGGCCCCGGGGGGTGAGGAACAGCTCCAGGTGCGTCATCCCGTGCGCGATGCCGAGCGCGGCCAGCGCACGCCGGTTGAGATCCAGTGCCGCGCTGCGCGCCGTCTGCTGGAGCGCCGCCGGCACGATGCTCGCCCAGCCGGGCCGCAGGTACTCGGTGGGATTGACGAACAGCACCTGCCCGGCCGCCTGCAGCGTCTCGACGCTCATCTCGATGCCGTCGACGAAGGCCTCCGCCAGCCAACCGGGCTGGAGTGCGGCCGCCACCGCCGCCAGGTCGCGCGCGAGCACGGTGCCGCGGCCACCCGCACCGGCGCGCTGCTTGATCACCAGCGGCAGCCCCAGCCGCTCGACGAGCTCGGCCGCCGTGGTCGCGGGTCCGATCTCCACCGTGTCCGCGCACCGAACACCCGCCGCGCGGGCGCACTGCTTCATGAGCAGCTTGTCGCGGCAGCGCCACGCCTGCTCCGGACCCAGGCCCGGCAGCCCCAGCGCCGCGCGGACCTCGGCGGCGGCGACGGCGGAGAACTCCGTCAGCGCGAGCACCGCCTCGACCCGCTCGCGCGCGCAGAGCTCCAGCGCGGCCGCCGCCACCTCCGCGGGCGGCCGCGCCCGCAGGTCGACCTCCGCCCAGCCCGCGAGTTTCGGCCTGCGGGCGCGCGCGGGTGCGCGGTCGGTCACCAGGAGCACCCGCAGCCCCAGCCGCTCGGCCGCCGCGAGCGCACCGCGCCGCGAGCCGACGAAGAGCACCGTCCGGCCCTGGTGCTGCAGCACGCCGCCTCGTGCCCCCTCCGCACCGCCGCCCGCAGGCCGTCCGGGCCACGGCGCCCCGCCTCAATGCCGGCGTCCCCGGCTGCCGATGACATCCGTTGCCGGCGGCAGTCCGTCAACTCCAGCCAGGAGGTGCGCTCGCCGTGCGACTGCAGGAACTGCTCCGCCGCGCCGCGCTGCCGCCCGCCGACCTGGACGCGGAGATCCGCGGGCTGGCGTGCGACAGCCGGCGGGTGGGGCCCGGGCACCTGTTCGTGGCGCTGCGGGGTCATGCCGCCGACGGCCACGACTTCATCCCGCAGGCCCGGGCGCGCGGCGCGGTGGCGATCGTCGCCGAGCGAGCCCTGGCGCCGGCGGTGGCGGGTGGGTTGCCGGTGGTGGTGGCGGCGGACGGGCGCCGCGCGCTGGCGGCGCTGGCGGATGCGTTCTACGGCGAGCCGAGCCGGCGGGTCCGGGTCATCGGGGTGACGGGGACCAAGGGCAAAAGCACCACCACCTGGCTCGTGCGCTCGATCGTGCGGGCGGCGGGCAAGGAGTGCGGGCTGTTGGGCTCGATCGCCTACGAGGCGTTCGGGCAGAGCCGCCCCTCGGACACCACCACCCCGGATCCGATCGCTATCCAGGCTTTTCTGGCGGCGCTGGACCGGCCCGAGGGGGGCTGGGCGGCGATGGAGGTCTCCTCCCACGCCCTGGTGCAGGAGCGGGTGCACCGGGTGCGGTTCGCGGCCGCGGTCTTCACCAACCTGGCGCCGGAGCACCTGGACTACCACGGCAGCATGGAGGCGTACCTGGAGGCGAAGGCGCGGCTGTTCGACGCGCTGGCGCCCGAGGCCGTCGCGGCCATCCACGCCGCTGGAGCATGGTGCGCCCGCCTGGAGCGCACCCGCGCCCGCCTGGTCCGCTTCGGCGTGCGGACGGCGCGGGCCAGCACCCCGGAGGTGTGGGCCGATCGGATCGAGCTGTCGGCTGCCGGCAGCCGCTTCCGGCTCGGGCTGCCCGGGGCACGGCCCCGCACGATCCGGCTGCGCCTGCTCGGCCGGCACAACGTGGAGAACGCGCTCGCCGCCGCTGCGGCGCTGCACGGCCTCGGCCTCGCTCCCGAGGCGATCGCGCACGGGCTCGAGGCCCTCGCCGCGGTGCCGGGGCGGCTGGAGCCGGTGGAGTGCGGCCAGCCGTTCCGGGTGCTCGTGGACTACGCACACACCGAGGAGGCGCTGGCGCGCACGCTCCAGGCGCTGCGGGCGCTGCTGCCAGCGGGGGCGCGGCTGCACTGCGTGTTCGGCTGCGGGGGCGATCGCGACCGGAGCAAGCGCCCGCGCATGGCGGCGGCCGCCGAACGGCACGCCGACCGCGTGGTGCTGACCTCGGACAACCCGCGCACCGAGGATCCGCTCGCGATCATCGGCGAGGTGCGGCGCTGGCTTCGCCCGTCCGGCCGCGGCGGTGTGCATCGAGCCGGACCGGCGGGCGGCGATCGCGGCGGCGCTGGCCGGTGCCGCCCCGGGCGACATCGTGCTGATCGCCGGCAAGGGTCACGAGACGTACCAGATCGTGGGCGCGCAGCGCCTGCCGTTCGATGACCGCCAGGTCGCGCGCGAGGCGCTCGCCCAGGCGGGCTGGTGCGGTGAGCACGGCGGGCGGCCGCGCCGGCGGCGCGCGCGCCCGCAAGCGCGCCCCCGCACGGCGCCGGCCGAAAGCCCCTCTTCGTCCGCCCCGGTGGCGCCGCCGAGCGAACCATGAGCGGGCCCTTGGCACTGCGGATCGAGGATCTGTTGCGCGCGCTGCCCGGCGGCGCCACCCTGAGCGCCTCGCTGTCGCCCGCACACATGCTTTTCGGGGGTCAGCACCGACAGCCGGACCGTGCGCCCCGGCGAGCTGTTCTTCGCGCTGCGCGGGCCGCGCTTCTGCGGCAACCGGTTCGTCGGCGAGGCGCTGGCGCGCGGCGCGGTGGCGGCGGTGGCGCGTGCGGGCGCGCCGCTCCAGGCGCCGCCTGGCGCGCCGCTGGTGCTGGTGGAGGAGCCGGTGCGCGCGCTGGGGGCGCTGGCCGCGGCCTGGCGCGATCGGCTGCGCGGAGCATGCGTGGTGGCGATCACCGGCTCGGTGGGCAAGACCACCACGCGCGAGCTGCTGCGCCAGCTGCTCGAGCGCGCGGCGCCCGGACGCGTCAGCAGCGCCGAGAAGTCGTTCAACAACGAGGTCGGGCTGCCGCTGACGATCCTCCGCGCCGGCGCGCACACCCGCTACCTGCTGGTGGAGATCGGCACCAGCGGTCCGGGCGAGGTGCGGCGGCTGGGCCGGATCGCCCGCCCGGAGGTGGCGATCATCACGGCGGTCGCGCCCGCCCACCTGGAGGGGCTGGGCTCGCTCGAGGGGGGTGGCGCGCGAGAAGGGCTCGCTGCTCGAGACGCTCGCCCGCGGCGGCGTCGCGGTGCTCAACGCGGACGATCCGCGGGTGCGCGCCATGCAGCGGCCGGGGCTGCCCGTGGTGAGCTACGGCACCGGGCCCGGGGCGGCGCTGCGCTTCGAGTACGAGCCGGCAGCGGGGCGGCTGCGGGTGTGGCCGCCCGGGGCCAGGGCGCCGCTCGCGGTGCGGCTCGGGTTGCCCGGGCGGCACAACGCGGCCAACGCCGCCGCCGCACTCGCCGCCTGCCATGCGCTGGGGCTCGAGCTGGAGCCGCTCGTGCCGGCGCTCGCCGCGGCGAAGCCGCCGCCGCAGCGGCTCCAGCGGCTCGCGCTCGGCGGGGTGGAGCTGCTCGACGACAGCTACAACGCCAATCCGGCCTCGGTGCAGGCGGCGCTCGAGGTGCTGTGCACCACGGCTGCTGCGGACGGCCAGGCCGTGGGCGGCCGCCGCATCGCGGTGCTCGGCGGCATGCACGAGCTCGGCGCGCAGAGCCGGGCCCTGCACGAGGCGGTCGGCGCCGCGGCGGCGGCGCTGGGGGTGGATCTGCTGCTCGGGGTCGGAGCGCTCGGGGCGGCGATCGTCCAGGGCGCCCGCGCGGCCGGCATGCCTGCCGAGCGGGCGCAGCACTGCGAGAGCCCCGAAGCCGCCGCCGCCTGGTTGCGGGCGGTGCTCGCGCCCGGCGACCGGGTGTTGCTCAAGGCCTCGCGTGCCGAGCGGCTGGAGCGCGTCGTTGCGCTGTTGCGCGCGAGCGGCCTGCAGCCGGCGCGAGCCACACCCGCCGAGCCGCGCACCCCAGCGGCGCCCGGGGGCGAGGCGGAGGGCAGCGCGAAAGCGTGTCCTGCCGCCTGAGGCGGCGGGCCGCACGCGTTGCACCGGCCCGCTCGCCTCTGGTATGGTCGGCTGGTGGGCCAGCATGCTGCGCAAGGTGGGACAGGCCGAGCTCACAGCGCTCGCACGGCGGGTCGTCCAGGCGCTCGCGGATCTGGAGCCGCAGGCGATCTGGCTGTTCGGCTCGTATGCCCGGGGCGAGGTCGACGAGTGGAGCGACCTCGACCTCGCGGTCGTGCTGCCGACCGAGCTGCCGTTTTCCGAGCGCGGGCGGCTGGTGCGCTCGCGGCTCGGCGGGCTCGGACTGGCGGTCGAATGCCTGGTCTACACGCCGGAAGAGTTCGCGCGGCTGGCGCGCGAGCCGCGCGGCGTGCTCCACAGCATCCTGACGGAGGGGGTGCGGCTGGATGCGATCGCCGCCGCGCGATGAGGCGGAGCGCTGGTTGCGGCAGGCGGAGGACGATCTCTGTTTTGCCGAGCTCGGTGCCAGCCACGGTTTCTTCGCCCAGAGCTGTTTTCTGGCGCAGCAGGCCGCCGAAAAGGCGGTCAAGGCGTTGCATTACCTCGGGGGCGCGCGCGTGGTCCTGGGCCACTCGGTCGGCCAGCTACTGCGGACCCTGCCGCCCGAGCTCGCCGCGCCGACCGAGGTGCTGCAGGCAGCCCATCTGCTCGACGAGTACTACGTCCCCACCCGCTATCCCAACGGCCTGCCGGCCGGAACGCCTGCGGAGCACTACCAGGACTGGCAGGCCGCCGACGCGCTCGAGCGCGCGCGCCGGGTCATCGCGTTCTGCCGCGCGCGCCTGGAGGCGAGCTGAGCGGTCCTGGCGGCGCCGTCCGGGGTGGGTTGCTACAGGGTTGGCGGCGCGGATTGACGGCCAGCCGCTCTCGCGCTAGTTTCGAGGGATCGCCGCCAGCCCGGGGCGGCGCGGTCGGGGGAGGCGAGGGGGCGCAGCCGCGATGATCACCCTGCTCAAGATCGCGCGCGGGTTGTACCGCGCCATCGCCGGCAGCGGGCGGCCCTGGCATCTGGCGCTGGGGCTGTCGCTCGGCATCCTGCTCGCGCTGGTGCCGCTGGGGCTGACCGAGCCCATGGTGTGGCTGGTGGTGGGGCTACTGCTGGTCACGCGCGCCGGGTTCGGGATCGCGCTCAGCGCGTTCGCGCTGGGCAAGCTCGTGGTGGCGCTCACCGGCACCGGCTGGATCGAGAGCGTGGGCTTCGTGCTGCTCGAACGGAGCGAGGCGCTCCAGGGGTTGTGGCGCTGGGCGCTCAACCTGCCGGTGGTGGCGCTGTTCGGCCTGGACCGCTACCAGGCCATGGGGGGGCTGGTGCTGGCGGTGCTGCTGAGCGCGATCGCGTGGGTGCCGTTCATCCGATTCGTGTACTGGGTGCGCGCGCGGGAGCTGGAGCGGTACCGGCTGGTGCGCTGGCTCAGGAGCTTCTGGTTCGTGCGCGCGCTGGGGATGCTCTCCAGGGGGAGCTGAGATGGCACAGGGCGAGCAGGAGCGTCCGGAGCCCGAGCCCCGGCCCGGCGCAGCCGGCGTGCCGCCGGCGGACGCGGGCGGCGCGCCAAAGGTCCGGCCTCCGAAGAGGCCGCCGGGTCTGGTGCGCTGGTCCATGGTGGCGATCCTGATCGTGGCGCCGCTGCTCGTCCTGCTGGTGTTCAAGGACGCGCTGGCCGCACGCGCGGCGAAACAGGCAGTGCGGGCCTTGGGGCTGGAGCTCGAGCTCGAGCGCGCCGAGGTGGAGCCGTTCGGCGGCCGGGTGACGCTGCACGGGCTGGTGGCGCGCGATCCGGCGCGCGGTGGCGACGAGGTCTTCTCCGCGGCGCTGGCGAGCGCCGACCTCAGCCTGGGCGAGCTCTTGCGGGGCCGGCTGGTCATCGACGAGCTGCGGCTGAGCAAGCCGCGGGGCCGGGTGGTGCGCCAGCCCGACGGCTCGATCACGATCGGCGAACAGCCGCCCGCCGAGCCGCCGCCCGTGATCGAGGGGCCGGGCGGCGAACCCATGCCGCGGCCGGAGGGGATGAGCTGGGAGCAGTGGCGGCGCAAGGCCGAGGAGATCGCGCGGCGGCGCGACATGGTCGATGCGCTGCGCAAGGTGCTCGAGACCATCCGGGACAAGATCGCCGAGCGGCGCCAGCAGCGCGAGCAGGAGCGCCAGCGGCGCGAGGCCGGGCGGCGCCACCCCTCGGGCCGGGCGCCCTACGTGCGGGAGCGGCACCCCTTGCTCGTGGTACGGCGGGTGGTGTGCGACGGGGTGGAGCTGGAGATCCGCGACCGGGCGGCCGAGGGGGCCGAGCCCGTGCACCTGGTCGACGGGCGGCTGGTGCTGGAGAACCTCTCCACCAACCCGTTCGTCTACGAGCCGCCCGTGGGCTGGCTGCTCGAGGGCAAGCTGGGCGAGGCGGCGCAGGCGCTGTTGCGGCTGCAGGGCCGGGCGGAGGTGAGCTGGGAGCGGCTGCGCTCGGCGGCGGAGTTCGCGGCCGCCAACCTGCCGCTGGCGCTGCTCGATCCCTATCTGCGGGACACGCTGCCGATCCGCTTCCAGGGCCGGAGCCGCCTGAGCGCGCTGGTGCCGATGTCCTTCGAGGACTTCGAGATCGACTGGCGGCCCGACCTCATGCTCCAGGACCTGGACGTGGCGCCGCGCGATCCCTCGCAGCAAAAGATCGCCGGGCTGCCGGCGGACAAGCTCGTGCAGGCGCTGCGGGAGGTCGAGGAGCTGCGGCTCGCCGACATCCGGGTCCACGGCCCGCTGCATGCGCCGCGGGTCGAGATCGGCGATACGCTCGAGCAGCTCGTCACGCAGGGGGCGCGGGCGTTCGTGGAGCGGCAGGCGCGCGAGCGTGCCGGCGAGGCAGCGGCGCGCATCGAGGCGGTCTTGTCCGGGCAGTCCGAGAAGCTCGCCGAGCGGCTCGGCGGCACCGAGGCGGCGCGGGGGCTGGTGGACACCGGTCGCGGACTGCTCGAGGGGGCGGCGGGAGCGCTGTTGCCCGCAGCAGGGCCGTCCGCGCCTGCGGCGCAGCCGGGCGCGCCCGCTGCCCAGCCGCCGACCGCGCCGGCCTCGGTGACCGACAAGGCGCGCGAGGCCTTCGAGGGACTGTTCGGCGGCCGGAAGAAGTAGCGGCTGTGCGGCAGCGCAGCGGCGCCGCCGCGGGCGTCGCTCGGCCCCCGCCGGGGCTAGATCTCACGGCGGCGGCGTGCCGGCGGCGCTCGCTCAGCCGGCGCCCGCACGCACCGCGTACAGCCGGCCCTTGTTGCGGTGGCGGGGGCGGGGCACGAGCCGGACGGCAAAGCCGTGCTGGTGCAGGTAGTCCGCCAGGGCCCGGCCCCGGGCGGCCGGATCGTCCGGCCGCGGGTCGTGGTACTCGGCCGCCAGGCGCGCGACGCGAGCGAGGGTTCGCTCGCTTGCCCCGTAGATCACCTCGTATTCGGCACCCTCGATGTCGAGCTTGAGCAGATCGCACCGCTCGATCTGGTGCTCGGCGAACAGCTCGTCGAGGCTGATCGCCTGCACCGGCTCGCAGGCGGCGCTCGCATCCGCTTCCGCCCGCTGGTACAGCGAGTGGGAGACCGAGCTGCGGGCGCGGTAGAGCACCAGCTGGCCCGAGGAGCCCGCGACCGCAGCCCGCACCGTGACCACATGGGGAAACACCGCGGTGTTGTGCTGCAGCTCGGCGTGGTTGTGCGGCTCGGGCTCGTAGGCGATCACGCTGCCGCGCTCGCAGCGCCGCCTGCGCCGTGAAGTAGCCCACGTTCGCTCCGAGATCGACGATACAGCCGACCTCGCCGCGGCCGAGCGCGTGCAGCCGGTACTCGTCGCGGGCGAAGATCCGCAAGAAGACGTGAAGGTCGGAAGTGCCGCCGCGGATGCGCAACACCGCGCCGCGCCCTCGCAGGCGGGCGAGCAGGATCTCGGCGGGCCGCTGCCGCTTGCGAAAGCGCACGATCTGCCAGGCGTTGTCGAACTGCCGGCGCAGCCGGAAATAGTCGGCCAGGTCTTCCAGCCGCATCGCAGCTCAGCTCGCGCCCACCGGCTGGAGGTGCTGGTCCAGTCCGCGCGCGCAGTAGGCCGGGATGTCGGGCCGGCGCGAGAGTGCCTGGTTGCGGGCGCGGATCTCGGGCGTGCGCGTGGGATCGGGCGGGTGGTGCTGGTGGAAGACGATCGCGCGGTGGCAGGCCGATTTGGGCTCCACCCCGATCATGCGCAGCCGCCGCCGCACATCCCCATCCGCGTTGCCCCAGCCGCGGTAGTCCTCGTCGTAGCCGTTGATCGCGAGTAGGTGCTCGCGCGCCACCGAGTAGTTGAGGCCGAGATTGTGCGGCCGGCGTTTCTTGCGGATCCAGATCTGCCAGCAGTTCTTCAGGTGCTTGAGCCAGAGCCGCCGCCGCCACCGCCGATCGAGAAAGCGCTCGTGCTCGCCGCGCGCGACCGCTGTGGGCTCGAGCCCCGCGGTCTGCTCGGCCGTCAGCCGCACGCAGCCGCCGATCAGCATCCGGCGCGGCTCGCGGTGGCGCTGGTGCATGGCCACGAGATCGGCGGCCGGAATCGAATCCGCGTCGGTGAAGAGGACATAGGGCGCCTGGGCGGCGGCGATCCCCTTGTTCAGGATCGCCGCGCGGCGGTGGCCCTGGTGCTCGTGCCAGACGTGGCGGACCGCAAACGGCGCGCGGGCGGCGAAGCTCGCCACCACCTCCGCGGTCCCGTCCGTGGAGCCGTCGTCGGCGACGACGATCTCGAAGCCGCCGGCGGTCTGGCGCAGATAGCCCTCCAGGCAGTTGCGCAGAAACGCGGCCCGGTTGTAGGTGTTGACGATCACGCTCAGCCAGGGCGCCGCCACCGCGTCCGCCTCCGCTCTCGCTCGCGCGGCCCGATGATACCGCTCCTGGCAAGCACCCGCCCTCAGCCGCCGGCCCCGGTGCCGGGCGCGCCCGTCCCGGCCGGCAGCGCGAGCGGGAGCCGAAGCCGATACAGCCGCCAGGGCTCGCGCTCGCTGAACAGCAGCCTCCCTCACGCCCAGCGGCTCCAGCGCATCGGGGCCGAAGAGCTCTTGCGCGAGCGCCGAGCTGGTGTTCGCCGGCGAGCAGATAGGCGCGCCGGCGCGCCGCTGGATCGCGCAGCTGCTGCCAGAAGGCGGCGGGGGGCGGGCGCAGCCGCGAGGTCCCGTGGTGGCGGCCGGCCAGCTCCTCCAGGAGCACCACGTCGGTCCGCCGGCAGGCGAACGAGACCTCTTCGTAGACGCCCGAGCCGACGATCAGCCACGCCTCGGCCGGCACGGTGGCCGCCACCCGCTGCGCGAGCGCCCAGATGGGCTCGCCCTCCGGATGGCGCCAGCGCGCGATGCCGCCCGCATACAGCGGGGAGGCGAGCAGCCCCAGCGCGATCAGCCAGCGCGCGGCTCGGCCCACCCACGCCCGGCGTTCCGTCTCGGCGGCGATGGCCTCGGCGATCGCCAGCACCAGCAGCGGCAACGCCGGCAACAGATAATGCGCTCGCTTGCCCGGCACCGCGCTGAGGATGGCCAGCATCGCGAGCCCGACCAGCAGGCTCGCGCTCAGCCCGCGCCGGCGCGCCTGGACGAAGACGACGGGCAGGAACAGGGTCAGCGGCAGCAGCGCCACCAGCAGAGGACCGGCGTAGTAGTAGACCGGCCGTGCATGGTGTTCGGCCCCGCTCACCAGGTCGCGCTGCAGCACCACCGAACGCAGATACTGCCCGCCGTCGTACTGCCAGGCCGGCACCGCCCACAGGGCGAGCACCGCGAGGAAGACCACGGCGAACACCGTCCAGCCCAGCGCGCCGGGCGCGCCGCGGCGCAGCGGAGTGTGCGTGTGGCCGCGCGGCGCCAGCGCCGCGAACAGCAGCGGAAAGCCAAGCCCGTAGGGGCCCTTCGCCAGGGTGCCGAGCCCGCAGCCCAGCCCCCCGAGCGCCATCCAGCCGCAGCGCGCCAGCCGGCGGCGCCGGCCGCCGGCTGGCTCCGCCTCCGCCGCGGACACCGCTTGGCTCGCCATGGCGTATCCCAGGCCCAGGCAACCCGCCACCACGCCGAGCGTCAGCAGCATGTCCGGGCGCGCGATCCGCGCCATGCGGGCGAACAGCTGCGTGCCCAGCAGCCCCACCGCCCCGAGCAGCGCCGCCCGGCGGCCGCTCAACAGCCGCCCCAGCCCGTACAGCGCCAGCGCCGCCAGCACCGCCGCCAGTGCCGAGGGCAGCCGCGCCAGGCCGAAGGAGGGCTCGCCCGCGAGCCGGTAGAGCAGCGCGGCCGGGATGTGGAGCACGGGGGGCTTGTCGGGGTAGGGCTCGCCGAACAGGTGCGGCACCGCGAAGTGGCCGCTCTCGGCCATCTCGCGGGCGACCTCGGCGTGGCGCACCTCCCGCGCTCCGAGGTCCCAGGTCTGCCCCAGAAACGGCAGCGTGGCGAGCAGGCCCGCGGCCAGCACCAGCAGCAGATCGCGGCGCAGTTGCCCTTCTTCGCCCGGCGCAGCCATCCTCACCATCCCGTCTCGGGCCCGGCGGTGCCCGGGCCGCTCACTTGAGCGAGGCCCAGTCCGGCCCGCTCGCGATCTCGACCCGCAGCGGCACCGCCAGCGCGAGCGCGTTCTCCATCTCGTGGCGTACCAGCTCGCGCGCCGCCTCGAGCTCCGCCGGCGGCACCTCGAACAACAGCTCATCGTGCACCTGCAAGAGCATGCGCGCACTGCTCTCGCCGGCCTGGAGCCGCCGGTCGATCCGCACCATCGCCACCTTGATCAGATCGGCGGCGCTGCCCTGGATGGGGGTGTTGACGGCGAGCCGCTCGCCCAGCGCGCGGTCCGTCTCGCGCTCGGACTGCAGCTCCGGGATGGGCCGGCGGCGGCCGAACAGCGTCTCGGCGTAGCCCACCTCGCGGGCCCGCTGCCTGAGTCCTTCCAGAAAGGGCCGCACCCGCGGCAGCCGTTCGAAGTACCGCGCGATGTACTCCTCGGCGGCGCGCCGCTCCAGGCCGAGCTCGCGCCCGAGCCGCGCCGCGCCCATGCCGTAGATCAGCCCGAAGTTGATCGCCTTGGCCGCGTGGCGCTGCTCGCGGCTGACCTCGGCGAGCGGCACCCCGAACAGCTCCGCCGCGGTGCGGGCGTGGATGTCCTCGCCCCGCTGGAACGCCTCGATGAGCACCGGATCGCCGCTCATGTGCGCGAGCAGCCGCAGCTCGATCTGCGAGTAGTCCGCCCCCAGCAGCACCCAGCCCGGCTCCGGCACGAACGCCTGCCGGATGCGGCGGCCCTCCTCGGTCCGGACCGGGATGTTCTGCAGGTTGGGATCGGAGCTCGACAGCCGCCCGGTGGCCGCCACCGCCTGGTGGAAGTCGGTGTGCACGCGGCCGGTCTCCGGGCGCACCAGCTTCGGTAGCGCCTCGATGTAGGTCGAGACCAGCTTCTGCAGCTGGCGGTGCTCCAGGATCAGGCCCGGCAGCGGGTGCGCCTCGCGCAGCGATTCCAGCACCCGCTGGTCGGTGCTGGGCCCGGTCTTGCCGCGCCGGCCCGCCTTGAGCCCGAGCTTGCCGAACAGGATGTGCGCGAGCTGCCGCGGCGAGTTGATCAGGAAGCGCTCGCCGGCCGCGGCGTAGATCCGCTCTTCGAGCGCGGCCAGCCGCTGGCGGAACTCGCGCGCGAGCTCGCCGAGGATCTCCACGTCGACCCGGATGCCGGTCTGCTCCATCCGGGCGAGCACACCGGCCAGCGGCAGCTCGATCTCCGCATGCACGCGCGCCAGTCCCGTGCGCTCCAGCTCGGGCAGCAGCACCTCGGCCAGCCGCAGCGTGATGTCGGCGTCCTCGGCGGCATACCGCGTCGCCGCCTCGACCTCCACCTCGTCGAAGCGGCGCTGGTGCTTGCCGCGCCCGGCGACCTCGGCGTAGCGGATGGTGCGGTAGCCGAGGTACTCCCAGGCGAGCACGTCCAGCTTGTAGCGGCGGCGGTTGGGATCGAGCAGATAGGCCGCCAGCATGGTGTCGCAGGCGATCCCCCGCATCTCGATCCCGTGCCGCCGCAGGATGGTGATCTCGTACTTGGTGTGATGGCCGATCTTGGGCAACGCCGGGTCTTCCAGCAGCGGGCGCAGCGCGGCCAGCACCGCCGCGCGCCCGAGCTGGCGCGGGGCGCCGAGCCCGCGGTGCGCCACCGGCACGTAGACCCCGTGCCCGGCCCGCCACGCCAGCGCGAAGCCCACGATCTCGGCGCGCAGCGGATCGGTCGAGGTGGTCTCCAGATCGAAGCTCAGCCGGCCATGGGCGCGGATCTCGCGCAGGCAACGCCGCAGCGTCTGCTCCTCCAGCACGGTCGTATAGGCACCGGCGGTGGCGGCGCTGCGGCTGGCGGCCTCCTCGGCGGCCGCCTCCGCGAACAGCTCCCGCAGCTTGTCCGGAAAGCTCGTGAAGTCCAGCTCCGCGCACAGCGCCTCGAAGCGGGCGAAATCCGGCGGCTGCAGCCGCAGGCGCTCCAGATCGAGCTCGACCGGCGCGTCGGTGCGCAACCGCACCAGTTCGCGCGCCAAGAGCGCCTGCTCGCGGTGGGCGGCGAGGGCCTGCCGGCGCTTGAGGCCGGAGACGCGCTCCAGGTTGGCGAACAGCTGCTCCAGCCCTCCGAACTGGGCGATCAGCTTGCCGGCGGTCTTCTCGCCGATCCCCGGTACGCCGGGCACGTTGTCCGAGCTGTCGCCGACCAGCGCCTGCACGTCCGCCACCCGCTCCGGGCCGACCTGGTAGCGCGCGTGGACCTCCGCCAGCGTGATCGTGCGGTTGCGCATGGCGTCGAGCATGACGGTCCGCTCGTCGAGCAGCTGGTAGAGGTCCTTGTCCGCCGACAGGATCACCACCGGTACGCCGGCCTGTTCGGCCTTCTTGACCAGGGTGGCGATCACGTCGTCGGCCTCGTAGCCCTCGACCTCGAGCACCGGGATGCGCAGCGCCTCCACGATCTGGCGGAACAGCGGGATCTGGGGCACGAGGTCCTCGGGCGGGGCCGCGCGGTTGGCCTTGTACTCCGCGTACAGCCCGTCGCGGAAGCTGCCTCCCTTGGGGTCGAACACCACCGCGAGGTGGCTCGGCCGCAGGTCGCGGATCACGTTGAGCAGCATGGCCGTGAAGGCGAACAGCCCGTTGGTCGGAAAGCCCTTGCGGTTGCGCAGCTCGCGGATCGCGTGGTAGGCGCGGAACACGTAGTAGGTCCCGTCCAGCAGATACAGCGTGGGCCGCTCGCCCGCGCTGCCGCCCGCCTGCCCCCGCTCGGGTTGCCGGGCCGCGGCCGGGCGGTCCGAACGGCGAGACGAGACGGACGGCGGGCCCAGGGGCGGCGCCGTGCGGGCCGCCGGCGATCGGGGACTCGATCTCTGCTGCGCCTCCATCGGCACCCAGTGTAGCCGATCCGCCGGCCGCCGGGGTACGGGCGGCGGCAGGCCGGTTAGACTGGGGTGGCTGGGCGGCGAGATGGGCGGCAGCATGGCGCTGGAGGGATTCCACCCCGCGGTACGGGCCTGGTTCGCACGGCGGTTCGGCACGCCGACCGCCCCGCAGGCCGAGGGCTGGCCCGCGATCCGCGCCGGCCGCGACACGCTGATCGCGGCGCCCACCGGCTCGGGCAAGACGCTGGCCGCGTTGCTGGCGGCGATCGACGAGCTGGTGCAGCGCGGGCTCGAGGGCGAGCTCGCCGACCGCACGCACGTGGTCTACGTCTCGCCGCTCAAGGCCCTGAGCAACGATGTCGAGCGCAACCTTCGCGCCCCGTTCGCAGGCATCCGGCGGGAACTCAGGCGCGCGGGGCTCGAGCCGCCCCCGCTCCGCGTGCTGGTGCGCACGGGGGATACCCCCGCGCACGTGCGGGCGGCGATGGTCCGCCGGCCGCCGCACATCTGCGTCACCACGCCCGAGACCCTCTATCTTTTGCTGGGCAGCGCGGGCGGACGGCGCATGCTCGCGGGCGTGCAGGTGGTGATCGTCGACGAGATCCACGCGCTCGCCGCCACGCGGCGCGGGGCGCACCTGGCGCTGTCGCTGGAGCGGCTCCAGGCGCTGGTGGCGCAGAGCGGCGGCGCCGGCCCGGTGCGCATCGGGCTCAGCGCCACCCAGCGGCCGATCGAGCAGGTGGCGCGCCTGCTGGTGGGCGCTGGCCGCGAGCTGCCGCGGATCGTCGATCTGGGACACCTGCGACGGCTCGATCTGGGGCTCGAGGTGCCGCCCTCGCCGCTGGAGGCGGTCATGGCGAGCGAGGTCTGGGACGAGGTCTACGACCGGCTGGCAGAGCTGATCCGCGCCCACCGCACGACCCTGGTCTTCGCCAACACCCGACGGCTGGTCGAGCGCGTCAGCCGGCATCTGGCGGAGCGGCTCGGCGCCGAGCAGGTCTGTGCGCACCACGGCAGCCTTGCCCGGGAGCAGCGACTTCAGGCCGAGCAGCGGCTCAAGGCGGGCGCGCTGCGCGCCATCGTGGCGACAGCCTCGCTCGAGCTCGGGATCGACGTCGGCGAGGTGGAGCTGGTCTGTCAGCTCGGCTCGCCGCGCGCGATCGGAACCTGGCTGCAGCGCGCCGGCCGCTCCGGTCACAGCCTCGGGCGCCTGCCCAAGGGGAGGCTGTTTCCGCTCAGCCGCGACGAGCTGGTGGAATGCGCGGCGCTGCTCGATGCGGTGCGCTGCGGCGAGCTGGAAGAGCTGCGGATCCCCGAGGCGCCGCTGGACATCCTGGCGCAGCAGATCGTCGCCGAGGTGGCGGCCGCCGGCGAATGGGACGAGGACGAGCTGTTCCGGCTGTGCCGCCGCGCCTGGCCCTACCGGGCGCTCGGACGGGCGGACTTCGAGGCGGTGGTGCACATGCTCGCCACCGGCTTCACCACGCGGCGCGGCCGCCGCGGGGCGCATGTGCACCGCGACGCGGTCCACGGCCGGCTGCGGCCGCGCCGGGGCGCGCGCCTGATCGCGCTCACCTGTGGCGGGGCGATCCCCGACAGCGCGAGCTACGACGTGGTGCTGGAACCCGACGGCACCGTGATCGGCACGCTGGATGAGGACTTCGCGGTCGAGAGCGCGGTCGGGGATGTCTTCCAGCTCGGCAACGCCTCCTGGCGCGTGCTCAAGGTCGAGCGCGGCCGGGTGCGGGTCGAGGACGCACGCGGCGCGCCGCCCAACCTGCCGTTCTGGCTCGGCGAGGCGCCGGGCCGCAGCGCCGAGCTGTCGCGCGCCGTCGGCCGGCTGCGCGCCCGGCTCCAATCGTGGTTCGAGGCGGGTCCCGGCGGTGCCCGGCAGGCCTGCAGCTGGCTCCGCCAGGAGCTGGGACTGCCGGCGGCGGCGGCGCAGCAGCTCGTGGATTACCTCGAGGCCGCGCAGGCGGCGCTCGGGGTGCTGCCGAGCCAGCAGACGATCGTCGCCGAGCGGTTCTTCGACGAGGCGGGCGGGATGCAGCTCGTGATCCACGCGCCATTCGGCACGCGGCTCAACCGCGCCTGGGGACTGGCGCTGCGCAAGCGGTTCTGCCGCGCCTTCAACTTCGAGCTGCAGGCGGCGGCGACCGACGACGCCATGGTGCTCTCGCTCGGCCCGACCCACAGCTTTGCCCTGCCCGAGGTGTTCCGCTTGCTCCACTCGGCGACGGTGCGCGAACTGCTGGTGCAGGCGGTGCTCGATGCGCCGCTGTTCGCGGTCCGGTGGCGCTGGAACGCCGCGCGCGCGCTGGCGATCCAGCGCTGGCGCGGCGGCCGCAAGGTGCCGCCCCACCTGCTCCGCATGGAGGCCGAGGACCTGCTGGCACTGGTCTTTCCCGATCAGCTGGCGTGCCTGGAGAACATCGCCGGCGACCGCGAGATCCCCGACCACCCGCTGGTGCGGCAGACCATCCAGGACTGCCTGCGCGAGGCGATGGACATCGAGGGGCTGGAGCAGCTGCTGCGGCGACTGGAGGCGGGCGAGGTGCGGGCGGTGGCGCGCGAGCTGCGCGAGCCCTCCCCGCTCGCGGCCGAGGTGCTGGCGGCGCGGCCGTATGCCTATCTCGACGACGCACCGCTGGAGGAGCGCCGGGCGCGCGCGGTGCAGAGCCGGCGCTGGCTGTTGCCCGAGGTCGCCGCCGATCTGGGAGCGCTGGACCAGGCGGCGATCGAACGGGTGCGCCGCGAGGCGTGGCCGCTGGTGCGCGACGCCGAGGAGCTGCACGACGCGCTGGTGCTGCTGGGGGTGCTGACCGAGGCCGAGGGGCGCGCCGGCGAGCCGGAGCCCGGGCGCTGGGAGCGCTGGCTCGAGGAGTTGGCGGCGGCGCGCCGTGCCACGGTGGTGAGCGCCGCCCCGGACGGCGAGGGCGCGCCGGCGCCGGGTGCGGCACCGCTCCGGCTGTGGGTCGCCGCCGAGCGGCTGGCCGAGGTGCTGGCGGTGCATCCGCGCGCGCGGCTCGAGCCCATGATCGCGCCGGCACCGCCGGGTGGGGGCGCCGGCGGCGGCGCCGGGCAGCCGGAACAGGCCCTGTGCGAGCTGGTGCGCAGCCGGCTGGAGGTGAGCGGTCCGGTCTGTGCCGCGGAGCTGGCCGGCTCGCTCGGGGTGCCGGTGCAGGCGGTGGAGCGGGCGCTGGTGGCGCTGGAGGCGGAGGGCTTCTGCCTGCGGGGCCGCTTCCGGCCCGGCGCCAGCCAGACGGAGTGGTGCGAGCGGCGGCTGCTGGCGCGCATCCACCGCGCCACCCTCGAGCGGCTACACGCCGAGATCGAGCCGGTGCCCGCCGCGGCGTTCATGCGGTTTCTGTTCCTGTGGCAGCACCTCGGCGCCGCGCGGCGGCTGGCGGGACCCGAGGGGCTCGAGGCGGTGCTGGCGCAGCTGGAGGGCTGCGAGGTGCCGGCGGCGGCCTGGGAGGAGGAGGTGCTGCCGGCGCGGCTGCGCGAGTACGACCCGCTGTGGCTGGACGGGCTCTGTCTGTCGGGGCGGTTGCTCTGGGCGCGGCTGAGCGCGCCCGCGGAGACCGAGGCGGGGCGGGCCGGGCGCGCACGCGGGCCGACGAGCGTGCGCACCTGCCCGATGGCGCTGCTGCCGCGCCGCGCACTCGCGGCCTGGCGGATCCTGTGCGGCCCGATCCCGCCCGCAGGGGTGGCGCTGTCGGAAGAGGCACGCCGGGTGCTGGCCTACCTGCGCGCGGCCGGACCGAGCTTCTTCGCGGCGATCGCCGAGGCACTGGAGCTGCTGCCCAGCCGCCTGGAGGCGGTCCTGCGCGAGCTGGTCGCGGCCGGGCTGGTGGGCGCCGACGGCTTCGCCGGCTTGCGCGCGCTGCTGGTGTCCGCGCGCCAGCGGGCGCGGCCGGCCCGGCGGCGGCGCCGCCGCGAAGGTGCGCTGGCGAGCATGGACAGCGCCGGACGCTGGGCGGCGCACCCGCTGGGGGAAACCGGCGGGGACGGGCAGGCGGGGGCGAGTCCCGGCCGGCTCGCCTCGCTGGAGGTGGCGGCGCGGGCGCTGCTGCGGCGCTACGGGGTGGTGACGCGACGGCTGGTGGTGCGCGAGCGGTGGCAGGTGCGGTGGCGGGAACTGCTCGGGGTGTACCGGCGGCTGGAGGCGCGGGGCGAGATCCGCGGCGGCCGGTTCGTCGCGGCGATGGCGGGCGAGCAGTTCGCGCTGCCCGAGGCGGTGGGGCTGCTGCGCCGCGCGCGGCGGGCCGAGCCGGCCGGCGAGCTGCTCGCGATCAGCGCTGCCGACCCGCTGAATCTGACAGGGATCGTCACCCCGGGGGAACGGGTGCCGGCCATCGCCACCCACCGCATCCTGTACCGCGACGGCGAGCCGATCGCGCTGTGGGACGGACACAGCGTGCGGCCGCTGGTGCCCCTGGACGAGGCGAGCGCCCGCCTGGCGCACCGCGCGCTCGTGCAGGATCGTGCTCCCGCCGCGGCTCGCCGGCCCGCGGTCGCGGAGGGTTGAGGGGGCTTTTCGCCTAACGGCGGAAGCGCTCCTCGACGAAGGTGGTGCTGACCTCGCCGCGGCGGAACTCCTGCGTGGCGAGGATGCGGCGGTGCAGCGGGATCGTGGTCCGGACCCCCTCGATCACGAACTCGCCCAGCGCCCGCGACATGATCGCGATGGCCTCGGCCCGATCCGCCCCGTAGGCGATGAGCTTGGCGACCATGGAGTCGTAGTGCGGCGGGATCGTGTAGCCCGCATACACGTGCGAATCGAGCCGCACCCCGCGCCCGCCCGGCGGTACGTATGCGCTCACCCGCCCGGGCGAGGGCTTGAAGTTCTGGTCGGGGTCCTCGGCGTTGATGCGGCACTCGATCGCCGCGCCCACCAGCCGCACGTCGCTCTGGGTATACCCCAGCGGCTCGCCGGCGGCGATGCGGATCTGCTCGCGCACCAGGTCGATCCCGCAGACCATCTCGGTCACCGGGTGCTCGACCTGGATACGGGCGTTCATCTCGATGAAGTAGAAACGCCGGTCGGGTCCGACCAAAAACTCCGCCGTGCCGGCGTTGCGATACCCGGCCAGCCGTGCCAGCCGCACCGCCGCTGCGCCCATGCGCGCGCGCAGCTCCTCGTCGACGAACGGGCTCGGTGCCTCCTCGATCAGCTTCTGGTGCCGGCGCTGCAGCGAACAATCCCGCTCGCCCAGATGGACGATCCCGCCGTGCGCATCCGCCAGCACCTGGATCTCGATGTGGCGCGCGCCCTCGATGTACTTCTCCAGGTAGAGCGAGCCGTCCTTGAAGGCGGCTTCGGCCTCCGAGCGCGCTGCCAGAAAGCCATTGGTGAACGCCAGCTCGCTGTGCGCCACGCGCATGCCGCGGCCGCCGCCGCCGGCGGCCGCCTTGATCATGACCGGGAAGCCGATCTCGCGCGCGATCCGCAGCCCCTGTTCGACGTCGCGCACCACCCCCTCCGAGCCCGGCAACACCGGCACCTCGGCCTGGCGCGCCAGCTCCCGTGCCCGTGCCTTGTCGCCGACGGCGGCGATCGCCTCGGGGGGCGGTCCGATGAACGCGATGCCGCAGCTGTGGCAGACCTCGGCGAAGTCGGCGTTCTCGGAGAGAAAACCGTAGCCGGGGTGGATCGCCTCCACGTCCGCGATCTCCGCCGCCGCGATGATCCGCGGGATGTCGAGGTAGGACTGCGCGGCGGGACCCGGACCGATGCAGATGCTCTCGTCGGCATACCGCAGGTAGATGGCGTCGCGGTCCTGCTCCGAGTAGACGCAGACCGTCTCGATCCCCATCTCCTTGCAGGTGCGCAGCACCCGCAGCGCGATCTCGCCGCGGTTGGCGATCAGGATCCGGCGCAGCACCGGTGCTCGCGCCCCCGCGCTCAGGCCGCGAGCCGGATGCGGAACAGCGGCTGGCCGTACTCGACCGCCTCGCCGTTGGCGACCAGGATCTCCTCGATGGTGCCGGCCACCTCCGCCCGGATCTCGTTCATCACCTTCATAGCCTCGATGATGCAGAGCACGGTGTCCTCCTTGACCTCATCGCCGACCGCCACGAAGGGCTCGGCCTCCGGGGAGGGTGCCCGATAGAAGGTGCCCACCATGGGCGAGGTGACGATGTGCTCGCCGGCTCCGGGCGAAGCGGCGGCGCGCGCCGGTGCCGCCCCCGGCGCGGGGGGCGGGGGCGCAGCGGCGAGCGGGGCCGTGGCGGGCAGCACCAGCGGCGAGCCCGCGCTGCCGCGGCGCAGCCGTATCTTCCGCCCCCGCTCCTCGATCGTCACCTCGCTGAGTTCGCTCTGCTGCATGACCTCCGCGATCGAGCGCAGCCACTGCAGACTGCCCTCGAGCAGGCTCGGTGTCTCGTCCACCGCGTCATCCTCCCGGTGCGGGGCGCTCGGTGCCGGCGTATCGTAATGCTCGTGGACCGGCTGTCAACGGCCTCAGGACCGGGCGCTGCTGCTCTCCGCAGCGCCGGCGAAGTGCGGGACCAGCGAGTAGACCGAACCCTTGCCGCGCCCCTTGACCTGCACGATTCCCCGCTCCTGCAGGTCCTTGAGGTCGCGCCAGCCGGTCGACTTGCTGACGCCCATGATCTCGTAGTAGTCGCGGTTACGGATGGAACCGTACGCCTGGAGGTACTCGATGAGCCGGCGCTGGCGCTCGTTCAGCTCGAAGTAGACGCTCGCGAGCGGAGTGCCGGGCGCCGGCCCGGCCGCCGGCGGGGGCGGCGGTAGCGCCGCGCGCGCGCGCGCCGGCGCCGGCTGCACCGAGGCCGGCGCGGCGGCCGGCTCCGCCTCGCTGTCGAGCAGGATGGCGTCGGGACCGATCACCGGTCCGTCGGCCAGGATCCGCGCCCGTTCGATCACGTTCGCCAGCTCGCGCACATTGCCCGGCCAGTTGTGCCGGCACAGGATCTCGAGCGCGTCGGGGGTGAGGGTGCGCCGGGGAGCGCCGGGCTCGGCTCCCTCGTTGAGCAGGTGCTCGACGAGCAGCGGGATGTCCTCGCGCCGCTCGCGCAGCGGCGGCAGGTCGATCCGCACCACGTTGAGCCGGTAGAACAGGTCCTCGCGGAACTTGCCCTCCTCGACGAGCTTGCGGATGTCCTTGTTGGAAGCCGAGATGATCCGCACATCGACGCGGATCGTCTCCTTGCCCCCGACCCGGCGGATCTCCCCCTCCTGCAGCACGCGCAGCAGCTTGGTCTGCATGGCGGGGGTCATCTCGCCCACCTCGTCCAGCAGGATGGTGCCCCCGTCGGCCAGCTCGAACAGCCCCTTCTTGTCGGCGTTGGCGCCCGTGAAGGCGCCCTTGACGTAGCCGAACAGCTCGCTCTCCAGCAGGGTTTCCGGCACCGCGCCGCAGTTCTCCGCGATGAACGGCCGGTGCTTGCGCGGGCCGTTGAAGTGGATCGCCTTCGCCACCAGCTCCTTGCCGGTGCCGCTCTCGCCGTGGATGTAGACCGGGACGGTCGAGTCGGTGACCTTGTCGAGCATCCGGAACACGCGCCGCATCACCGGCGACTCGCCGATGATGTTGTCGTAGCGGTAGCGGTGTTCCAGCCGCTGGCGCTGCTCGCCGAGGACCGAGCTCTGGTCGACGAGCTGGGCGGTGGTCTCCAGTGCCCGCTGGCTGCGCGTGCGCTCCTCTTCGAGCGCGCGCATGAGCCGCTCGATCTTGCGCGTCTTCTCGCGATTCTCCTCCAGCAGCCGCGCTCCTTCCACCGCGATCGCCGCCTGGTGGGCGAACTCGGCGAGGAAGGCGAGCGCGCCCTCGGGGCAGCCCCCCTCCGCTGGCACCTCGATCCAGACGGCCCCCAGCGGCACGCCCCCCCGCGCGCGCAGCGGCACGCACAGCGCCGCCGGCGCCGCCGCCGGCTCGCCGCTGCTCAGCACCGCCTGCACCACGGCGAGATCGGCGCCGCGCTCGGGTTCGATCGCCGCGCCGGTGCGGTCGCGGCCCACGCGCAACTGCGGGGCGCCGGCCTCATCGCGCAGGTACAATAGCCCCCGCTCCGCACGCGCCAGCTCGATCATGCACTCCAGCGCCCGCTCCAGCACCCGCTCCACCGAACCGGCCTGGTGGATCGCCGGTATCGATTCCAGCAGCACCAGCACGTTGCGATAGACGGTCGCCGGCTCCCCGGCGAACACCCCTGCCAGCTTGTCGCCGGCCGGCTCCACCGCCGCCAGCGCCTCGGTCCACGGGCGCGCGCGACCGCCGCCCTGCTGCTTGGCGTAGGACAGCGCCTGGTCGGCACGGCGCAACAGCTGCTCCAGCGACTCGTCGGGTGGGCGCCAGGCGGCGATGCCGATCGAGACCTTGATCCCCTCGCCCTGCGCCGCCAGCAACACCTTGCGCGCCACCTCCAGCGCGCCCTCCTCGCCGGTACCCGGCAGCGCGACCAGAAACTCCTCGCCACCCCAGCGGCTCGCGGCATCGTGGGCGCGGGTGCGCTGGCGGATCAGCTCGGCGAACCGCACCAGCGCCCGGTCGCCGGCTGCGTAGCCGCGCGCGGCGTTCAGCGCGCGCAGCCCGTCGAGGTCGCACAGCAGCACCGCGAGGCTGCGCCCGCTCTTGCGCGCTGCCCGCAGCTCCTCGGCCAGCAGCGCCTGCATGCGGCGGCGCCCGAGCAGCCCGGTCAACCTGTCGGTGGTGGCGCGCCGGAAGGTGTCGGCGTGCACGATCGCGCCCGTCGCCACGTTGGCCAGCGCCTGGAACAGCTCCAGGTCCGCCTCGCTGAAGGCGGTGCGCACCGAGCGGCTGTCGACGTAGATCACCCCGATGGCACGCCGCGCCGCTCCCAGCGGCTCGCCGCGCCGCTCGGTGCCGGCAGGCTGTTCCGGGGCCCCCGCCCCGGGCGCGCGCACCGTGACGAGCAACGGCACGCACATCACCGAGAGCAGGCGCAGCTCCTGCACCGAGGCCGCATCGGCGAACCGGTCGCTGTCGCCCAGATCCGCGATGGCGATGCCGCGCTCGGTGCGCACCACCTCCTCCACGATCGAGCGCGAGACGCGCCGCGCCTGCTCCGGCAGCTGCTCCCGGCGCAGGTTGCGCTCGCACACCACCCGCAGCCCGCCGCCGTGCGCACCCGGGCCGCCCTCGTTCCGCTCCTCGCCGAGGGCGCCAGGCACGTCGTCGAACAACATGATGAAGCCGCGCTCGGCCCCGGTCAGCCGCAGCGTCGCCTCCAGCACCGCCGCCACGACCTCGTCGAAGCGATCGATCGGCGAGCCGAGCAGCTGCGTCACCTCGCTCAACAGCCTGGAGGCCGCCCGGCCAAGCTCGGGCCGCTCGCGGCGAGCCGTCTCGCGCCGGGCCTCCTCCAGCCCCTCGAAGAAGCGGTCGCCGGCGGAGCTCGCGGGGTTTGTCATAACTGGTTTTTCTCGGCAGAGTTATATCGCTATCGCCGAGATTCTAACCGGTCCGAGGCGCCCCGTCAAAAGGCTGGGTTTCAGATACGTTGCCCGCGGCCTGTCGCCACCGGGCGTGCAGCCGGCGGAAGGTCTGCCGCAACGCCTGCCGGCTGGGCAGCTCCAGGTAGCGCTGGCGCAGCGGCGCCGGGACGCGATCGCTGAGCTGGCGCAGCGTCTCCATGCCGCGGATCGCCGCCTTGAGCGCGCGCTCGAGCGCACCAGCGGCCTCCTCGGCGAGCGCGAGCGCGTGCTCCACCCGCCACACCAGCTCCGGCCGGCGCCCCTCGCGCGCGTGCCGCCGCGCCTCTTCCAGCCGCAGCACGGCCTGCTCCAGCGCCCCGGCCTGTCCGGCCGCCGCGTGCGCGGCGAGCAGCCGCCCCTCGGCCAGCTTGAGCGGCGCCAGCAGCCGCGGCGGCAGCCGCCCCTCGCCCAGCCGCTCGCGCAGCTCCGCCAGCGCCATGCTCGCCAGGGCGGGCTCGCCGAGCCTCACCATGAGGTCGATCCGGTCGATGGTGGCGCGCGCGTACTCCGGGTCGTTGCCGAGCTGGGCGTACAGCTGCTGCGCCTGGTCGAGCAACCGCTCCGCCTCGTCGTACCGGCTGCACTCGCCCAGCACCCGTGCCCGCAGCTTGAGCGCTTCGGCCTGCTCGCGCAGCGCGCCGAAACGCGCCGCCGCCTCGCCGGCCTCGAGCAACAGCCGCTCGGCGCGCTCCAGCTCACCGACCGTCAGCTGAAAGCGCCCCTGCACCAGCGCCACCAGCACGCATTCGCGCGTGGGATAGGGCTCGGGCACCGCGGTGCGCGCCGCGGCCGCGTGCCGCAGCCGCTCGACGATCCGCTCGGCGCGCTGGATCCGCTCGTGCGCTGCGTCGAGGTGGCCCAGCTCGATCTCGAAACGTGCCAGGCGCTGCAGCGCCGCCAGCACCCCGTCCGGGTCGCCGATGCGTTCGGCCAGCGCCAGGCTGCGCTCGAACAGCTCCAGCGCCCGCTCCAGCTCCCCCAGGCTCAGCCGCACACTGCCCAGGTGCGCGGCGCTCTCCGCCGCCCCGCGCACGTCTCCGGTCTGCCGGCTCAACTCCAGGGCACGCTCGAAACTCCACACCGCCCTGCCCAGCTGGCCCGCCTCGACGTAGGCGGCACCGAGGTTGTTGTGGGTGCGCGCGATCGCCTCGCGGTCGCCGAGCTGCTCGCGCAGCCGCAGGCTCTCCTCGAACCACTCGGCGGCGGCCGCCACATCGCCGCGGCACAGCAGCGCCACCCCGCCCACGTTCAACAACCCGGCGCGCTCCGCACTCGGCTCCTCGCCCGCCATCTCGAGCCCGGCGTTGACCCACTTGAGCGCCTCCTCGAAGCGGCCCGTCTTGATGTAGACCGAGGCAGTGGCGCCGAGCAGCCGCGCCGCGGCGGGCGAGGGCAGCTCGAGCCCGAGCGCGCGGACTCCAGCCGCGAAGGTGGCCAGCGCGTCATCGTAGGCGCCGGCGGTCTCCTGGGTCTCGCCCAGGCGCAACAGCAGCCGCGCCCGGTCATCGTTCTGCAGCACACCGGCCGCCTCGCCCTCCGCCAGCGCCTCGCGGTACAGCTGCGCCGCGCCGGCGTGGTCGCCGATGCGCTCGCGGACCAGCCCCAGCGCCTCGAGCACGCCCAGCAGCGCCCGCGGCGCGGCGCCTGCCCGCCGGCCCTGGCGCAGCGCCTCCTCGTACAGCGCGATCGCGCGCTCGTTGGCGTACAGCCGCCGCGCCTGGTCCCCGGCAAGCGCACCATAATGGAAGGCGCGCCCGGGCTCGCCCGCCTCCCGGAAGTGCTCGGCGAGCAGCGCCGGGTCCACCGCTTCGGCGCCCCGGCGCGCGCGCTGCTCCAGCCACTCCCCCAGCCGCCGGTGCAGCGCGCGCCGTTCGGCCGGACCGATCCCGCGCACCACGACCTGCCGCAACAGCTCGTGTACGCAGCGGTAGCTGCGCTCGCGCCCGGCGCGTTCCTCGGCCACCACCAGGCCGCGGTGCACCAGCGCCGTCAGCGCCGCGCGCAGCGCACGCCCCGCCAGTGCCCCCAGCTCGGCCAGGTTGCGGGAGGACAACGGCAGGCGCGCCGCCGCCAGGATCTCCAGCACCTGCCGCTCGCCCGGCCCGAGCTGCTGCAGGCGCTCGCGCAACACCTCCGCGACGCTGAGCGGGACCAGCGGCGCGAGCGCCCCGCGCAGCACCAGCCGGCCGTCCTCGCGCCCGATCACCCCGCGCTCGAGCATGCTCTTGAGCGTCTCCTGGAGGAAATACGGGTTGCCGCCGGTCTGCTCGTGCAGCACCGCCACCAGCTCGCCGGGCACCTCCGTGCAGCCCAGCGCCGCACACACCAGGTCGCGGACCGCCGCCGGCTCCAGCGGGCCGAGCGGGATGAGCGCGAGGAGGTCGGCATCCAGCGCCGACAGCGCCCCGCCCGCTCGCCTGCCCGGCTCGCCTCCGGGCAGGGGCAAGGGCAGGCGGGCGCGGATGCTGGCCGCGAAGCGCAGGCGGTGGCCCCCGGCGAACGCCGCCACCCGAGCCAGGTGGCCGAGCAGCGCCAGGGTGCCGGCGTCCGCGCGGTGCAGCTCGTGGAGCACCAGCAGCAGGGGACGGCGCCAGGCGGCGGCGAGCAGGAAGGTGGCGATCGCGTCGAACAGCCGCGCCCGCTCCCGCTCCACGTCGACGCCGGGCGGTTCGGCCCTCGGCTCGGTGCCGGCGTGGGTGCAGGCCTCGCCGGCGGCATCCTCGCCGAGGAACCGGCCGAGCTGCGGCGCGCTGGGGCCGAGCAGCGCCTCCGCCTCCCTCTCGCCCAGGATCTGCACCAGCGCCCGCAATAGCTCCGCGAACGGCGCGTAGGCGCGGGCACCCAGCTCGCAGCTCGCCTCCAGCACCGTGACGCCCCGCAGCTGGGCGTGGTGTTTCAGCTCGAGCAGCAGCCGCGTCTTGCCGACACCGAGATCGCCCGCCACCACGAGCACCGGCGGGCCGGGGGCTGGCACGGCCGGCGCGCCATCGGTGTGGCCGGCGGCGAGCTCCGCCGGCGCCGGCGCGCCCCCGACCGCATCCAGAGCCGTGACCTCCAGCGGCAGCAGGCTCGGCAGGCCCCGCTCCAGCCACGCGAGGGCGGCGGCGCGCTCGCGCTCGCGGCCGAGCAGACCCGCCACCGGCAGCGGGGCCGCCAGCGCCACGGCCCGGCCGATCCCCAGGCCGCCCGCGGCGCCGAGAGCAGGCCCCGGCCCGCCGCGAGAGCCCGCCCCGTCCCGATGCTCGCCTCCAGCGCGCAGCTCGGCGATCGCAGCCGCGACCGCCGGGCCCATCCCGCTGGCCGTGCGCAGCGCCGCCCGCACCTCCTCTGCGGTGCGCGGCCGCGCCGCCGGGTCCTTCTCCAGCAGGCGCAGCACCAGGCGATCGACCGCGTCGCTCAGCTCGGGGCGCAGCTCGCTCGGCGGCCGGGGATGGCTCTCCAGGTGCTGGCGCAGCACCTCGCGCGTGCTGCCGCGGAACGGAGGCACTCCGGTCAGCACCTCGTACAGCGTGACGCCGACGGCATACAGGTCGGAGCGCGGGCTCGCCTCGCCGCGCTCGATGACCTCGGGTGCGAGGTAGCGCGCGGTGCCCCGGGGCACGGCCTCGGGCGCACTGCGGGCGGTGCCGGCCAGTCCGAAGTCGATGAGCTTGAGGTGCGGCGCCCCGCCCGCCCCCCGCGCCACCAGGACGTTGCCAGGCTTGATGTCGCGGTGCACTACCCCGCGCGCGTGTACGTACCCGAGCGCATCGAGCAGCTGCTCGAACAGCTCCCAGACCAACTCCGGCTCCGCGCCTCGCGTCGCCTGGTACAGGTCGAGTCCCGCCACGTACTCCGCGGTGAAGAACGGGACCCGGATGCCGGACGGCCCTTCCGTCCAGCCGAAGTCGAGCACCTCGGCCAGGTGAGGGTGGCGCAGCTCGCGCAGGGTCTGGAACTCGCGGCCCAGTGCAGCGATGGCCTCGGGCTGCAGGGTCGCATCCGGGTGGAAGCGCTTGAGCGCCAGGGTGCGTCCAGGCGGCAGCACGTCCTCGACCAGCAGCACCTCGCCCATCGCGCCACGGCCCAGCACTGCCCGCACGCGATAGCGCCCCGCGATGAGGGTGGCCGGCAGGGTCGAGCTCGCCTGCATGCCCTACAGCTTGCCGCTCGCCCGCCCCTGCCGCAACCGGGCGGTGCCCGGCCGCGGGCCCCGGCCGGACGGGTCCGATAACCTACAACCCGTGAGCGCGGGTCAGCTTGCGGCGAAGCGGCGCCGGTGCTATGGTCAGGGGTGACCCGGTGGCAGGTGCCTGCGCCATGGAACTGCTGGTCGAGCACATCGGCGGGCCGCTGCGCGGGTACGTCAACCGCCTGCCCGCGCCGTGCAGCGCGATCGTCGGCAGCGGCAGCAACGTCCAGGTGCGCATCGAGGATCCGACGGTCGAGCCGCACCATCTGCAGATCACCGCGACCGAGGATGGCTTGGTCGTCGCGAACCTGAGCGCCACCCATGGGAGCTTCATCGCCGGCCAGCCGATCGTCGGGCCGACACCGGTGCCCGACGGCGCGGTGATCCAGCTCGGCCAGGGCGTGGCGGTGCGGCTGAGCCGCGAGGGCCTGCCGGTACGGGGCGCGCCGCCCCGCCCACCGGGGGCGGGCCAGACCCTGGTCGCCTCCCCGGACGCGCTGCGCGCCGGGGCGCCCGGCGGCCCCGGCCCCGGGGCGACGGCCCCGGTGGGGGGTGGCGGTGGACCGTGGCCGCCCGCCGGCGGTCCCGCGGGCGGGACCATGATCCTCGGCGGCCCCGGGGGGGCGCCGCTGCCGGGTCCGGTTCCCGCCGCGCCCGTTCCCGCACCGCACCTGCCCGCGCCGGCGGGGGCGGCGTCTGGGCCGTCGCCCGCCGGGCCCGGCCCCATGCCGGCGTCCGCGGCGCCGGCTCCTGCTCAGGGCATCGGGCGATTCGCCCTCGTGGTGGCGCTGCTCGCCGCGGCGCTGCTCGGGCTGCTCGTCTTGGTGCTTTCCCTGATCGCCGGCTGAGCGGGGCGCCCCGCCGCGAGGAGCCGCGTTGACGCGCTCCCTTTGGGCCCGCTAAAATCGCCCGTTTCCACGGCGAGCGAAACGGAGACAGGAGGCGGCGGGTGGGCGCAGATCAGGTGGTCCTCGCCTATTCCGGCGGGGCTGGACACCTCGTACTGCATCCTGGCGCTGCGCGAGCAGGGCTGGGAGGTCATCGCGGTCACGGTCGATACCGGCGGCTTTCGCCCGGGCGAGCTGGAGGCGATCGGCGCCCGGGCGCGCGCGCTCGGCGCGCGGGAGCACCTGGCGCTCGACCGGCGGGCCCAGGTCTACGATCGGTTCGTCTCCTGGATCATCCGGGGCAACGTGCTGCGCGGGGGCGTCTACCCGTTGTGCGTGGCGGCCGAACGGGTCGAGCAGGCGATCGCGGTCGCGGAGGTGGCGCGCGAGCGCGGCGCCCGCGCGGTGGCACACGGCTCGACCGGCGCCGGCAACGACCAGGTGCGGTTCGACGCGGCGTTCCGCACCCTGTTGCCCGGCACCGAGGTGCTGGCCCCCATCCGCGCCGCGCGCGTCTCGCGCCAGCAGGCGACGGCGCGGCTGCGGGCGGCGGGCCTGCAGGTCGAGGAGCGCACCACCGAGCTGAGCGTCAACGTCTCGCTGTGGGGCACCACGATCGGCGGGCGGGAGCTGCACGATCCGTGGCGGTATCCCAAGGACGACGTCTGGCGGCTGGTGTGTGACCCGGCGCGTGCCGCCGAGCCGCGCGAGATCTTCTTGCGGTTCGAACAGGGATTGCCGGTGGCGCTGGACGATGCGCCGCTCGCGGGCATCGACCTGGTCGCGCGCCTGAACGAGCTCGCCGGGGCGCGCGGCGTCGGCCGCGGCGTCCATCTCGGGGACACGATCCTCGGGATCAAGGGTCGCATCGCGTTCGAGGCGCCGGCACCGCTGGTGCTGGTGCTGGCGCACCGCGAGCTGGAAAAGCTCGTGCTGACGAAGTGGCAGCAGTTCTGGAAGGACATGCTCGCCACCTTCTACGGCAACCTGCTGCACGAGGGGCTGTATTTCGACCCCGTGATGCGCGACATCGAGGCGCTGCTCGCCAGCTCGCAGCAGCGGGTGACGGGCGAGGTGCGGGTGTGGCTCGGGGCAGGGCGCGCCGAGGTGCGGGGGGTGCGCTCGCCCTACACCCTGGTCGCACCCGAGATCGCGACCTATGGCGAGGGCAACGCATACTGGGACGGGGCGGATGCCGCCGGTTTCTGCAAGCTGTTCCCGCTGCAGGCGGCGATCGCGAGCTGGCGCGCACCGGGCGGGCAGGAGGAGCGGTAGTGCCACACGTCGAGGTGCACAAGATCGCCTCCTCCACCAACGGACTGCTCGGCTCGCACTCCCTGGAGATCATCGAGGGGGGGCCGGTGCATCCCGGCGATGTCGTGGTGGTCAAGGCGCTGGAGGAGAAGCGCGTCTATGACCAGCTCGAGCTGATCACGGGCCGGCTGGCCCACATCTCGCGGGGCGACATCCTGGCGGGCACGCTGGGATCGCGCCGGGCGCTGCGCGGCTTCGTCGGCCACTGCCCCGGGCTGGTGCGCGCCGGGGATGTGCTGCACGTGCTCAACATGGGCGGGGTGATCGGGGTGGCGACCTCGGTCAACCGCGACTACGGCGACCCGCTGCGGGTCAAGGTGCTCGGGCTGGCGGTGCAGGACGGGGAGGTGTTGAACATCCGGCGCAACGCGATCCCGCCGGCCGAGCGGCTGGACTGCCCGGTGCCGCTCATCGTCATCGCCGGGACCTGCATGGCCTCGGGCAAGACGCGCGCCGCCTGCGAGATCATCGCCCAGCTCAACCAGCGGGGCTTCCGCCTCGGGGCGCTGAAGCTGTCGGGCGTCGCCGCACTGCGCGACACCCTCAACATGCGGGACCACGGCGCGGTGCACGCGCTGAGCTTCCTCGATGCGGGCTACAACTCCACCGCCGGCTTCGAGGACCTCGCCCCCATGGCCAAGGGGCTGATCAACGCCATGGCGGCGCGTGGGGTCGAGGGGATCGTGGTCGAGATGGGCGACGGCATCATCGGCGGCTACGGGGTGGCGTCGTTCTTCCGCGATCCGGAGATCCGGGAGGCGATCACCGTGCACGTCATGTGCGCCAACGACCTGGTCGCCGCCTGGGGGGCGCGCGAGGTGGCGGCGCGGCTCGGACGGCCGGTCGACATCATGAGCGGGCCGGCGACGGACAACATCGTCGGCGAGGGCTACATCGAGGAGGAGCTGGGCCTTCCCGCCGCCAACGCCCGGACCGCGGGCGAGCGGCTGGCCGACCAGGTGGCGGTGCGCGCCTTCGGGCGGGAGTCCAAGCTGTGATCCGGGCGGCGGTGGTCGGCGCCAGCGGCTATGGCGGCGCGGAGTTGTTGCGGCTGCTGCTGCAGCACCCCCGAGGTCGAGCTGGTCCAGGCGACCTCGCGCGAGCCGGGGCGGCGGCTCGACCAGGTGCAGCCGGGCCTGCGCGGGCTGACCGAGCTGGTGCTGAGCCCGAGCGAGCCGGCGGCGCTGGATCCCGATCTCGATGCGGTCTTTCTGGCGCTGCCGCACGGCAGCTCGGGCGCGCTCGCCCCTGCCATCCGCGAGCGGTGTCCGCGGGCGCGGCTGTACGATCTCGCGCAGGATTTCCGTGTGGGCTGGGAGTCGGAAGGCTGGACCTACGGCCAGCCGGAGCTGTTCCGCGAAGCGGTGGCGGCGGCGCGCCAGGTCGCCTGTCCGGGCTGCTTCGCGACCGCGATCCTGCTCGCCACCGGCCCGGCGCTGCGGGCCGGCCTGTGCCCGCGGCACATCGTCGTGGACGCGAAGACTGGCAGCTCGGGCAGCGGCGCCAGCCCCAAGCCGCTGACGCATCACCCGCTGCGCGAGGCGACGGTGAAGGCCTACAAGGTGTTCGAGCACCAGCACGAAGCCGAGATCCAGGCGGCCTGGGGCCGGCTCGCCGGCCCGCGCCCGCTGCCGGCGCTGTCGTTCGTGCCGCAGTCGGTGCCGCTGGTGCGCGGCATCTACGCCTGCTGCTACCTGGTCTTCGAGGGCGAGTCGCCGGCCGGCCTGGAGGCGGCCTACCGCGAGACGTTCGCCGGCTCGCCCTTCGTGCGGGTGCTGGCGGAACCGCCCAACGTCGCCGAGGTGCGCGGGACCAACAACGCCGATCTGTTCGTACGGGAGCACTGCGGGGTGACGCTGGTGATCGCCGCCATCGACAACCTGGTGCGAGGGGCGGCGGGCCAGGCCGTGCAGTGCATGAACCTGGGCTTCGGGCTGCCGGAGGACTGCGGGCTGCGGCTGGCGGCGCTGCTGCCGTAGCCGCCGGGCGAGGGGTGGGACCAGCGGTGCGCGACGCGGTGCAACAGCGGCTGATCGAGCAGACCGAGGCGGCCGAACTCGGGGTGTATGCCCGGCTCGAGCTGGTGCTGGAGCGCGGGCAGGGCTGCTGGGTGTTCGACCGGCGGGGCCGGCGCTATCTCGATCTGTATGGCGGGCACGCGGTGGCGCTGACCGGCCACTGCCACCCGGAGGTGGTGGCGGCGATCCAGCGCCAGGCGCGGCGGCTGCTGTTTTACTCCAGCTCGGTCTACTGCCCGGTGCGAGCGGAAGCGAGCCGGCTGCTGGCGGAGCGCGGGCCCTGGCCGGGCGGCGGGCGGGTGTTTCACTGCTGCTCGGGCAGCGAGGCGAACGAGGTGGCGCTCAAGCTCGCGCGCAAGCTGACCGGCCGGCGCAGGGTGATCTCGTTCGAGGGCTCGTTCCACGGCCGCACGCTGGCTGCGCTGAGCGCGTGCGGGCTCGCGGGCTACCGCGCCACCGCCGGGCCGGTGCTGGTCCCCGATCACGAGCAGGTGCCGTTTGGCGACGCCGAGGCGCTGGAGGCCGCGCTCGACGAGCAGACCGCAGCGGTGCTGCTCGAGCCCATCCAGTCGCTGGCCGGGGTGCGGCTCGCCCCGGAGGGCTGGTACGCGCGCGTGGCCGCTGCCGCGCGGCGCGCCGGGGCCCTGCTGATCTTCGACGAGGTGCAGACCGGGCTCGGGCGCACCGGGAGCTTTCTGTTCTGCGAGGCGGTGGGGGTCAAGCCCGATCTGATCACCCTCGCCAAGGGGCTGGCGAGCGGGCTGCCGGCGGCGGCGGTGCTGGTGGCGCCCGAGCTGGCGGCCGAGGTCCGGCGCGGCGACCACGGCAGCACCTTCGGCGGCGGCCCGCTCGCGATGGCGGCGCTGGTGGCGACGCTCGAGGTCATCGCCCGCGAGGACCTCGCCGGCAACGCCGCCCGCCAGGGCGAGCGGCTGCGGGCGGCGCTGGCCGGGCTGCCCGGGGTGGTGGCGGTGCGGGGGCGGGGGCTGCTGCTGGGGGTGGAGCTGGAGCGGCCGGCCAGCGAGGTGCAGGCGGGGCTGCTGGCGCGCGGGATCCTCTGCGGAACCGCCGCCGATCCGCGGGTGCTGCGCCTGTTGCCGCCGCTGGTGCTGGGAGAGGCCGAGGTCGAGCACTTCGTGCAGGCGCTGGAGGACCTGCTCGGCGCCACCGACGTCCTCCGGCCGGAAGGGCGGCCGTGAGCGCGCCGCGCCAGCTGTACACGCTCGCGGAGCTGTCGCGCGAGCGGCTGGCGAGGCTGCTCGCGCGCGCGGAGGCGCTGCGCTCCAGCCGCCGGCTGGAGCTGCTGCGCGGGCAGACCGTGATCCAGCTCTACTTCGCCCCTTCGCTGCGCACGCGCGTCAGCATGGAGCTGGCGGCGCGCCAGCTCGGCGCCGAGGTGGTCACGCTCGTGGAGGGCAGCGGCACCTGGAAGCTGGAGACGCGGGACGGGGTGCGCATGGACGGCGAGGCGGCCGAGCACCTCAAGGAGGCGGTGGGGGTGCTCGGCCGCTACGGGGATCTGCTGGCGGTCCGCGTCTTTCCCCAGCGGCGGAGCTGGGAGGAGGACAGCCGCGATCCGGTCTTCGCGGCGCTGTTGCGGCATGCGCCGGTACCGGTGCTCAACCTGGAGAGCGTGCTCTACCACCCCTGTCAGGCGCTGGCCGATCTGCTCGCGATCCTGCGGGCGGCTGGCGGCCGCGCGGATGAAGGCGCGGCGAGCGGACCGCTCGGCGGACTGGCGCCCGGCCGCATCGTGCTCTGCTGGGCCGATCATCCCCGGGCGCTGCCGGTGGCGGTGCCCAACTCCTTCGCGCTCGCGATCGCGCAGGCGGGCTGGGAGCTGGTGATCGCGCGCCCGGAGGGTTACGATCTGCCGCCCGCGGTCATGGAGCAGTGCCGCGCGCTCGCCGCCCTGGCCGGCGGCACGGTCGAGGTGACGGCCGACCGCGAGGCGGCGCTCGAGGGGGCGCGCTTCGTGTACGCCAAGTCGTGGGGCCGGCTCGACCGCTACGGGCGGGAGGCGGAGGAGATCGAGGAGCGGCGTGCCCGCGGCCTCGGGCGCTGGATCGTCGATGCAGACGCCATGGCGCGGACCGATCAGGCGTGGTTCATGCACTGCCTGCCGGTGCGGCGCGGGGGTGGTGGTGAGCGACGAGGTGCTGGACGGGCCGCGCTCGCTGGTGCTGGAGCAGGCGGAGAATCGGCTGCACGTACAGAAGGCGGTGCTGCTCGAGCTGCTGGGGATCGGCGGTTGAGCGCGGTGCGGGCCGCCGTGCCGGTCGCAGGGGCGAGCAGCACCGGCGCGCAGATGGGGAACGGGCGACGATGCTGGACGTGAGCATCCTGATCCAGGCGCTGCCATACATCCGCGCCTTCCGCGACCGGCTCTTCGTGATCAAGGTGGGGGGCGAGCTGCTGCGGGATGCAGAGCGGCTGGATGCGATCGCGGGCGATCTGACGCTCATCCACATGGTCGGCGTCCGGCTGGTCGTGGTGCACGGCGGGGGGCCGCAGGCCAACGAGCTGTCGGAGAGTCTGGGCTTCGCACCGCAGCTGGTGGGCGGCCGGCGCGTGACCGATGAGCGCGCGCTCGAGGTCGCCAAGATGGTGTTCGCAGGCAAGATCAACACGGAGTTGCTGTCGGCGCTCGGCAAGCACGGCGGCCGCGCGGTGGGGCTGTCCGGCATCGACGCCGGCCTGATCCGCGCCCGCCGCCGCCCCCGCACCACCGTGGTCGAGGACGGCCGGCCCCACGAGATCGACTTCGGCTACGTGGGCGACATCGAGGCGATCGCACCCGAGCTGCTCCTGCAGCTCGTGGACAAGGGATTCATCCCGGTGGTCGCTTCGCTGGCCGCCGATGCCTCCGGCACCATCCTCAACATCAACGCCGACACCATCGCCAGCGAGCTGGCGATCGCGCTCGCCGCCGAAAAGCTCATCATGCTGACCTCCGTCCCCGGGGTGTACCGCGACTATGCGACGCGCCGCGAACTGCTGAGCGTGCTGACCGTCAGTGAGGCCCAGCGCCTGATCGACGACGGCACCGCGGGCAAGGGCATGGCCCCCAAGCTGGCCGCCTGCGCGCGCGCGGTCGGCGGCGGGGTCGGCAAGGCGCACATCATCAACGGGCTGACGCGCCACTCGCTGCTCATGGAGATCTTCACCCAGAAGGGGATCGGCACCATGGTGGTTGCGGATGCGGAGGCCGCGAGCGCCACGTGAGCCGGCCTGCGCGGATCGATGCGGTCGAGCTGCTCGCTCGGCTGATCGCGGCCCGGAGCTACTCGCAGCACGAGGGGCCGGCGGCCGAGGTGCTCGAAGCGGCGCTGCGGGAAGCGGGGCTATCGCCGCGCCGCCTCGGCGACAACGTGATCTGCGAGCGCGGCAGCGGCCGTGCCGGCCTGTTGTTCAACTCGCACCTGGATACCGTGCCGGCGGCGCCGAGCTGGAGCCGTGATCCCTGGACGCCTGCGATCGAGGGGGAGCGGATGTACGGGCTGGGCGCGACCGACGCCAAGTCGTGCGTCGCCGCGATGGCGGCCGCCTTCGTCGCGGCGCCGGAGCCGGGCGCGCGCGGGCGCCTGGTGCTGGCGGCCACGGCCAACGAGGAGGCGGGCGGCGCGAGCGGCCCGAGCGGACTCGAGCAGGTATTGCCCGAGCTGGGACCGCTGGCCGGGGCGGTGGTGGGCGAGCCGACGCGGCTGCAGATCTGCCACGGCCAGCGGGGGCTGGTGCGCGCCGTGCTGCGCGCGCGCGGGCGCGCCGGGCACGCCTCGCGGCCCTGGGAGGGCGTGAACGCGATCGAGCGCGCCGCCGAGGATGTGCTGGCGCTGCGTGCGCTGGCGGAGCACATCGCGGTGGCGGGTGCCGATCCCCTGCTGGGGCGGCCGACGGTGCAGGCGACCGTGATCCAGGGCGGCAGCGCTCCGAACGTGATCCCGGAGCGGTGCGAGGTGGTGCTCGATGTGCGCACCACGCGGACCTGGGACAACGACGCTGCGCTGGCGGCGCTTGCCCGCACCTGCGCTTCGGAGCTCGAGGTCCGCTCGCGCCGCTTCGTGCCGGTGGCGACCGACCCGCAGGCCGCGATCGTGCGCGCGGCCCGGCAGGCGCTGCCGCAGGCGCAGGTGATGGCGTTCGGGGGGGTCTCCGATCTGTATTTTCTGCACGCCGCACCCGGCGGCCCCGTGCCCGGGGTGCTGATCGGCCCCGGCGACGGACGGCAGTCGCACCAGCCGGACGAGTTCGTGCGCCTGCCCATGGTCGAGCAGGCGGTCGAGGCTTACATCCGGCTGGCGGAGGCATTCTGGCCGCTGGTGGCGCAGGAGCGCGGCTGAGCCGCGCGCGGCCGCGCGCGCACAGCGGCGGCGGTCATGGCCCTGGGGGCAGGCGAATACCGATGGGCATTCCGGGAAAGGACCCGGCGCTGAGCGCGATCCACGTCTCGATCGGGTTCGATCGGCGGCTGTGGCGCGAGGACCTGGAGGGCTCGCGCGCGCACGCGCGCATGCTCGCCGAGTGCGGCGTGCTGGAGCCCTCCGAGCTGGAGGCGATCCTCCGGGGCCTCGCGGAGATCGAGCAGGAGCTGGAGGCGGGGACGTTCCCCTTCCGCGAGGAGTACGAGGACATCCACCTGAACATCGAGCGGCGGCTGATCGAGCGGATCGGCCCCGTGGGCGGCAAGCTGCATACCGGCCGCTCGCGCAACGACCAGGTGGCGACCGACCTGCGGTTGTGGGTGAGGCGGCGGGCGGCGGAGCTGGACCAGCGCCTGCTCCAGCTCGGCACGGCGCTGCTCGCCCAGGCGCGGGCGGCGCTGGCGCGCGGCGACGTGCTGCCGCTGTATACCCACCTCCAGCGCGCGCAGCCGGTGCTGCTCGCCCACCACCTGCTCGCCCACCTGGAGGCGCTGGAGCGCGACCGGGGGCGGCTGCGGGACGCCGCGGCGCGGGCCGCGGAGTGCCCCTTGGGGGCGGGAGCGGGGGCGGGCAGCGGCTTCCCCATCGACCCGGCGCGGACGGCGGAGCTGCTCGGCTTCGCCCGGCCGTGCCGCAACTCGCTCGACGCGGTGGCGGCGCGCGACTTCGCCCTGGAGCTGCTGGCGGCGCTGTCGATCCTGATGGTCCACCTGAGCCGGCTCGCCGAGGAGCTGATCCTCTGGTCGTCGCAGGAGTTCGGCTTCGTCGTGCTGTCCGAGCGGGTGACCACGGGCAGCTCGATCATGCCCCAGAAGCGCAATCCCGACGGCGCCGAGCTGGTGCGGGCCAAGTGCGGGCGGGTGTTCGGGGCGCTGCAGGCGCTGCTGGTCGCGCTCAAGGGGCTGCCGCTGGCGTACAATAAGGATCTCCAGGAGGACAAGCCGGCGCTGTTCGACGCGGTCGAGACCGCCGAGCTGGCGCTCGCGGTGATGGCGGCGACGGTGCGCGAGGCGCGGTTCTGCTCCGAGCGCATGCGGGCGGCGGTCGAGGCCCGCGATGGATACGCCAATGCGACCGAGCTGGCCGACTACCTCGCCGCGCGCGGGATGCCGTTCCGCCAGGCGCACGCGGTGGTGCGCGAGCTGGTGGAGCGGGCGCGGGCGGAGGGCAAGCGCCTGGAGGAGCTGGGGGTGGAGCGCCTGCAGCAACTGCTCGGCCCGCGGGTCGGCCAGGATGTGCTCGAGGCGCTGAGCGTCGAGGCCGCGCTCGCGCGCCGTGCGGCACCCATGGGCACCGCGCCCGAGCGGGTGCGCGAGGCGCTGGCGGAGGCGGAGCGGCGCTGGGGCGTGGGCTGAAGGACGCCCCGGCGAGCGCGGGCAGGCCGAGGGGCGGTGCGGCCCACGCCATCCGCGCCTGCTCGATTCCGCGGCCCGAACGACGATGGGGCAACGGCACGAAGCGCTGAGGCTGCAGATCGAGATCGCCGCGCCGGCGGACCGGATCTGGCGGGCGATCGCCGAACCCGCGCGCGTGGCGCTCTGGCTCGGCGAGGGAGCGCGGCTGGAGCCGCACGCCGGCGGCGGTTTTGCGCTGCCGTTCGGCGCGCGCACGCTCGCCGGCACGGTGCGCGCAGCCGAGCCCGCACGGCGGCTGGTGCTGGGCTGGCCGGCGAGCGCGGGCGAGGCGGCGCTGGAGCTGGCGCTCGGCCCGGCGGCGGACACGGACGGCACCCTGGTCGAACTGCTCTGCGCGGCGGGCGCGCTCGCGCCCGCGGAGCACCAGGAGTGCGAGGCGCGCTGGTGCTTCCGGCTGGAAGCCCTGCGGGCTGCGGTCGAGGGGGGCGGCTCGCTGTTCGCGGCCTGCGAGGCGCTCGGGGTCGCTGACGACGCGATCCACGCCGGGGAGGTCGCGGGCGCCGCGGAGATCGCCGCCCACCCGCGCGAGGTGCACCTGGTGCTGGCCGAGCTCGCCCGCACCGCGGGCGAGCCGGTGCTCTGCAGCGTCCCTGCCGTGCGGCTGGTCACGCTGCGGGTGCTGGCGGAGCCGCGCGCGGTGAGCCGGATCGAGTACCGCCTGCAGCGGCGGGGCGCGGCCAGTCGGGTGCTGGTGCGGCAGCGCGGATTCTCCGCGGGCGAGAGCTGGTGGAGCCCCGAGGAGCGCGCACGGCGGGTTCCGGCGCTGGCGCTCGCCCAGCGACAGGAAGAGGAGCGGCTCGCCGCGCGGCTGGAGTGGGTGCGGGAGCGGCTGGAGCCCGGGGCGCTGCGGCTGGTGCGGGAGGTGGCGGCGCCGCCCGAGGTGCTGGTGCGCGCGGTGACCGAGCCGGCAGGGCTACAGGCCTGGCTGCCCGGCTGGCACCAGGCCGCCTCCGCGCCCGGCGAGCGATTCTGCTGGCGCCCCTTCGCCCGCGAGCCGGCCGAGGAACCCGAAGCGGTGGCGGAGCCCGACTGGCCCGCGGTCGAGGGCCGGCTGTGCGAGCGGAGCGAGAGCGGGTTGACGCTCGAGGTCGAGCGCGAGCCCGGCGAACCGCCCGGTGCAGCGCCCGTGCTCCTCGAGCTCCGGCTCGAGCCGCGGCTGGGTGGCCGTTCCTGCCGTGCCGAGCTGCTGGGGACCGGCTGGGCGCTCGTGCCCGAGCGCGCTGCGCGGGCGCGCGCGGTGTGGCACGAGCGGGCCGAGGCGCTGTTCGCCGCTGCGGAGGGCCGCCTGCGGCTGGGGCTGGAGCTGCACGCGCCCGCCGCGCTGGTGCACCGTGCGCTGGCCGACCCGGAGGCGCAGGGCCGCTGGCTCGATCCGAGCGCCCGCCCGACGCCCGACGGGCGGGGCACCGTGCTGCGTCCCGCCGTTGGGGGCGGGGCGTGGGGCGCGCGGATCGACATCGAGCAGAGCAGCCCGCCGCACGTGCTGGTGTGGCGCTGGCCCTGGGGCGGCGGAGCGCCCGAGCGCGGCCAGCCGGTGCGCGCCCGCCTGCTGCTCCGGGAGCGGCGCGGGGGGCGGTGCCGGCTCGGTCTCGAGCTGGAGGGGCTGGGCGCCGCCGAGCCCGCGCAGCGACTGGCGCGTGTGGTGGCGGAGCGCGGTCGCTGGTCGTTCTGGCTCGCCTCGCTGCGCGCCTACTGCGAGTATGGGCAGGGGCTCGTCGACCATGCCCGCTTCGGGCACCCGCTGGGACCGGCAGGGCTGGCCATGCGCGCGCATCTCGGGGTGCCGCCGGCGCGGGTCTACCGGGCGGTGCTCGAGCCCGAGCGGCCGCTGGTGGCGGTCGCCGGTGAGCCGGTGCGCGGCTTCGACGCATATCCCAGCGGCGACTGGGAGATCGGCGCTGCCTGGGGCCGGTTCCTGCGCCTGGTGCCCGGCGCGGTGCTGGAGTACACGATGGTGGCGCGCCGGCCCGGGGAGGCGGAGGGCCCGACGCTGGTGCGCTGGGAGCTGGTGGCCAGCGGCGCGGGTACGCAGCTCGCGCTCACCGAGCGCGGCTTCTGGTTCGATCTGCCGTGGGAGCTGCGCCGGGTGCATCAGGCGCGCCGGTGGCGCTTCGTGCTGCTGGAGCTCAGGCTGCGCACCGAGGGGGGCGCGAGCCTGGTGTTCCCCGGGGTGCGCCCGGAGATCGCCGAAGGGGCGGTGCGGGCCGAGCGGCTGCTCGCGGCCCCTCCCGAGGCGGTCTGGCCGGCGCTGCTCGAGCCGGAACGGCTCGCGCGCTGGCTGGGGACGGCGGTACGGCTGGAGGCGGTGCCCGGCGGCGCCTGGCAGCTCGAGGGCGCCGCGCCGCCGCTGCCGCCCTCGCTCGGCGGCCGGGTGGTGTGCGCCGAGCCGGCGCGCCGCCTGGTCATCGCCCATCCCTCGTCGGCGACGGGCGCCACCATGCTGCTGGTGCTCGCGCTCGCACCGGGGCCGGCCGGCGGCACGCAGCTGCGGCTGGTGCACCGGGGCTTCGCCCTGGAGGACCCGCGGGCGGCCGCCGAGCACGAGCGCTTCGCCGCGGGCTGGCCCGCGCTGCTCGAGCGGCTGGCCGCCGCGCTGTGAGCCGGCGCGGGCGGGTGCGCAGCCGCCGCGCTCTGCGCGCTGGCAGCGCTCCGGGTCATGGGCCGGCGCTCTCAGCCGGCGCGGCGCCGTCGCACACCAGGGCGGCGAACTCCGCGCGGCGGTGGCAGCGCGGGGCGCGGGCTCACCGCGGGCAGGGGCTCTGCGGCTGTTCTTCGCGAGCTGCGGGACCGCCTTGCACCGGCGGTCGCTCGGCCTGTTCCATCTGCGCGAGCAGCCGGCGGCGGCGCCGCCGGTGGCGCACGAAGGCGGCGATCGCCAGCAGCGCCGCCAGCGCCAGCACCGCCTCCAGCCGCGCCAGCTCCACCCACCAGCGAAAGCCGGCGGCCAGCTGCTCGCGGAACACCAGCTCGTAGCCGCGCGGGGGCGCGCCGAAGACCTCCTCGAAGGCGCGCGCAAAGGGCGCGCCCGCGGCGGCGCGCCCGAGCACCGCGCGCAGCCGCTCGGGGCCACCGCGCTCGGCGAGCCAGTCCACGAAGGCGAGCGCCACCTGGTAGGCGAGCTGCGCTTCGGGGGCGTGCGGCGGGAAGTCGCGCTCGAGCTCCTGGAGCGCGGGCAGCGTGCCGCCGCGCGCCATGCCGGCGAGCCGGTTGCGCACCAGCGGCTCGAGCCGCTCGCCGGCCGCCCACTGCGCGATCCCCTCCTCGAACCAGCGCGGCAGCTCCGGGCCCACCGCCCACAGCGCCGCATGCGCGAGCTCGTGCCCGAGCACCGTCGCCAGGCTGCCGCTGCCGGCGGGCTGCAGCCCCCGCAGGCGGATCACGAGCGCGGGCGCGCGCGGGATCGCCACCGCCTGGGCCCAGGCGGGCGGGCTCCGCCCGCCGGCGAGCGCGCGCACGGTCTCCTCGAAGTGGCGGTCGGTCGGCGCCAGGTGCACGTGCAGCGGTGAGGGCAGCTCCAGGCCCAGCCGCGCCTCGAGCTCGCCGCGCAGCCGCGCCACCAGCCCCGCGACCCAGCGTGCCAGCTCGGGATGCGTGCCCGGGTGGTGCACGAGGACGCCCTGCTCGGCAGCCACTGGCGCGGCAGGGGGATCGGGAGGCGGGCCGGCGAGCGCGGCCGGCACGAGCGCCAGCGCGCCGGCGAGCCAACCCGCACCGCTCCGCAGCCTCCACCGCCAGCGCCCCGGCCGGAAAGGCGCGGTGCTCGCCGGGCGGCGGCCCGGCGAGCACCGCGGGAAGCCAGCCGATCGAGCGATGGCGGTCGCGCTCAGCTCTCGCTCATGGCGGCGACCAGGCAGCCCTTCGCCACCGAGTGGAGCGGGTCCTCGGCCCGGCGCACGTTCTTGATCGGGATGGGGAAGTCGAGCTTGGCCAGCTCCTCGCGCACCACGTCGGTGAAGCCGCCGATCAGCGAGGTGCCGCCCGCGAACACGATGTCCACCGGCTCGGGGAAGCTCGGCATGTCCTCACCCTGCTCGAAGCGCTGCTTGATGTTGGTCAGGGTGTACTTGATCAGCTCGCGGTAGTAGATCTCGATCGCCTGCTGTTCGCGGTTGAGGGGCTTGCGCAGATCGACCCCCTTCTCCTTGATGGCCGTCGCCTTGGCGGCCTTGATGCCGAGCACCTTGCCGACGTTCTGGTCGACCCAGTCCCCGCCGCGCGAGGTGGCGAAGCTGAGCGCGGGGATGGTCTTGTACGACACGCAGACGTTGAACATGCCGCCGCCGCACGAGATCCCGATGCCGGTGAAGTCGTCGTCGGCCAGCTCGGCGAACACCACGGCATGGCCTTCGATCAGCGGCTTGGGATTGTAGCCCAGCTTGCGCAGCAGGTCCTCGAACAGCCCCTTGTGATAGGTCACGTTCATCGAGAAGTCGATGGGCTCGGCGGGGATCGAGAAGTAGACCACCTCCCCCTCGACCTGCGGCTTGCCGAGCAGCTTCTCGATGAGCAGCTTCATGATCGGCAGCGCGTCGGCTTCCTTGGGCGAGATCATGCCGTGCGACATCGGCCGGCGCGTCTCGCGGTTGAAGATGTTCGCCAGCTCGAAGGCCGGATCGCCCACCACGACCATGCGGTTGTTCAGGATGACGTACTGCACCCCGAGCTTGGTCAGCATGTTGCGCGTGAAGTCATCCTGATCGATGTCGATGAAGGCGTTGCGCTGCGCCTTGATATAGAGGTTTCCCTCCTTGTCCTGCACGGCGCTGATCAGGTTGGCGGTGCCGATGTCGAGCCCCTTGCCGAGCTCGAGCTGCGGCCCGCTGGGAGCGGTGACGGCAGGGGATGCCGCAGCTGCCGCCGACTTGCCGACCTCGATATCAGGCCGCTTCTTCTCACCGCTCATGTAGAGCTTCCTCCCTTACGAAGCGACTTGAGCTTGTTGAGCGTGCTCTTGACGCCGCTGCCGGTGGTCTCCTTGACCTGCACCTTGGCGATGTTGCTCTCGACCGCCGCCGCCTGCTCGTGCTCGAAGATCTTGGCGAGCGAGATCTTGGCAGCCTCCAGATCGGCGGCGGTGACCTCCTCGCGACCGCGACCCCCCGGCCGCGGCCAGCGCGCTGGCGATGCTCTGCTGCAGGCGGTGGATCTCGGCCTTCACCGACTCGTCGCCACGCGCCCCGGCCACCTCCTGGACCAGGTCGCGCATCATGGCGCGCAGCTCTGCCGGATCGAGCCCGCCACCGCCCGCGGCGGGCGGCGGGGCCAGACGCGCCGCCTCGCGCGCCTGGCGCACCTCCTCTTCCAGCTGGGCGATGCGCTCGCGCAGCTTGGGCAGCTCCAGCTCCTCCAGCAGCCGCTTCTCGGTCTCCAGCCGCTTGTGCTGCGCCCGCGCCTCCTCCAGCTCGTGGCGGGCGCGCGCCAGCTCGGCCAGCTGCTGCTCGGCGGTGCTGGCGCGGCTCTGCAGCGCCAATACCTGGACCTGCGCTTCCTCCAGGCTGCGCTTGAGCCGATCGACCTCGCGCTGGGCCTCCTCGTGCTCGGCGAGCCGGGTGCGGAGCTGGCGCAGCTCGCTCTCGAGGCGATGGTTCTGCTCCAACAACTCGGCGCGTTCCGCCTCGACCTGCTGGGCCTGGCGCATGAGCTTGTTCAGCTCGTCGCGCGACTTGCGGACCAGCTCCTCCTTGGCGGCCGCATCGACCCCGGCGCGGCTGATGGCCACTGCCACCGCCTGGCGGATCATCTGGTCGATGTCGTTGGAGCGGAGGACCTTGACCTTGCGGAAGCCCTTCTTCTCCAGCTCGCGCAGGCTGACCTTCGAGGTGCTCTTCTCGATGAGCTGGCGCACCTGCCGGAGCTCGCCGGGATCCATGGACGCTCCTGTACTGAGTTGGAGGGCAGGTCCGAACGCCCCGCGCACGCCGGCCCCCAGACCTCCGGCAAGTATACGCCCTGCCCGAAAACGCGTCAACGCGCGCCGGGCGCCCTGCCTCGGGGAGGAAGGACCCCTAGCCCGGCGGCCAGCTCAGGTAACGGCCGCCCAGCAGGTGCAGGTGGAGGTGGTAGACGGACTGGCCCGCCTGGCGGTTGCAGTTGAGCACGAGCCGGTAGCCGCTCTGCGCGAAGTCGTGATCCTCGGCGATATCCCGCGCCAGCAGCACCATGCGCCCCACCAGCGCCGCCTCCTCGGCCAGCAGGTCGTTGGTGGTGGCGATGTGGCCCTTGGGCACGATCAGCACGTGGTGCGGCGCCTGCGGGTTGACGTCGTGAAAGGCGAGCAACTCGTCCGTCTCGGCGACGATATCGGCCGGCACCTCGCGCTTGACGATCCGGCAGAACAGGCAGTCGGCCTTCGCGGGGCGATCCATGAGGGGACTCCGGCGCCGCCTTCGTTGCGCGCCCAGGCGGCCGGGCGCAGCGCGCCGCCCGGGCGCCCGCTCGCTACAGCTCCTCGCCTTCCTGGCGCACCACGTCCCTGGCCTTGCGCGCCGTCGCCTTGGCCCGCACCTTGGCGCGCGCCAGCGCCTTCTGCTTGGCCTTGCGCTTCGCCTTGAGCTGCTTGCGCAGGTTGCGCAGCCGCTCCTTTTCCTTGCGCCGCCGGCGCTCCGACGGCTTCTCGTAGTAGCTGTACTGGCGGAGGGCCTTCTTGATGCCCTCCTTGTCGCAGATGCGCTTGAAGCGCTTGAGTACCGCCTCCAGGGGCTCGTCGTCCCGGACCGTGATCTTGATCGTCATACGGGCTTCCCGTGTCTCCTGCGTTCTGCGCGCCGGCGGCGGCGCAAGGCCGGCAGATTCTAGCTGGCCCTCCGCCCCGATGCAAGCAGGGGCTTTCCGCCCGGGCGCGCTTGACGGAGCAGCGCGCCCGGTGCATATAATAGCCCCCGTCGCACGCGGGGCGGCATAGCCAAGTGGCCAAGGCAAGGGTTTGCAAAACCCTCATTCCCCGGTTCGAATCCGGGTGCCGCCTCTTCTGCCGGCCGCTGCGGCGCCCGCCGGCCCGCCGCGCCCGGGCTGCCCTGCCTCAGCCGGTGCTCTGCATGGCGGCGGCGACGCCGTTGATGCTGAGCAGGATGGCCTGCTCCAGCGCCTCGCGGCGTGCGCCCGGAGCGGCCGCGCGCCAGCGCGCGATCAGCTCGATCTGCATCAGGTTGAGCACGTCGGTGTACGGATTGCGAAACGCGATGGTGCGCCGGATGGCGGGCTCGCGCGCGAGCAGCTCGCCGCTGCCCGTCAGCGCCAGGATCGCTTCCCGCGCCCGCGCGAAGTCCTCTGCGATGCGAGCCGCCAGCGGCTGCGCCTGCTCGCTCGCCAGTCGCCGGACGTAGCGCTCGGCGATCACCAGCCGCGCCCGCGCCATCTCGCGCTCCGCGCCCTCGATCACCGTGCGGAGCAGCGGCCAGCGCTCACAGCAGCGCGCCAGCGCCGCGCGCGCCTGTGCGTCCGCGAGCTCCGGCTCCAGGGCGGCCCCGGTGCCGTACCAGCCGGGCACCAGGTAGCGCACCTGGTTCCACGCGAACACCCACGGGATCGCGCGCACGCTCTGCAGATCGACCTCGTCCCCCTGGCCGCGGGCGACCGGCCGCGACGCGATGGGCAGCCGGCTGATGTGCTCGATGGGGGTGGTGCGGGTGTAAAACTCCCAGAACCGCTGGTGGGAGACGAGCTCCTGGTAGGCGCGCCGGCCGCGCTCGGCCAGCCGCTCCATCCGCCTCTCGCGCTCCCGCTCCTCGCTCGGCGACGCCGCGGCCTGCCGCGCCAGCAGCTGGCCCTCCAGCACCCCCGCCACCACCTGTTCCAGGTGGCGATGCGCCATCGCCGGCTGGGCGTAGCGGAACGAGATCACCTCTCCCTGCTCGGTCATGCGCAGGCGGCCGTTGTGCACCTCCGGCGGCAGCGCCAGGATCGCGCGGTGGCTGTGGCCGCCTCCGCGCCCCACCGTACCGCCGCGACCGTGAAACAGCCGCAGCTCCAAGCCGTGCTGCCGTGCCAGCCGTCCCAGCCGCCGCTGCGCCTGGTGCAGCGCCCAGTTCGCCATCCACAGGCCGCCGTCCTTGTTGCTGTCCGAATAGCCGAGCATGACCTCCTGCAGCCCCCCGCGCGCCTGCAGGTAGCGCCGGTAGACCTCGAGCTCCAGCAACCCGGCCAGGCGCTGCTCGGCTGCCTGCAGGTCATCGATCGTCTCCAGCAGGGGCACGAAGTCGATCGGAGCCAGCACCCGCCCGCGCTCCAGCCGGATCAGCCCCGCCTCCTTCGCCAGCAGCATCGGCTCCAGCACCGTCGCTCGCGGCGTGGGTCATGCTGACGATCCAGGCGCCGACGGCGCGCGGATCGGCCGCGACTGCCTCGCGCACCACCGCCATGCACTCCATGGTGCGGCGGGCGAGCGGCGGCAGCTCGGCGTGGGGAGACAGCAGCGGCCGGGGATTGTCCAGCTCGGCCGCGAGCAGCCGCACCCGCTCGGGTTCCGGCAGCCGGGCATACTCGGGGTGCACGCCGGCGCGCGCGAACAGCGCCGCCACCGTGCCCTCGTGCACCGCGCTATGCTCGCGCACGTCCAGGGTCGCCAGGTGCAGCCCGAAGGTCTGCGCGCGCACGATCAGATCCGCCAGCCGGCCCGCGCGCGCCACCTCGGCGAGCCCGCTGGCCTGCAGGCACCGCGCCAGCTGCTGCAGGTCCGCGAGGTAGCGGGCCGCCACGTCCCCGCCGCCACCGCCGCCCTCGGCCCTGGGCGCCGGAGGGGCCGCCAGGAGCCGCTGCAGGCGCGCGATCCACTGCGTCAGCCGCAGGCGGTAGGGCTCGTGCCGGTAACGGCGTTCCACCTCCGGGGCGAGCGGGTGCTCCGCTGCCTCCTCGGCGATCGCGCGCCAGAGCTCCGCCGGTACCGGCACCTGGCGCGCCGACACGCTCAGCTCGCGCCGCAGCGCGCGCAGCTCGCGCAGGTGCAGCCGCAGCGCTGCGCGGCGGTGAGCCCGCACCGTCCAGGCGGTGACTTCCGGCGTCACGTTGGGGTTGCCGTCGCGATCGCCGCCGATCCAGGAGCGGTAGCGCAAAAACGCCGGGATCTCGGGACGGACCCCGTAGTGGCGCTCCAGCGCCGCCTGCAGTTCGCGGTGGATGCGGGGCACCGTCTCCCAGATCGCCCCCTGCAGGAAATACAACCCCTGCTCGACCTCCTCGTGCACCGTCGGCCGTGCGGCCCGGATCTCATCGGTCGCCAAGAGCAGCGCCACCTGCCGCTCCAGCTCCGCCAGGAGTTTCCTGTCGCTCCCCGGGCGTCGGCTCGGGCCCTTCCAGCGCAGCCAGCAGCGCACCGATGCGCTGCTGCTGGAAGAGCACACTCGGCCGGCGCGCCTCGGTGGGGTGCGCGGTGAGGGTGGGTTGGATGTCGAGCCGCCGCACACATGCCAGCGCCTGTTCCAGGTCCAGGCCCGCGGCCCGTAGCTTCCCCACTGCAGCTGCGATCGACTCCGGCCGTTCGCCCCCGGCAGCGCGGGCGCGCTCGCGGTTGATGCGGATGATCTCCTGCTGTTCCGCCTGATTGACCAGGTGGAACAGCGCGGTGTGATGGCGCACCAGGCGCACGATCTGCTCGTCGTCGAGCGGCTCCAGACGGCGCGCCGCTGCCTCGAGATCGCCGCTCGCGCAGGCATCGTGCAGCTCGGCAGCGAGCCGGACCGTCGCCTCGCCCCAGCGCCGGCGGGCGGCCGCGCCGAGGGTGTCGAGCAGCAGCTGCACCCGCGCGGGCGAGGGGGCCGGCGAGCGGGCGGAGCTGCGCCTGCGACGGCTGGCTCATGGCAGGCTCGGCCACGGTGTGTGCTCCTCGCGACAGGCTTGCCAGCGGCAGCGGGGAGGCTCCCCGCTTGCCCGCCTGGCGTCGGGGTGCTCGATGATGCCATCGGAGCAGCGGCGCGGGGAGGGACAGCCATGGCACGCTCGCGACCGGCAGGCGCCAAAGGGAGCGGGGCGGGGCGGGGCGCGGGCGGGGCGGCCCGCGCGAGCGGGCGCGGATTGCGGGCCGCCGAGCGGCGCGCTCGAGCGGGCGGCGGCTCGTGGCCCGGCGCCGCAGCCCGGCCCCGACCACGAGCCGGCCGCGCCGCCCGAGCTCGTGGCGGGGGCCGTCCTCGCCGGACTGCGCGCGTTCCTCGCGGCGCTGCCCGCCGCGGTTCGCGGGCCGGTGGTGGCCGGGGTGCCGCAAGTGCTCGCCAGCCTGGCGGGGGCCGGGAACAGACGGCGGGGCCGGCGGCACCCTCGCGCCCGGCGAGGCCGCCGAGCATGCCGAGACCGCGCGCGAGCTATTGAGCCAGGACGAGCGCGTGCGGGCCGCGACCGCGGGCTGGGCGCCGGAGCGGCTGCAGGCGCTGTTGCGCTGCTTCTTCGAGGTGGTGCTCGCGCGCCTGCGGGCGCTGGAGGGGACCGATTTCGGCAGCGAGGAGGCGAAACGGCGCGCCATCGCCGGCGTCGTCAAGTCGGCCATCGCAGAGGTCGCGCGCGATCCGGCCGCGTGGATGCGGGTGCACTGCGGCGAGCCGCGGCGCTGAGGGACGTGCCCTCGGAGGCCGCCCCCCGCCGCCGGCCGGGCGCAGCGCCGGCTTTGACACGCCGCGAACGAGCTGCATACAATCGCCCCCATGACGAGCCGACGGCCGGGCGAACCCCAGCAACCCGCGGCCGAGGTGCGGCTGGGCGCCGACTGGGTCGCACACTGGTTGCCGCGCCTGCGCGGCGAGGAGGTGCTGGCGTACCTGGCGCTGGCGAGCCTGGTGCCGCGCGGCGCCGAGTGCGATCTCCAGGAGCTGGGGCGCAGGCTGGGGGGGCTTGCCCCGCCGGCGGTCGAGCGGGCGCTCGCAGCGCTCGAGCAGCACGGTCTGATCGAGCTGATCCGGCGGGGGGAACGCGCCCACGTCCACTTCCGCTGCCGCGCCGCCGACGGTGTCCACCACGCAGCACCGGTGCGTCCCTCCATCCGGGAGGCGCTCGCCGAGCATCGCCGCATGATGGAGGAGCTGCTCGGCATCGACGCGCAGGACGAGGATGAGGCGATCCGCGAGGAGGTCTTCCGCCGCTACCCCGAACTGCGCGCCGACTACGAGCGCCGGGCGGACAGCGGCGACGGCCAGCGCGCGGGCTGGCGGCTGTGGCTGGAGCTGGCGCTGTACCTCATGAGCCGCTTCGAGGAGAGATTCGGCGACCTCAAGCGCGAGCACGCCGCGGCGTTCAAGGAGGTGTCGGCGCAGCTGTTGCGGCTCAAGCTCGAGATGGTGGATCAGATCACCCGCGAGGTGCTGGCGCACCGCGATGCGATCTTTCCCGTGCGCGGCCAGGGCTGGATCGCCGGTCTCGGCGAGCAGGCGTTCGTGGCCTTGCCGCTGGTGCGCCAGCTCGCCGGCCGCTACCGGGTCGGGGCAGAGCAGATCTACGTCAACGCGATCGAGGCGCTGCAGCAGGAGGGGCTGGTGGTGGTGGAGCTGGACGCGCAGGGCCGCGCGGTCGACCTGCTCTTGCCGAGCACGACGGGACTGAGCCGCCGCGAAGAGCGGCTGGTGTTCTTCCGCCTGGAGGAGCTGAGCCCCGAGGAGCACGAGCGGCTGGACGAGACCCTCGAGCGGATGGCCGCGGCGCGCGCTCGCTACCGCGAGCATCTGTGCGAGCGCGCGGTGGAGGTGCTGGAGGACCTCGAGCGCCGGCACCGCATCGGCGATCGCGAGGCGCTGGCGCAGCGAGCCGCCGAACGGATCGAGGAGGCGCTGGATCTGATCCGCGAAGAGGGTGGCGATCCGCGGTGCACCGTGGCCCCGGTCGGCGCCGCGGAACTCCTGGCCCGGCTCGGCGCGCGTGCCGTGGCGCGCGCGCCCGAGCCGACCGAGGCCTGAGGCCGTGGGCCGCCCGGGGCAGCGCCCGCGCCTGCGCTGCTACGGGGCGGTGCGCACCGTCACCGGCTCCCGACACCTGCTCGAGGCGAATGGCGACCGGGTACTGCTGGACTGCGGCCTGTTTCAGGGCCGGCGCGCCGAGTCGCGGCGCAAGAACCGCGAGCTGCCCTTCGATCCTCGCACCATCACCACCGTCGTGCTGTCGCACGCCCACATCGACCACTGCGGCAACCTGCCGCAGCTGGTGGCACAGGGCTTCCGGGGCGAGATCGTCTGCACCGCCGCCACCGCCGACCTGGCGGGGATCCTCCTCGAGGACAGCGCCTTCATCCAGCAGAAGGACGCCGAGTACTACAACCGGCGTGCTCTCGAGCGCGGCAGCGACGATCGGATCGAGCCCCTGTACCGGATCGAGGATGTGTGGGCCACCATCGATCGCTTCCGGACCGTGCCCTACCACTACGAGACCGAGGTGGCGCGCGGGGTGCGGGCGGTGTTCCGCGACGCCGGCCACATCCTCGGTTCGGCCTCGGTCGGCCTCACGGTGGAGCTGCCCGGCGGCGGCGCGCGGCGGCTCACCTTCAGCGGGGACATCGGCCGCAAGCTGATGCCGATCCTGCGCGATCCGGAACCGCTCGTGCCGGCGGATCTCATCCTGTGCGAGTCCACCTACGGCGACCGGCTGCACCCGCCGGCCGGTGAGCAGAAGCAGGTGCTGGCTCGGGTGATCGGGGAGGCGGCGGCGCGGGGCGGCAAGGTGATCGTGCCGGCTTTCAGCGTCGGCCGCACCCAGAACCTGGTCTATTTCCTGCACGAGCTGTTCCTGGAGGGGCGGCTGCCGCGGCTGCCGATCTTTGTGGACTCCCCCCTCAGCTCCCGCGCCACGCTCGTCTACCGCGCCCATCCGGAGTGCTACGACGAGCCGACCAAGGACACGTTCCTCAGCGCGGGGCACGACCCGCTCGGCTTTCGCGACCTGACCTACATCACCTCGGTCGAACGCTCGATGGAGCTCAACACGCTCGAGGGGCCGGCGGTCATCATCGCCGCCTCGGGGATGTGCGAGGCGGGGCGGATCCTGCACCACCTCAAGCACCATGTCGGCGATCCGCGGACGACGGTGCTCATCGTCGGTTTCCAGGCGGAGCACACCCTCGGCCGCAAGCTGCTCGAGGGCGCCGAGCGGATCAAGGTCTACGGCGAGGAGGTCCCGGTGCGCTGCCGGGTGGTCGCCATGCAGGGGCTGTCCGCCCACGCCGATCGCGATGGCCTGCTGCAGCTGTTCCGCCAGCTCCCCGAGCCACGCGGCCAGCGCGCGCTGCTGGTGCACGGCGAGCCCCCGCAGTCCGAGGCGCTGGCCGAGCACCTGGGCGCCCTCGGCGTCGAGGCCCGCCTGCCGGTCGAGGGTGAGCCCTACGAGCTGTGAGCCGGCCTGCACGGCCAGCCGAGGTCCTGCGCCGCTACTCCGGCGGCAGGTCGCAGGCGAGCCGGATCCCGACGTGACCCGGAAAGCTGTCGGGCTCGTGGGGCAGGCGGGCAGCGGCGCGCGGAGGGTCGGGCGCCGGCCAGAAGCTGCCGCCGCGCACCACGCGGTGGGGCAGGTGGCCGCTCGGATCGAAGCGGCTCGAGGTCCATTCCGCGACGTTGCCGATCAGGTCGTGGACGCCGAAGACCGAGACGTCGGCGGGGCTGGTGCCGACCGGCGCCGGGGCGATCGGCTCGGCGCCCGCCGGCAGGTGCGCCCGGCCGAACGGCGGGGCCGTGCCCCAGGGGTACGGCCGGCCGTCGGCACCCCGGCACGCCTTCTCCCACTCCAGCTCGTTGGGCAGCCTGAGCGGCGCGCCCAGCCGCGCTCCGCGCCACCGCGCGTACCGTTCGGCGGCCTCCAAGCTCACCCCGCTCACCGGGCGCTCGGCCGGCCAGGCAGGCGGGTACTGCCAGCGCCCCTGCGCGTCGGGCCAGAACAGCGCCGCATGGGCCTGTCGCGCGCTGCCGCGTGGCAGCAGCGCGCGCGCCTGCTCGACCGGTAGCGCGTTCAGGAACTCGGCATACTCCGCCACCGTCACCTCGTGACGCGCGATGAAGAAACCCGCCAGCTCGAGCCGCCGGCGTGGGCCGGCGCGGACGGCCTGCGGGTCGCCGCCGGCGATGAAGGGGCCCGCAGGCACGTAGACGAAGCCGGGCGGGATCTGCTCGGGGCGCAGCAGCCGCACCTCGAGCGCAAGCTCGTCGCCGCGCTCCACCAGCAGCGGCACCACCGCTGGCGCAAAGCCCTCCGCCTGGATGGTGATCTGGTACGAGCCGGCGGCCAGCCGGCGGGGGGCGAGCGGACTCGGCAGCCCGGCCGCCACCACCTCGCGCACCAGTACCCCGCTGGTGCGGTCCTCGACCATGCGCTCGAGCGTCAGCTGGGCGGCGACCGGGGGCCGGGTCTGCAGTGCGAGGGTGCCGGCGGGCTCGAGCTCGGGGACGAACGCCCCCTCGGGGTCGTACTCCCGCACCAGCCCGAACCACAGCGCCGCGAGCTCCGCCTCCCCGCGCCGTTCGGCGGCCAGCCCGCGCGCGAAGAAGATGCGCGCGCAGCCGCGGCGCGCCGAGGGGTTGTCGGGCTCGAGCCCCAGCGCCGCCGCATACGCGAGCAGCGCCTCGGTCTCCGCGCGCCTCGCCTCGGTGCCGGGCAGACTGCCCGCGCGCGCCAGCGCCTGCTCGGCGCGTTCGAGCCACCGCTGGGCCTCCGCGCGCCGGCGCGCGCGCAGCGCCTCCTGCAGCCGGCGCTCCGCCAGCCCCTGATCTGCAGGCGCCGCCGCAACCAGCTCCGCACCGGCGGGCGCCGGCGCGGCTGCGCTCGCCGCCGGCGTGGGCGCGCCCGCGCCGGTCGCTCCCGGTGCGGCGGCGGAAGCGGCGGCTTGCGGTGCGGCGGCGGGGGCGGGTGGCGGTGCCGCGGCAGCGGGCGGCGGCGTAGCACGGCCCGCCTGATGGCGAGCCGGCGCGCTGGCAGTGCTCAGAGACGTCGCGGCTGGCTGCTCGCCGCCGCTGCGGAGCATGCGCCATGGCGGCCAGCTCCAGGCGGGGCGCAGCCCGCTGCGGTGCGCCTGCCAGGCGGCGAGCGCACCGGCGGCGAGCAGCAATACCGCGAGCGCCCCTGCCGCTCCGGGGTGGGTCCGGCAGTAGCGCCGCAGTTGCGCGAGCGCTCCGGGCCGCTCGGCCATTACCCGCTCGCCGCGCAGAAACCGCCTCAGCTCCGCGGCCACCTCGGCTGCGCTCCCGTAGCGTTGCTCCCGCTGCTTGTGCATGCACTTGAGCACCACCGCCTCCAGCGCCCGCGGGATGGCGGGGTTGAGGCGGCGCGGGCGCAGCGGCGGCTCGCGCACGATCTTGCGCAGCAGGGCATCGAGACTGTCGGCGGTGAACGGCAGCTGCCCGGTCAGCATCTCGTAGAGGCAGACCCCGAGGCCATACACGTCGACGCGGTGGTCGATCTGCGTATCGCCGCGGGCCTGCTCCGGCGCCATGTGGGTGGGCGTGCCGAGCAGCACCCCGGCCTGGGTGAGCTGCTCGAGCGACAGCACCTTGGCGAGGCCGAAGTCGGTGAGCACGGGCTGGTCACCGGCGGTGACGATGATGTTCGCCGGCTTGACGTCGCGGTGGATCACGCCCTCGCGGTGCGCGTACTCCAGCGCCTCGGCGATGCGCAGCCCGAGCAGCGCCGCGCGTGCGGGTTCGAGCCCGCCAGGCCGTTCGTGGATCAGCTCGCGCAGGGTGCGCCCCTGCACCAGCTGCATCGCGTAAAAGAGCATGCCCCGGTCCTGGCCCACCGCCCACACCGGGACGATGCCGGGATGGTTCAGCCGGGCGGCGGCAGCAGCCTCCCGCCGGAAGCGCTCGATCGCCCGGGTGCTCTTGCCCGAGGCGTCCAGGACCTTGAGTGCGACCTGGCGGTTGAGCGAGAGCTGGCGCGCCTCGAAGACCACCCCCATCGAGCCGCGCCCGATCTCGCGCAGGATCTCGAACTCCCCGATCCGCTGCAGGCCGTCGAGGGGACTGGTCTCGGCGGTATCACGCGCCATCGGCGAGCCATCGTATACCGCAGCCCAGCCGGCCGGCAACGCCGCACTCACAGCCTGTGCGCGCCGCCGCGCGGCCGCGGCCCCATGCGAGCGCTAGCGAGCCGGCGCCTGCGGCGGCCCGCCCTGCCGCTCGGCGAGCCGGCGATCCCGTTCCGACCAGACCCGCAGCACGTTCTCGCCCAGGATCCTGCGGATCCGCTCTTCGGACCAGCCGCGGCGCAGCATCGCCTCCGTCAGCTGCGGCAGTCCCGCGGCATCGACCGCCGGCCGGATCCAGCCATCCCAGTCGCTGCCGAGCGCGACGTGCTCGTCGCCCACCAGCCGGATCGCGTGCTCCATGTGCGCCAGCACCTCGTCCACGTTCGGCTCGGCGAGCGCCATCCCACCGAACATGATGCCGATGACGCCGCCGCGCGCGGCGATCGCGCGCACGTCGTCGTCGCTCAGGTTGCGCCAGTGCTCGTGGACCGCCTTGAGCCCGGTGTGGCTGTTGATCGGCGGGAAGGCGGTGAGCGCCACCGCGTCCTGGAGCGTGCGCGAGCCGGCATGCGCGGTATCCAGCAGCAGGCCGAGCTCGTTCATGCGTTCGAGCAGGCGGCGGCCGAGCGGGGTGAGACCCCGTGCGGGATCGCCGCCGCCGTGGCCGCCGTAGGCGTTGTCGGCCATGTGGACGGGGGCGACATAGAGCACGCCACGCTGCGCCAGCTCCGCGAGCCGCTCCAGGTCGCCATCCGGCAACGCGTGGGCGCCTTCCACGCCGTGAAACAGGGAGATGACCCCCGCGGCGGCGTTGCGCCGCACCTCGGCGGCGGTGCGCGCCAGGCGCACCCCGGGCTCGGCGCGCACCATGGCCTCGAGCCGGTCCATCTGGTAGCTCACCCGTGCCCAGGGACTCCACCAGGTGGCGGGTGGCCACAGGTTGTGCGCCGCATTGAGGCCGATCACCCACATGCTCGCCAGCGCGATCGCCTGGGCGTCGATTCCGCCTGCCCGCAGGCGCGGGAAGTCGACGTGGCCATGCCGGGCTTGCTGGCGCAGATCCCGCCGCCACAGCATGGAGTCGGCGTGCAGGTCGATCACGATCGCCGCCTCGTGCAGCCGCCGGGCCCGTGCGGAGACCTCGATTCGAGGAGCGGGTGGGTCGAAACACGCCTCGGGATCGACCGCGACGAAGGCCAGCAGCATCGCCGCGGCGAGCAACCCTGCCAGCCGGCGCCTGCAGCGGCGCGGCGCCGGCCCTGGCGGTCGGTTCTGCGGCTCCCCGCGCATGGGTTCGCTCCTGCAGTTCAGCTCGGCTCCTGGGCGAGATTGTAGCCGGTCGAGCCGGCCGGTGCGGCTGCGGGCAGGGCGGGCGCCGGCGCGCTCAGCCTCGGGCCAACGGCTCGCGGGATGCCGCCGTATCGGAGGGGCATGGGCCGCGGCGGCTGCCGCGGTGGCGAGACTGGGCCGGGGAGGAGTCGGGATGCGCCGGAGGAGGACGATCGCAGGGCTGCTGGCCGTGGGGGCGATGCTGGCGGCGCTGCCGGCCTGCCAGATCAAATACCGCTACGAGGTCGAGCCGGCGGGTACGGCTCCACGCTACAGCTACGCTGCGGGCGGGTTCATCCGCTACGACGGCTACGACGACGTGGCGGGCGACATGGAGATCGCCTCGGTGGACTACCGGCGGCCCGGCAGCGAGACCGTGCTGCGGCTCACCGGCGTCATCCACATCGGGGATCCCGAGTACTACCGGGTGCTGCAGCAGCAGTGCCTGGACACCGCGGACGTGGTGCTGTTCGAGGGGGTGAAGTTCGTCGATGCGGCGGGCCGGCCGATCCAGCCCGACACGCAGCAAGGCGCGGATCTGGGCGCCATGTACACCGCGCTCGGGCGGCTGCTCGGGCTTGGCTTCCAGAAGGACGGGATCGACTACGAGCGGGAGCACTTCGTGCACTGCGACGTGACGGTCGGCCCGGGCGACCCGCTGCACCAGCAGGTCGATCCCGCTCAGATCCGCCAGGCGATCCGGTTGCTCCGTCCCCTGGTCTCGCTCAAGGACCTGTTCGCCGCCGGCCCGGAGGGCAGGCGGACCGAGGATGCGATCAAGCACTTCATGGTGACGGCCATGATGATGCAGATCGACGCGATGACCGACGACGAGGCGCGGCGCGCGCTCGAAGACCGGTTCGGCGGCGGCGGGACACCCCCAGCGCTGAGGGGCCGTGCCGCGCGGGCGGCGGAGGCACTGCGGCGTGCCGGCGGGCTCGGCGGGCTCGGCATGCCACCCGCGATGCGCGAGCAGGTCCTGGAGCGCCGCAACGCCTACGTGCTCGAGCGACTGCGGGAGCGGCTGGCGGCGGCCGACCCGGCGCGGCCGCAGACCATCGCCGTGTTCTACGGCGCCGCCCACATGCCGGGGATCGCCGCCGCGCTCATGGCCGAGGGGTGGCAGCCGGTCCGCACCGTCTGGCTCCGTGCCTGGAGCATGAACAGCCGCGGCGGCGAGGTCGTGGCGGCGGTGGAGGGCGATCCGTCCGCGCGCCCCCGCCCGGCGGGGACGGAGCCCGGCGGGCCGCGCCCGCCGGCGCGGCGGCGCGAGCCGGTCCTGTACTGAGGGCCGGGCGGTGGCCGAGCCGGGAATACCCCCCGGTCCCGAGCGGTATCGCGTGGTGAGACCACCGGTCGGCCGGTGGCTCAGGGAAGCCCGGGGCGGCGCGCGGTCCCCCCTTCCGTGGCCGCTCCGGGCGCCCTCCTTCAGGCACCGCCGCGCGCCCGCCCCCTGCTCAGTCACGGCGGGGCAGTAGCGGATCGCGGCCGATCTTCCAGGTCTGGCTGAAGCTGAAGCCGACCGCGAGCGAGCCCTGCAGTCCGATCTTGCCTACCTTGTCCTGCTTGAAGACGAAGGCGTTGGCATCGACCACCAGATGCAGGTCGAAGACCAGCGGCAACGTCGCCGTCGCGTACGGCTCGGCGAACCAGTCCAGATCCCCGGCCACCCGTTCGGAATCGAGCGCGAACCAGCGCGCGCGCACTCCCGTGCCCAGCCGCACCCCTCCGGGCAGTGTGTGCTGGTAGCGCAGTTCCAGCTCCAGTCCGCCCTGCCAGCGGTCGTCGTCCGGATCGGTGAACTCGTAGGAGGCGAAGACACCCAGTCGCACTGTCTCGAGCCCGTCGGCCGGGTAGGGAGTGCGCACGCCGAGGGTCAGGAACAGCTCCTTTTGCCGGTGGGCGCCCGGTTCTTCGGGTTTCTCGAACTCGGTGTCGAACTCGGCCGAGCCGAAGGGCGCCAGCTCGAGCGGGGGCAGGGGTGCTGGAAAGGCCAGGAACACGGGCGTGAGGTCGATCCGCAACCGCAGGTCGTCCTCGGCAGTGCGCGAGTCCTCGCGCTCCACCTTGAGGCGGGTGTAGCGCATGTCGGCCCGCAGGCTGGTGAGCACCGACGGCGCCAACCGGATCAGCTCGAGACGGCCGGCGCCGCTGAACGCGAACTGGTCGGCGGCGTTGGCGCGCTTGTCGCGCACCGCGGCGAAGCGATCGTCCTTGCGCGCCTGGGTGAAGGTGAAGGTCAGGCGCGCGTTCTCCACGCGGAACACCCACGCCGCCCGTCCCTCGGCCGCCAGCTCCTCGTAACGGCGCAACCGCAGCGCGGCGGCACCGAGCACGTGCGCGCGCGCGAGGGGGGGCGCGCCCGGGTGGAACACCTCGCGTTGCAGCACCAGCGCCACGAGTTCGCGGACCTCCACGCGCCGCGCCGCTAGCGCCTCGGAGGGGCGAAGGGCGAGTCGCTCGTCCAGCTCGAAGGTGTCGCGGCGCACACGTGCCTGGCGCATGGGCACTAGCGGCGGCGGCGTGACGGCGAGGAAGCTGCTGGTGGCGACCTCGTACCAGCGCTCGCCGGCGATGGGGCGGCCGCTCACGGTCACCTCCCCGCGCGGGCCGCGACCGAGGCCGGCGGTGGCCAGGCTGTCGCCGTGCTGTTCGATCAGCGCGCGCAGCGCGCTGCCCGGCAGGTCGAGCACCACCACGTCGTCGTCGAAGCGGATCATGCGTTCCAGATCTCCGGGTCGCAGCGCGCCGCGCCGCGCTACCTCGGCGATCGCCGCCTCGTCGAACAGCCGCCGGTGCAGCACGCAGACCTCGGCGCCGGTCTTCTCGCGGACGATCGAGGCGACGACGCGGGCGAAGCCCTGCGGGTCGAGTCCGCCGGGAAAGGCGCGCGCGAAATCCGGAAACAGCGGCGTGCCGACGCGGCGCTGGTATTCGGCGAGCGCGCGCTGCACGCGCGCGGCGATCACGGGATCGGCGGCAAGCTCGCGTTCCAGCGGGAGGTGGCGCACCAGCGCCCGCACCAGCTGCCACCGTTCGCCGCTGCCGCGGCCGCCGCCCGCACGGCGGGCGAACCGCAACTCCAGCACGCCGAGCGCCGCACCGCCGGCGCGCGGATGCACCAGCACCGGAGTCGGCTGCCCGGCGGGGCGGCCGCCGGCGAAATCCCACACGGTCGCGCTCGCCGCACTGCCCCTGGAGTCGGCCCCACCGATCACGGCCGCCAGCTCGGGGAGGGCGGCCGCGAGCTGGCGTGCCTGCTCGGGAGCGAGGTCGCCGGCAGCGATGAACGCCTCGGCGCCGCCGCCCGCCGCGCGTACCTCGGCGATCGCGCGCCGCACCGCAGCCACCGGTTCGAGGAACTCGATCCGTTCTGCGGCGCGGGCCGGAATCAACTCGAGCAGATCGGGGCGCGTCACGCCGATCACGCCGAGCCGCAGCCCGTCCAGCTGGAGGACGATCCACGGGCGGAACAGCGGCCGGCCGCTGCGGCGGTCGAGCAAGCACGCGTTCAACAGCTGTGGCGCCTCGCTCAGGCGCGTCGCCTCGCTGAGCGGTTCGATCCCGAGCGCGAGGTCGCGCGCACCCGGGACGAGCAGCTCGACGCCACCGGCGGCGAGCGCCGCCAGCACCGTGCGCCCGCGATCGGCGCGCGAGACCGGATCGGGGAACAGGGTGTCTCCGGTGTCGATCCCCAACACGCGCGTGTTCCCTGCCCGGGACAGCGCACTCGCCAGCCGCCGGCGCAGCGTCACCTCGCGGGCGAGCGCGCCGCCGTCCAGCCCGTCGTCGAGCAGCCGCCCGGCCCGACCGCCGCCGAAGATCAAGCCGAGCTGGACCTGGTGCGGGGCGGGCTGCTGCCCCGCTGCGGGCGGCGTCGCGCCGGCGAGCACGCTCAGCAGCAAGCCCGCGGCAAGCAGCGGCCGGAGCCGGCATGGCCGGCGGCCGGTGGCGCCGGGCACCACCGGCGCCACGCTGCCGCGGCCGATCCACACCCGCGCGCGCGCTGCCATGCAGCTTCCGCCCTCCGCTCCTCCCGCCGGGTCCCGAGTGTAGCCGAGGGGGCCGCCTGGACGTGCCGGCGGCCGGCTGCTGGCCGACAGCTCCGTGGGCTCGCTGCGCCCGCCGTTGGCGGACTTGACACGAGCGGCGCGAGCGGGCACAAGCCTCTGGGTGCCCGCTGCGCCCTCGGAGGCCGCCCATGCCCCATGCTGCGAGCCCTGCCCGCGCTCACCCCGGCGGCAAGGGGCTGCTCGTCGGGATCGTGCTGGGAGTGGTGCTCGGAGGGGCGGCGGGTGCGCTCTGGCCTGGCTTCGGCGCCGGGATCTACTTCGTGGGCGAGCTGTTTCTGCGCGCCCTCATGGTCATGGTGGTCCCACTGGTCGTGGCGAGCATGATCGCCGGCATCGCGGCGCTGGGCGACGTGCGCCACCTCGGCGGCATCGGCGGTCGCACCATCGCGTACTACATGGCGACCACCGCCATCGCGGTCACCATCGGTCTGCTCGCCGTCAACCTGGTGCGGCCCGGCGCCGGGGTGCGTCCGGGCGAGGTGCACCCCGAACTCGGCTGGCGCGTCGAGGGCCACACCGTGCACCTGGAGGGCGGGCGGCTGGAGCGGCCGCGGCGCTACGACCAGAACTTCGAGGTCGTGCTGACGACGCCGGGGGGCGGGCGGGTGCGCGGCGTGATCGAGGGCACGGCCCCGCGTTCGGCCACCGAGCTCCGGGTCCAGGGCTGGACCGACGCGGCGAGCGGCGCGGCGCTGCAGCCGCCGCGCCGCGGGCGCGGGCTCGAGGTGCGGCCGGTGCTCGCCGCGCGGGTGCGCGAGAAAGCCGGCGCAGCGGACCGCTCGTTCGTCGCCATCGTGTTCGCCACCGTGCGCCAGGTGCTGGTCGGCCTGGTGCCGAACAACCTGTTCGAGGCGATGGCGCAGACGCAGCTCTTGCCGGTCATCGTGTTTAGCCTCTTCTTCGGGGCGGTGCTGACCACGCTGGGTGACAAGGGCCGGCACGTGCTTGGCTTCTTCGACGGGGTCAACGACGCCATCATGAAGATGGTGGGGGTGGTGATGCTGTTTGCCCCGGCGGGCATCTTCGCGCTGGTCGCCGGACGGATCGGCGAGGAGGGCGGGTTCGCCGGGTTCTACCCGCAGCTGGTGGAGATCGGGCGGTATTTCCTGACCGTCGTGCTCGGGCTGGCGGTCCACGGGCTGGTGGTGCTGCCGCTCATCCTGTGGTGGGTCGGCCGGCGCTCCCCCTTCGCCTATGCGGCGGGGATGGCGGAGGCGCTGCTCACGGCGTTCTCGACCGCCTCCAGCTCGGCGACGCTACCGGTGACGATCGAGAACGCCGAGCGGCAGGGGGTGAGCGAGCGCAGCGCGAGCTTCGTGCTGCCGCTGGGCGCGACCATCAACATGGACGGCACCGCCATGTACGAGGCGGTGGCGGCGCTGTTCATCGCGCAGGCGTTCGGGGTGCCGCTGGGGCTGCCGGAGATGCTGGTGGTGTTCCTGACCGCGACCCTCGCCGCCATCGGGGCGGCCGGCATCCCGGAGGCCGGCCTGGTCACGATGGTGATCGTACTCCAGGCCGTCGGCCTGCCGCTGGAGGGCGTGAGCCTCATCCTGGTGGTCGACTGGCTGCTCGACCGCTTCCGCACCACGGTCAACGTGTGGGGCGATGCGGTCGGTGCCGCGGTGATCGACCGGCTGGAGAGCCGGCGCGCTCGAGCGCGCCGGCTGAGAGGCGGCCCGCACGCCCGGGCCGCTACGAGCCGGTGAACGCGGGCCGGCTGCGCTCCAGCACCGAGCGCAGGCCCACCAGCGCATCGCGGGTGCCCAGCACCTGGGGCAGGCGCTCCAGCTCGGCGCGCAGGCCCTCGCGGTACGGGTTCGACAGCGCCAGCTCGGTCAGTTCGCTCGCGAGCCGCAGAGCGATCGGTGCCTTCTGCGTGCGCACCCGCTCCAGCTCCCTGGCCAGCACCGGATCGTCGGTGCCGACCGCCCCGCCCAGCAGCTCTTCGGCCGGCCGGTCGAACAGCCGCGCCGCCTCGGCCCACCGGCCGGACAGCGGGTGTGGCGGGCCGGTGTGCTCGGCGGTCTTGCCGGCCGCGATGAGCTCCTCGATCGCCGCCGGCAGCTGCTCGTGCGGCACCAGCCGGTCGATCAACCCCAGCGCGAAGGCTTCCTCGGCCGTGAGCACGCGGCCGGTATAGATCAGATAGCGCGCGAGTCCGCGGCCGACGCGCCGCGGCAGGTTCTGCGTGCCGCCCAGGCCGGGGTAGATTCCGATCCCGGTCTCCGGAAAGCCCAGGCTGCCGCGCGGGGTGGCGACGATGCGGTCGCAGCCGAGCGCCAGCTCCGAGCCTCCTCCCAGCGACAGCCCGTCCAGCACCGCGATGACCACCTTGTCCGTCTCGCGCATGCGCTCCAGCAGCTCATGACCCTTGCGGGTGAAGGCGACGATGCGGTCGATCTCGCCCGCTTGCAGCAGGCGCACGAACCACCGGACGTCGGCGCCGGCGACGAATGCCTTGCCCCTGCCCCGCAACACGATCGCGCGCACCTGGGGCTGGGCTGCCGCCTGCTCGAAGCGCTCGCGCAGCTGTGCGAGCATTTCCTCGTCCAGAGCATTGAGCGCGTCCGGGCGGTTGAGCCACAGGGTGGCGATGCCGTTTTCGACCTCGAGCCGCACGCGCTCGAAGCGAAAGGGTTCGCCCCGCGCCGCCTGCTCGCGCAACAGCCGCGGCAGCTCGACCCCGTACCGCTCGGCGAGCGCACCCGCCAGTCGCGCTGCCTCTTCGATTCCGACCTGGTTCATGAGCTCGAACGGCCCCAGGGGCCAGCGCAGGCCCACGCGGGCGCCGATGTCGGTGTCCTCGATCGAGGCCACCCCTTGCTCGACCAGCTCGGCGGCCACCAGGAAGACCAGCCCGAGCAGGCGCGCGCGCACCAGTTCGGGGTCGCGTGCCCGGGGCTCGCCAGCGAGCGGCCAGGGCTGGCCGCTGGTGACCTGGGCCTGCAGCCGCGCGCTCGGCGCATACAGCGCGCCGAGCTCTGCGCCGAGCGTGCGCGCGGCGTGCAGCGCGATCGGCACGCCTGTCACGTTCATGAGTTCGAACGGCCCCATGCCGATCCCGAAGATCTCCTTCGCCAGCTGCTCGATCGCCGGCAGGTTGGCGACCTCCTCCTCCAGCAGGCGCACCGCCTCGTTGAGCCAGGGTACGAAGAAGCGGTTGACGACAAAGCCCGGGGTGTCCGCGCTGCGGATCGGCGTCTTGCCGATCCGCTCCTGCAGCTGCCAGGCGCGGCCGGTCACCTCGGGGGAGGTGCCGGCGTGTGGCACCACCTCGACCAGGCGGTTCTTCGCCGGGTGGTAGAAGTAGTGCAGGCCCAGCACCCGCTGCGGTCGCGCGGTCACCTCTGCCAGCTGGGCGACACGGAAGCTCGAGGTGTTCGTCGCCAGGATGGTCTCGGCTGGCGTCAGCTCGCCCAGTTGCGCGAACACCTCGCGCTTGACCGCCAGATCCTCGAAGACCGCCTCGATCACCAGATCGGCGGTTGCGAGCTCGGCCAGAGCGGCGGTGCCGCGCACCCCGCCCCAGGATCGGCTCCAGCTCCTCGCCGCGGATCACGCGGCGCGCGACCGCCTCCTCGAGGCTGCTCCGGATGCGCTCCAGGCCGGCCCGGACGCGGGCGTCGTCCAGATCGACCAGCACCACTGCGAGACCCTCCTGCGCCAGCTTCTGCGCGATGCCGCTGCCCATGGTGCCGGCGCCGAGCACGCCGACGGTCTGGATGGTGCTCATCGTCGCCTCCCTGCCTGGTGTCATCTGCGCCCGGGCCCGGAGTGCGACCCGGGCAAGGCGCGCCTGCAGCCGCCGCCGAGCCCGAGCCTGGAGCCCGACCCTGACCCGCCGCGCCTCGCACCGTCCGGGCTCGTGGCTCCGCGGGCAACAGGAGCGCCGAGTGTACCGCAACACCGGCGTGCGGGCCAGGCTCTGTCATGCCGTGCCGCCGGCGCGCCGCTGGCCGAATCCGGCGCGCGGCGCTAAAGGCCGCGGGGGGGCAGCCACCGTGCGCATCGGCTTTCGGGGAAAGGGGCGGCCTACATCGGGGAGATGCTCTACGTAAGCAAACAGCCGCTCCGGGCGGATCATTACGCATTGTCGCGGCCGCGCTCGCCGGTCAGGATATAGGTGTGGCGCGCGGGCGTGGTGGCAGCTCGCTCCAGGCGCGCGCACCGATCTGTGACAGCAGGGCGAGCGCCGTGCGGCCAGCCAGCGACCGGCCGATCGGACCGACGACGAGCACCGGGAACGGCAGCGCGACGGACACCGGGATCCGCAGCACCACCCGCTGACCCGCCTTGTGGGCAGGGGGCGCCGGATGCCGGCCGGCGGCACGGCCTAGCCCGCCTCCACGGCGAGGCGGCGGCGCGGCTCGACTCCCCCCTCGAGCAGCGGCACCCACGTCGGCAACGTGCTGAACGCGCCGCCGCCTCGCCACCTTTTTTCGGTGCTCTTCGCTCCGGCCGGCCGCCGGGGCGGACGCGCCCCGGCGCCCGCACCAGAGCGCGCAGAGCCCTCTCACGCCGGCCTGCGCCGGCCGCCTGCCGGTAGGGTCCGCTCAGAATGCGCGGCGAGCGGAAGCCGGCGCGCGCAGCAACGGCAGCTTGGGAAAACTGCCGCCGAGGACCAGACGCGAGGGCGCGCCCAGCCAGTCCTCGATCAGGGTAGCGTAGACCGAGCGGAAGTCCGTCGTCATCTTGAGGTCGCCGCGATCCAGCTCGGTCAGGCTCGGGTGGCGGCCGTGCACCCCGCCGGCGACCGGGCCCCCCATGAGGAACATGGGACCGGCGGCGCCGTGGTCGGTACCGGCCGAGCCGTTCTCGGCGACGCGGCGCCCGAACTCCGAGAACGCCATCAGCACCACGCGCTCGCCCAGTCCCTGCGCCTTGAGGTCCGCGAGGAAGGCGCCGACCGACTCGGCGAGCACGAGCATCAGCCGGTCGTGCCGGTTGCGCTGGTTGGCGTGGGTGTCGAAGCCGCCCTGCTGCACATAGTAGACCCGGGTTTCCAGCCCCCCGGCGACGAGCGAGGCCACCAGCCGCAGCGCCCCTGCGAGCGCGTGCCGGGGGTAGTCCACCCGCGGCCGGTAGGCCTGGGCCGCCGCCGCGATCCGGCGCGAGGAGGCGCGGGCGAGCTCGGCCACCCGGTGCAGCTTCGCTCCGAGGTCGCCGGCGTCCGCCGGGGGCAGGTGCTCGGCGTCGTTGAGCTCCGCGAACGCCCGCTCCTGGCGGGTGTCGCCTCGCCAGCCGTAGGTGCGCGGGTCCTCCAGCGTCACCGGCCGGTGGCGCGTGCCCGTCATGGCCAGCGGGGCCTGCTTGCCGATGCTGGTCAGCAACAGCGGGATCTCGTCATCGGGATACAGCGCGTCCGCCGCTCGCCCGATCCAGCCGGTGCCTTTGCGCGCGCCCTCCAGGCTGCCCGCGTGCCAGATGTCCATCGAGGCGAAGTGCGAGCGGTTGGGGTTGGGGTAGCCGACCCCCGGTATGATGGCCAGCGCGCCCTCGTCGTACAGCGCCCGCAATGGCTTCAGGTTGGGGTGCAGCCCCAGGTAGTCGTCGAGCCGCAGCACCTGCTCGGCCGCGACCGCTGTCGCGCGCCGCGCGCGGTAGTACGCGTCGTCCGCCCAGGGGACCAGGGTCGCCAGGCCGTCGTTGCCGCCCGACAGCTGCAGCACCACGAGCACCCGCTCGGCGCCCTCCCCCTCGGGCCGGGCGTGCGCCAGCCGCAAGAACGCCTCCGGCCCCATCAGCGCAGCGCCCAGCGCCCAGAGCGTCCCCCTGAGGAAGCCCCGCCGGTCGACCCCGTAGTCGGGCAGCCGCCCCTCGCAGGTCGGACATCCGCCTCCCATGGCCCGTCCTCCGCCGCCAGCGCGTGCGGCGTGCCGCGGCCCTCCGCCGGTAGCGCACCGGGCCCGCCGCCGCTGCTGCCAGGACAAACGCCGCGCGGGCGGTCCGGTTGCGCACCGGCGCGAGGCGAGCACCACACGGCCTCGGCCGGGCTGGCCGCGCCCTGCCGCACCCCGGCGGGCCCGCCGGCGCGCGGCAGGGCGCCAGGGGCGGTCGCTGGCCGGGCGGCGGCCCGGGCGGCGCCGCGCTCACTCGCCCGGCGCTCCTGGCGGCGGGGGCGCCGCGGAGGCGGGCTCGGAGGAGGCGGCGGCCGCAGGCTGCTCGCCGAGCGCGCTCGCCGCGGCCTGTTCGAGCAGCGCCGTCACCCGCCGTGCAAACCGCGCCGGGTCGGAGACCGGGCTGCCCTCGCCGAGCAGCGCCTGGTCGTAGAGCAGCTCGATCCACTCCGCGAGCCGCTCCGAGGTCGGCTCGCGCTCGTACAGCCGCTGCAGATACCCGATGAGCGGGTGCTCGGGGTTGACCTCCAGGATGCGCCTGGTCTCGGGCACCTCGCGGCCATGGGCGCGCAACAGCCGCTCCATGTGGGCGTGCAGCCCGCCCTCCGGCACCACCAGGCAGCAGGGCGAGGTGGTCAGCCGCGAGGACAGCCGCACATCGCGCACCCGCTCGCCCAGCACCGCGCGCATGCGCAACAACAGCCCCTTCAGCTCGTCCCGCTTCGCCTCCAGCCGCTCCTTTTGCTCCGCTGCGGGCTCCAGCTCGAGCTCGGCCTTCATCGCCGAGACCAGCGGCTTGTCCTGATACCTCGGCAGGGCGTGGACCAGGAACTCATCGATCGGGTCGGTCAGGTACAGCACCTCCCAGCCGCGCGCCCGCAGCGCCTCGGTGTGCGGGCTCGCCGCCACCGCGGCGCGCGACTCCCCGATCGCATAGTAGATGGCCTTCTGATCGGCGGGCATGCGCGCGACATAGTCCGCCAGCGCGACCAATCCCTCTTCGCGCGAGCTGTCGAAGCGGAGCAGTTTCGCCAGCCGCTCGCGCTGCTCGGGCTCCAGGTGCACGCCCTCCTTGAGCACCGCACCGTAGCAGCGCCACAGCGCGGCGTAGTCCTGCGGTCGCTCTTGCGCCAGCTCCTCCAAGAGCTCCAGGGTCTTGCGGACCACGTTGCGGCGGATCGTGCGAACCACGGCGGAGTCCTGCAGCAGCTCGCGCGACACATTGAGCGGCAGATCATCGGAATCGATGACCCCCCGCACGAACCGCAGCCAGCGCGGCAGCAACTCCTCGCAGTCCTCCATGATGAAGACGCGCCGCACATACAGCCGCAGGCCCGCGCGCTGCTCGGGCAGGAACAGGTCGAACGGCGGGCGCTTCGGGATGAACAGCACGCCGGTGAACTGGACCGTTCCCTCGGCGACGAAGTGGGTCCAGGCCAGCGGCGGCTCCCAGTCGTGCGTGAGGTGGCGGTACAGTTCCTCGTATTGCTCCTTGGTGATCTCTTCCTTGGGCTTGTGCCAGACCGGCACGCCGCGGTTGACGACCTCGAATCGCCGCTCGCCGCCCTTGTCCTTGCCTTCCGGCTCGCACCACAGCTTGATCTCGTAGCCGACGTAGTCGCTGTAGCGCTCGATCAGCTCGCGCAGCCGCCAGCCCTCCAGGAAGCGCCGTTCTTCGGGCTTGAGGTGGAGCGTGACCGCGGTGCCGCGCGAGCTGCGCTCGGCGGGCTCGACGGTGAAGCTGCCCCTGGCGTCCGAAGACCAGCGATGCGCCGCCTGGCCCGCGCCGGCGGGGCGGCTGGTGACCTCGACCCGGTCCGCGACCAGGAACGCGCTGTAGAAGCCGACCCCGAACTGGCCGATCAGCCGGAGCTCGCCCGCGCCCGCCGCCGCCTGCTGGCGCTCGGCGGCGAGCTGCTCCAGAAACGCGCGCGTGCCCGAATGGGCGATGGTGCCCAGGTTCTGGATCAGCTCCTCGCGACTCATGCCGATGCCGGTGTCCTCGATCGTGAGAGTGCCGGCCTCCGGATCCGGCACGATCCGGATCTCCAGCGTCTCGTCTCCCTCGTAGAGCTCGCGCTCGAGCAGCGCCCGCGCCCGCAGCTTGTCGAGCGCGTCCGAGGCATTGGAGATGAGCTCGCGCAGGAAGATCTCCTTGTGGCTGTAGAGCGAGTTGACGACGATCGAGAGGATCTGGTTGACCTCGGCCTGAAAGGCGAATGTCTCCGCTGCTGCAGTCGTCATGGTCTGCTTCGTCCTCCTCGCCATCCGTCACCGCGGTGGGCGGTCACGGTGCTCCCCGAGCCCGGCGCCAGCGCTGCCGGGATCCAGCCCGGGTGGCGGGCTCCGGGGCGCGGGCAGACCCTCGCACCTCGGGGCTAGTCGATCCAGACCGTGCGCAGGTTCGCCAGCTCGGTCACCCCCGGCAGCCCCAGTTCACGGCCGAAGCCGCTCTGCTTGACACCGCCGAAGGGCAGGCGGGGATCGGACCGCACCATCGCGTTGACGAATACCATCCCGACCTCGAGCTCCGGCAGCAGCCGCTCGGCGCGCTCGGGCTCGCGCGTCCACAGGCTCGCCCCCAGCCCGTAGGGGGTGGCGTTGGCGAGTGCGACCGCCTCGTCCTCGCTCTGGGCGCGCAGCACCGCCGCGACCGGGCCGAAGGTCTCCTCGGCCACCACCGCCATGTCCGGGCGCACCTGCACGAGCAGCGTCGCCGGATAGAAGTACCCCGGCCCCGGCAGCGGCTCGCCGCCGAGCAGACACCGCGCCCCCGCGGCCAGACTGCGCGCGACCTGATCGTGCAGCCGCCAGCGCAGGTCGTCGCGCGCCAGCGGGCCGAGCTCGGTGGCGCGCTCGGCAGGGTCTCCGAGCGGCGCTGCCTGGAGCCGCGCGCGCAGCGCGGCGACGAACTCGTCGTGGACCGCCTCGTGCACGATGAACCGCTTGGCGGCGATGCAGCTCTGGCCGTTGTTCTGCAGCCGCGCCTGCGCGCCCACCTGCGCGGCTCGCTCCAGATCCGCGTCCTCGAGGACGATGAAGGCGTCGGAGCCTCCCAGCTCGAGCACGCATTTCTTGAGCGCCCGGCCGGCCGCCGCCCCGACCGCGCGTCCCGCGCGCGCGCTCCCGGTGAGCGTGACCGCGCGCACGCGCTCGTCGGCGATCAGCTGCGCGGTGGTGGCGGTGTCGACGAACAGCGCCTGCAGCAGCCCCGGCGGGGCACCCGCATCCCGGAGCAGCTCCTCCCAGGCCAGCGCGCAGCCGGGCACGTTCGGCGCGTGCTTGAGCAGCGCCACGTTGCCCAGCACCAGGTTGGGCGCCAGAAAGCGCGCGACCTGCCAGAACGGGAAGTTCCACGGCATGATCGCCAGCACCGCGCCCAGCGGCTCGGGGCGGGCGCAGCTGCGGGCGGCGCCGGTGCGGGCTGGCTGTGGCGCCAGCAGCTGCTCGGCGTGCTCGGCGTAGTGGCGGAAGGCCCAGGCGCACTTGTCGAGCTCGGCTTCGGCCTGCGCGATGGGCTTGCCCATCTCGCGGGTCATGAGCGCGGCGTAGCGCTGCCGCCGCTCGGCCAGCAGCTCCGCCACCCGCGCTGCGAGCGCGCTGCGTTCCGCCACCGGGGTGCGCCGCCAGCGCAGCGCGGCCGCCGCCGCCAGCACCAGCCGCCGCTCCAGCTCCCCGGCGCCGTGTTCGTCGTGGCGCGCCCACACCTCACCGGTGGCCGGGTTCACCGAACTCCACGCCATGGCCTCCTCCTCGGGTCCGCCCGCCGGCAACGGCGCGCGCTGGCCGCGGCCCGCCGCCGCCAGCGCACCGCGAGGCGACGCTAGCCCACGCACTTGAAGCGGCAGCGCGTCCTGCCGAAGGTGATCGTGTCGTTGTCGACCAGCTCCTCGGCGTGGACGGGCTCCTCGCTCGTGTTGAGGAAGGTGCCGTTCGCCGAGTCGAGATCGACCAGCCGGAACTGACCCCGGCTCGCATCGACGCGCTTGACCGTGATGGTGGCGTGCCGCTGGGAGACGTACTCGTCGGTGAGCGGCACCTCGCAGCCCGGATCCGAGCCGATGACGTTTTTGCCCTCGCGCAGGCGGAAGTCCTCGCCCTTGTGCTTGCCGTTGAGCACGAGCAACCAGCCCGCGATGGGCAGCTCGGCCTCGCGCGCCATCTCCTGGTCGATGTAGCGCGCCGCCTCCGCGCCGCTCGTCCGCTTCGCCATCGCCGTTCTCCTCCTGCAACGCCGCGGCTGGCCCCGATTGCCGGCCCCGGGCTTGTCGCAGCTCGAAGCTACCGCTGCCCGGCCTGCGGGGCAAGCGCCGGCGGCGGGTCGCGCGGATCGGTGGCGGGGGCTGGGCACGGCGGGGCTTGGGCAGAACTCGAAGATCGCCTACGATGCGGCTTCGGTGCCGCCGGGGCCGCCCGGCCCGGGGGGGAGGAGTCGGGGAGCTTGGACAGGCGGGTGGCGAGCGCGGTCACGGGGCTGGTGGCACCGCGGGCGGAGCGGCTGGCGCGGCTCGGGGCGGAGCGGTTCGACCTGCTGGTGATCGGCGGCGGGATCACCGGGGCGGGGGTGGCGCGCGAGGCGGCGCGCCGCGGGCTGCGGGTGGCGCTGGTCGAGCAGGCGGACCTCGCCGCGGGCACCTCGAGCCGCTCCTCGCGCCTGGTGCACGGCGGGTTGCGCTACCTGGAGCAGCTCGAGGTGGGGCTCGTCTTCGAGGCGGTCAACGAGCGGCGGGTGCTGCTCCGCATCGCGCCGCACCTGGTCACGCCGCTGGGGTTTTTGTTTCCGATCTACGAGTGGAGCCGCCGCGGCCGCTTCGCGGTCGCGATGGGCATGTGGCTCTACGAGGCGCTGAGCCTGTTCCGCAGCCCGCGCCGCCACCGTGCACTCGGCGCGGCGGCGGTGGCGCGCGAGGAGCCGCTGCTGGATCGCACCGGTTTGCGCGGCGCGATGCTCTACTACGACTGCGCGACCGACGACGCGCGGCTGGTGCTGGAGACGGCGCTCGACGCGATGCGCGCCGGTGCGGTGGTCGTGAGCTGGGCGCGGGCGGCGGCGCTGGTGCGCGAGGGCGGCCGGGTCTGCGGCGCCGAGGTCGAGGACGTGCTCGACGGCAGGCGGCTGCGCGTGCGCGCGGACGCGGTGGTGAACGCGACCGGTCCGTGGACGGACCGGGTGCGGGGGCGCGAGCGGCTGTTGCGCCCGACCAAGGGGATCCACATCGTGCTCGAGCGCGAGCGGCTGCCGGTGCACTACGCCGATGTGATGTTCCACCCCGACGACGGCCGGGTGCTGTTCGCCATCCCGTGGGGCGAACGGACCTACGTGGGCACCACCGATACCGACTGCACCGGCGATCCGGCCGAGGTGGCGGCGGACGCCGCCGACGTGGACTACCTGCTGCGGGCGCTGGCCCGGTACTACCCCGCGGCGGCGCTCGGCGCCGACGACGTGATCGCCACCTGGGCCGGGCTGCGGCCGCTGGTGGCCGAGGATCGCGAGCGCGCCGAACACGCCTCGGAGGTCTCGCGCGAGCACACGATCGTGGTGGATGAGGACGGCCTGGTCACCGTCGCCGGCGGCAAGCTCACCACCTACCGCCGGATGGCGGTCGAGGTGCTGGATGCCGCCGGTGCTCCGCAGCGGGCCTCGCACACCGACCGGCTGCCGCTGGTCGGTGCGGTGGGCTGGCCGCGGCGGGCAGGGGCCCGCGAGCTGGTGCGCCAGGTGCGGGCCGAGGCGAAGGACAGGCTGAGCGAGGCGGCGGCGGCGCGGCTGGCGCGCATCTACGGTACCCGCGCGCTCGCGCTCGCGCGGCGGATCGCCGAGTTGCCCGAGCTCGCCGAGCCGCTCTCGTCGGCCGGTCCCGAGATCTGGGCGCAGGTCGACTGGGCATGCCGCGAGGAGATGGCCGAGACGCTCACCGATGTGCTGTGGCGGCGGCTCGGGGTCATGCTGCGCCACCGCGACCAGGGGCTGGGGGTGTGCGAGGAGGTGGCGGCGCGCATGGCGGCGCTGCTGGGCTGGGACGCCGCGCGGACCGCGCGCGAGGTCGAGGCCTACCGCGCCGAGGTGGCGCGCAGCCGCCGCTGGCGGCAGGGCCGGCTTCCGCCGGCGGGCGGCGATGGAGCGCAGGGTTGACCGGGGCGGCCGCGCGCCGTTATGCCGGCGCAGCAGGGGAGGGGGCGATCCATCGCGGCACGGGGGGGCGGTATCATGCGAGCTGATCCGAAGCATCTCGTCGGCGGGGGCAGGCGCTGGGCGTTCGTCGCGGCGCTGCTGTGGGCAGCGGGCTGCGCGGGTGCCGCCTCGCCGCAGGGCGGGCAGCGCCCGGGCGGAACGGAGGGAAACGACCGGATGGACGAGCCGCGCCCGGCGATCGCGCTCGCACTCGGCGGCGCGGGGACCTACGGCGAAGCGATCGACGTTGCGGTGCGCATCGGCAACCCGAGCACCGTTCCGCTGGTGCTGCTGGCCGTGCGCGCTGCCGCCGCCGACGGGGTGGCGTTCGTGGACCGCACGCTGCCCTCCGAGCTGCCGGCGGAGCTGGCGGGCGAGGTGGCGCAGCTGGAGGGAACCCTGTTCGTCGAGGACATCGGTCCGCAGGCGCGGCTGCCCATGCCGCCGCGCTGGGAATGGCGGGGCGAAGAGCGGCTGGTGTGCGTGCCGGTGCTCGCTCCGGGCGATCAGTTCGAGCTGCGGGGACGGCTGCGGCTGAGCCCCGAGGTCGGCGAATGCGTGCGTGCGACCGTGCGCTACGCGCCGCTCGCGCAGCAGGCGCGCCTGCTGCGGCTGGTGGAGCACGTGCTCGAGCCCTTGCCCGCGCCGCCACCCGGCAGCTTCGGCTGGGCGCCGGCGCTGCGGCTGCGGGCCCGCCTGCAGCGCCAGCTCGGGCTGGCGCCGGGCGGGCAGGCCGCCGAGCCAGTGGCGCTGCGGCTGTCCGGCGGCGCAGAACCGGGCGCGGGCGCAGCCCTGCTGCCGCTGGGCGGGGCCCCGCTGCCGGTGCTCTACCGGCATGCGCTCACGGCGGCAGAGCTGGCGGCGCTGCCGGCGGCCGAGCGCTCGGCCGAGGCGCCGCTGCAGATCGTGCCGCCCCCGGTTCCGCTCGCCGAGGCGCGCCGGCGCGCCGGCATCGCGCACGGACCGGCCGTGCACCTGCCCGCGATCGGCGCCTGGGTGCTGCAGGGCCGAGACGGCTCGGCGCTGGTGAGCGCCGAGCTGACCGAGCGGTTGCCGGGACGGCTGGCCGCGCTCGGCGAGCGGCTGCTCGAGGGCAGCAGTGCCGAGCTGACGCTGTTCGAGATGGCGCCCGCCGCCGATCCCGACGGGCTGGTGCAGCACCTGCGTGCCGCAGGCCTGCAGGCCCGCTCCGAGCCCATGAAGGGGGAGCAGTGGCGCGGGGTGGTCGAGGTCCGCGCCCCGGAGCTGCTGCGCCTGGTGCGGGCGCTGGCCGAGCGCGGCTTGGAGGTGCAGGGGCTCGAGGTGCGCCAGCGCCAGCCCTGATGCCCGCCGTGCTGGCCGCAGCGAGCCGGCCGGGCAGGGAGCCGGCGGCTCAGCGCGGGGCAGGCTCGAGCGCTGCTGGCGGCTGCGCTTGCCGGCTCTCGGCCTGCTGCTGCGGGTTCGGAGCGGGCGGGGACGGGGGACCGAGCGGCTGGAGCTGGAGGCGGGCTTCGACCTCGGAGCGCTCCATCTCGCGCAGCTGGCGGCGGGCGGCGGTGCGCGGCGCGTGCGCCAGCACCTCGCGTACCTCCACCGCCTCGCCGTGCTGCCCGACGGCGATCACCCGGTAGGTCCGGGTGCCGACCGGCAGCGCCATGGCGCGGAAGCGCGTGCCGTCTTCGGCGTCGCCGGCGAGCGGTGCGAGCGGCTGTTCGCCGCGGTGCGTGCGCACCCGCTCCAGCATCTCTTCCAGGGCGGCGGTGGCGGCGGCCGCGGCGCGGGCGCGCTGCGCTGCCAGCTCCTCGGCGGCCGCCGGCGGTGGCGCGGGCGGCGCGAACCAGGCGCGGGCCACCAGCCCCAGCAGCCCGGCGAGCAGCAGCACCGCCGCCAGCGCGGCGGCGGCGCGGCGGCCGCGGCGGGCGCGGCTGCTGCGCCGCACCTGCGCGCTGGCGAGGCGCTGCGGGATGAAGCCGGCGTCCGCCAGCCCCTGGATCACCGCCTCGGCCGAGGGCAGCCGGTGGCTGCTGCCCTGCAAGAGGTCGCTGACCCACAGCGCCTGCTCCGCCAGCACCACGCGTCGCTCCACGAGCCCGCGCACCGCATGCGGCAGCGGGCGGCCGTGCGCGACGCGTTCGGCGAGATGGCGCTCGATGAGCGCGGCATAGACGTCGGCGTCGACCAGTCCCCGCACCAGCAGCACCTCGCCCAGGCACAGCCGGCGGCCGAGCACCTCGACGGCCTCGTCGCGGGCGGCCAGCGCCCGCTGGAGCTCGGCCGGGGGCAGGCCGCTCCGCTCCAGGCTTGCGCGCAAGAAGGCCTCGACCGGCGGCACGAAGCGCTCCCGCCGGCGCTGGCGCACCAGCTGCTCGAACGCGGTGCGCCGGCGCAGGATCGCCTCGGCGTGGCGGACCGCGCGCGCATCGACGATCTGGTGTTCGACCAAAAAGCTCGACAGGAGCGCTCGCACGCCGGTGGTGCGCTCGGCGCGGTGGCGGGCGATCAGTGCCTCGCGGAGCGCCTGCGGGCTCAGCAGCTCCTCCTCGACCAGGATCGCGCCCAGCCGCTCCAGCGTCAGCGCTCGGTCGCCCGCCGGCGCCTCGCCCGGCACGGCGGTGCGCATGAGCCGGGCCCAGCCCTCCGGTCGCAGGGCCCCGCGCGCGAGCAAGAGCTCGCCCAGCCGCAGCGCCGGGCTGCCGGGGATGTCGCGCAGGCGCCGCTGGGCCGCGAGCGCTTCGTCGATCTCGGAGCGGGAGAGCATGCCGAGCCGCACCGCGTGTTCGCCGAACCGCAGCTCCTGGCGGCGGCGGCGCGTGCCGCTCCAGACGCTCGCCGGCGCGGCGGGGCGTGCGGGCGGCCGGCCGGGCGGGGCGCGCCCCGGGGTGGTGGCAGCGCGGTCCGGCGGCGGCGCGGGGCCGCAAGGGCGCGGGGCGGGCCGGTCGATGATCACGAACGTGGCGGGACCGCGCGGGCGGACCGGGGGGCGGCTGCCGTTGCCGGGCGCGGAAGGACCGGTTGGGGGCGCGGGCCCGGCCGCGGGGCTGCCGCGCGGACCCGCGCCACCGGCCGGCGGCGCCGCGCAGCAGCCCGCCGCCGGCTCCTGCCCGGTGGGCGGCGGCCCGGAGCCATCGCTGGCGCGGCTCTTGTCGTCCATCACCGGTTCCGCAAACGCACGCTGCTCGAGGCGCTCAGCGCATCCACCGAGCCGTCGGCGCCGATCACGTAGACCTCCAGCGTGACGTCCAGGCGGCTGCCGCCCTCGGCCAGCGCGAAGACGAGCCGGCGGATGCCGGTCAGCACGGTGACCAGCTCGCCGGTGGCGCTGTCCAGGCGGCGCAGTCGCAGCTCGTCCACCAGGCCGTCCCCGTCGTCGTCGTCGCCATCGCGGCGCGTGCCCTCGCCCGGCTCGAGCTCGGCGAAGAACGTGATCGGCGGGCCCCATTGCGGCGAGCCGTCGGGCTCGTGCCCGATCACGCGGCGAAAGCCGACCGTGTCGTAGGGATCGGGGCTCTTCGGGTCATCATCGGGGGTCGAGACCGCGAGTGCGAGGTTGGAGTCATCATCCCGATCCGGATCGTTGCGCCCGCTCTGCCGCAGCTCGGCGAGCAGCATGGCGAGGGCAGCGCGGGCGCGCTCCTGCTGGGCCGCCACCGTCAGGTATTCCTCGGTCGCCACCAGCGTCGAGCGCAAGGCACCGATGCCGGTGAGGACCAGGATGCCGAGCACGGCGCTGGTGACCATCACCTCCAGCAGCGTCACCCCGCGCTCGCGGCCGGTCGTGCTCACCCCATGTCCTCCGCGACGCTGGCGACGAGCTCGATCGCCTCGGTGCCGGTGGGCGATCGCCACGCCACGCGCACCACCATCACCAGCACCTTGTAGCTCGCATCGAGGGTGCTCTCCGCGGGGATCCCGTTGAAGTTCAGATCGAGCCCCGGGATGCCGAGCAGCAGCGCGGCCTGTTGCTCGGACAGCAGGCGCACCGTGCCGGTGCTCTGTCCCGCCGCCGGGGGCTGGAGCCCGGCCACCTCGAAGCTGCGCTCGGTGCGGCCGCCGAAGCGGGCGAGCACCCCGCGCACCGACAGCGCCTTGTTCGCCTCGACCTCGGCGCGCAGCGCATGGAAGGCGAGCTGGGCGTCGCGCCCGTCGGCGCTGGCGGCCAGCCCGGCGCGCACCGCGCCGATGGTGCCGACCGAGATGACCGCCAGCAGACCGAGCGTCACCGTGAGTTCCACCATCGTGAAGCCGCGCGCCGGCGTGCTCCGGTTCACCGCACGCCCTCCCGCCAGCTCTGCAGCTCCACGCGGCGGATGTGCGAGGCCGCGCGCCGCGCCAGCTCCAGCGCCTCCTCGCTGCGCTGGATCTCGACGTAGTCCTCGATCCGCAAGCGGCTCCTGGAGGTGCCCTCGGCGGTCGGCAGCGCCACCAGGGCGCCGCGCAGATGCGATCCTTCCCACCACCAGGCGGGGAACCAGCGATACCAGCTCGGCCGCCTGGTCTCGAGCTCGATCTGCCCGCGCCCGCGCACCACGATCAGCCCGTCGTAGTGCAGGTAGCCATCGTCGTGCACCTCGAGGTCGCCATCCACGATCAGCACCCCGGCGCCGAGCAGCTGGCCCTGCGAGCGGACGGTGAGGTCGCCCTGCACGACGACGATGCGGGGGGTGGCGGCGCTGCCGAAGCTGCCGACTTCCCAGTCGCGGATCGTGACGTTGCCCTCCAGCACCTGGTGCGCGCGCTCGGCGAGCGCGCGCACCGCGTCCTGCATGCGCAGCGCCGTGTAGGGCGAGGAGCCGGCGGCATTCGCGATGCTGGGCGGGCTGCCATCCCCGACCACACGCGGATACTGCGAGGAGGAGAGCGCGTCGAACAGATCATCGACCGCCGCCTCGTCGCGCACCGCGATCGCCGGCAGCGCCGCGGCGCCGCCGGGCAGGCCGGCGAGCGTCTCGTCGAAGCCGCTGATCCAGAACTCCCTGCCGCCGAAGCGGGCCCCCACCCCCTCGGCTCCGGGCGCGGCATACAGCGCCACCGCGGCGGAGGGCGGCGGCACCGCCGGGATCCGGCGCACCGTCAGCACGATGCGGCGGCTGGCATCCGGCCCGCTGGCCTCGGCCTCGACCAGGTGGCTGCCGGCGCTGAGCGGGCGGATGCGCGCGCTGGCGCGCAGGCGGCTGGCGGTGGTGGTGCCGCTGCCGCCCCCCACTAGCGCGCTCGCGAGGGGAACTTCGACCGCGATCTCGTCGGTGAGCGAGATGGTGTCGCTGTGCGCGAAGCGCTGGACCGCGATGGCGGCGACCAGCTCGGCGGCATACAGCGCCCGCTCGCGCGCCAGCTCGGCTCCGACCGCGCGCCGGCTCGCCGTGGCGACCGTCAGATAGCTCGCCAGCGAGGCGGTCACCATGAGCAGGACCACGACCGTGACGACGAGCGCAACCCCTCGTTCGTCTCCTTTCGGTCGCACCCGCTTCGGTCCTCCCCCTCAACCCTACCGCAGAGCTGGAGCCGGCGCCAAGGGATGACTCGATGGTAGCGCGGCCGGAGCCCGGATGCACCGGTCGGCCCCGGAGCGGCCTGCCCGCGGGCGGTCCGCCCCGCCGGGCACGCGGGAGGAGCTCGGGTGTATGTCCGATCGTAATGAAGGTGTTTGCCTGATCGCGATCGCGCGGGCCCGCGCCAGGGCGGCGCCGCCCGGCCGCCGGCCGCGGCCGGCCGGGTCGGCCTGCGCGCGGCGGATGTCGGCTGCGCGGCTGCGCCCGCCCTCTAGGCGCCCGGGGCCGCACCGGCACGCGCCGGGCTCGTGGCGTCGAGATAGATCTCCCCCCCGGCGGCGCGGAACTGCTGGGCCTTCTCTTGCATGCCGGCCGCGAGCGCCCGTGCCGCGGGCGCATCCCCGAGCCCCCGCTCGGCGGCGTACCGCCGCAGCTCCTGGGTGATCTTCATGCTGCAGAACTTCGGCCCGCACATGCTGCAGAAGTGCGCGAGCTTGGCGCCCTCCGCCGGCAGGGTCTCATCGTGGTAGGCGCGGGCGGTCTCCGGATCGAGCGCCAGGTGGAACTGGTCCTGCCAGCGGAACTCGAACCGCGCCCGCGACAGCTCGTCATCCAGGTACTGCGCGCCGGGCAGCCCCTTGGCGAGGTCGGCCGCATGGGCGGCGATCCGGTAGGCGATCACGCCCTGGCGCACGTCCTCGCGGTTGGGCAGCCCCAGGTGCTCCTTGGGCGTGACGTAGCAGAGCATGGCGCAGCCGTACCAGCCGATCATGGCGGCGCCGATGGCGCTGGTGATGTGGTCGTAGCCCGGTGCGATGTCGGTGGTCAGCGGCCCCAGGGTGTAAAACGGCGCCTCGGCGCACTCCTCCAGCTCGCGCGTCATGTTCTCGCGGATCAGCTGCATCGGGATGTGGCCCGGGCCCTCCACCATGACCTGGACATCGTGCTGCCAGGCGCGGCGGGTCAGCTCCCCCAGCGTCTCCAGCTCGGCGAACTGCGCGCGGTCGTTGGCATCGGCGATCGAGCCGGGCCGCAGCCCGTCGCCCAGGCTGATCGAGACATCGTAGGCGCGCAGGATCTCGCAGATCTCGTCGAAATGCGTATAGGCGAAGTTCTCCTGGTGGTGGGCGAGACACCACTTGGCGTGGATCGAGCCGCCGCGCGAGACGATGCCCGTGACCCGCTCGGCGGTCAGCGGGATGTAGCGGAGCAGCACCCCGGCGTGGATGGTGAAGTAGTCCACCCCTTGCTCGGCCTGCTCGATCAGGGTATCGCGGAAGATCTCCCAGCTCAGCTCCTCGGGCCGCCCGCCCACCTTCTCCAGCGCCTGGTAGATCGGCACGGTGCCGATCGGCACCGGGCTGTTGCGCAGGATCCATTCGCGGGTGGCGTGGATGTGCTTGCCGGTGCTGAGGTCCATGACGGTATCGGCGCCCCAGCGGGTGGCCCACACCATCTTGTCGACCTCCTCGGCGAGCGAGGAGCTGACGGCCGAGGTGCCGATGTTGGCGTTGACCTTCACCCGGAAGCGGCGGCCGATGATCATCGGCTCCAGCTCGGGGTGGTTGATGTTGGCCGGGATGATCGCCCGCCCGCGCGCCACCTCCTGGCGCACCAGCTCCGGGGTGATCTCCTCGGGCATGGGCAGCCCGAAGCTCTCGCCGCGGTGTTGCGCGCGGGCGGGGCGCAGCTGCTGGCGGCGCAGGCTCTCGCGGATGGCGACGAACTCCATCTCGGGGGTGATGATCCCCCGGCGCGCGTAGTGCATCTGGGTGACGCAGGCGCCGGGCTTGGCGCGCAGCCGCGGGCGCGCGGCGGCCCGCGGCAGGGGCGGTGCCGGTTCGCCCGGCCGCCGGCCGTCGTCCTCGGGGCGGAGCGGGCGCCCGGGCACCTCTTCCACGTCGCCGCGCTCCAGGATCCAGCCGCGCCGGATGGGTGCGAGCCCGCACTCCGGATCGATCCGGGCGGCGGGATCGGTATAGGGCCCGCTGCTATCGTAGACGATCACGTCGGGGTTGGGCTCGGCGCCGGTGGGCGAGAGCGCGATCGCGCGCATGGGCACGCGCAGATCGGGGCGGCTGCCCTGCACGTAGATCTTGCGCGAACCGGGCAGCGGGCCGGTGGTGAGCTGGGCGGGCGGGGCAGCGGTCTTCGGCATGCTCCTGCCTCCTCTGGCCCCTCGCTCCGGCTGTCGCGTGCCCGGAGCGGGGGGTACGCAACGGGCGGCAGGCGTGGGGAGGCTTCCGCGTTCGCGCGGAGCCAGCGAGCGGCAGGCACACCGCCCTCGGCGCTTCCCTACGCCGGCACGACCCGGATCAGGTTCGAAGGGTCTCTCTCAGGCCGGCGGGCAGCTGCCCCCGGCCACCCCTAGCGCCGAGGTCGATCACTCTAGCGCGCTCTGCCGCCGGCGTCAAACCGCTCTCGCGCGCCTGTAGCAACCCGGCTCTCGCCCCATGGAATGTCCGCGTGGGGCCGACGGCAGAGGCGTAGACCGCCGGTCCGGAAGGTATGGCAATCTCTGTTCGTATTCGGGATGTGGGCAGTGTGGACAAGCCGCAGGTTTGTCCAAGGCGGTGTGGGCAGCTCGTCTCCGATCTGTCCATGGCGCCGGCACGAGCCTCACCGTCCACGGATCGACGTTTCCGAGCGACGCCACGAACCGCTTCTTCACCTTCTCGCGCTCGCGAACGGACTGGTCGAGGTGAAGGTACCGGTACTGACCCTCACCCTTCTTCGGCAGCTGCTCCAGGTTGGTGTGCACGGGGCCTCCGCCCTCTCGGACAGAACGGAATCCCCTGAGCAAGGCTGTGCCCACGCCGAAGCGTCCCATGGCGCGTCCAAAGCGCAGCGTCGCATCGTTTGCGCATCATCTTGGCCCGATGGATACTACGGCGGATCGCCGCCGGCGGCGGCAAAGCCGCTTGGCTTCGGCGCGGAGTCGCCATCGAGGTTTGCGCAGCTTCGGAAGAGGGGACAGACATCCGAGCTCTCGTGCACCGTGCACGTCGGCTTGTGGAGGGCTGGCCGCCGCCAGGGGGGATCCGCCCGCGGCCGCGCCGGGCGCCGCAGCGCCTGAAGCTCCAGCACGGTGAGCTGCTCGAGCGGCCGGCCGGGGGGCGGACCCGCTTCGCTCCGCGCTCGCATGGCCGCCTTGCCCCCTCTGCGGGTTTGCGCGAGCCGGCGCCGAGTCGGATCTTCGATTCCGGAATGCAGTGCGTGGCTCGATCGCACCCAGAAAAGGGATGAAGAGAGGAACCCACATGCGAGGCAGGCGTTCCACGTGGGGGTCGACCGAGACCGGTCGCGATCGCCCGCTGTGCGTGCGGCCGCGGTTTATCGCGACCATGGTGGCCTTGCGCTATGTTGGGGCGGTGTTTTTGGGGGGTGCGCTCGGCGGTTTCGGCGGCGTGCTGGTCGCGTTCGCGACCGAGCGGGAGCCGGGCGTTGTGCTTCCGGCTGCGGTGGCGCTCGGGGCGCTGTTGGTGTGGTTGCTCTTCGTGCTGGGAACGGCGCGCTACTACGCCCGGACGGAGTACCGCCTCTACGACGACCGGATCGAGTACGAGAAGGGGTTTCTCGGGCGCGAGCACAAGGAGTTGCCGTGGTCGTGGGTGACCGAGTGCACGTTGCGGCAGGGGGTGTTGCAGCAGATGTACGGTGTGGGCACAATCGTGCTCGCGACCCCCGCCACGGACCCGACTGACCCGACTGACCCGACTGGCAGTGCTGTGGGTAGCGGCATGAAGATCGTGGACGTGCCCGATCCCGAGTGGGTCTACGCCCAGGTGCGCGCGCGGGTGCATGCCGCGCGGCAGCCACAGCATGAGGGCCTCGCGCCGGCGTGAGTGCTCGGAGACGGAAGAGCGGCGCGAGCCCGGGTGACGGGCCACGGCGCGCCTGCAGCCAGTCTCGCACGACCTGCTGCCTTGCTCGACGCGGATCCTCTCGGCGGACGACAACTGGCGCTGCCGCGAAGCCGGCCTGCTTCACCACCTGCTTCACGGGAAGTTGACGGCGAGCCCGCACAGCATGACGAGCGCCGCACGCTCTTGACCCGCCTCGAGCCGGCCACTATACTCATGCCTTCCTCGGTCGGGGCGTAGCTCAGCTTGGTTTAGAGCGCTGCGTTCGGGACGCAGAGGTCGGTGGTTCAAATCCACTCGCCCCGACCAGAGCCTTCGACAACGGGCTCGACAAGGGCAGTGAAGCGCGGGCGCCCTTCGATTGCGCGCTCCCCCACACAGCAGGTCCCCAGGGCGGTATGGTCGTCGTTGCGCCCGCACGCCGCGGCTGACCGGCTCGTCGCCTGCCAGGCGGCCTTCGACCGCCTCGCATGGCGCTCTTTGGCGACTGCGCTCGATCTGACTTGCTCGAGCTTCTCACCACCAGCGCCGGCCGTCGCGGCCGAGGTCGAGCGCAGCGCAACGGCCGGCACGCCGGCGCTCAGCGAACGCTCGGCGCCGCGAACGGGAAGAGAATCCTCTTTTGGCTGCGGAACGCTGCTGCGCCGGAAGGCGCCAGTCGGCCAGAGCGGCAGGCCGATCCGCGCTGCGGTACGACGGCGATCCTCGCGCACCGGCGAAAAGCGCCCCGCAGAGGGAGGCACAAGCTCTGCAGCGCCAGGTTGATCCCCATGAACCCGCGCCCTACGATGCGCCTCGCTGTCGAGCTGCTTCCGCCTCCGGGGGCGGAACCTGGCAGGCCACGTCCTGCACGGTCACCGCGATCCGGAGGGTGCCGAATGCGCGATGCGGACCGCGCACGCACTCCGCTCGCGGGTTGCGGAGACGAAGCTCCGCACCCGCAGGTGGTTGGAGTCGGGGCGATTCCGACGAATCGGCTCCGGACGGTGCCCGGAGAAACGAAAGAGACAGACGTGCCCAGGACCGGGGGCAGGCAGTGAGCGCGAAACAGGTGCCGAGGGGCACGACCACGCCGGCCGACAACCCTGCCGCACACCGCGAGCACCCCGAGCAGCTCGGAGCCGTGCGCACGCCCTCCGAACTCGAGTGGCTCGTGCGCCTGCGCTGGATCGCGATCGGAACGGCAGCGGCCGCGTGGATGGTGGCGAGCCGGCTCGGTCTGGTCGTGTTTGGCCCCGCCCCCCTCGCCGTTCTCGGCCTTCTGGCGCTCGCCAACCTGCGGTCCGGCCGGGTGGCACGCCGTGACGAAGACGACGGCCCGGCGCGAAATCGACTCCTCGTCGCCCAGATCGCGGCCGACTACAGCGCGCTGATCGCGCTGCTGCACCTGTCGGGCGGGGCCGAGAACCCGCTGGCAGCTCTGCTGGTGGTGCATGGGCTGCTGGAAGGTCCGTCAGACGGTGCTGTGTCGGAGGAAGACGTAGACGTCCTCGACGTGGTAGCGCACGACGTTGCCCTTCTTGAAGCAGCGCAGTCCGTCGCGGCGCCAGCGCAGCAGGGTGAAGCGCGAGACACCGAACAGCGCCTCGAGCTCCTGCTGGGTGAAGGGGCGGGTGCGGCCGCCGAAGTAGGCCACCGCCTCGTCGCGCACAGACGCCGGGCCTGGGGCGGGCCGGTGCGACCGTGCTGCGCGATCACGCTCGTCGTTGTGCAGGATCACACGCGATCTCCTCGAACCGAGGACACCGAGCCTGTTCGACCTCAACCTAGGCCGGGGCGGGGTCCTCTTTCTGCTCGCACGCATCGCACGCATCGCAGCGCGGGTGGCGGGGCCGCCGTGCGAGGGAGGCGGGGGCGCGGAGGCGGGTCGCCGCGGGCCCTTCGTTGCGAGCCGGAGCCGCTTCGATGACGGAGCCGGGGGTACAGGGGTGGCCGCTCGAGGAGGATCTGGTTCTCGAGCAGTCGCTCGACGAGGCGGTGCAGGCGGTGGTCGCGGTGGGCAGGGAGGCTGGCGACGCAAAGTTGCGGGTCGGGGCGATCGCGCGCCTGCAGGTGCTGTGTGCGTGGCTCGGCTACATGCACGGGCAGTGCCTTCTCGAGGCCGAGGACTGGGAGGTGCGTCACGGGGTGCGGAGCGTGCGCGGCGGCCCGGCGCACGACGAGCGGTTTCTGCGGGTGCGCTGGGTGGAGGAGCTCGTGTTGCGTCGGATCGCGCCGCTGGAGTTCGAGGACGCGCTGGTGCGGGACCTGCTCGTGCAGGCGCTCGAGGGGCTCGAGGCGGACGGGGCGGTGGAGCTGTGGCGCGGGGGCGAGGAGGGCGCGCTCGAGTTTCGGGCTACGGCGCGCTGTGTGGCCGAGGCGCGGCGGCCGCTCGAGACGCGCGAGGCGCGTGGTGGAGGGGAGCCTGCGGCGGGGGGTGCTCGGGGTGAGGCGGGGGGTTCTCGAGGTGAGGCGGGGGGCGGGCTGAACGCGCGGGAGCGCGCGGTGTTGGCACTTCTGCGTTCGCATGCGGGGCAGTTCGTGCCGCCGCCGGTGATCGAGCGGACCCATGGGACGAGGACGCGCGCGCCGGAGATCATCCGGCGGATTCGGCAAAAGCGGCCGGATCTGCGGATCGAATCGGCGACCGAGGCGCGGCTGGGGCGGGAGGACGCGACGGCGGAGGACGCGATCGGCTACCGCCTATGGTGCGATCCCGGCGAGGGCGAGTGAGGCGAGGCGGCGGCTGCGCGGCGGAGGGCGGCGAGCGCGACGAAGCGGCGTCCGCCGGCGGAGATGTGTGCGTGGAGGCGACCGGCCTCGATCCAGCGGCGCAGTGTCTTGCGGCAACGGCCGATGCGTCTGGCGGCGGCGCCGATCTGCAGCAGCGGCGCCTCGAGCAGTGTCTCGCGATCGACGTGGGTGACGCCGTCGTGCCGCACGGCTGGCAGTCGTCCGGCCGCGATGGCGTTGTAGAGGGTACGTGGGGTGAGGCCGACGATCCGGGCGGCGGCCTCGACGGTGACATGGTGGGGTGGAGGGCGCCAGCGCAGCACGGGTGAACTCTCCATGGCGTCCGACAACTTTCACCGTCCAGCCTACGCCGATGTCCCACAACTTTCACCCCGATGCCGCGCCCCGATGTTCCACAGCTTTCCACAAGCCCGACCAGAACGACAACGACACGCACCGTGACGCCACGACCCCCCGGGGCCCCGGCGCCCGGCCCCCGCGCCGCCCTCCGGCGTGAGGAGACCGCCCGCGACGAAACGCGAAGCCGGCATGCCCCCCGCAACACGTGCGCGAGCGACGCGGGAACCCGCAACGATCCGAGGCGCGGAGCATCCTGTTGCTCCAGCCGGCCGGGAAAGGGGAAGCAGCCATCGACGTCGCCGTTGCCGCAAGCCGTCCCAACCGTCGCCGCATCAGTCGTCACACCGGTCGGCCCAACTCGGCCAGGACGACGCGGTGACTGCGCCCCGGGGGCACTTCGGCGATCGACACGGCCCCCGACTCCATCAGCAGTTGACGTTTCCGTACAGGTGTGAGCATGCGCCCCCGTTCCATAACTCAAAAGCGAAGGACGTTGCGGGGTCTGTGCAACACGCCCCGCCCTCCCCCGACCAACTTACCCGCAACGCGCGGTCGAGTACCTCGTCTCCCTCGAGGCGGTGATGGAAGCGCTTCCGGCCTGAAGGACGCCGCGACACACAAAAGGTGAGCTAGCCATACACACCGTCTTCCAGCCGCTGGTGGCCGTCGCTGGCGAATAGAGACCGAGTCCGAACCTCCGCCGGAAGGCAGAAACACAAGCCGACACAAGGGCGCCTTCGAGCCAAGCAACGACGACACCCCCGAACGCAACACGAATCGCGAAGCAGAGCGAACTCGTCGATCCATGCGGAAAAACAATTCCGCGAAAAGGAAGAACTATTCCGCCAGAACCATCTCTGGAGAAATGAAGAAAACACGCAACATGTTGCCTCCAAGAGAAATGCGCCACCGCGAAGCACACCCCCTCCAACCGGCCCAGCCTTCGCTCTTCTCCCCCCCGAAGCAACAGCTTCGCTAGACTCAACGGCAGGAGGCGAACATGCGTCAGAGGAACGGGAGAGGCGAGGCGGCCGACAACGGGCTGACCAGGCACGCGGCCGTGCGGATGGCGCAACGCGGCATATCTAGGCGGGGGGTGGAATTGGCTCTCGATTTCGGGCGGGAGCGTTTCGTGCGCGGAGCGCGGATTTTCGTCATCGGGCGGCGCGAGATCGAGCGTGCGCGGCGTTGCGGCGTCGACCTCGCCGACCTCGAAGGCCTTCACGTGGTCGTAAGCCACGACGGCCATATCCTGACGACCTACCGAAACCGTGACCTGCGAGGCCTTCGCCCCAAACGCCCGCACGGCGGTAGCCGGAGCAGACGCAAGGGAAGGCGATGGCATGGTGTGGGGGGATTCGCCTGATGCGCGACCTGCCGCTGTACAACGCACTGATCACGCACTGGCCGCGACGGCCCGAAGATAGGCACAAAGCCCTTGGCTTCGCCAACGCCGTCAAATACACGGCACGCGAGCAATTGCGACCGTTCCGAGCCTATTACGGTACTGTCCTGCAGGCGCTCCAAAAGCGGCCGCCAGCCATGCGCTGGCGGCGGCTCGGGGTCGCCGTGCGGGTGACGACGCGCAACGGCGAACCCCTTGCGCCCGAAGACCTCAACACCTGCCGCGGGAAGCACTTGACGCCTACGCGTCGCGACAACCGTCAGCGATACAGGGGCGCAGAACCGATCGAGATACTCGAGGTTGATAGCGACACGTCGACGCTGTTCCTGACGAGCCAACACCTGCGTGGCATGCTCTACAAAGTCGCAATCCGTGGAAGGAACGAGGTACTGCGTCTCACCGAACTCGGAGAGCGGGAGTGGGAGGAACTCCGGCAAGTCCCCATCGAACTCGTCGACATTGACGAGGCGCCAGGCGACGATCCCGCCCTGCCGTTCTTCGAACGCGGCGCTCGGGACATTTACCTTGTCCCGGAACAGGCCTTCCAACTGCTGCTCGAACGGCCCGGCCGCGAGCTGGAGAGAACCCTCAAACGCTACGGCCGCAGACAGATCCTGAGAGGGTCAGCGCGCAATCGCTACATCGTTGTTGACGGCTTGCCACAGCCAAACACCTTGGTCGTGCTGCGCCCACAAACCTACGTCGTCAGACAGCAGGAGGACGCGATCTCACGCCTCAGCGACATTCCCCACCCCGCCCACCGCCCTCTTCTGCAGCTGTTCGCTGAGCGGGACAAGGCACGTTGGCAGCCTCCGGCAGTGGCCCCCGCTCCGCAATGGCGCGTACTCACCCAGGACGGTCCTGGAGTGCAGACGCAGCGAGAGTTCGTTCAGATTGCTCTCGCGACGAACGACTTTGCCTTCCTCGAGGGACCGCCAGGCTCCGGCAAGACGACAACGATCCACGAGCTCATCCTGCAGCTGCTCGAGCAGGACAAGAAGGTGCTGCTGTGCGCGTCCACGCATGTCGCGGTCGACAACGTCATCGAGCGACTTGTGGCCCAGGGCGGCACCAACGACATCCACCTCGTTCGCGTGGGCGCCGAGGACAACGTCAAGCGCAATATTCGCCCCTTCACGCTCGAACACATTATGCAGACGCGCGGCCGACAGCTGCGGAAGCGACTCCACTCCCTTGAGCATCGCCAGCCGTGGCAAGAGCAGCTTTTGCGTGAATTGGCGGGAGGCGGCGAGCAGCACTTGGTCGAACGCCTGGTGCTCGACACGGCACAACTCGTGTGCGGAACGACGATCGGAATCCTTCAACACCCGGCAGTCAAGGAGCAGAGGCGTCGTGGTAGACGCGCGCGGAACATTGACGAACCCCCTTTCGATGTGCTGATCCTCGATGAGGCCAGCAAGACTCCGTTTCCAGAGTTCCTCGTCCCCGCCCTGCTCGCCCGCCGCTGGATCATCATAGGAGATCCGCGCCAGCTATCCCCGTATGTCGAGATGAGCTGGATCGAGGCCGCGATCACAAAGACGTTCACTGACGCGCTTCACAACGACGTCGATGCCGCGCTGGTAGCCCGCGCAGCGCTGCGGTGTGCCGAGTGTTTCGCTCGCCCGCGCGACGGCGCCCTCGTGGTCGGCGTCGAATCTGAAGAAGAGCGCAAGGTCTGGCTAGAGCAAGCCTACGCGTGTGCGGAGCGATGCAATTGGCCCCGCGCCACGGTGTGGGATCTTTCGGAACGAGACAATGAGAGTGGACCCCGTCACCACAGAGCATGCGCCCAGATTGCCATCGGTTCGACCGCGGAGCTTCGACACTTCCTCGACTCGCTCCCCCTCGACCTCGCGGGGCTCGAGGGATCGGCAACCTCTATCGATGCTCTCACAAGGCGCCTTGACGCACACAAGCGTCGCCCCCCTCAGACCCCACCGACGCACTCGGCGACGCACAAGACTAAACCCACGACGGTCGAGGCCTGGGCTCACGAAGTCGCGTGGCGCCTCGTTCGCGCCTACGAGCTGCGCTACCACGTCCCCTTGGACACCGAAGATTCCGGTCGACCGTGCGGCCCAGAGTTATACAAAAAGCAACTTGACTTGCTCCTGCCCTCCAGTTCCCTCCTGCGCCCAGGCGGCGACCTCGCGGCGAACATAGCCCGGATCGGAAGCGTTGCACTGCCGTCCATCCTCGAGCGCCTACAGCGCGGTGACTCGCACAACCGCTCGGGAGACGTCGAAACCGCGATGTCGGCAGGTCTGCCAGAAGAACAGTTGCGGACGCGCCACCGAATCCTCCGTTACCAGAGACGCATGGACCCCATGATTTCGAGATTTCCGCGCGAACACATCTACCGGGCAACGGGCGCCGATACACTCGAGGACGCTCCGAACGTTCTTGGCGATCGCGGCTGGACCTACCTCGAGAAAGGACTCCTGTGGGAGTCGGTGATCGGCGGCGAGACCCGCACGGGCCCCAAGATAAACAAAGAAGAGGTCAATGCCTCGCTTCGTACGCTCGAACGACTGCTTGATTACTCCGCGAGCTGCCAGCGGCCGGACGGCGAGCCATGGGAATTCGCCGTTCTCACATTCTACACCGGTCAGGAACGAGAACTGCGAGAGCGGCTGCGTCAACTGACGGGGCAATGGGGGCGCTACCGAACCTTCGAGTGGAGGCGCGGAGGTCGAGTCTGCGCTCGCATCGAGCTCTGCACAGTCGACCGCTTTCAGGGCCATGAAGCGGATGCGGTGGTGCTGTCGCTCGTGCGAACTCGCGGCGTGGGTTTTTTGGACAGTCCCAACCGCCTCAACGTTGCCCTCACTCGAGCTCGGCATCTTCTGGTCATCGTGGGCAATCGACCGTATTTCCGCGACCGTCGACACCGCCGACGCGCCCCGATCCTCTGGGCCCTTGCCAACGACGAAGAGGTTCACAGCGCCCTCACCTTCGGAGACCAGACATGAACGAACTCGTGCTCGAACGCACCGTCACCGTAGTGGCATATGACTTCGTAGGGCGTGTTGCTGTCACTGAAAAGCGACCGGAACTGTACGCACTCCTCATGCAGGCGAAGGCGTACTTGGACGACGGCCGTCAACTGACCGCCCGCGATGTGTGCGACCCCGACAAGGGCCTCCTCGCGGGTTGGCCGCTCGTGATCGGCGAGCGCCTCCTCGCGCTCGCCCACGAGTTCAAACTTGCAGAAGGCGAAAAAGGCCGTCCCCGCAACATTGTCCGCCTCACCGGCGATGGAGAGTCGGCGCTTCAGCAGCAGGAGGTGCTGGTGCCAAGATCCGGACAGTGGCGGATCTGGCTGGCGGAACAAGACGACATCTTGCAGGGAGAAAGAAGCGTTCTTGTGGTCGAGGAACCCACCCCCGACAGAGGTGGGCAGTTTGGGGGCAAGGTTATGCCGACCCCCAAAGAACTCAAGCTGCTCGAGGAAAAGAAACTCGAAGTTCTGTACGGCACGCATCGAGGAACGACCGCGATGCGCACTCTGCGAATAGACAAGGTCGATCCGACTGTAGAAAAAATGCCAACCTCTGCCAGGGCGACGCTGCGCTGGACTCTGCCTCGTGACGCCCGGCCTGAGCTTCACTTGTCTGGCAAGGTTGGCGCCTGGACGCTGGATCGCCTCATCGAGCCACCGCCTTGCAGCTTCGAGACAGTGTGGAGAGAAATCCTGAAAGCCCATGGTCGACTGGATCGCTGGAACGACGAGCTTGGACGCTTGCTCTGTACACTCCACGAAGTCGAGGACCGGCCTTTGGCTCTGGAGACACTGGCGACCCGGTTGCCCTCCACCCAGATCCGCCTGCCCGAACTCGGCAAGTTCGATGTTGGTGAATTGCATGACGTGCCCGTCTACCCTCTGGACGATGCCGAAGCAAGGCGCTGGGCCGAAGGGTGGCTCATCCAGCAGGTGCAGGACCACGTGTGGCCGGACCAGTTCGCGCGACTGAGGGAGAAGGCCATCAACCGCTTCCCGGATCGCAGGTTCGGCCTCTCTGAGCAGGGGGAGCTGGCAGCCACTCTACGCGCGCAAGCGACACGCAACGCAAAAGACACTGCTCTGCCTTCCGTCTACTGGCGCCTTCAGACCTGCCTGGACCTCGGCTAAGGAGACAGACACGTGGCGAGACAAAAGTGGGTGAGACGGGAGTGGACCGAAGATCTACGCGACACGCAACTCCCCCCCTGCTTCCACCTGCCGACCGATTCACCACCGCCGCGTGTTGCTGCTGGCGGGACAAAGGTCTACCAAACCGAGGAAAAAGGCGAGCTGCTCAACAGGATGATCGACGACGTTCGCGCGGCGCAAGAATTCGTCTGCGTATCGAGCTTTATCTTCTCGTGCGACCCTCTCGCCAACGCCCTTCTCGCGGCGGCAGCACGCGGCGTGCGAGTTTATTTGCTGACAGCCTCCGAGGCCCACCTCAACAAGCTGCCCCGCGACGACGACGAATTCAGCCAGAAGTGCCTGCACGAACACAAGGCTCTGCTCGATCGGCTCGCCGGTCGAATCGTCGTGCGCACCGCTTCCCACTTTCACGCAAAGGCGCTGCTGGTTGATCCCTGCTCGCCGCGGTGGACCGCACGGGGCTGGCTCCTGACCGCGAACCTGACCCAGGAGGCGCTGACACGCAACGAGGAGCTAGCAGTGCAGTTGAACCCCGATGAGGTCGAACAGGCCTTTTCGCTGTTTCGCATTGCCTTCTGGGAAGCCGCTGAACACGAACTCCTGGACAAGGGCCGGCTCGGACCGGCAACGCCCGCCCAACGTTTTTTCTTGTCGGAACACGCCCGAGGCTCTGGGCCGGAAACCATTTCCGGTACGCTCACGCTTGGTCGGAATACTTCGGGCTACCGGGCGCTCCGCAACGAAGTGCTACGGTTGATCACGAACGCACGCAAGCGACTCATCATTGCCATGTACGGCTTCGGACACGAAGCTGTCCTATCCGCTATCGAAGAGCGTGCTCGCGCTGGAGTTGCCGTCGAACTTCTCGTTCGCATGCGGGCAGCAAGCCTCCAACCGCTCATTCGTCTCGCAGGCGCTGGGGTCAAGACATTTGGGCTGCGTTGGCTGCATGCAAAGGCGATATGGAACGATAACGACGAAGCTTTGGTCATGTCTGCGAATCTCGAGAACCGCGGACTCGAATCGGGTTTTGAACTCGGCGTCATGTTGCACGGCGAAGACGCCGCTTCGATCGCCTCTGTTCTTGAGCAGTGGAAGGCACAGCGGGCGGGAGCGTTTCATGCCAAGCCTGTCGTGGGCGACCTGTTGGGAAGCTATGTGTCGTTCTCCGCGAGCGGGCGCCCTGAGCGCTTCGTGGTAGAGAAGGAAGCGGAGTTTGAGTTAGGCGAAGTACAGCGCAGCGCAACTCATGCGAAGGGGAGGAATTCCGGCCCTCCTGAACGCCGTCGGCTTCCAGACGGAACCTGGGCGCACTTTGTCGTGTACCGCTGGGAGGAACCTGAGCCGTCGTCGGACACGCCGCCTGCGGAGACGTCGCCAGCATGAAGCCGGGGCACGGTCGCACCAACGCAGGCTCTTTCATCGCTTGGCACTCTCACGGCGGAGGCGTTCAGGTATTCGTGAACGCGATCGAACTCCTGGACGCCGCGAAGGTAAACTTCGACGAGGCCGTACTGCTCGCCCAACCCCAGGACGAACGCGTGATCTCTGAAGGGAGGGGCATGATCGAGCGCGCCCTCGGCGATCGCAGACTCGAAGTTATCATCACGAGGCTGGACACTCCGACGCACCATGCTCGAATCCTCGATGAATTGAAACACCACCTCGCTTCCAGGCTAAGCCGGACCAAGCCGCTGCACGTCAACATCTCGCCCGGGACGCCGGCGATGCACGCCGCATGGATCTTCCTGTACGCGGCGGGAGAGTTGCCCGACGGCTCAAAGCTCTGGTCGACGCAGAAACTTCCCGACGGGCGGCTGGTGTTGGAGCCTGTCGAACTCTCGATTCCAAAGACCTACCTCGCGAAGGTTGGAAGGGTTGCTACACAGCGACCAGATCGGCCGACGTACTCTCCACGCTCGCCGTCTCCGCGCCGCAGAGAGGCGTTGGAGCGACTCGCATGCTATGCAAGAATTCCACGAGCATCCTTGCTGGTACTCGGCGAGCGCGGCACCGGTAAATCGCGGCTGATCGAGAGTCACATTCCCCTGCTCAAACAGCGCAAAATGATTGTGACTGTTCCGTGCGGCCTGCTCGAGCCTAGCCTCGCAGAGAGCCGCCTGTTCGGCCACGAAAAAGGCGCTTTTACCGGGGCGACCAGCCGTCAGAATGGACTGGTCCACAAGGCGCAGGGACAGGTTCTGTTCTTTGATGAGATCCAGGACCTTGACCGGCGCGTGCAACGCAAGCTTGTGCGCCTGCTGGAGGAACACAAGTTTGCTCGAGTCGGTCAAGTCACTGAAGAGGAGGCCGACATCGAGGTTGTGTTTGCTACAAACCGCACTCGCGCAGAGCTTCGCGAGATGCTGGATCCCGATCTGTACGATCGCCTCGCCATGCTGACCGTCGAGATCCCCCCCCTGCGCGAGTGCCGAGAAGCGATCCGAGAGGATTGGGAAAACGTCTGGCGCGCGATCGCTGGGCACGTCGGAGAGGCCCCTTGGACACCACAGCTCGAGCACGCGCTTATGGAGAGCGAGCTGCTCGGAAACTTTCGCGACCTACAACGACTCGCCTATGAGATTCTGGCTGCTGCAGAGGGGAGGGCACCGACATCCCACGCTCTCAATGTGGCCCTTGCGCGGTGGAAACGCGGGACGGACTACCGGCCGGCGCACACCTCCTGGCCCGAGAACGAGGGGCCATTCGGGCCCGGAACCTACGATGAGCGCCACAAGCGCTTCCAACACCACCTCGGGCAGTGGGCCGAGAATCGGTGGCCGACGATCCGGGACGCCGCTCGGGCGCTCAACGTCACTGAAAGAACGCTTCGAAACTGGCGCAAACACACGCCCACTACTGGCCCCTGAGTAGCATTCCGCCAAATGCGATCGGTGGGGCCGTTGGCTCGCCGAGACTGGAGGCGAAGGCCTCGGTCTGACGCCTGCAGCCGCGACCATAGCGGAAAAAAGTACGCGCAAACTCCCACAACCCGAGGCGATAGTGATGGCGGACGATCGCCTCCGGACGGTAGTGCAGTTCCCAGCCGGCGTCAAGGAGCTTGAAGCACAGACCCGGATCTTCCCCCCCGGGATGACGGATGCGTTCATCGAAGCCGCCAACGGCCTGGAATGCTTGGCGGCGCACGATGCAGTTCGCTGTCACCACATACAGGTATCGCCCATGGTACGGGAAGGGGTCGAGGATTTTGTGATAGGTGAAGTAGCGCCCATACAGGCCGCCAGAGGCGTCCAGAACGCGTCCCCCGACCGCAGCAACGCGACGCGGGGCATCACGGAGATAGACCCCAAGCTGCTCGACCCAGTCGGGGGCGACCTCACAGTCGTTGTCGGTAAAAGCAATCAGGTCGGATCGGGCTCGTGCTACCCCCGCGTTGCGAGCCGCGGCAGGCCCCCGCCTCGTCGGATGCCGGACAACCGTAAGATCGAGGCGCGAGGCAAATGGCGCGGCAAGCTCGGATACAGGAAGGGGGCTTGCGTCGTCGACGAGGATGACCTCGAAGCGGCCATGACACGAACAGAGTGAGCGCAACAGGCGCCGCGTGAGCGACGGCCTGCCGTGACAAGGAACGACGACGCTGACAAATGGAGCGCCACGCACCTCGCATCCCGAGCGCCTGTTCATGATCCGATCCTCCGGTGGCAGTTGAGCATGCCGCAGTTCTTGCGACAGTTGCTCATGACGGATCGCGCGCGGGCGGCGGCTGCACTCTCCCAGATCTCCTGCAGGCTCGATTCACGAACGTTTCCCAGCGCCTTTCCGCCCACCAGGGCCCGCATGGAAAAACAGAGCTGTACGTCGCCTCGCTGATCGACCATCATGTTGCGCTCTCCGCTGCCGCAAACCTGTTCGCCAATGAAGTCGGGATTCCGCACGTAGAGCTTCATCCATCGGAGGTCGTTGGCCGGCGTCACAATCGGTGCGCCGCACTCTTTGAGCGCGAGCAGCCTGTCGACCGCCCGGTCGAAGGCATTCAGGTCTCGCGGCACATGTCGTTCGAAGAAGACGTCGCGCCGCCCCTGGAACAGAAATGTTCGCGATAGCACCTGGAACATGATCCCGTCGACGCCGAGATCCGTGAGCGCCGACACCAGTTCTTCGATCTCTGAAACGTTACGGTCGAAGAGGATCGTGTTCGTCATGATCTTGACATCGCACGCGGCCCCAAGGCGCTGCTTGCGATCGACGAGGCCGCGGATCGCTTCGGTCACCTGGCGGAACGTTCCCCGACGACCGCGGATCCAGTCGTGGACGGACTCCTTGTGTGAATCGAGCGAGAAGACAAGATAATGCGGACCGCTCTCCAACAGCTCATCGAAGTCGCAGGGGCGGATATAGGTTCCATTGGTGTTGGCAGCCACGCGCAAGCCGGCGTTCCGGCAGGCACGGGAGAGCCCGAAGAATTCTTGTCGCTTGCGCATGGTTTCTCCGCCGGTGAGCACAACGGTTGCCGAAGGCGCCCACAGCCCGAAGTTGCGGACGAGCTCAATCTTCTCCTCGGTGCGCAGGCTGTCCGCAGGTTCTCTCGACATCCACATGTGACACTGTTTGCAGCGGAGATTGCATTCGGTGGTCGTCTCGATAAAGAGAAAATTCGGTGGTTTCAAGATCATCCTGCCGTCTCCATACTTCCTCGCAGGCTCCGCTCGAGAGCGTCGCATACACCTTCCGGAGAGAGTTCCGTTGTGTCGACGAGCTCCTCGTGTGGATAGCGGTTGCGGCGCACCTCCTCGTTCAGCGCGCTGGAAGCAGCCAGATCCTTGAATTGGCCCTTTGGCCTGTGAGCGATTCGGCGTGCGAGCTCTTCGGGCTCAGCCCAGAGCGAGGCCACGCGGTAACTACAACGGAGACGGGCCGTGAAGGCGGTCAGCTTGCCGCGGCTGAATGTATCGACGACGATCACTGGGCGGAAACCCTTCGCGAGAAAGCTTTCAAGAAGCAGCAACGCGTGCTCGAGCGCAACCGCATGCTGTGCTGCGTCAACCCATCGCACTCCGGCGATCATGCCGCGCAGTTGGTCGACCTCGATCAGCGCGCCGTCTTGAATGCGCCGGCGCAATCTCTTGACCGCCGAAGACTTGCCGACCCCGGGCGCTCCACGCACAAGGAGCGCTTCAACGGTTTTTGCGATCATAGACCTCACCGACGTAGGCACACCCCCGGCAGTAGGGGTGGCAGTGCGGACCATTCAGGGTCTTGCGAAAAGCGGCTGCGAAGGCGCCGCACCAGATATCGTGAAAAGATCGGAGGTGAAGGTTGCCATAGGTGTAGGGGTTGAACATGTTGCAGGCCTGCACGTCCAGATTCCATCGGATGACGACCTCACGCCACGGCCTGTCGCAGCCTGAAGCCGAGGTTCTACAGGCCGAGGCGAGCTTGATTGCACGACTGCCGAGTCGGTCTGGCAGAAATAGACGCACACCGAGTTGGCGTGCCGTTTGTTCGGCGTTACTGAACTCGGCGATTGCACGCTCTGCGACTCGCTCCAGCCACGCCATCGAGGGCAGTTTCGCGACGTTGACAACGACATTAGGGAAGCCCATGGCGTGGGCGAGTTCGACGACGGGCGCGAGTTGGTCGACGTTCAGCGACTGCAGAGTGAACAACAGATGGAGGTTGTCGGAGCGATCGAGCCTCTTGGCATACGCTCCTACCGCCTGGGCGCGCGCTTGGAGCGCCGCAAAACGAGCCGGGCGCCGCAATACCTCGAACACGGCCGGATCGGCGGCGTCCCAGGAGAAAAGTAGCGTCGCCCCGTCCGCGACCATGCGTTCGTAGATCGCAAGCGGACCTGTTCCGTTGGTGATCAGCTCGACGGACACCGGATACTGCGCAAGCACGTCGAGGTAGCGTTCAAATTCGGGCACGAGTGTGGACTCGCCGAGGCCGTTGAGGCGAACCTCACGTGCATGCGACAACAGTTCACATGCAAGACGCTCGAACGTCGCCAGCGGCATGATCCGGCGAAGATCGACCCCAAAGCGTCCGACGCGGCACATCGGGCAGTCGAGGTTGCAGGTATTCGCAAGTTCGACAATGAATCTCTCAGGCCAGGGGAGCGCACGCCGCGACGCCTTTCGAAATGCGTCGTACCAAGCGTCTCGGTCCTCGGCCTCAATTGCGTCGAAGTTTCTTTGCGCGAGGGCGAACGCCGACGCTTCCGGTGGAAACGAGTTCACGAACGACCTCCTATCGACCAGCCCAGGTTGTAAGCCAACCGCTGAACGACCCGCAGCAGCAGGAACACTGCGCGCACTCGCCAGGGCAGACCGTCCTCGCGATACAGCGCGGCGTGCCAGCGCAAATCCCGCGCAATCTCGGCGGGCGTCGCTGGCGGTGGTCGCAATCCCTTCCAGCGGCTCGCCGTTGGTCGTCGTCTCCAGAGATCCGCAAGTGACATGGCTCTTCCCTTCGCCGCTTTCCGTCGTCCCACAACCGTGTGGCGACTCCGGCGGTGTCAAACGCCATGCCATCTCGCAGCCGACCGCCAAAATACAGGCAAGTCTTGGAGCGGAAGAAACTTACGCCCGACCCAATCCAACGAGACGACATTCGCCGAGGAATCGTGATCGCTCGAGCGGAATCTCCTTTCCGCACGCCCTGTGTGACCGTCGGCCCGGATTTGTCTCTGGCTCTGGTTATGACCCACCTGCGCTGACCCCTTGCGCCGGAGCGCCTTTGCTCTCCCAGCCAACGATCGAGGGGCGACTTAATGACAGGCTGGTTTTCGTGGTCTCCAGACGCGGAACGCCCCCCGACGTTCGTCCTGGCGTTGCCGTTGCCAAGATCCAGGCAACCGTCGTGGCGAGGCGCTTCAGCGATGGGAAACACGCTTCCCTCGCCGGCCGGCCCCCCCCGAACCAAGACCAGCAGTTCATGCGCGTCCGCACGGTCGCGCCAGCGGCGCAAGGGCGGACGATAGGCCCTGCATCACATGCACATGTGACCGAAGCGAGCACGCCGGTGTCGCCGCCTGCTGTTCTGGCGGAGGCAGAACACACCAAGACCCACGACGTCATCGCCCGGTGCGTAAGGCGCGCCCGACGCCTTGGCGGAGGGAACCAGGCCGGGGGACGCTGCTTGGAGCCCGAACTCGCTCCTCCCGCGCCGGCAAGCCTGCGGCCGACGCGATCATTTTCATGTCAGATTGCCAACGCCGACAGCGTCCTGGTACTGGAAGGAGGACGCGGCGATGAGCAGGCCGATCTGTGACGAATGCGGGGAACCCATTGTGGTCCGGTTCGGTCCCTACAGCACGTTCTGGGGCTGCACTGCGTTTTCGAGGTCCCGCAACACGAAACCCCGCAAGGCGGGGTACGCCCATCGCGGCGAGGACGTGTACTGGGTTCCGGAACACGGCTTTTGTTCGCAATGCGGCGCGCAGGAGCGCCCTTACTGCGGCGCCTGTCGCTGCGGCTGATCTGACAACGCGACGAGCCTGGAACTAAGCCCCAAAGAGAGCTTTACGAAGGAGAGGCGTCTTCCGCCGCCCCGAAGAAGCTCGCACCGCTTTCCAGCTCATTTCCGCCCGCAGGGTATTACGTGGCCTGCCCGGGCCGGGGCAGCCACCACCGCCATCGTTGCGACCACATCCTGGGACAACTCGTGAAGAAGCTCGAAGACAAGGAAGTTGCTGCCACGAGCAAGAAAGGTGCGGATCTTCGTGCGAACGCCGCCTTCAACCGCTACCTCAAGATCCACAAGGGCCGACTCGTGCTTGACCGCGCCAAGGTGAAGCGCGAGCAGCGATACGACGGCAAGTGGGTGCTGCGAAGCAACCTATCGGGGCAGGGGGCGGCCGATCTGGCGGACACTACAAGGAGCAAAGCAGGATCGAAGCTGACTTCCGAGCTCTCAAGAGCTTCATCGAGCCCCGCCCTGTCTACCACCACACCCAGCCGCGTGTGCGCGCCCATGTCTTCGTGTGCGTCCTTGCGAAGCTGCTCGTGGTCGAACTCGAGCGCCGCCTCACGAAGACCGGCACGAAGAAGTTCACTGTGCGCCGCGCTCTCGAGATCCTGAAGCAACTACGCGCGACTCGGGTCACCGTCGGTCACGAAGAGCGTTGGCTGCGGACCGAACTCAACGACGACATGCGGTCGGTGCTCGCCGCCCTCGACGTCACCGAACGCAGCCTTCCCATTGCACCCGGGGGCCGCCGCCTCGTAGTGCCAAACGCCCCAAGCTTCCAGCAATTTTAATTTTTTTCACGAAAAGCGTTGCGGTGAAATTTCGTCGCAAAACCGTAAAGGGCGCGTCTGTCTTTCCTGAGGTCGATTCAGGTGGGCCGTGGTTCTCTGAGCGCCCGCATGGTAGCGGGCGTCGGCGCCCATATGGGAAGGAGAGAAGCAACAGGCGGAGGTTTCTGATTCGGCGGCCGGATCAGGAATCCCCCTGGGGGGCGAACGCGGCCAGCTACCTACCAGCCGCCGCGTAGCGTGCTGACGATTCGCGCCTTTTCGAACGCGCGATGCCAGCCGGCACGCCACAACCCAACTTGCGCACTCGAAACCGGGCAAGCTATACTTAACACGGCCTCCTTCGCCCGGTGGAGCCCTTGCGAGATGGGCACAGCGACGGACGCTTGCAACACGTGCGAGGCCCTGCGACTCAAATGTGGCTCTCGCTCCGCGGCTCGCGGCACCTCGCACTTGCAAGCTGTCGCGCACAGCGACGAGTTTCGAAACGCCCCAGAACGCATCGCAACGCGCGAGCGCGCCAAGGCAAGGACGCCTCGGCCACGCTGGACGCCGGCCCCAGGAGATCCGCTTGGACCTCCTTCCACCGTCTGCGGCGCGTCGTCACTGCGATGACAAGGAACGTGCCCCCTTCGATGCCGCAGCTAGAGAGTTGCAGGACCAGCGCTGTCTCTTTTTCTCGAAAGGTCGCGGCAACCTGCGGCCGGCCTTACCTTTCCCTCCGATCTCCGGCGCGCCGTCGAGGCTTGGCAACTGCCAGCGCACGCACCAAGGCACTCGCCTCGCCGCGCAACCTTCCGTGCACCCGAACTCGCCGAGCCCTGTTACGCCACGAGGTTGCGCGAAACGATCGTCTGCTCACACCGCCGCATAGACTGCTCAACGGGCGCGTAGACGACCGCGCACCTCGCCACGCCGTCCTTGGTGGCCAAGCACGCGAAACACACACAAGGCACGCGCAGACAGAGTGCACTGCGAAAGGCCGGCCTGAAAATGCCGCGCTTCGCGACGCCGGGCCAAAGGCCCCACACCCTCGCGTCCCCGTCTCCCCGACGCTCCGACAACCAAGAGTTTCACACCCGGGACCGACGTTGGCCAACGGGCGCAAGACGACGCCATGCACCCCAACGACGCCACCCCCATAACGCAATTGCCCGCGGACAACAGCGGCGCTGGCACCCGAAGCTCCCTCTCGTGGAGACACGACTTCGGTTACGCCGAGGTCGAGCCGCCACGACCATGTCGTCTCCGTCAACGTGTTGAGCCGAACAGATTACCGTTGATCGCTGAGCGCGGAACCGCGGCTCCAACTCGAAGCCGCGCCACGCGCCGGCTCTCCGACCCAGAAACCTCACGACGCAGTTCGCCATGAAGCCGACACGCACATACATAACCTTGTCAAATACCGCGCAGAACGACACTTCGCGTCCAGCGCGCGACGTGGACACCGACGGCTCCGGTCCACGGCATGCTGAGCAGCCGCTGCAAATCGCGAACGGCACTCGGCTGCTCGACGGCCGGTTCGAGGTTCTCGAAGAACTTGGCCGCGGGGGTATGGGCCAGGTCTTTCGGGTGAAGGATCACCAACTCGAGACCGAACGCGCCCTCAAGATCTCCACGTCCTTGGACAATCGGTCCGACGCGACGATCAAAGCTCTTCAGCAAGAGCTCGAACTTCTGCGCAACATCGATCGGCCCGACTACTTCCCGCGACTCCACGAGTGGTTCCGCATCGGGGACAGGCTGGCCATCGTGATGAGCCTTGTTCCAGGCATACCGCTCTCACGCTTCGTCGACACGACGCCGCTTGAAAAGATCGACTGCAGTGTACTCGTGCGCCTGATCGACCAGATTGTCGATCGGCTCGAGTACCTCCACAGCTACCCCGGGGGCCAGATCGTCTTTCGCGACCTCAAACCATCCAATGTCATGGTGGAACCCGGAACACTGAAGGTACGGCTGATCGATTTCGGAATTTCCGGGCTATTCGACCCACTTGCCTCTGGCATGCCGATTCGGGGCACCGAGGGATATCTCGACCCCCATGTCTTGCGAACCCGTATCCACGGTCCTACAGCCGATCTCTATGCTCTCGGCCAACTCATTCGGTATCTGCTCTTTGCGAAGCACCCAACAACGAACGCACCAGGCGACACCAACATACCGTACGCGCAACAACGGCGGCTGTCGGAGCAATGGTGCTCGCTCGCGGAGGCACTCACCGCGGATGATCCCCAGCGTCGACCGTCGCTCGTGGCAGTACGGCGGCGCATCGAGGAGATTCACCAGGACACTCTGAGCGCAGACTCGGCCGATTCGCTGCCCGAGATAGAAACCTGCAAGGACTGTGGCTACGACCTTCTCCCGGCGCAGGTGTTTTGCGTCTCCTGCGGCGCGCGAACCGTTCCCGAACCCAATGTGCCAGAGCGCACGATCCAACGGCTTCAGAGACGCCTCGACGGCGTGGCCTCCCCGCCGACGCCGCCTGCTGCGGAAACGATCCGCCAGCGCTTCCTGAAGCGATTCGCAGATTCCGCCGTCGGCAGATTGCACGCACATCGGACCTATCTGCGGATATTGGAGGCCTCGCTTGATGATGGTTTTGGCACCTTGCGATCGCTTGGGCGCGCAAGCGTGTTGCCCTATGATTACCAGCAACGAGCCGCGCTTCGAGTGTTGCGGGAGTTTCAGGGACGGGCGCTCCTCGCAGATGAGGTCGGACTCGGCAAGACAATCGAAGCGGCGCTGATCGCAAGCGAGTATGACGTCCGAGGACTCGCACGCTCCATGCTGGTGATCGCTCCCTCCGCCTTGGTCGATCAATGGAAACAAGAGCTGGCGCGCTTCGGCCTCGACTTCATCGTCTTGCGGAAAAGCACGGACTTGCAGCGCCTCGCTCGCCCGCCGCGACGCTACATCATATCCCACGGCCTTCTGCGCAAGAGCAACGCACCGCAGCTCGAACGCGCGTGGGATCTCATCATCGTCGACGAAGCACACAACTTTCGGCGTCTCACAAACGTTCGCAGCCGCCTCCTCGCACGAATGCAGTCGCGCTATCTTCTCTTTCTTTCGGCAACACCCGTCCAGACCAGCCTTGACGACCTATACAATCTCATGTCGCTGCTCCGTCCCGGATTTCTTGCTGCCGACAGATCGCGCTTTCAGCGCCTGTTCGTTTTTTTCCGGCGACCGCCTGCGCCTCAAAAACGCCGCGAAGCTCCGCAACCGTCTGCGCAGCGTGATGATTCGCAATCGCCGGCGCGAATGCCTGGTCCAGTTTCCAGAGCGCGTCGCGCACTCCTTCCACGTAACACTCGACGACGAGGCCAGGGAGGCCTACGGGGACCTGGTGCGCGAGTGCAAACGTCTCGGACGCAGCCAGGGAATCGTCAGAGCGACGTTTCTGCAACTCTTCTGCTCCTCCTACAGTGCCCTCGACGCGTCCCTGCAGAAGAGCTCCTCCGGCCACCAGCTCAACCGAGATACATTTGCGGCACTTGTTCGACGCGAGCACTTCAAACTACGCGCACTCCGCGAAAAGATTCTCCCCATGCTCGAAGGCCAGAAGACGCTCATCTTTTGCCAGTACCGGGAAACACAACGCGAGGTGTTCGAGTCGCTGCGTCGCGACGGCCACCACGTCGCCACGATCTGCGGCGTGTCGGGAAGGGAAAAGACCCAGCGCATTCTGCGCTTCAAGCAAGATCCCGACGCGCACCTTCTGATCTGCAACAGCACGGCGTCTGAGGGCCTCAATCTGCAGTTTTGCAGCGCACTCGTGAACTACGATCTGCCGTGGAACCCCATGCGCCTCGAGCAGCGCATCGGCCGCATCCAACGTTTGGGTGCAGTCGCGCGCCGGATTCATATCTTCAATCTTTTCGCTAAGGGCACCATCGAGGACTTTCTGTTCGAGGTGCTCGACAAACGCCTTCACTTGTTCTCCGAATCGATCGGCGTTATCGAGCAAGTGTTGGGGCGGCTCGAAGAGGGCGAAAGCTTCGAGGCTCTCGTCTTCAATGCGCTGTTCGAGGACGATTTCGAATCGTACGCGCGAAAGGTGGGCCAACGTCTGGCGAAATTGCGGGAGCAGAACCGAAAGGAAGAGGAGCAGGCCGCATCGATTCTCGATGCTTTCGAACTCGACGCGCTCTTCGATGACGTAGCGAGCGATTTGAGAGCACGCGGACTATGAGGAGTTCTGAACCGCCTAGAACGCAGCCACGCCACGACAGGAGCATGCCACAGGCTCGCCTGCGGCAGTACGTCCTGGACAGCTTGGAACTGCTCGGATTTGCACTCGAGTTCGAGTCTCACGGGATTATCTCGGCCAAGACGCCGGACGCGCTCTACCGGCATTTTGACTGCAAGCCGCTCTACCGGTTGTGTTTCGACAAAGAGACCGCATTTCTGGATCATGACCTCGAACTCGTCGTTCCGGGCAGCCGGTTTCTGCAGCTACTCCGCGAGGCCTTGGCGCGTCACAATTGCATCGCGCATGTCGTCGCAACGCCCGAGAACACTGCGCTGATTCGCAAGGATCTGAAACACGAGTTCGAAACACGCTGCACCTTCTTCAACGGCTCGCTGCACGCTGCACGCCTCATTCGCCGCTTCCGACGTCTGGCCCGCTACTCCGCCTTGGTCACCCACTCGATCGCCGCGACGGAGCAACAGCTCGTTCCCGTGATGGTGGATCTGGATACCGGTGAGTTGGCCGACATGGCAGAACTCAAGGCCACGCGGCAATACGATCTCGAAGAGTACCAGCGCATCCACCAGGACGCCGCCCCCCTGCGCCGCGTAAGTCCGGAGGAACTCGCCCGGCATATCGACCAGGTGACGGCGCACGTATGGGGCAGATTGCGCAACGACCTACTTGCCGAGTGGACGCGCACGGCAAGCGCGATTGCGGATCAATTGGCCGAGAGCGAGGCTTTCTTCCGCCAGCAGCTCCAGGAGAGCGCGTATCCGAGGGAGGTCCAGGGAGCGCACCAGGCGCGCCTTCAGGCGCTGCAAGAACAACTCAAGACACACGTGGACCTCGAAATCGTGGGCGTTGTCGCCATTCATCGTGAGATTCCTGAAGTGGAGGCGCGCTTCTCGAACGACAAGGGCGACGAGGCGACACTTCACCTGGCGCTGGACTCGTCGCTCGCCGACTTGAGCCTTCGCTACTGCGCCACCTGCGACGAAGTTCGTGAAGCGTACTTCGTTTCGTACCGCGACAGCGTCTTGCTCTGCCAGGAGCACGGTGCCCTCTGTCGCTCCTGCGGCGACGCCACACGCCGCGACGATCTCGGCTGCGAAGGCGCCACCCACCCCTCGACGGAACCTGGGGATTGCTCAGCATGTCGGATCGCCTGTGCGCTCTGCGACCGCGCACTTTGCCAGCTGTGCAAACACACGACCACATGCTGCGAGGTCAATTCCTGTGACAGCTGCACCCTTTCGTGTTCGTTTGCGGGCTGCCAACAATCGCGACTGTGTCGAGAACACGCCCTGCAGTGCAGAGAGTGCGGTCACCGGTTTTGCCGCGACCACGCGGCGATTGCCGACTGCTGCGGCGCCGCAGTCTGTGCGGCGTGCGCGGCGCGTTGCCCGGTGGACGACCAGCTGTTGTGCACCGAGCACCGGGTCGCTTGCCTAGGCTGTGAGACCGCCTATTGCCGTGAAGCACACCCCGACCTCAACTGTACGCTGTGTAACGGGCTGGTCTGCGCGTCCTGCATCGACCTGGCTGCACGTTGTCAGCTCGATCAACACCGACTCTGCCCCGAACACGCCGCCAGGTGCGCGGAATGCGATGCCGCGCTGTGCGTGACCCACCGCGAACTGGCATGCCGCGTCTGCAGCTCGTACCGATGCGTCGAGCACATAACGCATTGTCCGTCCTGCGGCAGTCCGTGTTGCGACGAGCACCGCGGCACTTCGAATCTTGGCGCCGTGGAGATCTGCCCCGCTTGCTCTGTGCAGTGCGCGGCCTGCGAGAACACCGTCGCTCGAGAGCAGGTGACCAAGACCACTTGTTGTGGCGTGACGCTTTGCTCGGCATGCGCACTTGCATGCACCGTCTGCGCCGAGACGAGTTCCGCCGGCGGCAGCCCAGGCTGTCTCGAGGAGACCACCGCTGCCGCGCCGATCCTCTGCCCTGATCACGTCATTCGCTGCACGGCATGCCAGGCGACGCTATGCAATCGCCATGAAGACCTCACATGCTGGGCATGCGGCTTGCCGTTCTGCCCCGATCACCTCCGCCCCTGTGCGTCCTGTGGAACCGTCGTTTGTGCCGAACACCGCAGTCGCTCGGCTGCTGGCGACACCGAGATTTGCGCGGCCTGCACCACGGTATGTCAGGGCTGTGGCATGCCGGTCTATCAGGGCGAGGTGAACCAGACGGTGTGCTGCGCAGCGTGTCTGTGTTCTCGCTGCGCAGCGACGTGCGCGGTCTGCGGGTGGCCCATCTGCAAGACGCGCCATGCCCGTCCCTGCAAGGAATGCCACGCCGTTGTCTGTGCCGACCGCCACGCGAACCACGCGTGCGTGACCTGCGGGCAGGTACTCTGTACGACGCACTTTGGTGCATGCCCTTTCTGTGGCCGCGGGACATGCTCGGAACACCGGATCATGGTTGGCCGCGACAGCCTGCCAGGCTGCTTCGAGTGCGTAATCGCGTGCGGCTCCTGCGGGCGGCAGACGTGGAAGTCCGAAACCGCCCCCACCTCCTGCTGCGGAGTGCGCCTCTGCCCCTTTTGTGTTCGCAAGTGCGCCCAATGCGGCACAGCCCTGTGCCCCCAGCACGCGCTCGAATCCGACTTTTCCGCACGACCTGTCTGCAGCAGTTGCGTTCAACGCTGCCTGCACTGCCGAAACCGCCTGCTGCCCCGCGAATGCGAGCGCTGCTCTTCATGCAGCGGACCTCTCGGTCCCTGCTGTCCCGAGCAACGGTGTTCCAGCTGTCGCCAGCGGCTCTGTGACGCTTGCAGCCTGCGCTGCGCACTCTGCGCTTCGATGGGGCGTGCCGAAGAATACTGCGCACAGTGCGCGTACGGGCCCGGCGACCCCCGACAGGTGCGACTCGGCGTGTGCGCTCACCCCGATTGCGGCACCTACTTTTGCAGTCGACACGGCAAGCGATTTCGACTCAGGAACAGCACGGAAGAACAGTGGCTGTGCGACCTTCACATCGCGCGTGACGCATACGACGACACGCTTCATCCAGCGCACCTCGTGTTTCCGTGTAGGTGTTGCGGCCTCACAGCCCGCCATGCGACCACGGACAGTCCACAGTGCCGTAGCTGCGTCGCTGTTGAGCCGCTGGCGGGTGATCCCGAACTCCAGGCCCTGTACCGCACGTTGATCCGACCTCGTCTCTCCTGGCTTGCGCGTATGGGGCAGGTGCGGACAAGCAGCAAGAGCGAGAAACGCCGCCTCGTGGCGTTTCATATACTCCCCGCGTGGTCGGGCCAATCCCAGGTGGTCGTCGTGGACAGGATCCGTCGGGAGGTGGTGAAGTGGAAGAGTTGACGCCGCCCGCCTTGGACCTGAACCACTCAAGTCGATACCGGCAGCCGCGACCTCTCTCACTCCAGCACCCCGCAGGCATTGCGAGCTACACGGCGCGCGACAGCCGACACGGCGACACCGTCGTTCTCCTGCATTTCTCGGCGCTGCACTCGCTCGACAAGGAACGGCTCGATTCGGAATACCGCCAGTACTGCCAGTTGTCCGAACACGTGGCTCTCCCGGCGATCCGTGACCGTCTTCGGGTCGGCAGCGACGAAATCGTCGTGCTGACGGCGTCGGACGGCTTCGACCCCATCGACGAGCGACTTCCCCCCGCACAGCGCAGCGCCCTTCTCGGTTTCCTTGCAGAGATCGAGTTGCGCGGGACGCTCGACCGACTTCTCGTGACGCCGTCCCAGATCTTCGTGAACGCTGCCACGCGGCGCTTCATCGCCTACGGCCTGGTTCTCGGCGACCACCTGATTCCGGAAGGCGCCGCCGGTCCAGGCGCGTTCGCAGCACTGTTCGGCGCACCGGCCAGGAGTGCTCGTTCCTTTCGAGAGCTTGCAGCGTTGCTGCGGCAGCCCGTCGGCACCGAGGAGCAACAACGCAGAACGCTCCTCTACATGGCGAGACGGGCCACGGCCCAGAGCAACTGGGACCAGGCGCGAGAGGCCCTGGGCGCTGCACGCTCGCTCGGCCCGGCATCGCCTGCTCTTGTGGCCGAAGAACTGCGCTTCGGCGTCCGCGCCGAGGATCAGGCCGTGTTGCAGCGGGCGCTCGAGGAGCTGACCAGCCTGGCCAAAAGCAGTCCGATCGACCCTGAACTTCAACGGCTTGCCGCTGCCGCCAAGGACCGGCTCGGGCGTAGCGACGAGGCGCTGCAAGATCTGACGACTCTGATCAACATCCGGGCGTCCGGGTGGGAGAAAGCGCTGTTGCTTCGGGCGGCGATCCTCGAAGATCTGGGGCGAATCGACGAAGCCGTCGCGGATCTCCGACTGGCGTATCGGGAGGTTCCGGACGAAGACACGCTGCGCGATCTGCTGCGTCTGTCGCAACGTGTTCACGCGCCCGAAGTGGCAGTCGAGACGTGGCTCAGCTCTCAGATCCCGCTTTCGAACCCTGCCGTCGCGGCGGCGATACTGCGAGGCTTGCGGTTACTGGGCCAGCCACACCGCGCGGCGGCGCTCGCGCGTGACACGGCCGCTCGGCTGCCAGTCGTCCCGGACAGACTGCTTGCCACCTTCAAGCACGTGTTTCTCTCCGCGTTTGATACAAACCGCGAATGGCTGGTTTTTCTCGGCGAACTCGTACAACAGGGCAAGGCTGCTCCGGAGGTGTTGGGCCAGGCGTATTTCGACGCGGGCTGGTACGACAGAGTGATTGCTCTGGCAGCCCGGGAAAGCGACAATCCGCATCTGCAGGACCTTCGTCGCATGGCGCAGGTGGTGGTGGGACCGATCGATGCGTCCCTGCGCCGCGAGTTGGAACAGCGGTGGCGCGACATGGCGCCGATTCCGCCCGGATTTCTCGCACGGGTGTATGCTGCTCTGGGCTGCCGGGCCGACCTGGCTCGACTGCGCAAAGAGGCCGTCGAGCGCGGCTGCTGGACTGACGAAGAGGAAGCGAGGTTCACGACGCTATGCAGCGATGGGAACTGCTGATCGGCGAGCGCGTGCGCATGACCTATGGGCGGTCGGCACCCGGCTCACCCTATTGCCTGGACGGAAAAGACCTTGTGACCCACATGTTCATCTGCGGGGCGACCGGCTCCGGCAAGACCGTGTTGGCCAAGGCAGTGGTCGAGGAGCTAGCATGCCGGGGGGTGTCCTCGATCGTCATCGACCTCAAGGGCGATCTCACCTCTCTCGCCCTCAAGGGAACGCACCTTTTTGACAAAAGGCTTGAAGCGTCCTACCGGGCCCTTCTCGGCGATTCGTTCGAGGCAGAGCGTGAGAGGTTCCGCATCGCGTGGGCACGTGACCCGGACGCGCAGACGCTCGCGGAACGCTTCAGCAATCGCGTTCGCATCAAGGTGTTCTCTCCTCTCTCGCAGGCGCTCGAGCCTCTCTCGTTTGGCTTCTTCCCGACCGCGCCGGAGAACTTCGCGGCTCTCTCTCCGGAGGAAAAGGAAGACTTCCTCTTGCCCCTGCGGGGTTTCGCGGTGGCTTTCGTGGCGAAACTCTACAAGGGGAGAAAGAGCAAGAAGGCGGAACTCGGCGTTCCGTTCATCGAAGAGATCATCAAGTATTGTTGGGAAAACGAGATCCCTACCGAGGGCGAGAAGGGGATCTGCAATTTGGTCAGCATGATCACGGACCCGCCGTTTGATCACGTCGGTGCCCAAAGCCTTCCTGCCTTTATCTCGGAGGGTGATCGCCGGGAGCTTGCCAGTCGCGTCAACACGTTGCTCATGGGGGCGGCGCGACTGAGTTTGAAAGGGCGGCGGTTCTGCGTTTCGGAAGCCCTGGGCCTCGAAGACGGCAAACCGACGATCTGCATTTTGAACCTGGTCAAACTGGGCGACTTCATGGACCGGGCGATCGTCGTGGCCCACGTCGCCTACGAGTTGAATCGGTGGATGCGCACACAATCCACAACCGAAACGCCCCGCGCTTTGTTCTACCTCGACGAGCTCGGCGGCGAGGGTGGCGGCCAGTCCTACTTCCCCTCTTACCCCCGAAATCCCCCATCAAAACCGCCCCTCAACATCCTGGTCAGGCAGGGGCGTTCGTTTGGCGTCTGCTGTCTTTTCGCCACGCAGAACGTGGCCGACTTGGATGTGCGCGCGCTCACCAATCTGCGCACGTGGGCTCTCGGAAGACTCACCAGCCCAGCCGATCTGCGGCGACTCACGGAAACGCACGGCACCCGTCTGCTGGCCAACGGCGCCACGATTGCAGAAGCGGTAGCGCAACTCGACAACCACCACTTTCTGGTGCTCGAGGCCAGCGGCGATATGCATCTGATCCACGAGCGACACCTCCACACGGTTCACACCATCGTCCCGCCGGAGCGGTTTCCACACCTCAGAGAGTTGCTGCAGCTTTCGCAAGAGCTCGAAAATACGGACGGTGGCCTGCCACCGGTCGTGGAGCGGTCCGAGACCGCACCTCCGGCTGCCACCGCGAGGGCCGCACCACACGTGATCGACAGGGTTACCTCGCAACCCATTTCTCCTCGTCCTGCCGCGCCGCCAGCAGCCTCCGAGGCGGCGCGCCCCGGCACACAGCGGCCGGTAGAGACGCCTGCTGAGCACTCGGGGCCAGCGGCAGCCCGCGCGGAGAGCCCGGTCGAAAGACCGGGCGGAGCAAGACAGGCAGAAGCCAGGTTGGAATCCTCACGACAGGAACCCGCCACGAGAACGTTCGTCGCCGAGGAGACGCGCCTGTTTGTGGAGGAGGATGACGAGCGAGTCGAGCACCGACCGACGCACCCAGCCCTCCGGGTTCTGGTCAACGATCGCCCGATACCGCGCAGCATGCGCGCAGGGGAGCGCTGGATATTCGGGCGCGCGCACGGTTGTGACGTTTTGCTGGAGGATCCTCACGTCTCGCGGAGGCAGTTCGAGGTTGCCCACCTTGGCGACCGCGTGCGTATCACAGTGCTGCCGTCCAAGAACCGAACGAATATCGAAGGGGTCAGGCAGGGTGACGGAACATTCCTGATCGCGCCGGGCGTGGTCATACGAGTCGCCAAGACCCGGGTGACCTTACAAGTGGAATAGACGCCACCACTGCCGAGAGTGCGCGATCTTCCCCATGTGGCGCCCGGAGACACAACTCGTCGGAAGCGACAGGCCGGCGAGGCGTGACGCAGCCGGCCGCCACCTTGATCTGTTCGAAGAAGCGCCGAGGCGTGGGGCGCGCGAGACGCCAGATGATCTGCAGCGGCCGCTCCTGCTGGTGTCGGACGTAGTAGACCGGGCCGAGAAAGACGTAGGGGTTGGTCTCGCCCCGCTGATCCTTCCTGGTGTCACGCACGGATAGCATGACCGACGCACCATCGCGGACGTGGCGGAGGTAACGCTGTCCAGCAGCGGAGCGCTCCCGCGTCTGCCCTTGGGATGGGTAGGGGCATGGCTTCCTTGGACACCCAACTGGGGAGGACCCGAGAATGGGTGTCATGGCTACCAACGGCAAGAGCACGCGACCGAGCAACGCACCGGAGCGTGGCCGCTGGACGTCCCAGCGGAAGATGGAGGTCGTGCTGCGGCTACTCCGCGGCGAGGACCTGGATGCGGTCTCGCGCGAGCTGAAGCTCAAGACGTCGAGGCTGGCGAAGTGGCGCGATGACTTTCTGGCGAGCGGGCAGACGGGGCTCAAGAGCCGGACCGGCGATCACCGCGATGAGGAGAACGCGCGCCTGAAGTCGAAGGTCGGTGAGCTCACCATGGAGATCGAGCTCCTCCACGAGAAGATCGAGCGGCTGGAGGAAGGTCTCCGCCCTCGGAAGCGGAGGCCGAAGTGGTAGCCCGGGCCTGGTCGGCCTCCGCGAATCGTCGCTATGGCCTGCAGCGAGTCTGCCGCGTGTGGCGGATCGCCAGGTCGCGCGTCTACGAGGCCGGTCGCCGCAGGACTGCGATCGCCAACGGTACACTTCCCCGGCCGAGGAAGCGCGGGCCGGTCGGAGCGTGCACGGACGAAGTTCTCGCCGAGCGCATCAAGCGGATCATCGCGGACTCGCCCTGGGTCAGCGAAGGTCACCGGAAGGTATGGGCGCGACTGCGGTACGAGGGGGTGCGCACGGCTCGTCGTCGCGTCCTCAAGGTGATGCGGGAGCATGACCTGCTGGCGCCGACCCGCATGGGACGGGCACGGGGACCGAAGGCACACGACCGCAGCATCACGCCCGATCGCCCCGACGTCATGTGGGGCACGGACATGACCAGCGCCCTCACCAAGCAGGGCAGCGCCTCGATCTTCTTCGTCATCGATCACTGCACTGCACAGTGCCTCGGGATCCACGCTGCAAGGGTCGGAACCCGGTTCGAGGCACTCGAGCCGTTGCGGCAAGCGGTGCGGGAGCGCTTCGGGAGGTTCGTATCCGAGGTCGCAACCAACTCCGGCCTGGCGCTCCGCCACGACCACGGAAGCCAGTTCGTCTCCCACGCCAACCAGGACGAGCTTCGGCTGCTCGGCATCAAGTCGAGCCCGACCTTCGTCCGGGGGCCCCAGGGCAACGCTGCGCCGAGCGCTTCTCCGCACGCTCAAGGAGAAGTGTCTGTGGCTTCACAGGTTCGCGACGATCGACGAGCTCCAGGAGGAGCTGCCCGCGTTAAGAGCCGGTACAACCACGGATGGCTCATCGAGAGGCATGGCTTCATGAGCCCGCGCGCGCGCTTGCAGGCGCACATGACGGAGGCGGCGGCATGAGCGGAGGTCCGGTGGTGGGGTCGTGGGCAGGTAGCAGCGCAGGTGGCCGGAGACCCTGGAGATGGTCGGAGGCTGCCTGTACCGCGTCAGCTGTCCACGAGCCCTCCAGCCGGTGAGGAGGGGCGGCTGACTACGTGCAACCTTGTGTCCAAGGAACCGGGTGCGCTACACGTCGCACGGGGCGCACAACGAACCCAGAATGTGGTGGAAGAGCGAGCGGCCCTGCCCCATACGTCGTGCAGAGCGTAGTGGTGAACAGAACGAGCCGACGGAGACAGGCCGATCTTCCGCCTCTCGGCAACCCCGACCTGGTATCGGTTGCGATCCGAGTGCCAGAGGGGGTCCTCTGCCTGCTGTCGGCTCTGGTGGTACACGGGATCACGACCGAGATCCCCCACGAGGTCCATGTCACGCTGAAGCGCGGCGTCAGAGCGCCACGACTGGACCACCCACCCCTGCGCGTCTACTGGTTCACGGGCAAGGCCTTCACGGCGGGTATCGAGGTCCACGAAATGGACGGCGTCGACGTGCGCGTCTACGGCGCCGCGAAGACAGTGGTCGACTGCTTCAGGTACCGCAACAAACTCGGGCTGGACGTAGCTCTCGAGGCACTGAGGCTCTACCTGCGCCACAAGGGTGGTCGGCCCGACGAGGTTCTGCGCTTCGCCCGCGCGCCGGGTCGAGAAAGCGATACGCCCCTATCTCGAGGCTCTGGTGTGAGGCGCCGAAGACGCAAGAAGGTCGCCGCCTCCACCCACCAGCGCCTACTGAACGCGGCGCATACCTCGGGCCGGCCGTTCCACGAGCTCCTGAACTACTTTGCCATGGAGCGCTTTCTCTTTCGTCTGTCCCGATCGCCGCATGTCGAACGGTTCGTTCTGAAGGGCGCGCTCATGCTTGCGGCGTGGCGGGTCTCGCTGATGCGCCCGACCAAGGACATCGATCTCCTGGGACACGTGGCGAACGACGTGGATCGCATCGCCGCCGTCGTCAAGGAGGTGTGCTGTCAGGAGCTCGAGCCCGACGGGCTGGAGTTCGACCCGGCCAGCGCAAAGGTTGAGCGCATCGCCGACGGCGCAGAGTATGTGGGAGTGCGCGTGCGCTTTCAGGGTGCGCTTGGCACGGCGCGAATCTCGATGCAAATCGACGTGGGCGTTGGCGACAGGGTGGTGCCTCGCCCTCTCACACCACCTTGCGGGACACGACTCAGGTGGAGGTTATCGCCTGGTTGGCCGAGGCTTTCTTGCACGCTCACCCCAACGGTTCGGTGGCTCTGCGAACGGTCGCTCGATTCCACGAGCCTGTTCCCGTTCCGCCTGAGCCCTGTTCCCGCGGCTCATCGGGTCGCGGTTTCCGGACGGCTCGATGTGCTGCGACACGGCCTTGACCAGGACTTGATCATGCTGAGGAGTCACCAATGCGGCTGTGGTCGATACACCCGAAATACCTGGACTCGAAGGGGTTGGTTGCTTTGTGGCGCGAAGGGCTGCTTGCCAAGGCAGTGTTGGAAGGGAAGACAGAGGGCTATCGAGCCCACCCCCAACTGCATCGATTCCGGGAGCAGGAATCGCCTGTTGCAGCGATCAACGCCTATCTCCATGCCGTGCTTGAGGAGGCTCGGCTCCGCAGCTTTCGCTTTGACGAAACCAAGCTGAGCCCAGCGGTTGAAGTCGGTCCGATCGCCGTCTCTGTCGGGCAGCTTCGCTACGAGTGGGGACATCTGCTCGCGAAACTGAAGCAACGGGATCCCGTGCGTTTTCGAGACCTCTGCAGAACTCAAGATCCTGATCCGCATCCACTGATGACAATCGTCCCAGGGACTGTTGAGCCTTGGGAGGTGGTCAAATGAGCTTCCGCTTGTGGAGAAGAATCAGGATCGCACCGGGCGCGCCCCTGACAAATCCGCAGGACAGCGGAATTGGACACGGCGACGGCATGCCCATAGGGTGAGGGCCATGGAGGGCCCGAGTCAACGCGAGCATGTCAGGGGGGTCACTCTCGTTCGGGCCGTGCGGGGCCAAGTTCACCATCGGCGCGGGGGCAAGCGAGCCGCGGTGGGCAGCCCTGCAAAATCGACAAAAGATGCTGCATAGCAAGGTCTTGGGCGATGACCCGGCGGTGGACAGTGGTCATGAAGAGGGTTGCAGGTGGGGAGCAGATCGATGACCTCGCGGGGCGACAGCCCCGTACGTTCCACGGCGGCTCCGGGAAAGGGCGGCGCCCTCGGTGCACCTCCGCGATGACCCAGTCGTCCACCTCGTATCCCACCTCGTAGGGGTAGGGCAGCGATCCGCGGCGCGCGGCGTCGGCTCGCGCCGGCTCGGCCGCTGCGCCGCCGCCAGCTGCGCGATCGAGCAGCCCTGCTCGCGCGGCGAGCGCCTCCGATCCGCGATCCACCGGTGGGCTCGAGTCCGCGGCGGCTCGCGCACCGCCCGAAGCGGCCGGGTTCGCAGGTGCATCGAGCCCCTCGGGCGGTTCGGCGGGCAGACTGCCGCCCGCGCCTGACAAACCACCCATGACTGCCCTCCTCGCTCCGATGCCGCGCGGTGACGCCGGCCTGCGGGCGCCGCCACCGCGATCCTCGCGCCGCCGCGCGGCCTCCGCGAGGGTAGGGAAGACGGCTCCGAGGTTGAACTCCGAGCGTCCGCGCCGCACTCAGCGCGCAGCCGGCTGGGCGGCCACTCGCGACGGGTCCGGCGAAGGGGTCCGCGCCTCGATCCAGGCGATGATGCGCGCCTCGATCTCGGCGTGCTCCGGCTCGTGCAGCAGATCGTGGTACAGACCTTCCAGCAGCACCAGCGTCTTGTCCTCGCTGGCGGCCCGCTCGTGCAGCTGGCGGCTGCCCGCCGGGTTGGTGAGCCGATCCTCGGTGCCGTGCAGGATCAACAGTGGCACCCGCACCCGTTCCATCGCCGCGCTGATCTGTCCCAGCGCCCGCAGCACCTCGGCCCCCGTACGGGCCGGCCCCTTGCCATGCTCGATCAGTGGATCGGTCTTGATCGCCTGCACGGTGCTGGGATCGCGCGAAAAGTCTTCATCGCGCAACTCCATCACCGCCAGGGTCGGGCAGAGCGCCGAGAGCACTTTCGCGATCGCGATGAGGAATCCGGAGACATTCTCGCCCGGCACCAGCGCCGGCGCCGACAGGATCAGACCGGCGAGCTCGGGTTGGCGGCGGATCGCCCACAGGGTGACGATCGCTCCTCCCATCGAATGGCCGAGCAAGAACAGCGGCCGCGGCAACCCTTCGGGATGCGCGGCGAGGTAACGCTCCAGATCCTCGAGGTACACATCGAAACAGTCCACCCAGACCCGATCGCCACTGCTGTCGCCGTGTCCGCGCAGATCGAACGCCCGCACCAGGTAGCCGCGCCGGGCGAGCTGGCACGCGAACCGGTGGTAGCGGCTGGAGTGGTCCTTGAGCCCGTGCACGATCAGCACCGTGCCCCGCACCGGCCCGCGCACCGGCCGCCAGGCCTGGTGGAACAGCTCCACCCCGTCCGGCATCCGGAGCCGTCCCTCGCCGTGGCGCACCCCCGGCTCGGCCAGAGGTGGCCGCCGCAGCCCCGGGGTGTATGCCCCCGCTGCGCAACCGCTCAGCCACAGCACCATGAACCACCACCAGCTCCGGTGTCCCACCTCCGATCCCCCTCGCCAGGCTCCACCATCCCTCGCCTGCATCTACGCGGCGCGGGGTGTCCAGTGCTGGCCTGCTGCGGGCACGCACGCCATCGACGGCCGTGCGCGGTATCGCCTGAGAAGGGGCAGACACGACGGGGCCGGCGGGCACACGAGTTGCCGCCCGAAGCGGGGGCGACAGCGCCCCCGCTTCGGGACGGGAGGACCGGACAACCAACTCTACAACGGCGAGTTGCCGCCGTGGGTGCGCATGTACTCGGCGACCTCGCGCGGGCTCACCACGCCGTCGCCGTCGGCGTCCACGTCGGCGAAGCTGGCGGCGGCGCCGGCGGGCCACTCACTGGAATCGAGCTTGTGGTCGCCGTTGGTGTCCGCAGCCTGAAAGGCCTGGCGGACCTGGTGGGCGCTCTGATGGCGGGCCTGCAGGAAGGCGTCGAACTCGGCGCGGCTGACGCTGCCGTCGCCGTCGGTATCGGCCGCCAGCAGGCGCTGGCCGTGCGGCGAGGCGGCGAGTTCAGCGCTGTCCAGCACCCCGTCCCCATTGGAATCCAGCCGGCCGAAGAGCTGATCGGCCGCGCGCCGGCCCGCGCGGTGGCGCAGGTGGTGGGCGACTTCGTGCACCGTCACCTTGCCGTCACCGTCAACATCGGCGGCCGCGATCCGCTGCCAGATGTTCGGCGGCACCTCGGAGGCCTCCAGCGCCCGGTCGCCGTTTCGATCGAAGCGCCGCAACAGCTCTTGCACCCGCCGGGCGGGGTCGTGGCCGCCGGGGCCGTGCCGCCCCCCGGCTCGCTGGCCCGGCCCGCCCTGCTGGCCGCCCGGGGCGGCGTGCTGGCCCCCGCTCGGGGGCTGGCCCGCCGGGCCCTGCTGGGCATGGGCTGGCCCGCCCAGGCCGAACGCCAGCACCGCCGCCCCCGTGATCGCGCCCAACCAACTCCGGTGGTTCGCCATGAACGTTCCTCCCTTGCTCTGTCGTGTCGGCCGGTGCGGGACCGCGCTCCGTGCGCCGCATGCCCGCGGCCGTCCTCCTCCGACGCCACACCAAGGACAACGCCGCCACGGCTCGATCGTTTCGCACCCGGAGCGCAACCCGGTCCGCCGCGAGCAGGCGCGCCGCTCCGCCGCGCCTGCCTCGGGGTTGGCGCGGCCTGCTCCCCCTCAGCCGACCCCTGCCGCCCTGGCCACGCACCGAGCCCCAGAGCCCGAGCCCGCGCCCGAGCCGCGGAGGTCGCCCGGCAGCGGCTGCGGCCGGGCCGCGAACCGTGCCGTGCGGGTGGCGGCTGCTCGGGACGCGAGGGGGAGGACCTGCACAAAGGCAAGCGCCGGCCCGCGATCGCAGCGCCTTGCCTTCGGGTTGCCAAGGGCAGCGCGCGGCGACACCTCCTCGGTCCCCTGGCCCGCCTCCCTTGCGCCGGCGACCTCCGGAGGGTACGGATCGCTGCGGTGCTACGGCGAGGGGATCAGCCCGTTGAGGTACTCCTCGATGGCGGTGTAGCCATCGCCCTGCGGATCGGCGCCCGCGTCGGAGGGATCCAGCGGATCGAGGCCGTGCGCGAGCTCCCACGCATCCGGCATCCCGTCGTCATCGCTGTCCGGCGGGGCCGGGCCGCCAGCCAGCACCGGCCAGCCGCCGACCTCGTCCTGCGAGGTGATCACCTGCCCGCCGCCCGCGCGGATCTCGCCGATGAGCCGCTCGTCCACCGCGTCGCGGTAGGGCACGATGGCGCCGGCGCCGGACGGTGACAACAGCAGGTTCTCCAGCTCCTCGACCGGATCGAGCGTGACGCCGGAGGAGGGCACAAAGGGTGTCGCGACCAGCACCTGGGTGGTGATCCCCGGATCGTGATCCACCGCGAGCCACTCCTCGGCCGGCTCGGTCGTCGTGATCACCTCGCGGCCGGGTCCCAGGTTCGCCTCCAGGAACACCGTGCCCGGCGCCGTTCCCGTCTCGCCGGTGCGCGGGTTGTCCGCCAGCTCGATGAAGATGCCCTTGCCCGCGGAGTCCGGACCCGGCACGAACGCATTGCCCCGCAGGTCGGCCTCGAAGCCGGGCATGAGCCAGATGCGCGCTCCGTGGTCGCCATAGTTGTAGACGTAGTTGTTCTGGACCAGGTCGCGCGGCGCGGCGAGGCGCGGATTGCGGTCGTTGTTGCTGACCAGCACGTTGTGGTGCGAGCAGATGGCGCCGCCGGCGGTGCTGTGGTGGGTGATGCCCTTGGAGCCCTCGATGCGCAGCGCTTCCGCGACGATGTTCCACGAGAAGGTCACGTTCCAGGCCCCGTCGCGGACGTACAGGTTGCCGCCCCGGCCCCAGGAGATCGAGCAGTGATCGATGACGATGTCGTGGGCATCGGGGCCCGCGATCATGATGCCGCGCAGTTCCTGGGACGGACCGTTCGCGGGCAGATCCCCGACCCGGATGCGCAGTCCGCGGATGATCACGTCGTGGGTCGCGATCGTGATCTCGCCGTTGCGGATCATGATCCCGTCTCCGAGTGCGCTCTGGCCGGCCACCGTGAGATAGGGCGAGGTGACGAGGATGCGCTCGCCCCCGAGATCGATCGTGCCCCCGACCTCGAAGACGACGATGCGCGGCGCGGACGCCTCCAGGGCCTCGCGCAGGCTGCCGGGGCCCTGCGCCGCCAGGGTCGTGACCTCGATCACCCTGCCGCCCCGCCCCCCGGGTGTCGTCGCGCCGAAACCCTCGGCACCCGGGAAACTGGGCAGCGCCGCCGGCTCGTCCGCAGCCGGGGCAGAGGAGCCGCCGCTGCCGCCGTGGCAAGCCGCGAGCGCGCACGCGAGCACGAGCGCGGTTGCTGCGAACCTCCAGGCGGCATGCACGCGCCTCATCGCGTGACCCTCCGAGGAGGGTTTTCGCACGCCCTCTCCTCTTTGGCCAACGCCTCCGGGCGCGTCCGGTCGCGCAGCTCTCCGCGACGGTGCGGGCACGCCGCCGCCAACCGCTCGCGTGCCAGGCGATGAGGGGATGCGGGCGAGCGCCGCCGCCGCGCGCCCGCGCCGAGCTCCGGCCGGGCTCGCACGGCCCGGTGGCCTTTCAGCCGCGCGCGGTGTCGGGGTCGGCACTGCGGCCGCGGGCCCCTGCCCGCGGGGCGTGCCGCGCCGCGAGGCTCCGCTCGGCTGCTGCCGCCGCCGCCCGCTCCGCGCTGGCAGCAGCCGCGGCGGGCCGCACGGGCGGAAGGGGTGCGCCGGCGGGGCGGCGGCGCACGAGCCGCCCCAGCGCCCGGCCTACCTCGTCCAGCAGCACGTAGGCGACCGGCACCACGAACAGCGTCAGCAGCGTCGAGGCGAGCATGCCGCCTGCCGTCGCCACCGCCATCGGCCGTCGGGATTCCGCCCCCGCGCCCAGCCCCAGCGCCGCCGGCAGCACCCCGAAGATCATGGAGATCGCCGTCATGAGGATCGGGCGCAGCCGCACCTCGCCCGCGCGCACCACCGCGCGCTCGCGCTCCTCGCCCGCCTCCCGCAGCTGGTTGGTGTAGTCCACGAGCAGAATCGAGTTCTTGGTCACCAGGCCCATGAGCACGATGAAGCCGATGAACGAGAACAGGTTCACCGTCATCCCGAAGGCATACAGCGCGCCGAAGGCCCCGATGGCCGACAGCGGCAGTGCCAGCATGATGGTGAACGGGTGCACGAAGTGGTTGAACTGCGAGGCGAGCACCATGTAGATGATCAGCACCGCCAGCAGCAGCGCCAGACCCAGCGAGCGGAACGACTCCTGCATCTCCTCGGTCTGCCCGGTCACCGCGGTCTCGAGCTCGGCCGGCAACAGCTGCTCGCCGATGCGCTCGAGCTGCTCGAGTGCCTGGGCGAGCGGCACTCCCTCCAGGTTCGCCTCGATCTTGTTGGCGCGCCGCCGCCCGAAGCGGTAGATCTCGCTCGGGCCCACCGTCTCCACGACCTCCAGGAGGTTTGCCAGCGGCACCAGCCCGAGCACGCGGCCGTCCGGCCCCACCGCGCGCAGATGGAGCTCTTCGATCTGCGCGGGCGCCTGGCGCGCTCCGGCGGCGAGCTGCACCATCACGTCGTAGCGCTCGCCGCCCCGCTCGAAGTCGGTCACGGCATCGCCGCCGAGCAGCAGCCGTAGCGCCTCGGCGATCTGGGCGACCGAGATCCCGGACTCTGCCGCCTTGTCGCGTCGGATGCGGATCGCCAGCTGCGGCTTGTTCAGGTCCAGATCGCTGTTCACGTCCACGATGCCCGGCACCTGGCGCAGCCGCTCCTTGAGCGCCTCGCCTGTCTCGTAGAGCTGCTCGAGCTCCGGCCCCATGAGCACGTACTGCAGCGGCGCCTGCCGCTGGGTGGTGGCGATGGTCGGCCGTGGCTGCACGAAGGCGAGCAGGCCCGGGATGCCGGCCAGCCGCCGGCGCAGCTCCGCCATCACCGCGAACTGCCCCCGCAGCCCCTGGGCCCGCCGCTCTTCGTAGGGCCTGAGCCGCACGAAGCAGATCCCCTCATGGACCTTGCCCGGCCCGCCGCGCGCCAGCCCGATCGCGGCGAAGAAGGTCCGCACCTCGGGGGTCTCGGCCAGCACCTGCTCGATCTCGGCGAGATAGCGGTCGGTATAGGCGACGGTGGCGCCCTGCGGCGCGCGCAGGAAGATGATGAAGCTGCCCTGGTCGGTCTCGGGACTCAGCTCCTTGCCCAGGCGCGAGAACATCCAGAAGCCACCGCCGGTGGCCGCGAGCGCCACCCCCACCACCAGCCAGCGGTGGCGGAGCGCCGCGGCGAGGGCGCGCCCGTAGCCGCGGGTCAGCCACTGGTGCGCGGCCTCCACCCGGCGGCCGAGCCAGCCCTGCCCGGTCGCCGGCCGCAGGAAGCGCGAGCAGAGCATGGGGGTGAGGGTGAGCGCCACCGCCAGCGAGATGAGCACCGCCACCGCGACCGTGACCGCGAACTCGAAGAACAGCCGGCCCACCATGCCTTCGACGAAGGCGACCGGCAGGAAGACCGCCACGATGGCGAAGGTCGCCGCCATGGCAGCGAACGCGATCTCGGCCGCGCCCTCGCGCGCCGCCTGGAGCAGGGGCTTGCCCTCTTCGGCGTGCCGGTAGATGTTCTCCAGGACGACGATCGCATCGTCGATCACCACGCCTACCGAGATGGTGAGCGCCAGCAGCGTCAGGGTGTTGATCGTGAAGCCGAGGAAGTAGATCACCGCGAAGGTGGCCACGATCGAGGTCGGGATGGCCAGCCCCGCGATCACCGTCGAGCGCCAGCTGACCAGGAACATGAGGATCACGAAGGCGGCCAGCCCGCCGCCCAGCACCAGCGCCTCTTCGACCTCGGCGATCGACTGCTCGATGTAGGTCGAGCTGTCGAAGGCGACCGTGACCTCGTAGCCGGGGGGCAGCTCCTGCCGGATGCGCTCCAGCTCCGCCTTCACGCGCCGGGCGACCGCGACCGTGTTCGCCTCGGACTGCTTCAGGATCCCCAGCCCCACCGCCGGCCGCGCGATGGCGTCCGGCCGCCGGCTGAAGCGCGCGAGCTGGCGTTCCTGGCGCGGGCCGGGCTCCACGCGCGCCACCTCCCGCAGCCGCACCGGCGCCCCGCCGCGCCAGGCCACGATGAGGTCCTCGAACGCCACCACGCTCGGCAGCTCGCCCTCGGTGCGGACCGTGAACTCGCGGTTCAGACTCTCGATGCGGCCGCTGGGGATCTCGGCGTTCTGCTCGCGCAGCGCCCGCGCCACATCCGCCACCGTGAGCTGGCGGGCCGCGAGCTGCTGCGGGTCGAGCCAGACCCGGACCGCGAACTCCTGCGCCCCGCCGATCAGGATCTGGCCGATGCCAGACAGCCCCTCCAGCCGCGGTTTGAGCACCTTGTCGGCGTACTCGGTGAGCTCCACCCGGCTCTTGTCGGTGGCGGTGAGCGCGATCCACATGATCGCCTGCGCATCCAGGTCGAGCTTGGCGACCACCGGCTCCTCGATCTCCTCGGGCAGCTGCTGGCGGATCGAGGCGATGCGGTCGCGCACCTCCTGGGCGGCGACGTCGATGTCGCGCTCCAGCTCGAAGGTGATGGTGATCTGCGCGCCGCCCTCGCTGCTGACCGACTCCAGGGTCTTGATCCCTTCGATGGTGCCGATCGCCTCCTCGATCGGATCGGTCACCTCCTTCTCGACCACCTCGGGACTGGCACCCGGCAGCAGTGCCGAGACGGTGACGATGGGGAACTCGATGTCGGGCAGCTCGCGGACCGGCAGCCGGCTGTAGCCGACGTAGCCGAAGACCAGCAGCGCCGCGGTCAGCATGACCGCGAACACCGGGCGCCGGATGCTCACCTCGGGCAGGAACACGGCTGCTCACTCCCCAGAAGCCGGCGCGGCGCTATCCGCCGGCGGCCCGGCCTCGATGCGGGCCGGCCCGGCGGCGACGCTCGCCTCCAGCCGCCGCCGGATGCGGACCGGGGCGCCGTCGTTCACGCGCTGCAGCCCCGCCGCCACCACCAGCTCGCCGGCCCGCACGCCCTGGCGGATCTCCACCCGGCCCGCCAGCCGCTGGCCGAGCACCGCCTGCCGCCGCTCGGCGCGCAGCTGCTCGCCTTCGCCCACCACCGCATAGACGAAGTGCTTTCCGCCGCGCGGCACGATCGCCTCCTCGGGCACCACCACCGCGGCGCGCGAGGCGAACACCAGCTTCACCGTGCAGAAGGCGCCGGGCCGCAGCAGCCGCTCCGCATTCGGCAGCCGGGCGCGCACCGTCACGGTGCGCGTGTCGGGATCGACCGCCGGCGCGACGAAGACCACCTCGCCGGCAAAGCGGCGTCCTGGATACGCCTCGAGCGTCACCTCGGCCCGCAGCCCAGCTGCCAGCCGCGGCAGGTGCCTCTCCGGCACCGCGAAACGCGCCTCCAGCGGCTCCAGCGCCACCAGCCGCACCAGCCGCTCGCCCTTCTTCACGTAGTCGCCCGGGCTGACCGTGCGCTCGCCGAGTGCGCCTGCGAACGGTGCGCTCAGTACGGCATCCGCGCGCTGCCGGCGCGCCAGCAGCAACTCCGCCTCCGCCTGCGCCACCGCCTGCGCGGCCTCGGCCACCCCCGCCTCCGCGAGCGCGCGCGCCGCCTCGGCCGCGCGCGCCGCCGTCTCGGCCTCGGTCAGCACCGCCTCGGTGGTCGCCCCCCCGGCGAACAGCTCGCGCTTGCGGCGCAGGTTGGCGGCGGCGTTGTCCGCCTCCGCCTGCGCGCGCACCAGCGCCGCGCGCGCCACCTCGAGCTGGGCGCGCGCGCGCGCCAGCAGCGCCTCGGCCTGCTGCTCGCGGAGCCCGAGCAGCTCGTCGTCCAGCTCGATCAGCCTCGTGCCGGCCTGGACCTCCTCGCCGCCGGCGAAGTGCACGAGCGCCACCACGCCGTCGATCTCGGGTGCGAGCCACGCTTCCTCGGGCGAGATCAGCGTGCCCGGCGCCAGCACGTGCTCGTCGATGGTCTCGGCGCGTGCCGGCGCCACATCGACCGCGAGCGCGCGCGCGGGAACCGCGGCGGCCTGGGCCTCGACCTCGGCACCGCCCCCGGTCTCGCAGCCCGCGAGTACCGCCGCCAGCGCCGCCGCCAGCAGTGCGGCCCCGGGCGCGCTGCGGGGCCGCCGCCACGCGCCTGTCCTCATGAGGTGCTCCTCAGCAGCTCCAGCAGGGGCTCCGCCCGCTTCATGTCGCCCACCGCGAGCCGGATGCGCAGCGCCGCCAGCTTGTGCGCGAGCCGGCTGCGCCCCAGCTCCCGCTCCGCCTCTTCGTGCTCCAGCTGCGCGAGCAGCACGTCGAGGGCGGTCGCCTCGCCGCTGCGCAGGCGTGCCTGCGCCAGCTCGAGCGAGGCCCGCGCGGCCTCGAGGCCGGCTCTCGAGCGCCTGGAGCGACATCTCCAGCGCGAGGAGGCCGTACAGGCGCCTCGCTGATCTCCTGGCGCACCTGCTTGCGCCGGGCGGCGAGCTCGAGCTCGCGCTGGCGGACCTCCGAGCGCGCCTGGGCGAGCCGCGCCTCGCGCCCGCCGCCATCGAACAGCGTCCATTCGCCCAGCACCCCCAGCGTCCAGTCGATCTGGGCGTTGAACCCTCCCTCCATGTGCGTCCAGTGGGTCCATTCCAGGCTGATTTTCGGCAGGTACTCGGCCCACACCAGCCGTTCGCGCGCCTTGGCCTCCTCGATCGCGGCCGCCGCCGCCTGCAGATCGGGCCGCTCGGCGTATCCCTGCTCGAGCAGCTCGGGCAGCGCTCCGGGTACCGAGCGCACCTCGTAGGTGTCCGCCAGCGCGCGCTCGCCGAGCTCGATCCCCAGCAACCGCTCCAGCCGCGCGCGCGCCGCCAGCCGCTCCTGCGCGGTGCGGTGCAGCTCGGCCTGCACCTGATCGCGCCGCGCCTGCATGAGCAGCACCTGCTGGCGCGGCGCCTCGCCCGCGCGCTCCTGGACCTCGAGCACCCGCAGCTGCTCGGCGGCGTGCCGGTGCGCCAGCTCCAGCGCCGCGAGGTCGTGCTCCAGCGCCAGCACGCCGTAGAACTCCGCGGCGACGGCGAACAGCAGCCGATCGCGCGCCTCGCGCAACCGCAGCCGCTCGATCCGGCGGGTGGCCGCCGCCAGGTCGAGCGCCGGCAGCAAGCGCCCCTCCAGCAGCGGCTGCTGCAGGCGGAAGTAGTACTCGAACCGCTCCTGGGGCGTGAACGAGCTGCCGCCGAAGGAGACCTCCTCGGAGTCGCGCGTGTACCGCGTGAACAGCGTCGCCCGCGGCAGCACCCCGGAGATCGCCTGCTGCACCAGGGTGTCGGCCACCACCAGCCGCTCGCCGGCGAGCCGGAGCTCCTCGGCGTGCGCGAGCGCGAGCGCGAAGCACTCCGAGAGCGTCAGCCGCGGGGCGCTCCCGAAGCCGCTCGAGCCGCGCTCAGCCCGCGGGCGAACGCCGCGCTGCCCTGCTCGCCGAGGTGCGGGGCTGCCGGCGTCGGCGGCGAGGGGTGGAGTGCACGTGCAGGCGCGCCCGCTCGGGGCTCAGGGTGCAGCCCGCCGAGGGCGAGGAGTGCCACGAGCGCCCAGCCGGCGCCGAGCGGCCAGCGGCCTGTCCCGTCCCCGGCACGGCTGGCACCCGCCTGCACCGCTGCTCCGCTTCACCGCTCGTCCTCCAAACGGGCGCCGGCGCCAGGGGACTGCTGGGCGGACAACCGCCCGGCCGGCCGGCTGCGTACGCCTTCGAGCAGCACGCCGACGCAGCTGCGGGCCACCTGTTCGGGGGGGCGGCGGAACTCCTCGCGGCCGAAGATCTGCACCGCCAGCGCGTAGTGCACCACCATCCCGATGAAGGTCAGCGCCAACAGCTCGGGATCGAGCTCGGAACGAAAGGCGCCCTCGCGCTGGCGGCGGCGCACGTAGTCGGCCAGAAAGCCGTTCAGCCGCTTGACCCGCGCCTGATAGAACATCTCGGCCAGCTCGTGCTCCTCCAGCCCGCTGTAGAGCATGAGGCGGAAAAACGCGGGGTCGGCCTCGAGCCGCTTGAGCAGCTCGCGCGCCACCGTGCCGAACACCCCTTCGTCATCCCCGCGCGCGGCCGCCTCGCGCTCGAAGATCGCCTCGCCCGCCTGTGCGATCTCGCGCTCGATCAGCGCGGCGAACAGGCCCTGCTTGGTGCCGAACATGCGGTAGAGCAGCGCCTCGTTCACCCCGGCCGCGCGCGCCAGTTGGCGGCTGGTGGAGCCCGCGAAGCCGCGCCGCGCGAACAGCTCCTTGACGCGCTCCAGCGTCAGCGCGCGGCGCTGGGCGGCCGGAAGCCGCTTGCGGGGGCGGCGCCGAGCGGCGGTGCGTCGGGTCCGGGCCGTGGGCACGGGCAGCTCCTCGGGGCGCGACCATATAAGTCAGCGCATACTTACAACATGGTAGCGGCGCCGCCGACGCCGTCAAGAGCGCGCTCGCCGCCGGCCCTGAGCGGAGCCCGACGCGCCGCCGCCAGCACCCTGTGCCCGGCGTCCCCTCGCCCCGGGGCGGCGCCGGCCTTTGCCGTGCCCGCTACCGCAGCAGCGCCCCGCCGCCGATCAGCAGCAGCGCATAGACCACCAGCCGGAAGCGATGCTCGTCGATGCGGGCGTGGCACCACTCCCCCAGGGCCAGAGCCAGGAGCACCACCGGCGCCAGCACCCCGAGAAAGGGCAGCTGCGCCGCTCCCAGCCGCCCGCCGGCCAGGTAGGTGGCGATCAGCACCAGGTTGAGCCCGAGCCACATCACGCACAGCGTGCTGCGAAAGCGCCGGCGGTCCAGCCCCAGCCGCTCGATCGTCCAGACCACCAGCGGGCCGCCCGAGGCGTAGATCCCGTGCACCACACCGGCCGCGAACAGCCACGGTCCCACCTGCCGCAGCCCGAGCGTCCAGCGCACCGGCTCGTGGTGTGGATCGGCGAGCCGCCGCCAAAGCTCGCGCAGTGCGAACAGGCACACCAGCGCCCCGTATGCGCGCTCCAGCGCCCGGCTGGCCACCAGGTGGAAGGCCGCCAGCCCCACCGCCATGCCGGCGAGCATGCACGGCAGCAGGTAGCGGCCGAGCAACCGCCACTGGACGTGCTCGTGGTGGCGGAGCACGATCGTGGCGGTGACCAGCGTGCTCATCGGCACCAGCAGCGGCACCAGCTCGCCGAGCGGCCAGACCAGCGCGCCCAGGGTGAGCGAGATGATCACCCCGCCGAAGCCGCTCAGCGCCTGCGCGGCGAAGCCCACCAGCGCCGCCAGGGCGACGAAGGCAAAGTGCGGATCCACGGTGCGTGTCCCCTGCTGCCCGCGCCCGCAAGACTCTACCGGGCGCCGGCACGGCCGGCCAGGGGCGGCTCGCCTTCCGGCGCCCGCCGCGGCACGCACCCGGCCCGTTCAGCCTCCGCCCGCTGGCGGCGCATCCGGGGGCGGCGTGCCGGGCTGGGCGGGCAGGTTGACGTAGATCCAGTTCGAGCGCGAGCGGCGGCCGGGGCCGGCTTCCAGCCGGTAGAAGTGGAAGCTCTGCGGCTCGATCGCGTGCACGTAGCCGCCGCGCGCCACCACGCGCCGCTCGCCGTCGATGACCAGCGCCGCCCGGCCGCGCCAGCGCAGCTCCACCCGGCGCTCGGCCCGCAGTGCGGCGCCGACCGGCTGCCAGTGCGGCTCCAGCTCGGTGCGCGCCATGAACGAGCGCGCCTCCGGGCCGCCGACCACGATCCGCCCCCCGGCCAGGGCCTCGAAGATCGCGTCCCGGTCGCGCCCGCGCGCGAGCACCCAGAGCGTCGGCACGAGCAGCTCGCGGTGGTTGTCCGAGCCCCCGGTGGCGATCTGCCGCCGGCGCTGCGCGGCGATGCGCGCATCCAGGGCGCGGAACACCGCGTCCAGCGCCAGCTCCTCGCCGCGGCGGCCCACCGCCAGCTCGCCCAGGTGATGCAGCAGGGTGAGCGCTTCCAGGCCGTCCACCGCGGCGGTGACCGGCTCGCCGAGGTAGTGCTGCACCGTCAGCTGTGAGAACGCGGCCGGCGATCCGCCCTCCGGCTCGCGCCACGGCCGCGCGTAGTCGGGAAAGAACGGGATCCGGAGCCGGTGGGTCAGGGGGTGGGTCGGCACGAGCAGCCGGTCACGGGCCGGCACCCGCTCCAGCAGCACGCCGATCCGGTCCTGGCGCCGCTCCAGCTCCCCCACCAGCAGCGCGTGTTCGGGCCGGCGCAGCACCAGCAGCGCATGCCCCGCCGGCCCGGTCAGCTCGAAGCCGGGCAGCACCACCGGGCGCCGGCCCGGCTCGCCGAGCCGCTGCAGCCGCTCGGCGAAGCGCTGGAAGGACTCCTCGTACAGGTGCGGAGCGGCCCACAGGTGCGGGTGCAGGCCCACGAAGTCCAGCCCGTTGCACGCCGCGAGCGCAACCGTCTGCTCCGGCGAGATCGTGACGTGCCCGTCCGCATTCGGATCGGGCGGGGTGACGTGCGCGTGCAGATCGCCCGCGAGCCAGAGCATGCCCGCGGTGCTCGGCGGCGGTGCGAGCGGCGGCCCCCGGTCATCGCCGGCCGGATCGAACCCGAACAGCCCGGCCAAGAAATCCAGCAGCTGACCCGGCGACAGGCCCAGCCGCACCGAGACCAGCCCGGCGCTCAGCCCGAGCTCCAGATCGGCGCGCCGCCACGGATCGGGGTAGGCGAGCAGATCGGGCACGTCGGCGTGCAGGTGGCCGAGGCGCTCGAGCGCACCCTCGCGCCACGCCCCCACCCAGAGCAGCGCGCTCAGCGGCAGGCCGACCTCGCGGTCGCGCATCCAGACGGCGTCCCGGCCCCTGAGCCCCGCCTTGCGCAGCTGCGCGTAGCCCACCCCCAGGTGCAGCCAGTCGGTCGCCTTCAGATCGGCGTGGAGCCCCGGGCCGAAGCCCACCTCCACCGTGAAGACGTCCACCAGATCGGCGGCCCGGTCGCTCAGGTAGCTGCAGCCGCCGAGCCCGAGCACGCTCACGAGCAGCAGCGCAGCCGCGCCCGCCCGCCGCCGCTTCAGCGCGGCGCGGGAGCGGCCGGCGCGGGCGGTGGCGCCGGAGGCGCCCCTGCCTCGCCGGCCGGCGGGCCAGCGGGCGCGGGCGGCGTCGCGAACAGGCGGTCCAGCTCGCGCTCCAGCTCCTGGGGCCGGAATCCGCGCGGGCCGTGGCCGCTCCGCCAGAGCACGCGGCCGCCGGTGCCGATCAAAAACAGCCGGTCCGGCCAGGCGTCGTACGCCCGCTCGACCGCGTTGTCCATCCCGTCGATCACGCACGGCAGCTCCAGCCCGAGATCCTGAAGGCACCGGCCTACGAGCTCGCACCGCTGCTCGAGCGTGCGCGGCGCCGGCACGCGCACCGCGCGATCGGGCCGCGGTCCATCGGCCGGGTGCGCCTCGCGGATATATACGACGAGAAACGCCACCCGCTCGCCAAAGCGGCGATAGAGCCGGTTCAGGGCGCCAGCCTGGCGCCGGAACGGCGGTCAGGTGTACGAGCCGAAGATCAGCGCCACCGGCCGCTGCTGGCACAGCGCCGACAGCCGCACGGTCTCGCCGCTCGGCCGCCCCTGGGGATCGAGCCGCACCAGCTCCCAGTCCGGGGCCGGCGCTCCGGGCGGTGGCGCGCGATCGGGCCGGCCGCCAGCCTGCGCGCTCGCCGGCATCCCGGCCGCCAGGAGCAGGCACAGCGCAACCGGCAGCCCGCCCGCCCTCGGAATCCCGATGGCCATGGCCATGGTCCTCCCCCACATCGCCAGCGGCGCTGACGGACAGTCCGCCCGGCTCGCCACCCGGTAGAACGCGCCCGGTGCCGTGCAGTTGCGCATCCACGCGCAGCCACTTGCCGTGGCCCAGCTGCGGCGTATGCTCGGGAGGGGGAGGCTGGAGGCATGGGAATGGCCGCCGGATCGTTCGAGCAGTGGGCAGAGCGCTACCGCGCGGCGGCCGCGGCGGATGGCTACCGGATCGCCCGAGCGGCGCTCGCCGGCCAGCCGGTGCGCGATCTCGCGGCGGCGGCACGGCTGCTCGTGGAGGCGACGATCACCTGCGTGCGCATGGCGCTCGGTTTCGCCGGTGTCGGGGAGGGAGAGCAGCGCGCCGGCGCCTTCCTCGAGCGGCAATCCTACGACCCCACCCTGAGCGCGGCGCGCTACCTCGTCACGCTGGAGGCGGGCGCCCACCCGGTCGGCCGGCTGCTCGTGGACGGGCTGGAGGAGCTGGACCTGGTGGAGCTCTACCAGCAGCTCGGCTTCCAGGCGCTCGCCATCCGGCGCACGCGCGGCGAGCCGCTGCAGCCTGCGGAGTGCGAGCAGCTCGAGGCAGCGGTACGCGCCGATCTGTTCTTCGACTACGACGAGGAACAGCTCGAGCTGTGCGTCGAGCACGACGCCGAGGTGCTGCGGCTGCGGATCGTCGAGCGGCCCTGGACCGCGATGTCGGCCGGCGGGCAGGGCGTGGACGAACAGGCCGAGGCGCTGGCCGAGGCATGGCTCCGCCGCCACGCTCCGCCGCCCGCGGACGAGGACGGCGCGGCCGCCTGTGGCGAGCACGGCTCCTGAAGGGGCTTGCCGGGACCGCTCACCGGCCGGGCGGGTCCGGACCTGCCGGGTCCCCGCCCAGGGTCAGGCGCTTGTTGCAGTCGACGAGCAGGCGCTGCGCCTGCTGCATGCGCAGCAGCACGCCCTGCGGCTCGGCGCCGGCGGCCAGCAGCTCCTCCAGCGCGGCGAGCGCGGCGCGCAGCTCTCGGATCGCCGCGTTCAGATGGGCGTGCTCGGCCTGGGGTTCGGCGTAGCTCTGCCGGTAGTGCTCGGCCGCGCGGCCGAGCGCGGCCTCGGCGGCCTGCGCCAGCGCCTGCAGACGGGGCGGCCGGGCGAGCGTTGCCGCGGGCGTGCCCGCCTCGGAGCCGCCCGTGGGCGTGCCGAGCAGCGGCGGCGGCTCGCCGCGTGCCCGCACCAGCACCGCGAGCGCCTCGCGCGCCGGCGGCGGACACACCACCGCCAGCACGAGGCCGTGCGGATCGGCCTCCACCGCCGCGGCGAGCAGCTCCCGCCCGCGCTCCAGCATGCCGTTTTCCACCAGCATCCGCCCCAGCCGATACAGCTCCAGCGGCTCGGGCTGCGCGCCCGCGGCGGCGAGTTCGCGCTCGACCGAGGCCAGTAGCCGCGCCTCCCAGCGCGGGCGCGGGTAGGGCTCGAGCGCCCGTAGCTCCGCACGCGCAAACCGCAGCTCCAGCCCTTCGGGCAGCACGCAGCGCACCGCCTCGTCGTCCTGCGCGAGCACCCGCACCACGTAGGCTTTGCCGCTGTGGAGCGTCACCAGGTGCAGCTCGGCAGGGGGCGCGAAGCGGCCGCGCGGCACCGCGCGCACCAGCGCCTCGATCAGCTCGGCGCGCGCGCGTGCAACCTCGGCGGGACCGGGCGGGGCCTGCGCACGGGGCGAGGAGGCGCTGGCAGCCGGCGCCTCGCGCCCGGGTACGGCCGGGCTCGAGCCCCCCGCAGCCCCGCCACGGACCACCTGCGGGCCAGCACGCCCGCCTGCGGCATGGTGGCGCACCAGGGCGATTCCGCCGAGCAGCGCCGCCGCCACGGCGAGCACGACCAGGGCGAGCGCGCGGTTCACCGCGCCGGCTCCGCCACCACGCCGGCTGCCGGGCCTGTCGCGCGCGCCCGCCGGCTCCCGCTCGCCGGTGAGCCGCTCACGGCCTGCGCCCGCCCCGGGTGGCGCCGCCCGCCAGCTCTTGCGCCACCCAGCTCCGATCCAGTGCGCCCTGCAGCGTCACCGCGCGCAGCTGCACGTTCACGCGGTCCCAGCGCAGCCCGAACCGGTAGCGGCCGCCGCCCGGTCCCTCGAGGTGGGCGCGGACCTGACCGTCGACGCCGGCGGCGACGAGCCCTCCCTCGTGCACCGCGATATGCAGGCGATACGGGGTCAGCCGCCGGATCTCCTGGGCCGCGGCCACATGTGGCGCGCGGGACCCGGCGGTGCGGCCGCCCGGAGCGAGCAGCGCCAGCGCGAACGGGGCCTCGTAGATCGTGCCGTGTTCCACGTCCTCGCAGATCAGCACCAGGCTGCCCGCCCCGTCGGGCGCAGTCTCGAAGACGACCTCCAGCTCCATCCGCGGCGTGCCCGCCAGCACCGCGCGGTGCATGGCGAGGCCGGCGTGCTGCTCCAGCTTCAGCACGCCCTTGTTCGCGTCGTAGCGCAGCAGGGCGCCCCGCGTGGTGAAGTCGCGCCCCAGGCGCTTGGCACCGCCGAGCAGCTCGTAGCGCAGCCGCACCCGGCCCTGCCCGTCCCAGGCGACCGGCAAGGTCTCGAACAACCGCAAGAGCGTGCGCTCGTCGAAGGTGACCTCCTCGGTGCCGAGCCGCGGCTGGCTGCTGCCGGCGCCGCTACCGCCGCCCGCCTCGCGCTCCCTGTCGCCGGCGAGCGGCTCGGCGGGCGGCTCGCCCGGTGCGGCCGGCGAGGGGGTGGGCGGCCCCGCACCGCGCCGCGGCTCCAGGGCGGCCAGCAGGTCCTGGTCGGCGGCCAGCGCCTGCAGGCGCGCGTGCAACTCCTCCAGCCGCTGCTGCCACACCGCGAGCCCCGGGCCGGGCCGGGCAGCAGCGAGCAGGTGCCGGGCGCGCTCGGCCCGTGCCGCGGCGCCGTCCAGATCGCCGCGGAACAGCGCGTCGATCGCCTCGCACACCGCGACCTCGGGGGGGCAGGTGCCCAGCGGGCCGCGCGCCAGCCGTCCCAGCTCCTGCAGCGCCAGAGCCCCGAGCGGTACTCCCACTTCGGCGCCGCCGCCGGTGCGCAGCAGCAGCTCCTCGCCCTCGGCGCGCGCGATCTCGCCCTGGAGCACCCCCGTTCCACCGCCCAGCACCACCCGCTCCTGGGAGCCGGTGCGCGCGGCCAGTTCGAGGGCGACCAGCTGGGGCAGCAGCTCCAGCGCCAGCGCGAGGCTGGCATCCTGGGCGTGTTCGAGCTGCACCCGCGAGCCGCGCACGCTCTGCCGCCAGCCCTCGATGAACTGCGCTGCCAGTTCCGCCGGTGCCGCGCCGGCGCGGTAGCGCGCGATCGCGGCGAGCAGCCGCTCGCGCTGCCGCGCCTGCTCCTCGGCGCGGCGCGCCCGCGCCAGGGCGGCGCGCTCGGCGGCGGCCCGCGCCGCCGCCTCGCCCGCCAGCCGGTCGGCCGCCGCACCGATCGCCTCCGCGCTCGCGCGCGCCTGCTGCTCCTGCTCGCGCGCCAGCTCGGCCTCGTACGCCTGCAGATCCCAGGCTTCCACCGGGATCATCTCGTTGCGGCGCCGCAGCGCCTCCAGGTAGGGATCGAGCGCGCCCGCGCGCATGGCGCCGGCTGGCTCGGGCCGGCCGTTGTTGCCAGCGGCGCTGGACGGTGGCGCGCCCGCGCTCGCCAACGCGAGTGCGCCGGCACCCGCAGCCGCCTTTCGGTCCGCGCCCGAAGCCTCGCCCGGCCCGTCCGCACCGGGGCGCGCCAACAGCAGCGCCGCCCCGACGAGCAGTCCCGCCCCCGCCACCGCCGTGCACGCCAGCAGGGCGGCGGTGCGGCCGCGGCGCCGCGTCGCGGCGAGCGCGGCGCGCCGCCCGCTCGTGCCGCGCAGGCGGCGGACGGTGGCGGAGCTCACGGGCTCCAGCCGGCTGGGACTCGGCGTGGTGGTGGCCAGGCCCGCCGTGCGCGGCATGGACCCTCGGCCCCCTGGCGGCACGACCGGTGCCAGCAGCGCGTCGCTGCTCCGGGCACCGCCTGCTCCCGGGTGCAACAGCTGGCGCACCCGCTCGGCGATCTCGCGCGCGTGCTGGGGCCGGCGGCGCGGATCCTTGGCCAGCAGCCACGCGAGTAGCCGCGCGGTCGCTGCGCTCACCTCGGGGCGGTCGGTCCGCGGGTCGGGGACGGGCGCCTTGAGGTGTCTGGCCAGCACCACGCTCGGGGTGGGGCCATCGAACGGCGGCCGGCCGACCAGCATGTAGAACAGGCTGGCGCCGAGCGCGTAGAAGTCCGAGCGGTGATCGACCGCGCGCCGCTCCAGCGCCTGCTCCGGCGACATGTAGTACGGGGTGCCGACGGAGCTGCCGTGCTGGGTCAGCCGCCCGTCGGCCTCATCGGCCATGTGCACCAGCCCCAGGTCCGTGAGCTTGATGCGCCCATCGCGGGCGACCATGATGTTGGAGGGCTTGACGTCGCGATGCACCAGTCCGGCGGCGTGCACGTGCTCCAGCGCGCGCGCCACCGCATAGGTGACCTTCAGCGCCTCGCGCTCGCCGAGCGGGCCGTTGGCGGTCACGATCTCCTTGACCGTGCAGCCGTCGACCAGCTCCATCGCGATGTAGTACAGGCCCGCGCTCGAGCCGGCGTCGAGGGCGGCGACGATGTTCGGGTGGTTCAGCCGCGCCGCCGCGCGCGCCTCGCGCAAGAACCGCTCCAGGAACACCCCATCGCGTCCCAGCCGCGGCGGCAGCACCTTGAGCGCCACCATGCGGCCCAGCGAGAGCTGCTCCGCCTGGTAGACGACCCCCATCGAGCCGCGCCCCAGCACCCCGGCGATCCGATAGCCGTCGATCACCGGGGGCAGCTCCTCCAGCGCCCGCAGCTCGGCGGCGACCTCCCGGTAGACCGCGTAGGCGTCCTGCTCGCTGAGCAGCCCCAGCCGCACCGCGCGATCGCGCGCCGCCTGCAGCCCCGCCTCGCCCAGCCGCGCCAGCGTGTCGGCGAGGTCGCACGCCGCCGTCACGGTGAGCAGTCCCCGCTCCCGGGCGCGCTTGACGAACAGCCTTTCGGCTTCGGGACGCATGCCGATCGCTACTCTTGCCGTCCGGTGCCCGGCCCCCGGCGGCCAGCCCCGCCGCCGGTTCGCGTCACGGCGCTCTGCACCGTGCCATGTCTGCGCAACCGCCGGGCCGGTCGCCGGCGCCGGCCCCGGGGGCGGGCGCTGTCGTAACCCCCGGCTGAGGATACGATTGTGCGGGGCGCGGTGCAGCCCCGGCCGCTGGATGCGTCGCAGTGAACCGAGTTTGCAACGCAAGTGCCGGCGGCGCCGGGCCCGCGCGCGGCCTCGCCCGCCACGGGGCCGCGGTGGGCACGGCCGTTCACGCCAGGAGCGTACGGCGGGCGGACGGCCCGTACAGGATGGCGGCGAGCAGCAGGTTCACCCCGTAGGTCGCCAGCTCGCGCAGCCGGCCGCCGGGCCCCAGCTCGACCCATCGCTCGGGGCGCTCCACCAGCAGCGCCAGGCCTACCCCGGTCAGCGCCAACAGGTACACGATCCCCCAGAAGCGGCCGGCGCGCGTGCGCAGCGCGATCTGCACTGCGAGCAGCACGTCGAACAGCACCGCGAGCACGGGCGGCGCCACCACGTCGAGGAGCGCGGCCCAGCTCAGCGAGCCCTCGATCACGCGGCTCAGCCGGACCAGCTCGATCGTGTTCTTCAGCGCGTCGAAGCAGAAGAACAGCACCACGAGCTGCACGCCTAGCGGCAGGCCCAGCCAGCCGGGCCGGCCCGCGTCCGCGCCTGGGGGTACCGGCACTGCCGCCGCAGCGCTGGCGGCCTGGTGGGCGCCGGCCTGCGCGCTGAGGTCGCTGCACACGGCTATCGACCTCCGGCCGACACCAGGACGCTCAGGCGATCCGAGCGGCCATCCCAGCTATGGTAGAGCAGCACCACGTCGGCGCGTCCGTCGCCGTTCAGGTCCTCGCAGAACGGTTCCACGAAGCGGTAGCCCTCCATGTCGTACACGCGCAGCTCCGCCATCGGTTCGTCGGCGAAGCTCCGGCCGAGGTTGCGGTAGACCGCGAGCCGCTCCGGGCCCGAGCGCAACAGCAGGTCCACCCGCCCGTCGCCGTCGAAGTCCCCTGCCAGCGACAGCACCGCCGCAGTGCCGACCTCCACTCCCTCGCTTCCGCTGGCGAACCGGATCGGGACGTCCACCCGGCGGCGCACATCGGGCAGCCGGGGGAACAGGCCCTGCTCGCGCCCGTAGTAGATGAACGCCTCGACGCTCACCTCCTTGGTCACCAGCACCCGGATCAGGTCCCACAGCCCCGGGCGATCGGTCCGGCCGAGCACCAGATCCTGCCGCCCGTCGCCGTCCAGATCCGCGAGGTAATCCATGAAGGTGATCCCCGGCAGCCGCAGCACCGCCTGCGGCGTGCCGAGCGCGCCTTGCAGGTCGGCGCGGCCGCGGAAGGCATAGGTGACCGCGCGGCCGACGTGGGTGGCGACGACGTCGGTCAACCCATCGCCGTCGACGTCGGCGAAACGCGCCGGCAGCTCCAGGTCGAGCTTGAAGCGGCCTTCCGGCAGCGGTCCCGCGAATACCAGCGGCAGCACCCGGTCGGGCCGGGGCCCGAAGCGGCCGCGCTCGCGCTGCAGGAACACCACCACCTGCCGCCGCTGATGCACGAACAGATCGGGCCGCCCGTCGCCGTTGGCCTCCCCGACATGGACGATCGGATACCAGTAGCTCGATCGGAGTTCGGAGCTGGGGCGCGGCGAGCCCGTGTCGACCGAGACGTCGGGCCGCACCAGCAGCGGGCGCGCCGGCTCGAACTCCAGCTCCGGCAGCCCGCGGTACACCAGCAACTCCCCCTCGCCGGGTAGCAACAGGTCGCGGATCCCGTCGCCGTCGAGGTCCTGGTAGAAAGGCCGCCAGCGCACCTCCTCGGGCGAGGCGGCCCGCAGCACCGCGCCCGTCGCGGCCACCAGCCGCGGCACGAACGACAGCCGCCCACCGCGCCAGCGGTAGGCGTAGACTCCGTCCGGCGCCAGGTAGAGCACCTCCGGGCGCCCGTCGCCGTCCAGATCGGCGTGCGTCCACAAAATCGCCTGGTCCACGAACCGGAAGCGCTGCAGCGGCCGCTCCGGATCGAAGCCGCCCTCGTCCTGGAGATAGAGCGAGGCCTCGCGCCCGCGCACCAGCAACAGGTCGGTCCGCCCGTCGCCGTTCAGATCGAGCAGCACCGGGTCTACGATGCGCGGCCCGGGCGAAAAGCGCACCTCCCGCCAGCCCTGTGCGTGTGCCAGCCCGCCGGCACCGAGCAGCAGCACCACGAGCAGGCGCCCCACCACGGGGGTGCCGGAGCGCGCCGGCCTAAAGCCCGAGCTCCGCCCGGCCATGACCTAACGGGACCTCATCACGGTGAACTTGCCGCGCTCCTGTTGCTTCCAGGCGTCCGCCCAGTACCAGAACACCAGATCGTGGCGGCCGTCGCGATCGAGGTCTTCCATCCAGAGCGAGTTGGAGGTCTCGATCTCGACCGTGTACTCGGCGCTGGCGGCAAAATCGATCCCGCTGCCGCCGAACAGTCCACCGCCGGCGCGACCGGGGTGGATCGCCACCCGGTCCTGTTCGGCGAGCACGAGCATGTCGCGCCGCCCGTCGCCGTCGAAATCGCCCCAGAAGTAGGCGAGCGGCACCGTGCCCCCGCCCTCCAGCCGCGCCACATCGACCGTGAGGTCGCGGCTGAACGAGGGGGCGCGCGCGAAGCGACCCTCATCGGCCTCATACCGGTAGGCGAGGTACGTCACCGTCACCGAGCTGAACAGCGCTTGCTTGACGTTGGTGATCAGGTCGGTGCGCACGCTGGAGAGCACCAGGTCGCGCTTGCCGTCGCCATCGAGGTCGAGCAACACCGGTTCGATCGACAGGCCCGCGATGTTGATGATCTGCGTCGGGCGGGCGGACCAGCCGCGCTCGCCGCCGCGGAAGAGGATGACCTGGGTGCGCAGGCTGGAGAACACCCCGATCTGACCGGTGTTGCGGAAGACGATCAGCTCCGCCCAGCCGTCGCCGTCCACATCGACGATCTCGGTGCCGACGCGGTTCAGCTCATCCTCGGTGCCCGGCTCGGGCAACACCGCTGCCAGCGGGATCCGCCAGTCCGGATCGCGGGGGAAGCCCTGCTCGGCGCGCTGCAGGTAGACCTCCACCGCGCGCTCGCGCATCGCGACCAGATCGAGCCGCGCATCGGGGTCGACGCGCGCGAGCACCGGGCGGCCGAGCCGCGCATCGACGGACAAGAAGCGGCCCAGCAGCACCTGCTCCACGCGGCTGCCGTAGCGCTGGGTGTGCTCCAGTGGCACCCGCGCCACCTCGGCCCAGGCGCCCTCCGGACCGGCCCCCGCCCGGTACAGCGCCGCATCCTGCTTGCGCGGGAACAGCACCTCCGGCCGCCCGTCGCCGTCGACGTCCTGCACGCCGTCGTCCCAGCTCGGCAGCTGGTTGCCGCTGCCCATGTCGAAGAAGCCCACGTCGGAGAACAGCACCCGCGGCGTCTCGGCGAAGCGGGGTGGCTCCACCGCCACCAGCGCGCTGAGGCCGTGCGGGGTGAGCAGGCCGATCTCCAGCCCCGGGTGGGCCGGATCGAGCTCGGCGACGAAGCGCGCCACCGCCTCGGGCGGCACCGGGAGCGTGACCTGGGGGCGGATCGGGTAGCCGTCCTCCTCCAGGTAGAAGATCGCGAGATAGCGCTCGGGCTCGGGGCCATACGCATCGCGGGTGAAGAACACCACCAGGTCGGAGCGGCCGTCTCGATCGACGTCGGCCGGCCGGATCTCCCAGACCTGGCCCGGCACCCGGTGCTGGCTGATGTGGAAGCGGGGCGCGGCCTGCGCACGGGCCGCGGCCGCGCCCGGACCCAGCAGCACCCCGGCACCCAGACCGCAGGCCGCCAGCAGTGCCAACACCGGCCGCCAGGCCACCACCGCCGCGCCCAGCGCCCAGGCCACCAGCCCCGTGCCGAGCGAGACTCCGAGCCCGAGCAGGAACTTGGGCACCCCGCGCGGGAACGTCTCGGCGAGCAACCGCGGCCCGCGCGGCCAGGCCTCCAGCCACAGTGCCGTGCTCTGTCCGGTCGCGTACTCGCGCAGCGTCTCGACGGGAAGCGCGAGGTAGCTCGTCGCCAGATACGGCGCCGCACCATCGAACAGCGTGCCGGCGGCACCGCCGAGCAGCAGCGCCGCGAACGCCAGCCCCACCGCGACCCCGCTCTGGCGTGCGCACGCCGAGATGCACAGCGCCACCAGCAGCAGCGCCGCGAGCGGCGGCAGCATGAGCGCGGCGGCGCGCAGGCTCTGCCGCGGCATGCACCAGGAGATGCCGTCGGTGGGACAAAGCTCGGGGCCCGCGGTGTGGTAGACGAAGTCGGGGAACGCCGGATCGACGATGTCCCCATAGCCATAGACCCAGCCGGCGAGCGCGCCGCCCACCGCCGCCACCACCAGCACCAGCAGCACGGCCAGCACCAGCAGCGCCAGCCCCTTGGCCCACACCACCTCGACCCGGCGCAGCGGCTTGGAGAACACCGCTTTGGCCGTGCCCAGCTCCCGCTCCTCGGCGAGCAACATCCCGCCCAGGATCACGAGCAGGGCGGTGCCCGCCAGCACGCCCCAGTGCAGCGCCTGCGCCAGCACGTAGAAGCCGCTCGGGGCGGCGGCCGCCGCCCCGCCGCGCTGCCCGGCGAGCTGGCCGAGCAGCCCCTGGGCGCCGACGGCCAGCGCGGCGGCGAGCGCCCCGGCGCCGAGCGGCGCCCAGCCGAGCGCCCGGCCCCGCAGCTTGCGCAGCTCCGCGCGCCAGATCCGCAGCACACGCCCGATCACGCCCTGTCCCCCTCGGGCGCGCCGCACCGCAGAGCGGGTGCGCCGGGACCTACGCCGAGCTGCTCGCGGAAGAACTCCTCCAGGGTGGGCTGGCGCGGAATCAGGGCGCGCACCTCGAGCCCCGCCCCGACCAGCGCCCGGTTCAGCGCCGCCACCTCGGTGCGCGGGCAGCGCACCACCAGCCTGCCCGGCCGGCCGGCGGCCGGCAGCACCGGATGCCCGGCCGCCGCGAGCAGCTCTCGCGCGCGCTCGGGGGCGTCGACCTCCAGTTCCAGCCGCACCGCCTCGCCGCCGAGCAGCTGCGCCACCTCACCCTGCACCAGCAGCCGCCCGCGATCCAGGATCGCGACCCGATCGCAGAGCAGCTCCACCTCGTGCAGCAGGTGGCTGGACAGAAACACCGTGAGGCCCTGCTCGCGCACCAGCCGCTGCAACAGTCCCCGCACGTGCTCGATTCCAGGCGGATCGAGGCCATTGGTCGGCTCGTCGAGGAAGACCAGGCGCGGCCGGGCGAGCAGCGCCTGGGCGATGCCGAGCCGCTGGCGCATGCCCTGGGAATAGACGCGGACCGGATCGCCCGCGCGCTCGCGCAGCCCCACCAGCTCCAATAGCTCGTCGATGCGAGCGCGCCCCACCCCGCCGCACAGAAGGCCGAATACCTCCAGGTTGGCGCGGCCGCTCAGCCAGGGGTAGAAGGCCGGCTCCTCGACCAGGGCGCCGACCTGGGCCAGAAGCTCCAGCCGCGCGCGGGCGAGCGGGCGGCCGAACAGCTCGATCGTGCCGGCGCTGGGTTCGATCAACCCCAGCAGCATCCGGATGGTGGTGGTCTTGCCCGCTCCGTTGGGGCCGAGGAAGCCGAACAGCTCGCCCCGGCGCACCGTGAGCGACAGGCCATCGACGGCGACGAGGCGGCCGAAGCGCCGGCTCAGCCCGCGCGTGGTCACGACCGCATCGCTCGCCGGCAGCTCGTCCATGAAGGGCGCGATTTTAGCCCTAGCCGAGCGGGTGGCGCAACCGCTGGTCCTGCGCGGCCCGGGGCAGGGGCCGCGCCGCTTCAGTCCTCGTCCTCCGCTTCCGGTTCCCCGGCAAGCTCCTCATCCTCGTGCGGCTGTGCGGGCCGCGCGCGCGCGGCGGCGGCGCGCGCGGCGGCACGCTCCGCATCGCGCTGGCGGAGCAGCTGCTCCTGCTCGTCGCTGATCTCCTCGCGGGCACTGACCGCGACCGAGACCAGGCGGTCGCCCGGCTTGAGGTCCATGAGCCGGACCCCCATGGTGTTGCGGCCGATCGTACGGATCTCCGCCACCGGGATGCGGATCAGCTGTCCGGATTGCGAGATCAGCATCACCTCGTCGTCCTCCAGCACCGCGCGCACCCCGACGACCCTGCCGTTGCGGCCGCCAGTCTTGATGTTGCGCACGCCCTGGCCGCCGCGGCGGGTGAGCCGGTAGTCCTCGAACTCGGTCCGCTTGCCGTAGCCGTTCTCGGTCACGGTGAGCAGGGTCGTGCCCTCGTCGCGGATCGCCATGCTGACCACGCGGTCGTCCGCGGCCAGCCGGATGCCGCGCACCCCCCGGGCGCTGCGGCCCATGCGCCGCACCTCCTCGCCCGCAAACCGGATGGCGCGACCGTTGCGCGTGGCGATGACGATCTCCTGTTCGGGCCGCGCCAGCCGCACCTCGATGAGCCGATCGCCCTCCTGCAGCCCGATCGCGATGATGCCCCTGGTCAGCACGTTGGCGAACGCGCTGAGCGGGGTCTTCTTGATCAGGCCCTGCTCGGTCACGAACACCAGGTCGCGGTCGTCGATCTCGTCGACCGGCATGCACGCGGTGACCCGCTCGCCTTGCTGCAACGGGATCACGTTGATCAGCGCACGCCCCATCGCGGTGCGCGCCATCTCCGGCAGCTCGTAGACCTTGACCGAGTAGACCCGCCCGTAGTTGGTGAAGAACAGCACCACGTCGTGGGTGTTGGCGACGAACACGTCCTCCAGGAAGTCGCCTTCGCGCGTCGCCGCCCCCGCGATGCCCTTGCCGCCGCGGCCCTGGGAGCGATACATGGCGAGCGGCGTCGCCTTGACATACCCCAGATGCGAGCGCGTCACCACCATGAGCTGCTCGGGGATCAGGTCTTCGACCTCGAAGCCGCTCACCGGCTCGGTGAAGCCGGTACGGCGCTCGTCGCCGAAGCGGGCGGCCAGCTCCTCCAGATCGGCGCGGATAAGGTCATCGACCCGCTCGCGGCGCGCCAGGATGTCGCGCAGATCGGCGATCTCATCGAGCAGCGCCCGGTACTCCTCTTCCAGCTTCTGCCGCTCCAGCCCGGTCAGCCGCCTGAGCTGCATGGCGAGGATCGCCTCGGCCTGCCGCTCCGACAGCCCGAAGCGCGCCTGCAACTCGAGCGAGGCGGCTTCCGCGCTCTCGGCTGCGCGGATCAGTGCGATCACCGCGTCGATGTGATCGACTGCGATGCGCAGCCCCTCGACCACGTGCTTGCGCGCCTCGGCCTTCTCCAGCAAGAACCGGGTCCGGCGCCGGATCACCTCGCGGCGGTGCTCGAGGTAGGCGGTGAGCAGCCCCTTGAGATCGAGCAGCTCGGGCCGGCCGCCCACCAGCGCGATCATGATCACGCTGAAGGTCGACTGCAGCGGGGTGTGCTTGTACAAGAGGTTGACCACCACGTTGGGATCGGCATCCCGCTTCAGCTCGATCACGATCCGGACCGGCTCCCGCTTGTCCGACTCGTCGTTGATCCCGGCGATGCCCTCCAGTTTGCCCTCGTGGACCAGCGCCGCGATCTTCTTGACCAGCTCCGCCTTGTTGACCTGATACGGGATCTCGTGGATGACGATGCGGGTGCGCCCGCTGCGTGTCTGTTCGACGGCCACCCGCCCCCGGCAGATCAGCCGCCCGCGGCCGGTGCGGTACGCTTCCAGCACCCCCCCGCGGCCGCAGATCAGCCCGCCGGTGGGGAAGTCCGGCCCCGGGATGTGCTCCAGGAGCTGTTCGACTTCGATCGCGGGGTCGTCCAGCAGCGCCCGCAGCCCGGCCGCCACCTCGCGCAGGTTGTGCGGCGGGATCGAGGTCGCCATGCCGACCGCGATGCCCTGCGCGCCATTGACCAGCAGGTTGGGAAAGCGGCCGGGCAGCACCGTCGGCTCCAGCTCCGTCTCGTCGAAGTTGGGCACGAAGTCGACGGTGTCCTTGTCGAGATCGGCCAGCAGCTCCACCGCGAGCTGCTCGAGCCGCGCCTCGGTGTAGCGCATCGCCGCCGGGGGATCGCCGTCCAGCGAGCCGAAGTTGCCCTGCGGCTCGACCAGCCGGTAGCGGATGTTCCAGTCCTGCGCCATGCGCACCAGCGTCGGATAGATCGCCTGGTCGCCGTGCGGGTGGTACTTCTTCATGGTCTCGCCGACGATCGAGGCGCACTTGGTGCGGCGGCCGCGCGGGCCGATGCCGAGATCGTTCATCGCGACCAGGATGCGGCGCTGCGAGGGCTTGAGCCCATCGCGCACGTCGGGCAAGGCGCGGCTGACGATCACGCTCATGGCGTAGCGCAGGTAGGAGTCCTTCATCTCCTCTTCGATCAGGACGTCCTGCACCCGCGCCGCCATGGTCGCCGCCTGCACGCTGGCAGCGGACTCGCCCGGGGGTTCGGCCGGGGAGGGAGAGCCGTCGTCGCGTTGCTCGTTCATGCCTGTCCTCCGGGCAGCGGCGCCGCCGCGCCGGTCGCCGCCCCGCCTTGCTCGTCTGCTCGCTCGCGCGCGCGTACCAGCAACCACAGCGCGCGCTGGATCTCCGCCGCCACGCCGGAGCGCCCCGCGGCGGCCACCACCGCACCCGCGATGGCATCGATCTCGGTCCGCCGGCGCGCCTGCAGATCCTGCAGCATCGAGGAGCGGTTGGCGGCGGTGCGCTGCGCCACCTCGATGAGCGCCCGGGACGGATCGAGATCCAGCATGATACCCGATGCCTCCGCCACCCGCGCCGCCTCGGCGGCCGCCGCCAGCGCCAGCTCCTGGGCCGGGCCCGGCACCGCGAGCGCGCCGTTGGGCAGTCCCAACAGCGCCGTGACCGGCAGGATCCCCGAGGCCACCACCAGCTTGCGCCACAGCAGCCGCACCGGATCGTCCTCCAGCACGACCTGCAGGCCGGCGCGTCCCAGTGCCTCCACCACCTCGGCCAGGCGCGCGCGGCCGGCCGGTGCCCACGGAGCGAGCGCCGTCGGCCCGCGCGCGGTGTGCAGTACCGCGCCGCCCGAGGTGCGCTGCGCTGCGTGGGTGGTGGCGCCGGCGGCGGTGCGCTCGCCGCCGAAGCGGGCGGCGATGCGTTCGGCATTGCCCAGCCCGTTCTGCAGCGTCGCCACCACCGTCCGCTCGCCGACCGCGGCCGCGGCCGCGGCCAGCGCCGCCTCGGTGTCGTAGCTCTTCGCCGTCAGCAGCACCAGGTCCGCCGGCCCGTGCGCCGCCGTCGCGCGCTGCCCGCGTCCGAGCAAGCACACGCGCGCGCCGCCGTGGCACAGCAGCGCCCCCAGGGCGCGCCCGAGTGCTCCCGCGCCCGCGATGACCACCGAGATGGGCTCCGCCGCCACGCTCGCTCTCCCTGGGGGAACAGGCGCTCGGGTGCCGGGGCGCCGCAGCCAGCCCGGGGCGGTCGTGCCGCGGCGCCAGCCGCTCACGGCGCTGCCGGCTCGCCGTGCTCCAGGCTCGCGCCCAGCTCCTGCAGCTGCGCGGTCAGCTCCGGGTCGGTCGCATAGGCGTGCTCGGCGGTGGGAAACGCGCCGCGCTCGACCTCGGTCCGGTAGCGCTGCAAGGCCTCGACCGCCAGCGCGCCGAGCTCCGCATAGCGCTTGACGAATCGCGGAGCGGGCTCGGGGCTCAGCCCCAACAGGTCGTGCAGCACCAGCACCTGCCCGTCCGTCCCGGCACCGGCGCCGATGCCGATCGTCGGCACCCCGAGCCGCGCCGTGATCAGGGCCGCCAAGGCGGCCGGCACGCACTCCAGCACCACGGCGAACGCGCCTGCTCGCTCCAGCGCGAGTGCGTCCGCCAACACGGCCCGCGCCTGCTCGCGCGAGCGACCCTGGACCCGGTAGCCGCCGAAGGCCTTGACCGACTGCGGGGTGAGCCCGACATGCCCCATGACGGGGATGCCCGCGCTCACGCACGCCCGCACCTGCTCGGCGACCGCCACCCCGCCCTCGAGCTTGACCGCGTCCGCGCCCCCCTCCTTCATGAGGCGGCCGGCGGCGAGCAGCGCGTCCCGCACCCCGGTCTGATAGCTCAAAAACGGCAGGTCCGCCACCACCAGGGCCCGCTCGCGCCCGCGCACCACCCACCGGGTATGCATGACCATCTCGTCGAGGGTGACCGGCAGCGTCGTCTCCTGGCCGTGGCAGACGTTGCCCGCCGAGTCGCCGACCAGGATCACCTCGATCCCCGCCCGCTCGAGCAGCGCCGCCTGCCCGGCGTCATAGGCGGTGACCATGGCGAAGCGGCGGCCGGCGCGCTTGTGCTCGGCGAGGGTCCGGATCGTGACGCGCTGCTTCATGGCGGGGGATTCTAGCCCGTCCCGGCGGGCGCGACAAGCGGGCCCGGCGCGCCGGTCGCCATCCGGGCAGACCCACCGGTGGTGTCGTGCTCGGCGAACCGTCAGAATCATCGCCACGCGGTCGACGTGACCTGGGGACCACGGAGGCCACGGCAAGCACGAGCGGGGGAGCGCCCATGAAAATCCACTACCTCCAGTTCGTCTGTTCCGACGTGGACGCGCAGCGTGCCGCCCTGGCGGCCACGCTGGGGCTGTCCTTCGGTGGGCCGGTCGCCGAGCTCGGCAATGCCCGCGTCGCAGAAGGCAGGGACGGCACGCGCATCGGAGTCCGTGCTCCGCTGGCCGAGCACCAGAGCCCTGTCGTGCGCCCCTACTTCGCGGTCGACGATATCGCCGCGGCTGTCTCGAAGGCCGAAGCCTCAGGTGCCACGATCGCCTACGGCCCGACGCAGCAGGGACAGACGGGCGCCTGGGCCATCTTCATCATGGGCGCTCTCCAGATCGGTCTCTGGCGGCCGTAGCGACGCTCCTGCCTCCAGCCGCAGCTACGCAGGCGCCCGGCCCGATCGGACGCCATCGCCGTGCTGCCGGGTGGACGAACCGAGGCGTCCGCCGGGCACGGCATGCTGCAAGGAGCAGAGATGCGTTCGTTCGCGAGCCCGCCCCTCAGCGGCCGTCGCAACTCGCGCCGGCCACGGCCACGCCACCTCGGGCGAGGTGGACCTGCAGCCCGCAGCAGCCAGCGGGCCTGGCCCCGGCGCGGCCGGCGGCCCGGACGGGCTGCCGTCGCTACGGGACGTCCACGGGCGAACCATCCCCGGCGGCGGCGAGCGCTCGGCATGCCGGCGCGCCGGCAGGCCACACACCCCAGGCCCGGGCGCGGTGGCGCTTGGGCCGGCGGCAGCAGCGGCTCGAACACCAGCCGCTCCGCCGGCCTGGACAGCCCCGCGGCCGGGCCACACGGCCACCGCCCAATACGGTACGGAGGGCTCCATACCTCCTGCATGCCCGGCGGTCTGCGCCCGTTCCGCCGGTCGCCGGGCGGCCATCTCGGTCTCGGGCGACAGGGGCGGACATTTCCATCGGGTTGCTACGCACCCGGGCGGCCGCCGTTGCCCGCTCGGGGCGGCTCTGTTAGCCTCGTGACGGAGGCGCGGGCGGCCGCGCGGCCGGGCCGATCCTGGCGGCTCGCGCCGGCCCGCGGGGTTCGCCGGGCGGGGAGGCGCGGCGGTGCGTGCGCTGGCAGCGATCGCGCTGCTCGCAGGACTGGTGCTCGGGGTGCACGGCGCGCTGTGGCTGCAGCGCGCGGGCTGGCTCGCCAGCCCGCCGCCCGCTCGCGTGCTGACCGGTCTGCTGCCGCAGACCGAGCAGGCACGCGGCAGGGCGGTCGCGCGCAGCCGCGCCGAGCTGGAGGCGCTCGCGGAGCGGTTGCGCCTGGCGCTCGCCGAGGCCGGCGAGCGCGGGCTGGAACCGCTCGCGGTCGCGCTGGAGGAGGCCGCCTACGAGCGGGACTGGGACCGCGTCGAGCTGCTGGCGCATCTGGTGCGCGAACTGGGACCGGACTGGGTGGGCGCGGGCGGGGCCGCAGGCGCGGAGGCCACGGCGGAACCACCGGAGGCCGGCCCTGCCAGCGCACCGCCGCCGCTGGTGGTGGCGGCGCGGGAGCTGGAGCGGCGCCAGGAGCTGCGCGCGCTGGCCAACCGGCGCAATGCGGCGACTGCCCTGCTCGGTCGCACCGACCCGGAAGCGACCGCGCGGCTGAGCGAGCTGTTCCGCCGCGCCGCCGACCCGCAGGTCCGGCGCGACGCGGCGCGCCTGCTCGCCCGCGCCGGGGAGACGCGCGGGCTGCAGGTGCTGGAGGAGGCGCTGCACGCGCCGGACGAAGAGCTGCGCCGCGCGGCGGCCGCGGCCTTTGCCGCCGAGGGCTATCTGAGCGGCGCCGCCGCGATGGCGGAGCTGCTCGCGCACGCCGGGCAGGAGGAGCTGCGGCTGAGCGCGGTGGAGGGGCTGGCGGCCTACGACGCGGTGCTGCTCGGCAGTCCGCATCCGGCGACCGAGGCGCTGTTGCGCGCGCTGGCAGCCGATCCGAGCGAGCGGGTGCGCGCGGCGGTGGCGGCGGCGCTCGGGATCTGCGACCTGGAGCGGGCGGCGCGCGTGCGCGAGGGGCTGCTGGAGCGGCTGCGGCTGGACGCCAGCGCGGCCGTGCGGCGAGCCGCCGCGCAGAGCTGTGCGCGCGCCGCCGAGCGGCTCGGCGCCGGCCCCGCGCTGCTGCGCCCGCTGGAACAGCTGCTCGCCACCGAGGCCGATCCCGAGGTCGCCACCGCGCTGCTGCGGGTGCTGCGCCACGGGGATGCCGAGACGCTCGCGGTGCTGGACGCGCTGGTGGCGAGCCCGGTGGCCGGCCTCGCCCCGGAGGCATTCGCCGAGGCGCGCCGCGCGCTGCGCGAGCGCGTGGAGGCCCAGCGCCCGTGAGCGGCGAGCCCCGCCGGCCGCCTCCTCCGGCCGCGCCGCCGGGCAAGGCCGCCGGCCGGACGGTGCTGATCTGCGCGGCGCTGCCCATCGAGCTGGGCGCGGCGGTACGCCGGGGCCGACCCCGGCTCGGCGGTTTCGCGGCGGCGTGGGGGCCGCGGCCCGGCGAGCCGGTGCCGGTGGCGTACGCCGCGCTCGGGATCGGCCGCGCGGCGTGCGAGCGCACGCTCGGGGCGCTGTGCGAGCAGCTCCAGCCGTGCGCGGTGGCCATGGTGGGGCTGGCGGGCGGCTGCCAGCCGGGGCTGGGCACCGGGGCGCTGGTACTCGGCACGCTGCTGGTGTGCGATCCCGCCACCGGTCCGGGTGGCGCGCCGCTCGCCGGCCGCGGTCCCCTCGCGCCCGACCCGCTGACGCTGGCCGCGGTGCGGCGCGCCGCCCGGGCCGCGCGCCGCCCGCTCGTGGAGGGCACGATCGCGAGCACGGCGGTGATCGCCACCCCCTCGGCCAAGGCCTCGCTCGGCCGGCACCTCGGCGCCGAGGCTTGCGACATGGAGAGCTACTGGGCGGCGCGGCTGGTGCTGGGGCGCGGACTGCCCTTCGTCGCGGTGCGCGCGGTGTTCGATCCGCTCGGCATGCGGCTGCCGCCGGTGCCGCCGGACGGGCTCGGCCGTGCACTGCTCCGGCGACCCGGGCTGGCGCTCGGGCTGCCGGGACTGGCGCTGCGGCTGTGGCGTTGCCGGCGCGCGCTCGCCCCGCTGGTGCGCGCACTGCCGGCGGCGCTGGCCGGCCCGCCGGCTCCGGGGCCAGCGCCTCAATAGCCCTCGAGGAAGAACCGCCGCCGCGGCCGCTCGATGCGGTCGGCGAGCAGCACGATCGTCTCGCTCGCCACCCCGGCCCCCTCGCCCGCTGCGACCCGGCCCCACAGCGGCTCGCGGCTGACCGTGCCGTAGATGGCGATCAGCGGCGGCTCGACCGCCCCCTCGGCGCGCCGGCGCGCGATCTCCCGCAGCAGCGCGATGTCCTCGGTCCGGTGATTGGGGACCGCGCACCGGAAGCGGCGGGTGTCGAAGCGGAGGTAGCCCTGCACGTCCTGGTAGTCCCAGATCTCCACCAGCTCATCGACCACCTTGACGCGGCTGCCGACGTGCTGCTCCAGGCTCTCTGCGAGCCGATCGGCGAAGAAGAAGCGATAGCCGCTCGCGCTGCCCGCGGCCAGCGCGAGCAGCACGAGCGCGGCGGGCAAGGTGCTGCGCAAGCGCATGGCCAGCCCTCGCGCCCGGATCGGACCTTCCGGCACGCCCCCGGTCGCGCCCGGAACCGGGGGCGATCGTAGCGGGTTGCGCCGGCGGCGTCAACCGCTAGACTCACCCCCCATGGGGCGAGCCACGAGGCCGGCGGCCGGAGCCGGGGACGAGCAGGCGGGGGCGAAGCCCGGGGCGGGTGCGCAGCCGGAGCCCGACGCCGATGCCGAGGCCCTGGTGGAGCAGGCGCGCGCCGGCTCGACCGAGGCGTTCGAGGAGCTGTTCCGGCGCTACCGCGACAAGGTGTTCGGAGTGGTGTTCGGCTACGTGCGCGACCGTGAGGACGCGCTGGACATCACGCAGGACGCCTTCCTCAAGGCATATCGCCATCTCGACCGGTTCGCCGGCCGCTCGGGGTTTTTCACCTGGGTCACCCAGATCGCGATCAACCGCGCCATCGACGTGCGGCGGCGCCGGATGCGGCGCAAGGTCATCGCGTTGCCCGAGCGGGCCGAGCCCGAGCACAACCCGCGCCTGCCGCGGCGGGGCGAGGCACCGCCGGTGGGCGAGCGGCTGGAGGAGCAGGAGCTGCGGGAGCGCTACCTGCGGGCGCTGGACCGGCTCAGCGAGAAGCACCGCACCGTGTTCATCTTGCACACGGTCGAGGGGCTGGCCTATAAGGAGATCGCGCGCGTGTTGGGGATCTCGATCGGCACCGTGATGTCGCGATTGCACTATGCGCGCAAGAACCTGCAGCGCGAGCTGGAGGGCTATCTGCGCGCCGCGGGTCTGGGACCGCCCTCCCCGTCCGGGCAGAGGCGGAGCGAGAGCGGGCACGGCGGTGAATGACGCCAGGCCTGCCGCGTCGAAACGGACAGAGGGCGCGGGCGCCCCGGGCGGGCGGAGAACACGGCATGTGCAGCGCAGCAGAGAGCCTCGGTCCTTACCTGGACGGGGAGCTGGAGCCGGCGGCGCGGGCGGCGGTGGAGCAGGCGCTCGAGCGCTGCGCGCGTTGCCGGCGGGAGCTGCAGCGCCTCGAGCGGCTGGAGCGGCTCGGGCGCGATCTGCTGGCTCCCCCGCCGGTGGAGCCGGCGGAGTGGGAGCGCCGGGCGGCGGCGCTGCGGCAGGCGCTGGCAGTGGCGGCGCCAGGCGCGGCCGGTGCAGCGCCACCGCTGGCGCGCATCCTGCGGGCGGCGCCGGCGGTGCGCGCGCCGCGCATGCTGCTGGGCGGGCTGGTGGCGGCGGCGGCGGTGGTGCTGGTGGCGTTGATCGGGATCGGGCTCGTGGCGGGCAGCGGCGAGATGAGCGCGTGGTCGGGGGCGATCGCCTACCGGGAGGCACCCGGGGCGAACGAGGTGCGCGATCTGGAGCTGTTCGTCGACGAGCGGTACGGCTACGTGGCCGACGTGCTGTACCCCTCCGACGACTCCGAGCCGGTCGTCATCTTCGTGCACAAGCTGTGAGGCCGCCGGCGGCTCGCCGAGGGGTGGCGCCGGGGCCGGGGGCGAAGGACGTGGAGCCGGACCTCGCGGACGCCGGTCCGCGCGCGGGCGGCCAGCGAACGGGAGGCGCCATGGAAGGAACGGGGCGCCGGGGCGGGCGCACACTGGTGCTGGTGGCGGTGGCGGTGGTATTTCTGGCGGCGCTGCCCGCGCGGGCCGCGGAGAACTACACGGTGCAGATCACCCAGATCCAGGCGAGCGGGCGCGGCGGCGGCGAGCGAGAGATCGACCCGCGCCTGCGCGGTCTGAGCAAGCAGCTCCGCGCCTATCCGTACCGGGTCTACCGGCTGATCGGCAGCCCGCACGCGATGCAGCTCGCGGCCGGCGAAACCGGCCGCATGCCGCTTGCCGAGGGGGGCTTTGCGCTCGAGGTGCGCGCCGGGGAGGGGTCGCGCTCGGGGTTCATCGCGCTGGAACTGACGATGACCGACACCGAGCGCCGGCGCACCATCATGTCGACGCGGCTGCACCTGCGCGACGGGGGCACGAGCCTGGTCATCAAGGAGCTGGAGCACGAGCGCGGCGCGCTCATCCTCGCCATCGCGGCTGCGCGCCGCTAGCCGCCAGCCGGGTTCGCGTCCGCTGTCCGGCGGAGGCCCGCTCGCCTCAGCCCCCCTGTGGCCACAGCGCCAGCAGCCGCGGGCGCGCCAGCTCCAGCAGCGCCTGCGCCGACAGCGCCGGCTGCTTCCCCCGCGCCCCGAGCAGCACCTGCAGCAGTCCCCGCGGCTGGACGTAGCGTACCACGCGGGCGCGCTCCAGGCCCGCCAGCCGGCGCGCCTCGGCGATCGCGTCCCTCGCGGTAGCCGATGGCGTCGACCAGTCGGCCCTGCTGCGCCGCCTGGGCGGTCAGGATACGGCCGTCGGCGAGCGCGCGCAGCTGCGCGCGCTCCAGGCCCGCGGCCGCGCGCCCCTGGAGGCACCACTTCCAGGAAGCGCTCGTAGGCCGCGTCGATCACGCGCTGGGCGATCTCGAGGTGCTCCGGCGCCACCGGCACCAGCGGCGACAGCAGGTCCTTGTTTGCGCCCGAGGCGACGACCACCGGCTCGATCGCCAGCCTTTGCAGCAGTCCTGCCACGTTGAGCGACCGCAGGATGACGCCGATCGAGCCGGTGACGGTCGTCGGCTCGGCGAGCAGCCGGTCGGCCGCAGCGGCGACGTAGTAGGCCCCCGAGGTGCACATGCCGCCCATGCTCACGACCACGGGCCGGCCGGTGCGCTCCCGAAACGCGCGCACCAGGTTCCACATCTGGTCGGCGGTTGCTGACCGCGCCGCCGGGGGCTGTCGATGCGCAGCACCACCGCCCTGACCCGCGGGTCCTCCGCCGCGCGCTCCAGCTGCGCGCGCAGCCGCTCGACCGGCCGGGGCGCCAGCGACCAGAGCGGGCTCGGCCCGAGGTCCTCGAGCAGCACGCCCTCGATCTCGATCAGCGCGATCCGTTCCTCGCCCTGGCCCCTCCACCCACTGCTCGGCCAGTGGCCGCTCCCCGGCTCCGGCCGTCGCTCCGCCGAGCGCCGCCAACAGCTTCAGGTTGAAGAGCACGCTGCCGGCCAGCCCGAGCGCGAGCAGGACCGTGGACCAGAACAGGCAGCCCCTGGCGCGGGGCGGCCGGGGCGGCTGGCCGTGGCCGTGGGCTGGCACGCCCGCCGCGGGCTGGGTCTCCGACGGCGCGATGGGCTCGGGCAGCGGTGGGCTCATGGCGGTGTCTCCTGCTCCACACGACGGTATCCGGGCGGCGGCGCGCCGCTCGCCGGCGCGGCGCTGCGCCCGCTGGTGCATTCAGTCCCGCACCGGTTCCGGGTATGCCTCCCGCAGCAGCGCTAGCACCGCCCGCAGATCCGCAGGCAGGGGTGCCTCGAAGCGGACCCGTTCGCCGCGCAGCGGGTGCGTCAACCTCCAGGCTCATCGCGTGCAGCGCCTGCCGGGCCAGCACCGGCTGTTCGCCGGGCGGGCGCCGCGCGCGCTGGCGCAGCTCCGACGGACCGATGGCGCTGCGCCGGCCATAGGCGCGATCGCAGAGGATGGGCGTGCCCAGGTGGCGCAGGTGGACCCGGATCTGGTGGGTGCGCCCGGTGCGCGGCGCGCATTCGAGCACGCTGTAGGGGCCGCGCCGTTCCAGCAGCCGGACCCTCGTCTCGGCGGGACGGCCATCCGGCGTCACGGCCATCTTCTTGCGGTGGTGGGTGGAGCGTCCGATCGGCTCGCGTACCCACAGCTCGTCGGCGGGCGGACGGCCCTCCACGATCGCGAGGTAGCGCTTGTCGACGCGCCGCGCCTTGAACTCGCGGACCAGTGCCCGGTGCACCGCGTCGGTACGCGCCACCACCAGCACCCCCGAGGTGTCGCGATCCAGCCGGTGGACCAGGCCAGGGCGCCCGCTCTCGGCGCCCGCGGCAGCGAGCGGACCGCCGCGGTAAAGCAGCGCGTTTACCCAGGGTTCCGCTCTCGTGGCCCGGCGAGGGGTGCACGACCATGCCGGCGGGCTTGTCCAGCACCAGCAGCGCCTCGTCCTCGTAGAGCACCGTGATCGCGATCGGCTCGGGCTGGAGCTCGACGCGCCGCGGCGGCGGGATCGCGACCTCGACGCGGACCAGCGAACGGACAGGGGTCTTCGGGGCTGGCGCCTCCAGCACGCTGCCATCCGCGCGCCACGCCCGGACGCGCCGCTGGCGCAGCCAGCGCTGCACCTCGGCGCGGCTGTGTATCCGGCAGCTGCTGGGCCAGCCAGGCGTCCAGCCGCACGGGCAGGTCGGTCCCCGGGCGCGGCACCAGCACGACGACACCGCCCCCCCGGCCTCGCCTGCTGCCTGTTGCGCGCGGTGGGACTCCATCCCGTCCAGGTATACCCCGCGGCTCCGCGGCCCGTCAGCTCGGGGGTCGGCTCGCCGGCCGGTGCGGCCTGCCGCCGGGACGGGCCGCCGCTCACTGCGCGGGGGCGGGTGCGGCCGGGGTGGTCCTCGGCGCTCGGGCTCACCGCGGCGGGCGCGGCGGGCATCCCCCCGGGCAACGGCCGCAGGCCCGCCACGGCCTCGAGGGCAGGGCCGCCTTCGGCGGTCGCGGGGGTCGAACTCCTGGTGGGCCCGGGCGATCTCTGCCCCGTGGCGCGCCAGATAGCCGGGCACGCTCTGCTCGGGGAACTGCCGGGCCAGTGCCTCGTAGCCCGCGCGCGCCGCCTCCAGCTCGCCCGGGCCGGCCCGCAGCAGCCGGGCATCCTCGGCGCGCAGTCGCAGGTAGGGCGCGGCGGCGGTATCGCGGTACCGCTCGTACAGCGCCAACCAGCGCGCTGGGTCGCTCGCGGCCTCGGGTGTGCGCGCGGTCTGCTCCAGCTCCTGCCATGCCTGCCGCAGGCGGCTGGCGGCCCGCTGCGCCCGCCAGGCGAAGAATCCCGCGAGCAGGGCGAGCACCACCGCCACCGCCACCAGCACCCGCCAGTGCTCGCGCAGCGTGCCGGCGGCCTGCTCGGCCGCCTCCGCCAGCGCGTGTTGCGGGCCGCCGAGCAACGGCCCGGCCGCAGCCCCGGCGGCGCCCTCGGCCGGCTTGCCGAGCGCCGCTGCGACCGCGGCGCGTTCGCGCAGCTGTTTGGCCTTCTTGGGGCTCGGCACTGCGCCGCCGTGCCGCGCCCGCTTCTTCTTCCTCCTGCCGCCGCCCCTGGGCGCGGCATCCTGACGCTGTTCGCTCACCGCCCCTCCCGCCTGCCGCTGCGCGGCGCCCTCGCCCGGATGATGGAACGGGAGGATTGTTCCGCTCGTGGCCGCGAAAGTCAACGGTGGCCCGCCCGCACGGCCAGGGGCCGGCCCGTGCGGGCGCCCCCCCGGCCAGGCCGGGCCGGCCCGCGCCGCTCAGTCCTCGCGGGGGGCGATCTCGATCGTCAGCCGGGTGAGGCCGCGGTGGCGGTCGACGGTGACCGTGCACTCCTCCAGCTCGTTGCGGAAGCGCAGCACCGTGGCATTGCCGACCTCGCCCCTTCCGAGCGCCTCCCATTTGCTGAGCGGCATCTGCTCGGCCATGAAGGCGACGGTGTCATCGCGTCCCGGCGTCCCATCGTACAGCAGGCGGGCGACCCGGAAGTTGCTGTTGAAGATGTAGCTGCCGCGCTCTTTGTAGCGGAAGCCGACCGGCACCGGCACGTCGACCAGCGGCCGCTCCGGCACCTGCCGGAAGATGTTGGGGATCTCGATCTTCTCCACGCTCTGGCAGCCGCTGCCCAGCGCCGCCGTGCCCGCCATCCCCAGCGCCGCGAGCACCAGCGGCGCCACCGACCGCCCCGCACGCGCCAGCATCCCGCACATGGCCCCGCCTCCTCTGCCGCGCTCGCGCGCCGGCCACGCCGGCGCCTTCACTATATCGGGGGTTATCGGCCCGCGCCATGCGGCGCTGTAGCCCTGCTGTCGGCGCCCGAATCGGCGCGGGGGGGGGGGCCCGCACCCGCGCCGCCCGCCGCGGCCGGCTCGACCACGCCCGGTGAAAGGCGGCCTGCCCCTCCGCGCGCAGGCTCCCAGGCCCGGCGAGCCGGGTCCGACAACTTCCCCCTTATCAGCCACGGCCCTGCGCGCCGAAGAACCTAGCAGGCGGTGACGGCCTCTGCACCAACCCGTAACGAGGACGAGCGATGGCGGAACTTCCGAGCCTGCCGCCCCTGACGGAGCTGGCGGCGGCGGTGCGCGAGCGGCTGGCGGAGGTGAGCCGGCGGCTCACCCGCAATGCCGAGGCGGCGCCGGCGGCGCTGGGCGCCGAGGAACTGGGACGCGTGCTGCGCGAGGTGCTGGAGCGGGTGCTCGCACGCGCGCGCGAGGAGCTGGGGCGGCTGCGCGAGCGCTGCGAGGAGCTGGAGGGGGCAGCCGCACAGCTGCGCGCGGAGCGCGAGCGTGCCGAGGCGGCCCGCGCCGAGCTGGCCGCGGCGCTGGAGCAGGAGCGCAGCGCGCGCGCCGAGCTGGCGGAGGCACACGAGCAGCAGTCGCGCGCCCGGGCGCAGGAGTGCGCCGCACGCGAGGAGGTCGAACAGCTGTTGCGCGAGGCGAGCCGCGCGCTCGAGGAGGCGGACGCCGAGCGGGAACAGCTCGCCGAGCGACTCGAGGCCGAGTGCCGCCGGGCCGAGGAGCAGCAGGCGGAACACCAGCGGCGGCTCGCCGCGAGCGAGGCGGAACTCGAGGCCGTGCGGCGCGAGCGGGCGCGCGCGCTGGCCCGCGCCGAGACGGCCGAGCGCGACCTGGAGGAGGTCCGAGCCCGGCTGGCCGACGCGCTGGTCGAGATCGAGCGGTTGCGCAAGGAACTGAGCATCGGCCGGACGATCGAGCTGGACGGCTTCGGGCCGGAAGGCGAGCCGTGCCTGCTCGCCGGGGCGGGCGAGAGGGGGCAGGGTGCGCCGCCGGCGGCGCACGACGCCGCCGACGACACCGTGGATCTGCCCGCATGCGACCTGCCCGGTGCGCTCGATGAGGAGGACGGGGCGCCGCCGAGCGAGCTGCCGATCCCGCCTGGCCTCCGCGCTCCGGACCCGGCCGCGGAGCCACAGCCGGCGGAGCTGGGGCCGGGCTCGGGCACCCCCGCCTCCGCCGCCGGCCCGCAGCCAGCCGCCGTGCAGGACGGCGGCCGGGCCGGCCGCCTCGAGCCGGGCGCCACCGGCGCGGCGCCGCAGGCGGCGGGCGGGCACGCCACGGACGTGGAGCACGAGCCTGCGCCCGCACGGGCAACTGCCCCGGTGGACGATACGGTCCGGCTCCCGGCTCCGCTCGCCGCGCTGGCGGCCGGGGCACACCGGCACGATCCGCAAGCGGCCGCCGCCCGGGACGGCACAGACGGCGGACGCCAGGCCGAGGCGCCGAAGGGGATGCTCCTCGCCCTCGCGCGCCTGGCGCAGGCGCCGGTTTCGGCGTCCGCCGCGGAACCGGCCGGCCCGGGGGCCGAGCGGCCGGAGTTCGAGGACGAGCCGCTGGCGGCGATGGGCGAGTTCCGAGAGGCGCGGCCGTACCCGCCCCCTTCCCGCGAGCAGGCGCCGCTGCCCACGGTGGAGGTGTTGTTCGGCCGCCCGCCCGGCCCGCACCGGCCCGGGACGGCGGTCGGAGCCGCGCCAGGGGCCGGCACCAGGCGGCGGCAGGCGCGTTCGGGCAACGGCGACGCCGCGGCCGCGGGCGCGCCCGCGCGGTCCGCCGCCTCGTTCGGTTTCGGCGCCGCGCTGTGCACGCCCTCGACCTGGCGCCGGGCGGACGCGGCCCCGGCGCCCACCGGCGGCGGTGTCGGCGCCGCCCTCGGCACGTGTTGAGGCGGAGGGGGAGGGCCGGCGGCTTTGCAGCCGTTGCGCGAGGTCGAGGATGGGGGCCTTGAGGCCGTCTGCACCGCCGCCGCCGCCCGTCCCGTCGCGGGCCGCCCCGCTGCCCGTGCTCGCCGGGCGGCCGTCGCGGGCGGGGTGGCCAGAGGTGCGGCGGCTGCCTCCGGTGGCGCGCGCGTGCTCGGCGCCGCCGAGCTGCGCGCCCTGCTCGCCGGGCTGGCCGAGCAGATCGCCGCGCGCCGGATCGCCGAGGAGCGGCGGCGGCTGGAGCACCACTACCAGCAGCAGCTGGCGGCGCTGGCCGAGCAGGCCGAGCAGGCTCGCTACGAGCTGCGTTGCGAGTCGGCGGCGGCGGCGCTGCTGCAGCAGCGCGCGCGGGTGCTGGAAGAGCGGCTGGCGGAGGCGGAGCGCGAACGCGCGGCGCTGGCGGGGCGACTCGCCGCGAGCGAGCGCGAGCGCAGCGAGGCGGCGGCGCGTCACGCCGAACGGCTCGCTGCGGTCCTGCGGGATCCGATCGGCTTTGCCGGCTCCAGCCGCGAGGCGCTGGCCCGGCGCGAGCGCCGGCGCCGCGCGCACGCGCGGCTGCGCGCGACGCTGCGCCGCCTGCTCGCCGCCGCGGCGGAGGCCCCCGCTGCCCGGGCGGCCCCGGCCTGCGAGGGATCCGCACCGGCCGCGCCGCCACCGCCCGTGGCCGCCCGCACCCCGCCGGCCGGGTCCGCGGGGGCGGTTGCCCCGGAGGAGCTGGTGGCGCGGTCGTCGCTGGGTTTTGGCGCCGGATCGCGCCTCACGCTCGGGCCCGCACCCCCGGGCGCGGCGGCACCGGCGCGCGCTGGCGCGCCGGCACGGGCGTCCGCCCGCACCGCCCCGGGGGAGCTGGCGGCGCCCGCGGCGGACTGGGTGGCGGCGCTGGACGAGGTGCTGGCGCGCACCGAACGAGGCTGGCTGGGGGCGCAGAGCCGGCTGGCAGCGATCGAGCGGCGGCTGGCAGCGCTGGAGCAGGCGTTGCAGGAGCTGGCCGCGGCGCGCGGCGCTGCCGGTGGCGGCGCGGCAGCCCCCGGCGGCGCCGCGCAGGGAGCGGCACGGGGCCCGGGGGCACGGCGCACCGATCCGCGGCGTGTCGCCCTTTTGGAGCGGCTGGCCAGTGCGAACCGCGAACTTCGAAGGCAGCTCGGGATGGAGCCGAGAGGAGGGTGAGCGATGGTGACCTCGCATGAGGGCAGGGGTGAGCCGGGCGCCGCCGCACGGCGGGACGGCGAGGGGGCAACGGCCGCGGGGGGGGCGGAGCGGGAGGGCTTCGCCGGTTCGGTGACCGAGGCGGTGGAGCGGCTCAAGCAGTTGCACGGGCGCGAGCAGCGGGGGGTGCTCTACGTCGGGATCGACCTGGGGACTTCGCGCACCGCGGTCGCGACTTCGACCGGCATCCGGTGTTCGGTCAGCTCCTTCGTCGGCTATCCGCGCGACATGGTGGCGCGCAAGGCGCTGCAGCGCGACGTGCTGTTCGGCGATGAGGCGCTGCGCCACCGGCTCAGCGTGGATCTGTACCGGCCGCTGGAGCACGGGGTCATCAAGTATTCCGACGGCCCCGGCGGTGCGAGCCCGCTCGAGGTCGAGCGGAACATGCAGGCGGCCAAGGACCTGATCAAGCACGCGGTCTCGCTCGCGCGGCCGCGCGGCGACGAGCTGATCTACGGCGTGATCGGCTGTCCGGCGCAGGCCTCCATCCGCAACAAGCAGTGCATCATCGAGGCGGCGCGCGAGGTGCTGGACTCGGTGGTGATCTGCTCCGAGCCATTCGCGGTCGCCTATGGGCTGGACATCCTCGAGGACGCGCTGGTGATCGACATCGGTGCCGGGACCGTGGACCTGTGCCGGATGAAGGGCGCCATGCCCGATGAGACCGACCAGATCACGAATCGCTTCGCGGGCGACTTCATCGACCGGGAGCTGTACCGCCGGCTGCGCGAACGACTGCCCGATGCCCAGTTCACGATCCACCAGATCAAGGCGCTCAAGGAGCGATACGCGTTCGTGACCGAGCACGCCGAGCCGGTCTTCGCCACCTTCCCGGTGCGGGGCAAGCCGCGGCGCTTCGACGTGACCGAAGAGCTGCGCACCGCCTGCCGCTCCATCATCCCGCCCATGATCGAGGGGATCGAGCAGCTCATCGGCACCTTCGACCCCGAGTTCCAGGAGCGGTTGCGCCACAACGTGGTCCTGGGAGGTGGCGGCAGCCAGATCCGCGGGCTGGGCGACTATCTGGAGGAGGCGCTCGCGGAGTACGGCGGGGCGCGGGTGCGCATGGTCGAGGAGCCGGTCTACGCCGGAGCCAACGGCGCGCTCGCGATCGCGCGCGACATGCCGGAGGACACCTGGGAGGAGCTCCGCTAGCCATCCTCGCCGTGGCGCGGGCGGTGGCCTGGCGGCCACGGCGCGGCAGCCGGATCGGCTGCCTGCTGCCGGCGGCGCTGGCGTGTGCGCTCGGATGCGCGGCCGGGGGGACGGGGCACCCTCCTCCGGCCGCGCCGCCGCTGCTGCACCTGCGCGCGGCGCCGCTCTATGTGGCGCCGCTGGCCGATCCGGCCGGCTGCCTGGACGCCCACCAGCTGCGCGCGGCCGATGCGGCCGTACGCGCGGAGATCGCCCGCTGGCGGGCAGCGGCACCGCTCGCGCCCGTCCCGCACCGCGGAGTGTGGGTGCTGCGGCTCGAGGTGCGGAGCTGGCGGCCCGGGGGCCGGCCCCTGGCGGCGTTGCTGATCGGGCTGGGCAGCGGGCGGCCGGGCTATGCGGCCGAGGCGGTGCTCGAGCGCGCCGGCAGTCCGCCGCGCCGCGCTCGGCTGGCGCGCACCGGCAGCCGGCTGCTCGCCGGCGCCGCGCAGCCGGAGGCGGCGCTCGCCGAGGCGCTGGCCGTTCAGGTGCGCACCTGGCTCGCTGCCGGCGCCCCAACGGGCGGCGCACCGCGCTGACGGCCAGGCCCGTGGCCGGCGCTCCGCTGCCCCGGTTGCGTTTCTGAGCCGTTCCGGAAAGAGTGCTCGCCGGACCGCGTGCTCGGGGGGGGCGGCCGGTGGTCGCGCGCGGCGTGCCGGCGGCCGGCAGGCCGGAGGTGCCGCACCGGCGGAGTGCGGGCTGGCCGGCCCCGGGCTGCACGCGCCGGTGGAACGGAAAGGGGGGACGGCATGGGGTTCGTACTGGCAGCGATACTCATCGTGCTCGGGGCGTTCGCCGCCTCGGCGGTGGTGCTGGCCAAGAAGCCCGAGCTGAAGCAGACGCTGGACAGGCTGCGGCAGTACGAGGGCTACCTCGGGGTCGTGGGCTGCCTGTGGGGCCTGTGGATGACGATCCGCACGCTCATCCACATCGGCGCGTTCATGAGGGCGGCGCCGCTGCTCGGGCTCACCATGCTCGCCAGCAGCGTCGTGCTCACCCTGCTCGGGTTTCTGAGCGGCTTCGGGCTGATCCAGCGGTATGCGCTCGCCAGCAGCCCGCAGGCGCGGGCGCGTGCCGAGCAGCTGCGCGCCCGGCTCGACGGCATCAGGAACCCGCTCGGCCTGGCGGGGATGGCGCTGGGGGTCTGGTGCCTGCTGGTGCTGCTGTTGTTCTGAGGCCGTTCGCTGCCGGGCGGGCCAGCTCCGCCCGCTGCGCTGGGAGGGGGCGGCGCCGCCCGCGATTGTGCGCGCGCCGCCCGGCCTGTTAAGCTGGTCGATCGCGGACCCATGGGGAGCAGCGGAGGTCGGGACCGATGGCGGCGAGGCCGAGGGCGGACGAGGTGCTGGCGGCGCTGGGGATCGAGGGCGAGGCGGCGGGCGCGAGCACCGGACGGTTCCTGGCGTGCAGCGGCGAGGTGCTCGAGAGCGCCAGCCCCACCGACGGCAGCGTGCTGGGGCGGGTACGGCTCGCGGGCGAGGCCGAGTACGAGCAGGTGCTCGGCGCGGCGTGCGAGGCCTTCCGCCGCTGGCGGCTGGTACCCGCACCGCGGCGCGGCGAGATCGTCCGGCGGCTCGGCAACGCGTTCCGCGAGCACAAGCGCACGCTCGCGCAGCTGATCTCGCTGGAGATGGGAAAGATCCTGGCCGAGGCAGAGGGCGAGGTCCAGGAGGCGATCGACATCGCGGACTTCGCGGTGGGGCTGTCGCGCCAGCTCTATGGCAAGACGATGCCGAGCGAGCGGCCGGGCCACCGCATGTTCGAGCAGTGGCAGCCGCTGGGCCCGATCGCGATCATCACCGCGTTCAACTTTCCGGTGGCGGTCTGGGCCTGGAACGCGGCGATCGCTGCGGTGTGCGGCGACACGATGGTGTGGAAGCCCTCGCTGCTCACCCCGCTGACCTCGGTCGCGGTGCAGCGCATCTGCGACCAGGTCTTTGCGGAGGCCGGGCAGCCCGGCGTCATGAACCTGCTGCTCGGCGCGCAGCCGCTGGCCGAGCGGCTGGTCGCCGACCGGCGGCTGCCGCTGGTCAGCGCCACCGGCAGCTGCCGCATGGGACGCGAGGTCGGGCGCGTGGTGGCGGGGCGGCTGGGCCGCACGATCCTGGAGCTCGGCGGCAACAACGGGGTGATCGTGGCGGCGGATGCAGACCTCGATCTGCTCGAGCGCGCGGTGCTGTTCGGTGCGGTCGGCACCGCCGGCCAGCGCTGCACCACGATCCGCCGCCTGATCGTCGAGCGGCCCGTGCTGGAGCCGGTGCTCCAGAGGCTGGTCACCGCCTACCGGCAGGTCCGGATCGGCGACCCGCTGGCGCCGGACACGCTCATGGGACCGCTGATCTCGCGCGCGGCGGTCGAGGCCTATGAGCGGGCGCTGGCGGCGGCGGTGGCGCAGGGGGGCGAGATCGTCTATGGCGGGCGGGTGCTGCGCGAGCCGCCGTACGACCGCGGCCACTTCGTCGAGCCGACGATCGTGCGGGCGCATCCGCAGATGCCGATCGTCAGGGAGGAGACCTTCGCGCCGATCCTGTACGTCATGCCATACGAGACGCTGGAAGAAGCCATCGCGATCCACAACGACGTTCCCCAGGGGCTGTCCAGCGCCATCTTCACCCGGAGCCTGCGCACCGCGGAGCTGTTCCTCGGCCCGGCGGGCAGCGACTGCGGCATCGCGAACGTGAACCTCGGCACCTCGGGGGCGGAGATCGGCGGCGCGTTCGGCGGGGAGAAGGACACCGGCGGGGGCCGCGAGGCGGGCTCGGACGCCTGGAAGGCCTACATGCGGCGGCAGACCTGCACGATCAACCACTCCACCGAGCTGCCGCTGGCGCAGGGGATCGATTTCTCGCTCGCTGCCCGCCGCGGCGGCTGAGCCGAGCTCAGCTCGGCGGCCGCGAGCAGGTGTGGATTCCGCGGCCGCGGGGGCGGCCGGCGCAGCGGGCTGGAGGCGGGAGGCTTGGGCGGCGGCCTGCAGGGGCCGCGCCGAGGGCACCGTGCCGGCGCTGACACGGGGCGTTGCCGCTCCGGCCGGCCCGTGCCAGCCTGCCGGGGGGTGGCGAGGGGCGGGGGCGGCCGTGTCGCTGGCGATCTGGCTGCTGGTCTGGGCGAGTCTGCTGCTGGCGCTGGAGCGCGTGGTGCGGGCGCGGCTGCAGTGCGTCGGGACCAAGTTGCTCTTCCTGCCGGGGGCGATGCTGGTGGCGCTGGCCAAGGCGCTGGCCTGCGTGCTGGGCGGCACGCCGCTGCATGCCATCCACCTGTGGCGGCGGGGGCCGCTGGTCGAGCACGCACCGCCGCGGCTGTGGGGCGCGATCGTGCTGGGGCTGTTGCCCCTGGGTGCCGTGGCGGCGGCGGTGCTGGGACTGCACGCGGCGCTGGCGCCGCCGCTGCGGCTCGAGATCGAACTGCCGCCGCTGGAGCCCAGCCTGTCGGAGCTCGACGTGTTGCTCGGTGCCTCGGCGGAGCTGCTGGCCGCGGCCTGGCAGGCGCTGTGCACCGCGCCGGCGCCCTTGGAGCCCCGGCTGTGGGCCTTCGCCTACTTCGTGGCGGGGCTGCTGCTCTACGGGGCGCCGGACGTGGGGCAGTGGCGGGTGCTCGCCAGCGTCCTGTCGCTCGGCTACCTGGTACTGGCCGCGCTGGACTACCTCGGCGTCGGCGCGCGCTTTCTATCGCGCGGCTGGTTGCTGCAGTGGTCCTACGGCGACGCGGTGTGGGAGCGGCTGGGATTGCTGGTGCTGGCGGCGCTGGTGTTGCTCGTGGTGGCGGTCGGCCTCATGGTGCTGAGCCGCTTCGTGCGGGCGCTGCTGTGGCCGCGCGCGCAGCGCTAGCTGTCGGGCGCGAGGCGCCGGGCCTCTGGCGCCGATTGCGCGCGCGGCCGACCGGGCGTAAAATCGCCTTTTCCGTTGCGCGAACCGTGGAGGCTCGGCGCCATGACGGCTCAGGTGCTGGCGGCCGGCGGGCCGGCGAAGCTGTTCATCGGCAACCAGTGGCAGGCGGCGGCGAGCGGCGCCACCTTCGAGACCATCAATCCGGCGACCGAGCAGGTGCTCGCCGAGGTCGCCGAGGCGCGGGAAGAGGACGTCGACCGCGCGGTTGCCGCTGCGCGCGAGGCGTTCGAGCAAGGCCCCTGGGCGAGCATGGCGGCGGCGGAACGGGGCCGGCTGCTGTTGCGGCTGGCCGAGCTCATCGAGCGCGCCACCGATGAGCTGGCCCTGCTGGAGGCGCAGGACACCGGCAAGCCGATCACCGACGCGCGCCGGGTCGATGTGCCATTGGCGGCGGCGGTCTTTCGCTACTATGCCGGCTTCGCCGACAAGGTACAGGGCGAGACGATCCCGGCACGCGGCGCGTTCGTCAACCTGACGCTGCGCGAGCCGGTGGGCGTGATCGCGGCGATCACCCCGTGGAACTATCCGCTGCTGCTCGCCTCCTACAAGGTCGCACCGGCGCTGGCGTTTGGCAACACGGTGGTGCTGAAACCGGCGGAGCAGACCCCCCTCAGCGCGCTGGCGCTGGCGCGCCTGGCGGCCGAGGCCGGGCTGCCACCCGGGGTGCTCAACGTGGTGCCGGGCTTCGGGCCGGTGGCCGGCGCTGCGCTGGCCGGCCACCCCGGGGTCGACAAGATCTGCTTCACCGGCTCGACCGAGACCGGCACCCGCATCATGGAGGCGGCCGCGCGCCACACCACCAGGCTCCAGCTGGAGCTCGGCGGCAAGTCGCCCAACATCATCTTCGCCGACGCCGACCTGGAGGCGGCGATCAAGGGCGCGGCGTTCGGCGTCTTCTCCAACATGGGCGAGATCTGCACCGCCGGCTCGCGATTGTTCGTGGAGCGACCGGTACACGCGCAGGTGCTCGAGGGATTGCAGCGGGCGATCGCTCGCTTCCGCCAGGGCGACCCGCTCGATCCCAGCACGCGCATGGGGCCGCTGATCAGCCGCGAGCACCTGGAGCGGGTGCTGGGCTACATCGCGCGGGGGCGCGAGGAGGGCGCGCGGCTGCTCACCGGTGGCGAGCGGGGGGAGCCCGAGCGCGGCTACTTCCTGCGGCCGACGATCTTCGACCAGGTGCGCAACGACATGACCATCGCGCGCGAGGAGATCTTCGGCCCGGTGCTGGCGGTGATCCCGTTCGACGATATCGAGGAGCTGATCCGCCAGGCCAACGACACGATCTACGGGCTGGCGGCCGGGGTCTGGACGCGCGACGTGCGCAAGGCGTTCACCGCTGCCAGGCGGCTGCGCGCCGGCACGGTGTGGATCAACACCTACAACATGTACGACCCGACGACGCCCTACGGCGGCGTCAAGCGCTCGGGGTTCGGCCGCGAGCTGGGCGCCGCCGCGGTGGAGGAGTTCACGCAGCGCAAGACCGTGTGGGTGGCGCTGTAGGGCGCGCGGGCAGCAGGCGGCGCGGGCACGCCGGGCCCGGTCGTGCCGCCGTCCGGCTGGCGCTGGCGCGCCGGGGATTCGGGCCAGAGAGAGGAAGAGCGATGACCGTGACGACGGAAGCGATCAAGATGGAACACGGCCTGGTGGAGTTCTCCAAGGATGGCCCGGTGGCCATCATCACGCTGAACGACCCGCCCGCCAACACCTACACCTACGAGATGATGCGCGATCTGGACGAGGCGATCCTCAAGGCGCGCTTCGACGACGAGGTGTGGGCGATCGTGCTGACCGGGGCGGGGGAGAAGTTTTTCTCCGCCGGCGCCAACATCAAGATGCTGAACTCCGTGACCCCGCGCTTCAAGTACTTCTTCTGCCTGCACGCCAACGAGACGCTGAACCGGCTGGAGCACACGCCCAAGCTCGTCATCGGCGCGATCAACGGCCACTGCGTGGGCGGTGGGCTGGAGATCGCCATGGCGTGTGACCTGCGCGTCGGACGCAAGGGGGCGGGCAAGGTGGGCCTGCCCGAGGTGAACCTGGGCGTGCTACCGGGCACCGGCGGTACCCAGCGCCTGTCGCGGCTGGTGGGCAAGGCACGCGCGATCGAGCTCATGGCGAGCGGGGAGACCTTCGACATGGAGCGGGCGCTGGAGCTGGGCCTGCTCAACGCGATCTACGAGGGAGACGCCGAGAGCTTCAAGGCGCAGGTCGTCGAGTACGCCAAGCGCTTCTGCCCGCCCCACAAGGCCGCCAAGGCGGTGGGGCACATCAAGCGCGCGGTGCAGAGCGGCCGTGAGATTCCCTTCGAGTACGGGCTGACGCTGGAGCGCGAGCTGCAGCAGGGCCTGTTCGAGAGCGCGGACGCCAAAGAGGGCCTGGCTGCTTACGTCGAAAAGCGCCAGGCGAGGTTTGCCGGCCGCTGAGCGCGGATCGCGGCGGCGCGCGGCGGGCGCTCCGCCCGCCGCGCGCCACCGCCAGGAGCAGGGAACGGAGCAGTCCAGCCGCCTGCTGGCCGAACCGTCGTGCCGGAAGCGGCGATCGCCCGTGCTCGGGCAACGGGCGCCCGGGTTCTGCTATAGTTGGGGCATGGCAGGCGCCCGCCGGCGCACGGCGCCGGCGGGCGCGCTGGTTGCGGGCGCCGGAGGCGGGCCAGTGCGGCGTCGTTCGCTGGTGGGCTCGTGCCTGCTGGGGGCGTTGCTCGGCGGGGGGCCGTTCGTCGCACCTGCCCGCGGGGACGTGGTGCGGCTGGCGAACGGGGCCGAGCTTCGGGGGCAGGTGCTGGAGCAGGGTCCCGGCGAGATCGTGCTGGCGGTACCGGGGGGGCGGCTGTGGCTGGAGCGCGGGCAGGTCGCCGGTATCGAGTACGAGCCGCCGGGGCAGCTGGCGCTGCAGGAGGGCGAGCAGCTTTTGCGCCTGGGCCTGGCGGCGCAGGCGGCAGCGCGGTTCGGCGAGGCGCTCGCCGCGGGCCTGAGCCAGGCGCGCCCGCGGCTGGGGCAGGCACTGTTGGCGCAGGCGGAGGCGGCGCGCGCCGCTGGCGCGCTCGCGCGGGCGGAACGCCTCCTCGCGGCAGCGCGCGTGCAGGTTGCGCAGGCCGGCGGCGCACTGCAACTCCAGGTGCGCGCGGCCGAGCAGGCCCTGGCAGGCCAGCGCGCGCGCGCTCGCACCCTGGCCGGCGACGGCCAGCGTGCGCTGGTGCGCGTGCAGCTCGCGCAGGCGCGGCGGTTGCTGGCCGAGGCGGTAGGGCTGGAAGCGGAGCTGGGACCGGTGCTCCGCCCGTACCGGGCGGCGGCTGCTGCCCGGCACGGGCTGGAGTTGCTCGCGGCGGGCGCGGCGGAGCCGGCACGGCGGGCCTTCGCCGAGGCGATCGCGCTCGAACCGGCATGGCGCGCCGAACTGGCACGTCCGCTGGCCGAGGCGGAGGTGCGGCTGGCGATGGCCCGGCTCGCCGCGGGCCAGGCGCAGGCGGCGCGCCTCGGTCTGCTCGAGGCGCTGCGAGGCGGGGAGGCGGCGCCGGAGCTGCTGTCGCTGTATCTGGGGCTGTTGGCCGAGCACGGCGGCGAGCCGCTGGCGGCTGCGCGCGCCTATCGCGCGGCGGCTGCCGAGGCGGCCGCCCTGCCGGCCGGCGTTCCACTCGAGCGGCTGCGCGAGGCGGCGCTGCTGGCAGGGGCGCCGTTGCCGATCTCCGCGGCGGCGTTCGAGGCCGCGCTACGCGAGGCGGCGGGGCCTGGCGGTCGGGCGCCCGAGCGGCGGCAGGATCGGGCTGGGCGTCGATTCTCGGCGGGCGGTGCCGCCGCGGCAGGGCCGCGCCCGCTCCGGGCCGGGGTGGTGATCCTCTTCGCGCCCGGGGGCAGGTGCTGCAGCCCGGCCGGCGGTGATCCGGCGAGCGCCCGGCCGCGCGCCGCGCCGGCTGGCCCCGCCGGGCTGCCCGCGGTGCGGGCTCGCACCGGCAGCCGGGCGCCGTTCGTGCCGTCCGGCAGCCGCGCGAGCTGGCGGCGCTAGTGCCAGGGGCGGGACGGGCGGCGATGCCCGCAGCCAGCGAGGCGGAGCAGGAGCATGGCAGTCGTGGCGACGGGTAGCACGCCCCAACCCATCAAGCAGCTGTCGTTTTTCATCCCCAATCGGCTGGCGGCGCTGCAGCGCGCGGTGGCGGCACTGGCGGAGCATGCGGTCAAGATCTGCGCCATCTCGATCATCGATGCGGCGGACCATGCGGTAGTGCGTCTGGTGGTCGACCGGCCGGCTGCCGCGCTGCAGGCGCTGCGGGCCAGCGGTCACAGCGTGTTCGAGTCCGAGCTGCTGGGCGTGGCGCTGCCGCCGGTGGGGGCGGCCAGGCGCGAGGGCATCCGGGAGGTGCTGGCGAGCCTGTTGGTGGCCGAGGTCAAGGTCGAGTACATCTATGCGCTCATCGAGCCCTGGCAGGGCCGGCCCGTGCTGGCGCTGCACGTCGATGACCGCGAGACTGCCGCGCGGGTCCTGCAGGGTGCCGGGCTGACGGTCGTCGGCCAGGGGGAGATCGGTCCGGGCGATGGCAGCTGAGATCGAACGGCGTGGCGTACGCGCCGGACCGGAGCGGTCCGCTGGCCCGCGCCACAAGGAGATCACGCGCTCGCTGCTGGAGCACGCGCTCGGCATGGCGGCCGAGTTCGAAGCGGCCGCCATCTTCGTCTACGTCGAGGGCCTGCCGCGCGAGCACTGGCAGGTCCCGGAACGGTTCCGCACCACCTTCTACTTCGTCGCCAAGACCGACGAGGAGGCCGAGCGCATCGAACAGGCGGGCATGAACGTGATCCGGGCGCCGAACGTCCGCCTGACCCGCATGGGGCAGGTCAAGCTCGCCATCCTGCTGGCGCTCGCCCAGGGGCTGCTGGAGCCCGGGGATGTGATCCTGTGCCTGGCGGGCATCACGCACTCGGGCACGCTCGACACCCTGGTCGTGATGGAGGTCGGCAGCGAGTTCGAGCTGTTCATGGCCCCGAGCGGCCAGGAGGTGAAATCCCCCGAGATCCGGCCGGAGGTGCTGGTGCGGGTGATCGACATCGCGCTCGATCTGAGCGCGGAGGGCCGCGAGGGCAAGCCGGTGGGCGCGCTGTTCGTGATCGGCGATGCCGAGCGGGTGCAGGCGCTGAGCCGCCAGCTCATCCTGAACCCGTTCCACGGCTATCCGCCCGAGCAGCGCAACGTCCTGGACGCGCGGCTGGTCGAGACCATCAAGGAGCTTTCGACCATCGACGGCGCGTTCGTGATCCGCGGCGACGGCGAGATCGTCTCGGCCGGCACCTACCTCATGACGCATGCGCTGCCGGCGGAGGAGCTGCCGCCGGGACTCGGCGCCCGGCACCAGGCGGCGGCCGGCATCACGGCGGTCACCGATGCGATCGCGGTGGCGGTGAGCGAGTCGACCGGCACCGTGACCGTCTTCCGGCAGGGCAGGCCGATCATCCAGATCGAGCGCGGCCACCGCAGCAAGAGCGCCGCGGAATGGTGAGCGGCCCCCGCCGGAAGCGGCGGGGGCACGCTCAGTTCACCTGGAGCACCACGAACCGCTGCCAGGGGCCCTGCTTGACCAGCAACAGCACGCGCCCGCTCTGCTCCGAGCTGGCGAGCGCCTGGTGGTACTCGCGCACGCTGCGGACCGGCTGGCGGTTGACGCTGCGGATCACCGCGCCGGGCTCGATGCCGGCGAGTGCCGCGGGGCTGCCCGGCTCCACCCCGGTCACCAGCACCCCGCCGCCCCGGACCTCCTCTTCGATCCCGTAGCGGCGCGCGTTCTCGGCGGTCAGCTCCGCGACCCCGAGGCCGAGCCGAGCGCTCATCCGCCCGGCCCCGGGGGCGGGCGCCCCCTCGGAGCCGGAGCCAGGACGGGCGGCGGCGAGTTCGGCCGGCCGCTCGCCGACCGTCACCTCGAGTTCCAGCTCCTCGCCGTCACGCACCACCTGGAGCTTCACGGCGGTGCCCGGTGCGAGCATGGCGACCGCGTTGCGGAGTTCGGCGGAGGTCGCCACCGCGCGGCCATCCAGACCGACGATCAGGTCACCCTGGCGGAGCCCCGCTCGCTCCGCCGGCGAGCCCGGGCTCACCTCCGCCACCAGGGCGCCCTCGCGGCGCTTCAGCCCCAGCGCCTCGATCAGCTCCGGACTCAGGTCCTGGATCACCACCCCGAGGTAGCCGCGCACCACGCGTCCGGTCTCGATCAGCTGGGTGACCACGGAGCGGGCGAGCGCACTCGGGATGGCGAAGCCGATCCCCTGGTAGCCGCCGGTGCGGCTCGCGATGGCGGTATTGACGCCGACCACGCGCCCGTCCAGCGTCAATAGCGGCCCCCCGGAGTTGCCCGGATTGATCGCGGCATCGGTCTGGATGAAGTCCTCGAAGTCGACGATGCCGACCGAGGTGCGGCCGGTGGCGCTGACGATCCCCACCGTCACCGAGGCCCTGAGCCCGAACGGGCTGCCGATCGCCAGGACCCATTCGCCGATCTCCAGCGACTCCGAGTCACCCCACTCTAACGTCGGCAGCCCCTCGGCCTCGACCTGCAGCACCGCGAGGTCGGATTGCGGGTCGCTGCCGAGCAGTTTCGCCGGGAGTTCGCGCCGGTCGTTGAGCACCACGGTGATGCGATCCGCCTCGCGCACCACGTGGTGGTTCGTGATGATCAGGCCATCGGGGCGGAGGATGAAGCCCGAGCCCTGCCCCTGCTGGCGGAAGCGGCGCGGCGCTGGCTCGCGGCGAGGCGCGCCTGGCGAGGGCCGCAGCTCCGGCGGCAGGAAACGGCGGAAGAACTCGTCGTCGAAGAAGCGCTCGAACGGATCGTCGAAACCCGGCGGCACCTGCACCGCTCCCTCGCGCTCGACGCGGATCGAGACCACCGCCGGGATCGCCTGGCGCGCCACGCGCGTGAACGCCCGGCTCAGTCGCTTGAGGGCGGCGAGGTCGGTCTCGTGCTCGGTCTGCCCGCGCTCGGGGGCGGCTCCTTCCTCGGCGCGCACCGCGCTCGGCAGCGGCGTGCCGCCGAGGGCCAGCGCGGCGAGCACGGCGAGCACCAGCGGCAGGCGGCGCCGGCGCCGGGGCGTTCCGCCTCGCCCGATGGCATGGGACCGTGGTGTGGACATGGTGTCTCCTCCTGCTGGCATCGCGGCACGGAACCGGCCGGCGGGCTCCGCTCCGTGCCGCAGCTGCGCCTTCGATGGCGGATACGGGCGGCGGCGCGGTGGGTGATGGGAGCCGGGCAGCGATCCGCTGCGTCGCCGGGGCGTGGCTAGTGCGCGGGCCTGGCCACGGCGCCGGGCTCGGGCGGCTCCGGCGCCACCTCGCGCGGGCGCACGCGCAGGGCGAACAGCGCCAGGCCTGCGACCAGAATCGAGAGATACTGCGCCGGCGTGAGCCCGAAGTAGCGGGCGTCCACCTCCGGCAGCCGCAGGAAATCGAGCCCGAAGCGGACCGGCGCATAGAGCAGCGGCAGCAGCACCAGATAGAAGCCCACCGGCCGGCGCCGCCGGCCGAGCACCAGCAGCAGCGCGCAGATGCCGGCCGCGAACAGCGCCTCCAGGAGCCCCAGATCCAGGTGTGGCCCGCCGCGACCCGGGCCGAAGTAGTCCGGCGGGAAATCGACCGCGAGCCAGAACTGCGAGGGCACGCCGGGGTGATCGTGGGCGCTGAAACAGCCCAGCCGGCCGAACACCCAGCCGAACGGGAGTGCGTATGCGGTCTGATCGAGCCAGATCCAGCGCGTCCGCCGGTCCGGCAGGCGGCGGCGCACATAGAGCACCGCGGCCAGCAGTGCCGCCAGGAAGCCGCCGTAGGAACTGATCCCGTCCCAGATCCGGAGCAGCAGCAGCGGATCGGCGGCGAGTGCCTGCGGCCGGTACAAGAGCACGTCCGCCAGGTGCGCGCCGACGAAGCCCGCGATCATGATCCAGAGCACGTAGTCGCCGACGAGCTCGGCATCCACCCCGTGCCAGCGCAGCCGCCGGCCCAGCACCCACGCCCCGAGCAGGATCCCGCACGCGACCAGGATCCCGAACATGTGCAGGGTCAGCGGGCCGAGCTGGAAGCTGGGCTGCGGGTAGTAGGGGATGAGGCAAACCATGCGCGTTGCGATCAGGCTGGGTCCTGGCTCTGCTACGACAGAAGCTGCACAGCATAGCATGCGCGGGCGAGCGCCGAAAAGGGGTGAGCCGCCCTGTGGGGCAACCCGATAGAAATGTCCGACCCTCCGCTCCGGTTGGCACGCGAGCGGCCGGGCGCTTGTCCGCTGCTGTGGGGCCCGCTACCATGGCCCCGCGGCTACGAGCCGAGGCAGCCTGGCGCGCGCAGGGGCGGGCGCGCCCGGTAGGTGGCAGGTGAGGATGGGCATGGACCGATGATCGATACGCTCGAGTTCAGCGAGGAGGAACGGATGGTCCGCGAGCTGGTCGCGGACTTCGTCGCCAGGGAGCTGCGCCCCATCGCCGTCGAGCTGGATCTCGAGCAGCGGTTTCCGCGCGAGCTGTTCCGCCGCATGGGCGAGCTGGGCATCCTGGGGATCCCCTTTCCGGAGGAGATCGGCGGCGCCGGAGGCAACTGGGTCAGCTATTGCCTGGCGGTCGAGGAGGTCGCCAAGGTCTGCGGCTCGACCGCGCTGGGACTGGCGGCGGCGGTCTCCCTCGGCATCGGCCCCATCGCCAGCTTCGGCAACGAGGAGCAGCGGCGGCGCTACCTGCCGGCCCTGCTGAGCGGCGACAAGCTCGCCGCCTTCGGGCTCACCGAGCCGGATGCGGGCTCGGACGCGGGCGGCAGCATGCGCACGCGCGCCGTGCGGGACGGCGAGGACTGGGTGCTCCATGGAGCCAAGTACTGGATCACCAACGGCTGCCACGCCGATGTCTTCGTCGTCACCGCGATCACCGACCCCGAACGCGGCACCAAGGGCATCTCCAACTTCATCGTCGAGCGCGGCATGCCGGGCTTCAGCACCCATCCGATCAAGGACAAGCTCGGCATGCGCAGCTCGGACACCGCGGAACTGGTGTTCGAAGGGGTGCGGGTGCCGGCGGCGAACCTGGTCGGCGAGCGCGGTCAGGGCTTCGTCAACTTCCTCAAGACGCTGGACGGCGGCCGCATCGTCATCGGGGCGCTGTCGCTGGGCCTGGCGGAGGGCGCGTACGAGCGCGCCCGCGCCTACGCCCGCGAGCGCAAGGCGTTCGGGGTGCCCATCGCCCAGCACCAGGCGATCGCCTTCAAGCTCGCCGACATGGCGACCCGCATCCACGCCGCCCGACTGCTCGTGTACCACGCCGCGCGGCTCAAGGACGCCGGGCGGCCGTTCAAGAAGGAGGCGGCGATGGCGAAGCTGTTCGCCAGCGAGACCGCCTACCAGGTCACCAAGGAGGCGATCCAGATCCACGGCGGGGTGGGCTACTGCCGCGAGTACGAGGTGGAGCGGATGTTCCGCGACGCCAAGCTGTGCGAGATCGGCGAGGGCACCAGCGAGATCCAGCGGCTGGTCATCTCGCGGGCGCTGCTCGCGGAGTAGTCGCTGGCAGAGCGGGCGGGGGCAGGGCGGTGCGCATCGAGCTGGGCGGCGGCACGGTGGTGGAGGTGCTGCGGGACGGGGTGTTCCGGCTCGATGGCGGCGCCATGTTCGGGGTGGTGCCGAAACCGCTGTGGAGCCGGCGCAAGCCCTCCGACGAGCGCAACCGCATCCGGCTGGGGCTCAACTGCCTGCTGGTCCGCGCGGGCGGTCGCATGGCGCTGGCCGACACCGGCATCGGCCAGGGCTGGTCGGACAAGCTCCGCGATATCTACGGGATCGAGCGCGAGCCGGGACTGGAGACGGAGCTGCGGCGGCGCGGCCTCGATCCCGAGGAGCTGGAGCTGGTGGTGCTGACCCACCTGCACTTCGACCACGCCGGCGGCAACACCCGCCCCCTGGAGGATGGCACCCTGGTGCCGAGCTTCCCGCGCGCGCGCTACGTGGTGCAGCACGGCAATCTGTACGAGGAGGCGCTGGCGCCCAACGAGCTGCGGCGCGCCAGCTACCTGCCCCGCACCTTCATGCCGGTGCTGGAGGCTGGTCTGTTCGCCCCGGTGCGGGGCGATGCGGAGCTGTGGCCGGGGCTCGAGGTGGTGCTGACGCGCGGGCACGCCCTCTGGCACCAGAGCATCCTGGTGCGGGGAGCGGAGCGGACGCTGTTCTATCCGGGTGACCTGGTCCCGACCGCGGCGCACCTGGACCCGCCCTACATCATGGCCTACGACCATCTGCCGCTCGAGACGCTGGCCAACAAGAAGCGGTGGCTCGGACAGGCGGCGGCCGAGCGCTGGCTGATCGTGCTGGAACACGAGGACACCGCTCCGCTCGGGCGGGTGGTACGCGATGGCGAGCGGTTCCGCTGGGAGCCGCTGGAGCCGGGGGAGGTGTCGGGGTGAGCCGGGAGGTGTGGGTCCTGGAGGCGCGGCGGACGCCCATCGGCCGGTTCTGCGGGGCGCTGGCGCCGCTCGGGGCGGTGGACCTGGGGGTCGCTGCCGTGCGCGGGCTGGCGGCGGCGCTGGCGCCGCGCTGGGAGGGCGGCGCCGCCGGGGTGCTGCGCGAGGTCGAGCAGACGATCTTCGGCGTCGCGCGCCAGGCCGGGCTCGGCCCCAACCCCGCGCGCCAGATCGCGGTCCGCGCGGGCGTGCCCGTCGAGCGGCCGGCCTGGACGGTCAACATGGCGTGTGCGAGCGGGCTCAAGGCGGTCGCCCTCGGTGCCGCCGCCATCCTGGCCGGGGAGGCGGAGCTGGTGCTGGCGGGAGGCACCGAGAGCATGACCAACGTGCCGCACCTGTTGCCCGGGCTGCGGCGCGGCAGCCGCCTGGGTCATCTCGAGGTGCCGGACGCCATGTACCGGGACGGCTTCGCCTGCCCGCTGGCGGGGATGCTCATGGGGGAGACCGCCGATCTGCTCGCGCGCGAGCGCGGCATCGATCGCGCGCGCTGCGATGCGTGGGCGGCCCAGAGCCAGCAGCGCTGCGAGCGGGCGCGGCGCAGCGGGCGGTTCGCGCGCGAGATCGTGCCGGTCGAGCTGCCTGCCGCACCGGGCGCCGCGCCGGTGCGCGTGCTGGCGGACGAGCACCCGCGCGACGGCGTCACGCCCGAAAAGCTCGCCCAGCTGCCGCCCGTCTTCGGCGCCTACGGGGTGACCACCGCCGGCAATGCGAGCGGGATCAACGACGGGGCGGCGGCGGTGCTGTTGGCCGAGGCGGGCTGGGCGCGGGCGCGGGGGCTCGAGCCGCTGGCGCGGCTGGGGGCGTGGGCGGAGGCGGCGCTGGAGCCCGAGCGCATGGGGCTGGGCCCGGTGCCGGCGGTGCGCCGCCTGCTCGCGCGCACCGGATGCGGGCTCGAGGCCTACGAGCAGATCGAGCTGAACGAGGCGTTCGCGGCGCAGGTGCTCGCCTGCGTGGACGAACTCGGGCTCGATCCCGAGCGGGTCAACCCCGACGGCGGGGCGATCGCGCTCGGACACCCGATCGGCTGCACGGGGGCGCGGCTCGTCACCACGCTGGCGCACGGGCTTGCGGTTCGGGGGGGGCGCCGGGGACTGGTGACGCTGTGCGTGTCCGGCGGTCTGGGCATGGCGCTGGAGCTGTGCCGCTGAGAGCACCGCGCGCGCAGGGCGGCGGCGCGGGGGTATGCCGGCCCGGGGGCGCCGGTACTTGCCGCAGGTGGCTGCGCGCGCTACGCTCCAGGCCGCGCAGCCTTGTGAGCTGGGGATCGAATCCGTGCGCATCGGTGCCGCCGCCGAGGCGGGCGAGGCGCTGGAGCGGGTGCTGGAGCGCGTGCTGGAGCGCGCGCGGGCGCCGCTCGGCGGGGCACGCCCGGACCTGGGGCTGTTGTGGCTGACCTCCCACCATGCCCCGGCTGCGGCCTGGGCGCTGGAACGGGTGCGGGCGGCGAGCGGCGTCCGCACGCTGCTCGGCTGCAGCGCCGAGGGGGTGATCGGGGGCGAGCACGAGCTGGAGCGGCGCCCGGCGGTGGCGCTGTGGCTGGCCTCGCTGCCCGGCGCCGCGGTCCGCCCGCTACGGCTCGCACCGGCGGAGCTGCAGGCGCTGGCCGCCCGCGGTGAAGAGCCCGGCGCAGAGGCGGCGTGGGCAGCGGCGCTGGGGATGGCGAGCAGCGCGGCGGAGGACCGTCCCGCGGCGCTGCTGGTGCTCGGCGAACCGTTCACGCTCGATGCCGAGGCGCTGCTCGAGGGACTCCACCGTTACCTGCCCGGCGTGCCGCTGCTCGGAGGCATGGCGAGCGGCGGGTACGGACCCGGCGCGAACATCCTGCTGCTCGATGGCGAGGTGTACACCGACGGCCTGGTCGGGGTCGCGCTCGGCGGGGCGCTGCGGGTGCAGGCGGTGATCTCGCAGGGCTGCCGGCCACTCGGCCGGCCGCTGGTGGTGACGCGGGCCGAGGGCAACGTGATCCGCGCGCTCGCCGGCCGGCCGCCGCTGGAGCAGTTGCGCCGCCTGGTGCAGGAGCTGCCCGAGCGCGAGCAGCGCCTGCTCAGGCGGGGGCTGTTCATCGGGCGGGTCATCGACGAGCGCAAGCACGCCTTCGGCCGCGGCGACTTTCTGGTCCGCAACGTCATCGGCATCGATCCGGACTCGGGCGCGATGGCGGTCGCCGAGCCGATGCGGGCCGGGATCACGGTTCAGTTCCACGTCCGCGATGCCGACAGCGCGGATGAAGATCTGCGCCAGCTGCTGGCGCCCCAGGCGGCCGACCCGCCCCGCGGGGTAGTGTTGTTCTCGTGCAACGGGCGCGGCACCCGCATGTACCGCGCACCCGATCACGACCTGCGGGTGATACGCGAGCTGTTGGGCGCGGTGCCGGTGGCGGGGTTGTTCTGCGCGGGCGAGTTGGGGCCGATCGGGGGGCGCAACTTCATCCACGGCTATACCGCGAGCCTGGCGCTGTTTCGGTCGCCGCCATGATCCGCTGGCTGCTCGGGGGGCTGGCACTGTTCGACGTGGTGCTCGGCGGCAGCGCCGCACTGCTGCCGGCGACCTTTGCCGAGGTCGTGTGGCCGATCGCCGATCCGGCGGCCCAGCAGCTCATCCGCCGCACCGGGGCGATCTGGCTGGTGTTCGCGGCGGCGGAGACAGCGGCCTGTCTGCGGCCGTCCTGTGCGTTCCGCCTGCGGCTGGTGGCGTGCCTGCGCCTGCTGGATGTGCCCGCCGACTCGGTGTGGCTGGCCTTCGGCAGCGGCTGGTCGGGCTTCGGGCTCGGCGCGCTGATCTCGGCCCCGCCGTTCAACCTCCTGGTCGGCCTGTTGTGCTGGCGGGCCGCGGATCGCGCCGCTCAGTCGGCCCCCAGCGGCTCGGGCTCGCCCCCCTGCCGCAGCAGGTAGAACCGGTTCGCCACCAGTCCCGCGAAGCGCTGGATCGTGCCGGCGGCATCGGGCCAGCGCACCTCCAGCAGCTCCACCCGCTCGGCTTCGCCCAGGCCGAAGACCAGTGTCGTGTCGTCGCGGTGACCAGCGTGGCCGAGCCCCCCATAGACCTCGCGCATCTGGCGGCGGCCGCCTGCCCAGACCGTGACGCGCGCGCCCACCGCGTCGGCGTTGGCGGCGCCCCGCCCGCCGCCGCGCAGCCGGAGCCCGAGGAAGCGGTGGCCGTGGCGCGCCGGCCCGAGGTTGCGCAGCAGGCCCACCTGCAGGCTCTTGTGCGCGCGCTCGGCGGCCGGCAGCCGGTGGGCGCTGGTGGCGACCGCGATGTCGAGCGCGCCGTCGCGGTCGAAGTCCGCGAGCGAGATCTGCGTCGCGTTGCGCCACCGCACCCCGAGCCGCTCGGTGGCGTCTTCGAAGGTGTGGTCGGGCCGCTGCCGGTACAGCCGCAGCAGCTGTTCGTCGGGGTAGTCGCTCGAGGCCAGCAGCAGGTCGAGCAAGCCGTCGCCGTCGGCATCGAGCCAGCCGGCGTGCATGTCGCCCTCGTTCCAGTGCGGTCCGGCGTGCGGGCGGATCGTCAGCTCGGGCCGCCGCCGGAAGATCAGGCCCGCCTCGGGACCGAGGTTCTCCAGCAGACTCGAGCGGTCCGAGGACGGTCCGGCCCACCAGTGGGCGATCTCGGCCAGGAACACGTCCAGGTCGCCGTCGCCGTCGAAGTCCGCCACCGCAGCGTCGAAGGTGTTGCCCGCGGTGCGGAACCAGGGTTCGGTGGGGCGCTGGATGCCCGGCGGGTAGACGCCGCTGCGTTCGGCATCTCCGTCGAAGCCGGTCGCCGCCGCCACGTCGGTGAAGCGCAGCCCGCCGTCGTTGCGCCACAGCCGGTTGTACTGCCGGCCGTAGCTGAGCGCGAGCAGGTCCTGGCGTCCGTCCTGGTTCCAGTCGGTGTGCGCCACCCCGTAGCTGGGCCGGCGGCTGTCCGGCCGGCCCGGCGCGGCGACGCCGAGCAGCCCTGCCTCGGCGGTCACGTCCTCGAAGGTGCCATCGCCGCGCCCGCGGTACAGCCGGTCGGCGAACGCCTCCAGACTCTGGCCATACGCCACGTAGGCGTTGGCCACGAACAGATCGAGCACCCCATCGGCATCCACGTCGACGAAGCAGGCCGAGGTCGTGGTCTCGGCGTGCTGCTCCAGGCCGCTCGTCTCCAGCCGCCGCCAGCCCCCGCGTCCGTCGCTGCACCACAGCTCGTTGCGCAGCAGTGCGGGATCCACCCCGCGCGCGCTCCCGCGGCCCATGCGCCCCACGAACACCTCGGCATGGCCGTCGCCGTCCACATCGCCCACCTGCACGCACTGCACCGGCGGGGCGTCCTCGGAAAACAGCGCTCCGGCGGCGACGAACCGCCGCCCGCCGCTCGCCGCCGGCCCGCCCGCCCGGTTCAGGTAGACCAGCCGGCAGCCGACGATCAGATCGGGCCAGCCGTCGCCGTCCAGATCGGCGAAGCTGATGCGTCCGCCCTCGGCGCCTTGCAGTCCCGCCGCCGCGGCCACGTCCTCGAACCACGGCTCGCTCGCGCGCGCCGCCGCGCCCGCTGCGGCGGCGAGCGCGAGCCCGAGCACGGCCGCCCGCAGTGCGCGCCCAGCCCGCACCGGCAGCGCCCGGGCGCGGTGGGCGCTCACCCCTCGGCCTCCGGCACCCGGGGGAACTCCGGGAAGGCGGCCTGGAGCGCCGCGGCGACGAACGCGACGTGCTCCGGCATCTGCACGCCCAGCTCGCGCGCCCCGGCGAGCACCTCCGCGCGGTCCACCCCGGCGGCGAAGCTGGGACTCTTGAACTTCTTCTGGAAACTGCTCCACGACAGCCCCGCCAGCCCCCCCGGCCGCACGTACGCGATGGCGGTGAGCAGGCCTACCAGCTCGTCCACCGCGTAGAGCGCCTTCGCCATCGGGCTGGTGCGCGGCACGCCGGTGTAGCTGGCATGGCCGAGGATCGCCTCGATCACGTCCTCGGGGTAGCCGGCGCGCGCGAGCACGGCGCAGCCGACCAGCGGGTGGCGCGCCGGGTCGGGGTTCTGCTCGTAGTCCAGATCGTGCAGCAGGCCCGCCAGCCGCCAGCGCGGCTCCTCGCCGCCGAGCCGGCGCGCGTACGCCGCCATCGCGGCCTCGACCGCGAGCATGTGCGCGCGCAGGGCGGGGCTCGTGGTGTGCTCGAAGAGCAGCCGCTTCGCTGCCTCGCGCTCGGGCAGCACCGCCGGGGCTGGCCGCTCGGCGAGCAGCCGCCGCAGCTCGGCGAGCCGCTCGGCGATCGCCCCCCGCACCGTCTCGTCGATCCTCCGTTCCATGGCGCCCTCTCTGCGCTCGCGCACCATCAGCGTCGGGCCCGCGAGCGAGGCCAGCGAGCCCTCGCGGGGCCCTCATGGTAGCACGGCCGGCGCGCCGGTGGCTGCGTGCGCGCTGCGGGGCGCTGCCCAAGACCGACTGAGCTCGCTCAGGGCGCCGGCGCGGGCGCGGCGAAGCGCGCGCGCACCAGCTCCAGCCGCAGCGTCTCGGTGTACTGCTCGCTGCCGAACCACCAGCCGCCGCGCGCCCGCGCCGGGATCGTGTAGCCATCGAAGCGGGCCTCCGCCTCGATGTGCCAGCCGAAGGGGACCTCGGTGCCCGCGGGGGTTTCGGGGGTGGCGAGGGGAGCCGGAAGCGGGCGCGGCACCCACGCTGCGAGCAGCCGGCCGTCGGGGGCCACCTCGATCGTGAGCGGGATCTCCTGACCGTCGACGCGCAGGCGCACGCGCGCGCGCCGCTCATCCAGCGCCTGCCAGGCGAGCGGCGCCGGGCCTTGTGCGGCCGCTGCTCGCTGGGGGTCCGCGCCCGCCTGAGAATCGCCCTCGCCCGCCGGCACCGCCGCCGCCGGCAGCAGCGCCGCCGGCACCAGCACTGCCTCCAGCACCAGGCGCGCCCGCAGCGAGCGCTCCACCACCTCGGTCCGATCGCTGCCCGCCGGGATCAATCCGAACAGCGCGTGCCGCACCCGCGCGGCGCCGGCCTCGTAGTGTTCGGCCACCCGCCACACCAGTGCCCCTTGCCGCAGGTTGGCCCGCCAGACGAAGCCGGCGGGGGGAGCCAGCACTTGCCCGGCATGGAAGCTCCGCCAGCCGCTGGTCGGCTCCGGGCGCCGCGCGCCTCGCAGTTCGAGCTCGACCGAGTTCGCGAGCAGGGTCCCGGGCTCGATCGCGTGCAGCAGCCAGCGCCGCGCCGGCTCCGGCACCCCGGCGAGCATCGTGGGCTCGAAGCGGAGCGAGCTCGGGGGCCGGCGCAGGCGGGCGCCGATCCGATCGACCTCGTGGTCGTCCGAGACCTGCGCGACCATGAGGCCCATCACCACCAGGACCAGCACCAGGAAGCCGGCGAATGCGATGCGCAGGCGGCGGACGGACATGGCCAGCTCAGAGCACCTCGCCACCGACGTGGACGTGACCGCGCGCGATCTCGCGGTAGAGCACGAAGACCAGGTCGGGCTCCAGCCCCAGCGCGCCGCCGACCGCCTCTGCCACCGCGCGCAGCGCGCGCGCCTTGCGGGCGGGGGTGCGCCCCTGGTAGGCGATGATCTCGACCAGCGGCGCCGCCGCGCGCGCGTCCTCGCTCGCGCGCACGCGCCCGCCCTCCAGGTAGTGGCCGGGCAGCAGTGGCTGGAAGGTCACCCAGCAGTGGCGCAGCTCGACCTCGAAGGCGGCCGCCGTGGCCGCCGCCACGCGTTCGAGCAGCGCCGCTACCTCGAGTTCCGGCGGCGCCAGCGCCTCGACGCGCACGATCGGCATGGCTGCTAGCTCCCCGCCGGCTCGCCGAGCAGCGGCCAGTGCACGGCCGGCCGGCGGCGTTCCACGGCGGGCTCGGCTGCGTACGCCAGCCGCAGCAGCACGTGCTCCTGCCAGGCGCGGCCGATCGCCTGCAGGCCGACCGGCATGCCGCCCTCGGCGTGGCCGGCCGGGATCGTGATCGCGGGCAGGCCGGTCAGGTTGGCCGCGGTCATGAAGCGGGTGAGCCGGTCCAGGGTCTCGAAGTTGGACTCCCCGGTCGCCAGCGCATCCTCGGGCACCGGTGGCGCCACGCCGGCGGTGCTCGGGGTCACGATGGCATCCACCTCGCCCAGGGCCGCCTGAAAGCGACCGCAGATGCGGCGCCGGAGCCGCTGGGCGTGCACGTAGTCGGTCGGCTCGCAGGCGTACGCCAGCGCCAGCAGCAGCCGCACGTCCAGCCCGAAGCGCGACCGGTCCTGCCGGTAGGCAAGCGCGAACGAGCTCGCCATCTCGAGCGCGATCGTGACCGCGTGCACCGGGCGCACCATCCCCAGCTCGGGGATCTCGACGTCCCTCAGCTCGGCGCCCGCGCGCTCCAGTGCCAGCAGCAGCTCGCGGCAGCGCGCCACCACCTCGGCGTCGGCGTCCTCGAACCAGGGGCGGTATATCCCCAGGCGCAGCCCCTGGAGGCCGCCCTCGCCGACTCCCTGCAGGTGGGGCGCGGGCTGGCCGAGGGTGTTGGGATCGAGCGGGTCCTCGCCCGCCATCGCCAGATAGCCGAGCGCGAGGTCGCGGGCGGTCGCGGCGATGGGGCCGATGTGGGCCACGCTCCAGCAGATCGGCGCGGCACCGTGCTCGCTCACGCGCCCGAAGGTCGGTTTGAGTCCGAACACCCCGCACAGCGCGGCTGGGATGCGGATCGAGCCACCGCCGTCGCAGCCCAGCGCCAGCGGGCAGAACCCGGCGGCGACCGCGGCGGCCGAACCGCTGGAGGACCCACCGGTGATCCGCGTCGGATCACAGGGGTTGCGCGCGGTACCGTGGTGCGGGTTGAGCCCGGTGACACCGAGCCCGATCTCGTGCATGTTCGCCTTGCCGAGCAGCACCGCACCGGCGGCGCGCAGGCGCGCCACCGAAGTCGCGTCGCGCGCGGCGGGTCGGCGGCCGAAAAAGCGGGTGCCGGCCGTGGTCGGATAGGGCACCAGGTCGACCTCGTCCTTGATCGCCACCGGCACGCCATCGAGCGGCCCGCGCGGGGTGCCGGCGCGCCAGCGCTCGGTGGCGGCGCGCGCCTGCGCGCGCACGTCCTCGGGATCGCAGGCGATGAACACGCGCAGCGGCGGGCAACGCTCTTCGCTCGCGGCGATGGCCGCGAGCGCGCGTTCGGCGATCTCGCTCGGCGTCAGCCTTCCGGCGCGGTAGGCCTCGGTGAGCTGCGCGGCGCTCGTGAACGCGAAGCCCTGCGGCGGGGCGGGGGGCAGCGCGGCGGCGGCGGCGAGCCCGCGCGCGGGCTCGCCGGACTGGAGGGCTGCCGGGCTCGCGGCCGGCTCCGCCGTCGAGGCGGGGCAGCTCCGCTCCAGCCCGGGCAGCGGGGGTAGCGACCACCGCGGCCTCGCACGCCGGGATCGCGCGGAAGCGCGGGATGCCGATGCTCTTCAACATGAGGCGCCGCAGCGGCGCGCCGGTGAGTGGGTTCTCGACCAGCGCCGCCAAGCCGCGCAGGGCCAGCCCGGCGATGCGCGGCGCCTGCAACCGCTCGACGTCGTAGGCCATGTCCGGATTTCCTCGCCCCGCTCGGGCCTGCAGCTCGGCGAGGGTACAGCGGCGGCGGAACTGGTGCAAGCGGCAAGACGGGCCCGGTGCCGGCTCATGCCGGCCTCGCCGAGCGCAGCCGGCTGCGCGGTGCGCGCGCGGGCGCGATCTTGTATAACGCAGGCGCGTGCGGCCGCGCACCGGCCGCGCAGCGGGACTGCATCATGGGCGAACACGTCGAGGGCGGGCGGCTCAGGCGGCTGGTGCGCTTCGCCGGGGTGGCGGCGCGCACCACGCGCGATCTGCTCGCGGCCGAGGCGCGGCGGCGGCTGCTCGGGCAGGGCGAGGAGCGGCTGGAGGCGGCGCTGGGACCGACCGCCGAGCGGCTGGTCGAGGTGCTGGGCTCGCTCAAGGGCGCGGCGGCCAAGCTCGGACAGTTCATCTCGCTCGTCGACCAGGACACCTTCCCCGAGCAGGCGCGCCGCATCCTGGCACGCCTGCTCTCGCAGAGCCCGCACCGCATCCCCTACGAGCGCGTGGGCGAGCTCATCGCCGCCGAGCTGGGGGCACCGCCCGAGGAGCTGTTCGCCTCGTTCTCCGCCGAGCCGTGCGCGGCCGCCAGCCTGGGCCAGGTGCACGCGGCGAGGCTAAAGGACGGCCGCGAGGTCGTGGTCAAGGTCCAGTACCCCGGCGTGGAGCGCGCGGTCGAGAGCGATCTGCGCAACCTGGGGCTGCTCGCGCGCGGGCTGGCGCTCGGAGGCGGGCTGCTGGACGGGCGGCAGTATGTGGCGGAGATCGAGGCCGTGCTGCGGCGGGAGCTGGACTACCGCGAGGAGGCGCGCCAGCTCGCCCTGTGGCGCGAGGCGGCGCGGCCCTGGCCACAGCTGGTGGTGCCCGAGGTCATCGCCGAGCGCTCGGCGCAGCGCGTGCTCACCCTCGAGCGGCTGGCCGGCCCGACGCTGCTGGAGTTCGCCGAGGATCCGCAGGCGGGCGAGCAGCAGCGGTTCGAGGTGGGCGCGCGGCTGGTGGAGGCGATCTGGGGGCCGTTTCTGCGCCAGGGGCTGATCCACGCCGACCCCCATCCGGGCAACTACATCGTGCTGCCCCAGGGCCGGCTCGGGGTGCTCGACTTCGGCGCCACCCGCCAGCTCTCGCCGCGCTTCGTGCTGGCGTACTGGAAGCTGGTCACCGAGGCCCTGGCTGGCAAGCCCCGCGACCTGGTGGCGATCCTCGAGACAGCGGGCTTCCGGATCGAGGGCGAGCGCGAGCAGGCTCGCGCCTGGCTCGATGGGCTGGCGGCGATCGTCGAGCGACCGCTGGCGCCGAGCTACGATTGGGGCCAGTGCCGGATCGCCATCCACTGCCGCGAGCACGCCACCCGCCATCTCGGCACCGCGCTGCGCTGCCGCGCCCCGGTGGAGAGCCTCATGTTCTACCGGGCGGCCGCCGGGCTGGCGGGCGATCTGCGGCTATTGCGGGCGCGCGGGCCGTTCCGCGCGGTGCTGGAGCGCACGATCGCGACCGCGCGCGCGCACCTGGCGCCCGAGCTGCGGGCGCACGCCCCGCCGGGGCTGTTCGAGCAGCAGGCGGCGGGCCACCAGGAGCAGGCGGCCGCCTAGCGGACAGAAGCCGACCGCGCGGCCGGGGAGCAGCATGCGGGATGCGCCGCTGAGTCCGGAGCAGTGGCAGGAGCTGCCGCCGTATTCGCGCGCGGTGGTGTTCGCGGCATGGGCGCACCGCGCGCAGCGGCGCAAGTGGCCGCCGGTCGACTACCTGCGCCACCCGCTGGAGGTGGCGGCGCTGCTGTCGCGGCTGGGCGCCGCTGAGCCGACGCTCCTCGCGGCGGTGCTGCACGATACCGTGGAGGACACCGAGGCGAGCCTCGAGCAGATCGAGCGGCGGTTCGGAGCCGAGGTCGCCGGGCTGGTGGGGGAGCTGACCAACCCGGCGGCGCTCCGCCGCCAGGAGCGCCTGGCGTACTTCCGGCGCAAGATGGGGGAGCTGAGCCTGCCGGCGCTGCAGATCAAGCTGGCCGATCGGCTGCACAATCTCGAGGATTGCCGGCGCGCGCCGCCGGATTTCCGCGCGCGCTACTGCGCGGAGGCCCAGGCGATGTTGCAGGCGATCCCGGCGGCGCGCCGTGCCGATCGGATCGTGGCGGCGTTGGCGGCCGCGATCGACGCCGTGGTGCGAGAGCTCTCGGGGGGAGCAGAGCCCGCCGGCGGCGGTGGGGAGGGGCCGGAGCGGTGAGCGCCGCACCACGAGTCGGCTCGGCGGAGCAGTTCGCAGGCGCGCTGCTCGGCCAGTGCCTCGGGGATGCGCTGGGGCTGCCGGTCGAGGGGCACACGCCCGAGGTCTGCGCCGCCTACGTCGAGGGGCTGCGAGCGGGGCGGCGGCGGGGCGGCGGGCGGCACCCCTTCGGCCAGATCAGCGACGACTCCCAGCTCGCCCGCGAGCTGCTGGTGAGCTGGGTGGAGCGGCACGCCTTCGATCCGGCCGACTACGCCCGCCGCATCGCGCGGCTGTTCGCCGAGCAGCGCATCGTGGGGTACGGGCGCTCGACCCGGCGCGCGGCGCTGCGGCTGCTCGCGGGCGTGCCGTGGGAGCAGGCGGGCGAGCCGCCGCCCCTGGCCGGCAACGGCGGCGCCATGCGCGCGGCACCGGTGGGGCTCATGTGCGCCGGTGATTTCGAGCGGCTGGCCGAGGTCGCGATCACCCAGTGCCGCATCACCCACGCCGATCCGCGGGCGTGCGCGGGTGCGGTGGCGATCGCCGGTGCGACGGCGCTCGCGCTCGAGCGCGGCCCGCTCGAGCCAGGGCGCTTCGTCGCCCGGCTGCTGCCGTGGGTCGCACGGGCGGAGGCGGGCTTCGCCGCGGAGCTCGAGCGGCTGCCCGCGCTGCTGGAGCAACAGCCTCCCGAGGCGGCCCGCCAGCTCGCGCGCGCGGGTCTGCCGCCTGGCAGCGCGCCCGACTGGCCCGGCATCTCGCCGTTCGTGCTGCCGAGCGTGCTCTGGTCGCTGTACTGCTTCCTGCGGGCGCCGGATGACTGGCTCGCCGCGGTCCACACCGCGATCGCGGCCGGCGGCGACACCGACACCACCGCCGCCATGACCGGCGCGCTGGCCGGGGCGCGGCTCGGCCGCGGGGCCCTGCCGCCTTCGGAGCTGGCGCTCGTGCAGGACCGGGGCGGCTGGCGGGAGGCGGAGCTGGGTGCGCTGGCGGAGCTGGCCTGGCGGCTGGTGTATCCGGTGGCGGGGCGGCAGGACGCGGCCGCGGACTACAGCGCGCGCTCGTAGATGCGGTAGGTCTTGTAGCGCACCCCGCCCATCAGCTCGATGCCGTGGTTGATGCGGTGGTTGTCCTCCAGCGTCCAGGACAGCTCGGACGGCTCGGTATAGCCGGCGGCCACCCCGCGGCGGTGCGTCTCGGCGTACAATAGCACACTCAGTCCCTTCAGCTCGGGCCGGCCACGGAACTGCGGGCGGATGCCGAGCAGCACCAGGCGCGCGCTGCGCACGCCCCGTACCTTGAGCCGCCACCACAGCCGCGCCGCCCCGAACGGAAACAGCCGACCGTCGAGCCCGCGCAGCGCCGCATTCAGGTTGGGCAGCGCCAGCGACATCGCCACCGGCTCGCCCTGCAGCTCGGCGATCAGCGCGATGGCCGGATCGACCAGCAGCCGCAGCTGCTCGGCCATGACCTGCAGTTCGCGTTCGGTCAGGGGCACGAAGCCCCAGTTGTTCGACCATGCCTCGTTGAAGATGGTCATGATCGTGCGCACCTCGGCGGCCAGCCGCCGCCGCTGGACGCCGCGCACCACCAGGCCCGGGGTGGCGCGCGTCATCTCGGCGAGCTGCAGGGTCGGTTCGCTGAGCGCGCCAGGCACGTAGCGCCAGGCGTACAGGTCCTTCGCCTTGGTGAAGCCGAGTCCCTCCAGCAGCCGCGCGCTCCAGGGCGGATCGTGCGGCATGAGCAGAAACGGCGGCTCCGCGAAGCCCTCGACCAGCACGCCTGCTTCCCCGTTGATGTTGAGCTGGAAGGGCCCGCGCGCCCGCACCAGCCCCCGCGCCCGCAGCCAGCCGGCGGCCGCCTCCCAGAGCGCCCGCGCCACCTCCGGCTCGTCCGGCGCCAGGAAAAACCCGAAAAACCCCGTGGCGTCGCGGTAGCGATCCAGGTGGAGCCGGTCCAGCTGGGCGCTGATGCGCCCGACGGGCTCGCCCCGACGCCAGGCGACGAAGAACTCCGCCTCGCCGTGCTCGAAGAACGGGTTGTGCCGGCGGTCGAGCAGCGCCTGCCGTTCCCGGCGCAGCGGCGGGATCCAGGCAGGATCCCGCCGCATGAGCCGCCACTCGAGCTCGACGAAGGCCCGGCGCTCCACGCTGCTCAGCGCCGGCCGCACGGCGATGGAAGCGGGCATCGGAGCGCGGTCCTCACCCGATGATGCCGAGCCCGCGGCCGACGGTCTCGAACAGCTCCAGCGCGCGCGCCAGGTGCGCGGGTTCGTGGGTCGCCATGACGCTGGTGCGCAACAGCGCCCGGTTGCGGGGCACCGCCGGATAGAGCACGCAGTTGGTGTACACCCCGGCGTCGAGCAACGAGCGCCACAGCCACAACGTCCGGGCTTCGTCGCCCACGATGACCGGCACGATGGGGCCCTCGGCCCGTCCGATCTCGAAGCCCATCGCCCGCAGGCCAGCGCGCCACATGGCGGCGTTGGCGTGAAGCCGCTCCAGCCGCTCCGGCTCCTCCAGCAGCACGGTGAGGGCGGCGTCCACGGCGGCGACGTTGGGCGGCGGCAGGCTGGCGGAGAACAGCATCGGGCGCCCGAAGTGGCGGATATAGTCGATCACGCGCGCCGGCCCGGCGACGAAGCCGCCCACCGAGGCGAACGACTTGGAGAACGTCCCCATGATGAGGTCGACCTGGTCGGTCAGCCCGTAGTGCGCTGCGGTGCCGCGCCCGCCGGGCCCCACGGTACCGAGCCCGTGTGCGTCGTCGACGAACAGCCGGGCGCCCGCGGCGCGCACCAGCGGCGCGATCTCGGGCAGCGGCGCCAGGTCGCCCTCCATGCTGTAGAGCCCATCCACCACCACCAGGATGCCGCCGCCGTGCTGGCGCGCCTCGGCGAGCACCCGCTCGAGGTCGGCGAGGTCGTTGTGCCGGAAGCGGACCAGCCGCCCGCGCGCCAGCCGGGCTCCGTCGAGCAGCGAGGCGTGGTCGTGCCAGTCCAGCACCGCGGTGTCGTGCTCGCCCAGCAGCGCGGTCAGCACGCCGAGGTTGGTCTGATACCCGGTGGCAAACACCAGCGCCGCCTCCTTGCCCACGAAGGCGGCGAGCCGCTCTTCCAGCCGCTCGTGCACGCAGAAGGTGCCGTTGAGCAGCCGGCTGCCGGTACAGCTCGTGCCCAGGGCGCGGGCGGCCTGGGCGGCCGCCTCCCGCACCCGCGGGTCGGCGGTCAGCCCCAGGTAGTTGTTCGAACCGAGCATGATGACCTGCCGGCCCTGGAGCCGCGCCACCGGGCCGTCGTTGTTCTCCAGCGGCAAGAAGTACGGATACAGCCCGAGGGCGCGCGCGGCGTCGGCGCTGTCGAAGGCGTGTGCCTTGGCGAAGATGTCGGCATCCACGGTCTCGGCGGTCTGAAACCGGCGCTCCAGCAGCTCGGTCAGTTCCATGGCGTCCTCCCCCTGCCGTGGCGGGCGCGCCCACCTCGGGGCGCGACTGTAGCAGACCTCCGAGCGGACGTCCACTGGTCAACCTGTCGCCGGGCGGTCCCCCGCAGACCGGGCGTCCCGCAGTTGAGCGGGTGGGCCGGCGGGCGCTACCATGCCGCGGTGTTCGGGGAGCGGCTGACGATCGCGCGCATCGAGCGGGCGCTCCGCGCCCGCCCGCCCGGCGAGGGGGCTGCCGGGCTGCTCGCGCGGCTGCCCGGGGTGCGGCGGGCGGCGGTGGCGGTGGTGCTGCGCGAGCCGCCCGGGGGCGAGGCGGAGGTGCTGCTGATCCGGCGGACCGAGCGGCCGGGCGATCCGTGGGCGGGGCAGATCGCGCTGCCAGGCGGCCGGCTGGAGCCGGCCGACGGGGGCAGCGCGCGCGCCGCGGCCGTGCGTGAGGTGCGCGAGGAGGTCGGGCTCGATCTGGGGGCCGGCGGGCGCTGGCTCGGCCGGCTCGCCCCCGCGCAGGCCATGGCGCGGGGCCGGCCGCTGCCGCTGGTGATCTTCCCCCAGGTGTTCGGGCTCGGCGAGCCGCTGCTGCCGCTCGCGCCCCACCCAGCCGAGGTCGCCAGGGTGCTGTGGGTGCCGCTGGGCGCGCTCGCCTCGGGCGAGCACGACGACACCATCCGCTGGCGCCCGGCAGGGCTACCCGCCGGGCTGGACCTGCGGTGCTGGCGCTGGCAGGGCGAGGTGATCTGGGGGCTGACCTACCGCATGCTCAGGAGCCTGCTGGCGCTGCTCTGAGCGGCTCCGGCTCGGCTGCCCGCGCGGACAGGGCCGGCGGCGGCTGGGGCTGCCCGTGCGCCAGCTGCGCCTCCGGGGCGGTGCGGCGCTCTGGCCGATACAGCACCTCCTCCAGCCAGGCGTGCTCGCCGGCGAGCACCTGCCGGGCGAGCGCGGACAGGTGCGCGTCGTCGTTGCGCCACAGCGCGCGGAAGCTGGCCTGGACGCGGCGGCGCGCCTGCCGGCAGAACACGTCCGCCAGCGCCTCGGCCTGCGCGGCGGCGGGGTGGCCGGCCTGGCGCATCGCACGGGCACGGCTCACGCTCGCCGCCATGGCGAACAGCTCCATCCCCACGTCGACCAGCCGGAACAGAAACGCCTGCTTGCGCTCCAGCTTCGCCCGGTGCACCAGCATGCCGTGGAAGATCGAGCGGGCCAGCTTGCGGCAGTTGCGCTCGACGAAGCGGATCCAGCGCGCGAGCCGCCCATAGCGGCCGAACCGCGGCCACCAGCCCCAGCCCAGCCAGCGGCTGGGATACCACCAGGCGTAAAACGCCACGATCCTGGGCAGCGCGGCCAGCCGGCTCCACACACTCGCCCTGGGATCGATCAGCGCGCCGGCGACCTCCAGGTGCTTGTCGACCGCCTCGCGCGCCATGAACAGGTGCATGATCTCGCTCGAGCCCTCGAAGATGCGGTTGATGCGCGCGTCCCGCATCTGGCGTTCGATCCCGATCGGTTCCTCGCCGCGCGCTGCCAGCGAGCGCTCGGTCTCGTAGCCGCGGCCGCCGCGGATCTGCATCGCGGTGTCGATCAGCTTCCACTGCGTGACGGTGTTGAACTCCTTGGCCGCGGCGGCTTCGAGCCGGATGTCGTAGCCGGGCCGGTCCGCCAGCCCGCTGGCGCATTCGGAGACCGCGTCCATGGCGTAGCTGGACGCGGCCATGTCGGCGAGCATGTGGGCGATCGCCTCGTGCTTGCCGATCGGCACCCCCCACTGCACCCGCTCGCCCGCCCAGCGCCGCACGGCCGCCAGCGCTTGCTTGACGGTGCCGCAGGCCCCGGCGGGCAGCGCCAGCCGGCCGGTGTTCAGCGTTACCAGCGCGATCTTGAGCCCGCGCCCCTCCTCCCCGATCAGGTTCTCCTTGGGCACCCGGACGTCGCGGAAGCGCAGCACCGCGTTACCGATCGCGCGCAGACCCATGAAGCGGCAGCGGTGCACCACCTCCACGCCCGGCCAGTCGCTCTCGACGACGAAGGCGCTGATCTTGCCCGTCTCCTTGTGACGGGCCATGACCACCAACAGCTCGGCGAAGGTGCCATTGGTGCACCAGAGCTTCTCGCCATTCAGGATCCAGCCCTCGCCGTCGGGCGCGAGCTCGACCGTGGTCGCCAACCGCGCCGGGTCCGAGCCGACGTCCGGCTCGGTGAGCGCAAACGCGCTGATGGCACCGCGCGCGCAGCGCGGGAGATACTTCTCCTTGAGCCGCTCGGAGCCGAACAGCTTCAGCGGCTGCGGCACCCCGATCGACTGGTGCGCGGACAGCAGCGCCCCCACGTTGGGGTCGTGTCCGGAGATCAGCTGCATCAGGCGGTCGTACTCGAACTGCCGCAGGCCCAGGCCGCCGTATTCCTTGGGGATCTTCATGCCGAACAGCCCGAGCCGGCGCAGGCCCTCGATCACGTGCTCGGGGTACTCACCGCTCTCGTCGATCGCGACCGGATCGACCTGCTCGCGCAAAAAGGCCTCGACCTTCTCGTAGAGCTCGACGAACTCCGGCCGCTCGAGGGAGCCGGCAGGAAACGGGTCGATGACCTCCAGGCGGAGGTTGCCGAGGAACAGCTCGCGCATGAAGCTAGAGGAGGTCCACTCCTTCTGGCGCGCGGCCTCGACGACCTCGCGCGCCTCGGCCTCGGTGGCATGGTGCCGATCCGGCTCGCTCATGGCTGCGCTCCTGTCGTGGCTGTTCAGGGAGGGCGCACCGCGCGGTCGCATCGCGCGCCGCGTCATCCGGACTGCAGTATACCCCGACCGCCGGCCGGGCGCAATACGAACGTTCGTTTTCCTCCGGCGGACACCGCCCCGCGGGGGCCGGCCTCGCCACCCGCCCGCTCAGCCGTCGCCGCCGGCGATGCTCCGCCGCAGCAGCTCGAGCAGCCGGCGCTCCTCCGGGGTGATGCGGCCGTCGGCCCCACAGACCTTCTCCGCCTCGGTCAGGAACAGGCGCCGGTGCTCCAGCGGGACGGAATCGATGTCCAGCTGGTGGGGCGGCGGGGGGCGCAACAGCCACTTCTGCAGCTGGGCCACCCGCGCTCCCTGCAGGCCCAGGCGCTCGCACAGCCGCTGGAACCAGGCGCGTTCCTGGGGCTGGACGGCGCGGTCGACCCATGCGACGGCACACAGAAATCCGAGCAGCCGCTCGGCGAGTTCGGGCGGCAACGCGGTCCCGGAGCCCGGGCGCGCGCGCTGTTCCGACATGGCGACGCCCTCCGCCTCCAGCGGTCAACCCCCCTGCCAGCGCGGCGCCTGGAGCATAGCGGGCCGGCGCGGCCGGGGCAATCCCCGCCGGAGCGGCCCTGGGAGCGGCGGCGCTGGCCACGGCGGCCGGCGCGGCTATACTGGCCCGCCGGCTCGGGGACCGGCCGGGGGCGCGCCGGCCCGGCCCCGGCGCTTGAGCGGGCTCCCGGTCGCGTCCATACTGAAGGGCTCGAGACCCGGTGGAGAGCTGCCGTTGAAGCTGACCGGACGGGTGCTGCACCTGGTCGATGATCCGGCGCTGCTGCGCGCGCAGCTGCAGGGTCGGGATCTGAGCCCGGCCGAGCTCACAGGCGCGCGCTACGTCTATGGCGTCAACACCGACGCCATGATCTCGGGCCGCGCCTGCACGCTCGGCTACACCCCCGAGGTGCTCGGCCCGCACTTCCTGGCGGACTTCCTGGAGGTCGTGCGCGAGGGAGAGATCCAGGCCGGCGGCTTCCAGGTCATCGTCGGCGGCCATGCCTACGGTAGCGGCAGCTCGCGCGAGGTCGCGGTGGTGGCGCACCGCGGCGCGGGCATCGAGCTGGTGGTGGCCGACAGCTTCCAGCGCATCTTCCAGGAGAACATGGTCTACAGCGGCATGCCGTTCACCACCGACCGCGGCGTGCTGGCGCGGCTGCAGGCCGGCGAGGAGATCGCGCTCGCGGAGCTGTTCCGCGAGCTGCCGCCGTTCTTCCGGGCGGTGGGCGAGAGCGGGGGGCTCTTGCGATACGGCTCGCGGCTGCTGCAGGGCGAGATCGGACCCAGCTACGAGACCGCCCGCGCCCCGCGCCCCATGAACATCGCCGAGAAGATCATCGCTGCCCGGACCTGGTGCGGCGCGGGCCGGCCCGACGGGGTGGCGTCGGTGGCCCCGGGCGAGCAGGTGCTGGTGCGGGCGGCGTTCCGCGGCGTGCACGAGTACACCGCCGGCATGGTGATCTCGCTCTACCAGCAGGAGTGGGGCCAGGCGCCGATGTACGCCCCGGAGCTGGTCGCCGCCTTCGAGGACCACTTCGTGCTGATCTCGCACGAGGCGGTGCCCGAGGGCGTGCGCAGGCTGCGCATGGCACCGGCGCAGCGGCTGACCGAGGAGATGGTCCGGGCCTGCGAGCGCAACGGCATCCGGTTGCACGGACCGGGGCGCCCCTTCCCTCCCGGGGTCTGCCACCGCATCGTGCTCGAGCAGTACGCGCGGCCGGGTGATGTGGTCGTCCTCACCGACTCGCACACGCCGACGGCCGGTGTGCTCAACGCCTTCGCGTTCGGCGTCGGCTCGACCGCCATGGCGTTTGCGCTGCGGACCGGGCTGGTCCCGGTCACGGTGCCGAAGGTGGTGCGGATCGAGGTGTACGGCCAGGCGGCGGGCCTGCTCAGCCCCAAGGACCTGATCCTGCACATCATCGGCGATCCCTACTTCCGCGAGGAGCACTGGCGCAGCACTCCGACCGACACCTGTATGATCGAGTTCGCCGGTCCGGCACTGGCGCAGTGGGACGTCGACGAGCTCAGCGTGCTGACCAACATGACGGTCGAGGGCGGGCTCATGACCGGGGTGCTGGAGCCGTGTGCGCCCATCGTGGAGTTCCTGCGCGAGCGGCGTGGGCTCGAGGCCGAGCCGCTGCTGGTGTGGCCGGATCCCGACGCGCACTACGAGCGGGTCATACGGATCGATCTCGGCGAGGTCCCGCTGACGATCGCCACTCCGGGGGATTCGCGCAACCGCGCGCCGCTCGCCGCGTACGAAGGCACCGCGGTCCACAACGTGGTGGTCGCCTCGTGCACCGGTGGCTCGGTGGCCGACCTGCGCGCGGCTGCCCGCGTGCTGCGGGGGCGGCGGCTGGCGCCCGGAGTGCGGCTCACGGTGACGCCGTCCTCGGCCCAGGTCGAGGAGCAGGCCGCGCGCGAGGGGCTGCTGGATCTGTTCCGCTCGCTCGGCGCCGTGGTGACCCCGCCGGGCTGCGGCTCCTGCATCGGCAACGGCCCGGGGATCCCGCTGCCCGGCGAGGTCACCGTCTCGACGACGAATCGCAACTTCGCGCGCCGCATGGGCGCGCCGGGGCCGGTCTACCTGGTCTCCCCGGCGGTCGCCGCCGCCTCCGCGGTCACCGGCCGGCTGACCGACCCGCGGCGCCTTGAGCCCTGCGACGCCACCGCGGCGGCCGGCTGAGCAGCGGCAGCGGCCGTCCGGCTAGCCCTGGACGTCCGCCAGCACCTCCTCGGCGAGCCGGTCGAAGGTCGCCACCGGCACCGCCTCCGAGGTGGCGAACCCGATCCCTGTCAGCCGCGTCAGCGCCAGCGAGGCGCGCAGCGCCGCCTGCCCGTTCGGGAAGGTGGCGATGATGCACAGGTCGCGTTCGCCCAGAAGTGCGTGGATGCTCTGCACCTCGCCCCCCGCCTTGCGGATCGCCTCGCCGGCGCGCTCGGTCCGCTCGGCGGCGATGCCCTTGATCGCCTCGGTGGTGTAGCGCCCGAACATGAAATAGGTCGGCATGGCCTCGCTCCCTCCCCGGTTCGCTGTTCCGTCCGTGCAGAGCTAGATCCCGCCCGCTGCCGCCGTCAAGCCCTCACGCATGCCGCGCCGCCAGCGCGGCGCGGCTCAGCCGGCGTCAGCTGCCAGCTCCAGCACCATGCGGCGCACCAGGCGTGCCAGCACCTCGCGGCGGTAGGCGGCCGTCGAGCGCACGTCGTCGATGGGGTGGACCTCGGCGGCGGCTGCCGCCGCCGCTCGCTCCGCGGTCGCCGCCCCGGCGGGCCGGCCCTCGCACGCCTGCTCGGCGCCGCGCAGCCGCCTCGGCACCGGCGCCACCGAGCCGACCCCGAAGCGCACCCCGCGCAAAAGGCCGTCCGGCTCGCGCCGGCAGCACATCGCGAGCACCACCTTGCTGATCGCCTGCGCCTGGCGCGTGCCGACCTTGTGAAAGCGCTGCCGCGTCCCCGGGACCGGCACCGGCACCCTGATCCGCGCGATCAGCTCGCCGGGCGCGAGCAGGGTCTTGCGGTAGCCCAGGTGGAAGGAGCGGTACGGCACCACGCGCTCGCCGGCTGGACCGACCAGGACCAGTTCGGCGTCGAGCGCCAGCAGCACCGGTGCGGAGTCGGCGGCCGGCGAGGCGTTGGCGAGATTGCCGCCGATGGTGGCGCGGTTCTGGATCTGCCACGCTCCGATCGTCGCGGCCGCCTCGGCCAGGATCGGCAGGTGCATGCGCACCAGGGGATCGGCCCGGATGGCGGAGAAGGTGCTCGCCGCACCGATCTCCACCACCGGCCCGCCTGCCGATCCACCGCCCTCCGCCCAGCGGATCCCGCGCAGCTCGGCAAGGCCGAGCAGGTCCACCACGGCGCGGTGGGAGCGCCGCATGGCATGATCGAGCACCATGAGATCGGTGCAGCCGGCTACCGGCACCGCTCCCAGTTCCGGGTCACCGAGCAGCGCCACCGCCTCCTGCAGGGAGCGCGGGCGGAACGCGCGGCTCATGGCGTTGCCTCCCCGGTGCCGGCCGCGGGTGCGCCCCCGCCCTGGCGCGCGGCGATGGTGTGCTCGAGCGCGCGCAGGATGCGTTCGTAGCCGGTGCAGCGGCACAGGTTGCCCGCCAGCGCCTCGCGCATCCGCGCGCGGTCCGGTCGCGGTTCGCGCTGCAGCAAGGCCCAGGCCGTGAGCACCAGACCCGGGGTGCAGGCGCCGCACTGCACCCCTCCCGCCTCGACGAAGGCGCGCTGCACCGGCTCCAGCCGGTCCGCGCCGCCGAGCCCCTCGATCGTCTGCACCGCGCGCCCCTCGCACTGCAGCATCGGCACCAGGCAGGCGCAGACCGGCTCGCCGTCGAGCAGCACCGTGCAGGCCCCGCACTCGCCCTCCCCGCAGCCCTCCTTGGTGCCGGTCAACCCCAGCTCGTAGCGCAGCACATCGAGCAGTCGCGCCATCGGCTCGCCCTGCCAGCACCGCGGCTCGCCGTTGACCGTGAATCGCACCGTGTCGCTCACCGCGATGGCCTCCTGCATCCGCTACGCGCCCGCGTGCTGCGGCTGGACCACCTGGCCCGCGCGCCGTGCCTCGAGCAGCCGCTCGGGGCTGGCGGGCAGCGCGTGCACGGCGATGCCGGTGGCGTTCTCGATCGCCGCCACGATGGCCGGGGCGCCGCAGTCCATGGGCAGCTCGCCCACACCCTTGGCGCCGGAGGGACTGGCGGGCGTCGGATTCTCGATCAGGATCGTCTCCATGTCGGGGGTATCGAGCACGGTCGGGATGATGTAGGTCTGCAGCCGATCGTTGAGGTAGCGACCGCGCTCGAGCTTGATCTCCTCGAGGTAACCCCACGCCAAGGCCTGCAAGGTGCCCCCTTCGAGCTGTCCCGCGCACAGCACGGGGTGGATCGCCCGGCCGACGTCCGCCGCGATGGTGACCCGCTCCGGCCGCACGGCGAGGGTATCCGGATCGACGCGCACCTCCACCACGTCGCAGCACCAGCCATAGGCGGGGTAGGCCGTCCCCTGGTAGGTCTTCTCATCGAAGCGGATCTCGGGGGGCGGCTGGTGCTGCGCGATCCAGCTCGCCTCGCCTCCCGCCGCGAGGTAGGCGTCTGCCAGTTCGGCAAAGCTGGCGACCACGCGGTCCTGCGGATCGAGCACCTGGCCGCCTACCAGCCGCAGCCGCTCGGCCTTCAGCCCCGCGCGCTCGGCCGCGAAGGCGAGCAGCCGCGCCCGCAGCTGCGCCGCTGCTCGCTGCAGCACGCCGCCCACGATCATGACGGTGCGCGAGGCGACGGTCGGGCCCGAGTCCGGCACCGCGGCGGTGTCCGGCTCGTGTACCTGGACCTGCTCGAGCGGCACCCCCGCCGCATCCGCCACCAGCTGGCAGAACACCGCGCTCGTGCCCTGGCCGAAATCGGTCGAGGCGGCGAGCACCTCGAGCCGCCCCCCGGGCAGCAGCCGCACCCCGGCCCGGGCGCCCAGCCGCCGCTCGCCATCGCCGGTGAAGCCCGAGCCGTGCCAGACCAGCGCCAGTCCGATGCCCTGCCACGGCTGCCCGTCGTCTGGCCGCCCGCGCGCGCGCTCGCGCTCGATCGCCCGCCACCGCTCGCGAAAGCGCGTCCGCTCGGCTGCTGCGCGCAGGCACTCCAGCGCGTTGGTGCTGGCGTCGAGCCGCTGCCCGGTCGGGGTCACGTCCCCCGGCCGGTATGCGTTGCGCTCGCGGATCGCGAGCGGATCGAGCCCCAGCGCGCGCGCGATCCGGTCCATGTGGCGCTCGGCGGCGAACTGGGTCTGCGGGGCGCCGAAGCCGCGGAAGGCGCCGTTGGGCGGGGTGTTGGTGGCGAGCACCCGCCCGCGGATGCGCACGTTCGGGCAGCGGTACGGCCCGCCCGCATGCAGCACCGCGCGGGACAGCACCACCGGCGACAGCGTCACGTACGCGCCCCCATCGAGCAGCACCTCGATGTCCTGCGCCACCAGCGTGCCATCGCGCCTGACACCCGTGCGATGCCGCACGCGCGAGGGATGGCGCTTGGTGGTGGCGATGATGTCCTCGTGGCGGTCGTAGACGATCTTGACCGGCCGCCCGCAGCGGCGCGACAACAGCGCCGCGTGCGCGCAGATGACGTTGGGGAAGTCCTCCTTGCCGCCGAAGCCGCCCCCGGTCGGCGCCTGCCGCACCCGCACCCGCTCGGGGGGCAGCCCGAACAGCCGCACCAGCGCCTTGTGGACGTAGTACGGGCACTGCAGCGAGCCGATCACCTCCAGGCCCGCCTCCTCGCCATGCCAGATGCCGATGGCGCCGTGGGTCTCGATGTAGATGTGCTCCTGGTGGCCGGTCTCGTAGCTGCCCTCGATGATCAGGTCGGCGCCAGCCAGTCCTGCTTCGACGTCGCCGCGTTCCACGGTACACGCCGCCAGCACCAGCGGTTGCTGCCCGCCCGCCCGCGGATCGCCCCGGAGCGCTTCATCCAGCGTCAGTACCGCCGGCAGCTCCTCGGCCTCGACCACCACGCGCGCCGCCGCCGCAAGCGCGCGCGCGCGCGTGGGGGCGGCCACCAGCGCCACCGGCTCGCAGGCATGGTTGACGCGCTCGGCGGCGAGCACCGGCCAGTCATCCGCGATGAGCTGGATCACGTTCGGGCCGGGCAGATCGCGCGCGGTGAGCACGACGACCTCGGGATCCGCTGCCAGCGCCGGCGCCGGATCGAGGCGCAACAGGCGCGCCGCCGGGTAGGGGCAGCGTACGGTGGCACCGTGCCACATGCCCGGCAGCGCCAGGTCATCCACGTAGCGCGTCGCGCCGGTGACCTTGGCCGGACCGTCCGGGCGCGGAGGGCTCTTGCCCACCGCGCCGGGTGGCGCCGCCGTACTCGCCATGGCCCGCCCTCCCGCTGCCGCTCGCCCGCCGGCACAAACCTAACGGAGCGCGCCGGTGGGGGCAAGCGCGGCGGCCGGCGCACGGCGGTGCCCGGCCCGTCCGCGCGGCGTTCTCGCGCGCTTGACCGGGCTGCGTGCGGCGGGTTACAAAGGCGCAGGCGCGCGGCCTCACCCTTGCCTCGCCCGAGAGACAGCGATGATCACCCAGTGGTTCGGCACCCGGCGCAAGAACAAGGTCGAGCTGCACCTGCACCTGGACGGGGCGGTGCGGGTCGAGACGTTTCTCGACGTGGCGCGCCGGCGCGGGATCGAGCTGCCGACCCGCACGCCGGAGGGGCTGGCGCGCTACGTGCGCGTGGCGCACGACTGCCGCAGCCTGACCCAGTTCCTCGCCACCTTCGACTTCTTCATCCCCATCATCCAGGACGGGGAGGCGATCGAGCGCATCGCATACGAGCTGTGCGAGGACCAGGCGCGGGTGGGGGTGCGCTACTTCGAGGCGCGGTTCTCGCCCCAGCTGCTCGCGCGGGATGGGCTGGCGGTCGAGGAGGTGGTCGAGCGCGTGCTGGTGGGGCTGGAGCGCGGGCAGCGGGCGTTCGAGGTCGGGGCGCGCGCGATCCTGTGCTGCATGCGCCACCGCCCCGACTGGTCGATGGAGGTGGTACGGCTAGCGGTGCGCTACCGCGAGCACGGCGTGGTCGGGATCGACCTCGCCGGCGACGAGAGCCGTTTCGGGGCCGAACTGCATGCCGAGGCGTATCGGGCGGCGCGCGAGATGGGGCTGCACCGGACCGTGCACGCGGGCGAGGCGGGTCCGGCGCACAACATCCGCGAGGCGCTCGATCTGCTCGGCGCGGAGCGGATCGGCCACGGCTACCGGCTGGTCGACGATGAGGAGCTGTACGCGCGGGTGCGCGAGGAGGACATCCCGCTGGAGTGCTGCCTCACCTCCAGCCTGCAGACCGGGTCGGTGCCGGATCTGGCCACCCATCCGGTGCGCCGATTCGTGCTCGACGGCCTGAACGTGTCGCTGTCGACCGACGATCCCTCGGTCTCCGGCATCGACCTCGAGCACGAGTACCGGCTCGCGCTGTCCGACCTCGGCTTCGGGCTCGCCGATCTGACCCGCATGGTGTTCAACGCTGCGCGCTCGTCGTTCTTGCCGCCCGCGGAACAGCGCCGTCTGATCGCCGAGCTCAAGCGGGAGTACCTGCCCCCGGACGTGCTCTAGCGGTGCGGCTGTCCGTGCAGCTGCCCGCGCCTGTGGCCGGTGGGCGGGGCGGAGGGAACCGGGAGCGCGGGCGCCACTGCGGGGAGCAGCCACGCCGGGGGCACGACCGCGCATGGCGAGCAAGGGCGGTTCGCCTCCGCCTGCCTCCCATCCGGAACCAGGGCAACGGGCAGGGGCAAACAGGCGCCGGCCGCTCGCAACTCCGCTCTCAGCTACCGCGGTACGTGGTGTAGCCGTACGGGCTCAACAGCAGCGGCACGTGGTGGTGCTCGCCCGCGGCGCGCACCTCGAACACCACGTGCACGTAAGGGTAGAACCCCTCGGTCTCGGTGGCGGCGAAATAGGCGGCGGTGTCGAACACCAGCCGGTACAGCCCCGGCTGCAGCGGGCGCGCCGGCGGCAGCAGCGCCCCGATGCGGCCGCCGGCATCGGTCAGGCCGCTGGCGAGCTCGCGCCAGGCGCCGTCTTCGTCCTTGAACTCCAGCCGCACGGGCAGGCCCGCCGCCGGACGGCCGCGCGCGGTATCCAGCACATGGGTCGAGATGGTGCTCATGGCTGCAATAGCTTCTCCAGACGCAGTCGGGTGATCCTGTCCTGCTCGGCGGCGGCAAGCCGGAGTTCGGTCTCGGGATCGTTGGCGAGCCGGGCGCGCAGCGCCTGCAGCAGCTCGGCGGCAGTGCGCCCGCTCGCGCACACGATGAAGATGTGCCCGAAGCGGCGCTCGTACTCCCGGTTGCCGGCCATGAGCTCCTGCAGCAGCGCCTCCGGAGCGCCCTGCACACCAGCCTGCTCGCCTTCCGACCAGCTGCCGCCCCGGCCGGCGAAGCGTTCCCGCAGCCGCTGCAGGTCTCCGATGCGCGGATGGGCCGCAAACGCTTCCAGCCAGTCCGCCCGCTCCAGCGCCCACCAGACCTCCGAGGCAGCCTGCTGGAGCGCCTGCAGCGAGGCAAATGGCCGCCGCGCCGCCATCGCCTCCGCCCACCGCCGCGCCCCGCAGCAGCGGAGCAACTCCGCCACCGCGCGCGCGGCGGGCAGCGCGTTCAGCCAGGTAAGCCGCTGCTCGCTCGATGCGTCCATCGGCGCCGCGTCCACCTCCCCTCGCCCTCCCTGCGCGTGCGCCAGCGGCCACCCGCTCCTACGGCTGTGCCGCGTGGGGCGGAGCCACCGGACGGCCGAACACGCGCAGCCGGCTCACCCCGCCGTCCGGCATGATGCGCAGCCGCACATGGGTGACCGGCCCCAGCTCGCGCAGCTCGTTCACGAAGACGTGGCAGGCGTCGCCCTGGAGCCTGCACTCCGGCAGCAGCTCCCGCCAGGCCAGCCCGGGCGCCACCAGATCGACCAGCCGGATGCCCGGCAGGTGAGCCGCCTCCAGCGCGCACCGCTCGGGGTAGTTGCCCTTGAAGTGGTGGGTATCGATCTCGACCCGCTCGATGCGTCCCGGCGCGCCCAGTTGCACGATCGCCCAGTCCTCTCCCGGCCCGCGCCGCCGCCGCGTCTCCCAGCCCTCGCCCATGTGGGCGGCCCGGCCCGGCAGCAGCATGTTGTCCGCGGCGCCGAAGAACATGTCGCTGCAGGCGCGCACCCGTCCGCCGCTGGCGAGCGCCGCCAGATCGACGAGGTGCTCGCCGCTCAGCAGCTCCGGCTCCGGTGCGACCTCGCCGTAGACCCGCAGCCGTGCCACCCCGCCATCGGGGTAGATGTGCAGCCGCACGTGGGTGGCGCGGCACGGCACGGGCAGGGCGAACAGGTTCTGCGTCCCCGGCCGCAGCGCCACCGGCGGCAGCACCTCGCGCCAGCGCGGCGCCGCCTCCTCGGTTCCGGCCGCGGGCCCTGGCGGCCGCAGCAGCACCGCGGCTGCGAGCCCGGCCGGGGCCTCGCACGCCTCCAGCGAGGCGAAGGGCGGGTGGTTGCCGAGGAAGTGGTTGGTATCGATGTCCACCGCCCGCACCACGCCCGGTAGCCCGAGTCGGATCACGCACCAGTCGTGGCCTGGCCCGCGGCGCCGGCGCGACTCCCAGCCGTCCATCCATTTGCCGCGCTCGGTGTAGCGCTCGGGCACGAAGACGCCGCGTCCGGGCCTGAGCAGGTTTTCGGCGGGGGCGAAGAACTCGTCGCTCGCCCCGAGCACCTGCCCGCCCACCCGCTCCCCGGCGAGCTCGACCAGGTCCGCGAACGCGGCGACCGCTGCAGGCTGGCCGGCGGCGCTCACGGCTGCGGCTCCGCCGGGTGCTGCGGCCCGGCCCGGCGCGGGCGCACCAGCAGCTGCCCGCGGGGCTCGCCCACCAGGCGCCCGCCATCGAACACCGGCTCGCCGCGCAGGTAGCTCCGGCACACCACGCCGCGCAGCCTCCGTCCCAGGTAGGGATTCGTCTCGGGGTGGCGGTGGAGCAGCCGGCCGGGCTCGACGGAGAACTCCGCCTCGGGATCGAACACGACCAGATCGGCGTCGCGCCCCGGCTCGATCGCTCCCTTGCGGTCGGCGAGTCCGACCAGTGCCGCGGGGGTTGCCGCCATCCAGCGGGCGAGGTCGGCGAGCTCGAAGCCGCGCTCGCGCGCTGCGGTCCAGACCACGGGCAGCGCCAGGCCGAGCGAGGCGATGCCCCCCCAGGCGCCTGCGAAATCCCCCTCGGCGAGCCGCTTGTTCGCCGGCGTGGTCGGGGAGTGGTCCGAGGCGATCAGCTCGATCGCGCATTCGGCCAGCGCCTGCCACAGCGCCTCGCGGTGCTCGCGCTCGCGGATGGGCGGGGCACACTTGAAGCGCGGGTCCCGCTCCGGCACCTCCTCGGCGCAGAAGAACAGGTAGTGCGGGCAGCTCTCCGCGCTGACGGGCAGGCCTTCGCCATGGGCCGCCCGCAGCGGCACCAGGGCATCGGCCGCGGCCAGGTGCACGACGTGGGTGCGACATCCGGTCGACCGCACCAGCCGCACCAGCAGCTCCAGCGCTCGCCGTTCCCAGCGCGGCGGCCGCGAGGCGAGCCAGGCGGAGTGGGTGCGGGGGGCAGCGGCTGCGCCCGCGGGCGCAGCCTCTTGGTCGAGCAGCTCGGCGTGCACGAGCAGCGGTAGCCCGCAGTCCGCCAGGCGCACCATCGCCTCGCGCAGCTCGTGCTCGCCGAGGGGGGGAAACTCCTCGATCCCCGAGGGGCACAAAAACGCTTTGAAGCCCAGCACCCCGGCCTCGGCCAGCGGCACGAGCTGAGCGGTATTGCCTGGCACCACGCCGCCGAAAAAACCGCAGTCGACGCGGCACTGCCCCGCGGCCGCCTCGCGCTTGGCGGCGAGCGCCGCCGGCGTGGTGGTGGGCGGATCGCTGTTGAGAGGCATGTCCACCACCGTGGTGACGCCGCCGGCGGCCGCGGCGGCGGTGGCGCTCGCGAACCCCTCCCACTCCGTGCGCCCGGGCTCGTCGATGTGGACGTGGGTGTCCACCACTCCCGGCAGCAGCGCCAGCTCGCCCAGATCGTCCAGCGGCACCCCGGGCGGCGGCGCCGCGTCGTAGGGCGCCAGCGCCGCGATCCGGCCCTGGGCCACCAGCACCATCGCCGCGCGGACCCCGGCCGGCGTCACCACGCGGCGACTGCGCAGCGCACGCTCGATCGCGGCGGCCGTCACGTCTCCTCCTGGCGTCGCCGGGCAGCGAGGTGGCGATCGAGCCCAGGGCTGCGCACCGGCTGCGGCCGGCCGCTCAGACCGAACGCCGCTGCTGCGCCACCTCGCCGAAATACGCGCCGGTGCATGCGATGCAGGCCGCGATGAACATGGAGAGGATGAACAGGTTGATCACCACCGCGTTGATCTGCACCTGGGCCGCGCCGCTCGAAAGACCGATCTGTTGGAGCCAGTTGCCGACCGGACCGGGCTGGGTGACCCACAGCACCGCCAGGATCGCGACGCTGAGCGCGGCGCCGAGCGCCGGCTCCGCGATCGTCAGGCCGGGCGAGAGCCGGGCGGTCAGGTAGCCAGCGATCAGACACGCGAGCGCCGGCCCCCACCAGGTGCCGAGCGCCAGGTAGGGCCTGTAGCGGGCGAACTCGGCCGGCTCCATGTGCGCCGCCAGCTGCTTGAGCCCCATGTGCACGCCATAGGCACCGCCGACGCCGAGCACCAGCGTGACCACCACCGCGGCGAGCACCCAGCCCAGCGACATCTTCTCGCCCAGCGGCACCGCGCCGACGTCCGCCGGCGCGTGTTCCTTGTCGTCGCCCTCCTTCCAGGCGCTCACCTGGACGGTCGGGTTGCGCGGCTTGGCCGGCGGCAGCCGGTAGCGCTGCCCGCAGTCCTTGCACGCGACCTTCTTGCCCGCCAGTTCGCTGGGGATATTCAGCGTCCGCCCGCACCTGCACTTGATCTTCATCGCAGCCCCCTCGTTCAGCGGCAGCGGGTCCGCCCGCCGGCGGCGCGCCCGCGCACGGCGCCGCCGAGTCTAGCCAGCTCGGCGGCGGGCTGCAACCGCGCCGCCGGACCCTGTGGCAACGCCATGGTGCCGGATCGTAGCGCGCACCGCTCAGGGGTGCCCGCAGCGACCGGGCAGGGCGCTCGGGGTGGGCTCCGGGCGGAAGCCCGCCGCCGGCAAGGGCGCGGCCGGGCGAGCGCCGGCGGGGCTCAGCTCGCGGCTGCGAGCGGGGCGGCGAAGCGTTCGGCGTCCGCCAGGCGCACGCTCACCGGCGCGCTGACCCCTGGCTCGGGCATGGTCACTCCGTAGAGCGCGTCCGCCGCCACCATGGTGCGCTTGTTGTGGGTGACGATCAGGATCTGGGAGCGGTCGAGGAACTCGCGCACCAGTTCCACGAAGCGGCCCACGTTGTGTTCGTCGAGGGCGGCGTCCACCTCGTCCAGCACGCAGAACGGACCCGGGCGGGCGCGGAAGACCGCGAACAGCAGAGCCACCGTGGTCAGCGTCTTCTCCCCGCCGGACAGCAGCGAGATCGTGCGCGCCTGCTTGCCGGGCGGCCGCGCGATCACATCCACGCCCGCCTCCAGCAGATCCTTGTCCGGTTCCAGCACCAGGTCCGCCTTGCCGCCGCCGAACAGCTTGCGGAAGATATCGCGGAAGTGCTGCCGTACCGCCTCCCACGTCTCCAGGAAGCGGCGGCGGCAGGTGTCGTTGATCCGGCGGATGGTGGCGCGCAGGTTGTCCTCGGCGCGCTCCAGGTCCCGGATCTGCTCGGTGAGGAAGGCGCGCCGCTGCGCGAGCTGCTCGCATTCCTCCAGCGCCTCCAGGTTCACCGCGCCGATGGCGTCCATCTGCCGGCGCAGCTCCGCACACCGCTGCTCGGCTTGCAGCTCGTTGAACGCCGGGGCGTCGGGTTCGGGCACGAGCGGCGGTAGCTCCTCGAGCTCGAGGCCGAGCTCCGCGCGGGCGCGCGCCGCCAGTTCGTCCAGGCGTTCGGCGGCCTCGCGCCGGTCGCGCTCGGCGCCCTCGGCCGCCGCGCGGTTGTGGGCCCGCTGCTGCTGCGCCTGCTCCTGCTCGCGCCGCGCGGCGGCGAGCGCCTGGAGCAGCGCGGCGAGCTGGGTGCGGTCCGCCTCGAGCTGGCTCTGGCAGCGGGCGGCGTCCTGCTCGAGCCGCGCGTGCTCGGCCTGGTGGGTGGCGCGCCGCGCCTCGGCGGTCTGGAGCCGCTCGGCACTGCGGGCGCGATCGGCCTCGGCGCGTGCAAGCGCCTGCTCGGTCTCGGCGAGTTCCCGCTCGGCGCGGGCGGTGGCGCGCTGCAGCGCCTCCCACTGCTCGGCCTTGCGGGCGAGCTGCACCTTGAGGTCGGCGACGAGCTCGCGCGCCTGGGCGCGCTCCAGCTCCAGCGCCCGGCCGGCGGCGGCCAGCTCGCCGGCCTCGGCCTCCCGCGCCTGGGCCGCCGCGGCCAGCGTCTCGAGCTCGGCCGCCAGCGCGGCGCTCTCGGCGGCGGTGCGCCGTTGCTCCGCCTGCACCTCTGCCAGCTCGGCCCGGCCGAGCCGCTCCTCCTCCACCACGCGGGCGAGCAGCCGCTCCTCCTCCTCGACGCGGCGGCGGGCGGAGAAGGCGGCGAGCTTCGCCTCCTGGTGGGCCTGTTGGGCGCGCGCGGCGGCCTCGTCGGCCTCGCGGATGCGCGCGCGCAGCTGCGACAGCTCCGCGCGCGCCGCCTCCAGCACGGCCTCCAGCTCCAGCCGCTCGCGCTCCAGTGCCTCGCGCTCGCTGCGCTGCCCCAGCCGGTCCTGCTCCGGCGTGCCGCCGGCGGCGAAGCCCCCCTCGGCGGTCAACAGCTCGCCCGCCAGCGTGGCGCACGCCCGGACGCCGCCGGCGTGCAGCAGGGCCCGGGCGTCCGCGAGGGTGCGCACGACTGCGGTCGCGGCGAGCAGGCGGGCCACCAGCGGGGCCGCGACCGGATCGGGCCGGGCCAGCTCCGCTGCCCAGCCGACGAAGCCGGGGCCGGGCGGCGGGGGGGCGGCGGGCTCGCCGGCCGGGGTTGCGGCGCCGCCTGCGGGCAGCGGCGCGGCGACGACGAGTTGGCAGCGCCCGGCCTTCTGGGTGCGCAGCCACTCCAGCAGCTCCAGTGCCGCTGGCTCGTCGCGCACCAGCACCCACTGCGCGCACGGGCCGAGCGCAGCGGAGAGTGCTGCTGCATGCGCCTGTTCGACGTGCAGGTGGTCGGCGAGCACGCCGAGGATGGCGGGGCGATCGAGCGCCAGCACCGCGCGCACGCCCGCGGCCAGTCCGGCACCCTCGCGTTCCAGCGCCTGCAGCGCGCAGATGCGCGCCTGCAGCTCGCCGTGCCGCCGGCGCAGTCCGAGCAGACGCTCCTCGGCGGCGCGCAGCTCCGCCTCGGCCTGCTCGCGCGCCTGGGCGGCGGCACGCGCCTCGTCGCCGCAGGCGGCGGCGCGCGCGGCCTCGCGCTCCGCTTCGGCGGCGAGCGCCTGCAGCTGCGCGCGCCGCTCGGCGAGTGCGTCGCCGGTCTGTTCGACCTTGCGTGCCAGCCGCTCCTCGCGACCGGCGAGCACACGCGCGCGCGCCTGCAGTTCGACGGCGCGGTTGCGCGCGCGCGCCTCGGCCTGCATGTGCTCCAGCGCGGCGCTGCGCGCGGCCTCCAGGCGCTGCTCCAGCTCCGCGGCCCGTTCGGCGAGCGCTCCCTCGGCGGCCTGGGCGCGTTCCAGCTCCGCCAGCAGGCCGGCGTCGCGGGCGCGCTGCTTCTCGGCGGCGGCACGCCCGCTCTGCAGCTCCGCGCGCAACCGCTCGCGCTTCTGCAGGAGCGCCGCCACCGCGCGCTGGTCGCGCTCCAGATCGTCGCGGCATTCGGCGGCGCGGCGCGCCTGCTCGGCCGCTGCCTGCTGGTGCGCCAGCACCGCGGCCTGCAGGTCGCGCAGCTCCAGTTCCTGGCGCCGCACGGCGCTCTCCAGCTCGCGGCGCCGGGCCGCGAGCTGGGCCGCGCGCTCCTCCGCCTCGGTGGCGCGCCGCTCCAGCTCGGGGGCCGAGGCGGCGAGCTGCTCCAGCTGCGCCTGCGCCTGGGCTAGCCGCTCGGACAGCCGCTGCTTGCGGCGGCGCACGATCTCCAGCCGGACCGCCCGCAGCTCTTCGCGCAGCCGCACGTAGCGCTCGGCCTTCTTCGCCTGCCGCCTGAGCTTGTCGTGGCGAGCCGCGACCTCGCGCAGCACGTCGGCGAGCCGGGCGCGGTTGCCCGCGACCTCCTCCAGCCGCACGAGCGCCTCCTTGCGCCGCATCTTGTACTTGCCGATCCCGGCCGCTTCCTCCAGCACCTGGCGTCGCTCCAGGGGCGAGGCGTCCAGCAGCGCGTCGATGCGGCCCTGCTCCACGAAGGTGGCCGAGCGGGCGCCGGCGCCGGTGTCCATCAGCAGTTCGCGGATGTCGCGCAGCCGGCACCGCTCGCCGTTGAGCAGGTACTCGCTCTCGCCGGAGCGGAACAGCCGCCGGGTCACGCGCACCTCGTCGCGGTCGACGGCGAGCGTGCGGCAGGTGTTGTCGAAGCGCAGCGTCACCTCGGCCATGGCGGTGGGGCCGCGCCGCCCGCCGCCGTTGAAGATCACGTCCGCCATGGCGCCGCCGCGCAGGCTGCGCGCCGACTGCTCGCCCAGCGCCCAGCGGATCGCGTCCACGATGTTGGACTTGCCGCAGCCGTTGGGCCCCACGATGGCGGTCAGCCCCGGGCCGAGCTCGACCGAGGTGGGCTCGGCGAACGACTTGAAGCCCGCGATATCGATCCGCTTGAGGTACATGGTGCCCTCCACCGGGTCATGCGGCCGCCGGGCGGCCTGGGCCCCGCCGCCGGCCCGCCGGCCAGACAAGATACGCGGCGGTACCGCCGGGTGCGCGCGGCGGCGCCTGGAGCGGGTGGCGGCCCGGCAGCCGGGCCAGCGCCCCACAGCCGCGCGGGCGGCTTCCCTCCGGCAGCCCGCAGGCGGGCCCGGCAGCGCCCGCGCGCCGAAACAGCAGCGGCGCGCTCCGGCTCCCGCACGATCCGTCCACGCGCCACCGCAACAGACAAGTTACAAAATGTAAAGTGGTTGTGCCGGACCACCCACCGCTTGTCCACATGGGGCGGGTCCTCGTTGCGTGGCCCGCCACCAGGGGTTATCGGACGATCCGCAATCCACCTTGCGCGGGCGGCGGCGCGCCCTCTGGGGGCCACGGGGCAGCGAGATGCAATGCGCGTGCTCGCAACGTGTTGTGGCGTGCGCCGCCCTGTCCCCCCAGCCCGTGGCGGCCGGATATCCACAATCCGTGCACCGCGGCCAGGCGCTCGGGGCGAGGGGCTGTGTGCCGGCGCGGGTGCTGCGGGGGGGGCGCCGGGCCCGAGCACCGCGGGCCCGGTGCGCGGGCCGGCGCGCTCGTACGAGGCCGCCCGGGCGCCCCATCGTTCGCCCGGACAGGGGGCGATATGCTAGAAAGGAGCTTCAGCCGGAGGTCGAAGGGCGCATGCGGGAGGGACTGCGGGAGCGGCTGGAGGCGCTGGAGCAGCGCCTGGGGGCGCTGGGCCGCGGGCTGCGGATCGAGGAGCAGCGGGCGGAACTGCAGCGCCTGGAGCGCCAGATGGCGGCGCCGGACTTCTGGAGCCGGCCCGAGCAAGCCCAGGCGGTGGTCCAGCAGGCATCGCGGCTGAAGGCGGCGACCAGGGACGTGGTGAGACTGCAGGCGGCGCTCGCCGACCAGCGGGTGCTGCTCGAGCTGGCGGAGGAGGAAGAGGACCCCGCGGCCTTCGCGGAGGTCGAGCGCGAGCTGGCGGCGCTGGAGCCGCAGCTCGGGGCGCTGGAGCTGCGCGCGCGCCTGTCCGGTCCCCATGATGCCGCCAACTGCTATCTCACGGTGCATGCCGGGGCGGGTGGCACCGAGTCGTGCGACTGGGCCGCGATGCTGCTCCGCATGTACACGCGCTGGGCCGATGCCCACCGCATGAAGCACGAGCTGGTCGATGTGCTGCCCGGCGAGGAGGCGGGCGTGCGCTACGCCACGGTGCACATCGTGGGCCAGTATGCCTACGGGCTGTTGCGTGGCGAGCTGGGGGTGCACCGCCTGGTGCGCATCTCGCCCTTCGACGCCCAGGCCCGCCGCCACACCAGCTTCGCCGCCGTCGACGTGATGCCCGAGATCGAGGACGACATCGAGATCGAGATCGCGGAGAGCGATCTGCGGATCGACACCTATCGCGCCGGCGGGGCCGGTGGCCAGCACGTGAACAAGACCAGCTCCGCGGTCCGCATCACGCACCTGCCGACGGGCATCGTGGTGCAGTGTCAGAACGAGCGGAGCCAGCACCAGAACCGGCGCATGGCGATGCAGATGCTGCGGGCGAAGCTGTACCAGCGCGAGGCCGCCAAGCGCGAGGAGGAGCTGAAGAACGCCTACGATGCCAAGGGCGAGATCGCCTGGGGCAGCCAGATCCGGAGCTACGTGCTCCAGCCCTACACCCTGGTCAAGGACCACCGCACCGGGGTGGAGACCGGCAACGCCCAGGCGGTGCTCGACGGCGAGATCGACCGCTTCATCGAGGGCTACCTGGCGTGGAAGCTGGAGCAGGAAGGGGCGCGCGCCTCGTGACGCTCTCGGGGCGCGAGTCCGGCGGCCCGGCCGGTGCCGGTGCGCGCGGGCGGCCGCCGCAGCGAGCTGCCGGCCGCCCCGGGACGGGCCCGGGTGGCGGCGCGGAGCGGCAGCGGCTGGCGGCACGGGCCCGCTGGGCCGGGCTGGTGCTGGTGGTGCTGGCGGCGGCGGCGCTCGGCGCCCGCGCGGCCGGCGGGGATACGCCGGCGGTGGCCCTGCAGGACCGGCTGGCGCTGGTGCGGGAGAACCTGGCGCTGCTCGGGCGTGCCCTCGTCGTCTGCATCGGTGCGTTTCCCGCCGACGCCACCGACGACTGGGCGCGCGAGCTGTGCCGCGAGCCGGCGATCATGGAGCTGGCGGATCGCGTGGTGTTCGTCCGCCATGCGCGGCGGCGGGTGCTGGATGCGGACGAGCTGTGGTTGCGCGAGCGGGGGGTGCCCGTGGCGTGGGGGTTCGAGGGGGCGCTGGTGGTGACGCCAGGGGGCAGCGCCGCCGCACTGCTGCGGCGTCCGATTGCCCTGGAGGAACTCCGCGCCGCGATCGAGCGGGCGGCGGCGTCTGGACGGAGCCCGGCCGGCGTGCCTTCGCCGCCGCGCTTTCGCCGTCCGGGCGCCCCGGCCTATACGCTTCCGATCCCGCAGGAGTGCGAAGTGGTGGCGGTCGGCGCCGGTAGCGCCGACCTGGTGCTGCGCCACCGCGGCAGCGGCGCCTACCTGGAGGTCGAGGCGGCGCGCTTCGGTGCGGCCGGGCGGCGCGGGCTGGAGGCCGCGCTTGCGGCGCTGGACGAACGGCGCACCCTGCGCCGGCAACAGAGCGATGGGCGGCGGCTCGCGGTCGAGCCGCTGGCGGCGGGGGGTAGCTATGGCGAGCTGTGGGTGTATCGCAGCGCCCCCGCCGGCGGCGGGCACGGCGAGCGTGGCGCCCCGCAGCGCTGCGCCGAGGCGGTCCTGGTGCGCGGGGGCGATCTGTTTGCGGTCACCGCCCGGGCAGCCGGCGGCGAGCCGGCCGAGCTCAAGCGGCTGGCCGAGCAGCTGCTGCGGGCGATTGCGCCGGGGCAGGCCTGAGGACCACGGCGCCTGCGCCCCGCGCGGGCAACTGGGTGGAGTCGAGGAGGAGGATGCCATGCAGATCCGCATCACGTATTGCGCAGCTTGAAACTACGAACCCCGGGCCGTGAGCCTGGCAGAGAAGATCCTCAAGACGAAGAAGCAAGCCATCGCGGCGCTCACCCTGGTGCCGTCCGATGGCGGCGTCTTCGAGGTCGAGGTGGACGGCAAGCTCGTCTTCTCCAAGAAGCAGCAGGGCCGCTTCCCGGAGTGGGCTGAGATCGCCCCGCACCTCGGCTGATCCCGGCCGAGCCAGTGGGAACCTCCGCGCCCCGCCGGCGGGTAGATCCGCTATAGTGGCCGGCGGGGCGCGGTCGCCGCGCGGGGCCGCCGGTGGCGACGGGGCGGCCGCGCCTGCTCCAGCCACGGAAGGGTGACGTCATGGTCGAGCTGCAGTCCGCCCTGCAAGCCGTCGATCCCGAGGTCTTCGCGATCATCCGCGATGAGGAGGCGCGCCAGAGCCGGCAGATCGACCTCATCGCGTCGGAGAACACCGCCAGCCGCGCCGTCATGGAGGCGAGCGGTTCGGTCTTCACCAACAAGTACGCCGAGGGCTACCCTGGCCGGCGCTACTACGCGGGCTGCGAGCATATCGACCGGGTCGAGCGACTGGCCCAGGAGCGCGCCCGGGCACTGTTCCCCGGCGCCGAGCACATCAACGTGCAGCCGCACTCCGGCAGCCAGGCCAACCAGGCGGTCATGCTGGCGGTGCTGGAGGTGGGCGACACCATCCTCGCCATGGACCTCAACCAAGGCGGGCACCTCTCGCACGGCCACCCGCTCAACCTGGCCGGCAAGCTGTATCGGCCCGTGTACTACGGTGTCGACCGCGAGACGGAGCGGCTGGACTACGATGCGGTGGCGGCACTCGCACGCGCGCATCGCCCCAAGCTGATCATCTGCGGTGCGAGCGCCTACTCCCGCGTGATCGACTTCGAGCGGTTCGGCGCGATCGCGCGTGAGGTCGACGCGGTCCTGCTGGCGGACATCGCGCACATCGCCGGCCTGGTGGCGGCGGGGCTGCATCCGTCACCGATTCCGCACGCCGATTTCGTGACCACCACCACGCACAAGACGCTGCGGGGCCCGCGCGGGGGGATGGTGATCTGCCGCGAGCGGTATGCCAAGGCGCTGGACCGGACGGTGTTGCCGGGGCTGCAGGGCGGTCCGCTCTGCCATCAGATCGCCGCGCGCGCGGTCGCCTTCAGGGAGGCCGCGACCGAGGGGTTCCGGCAGTACCAGCGCCAGATCGTCGCCAACGCGGCCGCGCTTGCCGCCGCGCTGGCCGCGCGGGGATTCCGGATCGTCAGCGGCGGCACGGACAACCACCTGTTCCTGGTCGACCTGCGCCCGCGCGGACTCACCGGCAACGTGGCGGAACGGGCGCTGGAGCGCGCCGGCATCATCGTCAACAAGAACCTGATCCCCTATGACCCGGAGAAGCCCCTGGTGACGAGCGGCATCCGCATCGGTACCCCGACCGTGAGCAGCCGCGGCATGACGCTCGCCGACATGGAGCGCATCGCGGACTGGATCGACCGGGTGTTGTCGGCACCCGAGGACGAGCGGCTGGCGAGCGAGGTCGGCGAAGAGGTCGCGGCCTTCGCCTCGCGCTTCCCGCTGAGCACCAGCTATGTGTGAGCGCAGCGCCAAGGCGGCGGGCCCGCGGGCGCCGCTGGGCCTCCTCGTCGGCGCGCTGTGGCTCGTGCTTCCAGCCGCCGCCGCGCAGCAGCCGTTCGCCGGTGCGCCGCGCAGCCCGACCGCGAGCGCCGAGCCGCCGGCAGCGCCGCGGGGCGCCGCGGCCGGTGCGGACAGCGAGCAGGGCGTGGTGCGGTTCGACGGCATCCGGATCGACCTGGCCCGGCGCCGCATCGAGATCGATGCCTGGTTCGTCGTGACCAGCCCGGCGGTCGCGCTGGAATACCTGGCGACGCGCCCCGAGGGCAAGATGCACGAGACCCTGCTCGCCTTCGAGTGCGAGGCCGACAAGCTCATGCTCGGATTGATCCTGCTCGGGCTCGAGCCGGTGCCGGACGTGCCCTTTCGGGGAGCGCCGCAGCCGCTCGCCGGGCCGCGGCTCGCCATCGAGGTCCTCTGGCAGGACGAGGACGGCACGCCGCGGCGCGCGCGGGCCGAGGATCTGCTGTTCGACCGCTTCCATGGCCGCGCCATGGAACGGGTGGGTTTCGCGTTCACCGGTTCGCGCTTCGTGGCGGCGGGTCCCGCCCCCGGCAGCGAGGACAGGGCGCCCCCGGCGCTGGCCGCCGCGCTCAGCGGGAGCCTCATCGCGCTGTATCATGACGCGGACGCGATCCTGGATCACCCGCTGGTGCTGGGAGGCGATGTGCCGCTGATCGTGCCGACCTTCGCCGTCCCGGAGATCGTGACGTGGGTGGCCGGCGACGAGCGTTACGTCGCACACCCCGGGCGGGTCCCGCCGCGCGGCACCCGGGCGACGGTGGTGCTGCAGCCGCTGGAGCAGCTGCCCCATGAGGGGGGATAGGGACCGGGCCGCGGGGGCGCCCGCGGCCGAGCTGGCGGAGGTGCTCGGCCATCTCGAGCGGCTCGCCGCCCGCCTGCGACGGCGCGCGGCGCTGGAGGCCGCGCTCGCGCTCGGGCTCGCGGCCGCGGCGCTCGCCGGCGCCCTGGAGTTCGCCGGCCTGCTCCCGCCAGGGGCGGCACCGGCCGCCCTCGGGGGGGCGCTGGCGCTCGCGCTGTTGGGGCTCGCGGCGGGCTGGCTCGGTGCCCGCAGGCGGATCGGGCTCGATCTTGCCGCGCTGTGGCTCGATGTACGGGCGGGGACGGGCGCCTGCTTCGCGGCCCTGCTGGAGGAACTCGGCGCCGCGGGCGGGCGTAGCCGCCGCCCCGCGCACTGCCGGCCCGCGGTGAGCGGCTTCGGGGCGGCCCTGCTGCCCGTGTGCGCCGAGAGGCTGCCCAGCGACGCCGGCGCCTGGCGTCGCGTGGCGCCGCGGCTGCGCTCCAGGCGCCTGCTACCGCTGCTCGCCGTCGCGGCGCTCAGCTGGGCCGGAGCCGCGGTCCGCGCCGCCTGGCCGGCGGCGGCGGCTGCCCCTGCCGCCGCGGGCCGGGCGGCGGTGGCGAACGAGCTCGTGGCGGCCGAGCTGGCCGCGCTCGCCCGCGCGCCGGGGCAGCCCCCGGGGCTCGCCAGGGGCCTGGAGCAGCTGGCGGAGGTACTCGCAGCGGGCCAGCTCGATCCCCAGCAGCTGGCGCAGCTGGTGCAGCAGGCCGCGCGCGAGCGGGAGCGGCTGCGCGCCGAACGGAGGCGGCTCGCCGCCGCGCTGCAGCAAGCGCCGCCCGGAGGCGGCGCCGCCCGCGCGGCGCTGCGCGAGGCGCTCGCCCGCCTGGACGCCGAGGCGGCCGCGCAGGCCGCGGCTGCAGCCGCCGGCGCCAGCGGTGCAGCCGCCCCCGATGCGCGCTCGGCCGCGGAGGCGCAGCAGGGCGCAGGGCAGCCCAGGGGGCGGGCGCTCCCCGAGGCGCTGGCCGGCGGCGATCCCGAGGCGGCCCGCCGCGCGGCCTCGGCGCTGGTCGCCCGCCTGGCGGCGCTGGCGGAGGCCGAGGCTGCCGCGGCGCGCGCGCTGGCGCGGCTCGAGGCCCTCGCCCGCGCACTGGGTCCGTCCGGGGCCGCCGGCTGGCCCGCCGCCGGCGGCAGCAGCAGCGGTCCCCAGCCACAACCGCAGCCGCTGGCGGCGGCAGGGACATCTCCCGCCCCGGCTGCTGAGCTCGCGCCGGCGGGGGCGCCAGCACCCCCGGCGCCTTCGCCGGCCGGGCACGCGGTGCCGGCGGCCACCGCCGCCGCGGTTCGCGCGGCGGCGCTGCCACCGCACCTGGCCGCTGCCCTGGCCAGGTTTCAGCAGATGCTCGAACTGCCGGCCGAACAGCACGCAGAGGAGGAGGTTCGCTCGCCATGATGGAGACCAGGCCCATGGAACCGGTCGCGGCCGCCAGGAGCCGGCGCGGCGGCCGGCGGCGCATGCTCCCCGCCGCGCTGGCGCTGCTCGCGCTCGCCTGGCTGGCGGCGCCCCACGCCGGTGCCCGGCAGGGCGCTCGGGGAGCGCCGCTCGCCGGCCCGTCCGAGCAAGGCGCACCCGGACGCGTGCTCGCCGAGCGGGCACACCGCGCCATGCAGCGCGCGGTGAGCTGGCTGCTCGCCCGGCAGCACGACAACGGATCGTTCGGCGCCATCCCGGGGGCGAGCGAGCAGGGCGAACTCGGGATCACCGCGCTGGTGGTGCGCGCGCTGGCCGGGCTGCCCGCGCCGCTGCGCACCGAGGCCGTTGCGCGCGCACGCGAGCGCGCGACCGCCTGGTTGCTCGCCCAGCAGCGTCCCGATGGCTCGTTCGGCCAGCCAGGCACGGGCCTGGTCACCTATCGGACCGCGATCGCGATCGACGCGCTGGTCGCACTCGATGCGGCGCGCCATGCCGAGGCGATCAGGCGCGCGCGCGACTATCTGGTCGCGACCCAGTTCCACACCGCCGAGGTGCTGGGCCCGAATCCAGAGGATTCGCCCTACTATGGGGGCTGGGGCTACGATCGCAGCGGCGTGCGGCCCGAGGCCGACCTGTCCAACACCGCGATGGCGCTCGATGCGCTGCGGCGTGCCGGCCTGCCCGAGGACAGTCCGGTCTGGCAGCGCGCGCTGGTGTTTTTGCGCCGCTGCCAGAACCACAGCGAGACCAACGATCTCAAGTCCGACGAGGTGGTGATCGGGCAGGATGGCGGCTTCATGTACGATCCGGGGTTGGAGCGGCGCATGAGCGTGCCGGTGCCGCGGCCCGACGGGCGGGTCGAGATCCCCTCCTATGCGAGCATGACCTACGCCGGTCTGCTGAGCATGCTGCATGCGCGGCTGCGGCGCGACGATCCGCGCGTGCAGGCCGCCTGGGGTTGGATCCGGCGGAACTACACGCTCGAGGAGAACCGCGGCCTGGGCACGCACGAGGACCGCAGCCGGGGCCAGCAGGGGCTCTACTACTACTACCTCATGTTCGCCAAGGCGCTCGCCGCATGGGGAGAACCGGTGATCGAGACCGCGGACGGGCAGCGGCGGCACTGGGCGCAGGATCTGGTCGAGCGGCTGCTGGCGCTGCAGCGCGAGGACGGCTCGTGGTACAACGACGAGCCCCGGTGGTGGGAGCGCGATCCGGTGCTGGTCACTGCCTACGTGCTGCAGGCGCTCGAGATCGCGCTGCCCTGGCTGGAGCGGGGCGCGGGCGAGCCGGGCGCGGGCGGGGGAGCGGAGCGGTGAGGACCGCACGGGCACCCGTCGAGTGGGCCTGGAGCGGCCGGGGCTGGCCAGGCGCCGCCAGCGGGCTAGCCCGCCGCGGTGCCGGGCGAGCGGCGTGCGAGGCGCGCCGTGGCTGAAGGCGCGCTCGGGGTCTTTCTGATCGGGGCGCTCGGCGATGTGGCGACCACCTGCATCGCCGGCTGCGCCGCGCTGGCGCGGGGGCTCTGGCCGCCTACCGGGCTGGTGACTGCGCTACCCGAGCTGGCCGCGGGCACGGAGCTGGTGCCGCTCGGAGCGCTCCGCTTCGGGGGGCTCGATGTGCGAGCGGGCGAGCTCGGGGAGAACGCGGCGCGGCTGGAGCGCGAGGGCGTGCTGCCGGCCGGGCTCGGGGCGGCGGTGGCAGAGTCGCTCGCCGAGGCCTCGGCCCGCGTCGAGCCCGGGATCCTGCTCGGGGCCGCCGAACCGGTGCGGGCGCTGGCGCTGCCCGCGCTGCGCGAGCAGCGGTTGGCGCCGCGCGAGGCGCTGGCGTACGTGCGCGAGCGCCTGAGCGCCTTCCGCCGCGCTGCCGGGGTGGAGCGCGTGGTGGTGGTGCAGCTCGCCTCGGCGGAACCGCTCCACCCCGAGGCGGCCGCGCTCGCGGAGGACTCGGAGCTGGAGCGCTTCCTCGATCGCGCCGATCCGCGCACCCCGGCGAGCCTGATCTACGCGCTGGCGGCGCTGGAGGAGCGGTGTCCCTACCTCAACTTCACCCCCGCGCTCGGCGCTTCCGCGCCTGCGGTGCGCGCCCGCGCGCGCCGGCTCGGGGTGGCGCATGCCGGCCGCGACGGCAAGACCGGCGAGACGCTGCTCAAGAGCGTGCTGGGGCCCATGTTCGCGGCGCGCCACCTGCGCGTGCTCTCCTGGGCCGGCTACAACATCCTGGGCAACCGCGACGGGCAGGTACTGGCGGACCCCGAGGCCCGCGCCGGCAAGCTGCAGAGCAAGCGCTCGGTGCTCGCCGGGGTCCTGGGGCCGGGCCAGCCCGGCAGCGAACACGTCACCATCGAGTTCGTCCCCTCGCTCGGCGACTGGAAGACGGCCTGGAACCACGTCCACTTCGAGGGCTTCCTCGGGGTGCGCATGGCGCTGGAGCTGACCTGGCGCGGCTCGGATTCGGCGCTCGCCGCCCCGCTGGTGCTCGACGGCGTGCGATTGTTGGAGCGGGCCGCCCGCGCCGGGCGCGCCGGAGTGGTGCACGAGCTGGCGTGTCTGTTCAAGGATCCGCTCGAATGCGGCGAGCACGCCTTCGCCGCCCAGTGGCAGATGTTGCTCCAGCTGGCTGCGCGCTGGCGCCTCGGCCCGTCTCTGGGGGCCACGCCACCACCGGCCTAGGCGCGGCGCAGGCGCAGTTCCGCCGCGCGGTGCTCGGCGGCCGGGCACGCCAGGGCGATCTCCGATCTGGTACACTGCTCGGAAACCAGACCGATTGGGAGCCGAGCACGCACCATGGGCACGCTGACCCTGCAAGCCCCCGCCGCGGGCACTGCCACCGCAGCCTCGCCGGGGCGGCTGCGTTCGATCGATCCGATGACACTGCAGGTGCTGGGCGAGGTCGAGATCCGCGATCGGGACTGGGTGGCGCGCGCGGCCGAGCGCGCCCGCGCCGCGCAGCCGGGCTGGCAGGCGCTGGGGGTGCGCGGCCGCAACCGCGTGCTGGAGCGGGCACGGCAGATCCTGCTGGACGAGATGGAGGCGTTCGCCGATCGCGTCGCCCGCGAGACCGGCCGTACCTTCAACGGGGCGCTGTTCGCCGATGTGATCGCCACCCTGGACCTGATCGCCTGGCATCTGCGCTGCGCCGAGCGGTATCTGCGTCCCGAGCGGCTGCCGCTCCGCCACTACCGGCTGCTTGGCCGGCGCAGCTGGCTGATCAGCGAGCCGCTGGGGCTGGTCGGTGTGATCTCGCCTTGGAACTTCCCCTTCTACATCGCCATGCAGTGCGTGGTGCCGGCGCTGGTTGCCGGCAACGCCGTGATCCTCAAGCCGAGCGAGATCACCCCCCTGGTGGGCGAGATGGTGGCCGAGCTGTTCGAGCGGGCCGGGCTGCCCGCGGACGTGCTCCAGGTGGCGAGCGGGGACGGGCGGACCGGGGCAGCGGTGGTCGAGCAGGTCGACAAGGTCTTCTTCGTCGGCTCGGGGCCGACCGCGAAGAAGATCCTCGCAGCGGCAGCGACGCGCCTCACCCCGTGCGTGATGGAGCTCGGCGGCAATGCGCCGGCGCTGGTGCTCGAGGACGCCGACCTCGAGCATGCCGCGCGCGGCCTGGTGTGGGGAGCGTTCTTCCACGCCGGCCAGATCTGCGCCAGTGTCCAGCGCATCTATGCCGCCGAGCCGATCTTCGAGCGGTTTCGCGACCTTCTGGTCGCCGAGACGCGCAAGCTGCGGCTGAGCGAGGATCGCCGCCAGGCGGATGTGGGGGCGCTCACCTGCGACATGCAGCTGCGCCACGTCGAGCAGATGGTCGAGCAGGCGCGGCGGGAAGGGGCAAGGGTGCTGGTGGGCGGCCGGCGCCCGCCCGGACTCAAGGGGCTGTTCTACGAGCCCACGATCCTCACCGATGTCCAGCCCTCGCACCGCTTCTGCTGCGAGGAGGTGTTCGGGCCGGTCGTCATGGTGATGCCGTTCGCCAGCGAAGAGCAGGCGGTCGAGCTCGCCAACGCCACGCCCTACGGACTGCACGCCAGCGTCTGGTCGCGCGATCACCGGCGGGCGGCGCGGCTCGCCGAGAGGATCCGGGCGGGGGATGTGTCGATCAACGACCACGTCACCATGGCTGGGCTGCCGGATGGACCGTGGGGCGGCGTCAAGCAGTCGGGCTTCGGCAAGCTCGGGTCGCGCTACGGGCTCTATGAGTTCGTCGAGCGCCGCCACCTCCATCTGAACCGCTTCGCCGGCATCGCCATGCCCTGGTGGTTTCCGGAGACCGCCGAGCAACTCCAGGGGCTCAAGGCGATGGCGCGCGCACTCAACGCCGGCTCGCTGCGCGAACGCGGCCGCGCAGCGCTGGCGGCCGTGCGCGCGCTGTGGCCTCGCTTGCGCTGAGCGCCGCCGCCGCGCCCGCGCTGCGCGCCCGGCGCCGGCAGCGGGCTAGAGGTTGCGGCTCTCCAGGTAGCGCTCGGCGTCGATCGCGGCCATGCAGCCCATGCCGGCGGCGGTGACCGCCTGGCGATAGATGCGGTCGACGCAGTCGCCGCCGGCGAACACCCCGGGCCGACCCATGGAGGTGCCCCGCACCGGCACCAGGTAGCCGTGCTCATCCATGGGGAGCTGCCCCTCGAACAGCCGCGTGTTCGGCACATGGCCGATGGCGAGGAACAGACCGCCGACTTCCAGCGTCCGCTCCGCGCCCTCGTCCTTGGTGCTCCTGAGACGCAGCCCGCTCACCTTCTTCTCGCCCAGCACCTCCACCACGACATGGGACCAGATGAACTCGATCTTGGGGTGCGCGCGGGCGCGCTCCTGCATGATCTTGGAGGCGCGCAGTTCGTCGCGCCGGTGGATGACGTAGACCTTGGTCGCGAAGCGGGTCAGGAACAGCGCCTCTTCCATCGCCGAGTCGCCGCCGCCCACGACCGCCACCACCTGGTCGCGGAAGAACGCCCCGTCGCAGGTGGCGCACGAGCTGACCCCGTGGCCCCACAGCCGTGACTCGCTCTCGAGCCCCAGCTTGCGCGGTGCCGCCCCGGTGGCGATGATCACCGTCCAGCTCTCGTACTCCTCGTCATCCACCCAGAGCCGGTGCGGGCGCTCGGCCACCTCGCTCAGCTCGACCCGCGTCACGTCGCGCGAGCGGTAACGCGCCCCGAACCGCTCGGCCTGGGCCCGCATCTGTTCCATCAGCTCCGGGCCCTGGATGCCCTGGGGAAAGCCGGGGTAGTTCTCGACCTCGGTCGTGGTCATGAGCTGGCCGCCGTACTGGAGCCCTTCCAGACACAGCGGCTCCAGGCGGGCGCGGGCGGTATACAGCGCCGCGGTGTAGCCGGCGGGACCGCCGCCGATCACGATGACCTTCTCGGGCATGCGGCTCGTCTCCTCTGGATCCGGCGCAGTATGCAAGCGCGCGGACTGCCGGATTCGCAACCCGCGAGCAGAGCTCGCCCGGCGGCTAGCCGAGCAGCCCCTCGATCTTCTTCTTGAGGGTCTCCTTGGGCACCAGCCCCTGCACGGTGTCGACCTCCTTGCCGCCCTTGAAGAACATGATGGTCGGCACCGCCATGATCCGGTAGCGCGCGGGGGTCTCCGGCGAGGCGTCGACGTCGAACTTGGCGATCTTGACCCGGCCTTCGTACTCCTGGGCCAGCTCCTCGATGATCGGCGCCAGCCGCCTGCACGGCCCGCACCAGGTAGCCGTGAAGTCGACCACCACCGGCTGCTCGGACTGCAACACCTCGGTCTCGAAACTCTGGTCGTCGAGCGTCAGCATCTCAGTCGATCTCCTTGAGGCGTTTGCGTAGCTCCGCGGTGCTGACCTTGCCCTCGATGCGCCGAGCGGCCAGGTATTCGCCGCGGGAGTCGTAAAAGGCCATGAACGGGACGGCGTACGAGGCGAAGCGCTCGATCTTGAGCCGCTGTGCCTGTTCGTCATCGGTGATGTCGATCCGGACCGGCAGGAAGCGCCGTAGTTCCCGCACCACCTCGGGGTCGCGGAACGTCGTCAGCTCCATCTGCTGGCACGGGATGCACCAGCGCGCGGTGAAGTCGATGAAGACCGGGCGTCGCTCGGCCCGCGCCTGCGCGAGCAGCGCGTCGAGTTCGGCGGCGGTGCGCGCATGCCGCCACGGGATCGCGGAGGCGAACAGCCGTTGCGGCGGCAGGAGCAGTCCGTTCTCCTCGGGCAGCACGTAGGGGCCGAACAGGAAGTACGCCCCGGCTATGGCCACCAGGAGTCCGCCGCCGAACTGCGCGGTACCGAAGGCCGTGCCCTCGGCGGCCTGCTCCAGCCGCGCCCGGCCGGCGAGGTAGGCGGTGATGCCGCCGAAGAACAGATACAGGCCCACCAGCACCAGCAGCGCCGTCTCGCTCCCCAGCGCCACGTGCGCGAAGTAGATCGCGAATGCCAGCAGCACCCAGCCGAAGGCATGCTTGACCGAATCCATCCAGGCGCCGGCCCGCGGCAGCCGCTGCAGCCCCGCCGAGAAGATCCCCAGCCCCACGAACGGCAGCGCGAGCCCCAGTCCGAAGGCGCCGAAGGTGGCGAGCCCGAACAGGACATCCCCGCTCGTGGCCACCACGAGCATGAGCCCGCCCGCCACCGGTCCCACGCACGGCGCCGCCACCAGCCCGAGCGTCAGCCCCAGCACCAGCGCCCCCAGCAGGCCGCCGCGCCGGCCGCCCGCCTGCAGCCGCGTGGTGAGGCTGGAGGGCAAGGCCAGCTCGAAGTAACCGAACATGCTGAGCGCGAGCAGCACGAACAGCCCGACCAGCGACCAGATCACCGCCGGATGGCCCAGCACCGCACCCAGATCGCGCCCCAGCAAGGCCATGCCGACGCCGAGTGCGGTGTAGGTCAGCAGGATCCCCAGCCCGTAGGCCAGCGCCAGCGGCACCGCGCGCGCCCGGCTGCCACCCTGCCGCTGGAAGTAGGTGACGGTGACCGGGATGATCGGATACACGCACGGGGTCAGGGTGACCGCCAGACCGGCGAGCAGCGCGAGCAGCATCTCGAGGCCGAACGAGCCGGTGCTGCCGGTGGCCGGGGCAGCAGCCGCGGTCGCCGGCCCGCGCGGCCTCGCTACCCCCGCCGGCCCCGGGCGCGGCCGGCAGCTCCCCCCCGCCCTCCTCGAAGAGCACCAGCTCCGGTCCGCCGGCGGCGGGCAGCGCCGCCTCGCCGCGGCCCGCGCGCACCCGGTAGAAAAGCTCGATCCGCCTGGTAAAGGGCAGCAGGCAGTTCGTCAGCGGGTCGTCGCACGCCTGATAGCGGATCGCCAGCGCGAGCGCCCCCTGCTCGCCTGCCCGTTCGGCCCCCGGTCCGCGCACGAACAGCGTCACCTCCAGCCGCCCGCGCCAGACCGCGACCCGTTCACCGAAGGCGGTCTCCTGCTGCGGGGGGGGCGCGATCCGGTAGCCGGCGAGCACCGGCCCCTGGCCCGGGCCGCCGGCGGGGGCGGGCTCCGCCCGGATCACCAGGGGCTCGAAGCCCGCCGTGTTGGGCGCATACAGGTGCCAGCCGGGGGCGATCTCGAGCCCGAAGCGGAGCGTGCTCAGCCCCTCGGCGTACAGCTCCTGGCGCTCCGGCACCACGGTCGCGACCACGGTGTCCGGCGTCGGCGGCGTTCCAGCTCCGGGCTGCTCGGCGGACGCGGCCCGCCCGCTCAAGAGCGCCAGTGCCGCCACCAGCGCGCCCACAGCCCCGATGGCGGCAAGCCGGACCGCCTCGCCGGCCCTGTCGATCGCTTCTCGGCCGTGCCTCTGTGTGGTTCGCACCGCTTCGCGCCTCTTTTCGCTCCGGCTGCTCACCACGAAACAACCCCGGCCGCACCGGCTCGCTGGAGCCGGCCGCCGGCCGACGCTCGCACGCAGCCGGCGGCCAGCGCCGCCCGCGGGCAAAAACCAGCCCGAGGCTACCCCGGCCACCCGGCCCGGTCAACCGCACCTGCCCTCGCTGTGGCGAGGCGTGCGGTGCGGGTAGCATATCGCCATGGACCGGGAAACATTCCGGCGCGAAGCGGCGCGGCTCGGCTACGAGCTCGGCGAGGCGGAGTGGGGCGCGCTCGGCACGCTGGAGCGCCTGCTTGCGGCCGGCAGCGCGCGCGCGGCGCTGACCGCCGTGCACGGCCCGCAAGGATTCCTCGAGCTGCACGTGCTGGACAGCCTCGGCGCGGTGCTGGCCTTCGATCCCACTAGCCCGCCGCCCGCGCGTCTGGTCGATGTCGGCACCGGGGCTGGTTTTCCGGCACTGCCACTTGCGATCGCGCTGCCGTGCCACCGGCTGTACCGCGGCGGCGCTGCGGCCGGCTCCGCCGTTGCACCGCCCCAGGTGGTGGCGCTGGAGTCGGTGCGCAAGAAGGCGGAGTTCGTCCGCCAGGCGGTGGCGACACTCGGCCTGGACCAGCGGGTCTCGGTGCTGCAGTGCCGGGCAGAACTGGCGGGCCGCGACCCGGCGTTGCGCGAGCGGTTCGACGTTGCGCTCGCACGCGCGGTGGCGCCTCTGCCGGTACTGGTCGAGCTGGCGCTGCCGCTGGTGCGCCCGGGCGGTTGGCTGGTCGCACTCAAGGGGCCGAAGGCGCCGGCGGAGTGCGTTGCCGCCGCGCGCGCCATCGAACTGCTCGGCGGCGGGCCGCCGGAGCTGATCCCGGTACCGCTCGGCGCACGCTCGCCGGTGCTGGTGCGGATCGGCAAGGAGCGCCCCACCCCCTCCCGCTATCCGCGCCGGCCCGGCGTCCCCCGCAAGCGCCCGCTGCGCTGACCGAGGCAGCGGCGGGCCGCGGTGGCGGCCCAGGGTGTCCTGCGGCGCCGAAGCTGCGCCGCTGCTCGGGCGCTGCTACCATCCGGGTATGAGAGCGATCGGTGCCCTGCCGGCCCTTGTGTGCGCCGGCGCATGGCTGCTCGCCGGCTGCCCGGGCTCCACCGAAGGCGTGGCGGGCGCGGTCAGTGCCCCCGCGCCGCAGCGGGGTAGCGCGACCTCCTCCGCCCAGCGGCAGCCACTGGCGGACGCCGAACTGCAGCGGCGGCTCGAGGTGCTCGAGCAGGGGCTGCTCGCGCGCGAGGCGCGGCTGGCGGAGCTGGAGCGCGCGCTCGCGGTGCGTGACGCCCTGATCGCCGATCTCCGCCAGGAGCTGGAGCAACTCGCGCGCACGCGCGCTGCCGCCGAGGAGCTCGCCGCTCTGAGCTCCAGCGTCGAAGAGCTGCGCGCGCAGCTGGAGGGGCAACAGCGCGCAATCGAGCAGCTGCGGCGGCGCCATGGCGATGCGGTGCAGCATCTGGAACAGGAGCTGGGCCGACTCGGGCGCGAGCTGGCGGCCCTCTCCGAGCAGCTCGCCCGCCAGGCGCGCGTCGTCGAATCGCTGCGCACCCACTCCCCGGTGCCCAACATCGAGCGCGAGGTGCCGCGCATCGAGGCGCGGGTGCTCGCCGTGCAGCGGGGGGCCGCGGGCGAGACGGTGCTGCTGTCCGCCGGCAGCGCCCAGGGGGTCCAGGCCGGCTACGAGTTCACCCTCCAGCGCGAGGGCGCGCTGATCGCGAAGGTGCGGGTGGACGACGTCGGCGCCCATCTGGCCGGTGCCCGCGTGGTCTACCGGCGCGAAGGGGCGGAGATCCGCGAGGGCGATCTCGCCACCACCCGCCCCTGAGGGGGGCGGGCCGCACGGCTGCGCCCGGGAGCAAGCGGGGCGTGCAGGCCGAGTCCGGCGCTTGAGGCTGGCGCGGCGGCCGGCGGGTTGTGTCTGGAGCGGGGCGGCGCCATGATGCGCGCCATGCAGCCCGCCGAGCCCCAGCCCCGACGGCCGGCGCGCGGCGCGGGTTCGCCCGAAGCCCCGCCGCCGACGGTCATCGTGCGCCACCGGCGCGAGCGCGTGAGCAAGTGCAGCCTGGAACCGTTGCGCGGCCGGCCGGACCTGGTGTTCGTGACCTACCCGGATGAGCAGCCGCCCGCGCTGGCGGGCTACGTGCGGCTCGCGCTCCATGGCCCGCCGCTCAGCCGGGCGGACGCCGGGTGCGGCCTGCTGCTGCTGGACGCGAGCTGGCGGCTGGTGCGGCCGATGGAGCGGCGCTATCGCGAGGTGCCGGCGCGCAGCCTGCCGCCGCTGGCCACCGCCTACCCGCGCAGCTCCAAGCTCGCGCCCGACCCGCCCGGCGGTCTGGCCTCCGTCGAGGCGCTGTTCGCCGCCTACTGGATCCTGGGCCGGCCGACCGCGGGCCTGCTGGAGCACTACCGCTGGCGCGAGCCGTTTTTGGCGCACAACCGCGCGCTGCTGCAACAGCTGCGGGCGGACCGCTCCGGCGGCTCGCCGGAACGCTGAGCCCCGGGCGCGCCGCGGCGGGTCAGCTCCGGATGGCGCCGGGCTGCCCGGCCAGCGCCACGTCGCACAGCGGCGGGGCACCGCGGGCGGGTGGGCGGGCGAACCCGCACTGTTCACAGGGGGCCGAACTGCCGCGGGGAAAGCGCCCGGCGGCGATGTCCTCGAGGTCGCGCGCTGCGCGGCTGGCGATCGCGGCGAGCTCGGCCTGCCCGTATGCCCGGTCGAGGCGGACGCCCGGCTGGGTGAACAGCAGCGTCGCGCGCACCCGCGGCTCGGGCCCCTCGGGGCGGTCCGGTCCCAGGCCGCACAGCGTGGCGGCCGCCAGCGCATACAGCCCGATCTGCGCGTCGTAGCCCCGCTCGCGCACCGCGGCCTCGACCTGGTCCGCCTGCAGCTCGTCGGTCTTGTAGTCGACGACGGTCCAGCCCCGCTCGTCTTCCAGCAACAGATCGATCGTGCCCTCGATCACCCCCCCGTGCAGGCGCAGCACGAAGGGGTGCTCGCGGTACACGCACCGCGCGCGCGCGATCTCGCCCGCCAGTCCCGTCCGCTCCAGGCTGGCTGCCGCCCGCTCGGCGGCCAGCAGCACCTCGGCGCCCAGCTCGGCGTCACCCTCTACGCCCATCCCCTGCAGCACAGCCTGCACGGCGCGTTCGCGCTCCGCCGCGGTGGGTGGCAGTCCCAGCTCGAGCAGCCGGTGCACCGCCGAGCCGCGCACCAGCGGTCGCTGGCGGCCGAGCGCTGCCAGGGCGGGGTGCGGTGCCGCAGGCGGTTCGAGGTCCTCGCCCTCGGGCGCCACCGGCCGCCCGCCGAGCTCCTCCGGCAGACCGAGCACCACGCGGTAGTAATAGCGGCGGGGACAGCTGGCGAACAGCTTCCACCGCGAGGGCGAGAGCATCGCGCGCGCCGGCGCGAGCGGGCGCTGGCAGGGGCGGACAACAGCCTCGAGATCCAGCGGGGGACCGTCCGCCGGCAGCGATCCGGTCGCCGCGGTGGCGCCCTGGTGGCCGGCGGCGCCACCGAGCGCGGCCAGCAGTGGCTCGGGCTCGGGCTCGCCCTGGTACGGCTGTTCGCTGTCGCGCTGCGCCACCGGTTGTGCCGGCGGCTCGGCCAGGTCCTGGCCGGTCAGCACCTGCACTTCGACCGCGCGCGGCGCGCCGTCCGGCGGGGCCTCCGCTGGCGTGGGGAGCACCAGGCGCCGCCCGGCGAGCGGGGCCTGCTCCAGTCCCAGTGCCTGGCACAGCATCGCCAGCCAGGAGCCGCGCCGAGGCTCGAGCCCCGCTGCTCCGCGCCGGCAGCTGCCGCTGAGCACCAGGTGGTCGCGCGCGCGGGTGATCGCCACGTACAACAGCCGCAGGTGCTCGGCCTGCTGCTTGCGCCGGCTCCGCTCCCGCAACTGCTCGCGCAACCCCGGCGAGCCGTCCCGGTAGCCCGCCTGGGGGTCGGCCACCTTGATCCCCACGTCGTACAGCGGCAGGCCATCTTCACCGTGCAGGCCGCGCTCCTCCAGCACCACGGGGTCGCGTTCAGGCGGCGGCACCGTGCCGCACTCGGGCACCACGACCAGGGGAAACTCCAGGCCCTTGGCCGCGTGCACGGTCATGATCTGCACCCCGGTGGCCTCCGCGCACACCGCGGCCTCGCCCTCGTTGCCCGCCACCTCGGCCATCTCGACCAGCAGCGCTGCCAGCTCCCCGAGACCCCGGCTGGTGCGCGCCTGCAGCTCGCGCACCACATCGAGCAACCGCTCCAGGTTGGCCAGTGCTTGCGGGCCCCGCGGCCCGACCGCATAGGCCGCCCAGGCGCCGCTCGCCTCCAGGGCCCGCCGCACCAGCTCCGCTGCCGGCACGCGCCACGCCAGGGCAGCGAGCCCCGCGAGCGTGTGGGCGGCGCGGCCCACGGCCTGTCGCTCGGACTGCGCGAGCAGCAGCTCTGGGGCCGGGTTGCCGGCGGCTGCGCGGAGCCGCTGCCAAAGCGTGGCCGGCGCCGGCTCGGCCCGCAGTCGTGCCACCGCGTACAACGCCTCGTCGCTCAGCAGCGCCAGCGGCGAGCGGAGCAGCCCGGCCAGCGCCAGATCGTCGCCCTCGTCCGCCAGGAAGCGGAGCAGGTTCAGCACGTCCACGACCTCCGGCGCGTCGAACAGCCCCATTCCGCCGTGCACGACGAACGGGATGCCATGCCGGCGCAGCGCGTCCTCGTAGAGCTTGAGGTGGGTGCGACTGCGCAGCAGCAGCGCGACGTCGGCCGCACGCAGCGGGCGCAGGCGTTCCCCGCCGCCGGCGAGGCGTTCGCCGAGCTGCAGTGGCGGCCCGCCGTCCTCGCCCAGCAGGCGCCGGAGCAGCCGCGCGACCAGCCGTGCTTCCTCCAGCGCGCTGCTCGTGAAGGCCCCGGGCTCGTCCCCGTCCGGCTCGGACTCGCCCTCGCTCCGCTCGGCGGCGGTGCCTGCCTCCGCCGTTTCCTCGCCGGCCTCGAGCAGGTGCAGCAGCAGCCGCACGCTGCCCGGGGCCGCCGTGCGCCGCCCGCGCAGCGCCCCCGGCTCCGCCCCGAACGGCTCGCCCGGGGCGCCTTCCGGCGCGCGGAACAGCCGGTCGAACACCGCGTTGGCAAAGGCCAGTGGCGCTTGCAGGGTGCGCCAGTTGTCGCGCAGGCTCACCGTCGCCGGCGGCCGCTCCGGGTCCGGGCACGGCTGCCGGGCTTGCGCGATGCGCGCTCGCAAGCGGCGAAACACCGAGACGTCCGCGCCGCGGAACCGGTAGATGGACTGCTTGTCATCGCCGACGATGAACAGCCGGCCCGGCGCGACCCGCCCGCTCGCATCGCAGCATAGCGCCTCGATCAGCCGGAGCTGGCGCTCGTCGACATCCTGAAATTCGTCGACCAGCACCGCCCGATAGCGCGCCTGCAGGCGTGCCCGCACCGCCTGCCGGGACGGATCGCCCAGCAGGGAGGCGGCGCGTTCGATCAGATCGTCGAAATCCACCGCAGCCTGCACGCGCTTGCGGTGCTGGTAGCGCTTCAGCAGCTCCAGCCACAGCTCCGCCAGCGCGCGCAGCGCGGGGATGGCCGCCGCATCGAGGTCGGCCACCATCTGGTGGAGCTGGCGGGGCAGGGCGGCCGCGAACTCGGCGAGCGCCTGGCGAGCCTGCTCCAGCGCCTCGCCGTCCTGCCAGCGAGCGCGCTGGCCGAGCCTGCCGAAGGAGCGGGGCGAGCCGTCGCTGCCCACCAGTCCGCTCTGCAGCAGCGCCGCCCGCAGCCAGACGCGGAGTGCATGCGGATCGCCGGCCTGCAGGCGCTGCCGGCACTCGCCCGCCAGCTCCAGCGCGCTCTGCAGCACCGCGCGGAGCTTGTCTCCGGCCGGGGCGCGGGCCAGCGACTCCGCCAGCCTGTCCGCGAGCGCGAGCGCGCTGCGCAGCCGCTCCTCCAGCGGCTCGGGCTCGCCACGCCGCCAGTGCGCGAGCAGCGCCGCGTCATCGCTGGTTAGCAGATGCTGCGCCCAGCGCGCGGCGCGTTCCCGCTGGCGGGCGAGTGCCTGCAGTGCCAGGCGCAGCCGAGCACGCGTCCAACCGGCCGCGAGCAGCGGCCGCACCGGCGCCCAGCCGCCCGCGCATGCATCGAGGAGTTCCTCTAGTACTTCCGCGAACAGCAGCTGGGCGCGGGGCTCGTCCAGCACCTGGTAGCCGGGATCGATCTCCGCCTCGATGGCGTGCTCGCGCAACAGTTGCCCGCACCAGGCGTGGATGGTCGAGATCGGGGCCTGCAGCACCTGCTGGCGGAGCTCCGGCGGTGCGCCGCGGCGGGCGAGCTCGGCGAGCACGCGCTCGCGCATCTCCGTCGCGGCCTTCTCGGTGAAGGTGATCGCCAGGATCCGGTGCGGTGCGAGCGGCGGCACGCCCCGCGCGGCATCACCCTCCAGGTGCGCCAGGTAGCGCGCGACCAGGGTCGCGGTCTTGCCGGTGCCAGCGCCCGCGGTCACCGCGACGCTGGTGTCGATGCGAAGCGCTTGCTGTTGCTCGGCGGTGAGCACCGGTGCCCCGCTCATGGGAGCGCTCCCTCCTCCAGCGGGAGCGGGACGAACACGCGCGCGCCGGGCCGGGCAGCCACCCGTGCCATGCGCGCGTGGTCGACACGGCACACCTGGCGAGCCTCGCAGTACGCGCAACCCTTGCGTGCCGGCGGCAGATGGCCGGGGTGGAACAGGCCGGCTCCGATCGCGCGCGCCAGGTGGGGAAGCACCGCCTGCTGCAGCCGCGCCAGCGCGTGCGGCAGGTCTTTCAGCCGGGCATGCCCCCTGGTGCGCGCCACCGCCAGCGGGCCGCCCGGGCGCAATGCGGCGCCGTCGGCGAGCAGCCGTCGCGGCTCGGCGGCATTCGGATCGGCGAGCCGGTAGTAGGCGGCGGCCAGCGGGACATGATCGGGACCGAACGTCGCGGCCGCGGCCGCCAGATAGATCGGCAGCTGCAGGTCGAGGCCGGCGAGCATCTCGCGGGCGGAGGGCACGCTGCTGCCGGTCTTGTAGTCGATCACGAACAGCGCCCGATCCGCCTGCGCCAGATCGATGCGGTCCGCGACCCCATGCACCGAAAGGACCGCTGCGCCGGCGGTCGGCTCGGGCAGCGGCAGCTGCAGCGCGAGCGGCTGTTCCAGCCAGCGGGGCTGCCAGCCGGCTCCGAACCGCGCCTCCCATTCGAGGAATGCGCGGAGGGGACCGCGCGGGCCGTCCGCTTCGCCGGGCTGCAGTCCGGCTGCGAGGCGTTGCAGTTCGGCCTGTCGGAATGCGTCCTCGGCTGGCTGCGCGCCCGCGACCTCCTCGAGGATCGCGCGCAGGCGCTCCGCTGCGCGCTGCAGCCATGTCTGCCGCTCCCGCTCGCTGGCGCTGGCAGGGGGCGGGGCGGCGACGTCCTTCTCGTAGAAGCGGCGCAGCACCGCATGGATCACCTCGCCGCGCCAGCGCGCCGTGTCGTCCTCGCGCGGATCGGGCGGTAGCTGCAGCTGCAGGTGGTGGAGCGCGAAGGCCCGGAAGGGGCAACGCACGTAGATGTTCAGGCGCGAGGGGCTGAGCGGCTGCGCCAGCGCCGCCGCCGCCAGCGCCTGCGCCGCCGGGCCCTCGAGCACGCCCTCGAACGGTCCGAGCTGCTCGTGCCACACGCCGGCACGGCTGAGCGCGGCGCGCACCGTGCGCAGCAGGGCTGCCGGCGGGCAGAGCTCGCCGCCGTCCGGGCGCGGCGCGCGCCACCGCCGCGCGCCCAGCTGGCGGATCGCCGCGAGCACGGTGGCATTCCCAGCGCCTCCGGGTGCCAGGGCGCTCTCGAGCAGCTGGCCCAGCCGCGCGTCGATCTCCGCCAGCGTCAACGCCGGCGCGTGCTCGCCGCCAGGTTCCACGGCGCCGCCTGGCTGCAGGTGGTGCCGCAGCTCGGCGAGCAGGGGCGCCACCGCCAGCTCCATCGGCTCGGCGCCCGAGGCCGGGGCCCCCGCGCCGGCGCCGCTGTAGGCGAGCCAGAGCGTGCCCTCGGTCGCCGCCAGCAGCGCTGCCAGCTGCCTGCGGGCTGCAGACCGGCGCTGCTCGAGCACCGGCAGGCCGAGCGCGGTGCGCTCGGAGTCCTGGAGCACCGGGTCGGGTGGCGGGGGGGGCGCGAAGGCATGCGCGCCGAGCCCAACCGCATACAGGGATTCGAACTCCAGCCCGCTCACCTCTTCGGGCGCCAGCACGACGAGCCGTGCGGGCGGCGCGCCACCCTCGCGGGGGCCGGAGGCGGAGACGGTGTTCACCCGCTCGCCGCCGAGCGCGGTGCGCAGGGCCGCCAGAAACGTCCCCAGCTCCACCCGCCCGTCCGGTTGCGAGGGGCCCGCTGCCTGCAGCGCGCGCGCCAGCTCGCCCACCACCTCCCGCAGGCGCGCCAGGGCGGCGAGATCGCGCGCGACCAGCGTAGGATCCACACCCAGCAGCGCGCGCCGCTCGACCTCGAACCGCTCGGCGAGCCACCGCGTACGCTCGGCGAACGCGGCTGGCTCGGCCGGAACGGCGAGCTGCTCCAGCGCGCGCAGGGCCTCCAGCAGGACCGGAATCCCGCGCTGCAGCAGGTCGTGTTCGCGCGCTGCGCGCCGGCTCGCCCGTTCGGCCGCCTCCGCGTGCTCCTCGGAGCGCACCAGCGGTGCGGGCAGCGGCGTGCGGAGCGCGCTCGCCATCCGCTGGTGCAGCCGCTCCAGCCGCGCTTGCCAGCCCGCGCTGCCGATGGCCCCAGCGATCCCGGCCGTGCGCACCAGCCGGTCCAGGCTGCGGTAGTCCAGCACCTGGCCATCGCTGGCGGTGAAACCGACGTAGGGCGAACCGAAGGCGACCGCCACCGCGGCGCGCTCCAGGCCCGAGCGGGCCGCCTCGAGCAACGCCAGCACGGCCTGGACCGGCGGGACCCGGATGAGCGGGGTCTGCTCGCGGCAGACGAACGGGATGCCGTAGCGCGGCAACAGCTCGCGCACCAGTTCGTCGTAGGGCGGGGCCGCGGGTCGCACCAGCGCCACCCGGTCGAGCCGTGCCAGCAGGCCCGCTTCCCGCTCCAGCCGCAGCGCGAGCGCGCGGCATGCCGCGGCGAGCTCGGCGGCCGGGCTGGGCGCGGCGGCGATGACCAACTGGGGATCGCAGGGGGCTGCGGCCTGGCCGGCCGCCGGTGCTGGCGGCGCGGGCGGCCGGTAGGGATCGAGGCGGAAGGCGCGGCGGGCGCGGGCGCGCGGGCTCAAGGCGCGCTCGGCTGGCTCGGCACGAGGCTCGAGCCGGGCGGCTGGCTGCTGCAGCCAGAAGGCGAGCGCGGCCGGCGTCCCGGCCGCACCGCTCGCCGCGCCCGCGCCGCCGGCGGCCGGCGGTGGCTCGCCGGCAAGCAGCACGAGCGTGCGGCCTGCCGCCTGTGCCAGCGCGGCGAACAGCCGGCACAGCAGGGCGGGCGGCTCGTCGAAGCCCTCCACCACCAGCAGAGCCGGTCCGCGCGCCTCGCCCCGCTCGAGCGCGGCGGCAAGCTCGGCGAGCGCGCGCGGCCGGTCCGCCAGCCGCCGCGTGGCGAGGGCATCCAGGTAGCCGTCGAACACCGCCGCCAGCGCCCGGGCATGAGGTCCGGCGCCGGCGCCCAGGCGCGCCAGCAGCGCGGCCCCGTCGCGCACGCCCGCCAGCCCGAGCTGTTCGCACAGCGCGCTCAGGTGCTCCACGAAGCCCACATGCTCCGCCATCCGGCCGAAGGCTGCCTCGGGGGGCAGCAAGGCGAGCACCTGCCCGAGCGCGAGCCGGCGCTCGACTGCGCTTGCCAGCCGCACGGAGCGCGTGCCCGCAGGCAGCCCGCCCCAGGCGCGCCGCAGCCACTCGCCCAGGCTCGCGAACGGGGGCGCGAACGCGCCGGCGGGAGCACCGCTGGCCGCCAGCTGCTCGAGCAGCTCCTCGCGCCGGCGCTCGGCCAGAACGCGGTGCGGCACCAGCCAGAGCACCTCGCCGGCGCGCAGGGGCCGGCCTCGGTCGTAGCGCGGCGTGACCTCGGCGCGTAGCACCTCGGCCGCCAGCGCCGCGGGTCGCGGACCGACTCGAAGGGCGACGTCCGCCATGGCGCAACCATCGTAGCAGCCGTGCCGACGCCTTCCGCCGGCCGCCGGCCGCCGGTTCGCGTGCGCAACGGGCGGTGCCGGCGGTGTTGCCCTTGCCGGCCGGCCTCGCCGCGCCGGGGGACGGTTCGCGGCGGCGCCGGGACCTGGCAGGCGGTCCGCACCGCACCGCAGTAGCCGGTAGGCCCGCGAGCCGTCTGGGCGTGCGCTTCGGTGGTCCAGCGGGGACCGGGCACGGGAGCGCTGGGCCCGGCTGCAAGGCGGAGCGACGGCAAGGTCGCCGTCGGCAGCATGCCGCGGTGAAAAGAGCGTGCGTCGGCACCTCGAGGCCCGGTGCGAAAAACCCCGCCGTGCGGGCGCCCTTGACGGATCGGGGGAAAATAGGTACTCTTCTCGCCTTTCCCGAGGGGACGTCCCCGTTCCCGGTCGCCGCGCCGAGGCGGCACGGAGGAGGCCGACAGCGCATGGATCCGGTCAAGCTGCGTCAGGCCAAGGCAAAGCTCGGCAACACCTTCGCACTGACGGTGCTGTTGCAGAAGCGGTGCCAGGAGCTGGTGCGGGGCGCGAAACGGCTGGTCGACACCCCGTCCAGCAACCCGATCGACATCGCACTCGAGGAGGTCATCCAGGGCAAGATCTGGCTCGGCGACAGCGTGCAGGCCTTGCCCAGGCCGGAGGTGCTGCCGGGCCGCGGCTCCGGTGCGATGGACTGAGAGGCCGGCGGCCCGTTGCCTCGCTCGCTCCGGCGGCGGGCCGGGTTGGAGCGGCCCCTGGCGGCGTGGGGGTGGTGGGCGCGCTCGGAGGTCGGGCTCGTGACCGGCCGGCTGCGCCGTTGTGCCCTGGTCCGGCGGGCGGAGGCGGTGACCGTGAGGAGCGCCTGCGGCCGGTCCGTTTTCGGGTGCCGGGGCGGGGCAGGATTCACCCTGCTCGAGATGATGATCGTGCTGGCGATCATCGGAATCCTGCTCAGCGTCGCCATCCCGAACCTGCAGCAGGCGCGCGTGCGGGCGAACGAGTCGGCGGCCATGGCCGCCCTCAGGGCCCTGCACGCTGCGCAGACGAATGTTTCGCGAGGGCGACTACGACCGCGACGGTGTGCCCGATTACGCGGTGGACCTGCGTGAGCTGGGCCCGGAGGTGGCCGGGCTGATCGACGAGGCGCTCGCCTCGGGTACCAGGCAGGGCTACGTCTTCGAGATCCTGCCGGGGGCGAACGGTTTCGACTGGGCGGCGATCGCGAGGCCGGAGCTGCCCGGCCCGGTCCGGCCACCAGTCGTTCTACACCGACGCCACCGGGGTGATCCGCTACACCACGAGCGGCACCCCCGATCGGCGCTCGCTGCCCATCGGGGACTAGTCGGCGGCGGGCCGGCGGCCTGCGCTCGCGGGCGAACAGGGGGTGCGCCCGCGCTGCCGGCACGAGCCGCTCGCCGGTGCTGGCGGTGTCGGAGCCGGCGTGTATACCCCTCCCCTCGAGGGAGGGGGATACGCAGCTTGCAACGCCGCTGGGTCTACTGCCCCCGTCGATGAGGGCGCCAGCCGCGCGCTCGCCGCGCGGCTGGCGTGTTCGCCGATCCTGGCGCAGTGCCTGCTCAACCGCGGGATCGCAGATGCCGGAGCCGCGCGCGCCTTCTTGCGGCCGGCGCTGGTGCGTCTGCACGCCCCGGAGCTGCTCGAGGGCGTGCGCCAGGCCGCCCAGCGGCTGCGCGGTGCGCTGGAACGGGGCGAGCGGGTGCTGGTCTACGGCGACTATGACGTGGACGGCATCACCCGGCACCGCGCTGCTCGTCCGGTTGCTGCGGTTGCTGGGCGCGCAGGTCGAGGCAGGCGTGCCCGACCGGCTGCGCGAGGGCTACGGGCTACGGCCGGCGCAGGTGGCTGCAGCCGCAGCGCGGGGGGTGCGGCTGATCGTCACCGTGGACAACGGCACCACGGCGTTCGCCGCCGCCGAACGGGCGGCGGCGCTCGGCGTCGATCTCATCATCACCGACCCACCACGAGCCGCGCCCGCGCTCGGCTGCTGGGCGCTCACCGGTCGCTGCCGGCGAGCCCCACGCCGGCCCTTAGCCGGGGCGATCTTCGCCTGCCCCGCTGTCTGGCGCTGCTCAACCCGAAGCTGCCCGAGGCAGGCTATCCCTTCCCCGGGTTGGCGGGCTGTGGGGTGGCGTTCAAGCTCGCGTGGGCGCTGGCCGGGGAAGTGTCGCCAGGCGCGCGGGTCCGGCCCGAGCTGCGGGAGTTCCTGCTCGATGCGATGGCGCTCGTCGCGATCGGGACCGTCGCCGACGCGGTGCCGCTGCTCGATGAGAACCGGATCCTCGTGCACTACGGGCTGCGCGCTCTCGCGGCGAGTCCGCACCCGGGTCTGCGCGCGCTGTTGCGCGTGGCGCGCCTGGAGCACGGGGTGCCGAGCGCCGAGGACGTGGCATTCCAGCTCGCACCGCGGCTGAACGCTGCCGGGCGCATGGGGCGAGCCGAGCTCGCGCTCGAGCTGCTCAGCTGCGAGGAGGAGCAGCGCGCCGCGCAGCTCGCCGAGGCGCTGGATGCGGAGAACCGCCGGCGCCGCGCGCTGGAGCGCGAGGTGCTCGCCCAGGCGCTGGACGGGGCGGAGCGCGCGCTCGCGCAGACCGATGGCGCCGCGATCGTCAGCGCGGCCCCGGGCTGGCACCCGGGCGTGATCGGCATCGTCGCCAGCCGCCTGGTCGAGCGCTACCACCGGCCAGCGGTGCTGATCGCGCTGGACGAGCAGGGGCTCGGCCGCGGCAGTGCCCGCAGCATCCCGGGGGTCCGGCTGCACGCCGCACTCGCGCGCTGCGAGGACCTGCTCTTGCGGCACGGCGGCCACGCGCAGGCAGCGGGGCTGGAGATCCGGGCCGAGCGGGTGGAGCCGTTTCGGCGCCGGCTCGGCGAGGCGCTCGCCGAGGAGCTGGCCAGCGCGCTGGCGGCACCCGATGGGCCGGCTCCGCTGCAGGTCGACCTGGAGCTGCCCCTGGGGACGATCTCCGAGACGCTGGTGCGGGAGCTGGAGTGCCTGGGACCGCACGGGCTGGCCAACCGGCCACCGCTGTTCAGCGCCAGCGGACTGCGGCTGGCCGCGCCGCCGCGCGCGGTCGGCGGCGGCGAGCACCTGCAGCTCTCGCTGGCGCAGGGCGGGACGGTGCGCCGGGCGATCGGCTTCCGGCTCGCGGGGAAGCTCCCCGAGCTGGAGCGGGGCGGCGCGCTGTGCGCGGCCTTCCGCCCGACGCTCTCCCGCTACGGCGGCGGCACCCGCGTGGAACTGGAACTCGCCGACCTCTGCCCGGCCTGCCCGCCCGGCTGAGGGGGGAACCGAGCGGCCGAGGCGAGCCCCACCTGTCCCGGCCGGCTGCCCCAGGTTCCCCAAAGGGAACGGGCCGGCTCGGCTCTGGCTTTCCCATGGCGGCCGGGGCGGTCGGTCCCCTCGCCTCCGCTGGTGACGGAGCGCGAGACGAGCCCGGGGAGCAACCCGAGCCGACCCGAGGCGCGGACGCAGAGGCGGGCACGGTGCGTGGCGCGGCAGGCGGGCGGCGACGGCGCGCACCGGCCCGCAGAACAGCGGCGGCTCCGGGCGACGGGCGCGGTCTACCGCCAGAACGCAGATCTCGCGAGAACCGCGGCGCGGCGCCAGGCGTGTGCGCGGGCAACCCCTCTGCGCCGCCCGCTCAGTTGCCGACCGGAGGGCTGTGGGGGCCGACGCCGGCGCTGGTGGAGTAGCGGATGACGCCGGACTCGTCCACGAAGAAGAAGTTGTCGCCGGATTTGCCCGGCACCTGGGGCGAGGCGCGGCCGCTCCAGGTGAACATGTTCGCCCCGGGCAGGATCTCGAAGACGTAGCCGCTGCGGGTGCCCTGTGCCAGCTCGCTGTCCACCAGCGCCCCGTGGACGTGCAGCTCCATCAGCGTCGCGGCGTAGTTCGGCTGGCCATCGTTGTCCTTGTCCCGCTCGCGAAACTGCGCCTGCGCGTTGAAGATCGTCCGCAGCCCGGCCTTGGCCGAGGCCTCGTTGCCGCCCTTGCGGGCGTCCACGAGCATGGGGACCGCGATCGCCGCCAGGATGCCGATGACCGCGATCACGAGCATGAGTTCGATGAGCGTGAAACCACGCTCTGCAGTCGCTTCACCGCTCATGTCGCCGCGTGCTCCACCACCTGCTTATCGGGCCGAGACGGAAGTGCCCGTTCCGTCTCGTTCTCGCCCTGGAACGAGGGGCCGGCAGCCCCGCCGGGCCACCGGCCCCTTGCCAGCGCTGCGGGCTGGATCAGCGCGCCCGCAGCGGAGCACCACCCCCAGCCCTCGGGCTACTTGCCGATCGGCGGATCGCTCGCGCTCGCGGTGCCCGTCGTGTTGTAGCGGATCACACCCGTCTCGTCGATGAAGAAGTAGTTGTCGCCCGACTTGCCCGGCACCTCCGGGTTCGCCGTCGCGCTCCAGGTGTACAGCGACGCCCCGTTGATCGTGAAGACGTAGCCCTGCTTGGTCCCGGAGGCCAACACCTCGTCGATCAGGTTGGCGTTGAGCAGCTTGGTCAGCGTATCCGCGTAGTCCAGTGTGCCATTGCCGTCCCGGTCACCCTCGCGATACAGGTTCTGCACCGTGAACAGCGTGCGCAGCGCGCTCTTCGCCGCCGCCTCGTTGGCGCCCTTGCGGGCATCCAGCAGGTTGGGGATCGCGATCGCCGCGATGATGGCGATGATCGCGATCACGATCATGAGCTCGATGAGCGTGAAGCCCTTCTGGTTGCGCATCTCCGTTCGACCCTCCACTCCCTTCGGTTTTCGGCCGGCCCGCCGGTCCGAGCGCCGCGCTCGTACCCTCCGGCCGCTCCCCTCTCCGGTTGCAAGCGTGATACCACGTCGTGCCGATCCTGGCAACGACAACATATATCTCATATTTCCAGTACGTTGCGACTTTCGCCGCCGTGCCGCACCCCCCGCTGCGGCCGCGCGGCGCCAGCGCGAATCAGGCCGCCGAGTGACATATTGTGTCAGGGCCTCCGACATGCGGTGGCACCCCGCTGCGGCCAGGGCTGCAGGCCTTGCGCAACAGGCGGTCCCGGGCAAGCGCTCGCAGCTCTCCGTGCGCGGGCGCCGCGCTGGCGCGCAGCTAGCGCGTGCGCGGTTCGGGCGGCGGGCGGGTCGCCTGCGGCTGGCCGCGCTCGACCGCGCGCTCGAGCGGGCTCGGCCGGTAGCCCAGCGCCTCCGCCCATGGGAAGCGGAACAGCACGACCGGGTGGCCGCGGATCGCCAGGCGGGCAAGCGGCACCAGCCGCACACCCGCCTGCGCGAAACGGGGGCCGAGTTGCCCCATCCACCCCTCGTCGATGAGCAGGTGGGTCATGGCGCGCCCTTCGCGGTGCACCAGGTCGTCCATGCGCACCGGCGGCAGCCGGCGCTCGAGGTGCGGCGCCTGCCAGCTCAGCGCGTGCGCCCAGGTGCCGATCACCCGCGCACCCTCAGCCAGGGCGGCCGCCACGAACCGGTTCGCCTCGCGCAGGCTCCAGCTCGGCGTGCCGAGCACAGCGCCGAGCCGCGCGCCGCTCGCGCACACCGCTGCGAGCAACAGCAGCACGGCCAGGCGGGGGCGGCCCCGGGGCGTGCGCACCCGCGCGGAGCTGGCGCCGGGCGCGGCGCACCACCGCCACCGCAAGCGCCCCGCCCGCCAGCAGCCCTACCGCGGCCAGGACCGGGAAGCGCACCGCGCGCACCAGCCACCCCGGAGCCCCCGCGCCGTCTGTCCCTGCGAGCAGCGGCCAGCTCTCGGTGAGCACCGCTCCCAACGCCCAGTAGGCACCGAGCGCGGCCCACGGCAGCGCGAAGGCGAGGCGGGGCGGCGCCAGCGGTGCGCCGCCCGCGCTCAGCCGCCCGAGCCAGCCGGCCCCGAGCAGCGCCGCCGGCACCAGCAGCGGCACGAAGTAGCGGGTGGGCGGGGGTGTCGCCTGCTGGTAGCCGGGCTCATGGTAGGAGAACATCCCGAACACGATCAGCCAGCTGCCGAGCCACCCCGCCAGGGCGGCGGCGAAGGCACGCGAAGGCAGTGCCCGCATCGGTCCTGGGCCGCCCTCGCCCGCGGTCTGCGCCTGCGCTTGCGGGCGCAGCGCCCCCAGCACGCCGAGCCAGGCGAGCGCACAGACCACCGGTGCCTTGCCGGCGACGCCGCTCTGGAACGGGGCCGCGAGCAGCCGCTTGAGCACCGCCAGCGGTTGGGCGTCCCCGAAGTACAGGACCGCCTTGTGCCAGGTCAGCCAGAGCAGCTGGGGTTCGGCGAGCCATAGCACCGTGGCCGCCAGGATCGTGCCCGCGGCGAGCAGGCCGGCAGCGAAGCCGCGGCGGCGCACCGCCGCGATCCAGCCCAGCGCCAGCCCCGGCGCCGCCACCACCGCCGCCTCCTTGAGCGCCAGCGCCACCGCGCCCAGCGCCACCCAGGCGAGCGCGGCGGTGGCGAGACTCGCCACCCGCGCCCCGGCGCAGCTCCAGGCGCCCGGCGCCGCCCAGCGCCCGAGCGCTGCCGCGTGCAGCCACGCCACCCCGGCCAGGCAGGCGCACAACGGGCCATAGACCACCGGCGTGCGGCCGTAGCCGACGAGGAGAAACGAGCTCGCCAGCAGCACGGCCGCGAAGACCGCCGCGCGCCGGCCGAACGCGGTCCACGCCGCGCCGGCGCCGAAGATCACCAGGAGCAGACCCCAGCTCGCCGCCCAGGCGTGCGCCCGCTCGAGCGAGACCCCGCCCGCGAAGAACGGCGCGGCGGTCCAGCGGACCAGGGGCTTGTCGTACTGGGGCGGCACCGAGCTCGGCCGGCCGCGGGCGCGCTCGACCGCGGGAGCCAGGTACCACCCGGCGTCCATGACCTCGGCGTTGCTGCGCGAGAGCTCCAGCGGCGGATCCGCGCCCAGGTGGACCAGCCGCAGCACCAGCCCCAGCACCGCGGCCAGCGCGATCAGCAGCAGCGCCGGCAGCGCCCGCTCAGCCACGACCGGGATCCCCCGGCACCGGGTCCAAGGGGGGCGCTGCCGGCCGTGCACGCGCCGCCCGCTCCGCCTCTCGCTCGGCCGGCGTCGGGAGATAGCCCAGCCGCTGCTCCGCCCACGGGAAGCGATACAGCGCCACCGGATGATCGCGCACGAGCACCCGGCCCAGCGGGATCGGCGCCGCGCCCCCGCCCGCGGCGCAGAACAGCGGCAGCAGGCTCGGTGTCCACGCCACGTCGACCACCAGGTGCGTCGTCGCGAGCGAGCGCTCGGCGATCTCGCGCGCGCTATGGGGCGGCAGTACCCGCGCCACGCCCGGGTGCGACCAGCTCAGCGCGTGCGCCCACGGGCCGTAGAGCACCGCCCCCGCGCCCACCAGCTCCGCCAGGCGGGTGTTGGCATCCCGGAGCGTCCACTGGGGCCGCACCACCATGGGCACCAGGCGCGCGCCGTGCAGGCAGCCCAGCCCGAGCGCCAGGCCCAGGGCCGGCGCCGCGCCGAGCCGCAGGCGCACCCCGCCGCGCCGCCAGCTCCAGCACACCGCGCCGGCCCCCAGCAGGGCCGCGCTTCCCAGCAGTCCCTCGAAGCCGACCAGCGCCCGCAGCCACGCCGGCCCGCCGCCCGCGGGCACCAGCCACGGCCAGGCCTGCTGCCAGGCCGCACCCAGGGCCCAATAGCCGCCCGCCAACGCCCACGCGAAGAGCGGCGCCGCGGGCACCCGCCACGCGCTGCCCCCGCGGCGCACCAGCGCCACCAGCGCCCGCGCCGCCAGCACCGCCGCCGGCACCAGCGCGCCGACGAAGTGGCGCAGCGGCGGCGGACCGCCCTCCAGGTATTCGAAGGCGGCGTGGAACGCGCCCCAGCCCACCAGCCACACCGCCAGTGTCACGTCGAGCGCCCGCTCGCGCCGCGCTGCCGGCTCACCGGCGCCCCGCGGGTGCACCGCGAACGCCAGCAGCACTCCGAGCCAGGCGCCGGCACACACCAGCGGCGCCTTGGCCGCCAGCCCGCTCGCAAACGGCGCGTTGCACCACCGCTTCAGCACCGCCAGGGGCTCGTGCCCGCCGAGGTAGCTCCGCAGCTTGAGCGCGCTGATCCGGAGCAGGTGGGGATCGAGCATCCAGAGCACGAGCAGTGCGGCCGGCAGCGCCGCCGCCGCCACCAGCAGCACCCGGGCGCGCCGGCGCGCCAGCACCAGCTGTCCGGCGAGCAGCCCCGGCGCCGCCAGCACCGCGTTTTCCTTGAAGCCGAGCGCAAGCAGCGCCAGCGCGCCCCACGCGGCCGCCACCAGCGCCGGGCGGCGGCCGAGCCCGGCCGCATACAGCCACAGCACGCCGGCCAGTCCGGCCGCCAGCGGACCATAGACGACGGCGGCGCGCCCGTAGCCGACCGGCACCATGCCGATCGCCAGCAGCAGCGCCGCGAGCAGCGCCACCGCGCTGCCGTATGCGGTCCAGGCCGCGCCAGCGGCGAGCGCCACCAGCAGCAGCCCCGCGCTCGCCGCCCAGGCGTGCGCGCGCTCGAGCGACACCCCGCCCGCGAAGAACGGTTGCGCGCTCGCGGTCAGCAGCGGCTTGCGATAATGGGACGGCACCCCCACCGGCTGGCCGCGGGCGCGGTCCACCGCCTCGGCGAGATACCACGGACCATCGGTCACCTCGCTGTTGGAGATCGACAGCGCGCGCGGCGGGTCGGCTCCGAGCGCGGCGAAGCGGAGTGCGCCCGCGAGCATGAGTACGAGTGCGAGCAGCACCAGCGCCCGGCTGGCGGGTACCTGCTCAGCGGACAAGACGGCCCGGACCTCCCCGCTGCGGCCGGCGGCAGAGCGCACCTCCACCCCGGTGCGCCCCCATCGTCACGACGCGCCCCGGCCCCGCACCACCGCCCAGACCGTGCGCACGAGGATCCACAGGTCGAGCAGCAGGCTCTGGTTGCGGATGTAGTAGACGTCGAGCCGGACCCGCTCGCCCAGGCTCGCCAGCGCACCGCGGGCGGTGACCTGCTGCAGCCCCGTCATCCCGGGCCGCACCTTGAGCCGGCGGCGCTGCCACTCGTCGTAGCGCTCGACCAGGCGCAGCTCCTCGGGGCGCGGGCCGACCAGGCTCATCTCGCCCTTGAGCACGTTCCACAGCTGCGGCAGCTCATCGAGCGAGGTGCGGCGCAGCCAGCGGCCCACGCGCGTGACCCGCGGGTCGTCGGCCAGTTTGAACACCGGTTCGGCCAGCCGCTCGAGATCCACCACCGCCTCCAGCCGCTGCTCGGCGTCCGCCACCATGGTCCGGAACTTCAGCATGCGGAACGGCCGCCCGCCCTCGCCCGCCCGCAGCTGGGCAAAGAGCACCGGACCCGGGGAGTCGCGCTTGATCAGCAGCGCGATCAGCGCCATGAGCGGGCTCAACACCACGAGGGCGGCGCTGGCCACGACCAGGTCGAAGGCGCGCTTGCACAGAAAACCCCAGCGCCGATAGCGCCGCTCGTCGATCCGGATGATGGGGACCCCTTGCACCTGCACCAGGTCGCCGGGCCGCACCAGGAGGTCGTAGGTCGGCGGCACCAGGTGCACCACCGCGCCGTGCCGCTCGGCGGCGTCGATGGCGCGCAACAGCTCGCGGTGCCGCAGCCCGTGGTCGATGATGAGCAGTTCCTCGATCCGGTGCGCGGCGAGCAGGCGGTCGAGTTCGGCCAGCGTGCCGAGCCGGGGCAGCGCGCGCACCGTCTCCACGCCCGCCGGGCGCGTGCGGGTACGCGCGGAGGAGACGAGCACCCCGACCGCACCGGAATCCGTGCCGCCCGCAGCCGGCTCTGCCGGCGGCGCCGGCTGGCTCGGCGCGGGCGCGGGCGGCGGCTGCTCCGTGCGGCCGCGGGGTGCCACCCAGCCGGTGACCTCCAGCCCGAAGGCGGGCTCGGAGACCAGCCGCTCGACCAGGTAGCTCGTCGGCTCGCCCACCACCAGCGCCCGCCGCAGGTCGAGCCCGCGCCGGTAGCGCCCGAGCCGTATCGCGTGCACCACCGCGTGGTTGAGACCGAGCAGCACCGTCGCCAGCGCGACGAAGTACCCGAAGGTCAGACGCGAGTAGCGGAACGCCTCGTGCGGCGGCTTGTGGAAGAAGGCGAGCACGAGCACCAGCCCCGTCGCCAGCAGCACCGCCGCGAAGATCGACCAGGTCTCCTCCACCCCCGAGAACAGCTTCTGCGTGCGGTACACTCCCCGCCAGCGCAACAAGAGCGGCACCAGCACGCACAGCAGCGCCGCCGCCTTGAGGTACTCGGCGAACGGCGCCACGGGCACGGATTCGAGCGCGCCGAGCTCCCAGCGGAAGCGGAGCGCCCATGCCAGCGCCATCGCCGCCAGCACCGCGACCGCATCCAGCACCACCAGCAGCGGCACCAGCCACTCGCTCGCCCGCCACCGCCTCATGGGGTCTGGGCCTCCGCGCGCAGGGGGCCGCGGCTCGCCGGCGCGCCGGCCGCGCCGGGGCGGCTGTCTCCGGGCAGCGCGCCCGCCGGCAGCGGGGGCGGCGCCAGCCGCACCCGCCGCATCAGGCCCCAGGCGAGTCCCGCTCCGAGCGCGCTCGCGCGCACGAGCAGGAACAGCGGCGCCACCCCGAGCAGGCGCGGCTCGGCGCGCCCCACCCGCACGAGCAACGGGCTACCGAGCCCGAACAGACCCAGCAGCGCCGCGGCCGGCACCGCCAGCGGTGCCGCGCCGGCGCCGGCGAGTGCCGCCACCGCTGCGCCGAGCAGGCTCGCCCAGAACAGCCCCGCCAGCGCCACCTCCAGCTTGAGCCCCTGCGGGGTGTGGCTGTCGCGGAGCGCGCGCCGCGGGTGGCGCCGCAGCACCGCGACCTTCCAGTAGCCGATCTTCGCCTTCTTGCGCGCGTAAGCCCACCAGCTGTCCGCATGCCGGTGCCAGACCCGCGCCTGGGGCACGAACCGCATCCGGACGCCGAGCGCCGCGAGCCGGAAGGACAGCTCCTGGTCCTCGACCGAGGCGTCCGGGAAGGCCTCGTCGAAGCCGCCCGCCTCCTCGAACAGCCGGCGGCGGAAGGCGGCGGCGTAGGTGTCGATGAAGTCGATCCCGCCGTACTGCTCCTGGTAGCGCCGCGTGCGGTCGTAGCGGCTCTCGTACTCCAGCTGCACCAGGCGCGCGACCGGGGCGCGCTGCCGGCTCAGGTAGGCCCCTTTGGTGGCGCCGAGCCCCGGCTCGGCGAACAGCGGTGCGGTCAGGCGCTCGAGAAAGTCGGGTTCCGGCTCGCAGTCCGCGTCGGTGAACACGATCAGCTCGCCGCGCGCCGCGCGCACCCCGCGGTTGCGGGCCGCCGCCGGGCCGGCATGGGGCTGGCGGAGCACGCGCGCGCCCGCCCGCGCCGCCGCCTCGGCGGTGCCTGCATCGGGCGAGCCGTCATCCACGACGATGACCTCGTAGCGCTCGGGCGGCAGCGTCTGCTGCCGCAGGGCGGCCACGGTCGCGCCCACGGTTCGCTCGGCGCCATGGGCCGGCACGATGACCGAGATCGCCGGGCCCGCGGGTACGGCACCGCCCGGCGCTGCCCCTGCTCCGGCTGCGGGCTCCGCCACGCTCCTGGCCCTCCTGCGGCCCCGCGGAGCATCCTACGAGGGGCCTGCCATGGTCGCCACGGCGCGGGCAGCCGGAGCGGTGGGCTGCCGGCCGCCGCCGTCCCCTGGCATCCGGGCCCCGGGATAGGATCTCATCGGGGGGTGCGGGGTGGCGGCCGCCGCGGGCGGTCTTCGCGGGAGAGGAACGTTCCTTCATGGCGGACGCCGCGCGCGGAGCCCGAGCTGCCGCCCGGATCGGCGTGGTGATCGCCGCGCACGACCGGGAGCGGCTGCTCGGCCGTGCCATGCGGTCGATCTACGCGCAGAGCCTGCCGCCGGCGGCGGTCGAGCTGTGTGTGGTCGACGCCGCCTCGCGCGACCGCACGCTGGAGGTCGCGCGCGCGCGCGCGGCGGAGGCCCCGGCGGGCATGCGGGTGGTCATCGAGCACGAGCCCTCCGGCGGTGCCGCGGCGGCGCGCAACCGCGGCTGGCGGCGGCTGGAGGCGGCGGTGGTGGCGTTTCTGGACGATGACGCGGAGGCGGCGCCGGACTGGCTTCAGAGCGCACTGGCGGCGCTGGAGGCCGAGCCGCGGGCGGGCGCACTCGGGGGGCCGACGCGGCTGGGCTGGCTGGGCCCGCCGCCGCCGCGGCCGCTCGCCGAGGCGCTCGCCGCCTTCTGCGCGCTGGACTACGGCCCGCGCCGGCGGTGGCTGCGCTATCCTCGCGCGCCGATCGGCCCCAACATGGTCGTGCGGCGCCAGGCGCTGGAGCAGGCGGGCGGCTTCGATCCGGCGTTCGGGCCGGCGCCGGGCCGGGCCCTGGTCGCCGAGGAGGGGGAGCTGTGCCTGCGCTTGCAGCGAGCGGGCTACCGGGTGCTCTACGAGCCCGCCTGCCGGGTCCGCCACCTCATGGAGCCGCGCAGGGCCGAACGCAGCTATGTGCTCTGGCGGGCGGCGGTGCACGGCCGCTCGCGCTGTCTGGTCGATTACAAGCACTTCGGCGCCCGGCGGCTGGGCCACCAGCTGGTGCGCCTGGCGCGCGGCGCCCTGCGGGTGGCGCTCCGCCAGCGGCTGGGCGCGGCCGAGCAGGCCGACTTCGTCTATGGGGCGGCCTACCTGCAGACGCTGGCCGCGCTGCTCGCCGGCGGCGCGGCGCGGTGAGCCGGCCACGGCTGGTGGTGTTCCCGCTGGCGACAGCGTCGTGATGCGCTCGGATGCTCACACGAGGCGAGCCAACGCGCGCCCCCCTCGCGGGGGTGCCGCCGGGGGGAGCGGCTGAGCGTGGGACCGGTGGGCCGGCTGGCCTGGCAGGTGCTGGGCGTGCTGCGGTTGGACCGGCGGCGGCACCGCGGCGCGGTGTTGCCGCCGGTGCACCGGCGGCCGGGAGGGCCACTGTTCCAGCACGATGAGGACTTCTTGCGCTCGGCGGTGCGCCAGGCCGAGCGGCTGGAGCGCGAGGCCGGTTTCCAGCCGGCAAGCCCGCGGTTGGACCTGGGCTGTGGGGCGGGGCGCCTGCCCGTCGGGCTGCTCGCGCATCGGGGCCCGCCCGAGACCTACCGCGGGGTAGACTGCCACCCGCGCGCCATCCGCTGGTGCCGCTGGCATCTGCAGGCACGCCATCCGGGCTTGCAGTTCGTGCTGCTCGATGTCGCCGGCCCGCGCTACAACCCCCGCGGCCGGATCGCGGAGCAGCAGGCGACGCTGCCGTTCGCGCCGGAGGCGTTCGAGATCGCGTACGCCTGCTCGGTCTTCTCGCACGTGCTGCCCCTGGGGGTGCAGCGCTATGCGCGCGAGCTGCGGCGGGTACTGCGGCCGGGGGGAGGCTGTTCTGTACGGCCTTCGTCGAGGAGGGGGTGCCGCCGGTCAGCGAGAACCCGCCGGGCTACCGGCGGCCGTGGCGGGGCCGGCTGCACTGCGTGCGCTACGAGCGCGCGTACCTCCTCGGGATCTTCGCCGAAGCGGGGCTGGAGCTGGTGCGGTTCGAGCACGGCATCGAGACCGACGGGCAGAGTGCGCTGCTGTTCGTCCGCCGGGATTGAGGACGGGCGGTGAGCGAACCGCCGCTGCGCGAGCGCGTGACCCGGGGTGGCCTGATCGCCATCGCGGGCAACCTCTGCATCAAGGCGCTGTCGCTCGCGACCCTGCTCGCGGTGGGACGCTTTCTGAGCGTGGAGGGCTACGGTGCGGCCGCGCTGGCACTGACGATCCACGGGGTGAGCGATGCGGTGACGGGACTGGCGCTGTCCAGCGCGCTGCTGCGCCAGCAGCGGCTGGAGCCGCGTACGATCGACGTCGCCTGGACGATGGGGGCGGTGCGCGGGGCGCTGGTGGGGGTGGGCCTGTGGCTCGCTGCGCCGGTGCTCGCGGCGCTGTGGGACGCGCCGCCGGAGGTCTGCCGCTATCTGCGCGTGCTGGCATGGAGCTTTCCGCTCATCGGGGTGGCGAACCTGCACCTGCTCCGCTACCGCAGCGAGCTGCGGTTCGGCGTCTCGATCGTGCTGGAGAACGCCGGGCCGGTGGCCGGCCAGCTGTTCGCGGTGCTCGCGGTTGCGCTGTGGCGCGATCCGGTGGGGCTGGTCGCCGGTCCGGTGGCGGGGGCAGCGGTGGCGGTCGTGCTGTCCTGGGCGGTGGTGCGCCCGCGGCCGCGGCCGCGCCTGGACCTGCCGCAGGCCCGCGAGCTGTGGCGGTTCGCGCGGGTGCTCATGGTGCACGGGGTCCTGAGCTACTGCACGATCAACGCCGACGATCTGCTGGTCGCCAAACTGCTCGGGGTGGGGGCGCTGGGGCTGTACGCCTTCGCCTTCCGGGTGGCGAACGCCGGGGTGACCCTCGTGGTGCATGCGCTGTACTGGGTGCTGCTGCCGGCCTATGCGCGGCTGCAGGACGACCTCCCGCGGCTCGCCGCGGCGGTGTGCAGCGCGCTCGGAGCCATCACGGCGCTGAATGCTGCGTTCGGGCTGGCGCTGGTGCTGGCCCCGGCCGAGCTCGTGCTGCTGGTCGGGGGGCAGGCGCGCTGGCTGCCCGCCGCGCCGCTGCTGGTCGCGCTGGTGCCCTACGTGCTGGCGCGCGGCGCCAACGCTTCGCTCGCCCCGGTGCTGATCGTGCGCGACCGGCCGGCCGCGCTCACCGCCATCTCGGCGCTGCACCTGGCGTTGCTGCTGCCCCTGTTGCTGGCCGGCGTGCATCTGGGCGGGCTGCTCGGCGCGGCGATCGGCATGTCGCTGGCCGCGGCCGCGGTGGCGGGGCGGCTGGTGGCGCGGGTGCGCCGCGAGCTCCAGCTGGACTGGCGGCGCCTGCTGGGGGCGCTCGGCCTGCCGCCGCTGCTGGCAGCCGCCGGAGCGCTGGCGGGCGCGCTGTTCGGCCTGCTCGCCCCGCCCGTGCTGGACAGCTGGCTCGTCCGGCTGGCGGTGGGCCTGGCCGTCTACGGAGGGCTGTGGGAATGGCTGTGCGCGCGCAGCGGCGGTGTGCTGCCCTCGCTGCTCGCCACGGCGCGCCTGGCGCTGGGGCGCCCGGGCGCATCGCCGGCCAGCGCACCGGCCAAGATGCCGCCCGGCGGCGCCGGTGGCTGAGCGCGGTTGCCCCCACGTAGCGGCCTCTGAGGCGCCTGCCGGGCGGAAGGCGTCCCGGACGGCCCCGGCCACCACCGCGCGCCCGCGCGCTTGCGGCCGGCCGGGGCGCGGGGCCGGTTGCTTCGCCCGTGCCGGCGGCGGATCATGGGCCGGGCTGGAGCCGGCGGCGAGCGGCTGTGCCGTGAAGATCCTCCACCTCAACACGCTCTATCCGCCTGCGGTGCATGGGGGGGGCGGAGCGGTCGGTCCAGCTGCTGGCGGAGGCCATGCAGCGGGCCGGCCACGAGGTGATCGTGGTGAGGGCGGGGCGGCGCAACCAGTGCTACGTCCACCGCGGCGTGCGGGTGATCGCGCTGCGGGTGGAGAACTTCTCCTGGCCGTTCGGCGGCGGGCAGCGGCCGCTGGCGCTGCGGGTGCTGTGGCACCTGGTGGAGGCGGCCAACCCCGCCATGGCGCGCGCGCTCGCCGAGCTGTGCGCGCGCGAGCGGCCGCAGCTGGTGCACACCCACACCCTGCTCGGATTGTCGGCGGCGGTGTGGCCGGTCGCCAGGCGTGCGGGCGCGGCGCTGGTGCACACCCTGCGCGACTACTACCTCGCTTGCCCGCGCTTCGTCATGTTCCGGCACGGGCGCAACTGCGAGCGGGTGTGCTGGCCGTGCCGGCCGGTGGCGGCGGTGCGGCGAGGGCTGGCGGCGGCGCTGGACGCCGTGGTCGGCATCAGCGAGGCGGTGCTCGAGCGCCACCGCGCGCTGGGCTACTTCCGCCAGGTGCCGCTCGCCCGGGTCATCCCCAACCCGTATCCGCTGCCGAGCGAGGCAGCCGCGAGGCGGGCGCCGGCGCCGGCGGGAGCGCCGCTGCGGCTGGGCTACCTGGGCCGGCTGCACCCGGCCAAGGGCGTGGAGCTGCTGCTGCAGGAGCTGCGCGGCGCCTCCCAGCTGCCGCCCTGGCAGCTGGTGGTGGCGGGTCGCGGCAGGCCCGGATACGAGGCGCGGCTGCGCGCGCGCGCGGCCGGGGACGCGCGGGTGCGGTTCGCCGGCGCGCAGGCCCCGGAGCGGGTGTTGGCCGAGCTCGATGCCCTGGTGGTGCCCTCGCTGTGGCACGAACCGCTGGGGCGCGTGGTCATCGAGGCGCTGGCGCACGGGGTGCCGGTGATCGGCGCGCGGCGCGGCGGCATCCCGGAGCTGTTGGAGCCCGGCCGGACGGGCTGGCTGTTCGAGCCGCAGACGCCGGGGGCACTGGCGGCTTGCGTGCACGAGCTGGCGGCTGCGCGCTCGCGGCTCGCCGAGATGGCGGCGGCGTGCCGGCGGGCTGCCCGGCGCTTCGAGCCGGCGCGCATCGCCGCCGAGCACCTCGCGCTCTACGAGGAGCTGCTGCGAGGGCGCAAGGCGGCGGGGAGCTGAGGCCGCCCAGCGCCCCGCTCGTCAGGGCGCCGCCTTCGCGGCCCGGTGCCGGTCCCTCAGCCGCGCAACCCCAGCTTGCGGACCTTGTAGCGGATGGAGCGGAACGAGATGCCGAGCAGCTCGGCGGCCCGCGTGAGGTTGCCGCCCGTGCGGCTGAGCGCGGCCTCGAGGTAGTGCCGCTCGATGCCGCGCAGCGTCGCCTCGAGATCCAGCCCCTGTTCGGGCAGCTCCGGCATCGTCCCCGCGGCGGAAGGGGGCGGGGCGGCGGGCATGCGGTGGGGGCTGGCGGCGGCCGGGGGTGCAGGCGCTGCGGCGGGGACCTCCGGCAGCACCACCTGGTCGAGCACCGGGCCGCGCCCGAGCACGATCGCGCGCTGGATCGCGTTCTCCAGCTCGCGCACGTTGCCCGGCCACGGGTAGCGCACCAGCCGGTCGAGCACCGCGGGCGCGATGGACTCGATCGTGCGGCCAGCCCGCGCAGCGTGCTTGCGGACGAAGTAGCCGGCGAGCAGGGGGATGTCCTCGGCGCGCTCGCGCAGCGGCGGCAGCGTGATCGGGATCACGTTGAGGCGGTAGAACAGATCGCCGCGGAACCGCCCCTGGCGCACCTCTTCGGCGAGATCCCGGTTGGTCGCGCACACGAACCGCACATCCACGCGCACCGGTTGCGTGCCGCCTACCGGATAGAACCGCCGCTCCTCCAGCACCCGCAGGAGCTTGACCTGGGTCGCCAGCGGCAGCTCGCCGATCTCGTCGAGGAAGAAGGTCCCGCCGTCGGCCACCTCCAGCAGCCCCTTCTTGTCGGCAACGGCGCCGGTGAAGGCGCCGCGCGCATGGCCGAACAGCTCGCTCTCCAGCAGCGCTTCGGGGAAGGCGCCGCAGTTGACGGTGATGAACGGTGCCTCGGCACGCGCGGAATACCAGTGGCACATGCGTGCCACCAGCTCCTTGCCCGTGCCGCTCTCGCCCTGGATGAGGACCGTCGACTCGGTGGGAGCGACGCGCCGCACCCATTCGAGCGCCTCGCGGATCGCCGGGGCGTCGCCGACCAGATCGAGCATCCCCGGCTGCTGCTCGGTGCGAAGGCGGGTGCGGGCCAGCGCGCGGCGGTGGGCGAGTGCGCGCTCGACCACGTTGCGGATGACATCGGTGTCGAACGGCTTCTTGAGGTAGTCGTACGCCCCGAGCCGCATCGCCTCGACCGTCGTGTCCCAGGTCGAAAACGCCGTGATGACGACGATCGGGATCTCCGGATAGCGGTCCTTGAGGCGGCGCAGCAGCTCCAGCCCCGGCATCCCCGGCATGCGCAGGTCCTGGATGACCAGGTCGGGCTCGGCCTCGGCCATGCGGGCGAGGGCTTGCGCGCCGTCGGCCGCCGCCTCGACCGCGTGCCCCTCGCGCGCGAGCACCAGGCCGAGCAGCTCGCGCATCGAGGGTTCGTCGTCCACGACCAGCACCCGTGCCTGTCCGGATGGCGCGATCGTGCCATCGGGCGCGTGGGCTGGGGCTGGTCTCGCCGCCGTCATGCCGTGCCGTCCTCGCTCGCGGCCCGCGTCCAACTCCCTTTATCCTCCATGGGCGCCAGGCCGACCACAGCCCGCCGTGCCGCGGCGGGCTCGCTGTCCCGGCTCAGCCGGCGGCGCGGGCGGCCGGCTGCGGGGCGAGCGGCAGCAGCACCCGCACGAGGGTGCCGGCGCCGGGCTCGCCTTCGATCGCGATCGTGCCGCCATGGGCCCGCGCGATGCGCGCGGCCAGCGGTAGCCCGAGCCCCGTGCCGCCGCGGCGAGTGGTGAAAAAGGGGGTGAACACCCGGCCGCGGATCGCGGGGTCGATGCCGGGTCCGTTGTCCTCGAACAGGATCTCGACCGCCGGCACCGCCGCCAGCAGGCCGCTCCGGCCCGAGGCACCCTGGGTCTGCTGCACCAGGCCCAGCCGTGAGGGCCGGGCGGCGATGCGAAGGCGCGGTCGCGCGGTGGCTGCCTCGCGCATCGCCTCGAGGGCGTTGCGGCCCAGGTTGAGGAAGAGCTGGGTCAGCAGCTGCGCGTCCGCCTGCAGGGACAGCTCCGGAGGGGCCTGCACTTCGATGGTGACGGTGGGCTGGGCTCCGTCCGCCTGGGGCATGCCAGGGTTGTCCAGTTCGCCTGCAGCCGGCGGGGCGGGCTGCCGCAACAGCCCGGCGACCTCGTGCAACAGCGGCGCCAGCTCCACCCGGCCGAGCACCGGCGGCTTCAGGCGAGCGAAGCGCAGGAAGGCGTCGATGATCTGGTCGAGCCGGTCGGACTCGCGGCACACGATGCGCGCGAGCTGCCCCAGCTGCTCGCCTCCCGTTGCCAGCCGGCCCAGTTCCTGCGCACACCCCCGGATGGAGGCGAGGGGATTGCGGACCTCGTGCGCGATCCCCAGCGAGAGCGTCTCCATCTCCTCCAGCTGCTCGGCGCGGCGCGCGGCCTGTTCGGCCTGCCGGCGGAGCGTGAGGTCGGTGAGGATCGCCACCGTGGCACGCAGCCGCCCGCGCTCGTCCCGCAGGTGGCTGGTCTTGACCTGGATTACCCGCGGCTCGCCGTCCCGCCCGCGGACCTCCAGCTCCGCGATCACCGGCTGCTCGCCGGCGAGCCAGGCGAGCAGCTGCCGGTCCTCGCGGCGGCGGAACACCGCCTCCAGCGGCTGGCCGAGCGGTGGGTCGGCGCGCTGATCGCCGAGCAGCGCCCGTGCCTCGGAGTTGACGAACAGCAACTGGCCGCGCGCATCGACCGCGATCAGCCCCTCGGCCATGCGCTCCAGGATCTCCTCGTACAGCGTCTTGACCCGGCGCAGCTCCTGGCGCAGCCATGCCGACAGCAGCGCCACCGCATGCAGCGCCAGGCCCTGGGTCACCAGGTAGACGGCCTCGCGGCCGAGCCGGAGCTGGTGCCAGCTGCGCACCTCCTCGCTCACCAGCGGCAGCCGCTCCAGCACCCCGGTTGCCGCCAGGTGGTGGGCGGACTGCACCGCGGCCAGGGCCATGGTGGCCGCGCTGGCGAACAGCACGCCGGCGCGGCCGGACACGCACGCGGATGCGGCGAGGATGGAGGCGAAGTAGAGCACGGCGGCGAACGAATAGATGCCGCCCGTGAGATAGACCAGAGCGGTGGTGAGCACGCCGTCGAGCGCGATCTGCAGGGCGGCGAAACGGCGGTGGTTGTGGACCCGGCCGAGCCATCCCATGTAGAACAGATCGAGCGCGCCCGCGAGCAGCAGCACCGCCTGCGGCGCGCCGAGCCGCAGGCGGCCGCCTTCCAGCACGACCAGCAGTCCCAGCGCGAGCAACACCACCAGCAGCCGCCCGAGGATGAGCAGCTGGACCCGGCGCTGGGCGTCCTCGCGCGCGGGCGGGGCCGCGCCGGGGGAGCGGGCAGAGCCGCTGGCGACGCCGAGGTGTCTCACGCCCCGAGCGAGCTGGCGAGCTTGAGGATCGGCAGGAAGATGGCGAGCACCATGCTGCCGACCAGCACGCCCATGATCGCGATCAGGATGGGCTCGATGAGACTGGTCAGGCTCTCGACCGTGGAGGCCACCTGCTGGTCGTAGAACTCGCTGATCTTCTCGAGCAGGCTCTCCAGCGCACCCGATTTCTCCCCGATCGCGATCATGCGCGTGACCATCGGCGGGAAGACCCCGGAGCGGGCGAGCGGGCCGGCGAGGGTCTCACCCTGCCGGACGCTACTGGAGGAATCCAGCACCGCCTCCTCGATGATCTTGTTGCCGCTGGTGGCCGCCACGATCTCCAGCGCTCCCAGGATGGGTACGCCGGATTCGATCAGGGTCGCGAAGGTGCGGGAGAAGCGCGACAACGCGACCTTCTGGAACAGCGGGCCGAAGATCGGCAGGTGCAGCTTCACCCAGTCGAGCTGGTGGCGGCCACGCGGGGTCCGGGTATACAGAAACAGAGCGACGGCGACCAGCGCCGTCATGCCGGCCCAGATCTGGGGGTTGGCCTGCATCCAGAGCGAGGTGTCGAGCAGCACCTGGGTGATGGTCGGCAAGCCACCCTCGATCTGCATCCCCTTGAAGATGGCGTCGAACTTGGGGATGATCCCGACGAGCAGCCCGATCGTGATGGCCAGGATCAGCACCAGCGAGACCACCGGGTAGGTCATGGCGGCGCGGATCCGCGCGCGCAGGGCCGCGGTCGCTTCCTGGTATTCGGCCAGCCGCACCAGGATCTCATCGAGCTGGCCGGAGGCCTCGCCGGCGCGCACCATGTTCACGTAGATGTCGGAGAAGACGCGGGGGTGCTTGCGCAGCGCGTCGCTGAAGTCCGAGCCGGTGCGCACATCGCTGACGATCTGCTCGATGACGGCGCGGAAGCCGGGGTTCTCGGCCTGCTCGCCCAGGATCTCCAGGCACTCCAGCAGCGGGATGCCGGCCGAGAGCATGGTGGCGAGCTGGCGGGTGAAGACCGTCATCTCCTGCAGCCGCACCCGCACCCGCCGCACCGTGCTCTCGGTGGAGCGCTCGAACAGCTTGCCGAGGCTGAAGCTCGCCATCCGGGTGGCGGCGCCGCGCTCGTCCAGCGACAGCACGATCATGTTCTGGCGGCGCAGGGCCTCCAGCGCCTCGCTCTCCGAGGCGGCTTGGATCGTGCCGCTGGTGGTCTGTCCGGCGGCGCTGCGTGCCTGGTAGCTGAACTCCGGCATGGCTTCCGGCTCCTACCGCCCGCGGGTCGTCCCCGCTCGTCCCCTCCATGATACGACCCGAAGCCGTTGTCGCCACGGAGCAGCGGGCCAAGTGCAACCGGCGCGGGCCGGGCTACGCCTCCTCGGCCGCGACCCGGCGCGTCGGGAAATCCTCGCTGGTCATGCGCAGCACCTCCTCCAGCGAGGTGCGGCCGCGCAGCGCATTGAGCAGTCCGCACCGCCGCAGCGTGATCATGCCCTGCTCGACCGCCATCCGCTTGATCTCCATGGAGGATTCACCCGCCAGCACCAGCCGGCGGATCTCGTCGGTCATGTACAGCGCCTCCAGCACTGCGAACCGGCCGCTGTAGCCGTTGCTGCAGCGGCCGCATCCCCGCGCCTTGTAGAGCACGAGCTCTCCCTTGGCCACCCGTTCCACCTCCTCCTCGGTCATGCCCAGCGCGAGCAACCGCTCGGGCGGGCGGTCGCCGGGCGGCGCCGGCTCGCGGCACTCCCTGCACAGCGACCGCAGCAGTCGCTGCGCGGAGGCGAGGATCACGGTCGAGGTCACCAGGAACGGGTCGACCCCCATGTCGATGAGCCGGGTGACGGTGGAGGCGGCGTCGTTGGTATGCAGCGTCGAGAGCACCAGGTGACCGGTGAGCGCGGCCCGGATGGCGATCTGGACCGTCTCCAGGTCGCGCATCTCGCCGACCATGACGGTGTCGGGGTCCTGGCGCAGGATCGAGCGGAGCGCGGCAGCGAACGTCATGCCGCGCTTGGGGTTGACCGCCACCTGGTTGACCCCGTCGAGCTGGTACTCCACCGGGTCCTCGACCGTGACCACGTTGTCCTCGACCGTCATGAGCGCGCGCAGCGCCGAATACAACGTGGTCGTCTTGCCGGAGCCGGTCGGCCCGGTCACCAGCACCATGCCGTAGGGCGAGGCGAGCGCGCGCTTGAACGCCTCCAGCGCCTGCGGCTCGAAGCCGAGCTGATCCAGGTCGAGCGCGAGGCTGGAGCTGTCCAGCACGCGCATCACGATCTTCTCGCCGTGGATGGTCGGCAAGGTCGAGACGCGGAAGTCGATCTTGCGGTCCTCGATCTTGAGCCGCACCTTGCCGTCCTGCGGCACGCGCTTCTCCGCGATGTTCAGCGAAGCCATGATCTTGATGCGCGAGGCGATCGCGCTCTGCAGCCGCTTGGGGATGTCCTGGCCCCGGTGCTTGAACTCGTACAGCACCCCGTCCTTGCGGAAACGCACGCGCAGGCGTTTCTCCATGGGCTCGATGTGGATGTCGGAGACCCGGTTCATGACCGCCTGCCGGATGATGAGGTTGACGAGCTTGACGACCGGGGAGTTCTCGTCCGCTGGCACGTCGTCGTCGGCCAGCTCCTGTTCCTTGACCAGTTCCAGCTCGCCGGTGGCCAGGTCCTGGTACAGATCCTCCAGCTTCTCGGCGGTGCGGTCGTACGCCTTGGCGATGCCACCCTGGATGGCGACTTCGGTGGAGACCACAGGGCGGATGTTGCAGCCGGTGACGATGCGGATGTCGTCGAGCTTGAGGATATCGAAGGGATTGGAGACCGCGAGCGTGAGGGTGTCGCCGATCTTGGCGATCGGCAGCACGCCGTAATACCGGGCCAGGTCCTGGGGCAGCGCCTGCAGCACCGATTCGTCGACCGTGACCCGGCTGACGTCGATCGGCGGCAAGCGCATCTCGGTCGCCACCGCGGCGATCAGATCGCGCTCGGAGATCGCTTTCTGCGCCAGCAGCACCTCGGTCAGGCTCTTGCCGTCCCGCTCGGCGAGCGCGAGCGCCTCGTCCGCGACCTGAGCGTCCAGACCTGCGCGCTTGACGAGGATGTTGCGCAGCCGCTTGTCGAACTTCGCCACGGCCCTCACCTCCTGCGGGCGCGCAGTTGCCGCCGCCTAGGTGCCGGCGTCCTGCCCATACAGGGCTGCCAGCTCGCGCAACAGCCGCCGGGCTGCCGACTCGGGCAGCACCACCCGCCCTACGTGCTGCAGCGTCGCCTTTTGCCCGCCCTTGACCGGCTCCATCATCAGCGGGTCGATCGATCCGAAGTCGAGGAGGACATATTCCGGGAATCGGTTGACCACGCACACCGAGGCGAACGCCGGCGGCGGCGCGAGCCCCGGAGTGAACTCGACGGTGATCGACATCTCGCCCTGCCCGCCGGGTTGTGCTGGCTGGCCGCTCACGGTTGCCCTCCTGCTCGCCTGCTAGCTGCTCGCGCGCGGTCCGGCGTGCCGCCTCGCCCCGGCGGGCGCGAGGCCGCCGCCCGGGGCGGGTTCAGCGGATGCGCTGGAACACGCGCTTGAGGTCGTCCGGATCGGTCGTGCGCGCAAGCGCATCGTCGTAGGTAATCAACTTCGCCTGGTAGAGTTCGTACAACGCCTGGTTCATGGTCCGCATACCCGACTTGCCGCCGGTCTGGATCAGCGAGTAGATCTGGTGCGCCTTGTCCTCCCGGATCAGCGAGCGGATGGCGGAGTTGCAGACCATCACCTCGGCCGCCAGCACGCGCCCGCGCCCATCGGCACGCGGCAGCAGCTGCTGGCAGAACACTGCCTGCAGCACGAACGAGAGCTGGGTCCGGATCTGCTGCTGCTGGTAGGCCGGAAAGACGTCCACGATCCGGTTGATCGTCTGCACGACGTCGGAGGTGTGCAGCGACGCCAGCGTCAGGTGCCCGGTCTCCGCGAGCGTGAGCGCGGATTCGATCGTGGTCTGGTCCCGCATCTCGCCGATCATGACGATATCCGGGTCCTGCCGCAGCACATGCCGCAGCGCCGCCTGGAAGCTGGTGGTGTCGCTGCCCACCTCGCGCTGGTTGATCAGGCAGCCCTTGTTGCGGTGCACGAACTCGATCGGATCCTCGATGGTGACGATGTGGGCGTTGCGGGTGCGATTGATGTGGTCGATCATCGAGGCGAGGGTGGTCGACTTGCCCGAACCGGTGGCACCCGTCACCAGGATGAGACCCTTGGGCAGTGCGCACAGCGATTCCACCAGTCCCTGCGGCAACCCCAGCTCCTTGGGGGTCTTGATCTCGAACGGGATGATGCGCATCGCGGCTCCGACCGCGCCGCGCTGCATGAAGACGTTGGTGCGGAAGCGGCCGAGCCCGGCGATCCCGAAGCTCATGTCCAGCTCCAGGTCGCGCTCGAAGCGCGCCACCTGTTCGCTGTCCAGGATCGAGTAGACCAGGCGCTGCGACATCTCGGGGTCGAGCACGTTGTGCTCGGTCGAGATCAGCTTGCCGTCGATGCGGATCTTCGGCGGCGCCCCGGCGGTGATGTGGAGATCGGAGCCACCGCGTTCCACCAGTTGCTGCAGGAGTTCTTCGACTGTGACCATCGCCACCTCGAGCCGCCCGTCCGCTCGCGCCGGCCGCGAGCTCCCGATTCCTTACAGATACGCGATTTCGCCGCGGCTGCCAGCCTTCCCGCCGGTTCCGCCCGCTGCGGCCGAGCCTCCGGCCGCCCTCCGCGGTCGGGCACCCGCCGGAGCGTGGGGCCGGCGCCACCGGTCCGGTTACTTCTCCTCTTCGCGCTGACGGGCGTAACGCGCGATGACCTGATCGGCGATGTGCTTCGGCACCACGTCGTAGTGCGAGTGCGCCATGGTGTACCAGCCCTCGCCCCCCGTCATCGAGCGCAGCTCGGTCGAGTAGGTCTGCATCTCGGCCACCGGCACCTTGGCCTTGACCACCACCCGATCGCCGTGGCTCTCGGTGGCCTGGATGCGGCCGCGCCGCGTGTTGAGATCCCCCATGATGGCGCCGGTGAAGTCCTGGGGCGCGTGGATCTCGACATCGGCGATCGGCTCCAGCAGCACGGGCCTGGCCGCCAGCACCGCCTCCTTGAACGCGTTGCGGCCTGCGATCTGGAACGCGATGTCCTTGGAGTCGACCGGGTGCTCCTTGCCGTCGTAGACCGTCACCCGCACGTCGACGACCTGGAAGCCGGCCAGGATGCCCTCCTCCATGATCTGCTTGATGCCCTTTTCGATGGAGGGCATGAAGTTCTGGCTGATCGCCCCGCCCACGACCTCGTTGTGGAACTCGAAGCCGCCCCCGCGCGGCAGCGGCTCGACCCGCAGGTAGACGTGTGCGAACTGGCCCGCGCCGCCGGTCTGCTTCTTGTGCCGGTAGTCGGCCGCCGCCTTGCCGGTGATCGTCTCCAGGTAGGGGACCTTGGGCAGCCGCGTCTCGACCTCGACCTGGTAGCGGGACTTGAGCCGGTGGAAGACCGTCTCCAGGTGCAGGTTCGACATCCCGGTGACGACCAGCTCCTTGGTCTGCTTGACCCGCTCGACCTTGAGCGTGGGATCGGAGCCGGCCAGCTTGTTCAGCGCCTCCAGGATCTTGGCGTCATCGGCGCGCGTCTTGGGCTCGACCGCGACCCCGACCATGGGCTCGGGATAGCTCAGCGGTGGCCAGTTCACCCGCAGGTCGGCGGTGCACAGCGCATCCCCCAGCCCCAGCGCCTCGATCTTGCTCACCGCCACCAGGTCGCCCGCCACCGCCTCCTCGGTCTCCCGCTGCTCTTTGCCGAAGATGAAGTACAGGTGGCCGAGCTTGAGGTTGGAACCGCTCGGCGGGTGAAGGACCGAACTGCCGGCACTCACCGATCCGGAGCAGACACGCAGGTAGCCCACCTTGCCCAGGAACGGATCGTAGCTCACCTTGAACACCCGCGCGGTGAACGGCGCGTCGGCCTTGATCTCGACCGGCTCGCCGGTCTCGGCATCCAGCGCCTGGAAGGTCCTCTCGTCCGGGCGCGGGAACAGCTCCACCACCGCGTCCATGAGTTCGGGGATGCCGGCGCCCTTCTCGGCGGCGGTCGCGAACACCGGCACCACGTGCCCGCTTGCGATCGCGCGGTGCAGCGCCGGGCCGACCTCCTCCGGGCTCAGCTCCTCGCCCTCCAGGTAGCGCATCATGAGCTCGTCGTCGGTCTCGACCGCGCGCTCCAGCAGCGCCTTGGCCGCCTCGCGCGCCGCCGCCGAGGCCCCGGCGGCCAGCGGCCAGACCCGCTCCACGCCTGCGAAGCCGCTGCCCGCCGCCCCGTCCTTGGGCACCGTCAGCGGCACGCACCGCTCGCCGAACGCGGCGCGGATCTGCTCGAGCCGCTCGGCCCAGCGCGCGTGCTCCAGGTCGAGCCGGCTGATCGCGATCGCGCGCGGCAGCCCCAGCTGCTCCGCCCGCCGCCACATCTCGTGGGTGTTGACCCGCACCCCGTCCTGGGCGCACACCACCACCAGGGCGAGATCGGCCGCGCTCATGCCGCTGATCGCCTCACCGATGTAATCGGGGTAGCCGGGCGTATCGACCAGGTGCAGCCGCTTGCCGCGGTACTCGCAGCACGCCAGGCCGACGTCGATGGAGTGCTTGACCTCGCGCTCATGCTCGTCGTGGTCGGTGACGGTCGAGCCGTCCTGGATCGAGCCCAACCGCTTGATGGCCTTGGCGTGCAACAGGCACGCCTCGGTCAGGATCGTCTTGCCCGCGGTGCCATGGCCCACGAAGGCGACGCTGCGGACGTCCGCGCTCTCGATCTTCGCCACGTCTCCGTTCTCCTCTTTCAGCGGGGCCGCGATGATACGGGAGCGCTGCGGGCGCGCGCAAGCGGGCGGCGAGGGGGCGCGTGCGTATACCCCGGCCGCCCGAACCGGTGTATGCGGCCGGGCGCGGGGCGAGGTGGTCGGCGGGCGCTGCGAGCTCCAACCGCCGGCGCTCCAAGGAGCAACGATTTCAGCCGGTATCCGTCGCGCGCGAGGCGCACGAGCCCTACGCTGCGCACCGGGACCAGCCCGCAGCGGGTTGGCCCCCGGTGCGGCGCGGGCCGGCGCGCGCATCGGATGGAGGGTTCCGTGCCCCGGAGGTCGCCTCATGCCCGAACGCCACCACCACCACCACCACCACCACCGAGGGCGGCGGGGCAGCACGCCCTGGCCGCCTGCCCCGCGGCCGGCCGCGCTCGCCTGGCTCCTCGCGGGCGCGGCGGTGCTCGCCGCTGGGACCGGCGCCGCGCGGGCGCAGCAGCAGGACCCGCCCGTGTACGCGCCCTTCGACGTGGCCCCCTTCGAAGAGCGCACGACGATCAGCCTGGACAATCTCCTCCTGGCGGTCGGCGTCAACTCGCACGGCTGGGTCGCCGGCGGCATGCAGGACCTGCCGATCATCTGGCGCGACGGCCGCCAGATCCCCCTCGAGCCGGACTATGTCCCCCTGGCTGGTGGAGTGGGGCTGACCGGCTATAGCTATGCGCTGGCGATCAACGAGCAGGGGTGGGCCGTCGGCCGCTCGTCCCTGAGGACGCACGAGCTACAAGGTCGCCGCGCCGCGCTGTGGTGGCCCGAGGTCGGGGCCGACGGCTCGGTCAACTACCGCCGCGTGGACCTGGGCATACCGCTCGCAGCGCCGGACGACACCAAGGCGCGTGCCTACGCCACCGACCTGACGAACGTGCGCGAGGACGGCTCGGTGCTGGTGTGCGGCTACACCCAGAGCCCGCAGTTCTCCAACCCGTCCCGCTCCTGGATCCTGCGGGTGATGCCCCCCGAGCAGGTCGAGCTGGTCCGGGTCATCGAGATCGTGCAGCCGGGCGTGCGGACCGATGCCACCTCGATCAACGAGTCGGGACAGGTCGTCGGACACGTCGTCCAGATCTCCCACCAGGGTCCGGAGGGCCCCTTCGTGTTCACCCCGGGCGCCGGCGGCGCGGGCGAGCTCGTGCTGCTGCCGGGGCTGCTCGCGGACGGCTCCACCGTCCTCGCCGCCAATGCGTGGGACATCAACGACGCCGGTGTGATCGCCGGTGACGCGGTGGACCCCGAGGCCTCCAACCAGGTGCGGGCTGTGCTCTGGGAGCCCGATGGCCAGGGCGGCTACCGGATCCGCCGCTTGCCCGCTCCAGGTCCGGCTCGCAGCTCCTTCGCGTTCGGCCTCAACAACCATGGTGTGGTCGTGGGCGGGATCGAGGAGCGCACCGGCGACGGGCTCCGCAAGAGCATGGCCTTTCTGTGGCGGCCGGGCCAGAGTGCCCTCCAGCTGCTGCCCTCGCCCGGCGGGCTGCCGCGCGCGTACGCCTTCGGCGTGTCGGACTCCGAGCCGCCGCTGATCGCCGGGGGGGCCAACGTCGACCGCCTCTCCCCGTACTCGTACGGGCGCTACGAGTCGGTCATCCCGGTGCTGTGGAAACCGGTCGCGGAGCTGCCCCCCGCGCCCGAGGTCTCGATCCTCGCACCGCCGGACGGCACGGTGGTGGACAAGACCGCGGACACGGTCTGCTTCGAGGGTGTCGCGACGCTCGGGGCGGCGGACATCTCGGAGCGCATGCTGTGGTACGCCACACCAAGCGTTTCTCTCCACACCCTCGGTCGGGGCAGCGAGCCCTGCTTCGACCTTAGCTCCACGTGTTGCTGGGACGACGGCCCCCTGGGCGTGTTCGCGGTGGCGACCGCGCCGGACGGCACCGTGGGCGCGGCCTCGATCCGCCTCGAACTCACCACGCCGCCGCCTCTCGCCGTCGATCTGGCGGCGGATCGCTCCCGCTACCGCACCGCGCAGACGGCGGAGTTCGCGGTCCTGGTGACCGATCCAGCCGGCGTGCCGGTGGAGGGAGCGCAGGTCACGATCGCGGTGCGCGGGGCGAACGGCCAGCAGGTCGCCGCGCTGAGCGGCTCCACCGCCGCCGACGGCAGCGCGGTCCTCGGCCTGCGGATCGACAGCGCGGAGGGCGGGCGCGGGACCTGGACGGCGAGCGCGAGCGCAACCCACCCCGATTTCCTGCCCGGCAGCGACGAGGTCAGCTTCCGGGTGGTCAAGTAGCGGGGGAGCGCGCGAGGGCGGGCGCGGCGCGGCACGATGGCCGGGCTGCGCCTGCCCGCCGCGGCGGGCCTCCGGGCGGCGGTCGCCGGCCGGCGGGCGCGGGGGCCAGCACGGCCGCGCCGTAGAGCAGCGAGGGATACCCCACGAACAGCGCCCACACCAGCTCGTGATGAAACAGCAGCGCCGCCGCACCCCCGAGCGAGAGGAACGGGCCGAACGGCACATAGGGCTCGCGCGTCAAAAGCTTCATCGCGATGCCGACCAGCGCCCCGCTCAGCACCGCCACCCCGAGCGCGAGCAGCACCCCCTTCCAGCCCAGATACCCGCCCAGCATCCCCATGTACTTGACATCGCCGAGCCCCATCGCCTCCTTGCGGAAGGCGAGCGTGCCCAGCCAGCGGATCAGCCCGACCAGCCCGGCGCCGAACGCGATCCCGAGCAGCGAGGCGAGCGCCGCCCCGAGGCGGCTGCCCTCCAGCGCCGCGCTGCCGTCGCCCAGCCCCAGCGCCGCCAGGCCCGCGGCCAGCGTCTGCAGATCGCCGTGCCCGGCGTGCAGCGCCGGCACCGCGCACGAGACCAGCGGCGCCAGCACCATGCCGGGCTTGTCGATCCGGTCGGGGATGATCAGGTGCTCCAGGTCGATCCCGGCCACCGCCACCATGGCGGCGAGCAGCGCCGCCTGGGCGAGTGCCAGCTCCCACTGCGGACTGGGCGGCAGGATCAATGTCCGGTAGGCCACCAGCACGAACAGCCCCGCGCTCGCCGCCTCGACCAGGAAGTAGCGCAAGGGGATCGTGCCGCGGCAGGAGCGGCAGCGCCCGCCCAGCACGAGATAGCTCAGCAGCGGCAGGTTGTCGTACCAGGCGATGGAGGCGCGGCAGCGCGGGCAGAACGAGCGGCGCGGCCGGCCGAGCCCCAGCCCCTCCTCGGCGCGCGGCAGCCGGTGGATGACCACGTTGAGGAAGCTACCGCAGCAGGCGCCCAGCGCCAGCGCCGCCACGGCGATGAGCAGCTCGCGACTGACCGGATCCATGTCGTGTCGCCTCGCTCCGGACCGGCCGCCGCCCGGCTCCCCACCGCCGCGGCCTGGCTCGCCGCAGCGCGCCGGTGGCGCCGGGCCACCGGCACGCTGCCAGCACGTGTCCTGAGACCTACAAGATGAACCGGCTCAGGTCCTCGTCCTGCACGATGGGACCGAGCTTGCGCCGCACGAACTCCACGTCGATGTGGAGCGGGCCCTGCATGCCATCGGGCGCCTCGAACAGCGGATCCTCCAGCAGCTTCTCGAACAGGGTGTGCAGCCGCCGGGCGCCGATGTCCTGGGTGCGGCTGTTGACCTCCTCGGCGATGCGCGCGATCTCATCGAGCGCCGCCTCGTCGTAGCTGACGGTAACGCCGTCGGCGGCCAGCAGCTCGGCGTACTGGCGGGTGAGCGCATTGTCGGGCTCGCGCAGGATCCGCGCGAACTCGGCCCGTCCCAGCGGGTGGAGCTCGACCCGGATGGGGAAGCGGCCCTGCAGCTCGGGGATCAGATCGCTCGGCGAGGCCATGTGGAACGCCCCGGCGGCGATGAACAACACGTGGTCGGTCTTGATCACCCCGTAGCGGGTGCTGACGGTCGAGCCCTCGATGATCGGCAGCAGGTCGCGCTGTACCCCCTCCCGCGATACGTCTGGACCGTGGCGGGAGCTGGCGTCCGCGCCTGCGCAGATCTTGTCCAGCTCGTCGATGAACACGATCCCCGAGGTCGCCGCCCGTTCCAGCGCCTCGGCGATGAGCTTGTCGCGGTCGAGCAGGTTCTCCGCCTCCTCGTCCTCCAGCAGCCGCCGCGCCTCGGCGACCTTGAGCCGCTTGCGGCGGGTGCGCGGCGGCAGCATGCGCTCGAGCAGGTTCTGGAAACCGGCGCCGAGCTGCTCCACGCCCTGGCTGCCGAAGATCTCGACCCCGACCTGCACCCGCTCCTGGAGCGCGATCTCGACCTCGCGCTCCTCCAGCTTGCCCTCGCGCAACAGCCGGCGGAGCTTCTCGCGCGTGCGGCGCGCGCGCTCAGCGGCCTCCTCGTCCTCGCCCGCCGCGCTGCGGCCGGGCTGCGGCTCGCCACCGCGCTCCAGCACCTGCAGCCAGGAGCGCCGCCAGTCGGGCTCATGGGCGCTGCCGGGCAGCAGCGCATCGAGCAGCCGTTCCTCGGCCAGCGGCCGCGCCCGCTCGCGCATCGCGCGGAGCTGTTCCTGGCGCACCAGGTTGACCGCGGCGTCGGCCAGCTCGCGGATGATGGACTCGACGTCGCGCCCGACGTAGCCCACCTCGGTGAACTTGGAGGCCTCGACCTTGACGAACGGCGCCCCGGTGAGGTTGGCGATGCGGCGGGCGATCTCGGTCTTGCCGACCCCGGTCGGCCCGATCAGGATCAGGTTCTTGGGGACGACCTCCTCGCGCATCTCGCTGGACAGCCGCAGCCGCCGGATCCGGTTGCGGATCGCGATGGCGACCGCCTTCTTGGCTTCGGTCTGGCCGATGATGTAGCGGTCCAGCGCCTGGACGATGCGGCGCGGCGTCAGCTCGTCGCCGGCCAGCACCGCCGGCGGGGACTCGGAGGCCGAGCTCGCAGCGCTCTCGTTCACAGCTCCTCGACGTGGATCGTCTCGTTGGTGTAGACGCAGATCTCGCCCGCGATGCGCAGCGCCTCCCGGCAGATCGCGCCGGCATCGAGCTCGGTGTGGCGCGCCAGCGCCCGCGCCGCTGCCAGCGCGTACGGCCCGCCCGAGCCGATGCCGACCAGCCCGTCCTCGGGCTCGATCACCTCGCCCTGCCCGCCGACCACGAGCATCGCCTCGGCATCGCAGACCACCAGCATGGATTCCAGCCGCCGCAGCGCCTTGTCCAGGCGCCACTGCTTGGCCAGCTCGACGGCGGCGCGGGTGACGCTGGCGTTGTACTTCTTGAGCATCGCCTCGAAGCGCTCCAGCAGCGCCACCGCGTCGGCGACCGCGCCGGCGAATCCGCACAAGACCCGCCCGTCGTGCAGCCGCCGGATCTTGCGCGCGTCCCGCTTGACCACCGTCTGGCCGAGCGATACCTGCCCATCGCCGCCGAGCGCGACCCGCCCGCCGCGGCGGACCCCGACGATGGTGGTCCCGCGCCAGCGCTCCGAAGCCCTCATGATCGGCCCATGCTAGCCCGCTTGCCGCGGGCGGTCAACGGCGCCCCGGCGGCGCCCGGCCGCGCTCGGCGCCGCGCCTCGGGGAGGCGGTTGCGGCCCGGCCTGCCTTGCGCTTGGATGGGCCTCGCCATGACGCGGCCCGCCGGCGAACCCGCCCCCGTCCCACCCCCGTGCCCGGCAACCTCGCCGGACTCACCGCCCGGGGACACGATCGAGGTGCGGGTGCGCTACGCCGACACCGACCAGATGGGCGTGGTGCACCACGCGCGGTGGCTGGAGTACTTCGAGTGCGGCCGCAGCGCCTGGCTGCGCGCCCGCGGTCTCAACTACGCGGAGCTGGAGGCGGCGGGCACGCTGCTGGTGGTCGCCCGCCTGCAGGTGCACTACCACCGCCCCGCGCGCTACGACGAGGTGCTCCAGATCGAGACCCGGCTCGCCGAGGCACGCGGGGCGAGCGTCGCCTTCCGCTACCGGGCGTGGCGCCAGCGCACGCTGCTCGCCGAGGCGAGCACGCTCCTGGTGGCGGTCGACCGCACCGGCCGGCCCCGCCGGCTGCCGGCAGCGCTGCGGGAACTGCTCGCCGCCGAGCAGGCAACCCCCGCCGGCAGGGGCCCGGCGGGCGAGGCCGGGCAGGACGGTCGCGCTGCGGGCTGAACGCCCCGGGGTGCGCATTGACCGGGCGCGCCGGCGGTGCTACCATCGTTGGGACACAACGTCTAGCGCGGACAGAAGATAGGGCGGTCGCGGCGACGGCGGTATGGGCGCGGGTGCAGCCACCGAGACAGCGGCGTCCTGGCGAGGGCTCTCGCTGGACGAGCGCTTCTTCCTGAAGATCGCGCTCAAGAACGGCCTGGTGGGCGAGGCCGAGGTGGCCGAGGTGTTGCGCGCGCGTGCGGAGCTGCACCGCCGCGGCCGCAGGCGCACCGTCCAGGAGATCGCGCTCGATGCCGGCCTGCTCGCCCCGGAACAGGTCGACGCCATCCACCAGGCGCAGGCCGCCAGCCAGGTGATTCGCCTGGACTCGCTGTATGCCGACATCGCGCTGCGGCTCGGCTATGCCAGCCGCGAGCAGCTGGAGCGCATGTTCCAGCTCCAGCGCGAGCGCGCCTACAAGGTGCGCGTCGGCGAGATGCTGGTCGACCGCGGGATCCTGACCTCGGCGCAGCACCGGCGCGTGCTGGCGGAGCTGCTCAGCTCGCTGCGCGCCGACGAGAAGGACTACATGCGGGCGATCGGGCTCAAGGGGCGGCTCGTGCCCGATGCCGGCGCCGATCCCGAAGAGCGCCTGCGGCTCATGCAGACGCAGGCGGGGGGGCAGCCGGCCGCTGCCGCCGGGGCCGAGCCGTCCGCCCCCGCGGTGCTGCCCGGTGCGCCGCTGGCCGCGCCGCCTGCGCCCGCGCTGGCGGGGCCGGAGCCGGAAGGTGCAGCCGCGGCGCCCTCCGCCGCGCCAGCGGCGGCCGCCCCTGCCGCCCCGCGTTCCGCGTTCGATCCGAGCCAGACATTGCAGGACTGGCTCGGGCGCTCCTCGGACCAGGGCACGGCGGCCGGCGGCCCGGCGGGCCCAGGCGGCGCGAGGTCCTCCAGCCCACAGCCCGCCGCGTCCCAGGCATCTGGCGGCGGTCCGGCGGACAGCTTCCTGCGCGCCAACCTGGAGGCCATCCGCCGCCAGGGCGGCGTCGCGGCGCGCCCGGCCGGCGTGCCGCCCGGCGCGCGACCCGGCGGTGGCAGCGCGCGCGCGCGCCGCCGGCGCGGCGGCCGCGCCGCCCAGCCGCCGCGCGGCCGCCGCGCGCCCCAGCCCATGAGCGCGTTTCTGGAGAGCGCCATCGCGGCGATCGCGGAGGAACCCGAGCTCGCGGGCTCGAGCGGGGCCGGCGCCGAGGCCGGCCCGGCGCTCGGCGGGCAGCACGCCGGCGGCGCGGTGCGATGCGGGGACATCGCGGCCGTCGAGGACGACCTGCGCGACGTCGAGGAACTCATCGAGAAGGGCTACCGCTCGTTTCGGGAGCTGGCACGGCGTTCCAGCGATGCCTCGCGCGGGGAGGGGTTTTCCACCGAGCGCTACCTGCGACAGCGCCGGCGCCGCACCCTCATGGTGCGGCTGGCGGTGGGCGCGGCGCTGGCGCTGGTGCTGGTGCCGGCGGCGATCGGGATCGTGCTGGCGCGCCGCAACGTCGATGCGCTGGGGCGCGCCGAGCAGGCGCTGGCGCAGGGAGAGCTGCAAAAGGCCGAGCAGCACCTGGCTGCCGCCGGTTCGTTCTGGGTCGGCGAGCGGCGCCGGGAGGAACTGGAGCGCAAGATCGCCCTGCAACGCGCTTTGGCGCCGCTGTTGGATCTCCGGGCGGCCGGGCGGCACGACGAGGCGCTGCAGGGGCTGCGCGCCCTGCGGGCGCGGTTCGCCGAGCGAGCCGCGGAGCTGGAGCAGCTGGAGCGCAGCTGGATGGTCGAGCACGCCCTGAGCGAGGGCGACCGGTTGGAGGCAGAGGGTGCGCTCGCGGCCGCGGTCCAGCTCTACGAGCGGACCGCGCGCGCGGTGCCCGAGGCGGAAGCGCCGCGCACGCGCCTGGAGGCCATCCGCACCCGCCTGCGGAGGCGAGATCGCGCAGGCCGAGCGCGCGGCCGCCTCCCGGCCCGGGGACGAGGCGGCGGTGCAGCGCCAGGTCGCCGCCTGGCGGCGCTACTGCGAGGTCTTCGCCGGCGAGAGCGAGGAGATCGAGCGCAAGCTGCTCGAGCACGAACTGGGCCGTCACCTGCGCGAGGCGGAGCAGGCGCTGGCGGAGCGGCGCTACGAGCAGGCGCTGGCGCAGCTGTACCGCGCCAACGAGGTGGCGGAGCGGTTGGAGCGCCCGGCGGTGCGCACCGAGATCGAGGAGAAGGCGCGGCGCGCGCGCCGCCTGGCACAGTTCCAGGCCAGTTTCACGGAGGGACAGCGCCACGAACAGGCCGGCCGCTACCAGGAGGCGATCCAGGCCTACCGGCGCGCCGGCGCCTGGATCGACGACGGCGATCCGCGCGCGAAGATGCTCGCCGCCCGCCTGGCGGCGTGCGAGCGCGCGCTCGCGAGCGCCGCGCAATCCTCGGCGGTCGAGCGGCTGTGGGCCGAGGCGATCGAGGCCATGCGGCACAGCCGCGCCGAGCAGGCCCAGGCTGCGCTGCGGGCGCTGCTGGAGGTCGATCCCGGGCACGAGCGGGCGCGGCGGGCGCTGGAGTTCGCGGCGCGGATCACCGACATGGTGTACGTGCCGGCCGGGCCAGCGATCATCGGCACCGACGAGCCGGATGCGCGGGCCGCGAACCCGCGCCGCACCGTGCGGCTGCCGGCCTTCTTCATCGACCGGTTCGAGGTGCGCAATCGCCAGTTCCTGGCGATGGTGCAGGCGAGCGGTGAGGCGCCGCCGCCGCACTGGCGCCCGATGCCGGCGGGGGGCGGCGGCGGGGCGCCGTTTCCGCCCGAGCAGGCCGACCACCCGGTGGTGCAGGTCAGCTGGCACCAGGCGCAGCGCTACGCCGCCTGGGCCGGCAAGCGGCTGCCCGACGAGCTGGAGTGGGAGAAGGCAGCGCGCGGGCCCGACGGCCGCACCTGGCCGTGGGGCGAGGACACGGAGCGCCGGCGGGTCCACGTGCAGGCAGCGTCCTCCGAGCAGCTGCCGGTGCACACCCGCCCTGTCGGTACCGCTCCGGACGATGAGAGCCCGTACGGCTGCATGGACATGGCGGGCAACGTGAGCGAGTGGACCGGCTCGGCCTTCCTGCCGTATCCGGGAGGCGATCCGCGGGCGGCGGAGTTCTCCGAACAGCTGAAGGTGATCCGCGGCGGCTCCTGGCGTTACGGGCTGCACTATGCGCGGCTGTTCCACCGCGACCGGGCCCGTCCCGAGGAGCGGTTCCCCGAGGTGGGTTTCCGGTGCGCGCTGGACATTCCCGAGTGGCTGCCGGAGCTGCGCTAGCCCGCCCCGGGGCCGGCCGGTATGCCGTGGTGCTCGCGCTGCTGATCGCCGGACAGGCGCTGGTGGTGCGGGCGGCGGGTCTGTCGCCTGCGGCGCCGCAGCCGGCCCCCCTGGCCGGGCGGGAGCTGGAGGCGGAGCTGGCGCGGCGGTTCGCACCCCAGTTGCGGTTCAACGCCTGGTACCCAGGGGGCGGCAGCGGTGCCGGCAACCGCAACGAGGACTACTTCCCCGGCGACGTCGATGCCTTCTTCGCGGCGCTGGCGAGCGGGCGGTGGCCGATCGTGGTACGGCCCTCCGAGGGGCCGCGGCCAGCGGAGGTGGAGCTGGTGGCGGGGCTCGGGCGGGCGCGCTTCAGCCAGGACGGGCGGCTGCTCGGCGTTCCGGAGCGGATGGCGGGCAGCCCGCCGGGCGAGGCGCCGAGCTACGTGCACGTCTACCCCGCGCCCGAACCTCCGCGGCCGCGGTCCGGGAACGCGCCGGGGCAGCTGCGGCGCTACTTCGTCGAGTACTGGCAGTGGTATCCCTACGACTACGCGTGCGCGCGCTTGCTGGGGCGGCTGGGCTGCTTCGGCGCGCACCGCGGCGACTGGGAGCACCAGAGCTTTTTGGTCGAGGCCGAGCTCGACCCGGCGGGCGCCTTGCTCGGAGCCCGCCTGCTGGAGGGGGGTCTATCACGGCCACGGATGGGCGATCCGGGTGCCGGCGGCGGAGCTGGAGCGGGTCGGCGAGGACGGCCAGCCGCAGCCCGACGGCACGCATCCGGTCGTCTACGTCGCGCTGGGCAAGCACGCCTCGTATCCGTTCGCGGGCGAGCTGCGGGCGTACGTGGCCCCGCGCTGGCTCGTCGAGCACGACGATGTGTTCCACGGCAACGGGGTCTGGATCGACACCTGGCGAGCGCCGCTGGTCGATATTGCGCCCGCGGTACGTGCCTCCGCGCCCGAGCGGTTCGCGCCGCCGGGCTTCCTGGCGGTGCGGGCGCGCTCGGCGGGACTGCAGCTGGAGACCTGGCTGGATTACCGCGGCCGCTGGGGGCCGGACGTGGAGGGCGCGCTCGGGTGGTTCTGGGCACAGAGCCCCACGGGCCCCTACGCCAAGCCGAGCTTCGGCGCCTGCCACCACGGCGCCGAGCCGGTGCAGGCCTGGCGGCGGCGCTGGGGCAGCCGGCTGGTGCTCGACCGCGAGCGAGGCGGGCCGTTGCCGCGCGCCGCGCCCCTGCCGTTGCCGCGCCAGCTCGTGCGCTGAGGGCGGGCGGGTGCGCCCTGCAGGCCGGGCCAGCCCCGCTCCGGCCTACAGCGCGCGCAGCAGCTGCTTCTCCAGCGGCTTGGTCGTCAGCTCCTCGTAGCCGATCTCGCGCGCCATCTCCTCCACCCCGTAGCGCGTGCCCAGCTCCCAGTGCTTCTTGAGGAAGGTGCCGCAGCGCGGGTTGCGGTACCAGTCCTCGTCGAAGTAGTGCACCAGGTGCTTGCTGAGCAGCGCTTCGAACAACCACGCCCGGAGGTAGCGCGCGGAGTAGAAGCTCCGCTCCACGTCGTAGAGGAAGAGCGAGCGCGGATAGCTCAGCCCCAGCGCCGCCCGCATGTGCTCGTCGTAGCGCTGCTCCAGCTCCTCCAGCTCGCGCTCGCCCCCGTCGCCGCGCATCTCCAGCTCGTAGGCCAGGCGCGCGCTGTAGCGCCGCAGGTAGGCCAGCTTCTCCAGGTGGACCAGGAAGAGGTAGTCCTGCGGCTTGGTGAAGCCCAGGTAGCGCCGCAGCCAGCCCCGATCGGTCAGCAGATACTGCAGCAGGAAGGCGTAGCTCTCGCCGAGGCTCGGGTCGCCGAGACAGCGATATTCGTAGGGCGCGTTCGCCGCGGTGTAGCCCAGGTGCAGTGCGTGCCCGAGTTCGTGATAGAGCCGCTGCCAGTCGCGCCGCCCGCCCTCGGGGGAGGTGACCACGATGATGCGATGCGGCACCTCGATCGCGGCGCAGAACGCGCGTCCGACCTTGAGGTCGCGCGGCTCCAGATCGAGCTCGATGTGACCGCCGGCGCTCAGCTCGATCCCCATCTCGCGCAGGAACCGCTCCGCCACGCGCACCATGTCGTCCTTGGGGAAGTAGTCGTCGAACCGCTCGCCGCGGAAGATCGCCAGCAGGTCGTGGCGCGAGGCGTCCTCCAGCGCGATGCCGGCGTGCTTGCGCATGAACCACCCCATCGCCTCGCGGTACATGTCGTCGGTGGCGCGCAAAAAGCCCAGCATCATGTCGCGCAGCTGGTGCAGATCGATCCGGTGCAGCCACTGCCACAACGCTGCATAGGACGGCTGCCCGAGGGCTCGCGCGATCCCGGACTCGATGTGCAGCCGCTCGGCGAGCAGCGGCGTGAGCTGCTCCTCGACGATGGCCAGCTGCGCCCGCTCGAGCTCGCCCCGGCGCGTGCGGTCGGCGGTGGCGGCCATCTCCTGGCTGAGGCGCCGGAACGGCACCACGTCGCCGGCCGCGAGCTGGACCGTGGCCGCCTGTTCGCGCGTGACCAGCGCGTCGCTGATCGCGCGCACCTCCGCGGCGATGAAGTGCTCGAACAGCTCCGCCCGCAGGTACTCCAGGCGCCGGCGTTCGTCGAGCAGGGCGGACCGTTCGGACTCGGCAGGGCCGGAGGCGAGCGCCCGCTCGATCTCCTCCAGCCGCCGCGTGATGGCCTCGCGGCTCGACGGCGCGAGCAGCCCCCGGTAGCGCTCGAAGATCCCTGCGGTATCCGAGCCCCTCTTGAGGCCGGCGGCCGAGGCGTACTCCTCCTGCTGCAGCTCGCGCCGGAACGCCTCGCTCCGGGCGCGGATCTCCTCGATGGTGCCCAGCCGCGCGTCGCCGCTCACCGCGTGCTACCTCCGTTGATCCGGGCGTCCTCCATCACGATCATGGAACCGCGCTCCGACGCCCGCACTGCCAGGCGAGCGCGGTCCTGCGCTCCTGCCCTCCCTAACTATAGCGCCAGGGGCGCGCGTGCCGAAGGGCGGCGGGGCGCGGCGGGCGGCGGGATCGCTCAGCGGGCGGGCCGGGCGGCGAGCGGCACCGCCGGGGCGAGCCGCGCCAGCAGCTCCGCGCGCGGCAGCCGTTGCTGGTGCCCGGCCGCCATCTGGCGCAGCGCGACCTCGCCCCGCGCCAGCTCCTCCGGCCCCACGATCACCACCCACCCGAAACCGGCCTTGTCCGCCGCGCGCAGCTGGGCCTTGAGGCTCTTGCCGGCGAGGTCGAACTCGGCCTCCAGTCCGGCGCGGCGCAGCTCGGTCACCAGCTCCAGCGCGGCCGCGCGCGGGCCTGGCTCGGGGGTGGCGGCCACGTAGACCGCGGCGGCGCGGCGCGCCCGCTCGGCCGCCTCGGCGGCGGCGCTGCCCGTGGCCGCCGGATCCATCGCGAGCAGCAGTCGCTCGATGCCGAAGGCGAGGCCGCACGCGCCCAGCTCCGGCCCGCCCATGTCCGGGATGAGCCGATCGTAGCGGCCGCCGCCGCCGAGCGCGTCCTGCGCGCCCAGCCGCCCGCTGGGAAACTCGAACACCGTGCGGGTGTAGTAGTCGAAACCGCGCACCAGCCGCGCGTCGATCCGGTAGGGCACGTCCAGCAGCTCCAGACCCGCCCGCACCGCCGCGAAGTGCTCGGCGCACGCCGCGCACAGCTGCTCCGCCATCGGCGGCAGATCGGCGGTGTGCTCGGCGCACAGCTTGCAGTCGAGCACCCGAAAGGCGTTGCGGTCCAGGCGGGCGCGGCAGTTCGCGCACAGCCGCTCGCGGCGCGGCTGCAGCAGCGCCCGCACCCGCTCGCGATAGCCGGGACGGCACTGCGCGCAGCCGATGGAGTTGAGCCGCACCGCGAAGTCCGGGATGCCGAGCGCGCCGAGCAGGTCCTGCGCGAAGGCGATCAGCTCCAGCTCCGCGCGCGGATCGCCGGTGCCCAGGGCCTCCAGGTTGACCTGGTGGAACTGCCGCTGCCGGCCCTTCTGCGGCCGTTCATAGCGGAACAGCGGCCCGATGCTGTAGACCTTCAGCAGGCCGCGGGTCTTGTCCAGGCCGTGCTGCCGGTAGGCGCGCACCACCCCCGCGGTGAACTCCGGGCGCAGCGCCAGCGGTTCTGCGCCGCCGGCGCCGTGGCCGCCGGCGGGCGCCTGCGCGCGCGGCCCGGCGTCCGGGGCCTCGCCCGGGCCGGCCTCCACGCGCGCTCGCCCGCTCGGAGCGAGCAGGAACATCTCCTTTTCGACGACCTCGGTGCCCTCGCCCATGCCGCGCGCGAACAGCTCCAGCGCCTCGAAGGCGGGTGTGCGCAGCTCGCGGTAGCCGTAGCGCTCCGCCAGCTCGGCGGCGGTGCGCTCGACCCGGTGCCAGGCATGGACCTGTTCCGGCAGGATGTCGGCGGTGCCGCGCGGCGCCCGCGGCGGTGTCCAGCTCGCACCCATCCGCTCCCGCCTCCGCTCGCGTTGCCGGCCGTGGCTTGCGCCGCCGGCGCTCGCCCCCTGCTGGCGAGCGCTGCCGCGCCGCCGCCGCGCGGCGGCAGGGACGCGCGCCGGGGCAGCGGTGCTCGCCCCCACCGCTGGCGCCGCAGGCGGTGGATCCTACCACCACCCGGCGGTGCGGACAACCGCGAGCCGGTCCCGGGCCTCGCCGCATGCCATGACCGAACCGTGACATAGGACGACGGCCGCGCGTTGACACCGCCGGAGGGGAGTGGTATATACGCTGCCGGCGAGGGGGTCCGGGGTCCGACCGCGACAGCGAGAACACGGAGGGGGCAGGGGCCGATGAAGCGCAGGACGCGCAGGATCTGGGCGCTGTTGTGTCTGCTCGGCATCACGCTCGCCGCGCCCGGGTGCATCAGCTTCACCAGCTGGGCGCACAACAAGCGCCACCTCAAGCAGTTCTGGAACCAGATGCAGGGGTTGCACGAGGACATCGACCGGATCGTCTTCGGGCTCGAGCGCAACCCCGCCGAGTGATCGCGCCGGTCTTCGCCTCGCGCGCTCGCGCCGGCCCGCCGCGCGCGGCCAGCCGTTGTGGCGCGCGGTCCGGCCGGCTCGGGACGAGGGGGTGTCGATGCGGCCCGCGGCCGGTGCCTGGCGGCAGCCTGCTGCCGTGCCGGCCTTCCTGGCGCTGTTGCTCCGAGGGCTAGCCTGCCGCACAGCGGGCGTTTCGCCCGATCGCGACCGCCGGCCCACCGGGCCGCGATCGGGGGGGCGCCGGGGGACGGGGAGCGCGGCCGGGATCGAGGCGTGGTGCAGGGGGCGGCGGCGCGCGGTCCGCACCCCCACCCCCGCCGCCGCGGCCCGCCTGGTGGCGGCATGGACACCGGGGCCAGGCGGGTGCACCAGGCGAGCGGGTCCTCGCGGCCAGGGCGCCTCACCTCGGCCCCCACGGCCGCCCCGGACCGCCGGGCTAGCGGCGGCCGCCCTCGCCCGTGCCCTCCTCGCCGGGACCGCGCCAGCGGCGCCGTCCTTCCTCGCGCTGCTCGGCGCGGATCGCCTCGAGTTCCGCGTACTGCTGGGGCGTCAGCACCTGCTGGAGCGCCTGCTCGTAGGCCTGCTCGGCCTGCTGGGCCTGGGCGCGCGCCTGCTCGGGATCGAGCTGCCCCTCGCGCACGGCGCGGAAGGCCGCGCGGCGCTGCTCGTCGCGCTGGTACAGCAGGCTGGTGAGCTGCTCCTGCTGCTGCGGCAACAGCTGCAGCCGCTCGCTGAGCCGTTCCACCATGCGCTGGGCACGCTCCAGGCGCAGCGCCGCCTCGGCCTGCTCGCGCTGCCGCCGCTCCTCCTCGCGGGCCTGCTCCAGGGCGAGCCGCGCCGCCGCGACCATCTCGGGCGGCGGGGCCTGTTGACCGGACGCGGGCACCGGCGCGGCGCTGCCTTCCGCCCCGGCGGGCTGCGGCGCGGCGGAGCGCGCCGCCAGCCCGCCGGCCCGAGGTCCGAAGCTGTCCGCCTCCGCGAGCAGGGCCGCGGGTCCGGAGCGCGAGCCGGCGGCGTGGACGCCGGGGCCGGTGGCCAGGCCCGCGAGCGCGAACTCCTCGAGCTGCTCGCGCAGCCCGGCCTGCTCGCGCCGCGCCTCGAACACCAGCTCCGTCGTCTCGGCGAGGCTGTGCTGCAGCGCCGCCAGCGCCCGCTCGTGCTTCGAGAGCTGCTCGCCTGCCGCCTCCAGCCGCGCGGCCAGCGCGTCCAGCTGGGCGCTGCGCCCCGAGGCTGTGGCCGCTGCCGGAGCGGGGCCGAGCAGCCGTGCCGCTGCCGCACCCACCACGGCTGCCACCGCCGCCGCCAGCGCGAGCGCCCCCCAGCTCGCGCGTCCCGCCGCGGCCACCGCCGCCCGCGTTCGTGCCTGCTCCCGCCCGCTGCTGCCCATGGTCGGCTCTCCTTCTCTGAGGCGAGGTGGCGCGGTCTGCGCCGCCCGGTGGCGCGCGGCCGTGGCGCGCCCTCCGGGTCTGCCCGATCTGCTATACGGATACGAACGCGGCGGCGGCCGGGAAGATTCGGTCAGGGTTGTGTCACGGTTGCGGCCGGCAGAGGCCGGCCGGTGCGCTGCCCGCGTGCGGGCCCGCACCGGCCGCGGCGGAACTGCTCGCGGCTCAACCGCGGCCGGCGGGCAGCCGGCCGCCGCACGCCGCCAGGAAGCGCTCGCAGACCTCGTCCGCCAGCCGGTCGGGCTCGGTGCTCGCGTCAACGCCGATCCAGTGGATGTCCGGCAGGTGCGAGAAGAAGTTGAGCTGGCGGCGGGCGAACCGGCGGGTGTTCCGCTTGATGCGGGCGGCGAGCTCGGCGAGCGGCTCGCGCTCGCCCTCCTCGAGCCACGCCAGCAGCTCGCGGTAGCCGAGCGCCTGGGCGGCCTGGGGGCTCAAGCCGCGCGGCTCCGCGCGCAGCCGGCGCACCTCCTCCACCAGTCCCTCGGCGAACATGCGGTCGACGCGCTGCTCGATGCGCGCGGCCAGCGCGGAGCGCTCCCAGCGCAGCCCGACCAGCATCCGGTCGGGGCGCGGGGCGTCCTGCCATTGCCGCTGCAGCTCGGAGATCGGGTGTCCCGTCTTGGCGTGCACCTCGAGGGCGCGGATGACCCGCCGCAGATCGTTGGGGTGCAGGCGTGCGGCCGCGACCGGATCGAGCGCCGCCAGCCGCGCGTGCAGCGCCCCGGGGCCGTGGCGTGCGGCTTCGGCGCGCAGCGCGGCGCGCAGCTCCGGGTCCGCGGCCGGCCCCTCGAACAGCCCTTCGGTGAGCGCGCGCACATACAGCGCGGTGCCGCCCGCGAACACCGGCAGCCGCCCGCGCGCGCGGACCTCGGCCTCCACCTGGCGGGCGGCGGCACAGAAGCGGGCGACGCTCATCGACTCCCACGGCTCGACCAGATCGATCAGATGGATGGGCACGCCGGCCGTGCTCGCGCCGCGGGGCTTGGCGGTGCCGATGTCCATGCGCCGGTAAACCTTCATCGAGTCCACCGACAGCACCTCGCCGCCCAGGCGCTGCGCCACCCGCAGCGCCAGTCCCGACTTGCCGCTGGCGGTGGGCCCGACGATGAACAGGCGAACCGCCCGCCCCTGGCCGCCGGCGCCCCCGTCCCAAGCGGGCGGGGCGCCACCGGGCGCTGGGCGCGGTGCCTCGCTGCCGGCTCGACCCTGAAGAGGACCCATCTCCTCGGAGTCTATCCGATGGCTGGCCCGGCGCGGGCGGGGAAGCCAGGCGCGCAACCGGTGCGAGCGCGCAGCCGCCCGCGCTCCCGCTGCCGGGCCGGGGCGCCGGCGGCCGGCCGGGCAGCGGCTCGCCGCGGGGCTGAGGGTGGACGTAACATGAAGCAAGCATTTGCGAAACGGCAGGCCAGGCCGGTTTGACGGTCAGCGCGCGCGCGTGCTATGATACCGCGCGCCGATCCGAGGGAGCGGGCGCATGCGCAGTTACAACACCGCACGGCAACTCGGGCTTGCAGCTTTCCTGGCCGCCGCACTGGCGGCGCCCCCGGCGACGGCCGGGCTGCTTGTGCGCCAGCACTCCAACGGCCTGCCGGGCATGCAGCGCAGCGAGGTGGTGCCGCAGCTGTTGCGGGTCGGCGAGGGTGCGATGCGGCTCGACGACCGCAGGCCAGGCGGTCGTTACGTGATCGTGCGTCTGCGCGAAGAGGTCTTCTGGGAGGTGGATCCCGAGCTGCGCATGTACGTCGAGCAGAGCTTCGCCGCCATCCGCCGCAAGCGGGAGCAGGCCGAGCGGGATCGGGAGGACGCACGCCAGCTGGCGCTGGAGCGGCTGCGGGGCGAGGAGCTCGAGCAGTGGCTGCGCGCCAAGGGCTTGCGGGCCGACGGCAAGCGCATCGTCACCACCGCCTGGCTCGGGCCCGAGCGGGTGGGGCCGTATCGGACCGAACACGTTCGCATCGCGCTCAACGACAAGCCGGTGATCGACCTGTGGGTGACCGGCGACATCGAGGAGTACAGCCCGCCGCCGGAGCTGTTCGAGCTCTACGAGAGGTGCGGGCTGTTCCCCGATGACATCACACGGGCGCTGCGCGAGGTCGAGGGCTTCCCGGTGCGGGTGCATGCCGACCTGGACTTCTTCACCCAGGGCACGACGCTGCGGACCGAGGTGGAGAGCGTGCACGCCTGGCCGGAGGAGCCGGCGGTGTTCGAGGTGCCGGAGGGTTTCCGGCGGGTGGAGCGCTTTCCGCCGCGCACCGCGGGCGCGGCTCCGGTGCGCTGCGCGCACTGCGGGGCGGAGATCGCCGAGCCGCGCGAGCGGGTGCCGGGCAGCGGCGAGTTCGTCTGCTCCAAGCGCTGTCTGCTGGAGTACATCCGCGGGTTGCGTTCCGGAGCCAGCGCCGGCAGTGGGGCGGGCGCGGACGGGGAGCGCGCGCCAGGGGCGGAGTAGCAGCTCCAGGCCGCGGCAGCGTGCGGTGCGCATGCCAGGCCTGGGCGCGGCGGGCGGCGGCAAGCTGGAGCGACGGGGCGGGCGATGCCAAGGCTCGAGGTCACCACGGGCAAGAGTGCCGGCGAGACGTTCGAGATCGAGCCCGGCAGCAGGATCACGATCGGCCAGGGTCGCGGGGCGCAGGTCCAGATCAAGGACCGGACCGTCGCCGTCCGCCATGCGCAGATCTATCAGGAAGGCGGGGTCTGGTTCGTCAAGGACAGCGGCTCGCGCGGCGGCACCAAGGTAAACGGCGTCCACATCGGCCAGAAGGCGCACCGCATCCAGCCTGGCGACACCATCACCTTCGGCGAGTGCGAGGTCCGCTTCCTCGACGACAGCGCTGCCGCACCGGCGGCTCCCGCTGCCGCACCGGCGGCTGCGGCTGCCGCACCGGCGGCTGCGGCGGCGCCGGCGCCGGTGTCCGCCGCGGCCGCGCTCGCGCCGGCGGCGGTGGCGGCGCCCGCGCCCGCCGCACCGCCGAGCGCGGATGTGCAGGCGCTGCAGGCGCAGCTCGCTGCCCGCACGCAGGAGGCCGCCAGGGCCCGCGAGGAGCTGCAGGCGATGCAGCACCTGCTGCTGGAGCGCGAGCGGGCGGCCGCGCAGGTGAGTGAGACCGCTGCCCAGGCGCAGCAGGAGGTGGAGAACCTGCGCGCGCAGGTGCAGGCGCTGCAGACCCAGCTCCGTTCCCGTGAGGAGATGGTCGCTGCGGTCGAGAAGCGACTCGCAGAGCTGCAGCAGCGGCTCCGGGACGCGGAGACGCGGGCGGCGTTCGCCGAGGAGCTGCAGCAGCGGCTGGAGGAGCTGCAGAGCGACGCTCGCATGGGCGAGGAGCTGCTGCAGCGGCTCAAGGCGGAGCGCGACCAGGCGGTGGCGGCGCGCGACCAGGCGGAGATGGCGCGGTTTGCCGCCGAGAAGGAAAAGGCGCGGGTCGAGAGCGAGAGCGCCGCCGCGGCGCGCGACCGGATGCAGCTGGAGGCCGAGCTGGCGCGCCTGCAGGCCGAGCTGGCGCAGCAGAGCGCGCGCCTCAAGCAGAGCGAACAGGAGCTGGAGGAGCGCTATGGCGAGCTCATGCAGCTCCGGGTGGAGCTGAAGGCAGCGCGCCGCGGTCCGGGACAACAGCTCGCCGAGCTGCAAGGGCGTCTGGAGCTCGTCGAGCAGCGGCTGCAGGCCGAGGCGGCGCAGCGCGCAGCTGCCGACAAGCGCATCGCGGACCTGGAAAAGGAGAAGAAGGCGCTCGAGGTGCTGGTCGACACGATGTCGGCCTCGGTCGATCCGGCCAGGCTCAACAAGGATCTGCTCGCGCAGCGCGACGCCGAGGCGCGCAGTCTCAAAGAGCAGCTCGCCGCCACCCAGAAGGCGCTGGCACAGGTTCAGCAGGAGCTCGGCGGGCGGCTGGAGGCGCTGCAGGCGGAGAAACGCGACCTGGTGCAGGCGCTGCAGAACGCGGAGCAGCAGCTCGCGCAGGCAGCGGGCCAGCTCACGCGCGAGGAGGTCCGCCGCCGCCTGGCGGAACTGGAGCAGGAGACGGAGGAGCTGCGCCGGCGTACCGCCGACGCCGAGGCCCGGGCCACCGCGCGTGGTGAAGAGGTGGACTCGCTGCGCAAGGACCTGGAGTGGGCGCGCGGCAAGAGCAGGGAGCTGGAGGCCGAGCTGGAGGCGGCGCGCCGCGAGGCGTCGGACAAGGCGGCGCGGCTGGAGGAGCTGCGCGCGGAGCGCGACCGCCTGCGGCAAGAGGCCACCCAGGCCGCCGAGCAGGCGCGGGCGGCCGCGGCCGAGCAGATCCGGGCGCTGGAGCAGCGGGTGCAGGCGCTGGAGGCGAGCCTGGCCAGCAAGGAGCAGGAGATCGCGGCCCGAACCCAGCAGCTGGCCGATCGCGACGAGCGGCTGCGCGCGCTCGAGGCCGAGCAGGAGAAGATGCGTGCCGCGGTCGCGGCGGGCAGCGAGGCCTCGCAACAGCTGGAGGCGCTGCGCGAGGAGCTGGAGCGGCGCGAGCTGGAGCTCGGCAACGCCCAGGCCGACGCGCAGCAGCTGCAGGAGCGGGTCGCGCAGCTGGAGCAGGAGCTGGAGCAGCTCCGGCAGGACAGCGGCGGCGCACTCGAACAGGCCGAGCAGTGGAAGCGCCGCGCCGAGGAGCTGGAGGGCAAGGTCGACGAGCTGCGCCAGGAGCTGGAGCAGCTCGCCGAGGAGCAGCTCGCCTACGAGAACGAGAAGGAAAAGCAGATCGAGGAACTGCAGCAGGAGATCGCCGACCTGCAGGCGCAGCTCGGGCTGTAGCCCGGCGGAGGCCCGGGACAGCTCGCCGGCGGCGCCGGCTGCGCGGGCCGAGCGGCGCCCAGGCACGGAACGAGGCGGCCGGCGCGCTGGAGCGCACCGGCGCTCGGGGCGGCAGCGCGGCGGTGGGGGGCGCGGCCAGCGGAGGTGCGAGCGCGGCTGGGGCTGGAGGCTCGGGTGTGCGGCCGGCAGCGGGTGCGCCAGCCCGAGTCGGCGGGGATGGAGGACGCCGTGGCCCCGAGCGAGAGCGAGCGGCTGGACACCGAGGATCTGGAGGCAGCGGGCCGGCGGGGCGCGGGTCTCAGCGAGCTCATGAAGAAGGCATTGCTCGCCGGGATCGGCGCCGTGTTCATGACCGAGGAGAGCGTGCGCGGTTACGTGCGCGAAGCGCGGCTGCCGCGCGAGATCGCGCGCTTGATCATCGACAACACGCAGGCGGCCAAGGAGCAGTTCTTCCGCTACCTCGCACGCGAGCTGAGCGAGCTGGTCCGCCGCAGCGACCTGCCGGCGGCTCTGCTCGCCTTCTTCCGCGAGCACACGATCGAGGTGCACGCCAGCATCCGTTTCCGCGCCAGCGCGGCGGAGCAGCAGGCCGCCGCCGCGGCGGCTCCACCCGGCAGGGCGGAGCCGCCCGGCGGCGGCGAGGCCGGCTCGGCGCCGGATGCCGCAGGCGGGGTGGCTGTGCCGCCGCCCGCCGGCCCAGCCGCGGCCGCGCCCGGAGGCGAGCAGGACGGCGAGGTGGGGCTGTAGCCGGACTCCGTGCCGGGCCCGCGGGCGTGCCGGCGGCACGCCCGGGGAGCCCCCGCGCGCGGGTTGCGCGCGCGGGCGGCCATTCGCTCCGCACGCCCCGGCGCATTCTGGCCTCGGCCCGGTTGCCTTGCCGTCGGGCTCTGCGGGTCCAATCCAGCCGGTTCGTGGCGTGGCGCAGCGAGGTCCGCTCAGGCCGTGCACTTCGGGACCCGCTGCCGGGCGGAGCGGTGCCGGGCGCCGGCCCCGGGCGGCCGGGAGCCGCGGCCGGGGATGGCTGCATCGTCTTGTGGCTCCGTATGTTGGGAAATCGCGCCCGGCTTGTCGGCCTCCCCTGTTAGGATTCTGACCGGGAACGGAGGGCGGCGCGTGCCCCTCTCCGCACGGAAGTGGCAGACCGCTGTCCCTGGCGGTAGGCCGGCGCATCAGGGAAGGAATCGTCCATGGCCACAGCAGTCGAGGAACGCCGCCGCGATGGCGCGGGCGTGGAGCGCGAGCGTGCGGGCGAGGTGAACAGGATCATCGAGAGCACGATCGGCCTGATCAAGAAGAAGCACGGCGATGGCGCGATCATGCGTTTCGGCGAGGTGCAGAACCGCGAGATCCCGGTCATCTCGACCGGCAGTCTCTCGCTCGACCATGCCCTCGGGATCGGGGGGTTGCCGCGCGGCCGCATCGTGGAGATCTACGGGCCGGAGTCCTCGGGCAAGACCACGCTTTCGCTCCATGTGATCGCCAATGCGCAGAAGCTCGGCGGCACCGCCGCCTTCATCGATGCCGAACACGCGCTCGATCCGACCTACGCGCGCAAGCTCGGGGTGCATGTCGACAGCCTGCTCATCGCGCAGCCGGACTACGGCGAGCAGGCGCTGGAGATCTGCGAGATGCTGGTCGGCTCGGGCGCGCTCGACGTGGTGGTCATCGACTCGGTGGCGGCGCTGGTGCCCAAGGCGGAGCTGGAAGGCGCCATGGGCGACAGCCACGTGGGGCTGCAGGCACGCCTCATGTCGCAGGCGTTGCGCAAGCTCACCGCCATGACCGCCCGCTCGCAGACCTGCGTGATCTTCATCAACCAGATCCGCGAGAAGATCGGCGTCATGTTCGGCAATCCCGAGACCACCACCGGCGGCCGGGCGCTCAAGTTCTACGCCTCGGTGCGGCTGGATATCCGCCGCATCGGCAAGCTCACCGTCGGCGAGGAGACGATCGGCAACCGCACCCGCGCCAAGGTGGCGAAGAACAAGCTGGCGCCCCCGTTCCGCCAGGCGGAGTTCGACATCCTCTACAGCAAGGGGATCTCCTGGGCCGGCGATGTGCTCGATCTGGCGGTCGCGCACCGGATCGTGACCAAGAGCGGCGCCTGGTACAGCTTCGGCGAGACGCGGCTGGGACAGGGCCGCGAGCGCGCGGTCGCCTTTCTCGAGGAGAACCCCGAGGTCCTGCTCGAGATCGAGGCCCCGCTCATGGCGGCGCTGTTCCCGCCGCAGAGCCTGTCCGAGCCGGCCGCTGTGCCGGAGCCCGCGGCGGCCACGCCTGCCGGGGGCACCAACGGCAGCGGCGGCGCCGGCGGCCCGAGCAAGCGCAAGCGGCAGGCTTGAGCTGAGTCCGGTTCGAGCGCGGGGCGGTCACACCGCGCCTGGCGCGCGCCCCGCCGAAGGGCGAGTCACCAGGGGCCGGCCGCACCGCCAGAGCGCTGCGTCGCAAGCGCAGGGCGCGCCGAGCGCAGGGCTGCCGGCCGCCCGATGACAGGGCAGCGGCGCCCGTTCGCCGGCCGCACCGGCTGGTCCTCTGGGCTGATCCCGGTGCGGAGCGCGCGCTCGGGGCGCGAATCCTTCTCCTCCCCTGCGGTGGGTCCGGGGCGGACAGCCGTGCCCGGACCCGCCGCTTTTCCGCTTCGCGCGGCGATCCGTCGCAGTGCGGCGGGACTTGCATTGTCTTTGCGAAATGCGCGCGCCGCGCGCGGGTCCATCTAGGCAGCGGCACGCGGAGGGCACGCCGCCAGCGAGCCGGCGGTGCGGGCGCCGGTTTGCGCGCAGCGGCGAGCGGTGCCGGCCCATGGAGGAGGAGCGGAGCGATGCGAGGCCACGCGGTGCGCGGGCGCAGTGGGGGTAGGCTGGCCATCGGAGCGGCGCTGGCGGCGCTGCTGGGATGCACCGCGGGCAACCCGTCGGTGCAAACCACGGCGGCGGCCCCACCGCCCGAGCCGGCGGCCAGTGCCGGCAGCGCGGCGGCCCAGCCGGTGCCGGGGGGCCCCGGCATGCGCATCTCCGGTCCGTACCGGCACGCCAACCTCTCGCTGTATCTGATCCACGGAGCCCAGACGCTCGGCGGCGAGCGGTGGTTGACGCTCGAGGAGGCGCTCGCGCAGGGGGTGCTGGTCGTGCACGAGACGGGTGAGGTCAACCGGCTCGCGGTGGAGAACCGTTCCGCCGACGCGCAGGTGTTCATCCAGGCCGGGGAGATCGTGCGCGGCGGCAAGCAGGACCGCGTGCTGGCGGTCGACATGGTCGTAGGGCCATCCTCGGGCAAGCTCCCCATCGAGGCCTTCTGCGTCGAGAGCGGGCGCTGGCGGCAGCGCGGCGGGGAGTCCGCGGCCTACTTCGGCACGGCGAAGAACCAGATCGCGGGCAACGCGCTCAAAAAGGCGATGCTGCTCCGGCGCGAGCAGGAACAAGTCTGGCAACAGGTGGCGGCCGTGCAGGAGGCGCTGGCCAGGTCTCTGGGGCGCGAAGTCCGCTCGGCCGCCTCGGCCACGAGTCTGGATCTCACGCTGGACAACGAGGCGGTGGCCGCGGCGGTGCAGGCCTACACGGACGCGCTCGGCGAGCTCGTGGGCAGCTCCGAGGACGCCATCGGATATGCCTACGCGGTGAACGGCCGTATCGCAGGCGCCGATGTCTACGGCTCGCGCGTGCTGTTGCACAAGCTGTGGCCGAAGCTGCTCCGCGCCTGCGCCGTCGAAGCGGTGGCCGAGCGGGCGGGCGCTGCGGAGGGCGTGTCCGCGCCGAGCGCGGCGGCGGTGGCGGACTGGCTGGCCGCCGCGCAGACTGGCCAGCTCGCCGCGGAACGCGAGCTGCCCGGAGGGGTGCGCGTGCGCACCCGCGAGGCAGACGCCAACCTGCAGATCGAGACCCGGCTCGCGGACGGCGCCGAGCGCGAGGCCTGGCTCCGCCGCTGCTACCTGCCGAAGTAGCGCCGCGCCCCGGCCGGCGGCTGGCGGGCGGCCGCCCCCCAGCCAGCCGCGCACTCGGTTCGTGTTTCGGGGCCGCGCCGCTCGGTCCGGCTCCAAGCCCGCGGGTCTTTGTGCTCGCCTGGTGCTCCCCCGGCCTGCGGAGGACAGGGGAGCGAGAGCGCAATCGGGCACAGGGAATCGAGTGCGAAGGCGCCTCGGTTCTCCCCCTTCGCTGCTGGCAGTGGGCGGAGCTGCGGGCTGGGCGCGACGGCTCGTCGTCGGCCGCTGCTCATCGCCTCGGGCGCCCGCGCGGCCCGGGGCGGCGCCCGGTCTGGCGCCGGGGCGCGCGCGGCCGTGGCGCCAGCGCCTCAGGTGCCCAGGGGCCGAGCTGCTCCCATGCCTGCGCCTCGTCCAGCCCGCGCGCCGCGGCCTCGACCTCGGGTGGCACCCAGGCCGGAAACGGCGTCAGCACGTTGCGGTGCGCGCCCGAGGCAGTGTGCTCCTCGCGCACCGCCGTCAGCCGCTCGGGACCCAGGATCTCGGCCAGCCGCACCAGAGCTGGCCACAGCCGGCGGTGCACCAGCGTGCGCTTGCCGCCGATCAGCCGCAGGCACACGACCTCGGGCGAATCGCCCAGCGCGCGCAGCGCGGCGAAGATCTGGTGCCCTCGGGGGTGGGCCCACCAGCTGCCGCGGATGGGCTCGCCGGCGACCGCCGCTGCCACGCTCGGCACCGGACCGCGCGCCGAAGCCAGCACCACTCCGTGCTGCCGCACGAAGGCCAGCGGATCGAAGGTCACGGCGTCATGCCTCCCGCTCCGCGCCGCACCGCTGCCAGGGTATCCGGGACGAGGGCCGATCCCAATCCCCGGCCAGCAGGTGTATGGCAACCCAATAGAAACTTCCGCACCTCTCGCCCCATCGAAATGTCCGCCTCAGGACCGACGGGAGGGGCGTAGAGCGTTGGCCCGGGAAGTATGTGAGTCTCTATCCGCATTCGGGCTGTGGGCAGTGTGGACAAGCCGCAGGCTTGTCCGAGGCGGTGCGGGCAGCGCGGGGGCGAGCTGCCCGTGCCGCCGGCACGAGCGTCACTGTCCACAGCCACCGGCCAGGTGGTGTCAAGGGGTGTGAGCGAGCCAGGGGGCCGGTCGCGGAGGCTGTGCACGGACCCGCCGAACGGCGGCGCCAACGGCTCTGGATGTCCGGAAGGCGCCCCCGCCATGGGATACGCCAGGCCGCAGCTGTCAGGGCAGACGGAACCATGGCCCACGAGCGTACCGCCGGCGGCGGGGGAATGCCGAACGAGGTGCCGTCCGCGGGCTCAGCAGGTCCTCAGGGGGCGCCGGCGGGCAGCGACCGCCGCGCCAGCACGGCCGGCGTCGCCGGGTGGGGGGCCGCCAGCGGTGGGGGCAGCTCCGCGATCTGGGCCGTCCACAAGGGCTGCTCCTCGTCGACCTGCCAGTGCCCGTCCACCAGCGCCAGCCGGACGCGGTAGCTCGCGGTGGCGATCCGGCTCCGGAACAGCGTCGCCTCCACCTCGGCGGTCCGCAGGTCGGCTCGCACGAGCTCGCCCAGCCGGATCAGCACCGCGGCGAGCTGCCCGCTGTGTCGATCGGTCACGCCGCGGGGCGACAGCGCGGCGAGCGAGCCCGGGTAGGCGCGCAGCCCGGCGCGGCGCAGCCGCGCCAGCAGCCGCGGCGGCGGATCGAGATCGCGATCGCCGCCCCGCATCGATACGAACACCACCGCGCCCCGCTCGCCCGTGGTCTCCACGAGGTGACGCAGCGCGATCGCCAGCAGCTCCTCGGCCCAGGCCTCCCCGGGGGGCAGAGGCACGGCGGGCGCGCTCCCGCAGGCGCCCAGCGCCAGCGCGAGCGCGGCCGCCAGCACCGCGTGCGCCCCCGAACCCCTCATGCCTGGCTACCCCTGCCCGCTCGCCGCTGCCGCGCGCGGCCTCGCAGGCCGCTCCCTCCGCTCTATACGATGTCCACCGGGTCGTTGTGCCCGGCTGCCCGGCCGCGGCGGGCCGGCGTCTGCGCCCCCGGATGTGTCGGCGCACTGGCGCCAGGCATTGAGGCCCGGCGTGCATGCGCCGGGCGGAGCGGCGGCCGGCCGTGCCGATGGTATCCTGATCGGAGGCTCGTGGCGGTGGGTTTCGTCCGGCCGCCGCACGGGGCGGCCCGCGATCGCCGATGCCGCTTCCGGTGACCGATCCCCCTCCGCGCGCTCCGCAGGCGCGCGAGCTGTTCGAACGCTCGGAGCGCGAGCGCACGATCGCGCTGCCGCCGCAGGCGGAACTGGCGCGTGCCGCCCGCCGTCTCGCCGCCGCGTTGCGCAGCGGCGAAGTGGAAGAGGTGGGCGCGGCCTGCAGCGCGCTGGTCGAGCTGCTGGCAGTCTTCTACGCCGTGCCGCCGCCGCGGGTCGAGGTCCTGCAGGTGCGCCCGCGCACGCTCCGCGAGGGTTGGGAGATGCAGCTGCACGGCGAGTACGACCCGGAGAGCGCCACCATCCGGGTCTGGATGCGGACGGCGGTGCGCCGCCAGCTCGTCGCCTTCCCGACGCTGTGCGAGACGCTGTTGCACGAGTTCTGTCACCACCTGGATTGCGTGCGGTGGGGCGATACCTGGCATACCCGCGGGTTCTACGAGCGGGTGAGGCGGCTGTACACGCATGCGCTCCGCATGCGCTGGGTCGATCCGGTGTGGCGGCGGGGCCGGGGCGGCCGCTGGTGGATGGACCTGCACGCGATGCGCGTGGCGCGGCGTGGCGCGCAGGGGGACTGAGCCCACGGCCGGCGGCTTCAGCGCGGAGGGGCGGCGAGCGCGCGCACGAGCGGCTCGACCGCCTCGCGCACCACGCGTGCGAGCAGATCGTCGGCGGCGGCCTGCAGCGCTGCCTGCAGGGTGCGCAGCTCCGCCTCCTGCGGAGCGAGCCCGTGAGCGCGCGCCGCGCCCGCGAGCGCGCCGGTGCTCAGGCGCCCGCGCACGCCGTGCACCTCGAGTGCGTGCGCGAGCGCCGCCTGCAGCCGCTGCTGCACCATGCTGCGGACCAGGCGCGCGCGCCGCGCTGGTTCGGGGACGCTCGCGGCAAGCGCCGGCCACAGCTCGCGCACCAGCGCCACGCTCTGGTGCGCGAGCGGCTCGGCGAAGGCGCCGGCCAGGGCTTCGGCGAACGCCGCCCGCGCCACCGCCGCGGTCTGCGCACCGGCAGCTTCCGCTCCGCCCGGGGTGGCGGCCAGCGCGCGCAGGTACAGCTCGGCCAGCACCTCGAGCGCGACGCCGAGCGCCTGGCTGACCAGACTGAGGGCGGCGGCGCTGGACGCTTGCTCATCCACCCGTCCCGGCAGCTCGAAGACCTCCGCCGGGAAAGGCGGCACCTCCTGGTGGAGCTCCACCAGCCGCGCCTCGCGCAGCACCTCCCCGGCACTGCGCAGCTGATAGCGCTCCAGGATGCCGCTCGCCCGGCGCACCTCGAGGTCGTGGTGCGGCCGCACGAAGCGAAGCACCTCTCCGCGGTGATAGGCGTGCCAGTCGGCCGACTCGAACAGCGCGTCCGGCACCCCGAGGTGCACCATCGGCCGCCGCGTGACGTGCAGCCCCGCCCACACCCGGCCCGCCGCCTCGCCGCCCGGCGGCAGCTCGAAGACCACGCGGTAGCCCAGCGCGACTCCGAAGCGGACGCTCTGCTCGCCGCCCGCAGGCTCCCCGGCGGGTTCGCCCCCGGCGGGCAGGGCAGCCAGCGGCGCTGCGCGCTCGAAGCAGCGGCTCAACCCCGCGAACAGCTCCGACAGCTCGACCCGCACCACCTGCCCTTCTGCGCGCGTGGCGAAGCTCCGCTCGGCCAGAACATAGGCGAGCGGCCGGCCGTCCACCTCGACGTCCAGGCGCAGCCGCCCGGGCCGCGCATAGCGCACGCGGAACCAGCCCACCTCCCGCCCGCGGCGAAGCAGGGTGTAGCGCGCCTCGAATCGCTCCACCCCGGCGGCCGCCCGTGCCACCGCGCGCCGCGCCAGCTCGAGGTCGACCGGGGTGGCGTCGGGGGCGAGGTAGCTGCGCGGATCGAACGGCTCGTCGCGCTGCTGCGCGCGCGCGGGCAGAGCGATTGCGAGCAGTGCCAGCAGCGCGGCGGCGGCGTGCCACGCCGGGCTGCGGTGCGTGGGTTCACCCGGTGGCATGGGCGGTCGGATCCTCCTCATGCGCATCCGAACGGACGTAGCCTGGGGGCGTGCCGGGCGCGGCACCCGCTGGACCCTCACCCTGGCCCTCTCCGGAGGGGAGAGGGAGCGGGCGGGGCGCGGCCCGGCCTGGTGCCGGGCGCCGCGCCTTCATGCCCCGCCGCGGCCGAGCTGCCTGAGCTTCTGGGCGGCGGACAGTGCCTTCTTGCCGCCGCTGGCTGGTTGCATGCCCTCCGGTGGCGCGGGGGACGCGCTCTGTTCGCCGCCGGCGGCGGGCGGAGCGGAGGCCGGACCGCTCGCGCCGCCGAGCTTCATCCGCCTCAGCTTGTCGGCTGCGCTGAGCTTCCCCGAACCGCTCGCCGCCTCTCCATCGGAAGGCAAGCGCTGCCAGCCCGCGGCCTCGGGGCTGGTCGGCTCGGCTTGCTGCCCGCCCCCTCCGCCTGCTCCGCCGAGCCCACCCTTCATCGCCTTGAGGCGGGCGGAGACAGCGGCGAGGCCCCCGCCCGCCGCCGGTGCCGCCGCGTCGAGCCCGCCGCCGAAACCGCCCTTCAGCGCCTTGAGCTTGTTGGCGACCCCGGCGACCGAGCCGTGCTTGCGCCGCGGCCGGTCGACGATGGTGACCTCGGGGCTGCCGCCGGTGATCATGGGCTTGTCGGGCGGGCGCTCTGCCGCAGCGCGCGCCGCGCCGCCGCCTCCGCGGCCCGCCTGCCGGCGCGCCTCGATCATGTAGAGCAGATCCCTGGCCGCCTGCAATCCGGGATCGAGCTGGGCGGCGCGCTCGGCGGCGCGTTGGGCTCGGCCGAAGTCCTCGGCCTGCAGGTGCAGCCGCCCTGCCTCCACCATCTCGCGCGCCGCCTCCTGGGCCTGCTCCTTGCGCGCCAGCGCCTCTGCAAGCAGCTCCCGCATCTCGGCATCCGCCCGCAGTTCGAGCGCCTTGCGCGCACACTCGATACAGGCGTCATCCAGCCGCGCGATCGCCGCCAGCCGCGCCGCGTCGCTGGAACGCTGGAAGGCGCGCGCATCGTCCTTGTCGACCACCGCGATGCGCGCCAGCAGCCGGTGCGTCTCCAGATCGAGCGGTTCGACTCCGAGCAGGGTCTCGCCGATGCGCCGCGCCAGATCGAAACGGTGTGCGCGCTGGGCCTGCTCGCACGCCTCGCGGAGCACGCGCGCCGCTTCCTGCTTGCGGCCGAGCGCTGCCAGCACCCGCCCCAGCTCTTCGCGCGCGTCGTAATCGTCCGCGCGCAGCTCCACCAGGCGCGCCAGCGCCTCGGCCAGCTCCGGGGAGGGGCCCCTGGCGCGCAGGGCCTGGCACAGGCCCTCGTACTGGCTGAGCGCCTTGTCCACCTCGGCCTTGTCCCGGTACGCGTCCGCCAGCCACTGCCGCGCCGCGACGTGTGCCGGGTCGAGCTGGACGATCTTCTCGTAGATCTCGATCAAGAACCGCAGATTGGCGCTCTCGACGTCGCTGCCGCCGGCCAGCGCCTCGGCCAGCCGCGCATACTCCTGGACCGCCTCTGCGGTGCGCCCCATCTGGGCCAGCGTCGTCGCCAGCTGCAGGTGTGCCTCGACGCACTCGGGGTCGATCTCGAGGATCTCGCGCAGTACGCCGACTGCTTCCTCGAGCTGGCCCTGCGCGATGTGGATGGCGGCGAGTTCCTCCATCTCCATCACGCCCTGCATGCGGTCGCCTGCGTCGAGGAACAGCCGCGCCAGCTCGCGATTGCGCGTCGAGGTCCTCGGGCTGCAGCCGGAGCACCTCCTGCCAGACCCGCTGCAACTTCTCGCGCTGCGTCTGCGGATCGCACCGGCGCGCGAGCTGCTTGAGAAAACCGACCGCCTCCTGCGCCTTGCCGAGGTCGCACAGCGCGCCGACGATCTGCTCCATCGCCTGCACCGAGCCCGGATCGAGCTCCAGTGCCTTGCGATAGGCGGCGACGGCCGCCTCGGGCAGCTCTTCCTGCCGGCACCGCTCGGCGAACTCCAGGTAGCGCGCCACCGCTTCCTCGCGCCGGCCGAGGGCATCCGCGAGTTTGGCGATGCGGTTGGGCAGGTCCAGCTGCTCCAGCCCGCCGGCCTCGGCGCGCAGGTACAACCGGTGTGCCTTCTCCAGTTTGCCCTCGCGCTCGCAGTCCGCCGCCGCGTGCACGAGCTGGAGCGGGCTCAACGGCACCACCTCGCCCTCGCGGATCAGCCGCACCAGCGCTCGCAGCGCCTCCAGCTCGCTCAGGCGCGCGACCTCCAGCAGCTCTGCCACATCCCGCTCACCGTCGAGATGGCGCAGCAGCTCCTGTTCCGCCGAGCCATCCTCCTTCTGCCGCATGGCATAGAACGCTTCGGGCGACAGCGTGTAGATGTCGGCGAAGGAGGGGATCTGTCGCCGCAACACCACCAGCTCTGCGGCACGCCGCCCCGCCTCGCGCGTCAGCGCCTCGGCGTTGAGTCCGAGCGGTAGCGCCAGATCGTCGAAGTCGAACACGTCCAGCGGGGGTTCGCCGCGGAAAAAACGCACAGTGGGGCCGCTCCCAGGTGAACAGCTCGGTCACCTCCTCGAGGGCCTGGAAGACCAGCGCTTCGCGGATGTCCTCCTCGCGGACCAGCCCCGCCTTGACACAGCAACGCCCGAGCTTCTCTCCGGTCTGGCGGTGGAGCGCCAGCGCGCGCTCCAGCTCGCCCTCCTCCAGCTTGCGCCGCTTCACCAGCGCCCGGCCGATCGGCGCCCGCGCCCGCGCCGAGCGCACGTGCTGCACCACCCCATCGCGGAAGTAGAGGTAACAGCTCGCACCCGCCCCATCGGTGACCTTGAGGGTGCCGGAGCGCCGCTCGGCGTGCATGACGAGAAACACCTCGGCCAGCCGCGGCTGGCTGTCCACCGCGGTCGCGCTCACCGCCTGCCCTCGCGTTCCGCCTCGAGCTCGAGCTCCAGGCGCTGCAGCAGCGCCTGGAACCGCGCGTCCTGGCGGAGGTTGTCCAGGTCCGGGTCCTTGCGCATGTGCTCGGCGTCGCGGAAGCCGGCCGCAATCGCGGGCCTCGAGATGGGCGATCGCGCGGTCCGCATCTCCCATCAACGAGTAGGCACAGGCCAGGTTGTACAGCGCGATGTGGTTGTCGGGCTGCAGCTCGAGCACCCGCTGGAACTCGCGCACCGCCTGCTCGTACCGTCCGATCTGCAGATAGCGGATGCCCTGGTCCATCGCGATGGCGGCGCGCATCTCGGGCGACTGCAGCAGCGGCTCCAGTCCGATGCGCTCCAGGTATGCGCGTCCCACCGGGTCGCCGAGCTGGACCAGCGATTCCGCTGCCTCGATGCGGACGCCGGGGCTCGGATCGCGCTCCAGGATGCGGCGCAGGGTAGGCAGCGCCGCGGCACCGCCCTGTTTCTCGAGCAGAAAGACCTGATAGCTCCGCTCCATCCAGGGCAGTTGTTCGAAACCCGGCAGCAGGTGACCGGTGCGCTGGTACAGTTCCTCGGAGATCGCCCACTCGATGCGGCGCAGCAGCACCGCCGCCCACTCGCGCAACTGGGGATCGTCCCCCGCGCGCAGCCGCTCCAGCAGCGGTCGTGCCAGATCCCCCAGTCCGAACAGCTGCTCGGCCGCAAACCGGCGCAGCCGGTCGTCGCCGCTGCGCAGCAGCTCGGTGTGGCGGACCTCCAGGCGCTGCAGCACGGCGCCCGCGAGCGCGCGCTCCGCCGGCTGCTCGGAGGCGGCGAGCCGCGCGAGCAGCGGCGCCACCAGCGGACCCAGCCGCGCCAGCCGCGCCTGCAGTGCCGCCAGCGCGTCCGGCTCGCCGGCTGCGGCGGCGTGCTCCGCCCGCAGCCGCGCGAACAGCTCACCCAGCAGCTCCTCGCGCAGCAGCAGCGCCAGCGGTTCGCGCGCCGCTCCCGGGCGCGCCAGCTCGCGCGCCGCAGCGTAGCCTGCGCGCGCGACCTCGGCCTCCACGCTCTGGCGCAGCTCGTGGGCCGCCGCCAGCCGTTCGCGCAGCAGCTCGTCACCGCCCAGCTGGGTGGTGGGGGACGCGGGGAGCGGCCCGGCAGGGGTGGCCTCGGCAAGCCCGGCCGCTGCTGCGCCCCGGCGGTCCAGCTCGAGCGTGCCGCCTTCGCCCCCGGGCGCTGGCGCCTCGGGGTGCGGCTCGCCGAGGTTCTGCTCGCTCGCTGGCGGCGGCGCGGGCTGCCTGCGCTCGCCCTCGCCCGCTGCCGGAGCACCGCCGCCCGCTGGCCGCGCGCGCTCCTGGCCGCCGCCGGGCGGCGGCAGCTCGGCGAGCCGCGCCTCCAGCTGCTGCAACCGGCGCTGCAGCGACAGCTCGAACACCTCCGCCAGCCGCGTCCAGACCGCCGGCTCGTCCACCTCGCCGAGTGCGCGGCCGAGTGGCTCCAGCGCGTCCGCTCCCAGCTCGACCAGCTCGCGCCGCGCCGCCTCGTCCTCGGCCTGGCGGAGCGCCTGCACCAGCTCGCCGGCGCGCTCCAGCGCGCGGGGCGGCGGCGCCGCGCGCACCGCCCGGGGAGCGAGCACGGCGATTTCCGCCCCCAACACGAGCAGGCCGGCGAGCCCGAGCAGCGGGCCCCGGCGCCCACCGCCGGCGCCGCGCCGGCGCGCTCCGCGCTCCAGCGGACGGCGAGAGGCTGCCCTGGCGCCGCTCTTGCTCATCGCCGCTGCGCCCTCCAGCGCGCGCGCACCGCGGCCATCTCGTCGGCCTCGCGCACCAACTCGAAGTTCGGATCCTTCTCCATGAGCGCGACCGCGCCCGGGTTCTGCTGGGCCGCCGCTTCCAGATACCGCGCCGCCGGTGCCGGCCTTCCCAGCCGCGCATAGGCGGCGGCGGCATTGTAGTGGATCTCCCAGGCCTGCGGGTTCTTGTGGTAGGCTTCGTTCCACTTGCCGATCGCCTTGTCGAACCGCTCCTGCTCGAACAGCTGCGCGCCCTGCTCCATCAGGGCGTCCGCCAGCCGCCGGTCCGCGGCGCGCGTGTAGCAGGCCACCGCCTCCTCGAAGCGCCGCGCCTTGAACAGCGCGTCGCCGCGCAGCGCGAGCGCCTCCAGGTCGTCGGGCGAGTCGAGGAGCAACGCGTCCGCCACCGCCAGCGCCCGCTCGGGCTGTTCGAGATGCTCCAGCAGCAGCGAGGCGGTTTCCAGCAACAGTTGCCGGCGCACCCCGGCCGGCAGCTCCGCTGCCACGGCGCACGCAGCCTCCAGGTCCGCAAGCGCGGCCGCCTCGCGCCCCGCCTCCGCCTGGACCGCTGCGCGGCGCACCAGCGCGCGCGCGCGCTGCTCGTGCGCCTGCGGGCCGAGCAGCCTCAGCAGCTCGTCCAGGTGCTCCTGGGCCTCGGCGGGCCGGCCCAGCCGCTGCGCCAGCTCGGCCAGGCGCACGAGCAGGTCGGGCTCGGGGGGCAGCAGCTTGACCGCCAGCTGGCGGTAGGACTCGTAGGCCTCTTCCAGGCGGCCCAGACTCTCGCGCACCTGCGCGGCGCGCCGCAGCATCTCGGCGTCGCCGGGCCAGTGGGTCTCGATGTGGCGATAGGCGGCGTCGGCCTCCTCCAGCTGTCCGCACATCTCCAGCGCCGCCGCCCGATCGCGTGCCAGGTCCAGATAGTCCGGGCCCAGGGCCGCCGCTCGCTCGAGCGCCCGCAGTGCCCGCTGGCGCTTGCCCTGCTTGAGCAGCACCTTGCCGAGCAGGTGCCAGGCGTAAAAATGCTCGGGCCCCGTCTCCAGCGCGCGCCGGAGCAGGGTCTCGGCGTGGCGATAGCGTCCCAGCCGGTAGAACAGCCCTGCCTTGAGCACGCGTGGCACCAGCGCTCCGGGCATCGCGGCCAGCACCTGGTTGATGCCGTGCAGAAACTCCTTGATGCGGGTGGCGGTGGCCGGTGTGGGCCGGCCCGCTGGCTGGGCGAACAGCACCCGGTCCGGGTCGACCTCGACCAGCCGCGCGTAGCAGCTGCACAGCTCGTCGTAGCGGCCGAGCCGTTCGAGCAGCTCGGCCTCGCGCGCGTAGTACGAGCCCATGTCGAGCCGGACCTCGCGGTACCAGCGCTCGGTCTGGCGATGGCGCACCAGTGCCCGCTGCAGGTCGCCCGCGCGCTCGTGGGCGCGCGCCGCCAGGTCGGCCAGTTCCTCGCGGCGTGCCCGGTCCGCGGCCGCGATCTCGGCGCCGGCTCCCTGGCCCTCCAACAGCGCCAGCGCCTCTTCGAAGGCTGCCGCCGCCTCGCGGTGCCGCCCGATCGGCTCCAGCATGAGACCGTACTCCCGCAGCGCCTCCACGCGGCGCAGCGGCGTCTGCGCGCACCCGATGGCGCGCCGCAGCGAGCGCAGGGCGGCGGTCCGGTCGCGGCCGGCGGCGCGCAGCAGCCGCGCCTTGGCGAGCAGCGGCTCGGGAGCGTCCGGCGCAGCCTGCACCGCGCGCTCGGCCAGCTCCAGCGCCTCGTCCCACCGCCCCTGGCGTGCCAGCACCATGGCCTGGGCGAGCAGCGGTTCCGCCGATCCCTCGCTCAGGTTCGCCACCGCTCCGTCTCCTCGCTGCCCGCACCGCCCGCGGCCAGCCACGCCGCACCGAGCACGGCCGCATCCGCGCCCCGCGCCGCGGCGAGGACTTCGACCGTCCTCGCCCCCTCGCCCAGCGGGCGTTCGCGCACGGCGCGGCGCACCAGCTCCACCAGCTCCGGGCGGCGCTCGCTCACCCCGCCGCCGAGCACGATCCGCTCCGGATCGAGCAGGGTCACCAGCTCCACCGCCAGCGCTGCCAGCGCCTGTTCGTACTCGCGCACCAGCTCGCCGGCGAGGGGGCAGCCGTGCGCGGCGGCGGCGAACACGTGTCCGAGGTCGAGCGCCGCCGGCTCGCCACCGGCAAGCGCGAGCGCCAGGCTGCGCTCGCCCGCCGCCAGCCGTGCGCGCAGCCGCGCCAGCACCGCGGCGCCGCCGGCGTAGGCCTCGTAATGCCCGCGCCCGCCGCAGCTGCACGGTTCACCGCCCGGACGCCAGCTCAGATGCCCGATCTCCCCAGCCCCGCCGCTGGCCCCGCGCAGCGCCCGTCCCTCGGCGATGATACCACCGCCGACGCCCGTCCCCAGCGTCGCCACCACGAGCGTTCGCGCACCCCGGCCCGCCCCGTAGTTCCACTCCCCGAGTGCAGCAGCCAGCGCGTCGTTCTCCAACACCAGGCTCAGACCGGGGTAGCGTTCGCGCAGCCGCTCGGCGAGCGGCACCTGGCGCCAGCCGAGATTGGGCGCGTGCACGACCGCACCGCGCGCGAGATCGAGCCGGCCGGCGACCGCGACGCCGAGCCCACGGAGTTCCGCCAGCCCGAGGCCGGCCGCCGCCAGCGCGCGCTCGATCGCGCCCCCCAGACGCCGGAGCACTGCGTCGGGTGCGGTGTCCGGCCCGGTGGCGCAGCCCGCGGTGCCGAGCACGCACCCCTGCTCGACCTCGACGACGCCCACCCGGATCTTGGTGGCGCCGAGGTCCGCGCCGAGCGCGAGCGTCACAGCCGAAAAGCCTCCGTGATGCGCATCCCGGGCTGGATCTTGTTCCGGGCGCGCAGGTCCTCCACCCCCAGCGCCACCAGCGGCGAGATCTCGATCGGCACCGTGACGTGGCCCCGTTCGTCGCGCGGCACGTGGGCACCACACGCCTCGAGCCAAGCTCCGTAGACGTCGCTCATGAGCTGGCGCGCGCTGGCCGGCGAGTCCGGCCCTTCGGCGTTCTTGATCGGGGCGAACTCACGGTCGCGCTCGACCTCGAGCAGCGTCACGCCCCGCGCCTCGCGAAAGGCATCGAAGATGAAGCACTCGAACTTGATCCCGTTCGGCCGCTCGGGCTCCACCGGCCGTCCCTTGCGGTCGATGTGGGGCACCTTCTTGCGCGCGATGTGGTAGGGCAACGAGGCCTCCCGTGCCACCCGTTCGAGGAAGGTGCGCGTGAAGGCATGGATCGCCAGGTTGGCCAGGCCGTAGACCAGCTCGCCGTTCTCGTCGGTCGCGATCGCCTCCTGTTCGCCCAGCTCGGTGTACTCGACGACTCCCGGCCGGCCATCGACGATCGCCCACACCCCGACCCGCTCGGCGGGCTCGCGCTTGCGGGCCACCTTCGCCGCCGCCTCATCCCCCCGCTCGAGCATGTAGCCCAAAAACACCGGGTCCGCGATCCGCACCAGGGGGTTGTCGATCTGCCAGTACGAGATCAGCTCGATGCCGCGGCGCTGCATGTCGGCCAGCGCTCCGCTCTCGCGCAGCGCCCGGATCACCCCGCCGTGACCGTCGGGGCTCGTCGCCAGCCGCCACGGCGACTCCATCAGGATCTTGCCGCGGCGGTCCACCGCTGGCAGTTCGCGCTGCGGAAAGAAGAACACCTCCGCCGGCGACATCCCGAAGTAGCCGCGCTCCTCCCAGAACGCCACCGTCTCGGCGTGGTTGCGCTGGCTCGTCATGATGTAGAGCGGGAACGAGGTGCGGTAGCGGCGCGCCACCGCCAGCGCCTGTTCGGCGAACAGCTGGAAGAGGGTACGATCGGAGACCGGCCCGATGGGCAGGCAGCCCTTGGGGCGATTCCAGCCCAGTCGCGTGCCCTGCCCGCCGGCGACGATCAGCCCGCAGACCTTGCCGCGCGCGATCGCCTCCTCGCCTCGCTCGCGGGCGGCCTCGCGGCGGGCGGATTCCTCCGCCGGTCCCGGCAGCCGGATCACGTCGCGCACCGGCTCGAGGCGGCGCGGCGGAGGCTTTTCGTCGATCTTGTGGCAGAGCTGGCTCAGCAGCTGGAAGTCGATCGCCGCCACCTGTTCCAGCAGCGCCTGGCGCTGCTCGGGCGTCAGCGCATCCCAGAAGCGGAAGATGTGCTCCTGGCCGGCCCGGTAGACCTTGGCGACATTCACCTGGTCGCGCTCGTTCCGCACCTTGATCACGCACGGCCCCCCGGCGCCGGCGCCTGCCGCCACAACCCCAAGCGCTGCTTGAAAATGTGTCGCATCGCCTGGCCGGGCATCATAGCGGGGCCCGCCACCAGCGTCAACCGCGGCGACCGCTGTGTCCGCCGCCCCATGCTCGCGCCCCAGACGCCTGGCGGCCGCGCTGCTGACCGAGCTCGCCCCTGCCGTTCGCTGGTCGGCGCCCGCGCTGCTCGGGTACAACCGTGGCGGGGGCGCCGGTCGGCGCGTGCACGCAGGGGGAGGAGTTCATGCGATCGCTCCAGCCGCTCGAGCTGATGGAGCCGGGTCCCGAACTGGAGGCAGCGCGGCGCGTGGTGCGCGCGGCGCTCGCCGAGGATGTGGGCCGGGAGGACGTGACCACGCAGGCGCTGGTGCCGCCGACGGCGCGTGCGCGCGGCGCCATCGTGGCGCGCGAGTCCGGGGTGCTGGCGGGGGTGCCGTTCGTGGCGCTGGTGTTCGAGGAGCTGGCGCCGGGAACGGTGCGGATGCAGGTGCGGTGTCCGGAGGGACAGGCCTTCGCCGCCGGCGAGCCGCTGGTGCGGCTGGAGGGGGCAGCGCGGACCCTGCTCACGGGCGAACGGCTGGCGCTCAACCTGCTGCAGCGGCTCGCGGGCATCGCCACGTTGACCCGCCGCTTCGTCGAGGCCGTCGCCGGCACCGGGGTGGCCATCTATGATACGCGCAAGACCACGCCGGGCCTGCGCGCGCTCGAGAAATATGCGGTGCGCTGCGGCGGCGGGGTCAACCACCGCATGGGGCTGTTCGATCAGGCCCTGATCAAGGACAACCACCTCGCGGTGCTCGCGCGCCGCCAGGGCGTTGCGCTCGCGGAGCTGGATTTGGCGCCGGCGGTGGCCGCGATCCGCGCCCGCCGACCGGGCTGTTTCATCGAGGTGGAGGTGGCGGAGCTGCCGGCGCTGGAGCGGGTGGTAGCCGCGGCACCGGACGCCATCCTGTTCGACAACTTCCCGCCCGAGGCGCTGCGGGAGGCAGTCGCACATGCGGTCCGACTCGCCGAGGTCCACGGCGTGCGGCGGCCGGTGCTGGAAGCCTCGGGCGGCATCACGCTCGCCACCGCCCGCGCCTATGCCGAGACCGGCGTCGACCGGCTGAGCGTCGGAGCGCTGACCCATGCCGCCCGCGCGCTCGACCTGGCGCTGGATCTCGACGCCTAGCACCGCGCGCGGCGGGGCCCCGGGGGCCTGCCGCGGGGCGTCCGGCGTGGCCCCGCCGGGGCGGCCGCGAGCCGGCGCGGCGGGGCGCCGGCGCCTGCCCTGCCCGTGCGCGGCGTTGCCCCCCGCAGGGTGGTCGCGGTTGCTATCTTGATGGAGGGATACAGGGGGCGAGGTCGGCGGCCCAGCGGCGCAAATGGCCTGGCGGGCGGCGCGAGCCCGGAGCCCGAGCCGAGCGGAGACGCACCTCGATGGCGACAGAGCGCGCTGCCAAGAGCCCCTCGCCCTTCGCTCCGGTTCCCGCCGGTGGGGGCGAGCGCGAGGCGAGGGGGGCGGCGTTCGACCCCGGGCGTGCGATCGCACAGGTGCGCCAGAACATCGAGCGGGTCTTCGTCGGCAAGCCGGAGCTGGTGGAACACCTGCTGGTGGCGCTGCTGGCCGGCGGGCACGTGCTGATCGAGGACGTGCCGGGGGTGGGCAAGACCACGCTCGCCAAGGCGCTCGCCCGCTCGCTGGATGCGAGTTTCCGCCGCTTGCAGTTCACCCCCGATCTGCTCCCCTCCGACATCACCGGGGTTGCGATCTACGATCAGAAGCGAGGCGTGTTCGAGTTCAAGCCCGGTCCGATCTTCGCCAACGTGGTGCTCGCCGACGAGATCAACCGCACCAACCCGCGCACCCAGTCCGCGCTGCTGGAGGCGATGAGCGACCGGCAGGTCTCGGTCGACGGAGTGAGCTACGAGCTGCCGCAGCCGTTCATCGTGCTGGCGACCCAGAACCCGCACGAATACGAGGGCACCTATCCGCTGCCCGAATCGCAGCTCGACCGCTTCTTCATGCGGCTGGAGGTGGGCTACCCCACGCTGGAGGAAGAGCGCGAGGTGCTGCGGAGCCGCCGCCGCAGCGATCCGCTCGAGCAGCTGGCGCCGGTGCTGGCGTGCGAGGATGTGCTGGCCTTGCAGCGGGCGGTGCTCGAGGTGCGGGTGGACGACGCGATCACCGACTACGTGCTGGCGCTCGTGCACGCCACCCGCGCCAGTCCGCGGCTGGAGGTCGGTGTCTCTCCGCGCGGTTCGCTGGCGCTGCGCAGGGCCGCGCAGGCGCTGGCGCTGCTGCTCGGACGGGACTACGTGGTGCCCGACGATGTCAAGCGCCTGGCGGTGCCGGTCATGGCTCACCGGGTGCTGGTGCGCGGCCATCACGGGGCCGGATCGGCGGAGGGCGCCGAGGCCGTGCGTGCCATCGTCGAGGCCATCGAGGTGCCGCTGTGAGCGAGGCCGTACCGGCCAGGGACTGGCGCCACCGGCGGCTCATGTTCTACCCGCCGGGGCTGCTCGCGGGCGCGGCCGCCCTCAGCGTGCGCAGCACCGAGCTGCAGGCGTTGCTGCTCTTCGCATTCGTCGTGCTCATGGTGGCGCCGCTGGCGATCAAGGCTGCGCACGCGGCGCCCCCGGCGCTCGGGCGGCTGCTGGGCTGGCTCACGCGCCGCCGGCTGCGGGCCACGCGCGAGGGCCTCGCCTTCATGGCGCTGACAGTGCTGTTCGGCGTCGCCGCCATCAACACCGGCACCAACCTGCTGTATCTGTTGCTCTCGTTGCTGCTCAGCATGATCGTGGCCTCCGGCATCCTGAGCGAGCTGGACCTCAAGGGCCTGCGGCTGGCGCGGCAGCTGCCGGGGGCGCTGTTCGCCGGTGAGCCGGCGACGCTGACGGTGCTGGTGGACAACCCCCGGCGCTTCATGCCGGCCCTGGTGGTGGAGATCGCCGAGATCAGCGGCCCGTTTGGAGCGGGGGGCGAGCCGGCGCCGGGCCCGGCGCGATTGCTGGCGCGCCTGGAGCCAGGTGAGCGGCGCGCGCTTACGGTCGAGCACACCTTTGCGCGGCGCGGGGTCTTTCGCCTGGAGGGGTTCGAACTGCGCACGCGCTTCCCGTTCGGCTTCTTCGTGAAGTACGCATACGCGCGGCTGGAGGCCGAGCTGGTCGTCTTCCCCGCGGTGCGGCCGCTTGCCCGCGGAGTGCTGCTCGAGCGCAGCGGCGCGCCGGGCCGGCGGCAGGCCAGGCCGGTGGCGGAGCGCGGTGGGGAGGAGTTCCGTGCGCTGCGTCCCTACCGGCCCGGCGACAGCCTGCGGTGGATCCACTGGCGGGCGACCGCCCGCAGGGGCGAGCTGATGGTCAAGGAACTGGAACCGCGCACCGCGCGTCGTGCGGCCGTGGTTCTGGACGGGGACGCGGGAGGGGAACTGGACTCCGCGCAGTCACGGCAGGCGCTCGACCGCGCGACGACGCTGCTGGCCTCGCTGGTCGCTGCGCTGGGCGCGCGCGGCGCGGCGGTCGAGGTCGTGTTGCTGGGCGCTGCGGGTCCGAGGCGTCCGGCGGCGCTGTCCGGCCGGCGGCCGAGCCGGGCGCTGCTGGAAGCGCTGGCACGCCTGCAGCCGGCGCCGCCCGACCCGGGCCTGGGGCGCCTGCGCGAGGCGGCGCGCCCCGCGCTCCGGCGGCGTGCCGAGCTGTACGTGGTCACCGCGCGGCCGGCGGAGCGCGTGCGGGCGGCGCTGGGCAGCGGCGCGCCAGCAGCGGCGTTGCGGGTGCTGGAGGTCGCCGATCCCGTGGCAACCGAGGCGTACTACGCCCCGGGCCCTGCACGGCAGCCGGAGCAACAGCCCCAGGTGCCGGCGCCGGTCCCGCCTGGCCGTACCCGGCCGGAGTCCCGGTCTGCGCCCGCGCACCGAGCCGGAGCAGGGCCGGCAGCGGGCGCCGGCCCGCGCACAACGAGCCGGATTGGGGCGCCGTGAAGGTCGAGCGCGCACTGGCGCTGACGTGCTATCTCCTGGTCGCGGTGGCGATGCTCGCGCTCGCGGCGGCGGAGGGCTCGCCCCTGCTCGTGGTGGCGGCGGCGGTGCTGCCCGCGCTGGCGTATCGCCGCGTCGAGCGCGATGGCCGGCCGCTCGGCCGCCGCACCAGCCAGCTCCTGGCGCTGGCGGCGCTGCTGCTGGCACCGCTGGATGCGACGGCGCTCAGCGGCGACACCATGCTCGCGATCGCGCACCTGCTGGTGGCGGTGCAGGTGGTGAAGCTGTTCGGGCCGAAACAGCCGCGCGACTACTTGCAGCTGTTCGCCATCTCGCTGGTGCACGTCGGGGCCGCCGCCGTCATGACGATCGATCTCAGCTTCTCGGTGCTGTTCGTGGCGTACACGGTGCTGGCGAGCTGGGCCCTGGTGTTGTTCTGCGTGGTGCGCGAGACGCGGCGCGGCGCGCCCGAGGAACTGGAGCGGGTTCGGGTCGGCCGCGGCGCGCCGCTGGCGGGTGGGCTGCTGGCGTTCGGCATGCTCGCCATGGTGGCGGCGATCTTCTTGCTCTTCCCCCGCTTCTCGGCGCTGGTGTTGCGGGTGCCCGCCCGGGGCGGCTCCGAGCGGGTCGCAGGCTTCAGCGGCGACGGCATCTCGTTGAGCGATATCTCGAGCATCAAGGATAACGCCGCGGTCGTGATGCAGGTCATCGTCGAACGGTGGGCGAGGGGCGTCCTGGATCGACCGCGCTGGCGCGGCCTCGCCTTCGATCGCTACCAGGGCGGACGGTGGCGGCGCAGCTGGCATGGGCAGCGCCGTTTGCCCCCCGGCGAGCCGGCGCTGCGCGAGGTCGAGGGCGCGCTGGGAGCGCCGAGCTGGTGGCTGCCCGCACCCGGAGGCTGGCGGGGTGGCGGCTGGAAGGAGGCGGGCCGCACGGAGACCGCGCTCTACAGCGTGACGCTGGTGCCGACCGGCAGCGACGTGCTGTTCGTCGCCCCGCACGCGCGCCGGCTGGGCTTCCTCTCCGCGGCACGTCCGGGCTCGCTCTACCGCACCCCGGGCGACGCGGTGGTGGCGCTCGGGCTGCCGCACGCCGACGTGCGCTACCGGGTCGAGTCGGTGCCGCCGCCGATCGAGCTCGCGCTCGCGGCGCCGGTGGACGCCGCTGGGGTCATCGACGGGGTGGACTACCTCGCCTTGCCGGAGGACGGACCCGAGCCCGCGCGGCTGCGCGCGGAGGCGGAGCGCATCGCCGCCGCCGCTGGCGCGCGCACTCCCTTCGCCCGTGCGGTGGCCCTGGAGCGCCACCTCCAGGGCCGGTATGGCTACACCCTCGAGCTCGAGCCGCCGCCCCCGGGTCGTGACCCGGTCGAGTACTTCCTGTTCGAGTCGCGCCGCGGGCACTGCGAGCTGTTCGCCAGCGCGTTCGTGCTCATGGCGCGTGCACTCGGGCTGCCGGCGCGGTTGGTGAACGGGTTTCAGGCCGGGGAGTGGAACGACCTCGGCGGCTTCTTCCTGGTGCGCCAGCGCGACGCCCATGCCTGGGCCGAGGTCCACTTCGAGGGAGCGGGCTGGATCGCCTTCGACCCCACGCCCGCGGTGGATTCCAAGCCCGGGGGGGTATTCGCCCGGTTGCGGCACCTGCTCGACTACCTGCGGCTGCGCTGGCTCAACCATGTGATCGGCTACAGCCTCGCCGACCAGCTCAGCTTTGCCGATCGACTGCGGCGGCGCGGCGAGTCAGCGGCCGGGCGGGTGCGAGGACTGGGGCGGGAGCTGTTCGGCGCGCTGCGTGCACTGCCGCGGCGGCAGGTGGCGCTCGGCCTGGCGGGCGGGGTGGCGGTGCTCGGGCTCGCTGCGGGGCTCCGGGCGCTGGCGCGCCGCCGCCGAGGCGGCCGCGCCGCGCGCGCCGCCGCCCAGGGGCCGCCGGGGGTGGAACTGTACGCGGAGCTGCGGCAGGCGCTGGCGCGTCTGGGCTACGAACCGCGGCCGGGCGAGACCGCGCGCGAGCTGGCGGCGCGTGCGGCGCCGCTCGGCGGGGACCCGCGGACCGTGGTCGAGTACTACTATGCGGTGCGCTTCGGCGGCCGCCGCCCCACACCCGCGGCGCACGAGCGGGCGCTGGGGGCGCTCGCCCGCCTGCGCGCGCAGGCGGCGGCGCGGGGACGCGACGTCCGGCGCCGTGCCGGCGCCGGGGGCGGTTGATCCCCTCCCCGCGGGCGTGCTATAAGCGGGGATCCAGCGCGCCGGGCGGGGGCGCCGGGCCGGCGGGGGGACGGGCGGTGCAGGAGGGCGGCAGGGCGAGCGAGGCCGGCGAGCAGCCGCGCGTGCCGGCGCCCGAGCCGCCAGCTCGGGCCGGCGAGCGGGAACGGCCGGCCGGCCGCCGCGGCAGGGCGGGGCGCGCCGGCTCGCGCCTGGGCGTGGCCCTGGCGCTGCTGGCACTGGTCGCGTTCACCGCCACCGCGGTGCTGGCCGGCGTCGCAGGGTTTGGCAGGGGCGCGGACCAGCAGGCCGAGGCCGCGCTCATGCGCCGCATGCTGGAGTACAACGAGGCGCTCGGGGTGGACTGCACCTATTGCCACGTGCCGGGCAAGTTCGCCATCGTGACGCCGCGCATGAGGACCACCCAGTGGATGGAGGAGCACCTGGTCGGGGCGCTGGTGAGCCGGGAAGGGCACCGGCCGATCGATTGCCGTACGTGCCACGACGGCCGGGCGCGCTTCCTACCGAGCTCTCCCTGAGGCGGACGAGCGCGCCGATCACCTTTATCTTCCGCCGCGGCTGTCCGCGCTGCGCGCTGGCGCAGCGCACGGTTGCCGGGGCGGCGCTGCGCTTCAAGCTGGCGCTGGAGGAGGTGGACCTGGGGCAGGCCGCTCCGGAGCTGATCGAGCGCTGGCAGGACGACCTGCCGATCGTGCTCATCGACGGGCGCCGCCGCTTCCGGCGGACGGTGCCGCCGCCGCTACTGGAGAAGGCGCTGCGCGAACGGCCGGTGCGCTAGCTTGCGCGGCTGCAGGGGCGGGCGAGCCGGCGGAGGGCAGCCGAGCTGCACCCGCGGCGGCGCAGGGCTGCGACGGCCATGCGGCGCGGCCGGAGCTATCCTGTAGCGGTGGGGCGAGGGAGTGGGCGTCGATGGGCGATCCCCCTTTGGCTGCAGATCGGGTGCGGCTCAAGGATCTGAGCCGCCGGGAACTCCGGGCCTGGCTCGCCGAGCGGTTCGGCGAGCCGGCTTACCGGGGCGACCAGCTCTTCGGCTGGATCTACCGCCAACGCGCGCGCGATTTCGCCGCCATGACGAACCTGCCGGCGGCATTGCGCAGCCGTCTCATGACAGCCGCCACCCTCGCGGAGCCGGAGCTGGTGGCAGCGCCGAGCTCGGCCGACGGTACGCGCAAGCTCCTGTTGCGCCTGGAGGACGGCGCGGCCATCGAGACGGTGCTGATCCCCGAGCGCCGGCGGCTCACGCTCTGCCTGTCGACCCAGGTCGGCTGCGCGTTGGCGTGCCGTTTCTGCGCCACGGGCGCGCTGGGGTTCCGGCGCAACCTCAGGCCCGGTGAGATCGTCGATCAGGTCCTGGTCGCGGACCGCTTGGCGCGCGAGCAGGGCGCGCTACCGCCGCCCGTGGGCCCCCGCACCGCGATCACGCACCTGGTGCTCATGGGCATGGGCGAGCCGCTCATGAACGCCGAGGCGACGGCCCGCGCAATCGAGGTCCTGGCGGATCCGCTCGGCCTGGCGCTGCCCCCGCGCCGGGTCACCCTCTCGACGGTCGGGCTGTCGCATCGGCTGTGGTCGTTTCTGGAGCGTACCGGGGTCCGGCTAGCGGTGTCGCTGCACGCGGCGGATCCCGCGCTGCGCGCCGAACTCATGCCCATCGAGCGCGCGCATCCGCTCCGCGCGCTGCTCGCGGAGATCCGGCGGCGGCAGGGCGGCGGCCAGCTGCGCGAGCGCGTGACCTTCGAGTACGTGCTGCTCGCCGGCGTCAACGACTCGGTGGAACACGCCCGCGCGCTGGCGGAACTGGTGCGGGGGATCGACTGCAAGGTGAACCTGCTCGCCTTCAACCCCTATGCGGGGGCGGCGTTCGCGCGCCCTGCCGATGCGGTGGTGGAGGGCTTCCGCAGCGCGCTGCTGCAGGCGGGGGTACCGGCGTATGTCCGCCGCAGCCGCGGCCGCGACATCGCGGCGGCGTGCGGCCAGCTGGCGCTGCGCCGCGACGAGCAGCACCCCGTGGTGCCGCTCGCCCGATCCCGGCCCGTCTCGCTACCCGCTGGCGAGGATCGCTGAAAGTTGTTATCGGTCCGGTCACTGCGGCCGGGTGCCGGTCCGGCCGGACGTTCGGATCGTGAGGGCAGGTCTATGAGCAGCGGCAGGTTCGGAGAGGATGCGGTGCGGGCGAGTTTCTGGACGCTGGGGGACTACCTGCGCGACCTGCTCGCGGCGACCGAGACGACCGCCAGCACCATCGCGACGCGCTTCAACAGCTTCAGTACCAAGCTGCGACTCGTCGTGAACTACGTCGAGCGCGACGACGTCGCGCGCTGGCTGGCGCGCGCACTCCACGAGGGGGCGGCACAGGCACGCGCCTGGTACCGGGAGGCGGTCGCCGGCCGCGCACCCGCGCTGCCGGCCTCGGTGGCGGAGCGGCTCGCGCTTCGCTTCGGGTTGCTCGCCGATATCAAGCGGGGCGCCGTCGATCTGCGCGGTCTGGTCTCGACGCTCTATGGCGAACGCGGTTCGTTCGAGACCGCGTTCGAGGCCTTTCGCCGGGAGTTCCTCCAGCCCTTCGTCGACGAGCTGGACCGGCTCATGCGGTTGATCCTGCAGTGCGTGGCCGCTCGCCCCGCCAGTGCGTTCGACGAGATCGTGCAGGAGGCCCTGCGGTTGCTGGGGCCGGAGGAGGCCCTGCCGCCAGCCGAGCCAGCCCCGGCGCCCGCGGAGCCTGGCCAGGCGCCGGCACGGCCCGCTGCGGCCGGCCGCACCACTGCTCGGAAGAGGAGCGCGGCCGCTTCCCCTGCGGGGGGGGCCAGGGCCGGCGGCGCGCCCAAGAAGAAGAAGAGCGGCGAGGCCAGCGGCCGGACCAGCGAGACGCGGACGAAGGCCAGCGCCAGGGGCAGGGCGAGGGCGAAGACCGCGGGCAAGGCCAAGGCGAAGACCGCGAGCAAGGCCAAGGCGAAGAAAGCGGGCAAGGCCAAGGCGAGCAAAGCGGGCAAGGCCAAGGCGAACAAAGCGAGCAGGCCGGGGGCGAAGACCGAGGGCAAGGCGAAGGCCGCGGGCAGGGGCGGGGCGAAGAGCGGGGCGGGCTCCAGCGCCGCGGCGAAGTCCGGGACCGAGGTTCGGGGCAGCGCGGCCTCCCGGGCGCGGCGGAAGACCGGGGGCACAACCGGCAGCCGCGGGGGCAGCCGGCGAGGGCGGGGCGGAGGACGCGCCGCGCGTTGAGCCGCGCCGGCCATGGTGCGGCCGGCGAGGCAGGCGGTGCAGCTGCGGGGCAAAGGGAGGTAGCGCGGGTCCGGGCCTGGGGAGGCGGTCCGGCTGGGGGATGAGGACATCCTCCCGAAAGGCGGCGTCAGGCCCGGACTCGCACCGATTCAGGTGCGGAGGGGAGGCTTCCAGCCGGGGTCACAGTTCTGGAAGCCTCCCTCCACGGCGATCGTTCACAGAGCGCTGCGGCCGCTACCGGAGCGCGTGCGCCCCCTGGGCCGCTCATCCACGGATGAGCATAATCCCGGGCTGTCACCGCCGTGTCCGCGGCCGTGTCATGTTTCGATCACCCTTTGTCACGCGCCTGTCATCGGCGCCGCGTTGGCGGTTGCCCGGGCGTGGCTTTGACCTCGCGCGGGGCCCATGCTACTCTCCCCGGCCGCCATGGCGTTGTATCTGCGCGAGACCGAAGCGGGTTGCGCGCTGGCGCGCGAGCGCGAGGCGATCGCGGTGATCGTCAGCGCCCTCGGCGCGGGGCTCATGCTGCCGCACCTGTTCGACCGTGGCGCGGCGCAAGCCGTGCTGTGCGCGGGCCCGGAGCAGGCCGCCGCGCTGCGCGCCGCGGCCGAGGGGGCGCTGCTCGCGGGCCGCGATCGCGGGGCCGAGGTGCGCATGAGCGCGGCGGGGCTCAAGCGCGTCTCGCGGCGGCTATTGCGCGGCAAGTGCGTGTTGTGGCCGGACCCGGACCTGCTCACCCGCGTGCTGGCCTGCCGCGGCGCGGCCGAGGTCCATGTCGGCGGCGTGGTGAACGCTCCCCGGCTCGCCCAGCTGCTGCAGCTGCGGGCAGCGGCCTCGGGCCGGGATATCGTGCTCATCCCCGCCGCCCCGGCCGCCGGCGAGGGCGCGCACCCCGAGGACAGCTGGGCGGCGGCCTACCTGGCCTCCCTGCTGGAGGTGGAGTTCGCCGAGGAGCAGGAGCGGGCGGCCTACGAGCCACACATCGCCCAGGTGATCCGCCACGGCTTCGACAAGCTGCTCCAGCGCCGGGAGATCGCCGGGCGGTTGGAACGCCTCAAGCGCTCGCGCGACCTGGGGCCCGCGGCCCTGCGCGGTAGCTGTCGTTCGATCCCGTCGGTCACGGCCGAGATCCTCGCCGCGGCGGGCGAGACGGTGACGCTCAGCCCCGCCGACACCACCGAGCTCTGGCTCCACGCCCGCTGGTAGCTGCGTCGCGTGCCACGGCGGGGCGCGGTTCACCGCGCGCTCCGGCACTGCGGGTGCGCCAGGGGACGTTCGTCGCCCGCGCCACGCGCCCGGGCCGCCCGCTCCCCGCTCTGGCGCGAAGGCCGGCCCCGCCCCCGCCGGCCTGGGCAGCGTGCGGTTCAGCTGCGGATCTCGTCCACGCGGAGCACGCTGGTGGGACGGGCCGCGCCCGGCGGGGGTGTGGCGACGAAGACCACGCGGTCGCCGCCTGCGAGCAGCCCCAGCTGTTTGACCCGCTCCTCGGCCGCTGCGAACAGCTCTTCCTGCGTGGCGCAGCGCGGTCCGGTGACGGGCCGGACACCCCAGTGCAGCGCCAGCCGCCGCAGCGTCTTGCGCTCGGGGGAGATGGCGATGATCGGCTGGCGCGGCCGGTAGCGCGAGACCCGCCGCGCCGTGGTCCCGCCGAGCGTCGGGCACAGGATGGCCCGCACCTGCAGCGCGTCGGCCAGCGCGACCGCCTCGCGTGCCAGCACGTCGCCCACCTCCGCCGGCGGCGGCAGGGCCCGGGCCCGCATGCGCGCGAAGTAGGTCTCGCCCTCCTCCGCCGCCGCCGCGATGCGCACCATCATCTGCACCGCCCGGTGCGGGTGCGCGCCGGTGGCGGTCTCCTCCGAGAGCATCACCGCGTCGGTGCCGTCGTAGATGGCGTTGGCGACGTCGGTGGCCTCCGCTCGCGTCGGCCGCGGGCTGTCCACCATCGAGGCGAGCATCTGGGTTGCGGTGATGACCGGCTTGCCGAAGGCGTTTGCCCGCGCGATCAGGTGCTTCTGGATCTGCGGTACCTGCTCCAGCGGCAGCTCGACGCCCAGGTCGCCGCGCGCCACCATGATGCCGTCGGCCACCTGCAGGATCTCGTCGATGGCGCCGACCGCCTCGCGCTTCTCGATCTTCGCCACCACCGGCTGGTCGCCCCCGGCTTCCGCGATCAGCCGCCGCGCGAGCCGCACGTCCTCGGGGCCACGCACGAACGACAGCGCCACCAGGTCGACTCCGTTGGCGACCCCGAAGCGGAGGTCTTCGCGGTCCTTGTCGGTGATCGCCGGCACGCTGAGCGCCGAGCCGGGCAGGTGTACGCCCTTGCCCCCGGTGAGCCGCCCGCCGACCAGCACCCGGCAGCGGACCTCGGGCGGCGCCGTCTCGACGACCTCGAGCTCGATCTCGCCATCGGCGAGCACGATCCGCTCGCCCGCCACGACCTCGTGGGGCAGACGCCGGTAGTTGACCGAGACCCGGCCTGCCTCGCCTGGCACCGGCTCGGTGGTCAGTACCAGCGGATCGCCGGGCTCCAGCCGCAGCGGCTCACCCGCCAGCTGGCCGAGGCGGATCTTGGGTCCGCACAGATCCTGCAGTACCGCGACGTGCCGGCCGCACTCGGCCGCCACCTCGTGCAGCCGTGCGATGGTCGCACCGTGTTCGGCATGGGTGCCGTGCGAGAAGTTCAGCCGCGCCACGTCCATGCCCGCGAGCACCAGTGCGCGCAGCTGAGCGGTGCCCGCGGAGGCCGGGCCGATGGTGCAGACGATCTTGGTGCGGATGCCCATGGCCCGCGATCGTACGCCGGGGCTCGCGCCCCGTCAAAGCGCCGCCGGGTGGCTGCCCGCGCGGCCGCCGGGGCGCCAGCCCCGAGCCACCGCCTGCACAACACCGTGCGCCAGCGCACCCGGAAGCGAGCTGCCCAGGGCCCGGGCTCCGCGCGCGCCAGCCGCCCGGCGCTCCGCCATCCTCGGCGCGCCCGTCGTGGCTCGAGCGGAGGCTCGCCCGGCGCCGGGTGCGGGCCACCGGCAGCCGGCCGCGCCGCCGGGCCGGCGCCGGTTCGCGCGGAGCGGTCCTGCGCGCAGCGCTCGCCGGGCGCACCGGCTGTCCGCCGGCGGGCGTACACGGGGAGCGCCGGAAGCCAGACGGCCAGCGCGGTAGAATCGAGCCCAAGGCGCGATGCGGAGGCGTGGTCGAGACCCGATGAGAGAGCATGTGGTCGGGCAGATCCATCTCGCCGACAACCTCGAGTTCCTGCGGCAGCTGCCCGCAGCCTCGGTGGATCTGATCTACATCGATCCGCCGTTCAACACCGGCAAGGTGCAGCAGCGAACGCAGCTCAGGACAGTGCGCTCCCGGGATGGCGACCGGGTCGGATTCCAGGGGCGCCGCTACCAGAGCATCGTCCTGGGAACGAAGCGCTTCAGCGATTGCTTCGACGACTATCTCGCCTTCCTCGAGCCGCGCCTGATCGAGGCCCATCGCGTGTTGGCGGCCCACGGCAGCCTGTACTTCCACATCGACTACCGCGAGGTGCACTACTGCAAGGTTCTGCTCGATGCCATCTTCGGTCGCGAGGCGTTCCTGAACGAGATCATCTGGGCCTACGACTATGGCGGGCGCCCCAAGAACCGCTGGCCCCCGAAGCACGACAACATCTTGTTCTACGTCAAGGATCCGTCCAACTACGAGTTCCATGTGGATGCGATCGAGCGCATCCCATATATGGCTCCCGGTCTGGCCGGCAGGGAGAAGGCTGCGCGCGGCAAGCTTCCCACCGACACCTGGTGGCACACCATCGTTCCGACCCGCGGGACGGAGAAGACCGGGTATCCCACCCAGAAGCCGCTCGGCATCCTGAGGCGGATCGTGCAGGCTTCCTCGCGGCCCGGGTCCGTGGTTCTGGACTTCTTCGCGGGCAGCGGTACCGCCGGCGCCGCTGCCCTCGAGCTCGGGCGCCGCTTCATCCTGGTGGACAATCACCCGGAGGCGCTCGCCGTCATGGCGCGGCGCTTCGACGGGGTCGAAGGGATCGAGTGGTTCGGGTTCGATCCGACGCCTTACCAGAAGCGCGGCAAGCAACGCGAGCTGTTTGCGGCCCGGGGTGCTCGGCAGGGCTGCGCGCGCGACGCATGACTCGGAGGGCGTGCTCGCCGAAGGCGGCCTTCCCAGGACCGTCTTCTCCGGGCGGTGGGGGCGCTTCGTGGCCGGGCAGGAACATGCCGAGCCCCGCCTGCGCCCCGCGCCTCCCGGCCGGGAAGGGCCCGGTGTGCGGGCGCAGGGGCCCACCCGCGCGGGCGAGCTCGCCCTCACCGGCACCGCGCTCCTGCTGGCGCTTCGCCATCACCTGGATCGCCTCCTGGGGCGCAAATCGGCAGCAGACGGAGGTGAACCCGGCTGCCTCGCGCTCGACGGGAAGCACGCGACCGCTGTGGCGCTGGGGCGTGGACCGCGGCCCTGCCCGCGCCGCCTCCGCCCGCGACCGACACCGGCAGAGCCTGGGTCGAGGCGCACGAGCGCGTGCCTGGATGGAGGCGCCTGCCCGCCACCCAACCCGTCCCTCGCGCCTCCCCACTCGCTCGCCGGAGCCATCCCCTGGCATGGGGCGGGCTGCACGATCGCCGGCGGTTGCCCGCGCGCCTTGACAGCCCGCGCGGCGGCGGCGGACAATCGGCGCGGCGGGCGGGTGCGGAGCTTAGGGTGGCGATGGCGTCGATCAAGTCGCTGGATCGCTTCGTCGAGCAGCTCGAACGCCTGGCGGCGCTCGGCAAGGAGGTCAAGGAGCTGGGCGAGGCGGTCGAGAAGCACGAGGCGAGTGCGCTCGCGCATCTGCTCGAGCGCATCAAGCCCGTCATGGAGTACATCGACGGGCCGATCACCACCCGCGAGGAGTGGGTCGCCTCGGACAACCCGCGCGACAAGCAGACGTTTTACTACAAGGAGCCCGGGATCGTGCTCGTCAACAACTTCGAGTCGACGGTGCGCGATGCCCACGGGCGGATGGTCTACTCGGGCTACAAGATCATCTACACGCGCAGCGGCAAGCTGGTGCAGCTCGACCGGCGCGGGACCTGGAGCGAGGGCGAGCACGATACCTTCTGGTCGAGTGAGGCGCACGAGATCGAGCTGACGCCCGAGCTGGCCTCGCGCCACCTGCCCGAGTGCGTCGCCTCCATCGTCGCTGCCATCGAGCGCGCGGTGCATACGCACCGGCAGCGGCGCGAGGAGCTGGCCAGGCGGCTGCGCCTGCTGCGGGCGATCGCGCGCGCGCTCGAGACCGGGAGGCTGCCTCCCGAAGGCGGCGAGAGCGGCGAGATGCCGATGGCGGGAGGCAAGGCGGCCGCGGGCTGAGCCGGGCTCGGCGAGGGTCCGCGGCCGCTGCCAGCGGCCTGCGGCCCTGTGCCCGGCTCAGTGCACGTCGCGGCCACCGGTCAGCTGCCGTTCGATCCAGTCACCCCGCTCCGCCGCCTCCTTGACCGCCTTGCGCAGCTCCGCCGGCTGGGTGTGGCGCTCGAGCAGCGTCTGCACGAACACGAAGTGATCCCGCGCGCCCAGGCGGCGTACCGCGATCCGCCCGTAGGCCAGTCGCAGATTGAGCCGCAGCGCCCAGCGGTAGTTCTCCGGGCCGGCGGGTCCGCACGGGGTCTGCACGAGGATCACACGGTCGCCCTCGGCGTCGGCGTTCTCGTAGATGACCTGCACCCGCTGCCGCCGCGCGCCGATCCGGACCTCGACCTCGAAGCCGAACGGGGTGCGCACCAGCGTGTGATCCAGGTCGGCGAGCGCGGCGCGCACCAGCGCCTCGCGCGCGAGCGGCAGCGGCAGATCCTCAGGGCCGCGCCTGGTGCCGGCGGGGCCCACTGCGGGAGCGTGTCCCGGGGCGCGTGGGTTCGCCGCCGGCACCCCGCGCCGCTCGTACAGCGGGGCCGCCCGGCCCGCGGGCGGCGGTGGCGCGGGGCGCGGCGGCTCGATCGTGATCCCGCGCCCGGCCCCGCCGCGTCCCTCGGTGGAGCCAGGCTCGTGGGGGCTCGCCGGCCCGGTCTCGGCCTGCTCGGCCTGCCCGCCCGCCGCCGCTCGCGCGGCCGCGTCCTGCTGCGCCATGAAAACTCGCCTCCTGCCGCTCGATCGTATTCGATGCAGGTGCGGATTACGATGGGGCAGGTGGGCCAGCAGGCGGTGGACTGGACGAGGCGGAGCGGAGTCGTGGAGCGGCTGGTGTCGGAACCGCAGGCGCCGGGGGTGTTGCGGCCCGCGGCCGGACCGTCCGCGCCACGGCGGCCGCCGCGGCTGTTCCGCATCGTGCGCGCGATCGCGGTGGCGCTGCTCGCCCTCGACGTCGGCTCGCTGTGGCTTTTGTTGTGGCGGCTCGGCGTGCCGGCAGGCTGGGCGCTGGGCCTGGCCTTCGCCGTCGGCGGTCTGACCAGCTACCAGGCGCAGTTCCGGCACCTGCTGTCCGCCCGCGAGTTCCGCCACCATCGCTCCCCGGGCCGTCACGTCGCGATGGCGGTGGTGGTGCTGCTGCTCAACAGCCTCGGGCTGTGGCTGGTAGCGAAGGGGCTGTTCGGGGGATACCTCGCCCAGCGCCTGCTGACGGCGCTGCTGGTGGTGTGGGCGTGGGGCCGGCGGGAGGGACCGCGCCTGCTCGGCGACGGACTCGCCGCCTTGCGGCAGCGGCTGGCCGACGAGCCCGCTCCGCGATGCGGACCCGGCGAGCCGCCGCCCCACGACTGAGCACGGGCCTCCCGCCGTCCGCGCGCGGTGTCGCCGGCGGCGGGGCACGCGCGGTGTGCGCTGCCCGGGGTGCGCGATCAGTGCAGCGGCAGGGTGAAGGTGAAGCGGGCGCCGCAACCGGGAACGGACTCGGCCCAGATGCGGCCGCCATGCAGTTCCACCAGCTTGCGCGCGATCGCCAGCCCCAGCCCAGCGCCGCTGGCCGGCGCGCGAGCGCTGCCAGCGCCCTGCACGTAACGGCCGAAGACGGCCTCCGCTTCTCCGGGCTCCAGGCCGGGTCCGGTGTCGCTCACCGAGATGTGGACCTCGCCTGCCAGGCGTGCCGCCCGGATCTCGATACGGCCACCGGGCTCGGAGAACTTCACCGCGTTGTGCAGCAGGTTGTTGAGCACCTGCGCGATCCGGCGCCGGTCGTGCCGCACCGGCGGCAGCGCCTCGGTGAGGAGGCTGAGCGTGAGCTGGCGCGAGGCGGCCAGCGCGGCATAGGTCCGGCGGCATTCCTCCAGCAGCGGCTCCAGCGGCGCCAGCCGGGGCTCGATGCGCACGCGGCCGGCCTCGATGCGCGAGACATCCAGCAGGTCGTTGAGCAGCTCCGCCATCTCGGAGGCGATGCGCACGACCACGCCGACGTCCTCGCGCAGCCGCGCAGCGGGGATGCCCATCTCCAGCTGCTGATCGATCATCTCCAGATAGCCGAGGATGCTGGTCAGCGGGGTCCGCAGGTCGTGCGCCACCATGCCGAGCAGCTCGTCCTTCTGCTCGCTGAGCTGGGTGATCCTGGCGGCCTGGGCCGCGATCTCCTGGGTGCGCTGCTCGACCTTGCTCTCCAGCTCCACGTTCCAGCGCAGGATCTCCTCCTTCGCCTTGCGGAGCTGGAGGTTGGCGACCCGCAACTCCTCGAACAGCTGCGCGGTGGCGAGGTTGGACGCGGCGTGGTTGCAGATCATGACCAGCAGGTGGAGGTCGTCTTCCTGGTAGGCGCGGTACGTGGTCACGCGATCGACATAGACGACGCCCAGCACCTTGTCCTGCACGCGCAGCGGGACGGCGAGCGCGGAGCGGATCGAGAACCGGTGGATCGAGTCCCCGCCGCGGAAGCGATCGTCCTGGCACGCATCGCGCGTGAACAGCGCCTTGCCCTCTTCCAGCACCTGGGCCAGGAGCGTCGCCGAGACCCGCAGGCCCTGCTCTTCCTCCAGACCGTCGCGCTTGCGGATCGCCTTGGGTACGAGCTTGCCGGCGCGGCACAAAAACAGATACGCCCGATCGCAGGCCACGGTCTCGACGACCAGGTCCATGACGCGCTCGACCAGCTCCTCGACGTCGAGCACGTTGTTGAGCGTCGAGCCCAGGCGGTAGATCACCTGGAGCCGCTGGCTGAGATCGGGCGCGGCCTTGCGCTGCAGGTCGCCGAACAGGCGCTGTTCGATATCGGCGAGCGCGAAGCGCACGACATGAGCCGGTTCGTCATCGCCCACGATCAGGCGGGCGGTCTTTTCGTATTTCGTGCGGTCGGTGAACAGCAGCTGGGTGAGGCCGAGGGTGATCTCGTCGCCCAGCGCGAGCACCGTCTCGGTCACGCGCCGTCCGTTGACGAACGTACCGTTGGTGCTGCCGAGGTCCCGCAGCACCCAGTGCGGCCCCACCCGGCAGATCTCGGCATGGCGCGAGGAGACCTTGCGGTCGGCGAGCACCACGTCGCACTCCCCGCTGCGTCCGAGCAGCACCCGCTCCCGATCCAGCGGTACGACGCGGTCTTCCTGCAGGTCGGAGGCGACGATGAGGTTGACAACCGCCAGGGGAGAGCGAGCCGCTGCTCTCGAGCGTCCCCCAGGCCGGTTCCCTCATGCTGCCCGCCCTCGCCGGCCGCCCTCGATGGACATAAGACATGGCCGCGAGCCGCCGCAACCCCGGAATATATCGTCCGTTCCATTGCGTACGGCACCCGCCCGAGAGGTGGGCGGGGCGGACTCGCCGCCGGCAGGGCCCCGGGACGGCGGGTGCGCCGTGGCTGGCGCGGGCTGTGCCCCGGGGCTTTCGCCTGGCGCGACAGGCGGCGGTTTCGGCCGCGGGCGCAGGTATCGGTGCCCTGGCCGGGCCGCGTTCCGCTCTGCACCCCTGTCGGCGCCGCGCGGTATCCGGCGCGGCAGCTCACCCCCCGGTGCCGGCCTCAGAGCACGCCCGCTCCGATCCAGGGGGCAGGCACCGCGCCCGCCCGCGCGCCCCTGCGGCTCCGGGGCGTCGGGGGCGGGCCGTATCCTCTCAGGTGCCGCGCGCCCGCTTGCGGGCGCGGCTTCGCGATGCGATCATGCGCCTGCTCGGCGACCGAGGAGGGGGAGGCTTTCCATGAAGGGCAGGGCTGTGGCAGCGGCGGCGGCGACGATGGCGGTCTGGCTGCTGAGCGGCTGCGTCATGCCGGGTCCCATCCACAACCGCCTGGTGACGAGCGAGTGGCGGGCCACCCCGCGCTTCCCGATCGTGTTGCGGGAGGACTGGGAATACCGCGGCGAGTACTGGGAGCGCACGGTCACCGAGGCGGAGTGGCGCGCCCGCAAGCACCACAGGCGCAGCAAGGCCCGGGACGAGACGCCGGCGGCCCTGGCGCCTGCTTCCGACGCCACGTCCCCCGCCGACTGAGCCCGCGCGATCCACCCGGACGCCCCGGACGGGCCAGCTCTCCGCGCCACGCGGGCGTTTTTCTCTTCTCCTCGCCGCCGCTCTCCCTGCGGCTGCTCCGTGCGCCCGCCGGCGCGCCCGGTGCCGAGGAGGTGATGGCTGCCGGGCCCGTGGCCGGCGCGAGCCCAACACGCGTTGCGCTGGCCCCGTAACTCCACTACGTCGTGCCCGCAGGGCCCCGAGCGGGGCCGGAGCAGCGGGCGCGTCCGATACGGAGGCCTCTGCCGATGCCGTCTTGCCCTGTGTCTCGCCATGCGTTCTGCACTCGCCCTCGCCGCGCCGCAGCGCACCTCGCCCTGGCGGCACTGCTCGCCGGAGGGCTGCTCGCGCCGCGCGCAGCGATTGCGCAACGACAGGTGGCGCCTGGCGCGGGCGCTGGAGCGGCTGCCCCCGCTCCGGCCGTCGAGGGGGGCCGGCGCGCCGCCAGCGCGCTCGCCGAGGAGCTGGCCTCGATGGCCGAGCGGATCGGGCGCGCCGTCGTCGGGATCCGCGTGCGCGGCGAGGCTCCGAGCGGCGAGCCGCCGTCGTGGGGCCAGCCGGCTGCCTGCGGCGTGGTCGTGAGCGAGGATGGGCTGGTGCTCACCGCGGCGGCCGCGGTCCCGCTCGGCGGAGCGCTCGAGGTGGTGTTCGCCGAGGGGCCGGCGCTGCCCGCGCGCGAGGTGGCGCACGAGCCCGCCAGCGGCCTGCTGGTGCTGCAGATCCAGCGCGGCGAGGGAGCGCCGCCACTGGTGGCGGCGCCGCTCGGCGATCCGGAGGAGCTCGCGCCGGGCGCGGTGGTCATGACCGTCGGCAACCCCTTCCGGGCACTGGTGCGCGATGGACAGCCGGCGCTGAGCCTGGGGGTGGTCTCCGCCATCTACCGCATGCCCGATCGCGACTCCGGTCGCGGGTATGCGATCGAGACCGACGCGGCGATCAATCCCGGCTCGTTCGGCGGGCCGCTGCTGGACCGCCGCGGGCGGGTGGTCGGGATCGTGGTGCCGGCGTTGCGCAAGGATCGGTGGCTCGGACTCGCAGCGCCGATCGACGGCGTGCCGCAGCTGCTCGCGCGCGCGCGGGCCGGTGGCGGCGAGTTCGCGGTGAGCGACGAACAGGCGCCGAGCGGTGGGAACTCCGCCGAGCAGACGCCCGCGGCCGAGCAGCGGCCGGGTCGGCTCGGGATCTATCTCTACGACGACGACACGCAGCCGCGGGGCGCCGAGATCGTGCGGGTCAAGGAGGGCTCGCCGGCTGCCGAGGCCGGACTGCGCGCGGGCGACGTCGTGCGCGCGATCGACGGCCAGCCCGTGGCGAGCGCGGCCGAGCTGGCGCGCGCGCTGCGCGGCCTCAAGGCGGGCCAGCGCGTCAAGCTCCTGGTGGAGCGCGAGGGCTGGCGGCGGGAGTTCGAGCTGGTGGCGCAGCCCGCCGGGCCCGCGCCCGCGCCGGCCCCGCCCCAGCCCGGGCCGCCCCGGAGCGCCGAGCCTGCACCGCGGCCCGCTCCCCAGCAACGCGCCTTCCTGGGCGTCGCGCTCGCCGAGCGCGAGGGTGCGGTCGTCGTCGCGCGCGTCGTCGAGGAGGGGCCTGCGGCGCGGGCCGGCATCCGGGCCGGCGACCGGCTGCTCGCGGCGCGCACCGCTGACGGGCAGTGGCGGGAGCTTGCGAGCGCCCAGGGCCTGATCGAACTGGTCGGTGGCCTGCGCCCAGGCGAGCGGCTCGGCCTCCGGCTGGAGCGGGAGGGCTGGGTGCGCGAGCTCGAGGTGGTGCTCGGCGCGCGGCCCGAGGCGCAGGGGCGCGCGCCGGCGCCGAGCACGTCACCGCCAGCCCCCGAGCCTCCGCAGCCCGAGCCACCTGCGCGCAAGGAGCCGGGTTACCTCGGCGCCTACCTGCGGAGCGGGCAGCAGGGCGTGCTGGTCGAGGCCGTGGTGCCCGGCGGGCCGGCGGAGCAGGCAGGGCTGCGGGCAGGGGACGTGATCGCCAACGCTGCGGGCCGGCCGGTCCGCACCCTGGACGAGCTCGGCGCCGCCATGCGCGGTCTGGGCGCGGGCGACACCATCCGGCTGGGGGTGCTGCGCCAGGGCGAGGCCCAGCAGATCGAGGTGACGCTCGCGCCGCGTCCGGAGCGCGTGCCCGAGCGACCGCGGGCGGCTGCGCCTCCGCCAGTGCAAGCAGAGGGGGCGCGGCCGTTTCTGGGGGTCGTGCTCGAGCCCGGCCCGGACGGGCTGCGGATCGTCGAGGTCGTACCCGGCAGCCCCGCTGCCCGCGCGCAGCTCGAGCCCGGCAGCTACCTGCGGGAGGCCGACGGCCAGCCTCTGAAGACGCTCGGTGACCTGAGCGCCATCCTGGCGCGCAAGAAGCCCGGTGACACCCTGGCGCTCCAGGTCGTGCGCCGGCAACAGAGCGGAGACCAGGTGCAGGTGCAGGTCCGCGGGTTGCGGCTGGTGCTGGCGGCGCGCTCGCCCGAGGCCGGCCACCAGGCGGAACGGCCGCAGCAGCAGCCACCACCACCACCGCCGCCGCCGCCGGCACCACCTCGCCGGGAGCCGGCGCCTCCCGAGGGCACCCGGCAGCCTGGGCAGCCGCCCGCGACCGCGCCGCCGGCGTTTCTCGGCGTGGTGGTCGAGGTCGATCGCGGCGGGCTGCTGATCGTCGAGGTGGTGGAGGGCAGCCCCGCCCAGCAGCACGGGCTGCGCGCCGGCGAGCGGCTGACCGCGGTGGACGGCGCGGCGGTCCGCACGATCGAGGAGCTGGCCGCGATCCTCGGCGCGCGCCGCCCGGGCGACAGCATCACGCTCACGCTCGAGGGGGCAGAGGGCTCGCGCGAGGTCCGGGTGGCGCTCGCCGCGCGTCCTGCCGGCGCCGACTGAGGGGAGCGCGCGATGAGGAGGACGATCGGCATGCTCACGCCCCCGCTGCGTCGGCTCGGCGTCTGCGCCGCGGTCCTCGCGCTCGCGGCGGGGCTGCCGCCGGTTGCCTCGGCCGCCGAGGTGCTGGCGGCGCTGGAGCGGGCCTTCCGCCAGGCGGCGGCCCGAGCGGCGCCCGCCGTCGTCGGTATCGAGGTGGAGCGTGACGCGGTGCCGGCTGCCCGGCGCGAGGTGGCGGAGTTCCTCCTCCCTCCGGGCACGCCGGCCAGCGGGGTCGTCGTCGCGCCCGAGGGTCTGGTGCTGACGAGCGCGCGCAACGTCGCCGGCGCGCGCGAGGTGCGCGTCGTGCTGCCCGCGGGGGGGCGGCTGCTCGGCGAGGTGCTCGCCACCGACGCGGAGCTCGATCTGGCGCTGGTGCGCGCGCTCGACGCACCGGCCGATCTGCCGGCCGTTGCCTTCCGGCCCGCCGTGCCGCCGCCGGTAGGCTCGTGGCTGGTGGTGGTGGGTTTCGGACCGGAGGGGCGCCCCAGCGTGAACACCGGTATCGTCAGCGCGATCGGGCGCTTCGACGGGCTCATGCTGCAGACCGACGCCGCGATCAACCACACCAACCGCGGCGGTCTGGCGGTCGACATCGAGGGCCGGCCGCTGGGCGTGGTGGTGCACCGCTCGGACCGGGTCGGGGTGAACTCGGGGGTGGGCTTCGTCGCTGCTGCTGGCCGGATTGCCGAGCGCCTGCCCGCACTCAGCCGCGGCGAGAGCATCGCGCCGCGGCCAAGGCCGTTCCTCGGGATCCGGCTGGGCGAGGAGCGGCTCGATCCCTCCGGGATCGTCGTCGCCGGGGTGCTGCCGGGCAGCGCCGCCGCAGCGGCGGAGTTGCTCGCCGGCGATCTGATCCATCGCATCGGCGAGGTCACGATCACCGACGCCCGCTCGCTCTCGCGCGCGCTCCGCCGCTACGCCCCCGGCGACCGCGTGGTGGTGGTGGTGGTGCGGGACGGCGTGCCGCGGGAGCTGGAGCTGGTGCTGGGGGCGCGTCCGGAGGCGGACGAATGAGCTGGCAGCGCAGGCGCGCAAGCGCGGGGCAGGGCTCGGCGAGGCAGGCCGCCGCGGTGCGGCGAGCCGCGGCGGTGGTGGCGCTCGCGCTGGCGGCGTTGCTGCCGGGGCGGGCGGTGGCGGACGAAGTCCAGGAGGCGGCGGACGGGGCGCTCGAGCTGGCGCGGCGCCTGCAGGCGGAGGTGCAGGCGGCGGTCGCGCGCGCTGCACCGGCGTTCATCACCGTCTCGGGCGGCTCCGGGGTCGTGATCTCGCCCGAAGGCTGGGCACTGACCAACCACCATGTCGTCGCCGGGCACCGGATCGGCGACCGGTGGTGGGTGCGGCTGCGCGGCGACCGCCCGTACATCGCGCAGCTGGTCGGCACCGATCCGCAGGGCGACATCGCGCTGCTCAAGCTGGAGAGCGAGCAGCCCTTGCCCTGGGTGCCGCTCGGCGACTCGGACGCATTGCGCGTCGGCGAACTCGTACTCGCGCTCGGCAATCCGTTCGGCCTCGCGGAGGACGCCGAACCGACGGTGACCCTCGGAGTGGTGAGTGCCCTCCATCTGAACCGCGGCGGCTACAGCGACGCGATCCAGACCGACGCGCCGCTCAACCCCGGCAACTCGGGTGGGCCGCTGCTGAATCTGGCGGGAGAGCTGGTCGGGATCAACGGCCGCATCGCGGTCCGCTTCGGCAACCGGATGAACACCGGTGTCGGCTACGCGATCCCTTCCAAGCAGATCGGGCGCTTCCTGCCGGTGCTGCGCCAAGGCGGCGTCGTGCGGCACGGACGGCTGCAGGGCGTGCGAGTGCGCACCGCCGAGCCGCGCGGCAGCGGGGCAGAGGTGACCTCCGTCGCCCGCGACAGCGATGCCGCGCGCGCTGGCCTGCAGGCTGGCGATCGCATCGTCGCGGTCGATGGCACGCCGGTGCCGAGCGCGACCCGGCTGCTGGGAGTGCTCGGCACCTATCCGGCCGGCGCCACGGTGACGGTGGAGGTGGTGCGCGGCTCCGGGACGACGGCGCTCCAGGTGGAGCTGAGCGCCCCCGTCCAGCAGCCCGTGCAGGGCAGTGGCGCCTGGCTCGGGGTGCGGCTGGGCGGTGCCTCCGAGGACACGGGCCAGCCGGGGGTGGAGGTGACCGAGGTCGTCCCGGGCAGCCCGGCAGCCGCGGCCGGCCTGCGCCCCGGCGACCGGATCGTCAGCTTGCACGGAACTGCTGTCCAGTCGGCGCCGGAGCTGGTGACGGTGATCCGCGGGCTGGAGCCGGGTACGCGGATCGAGATCGAGGTGGAGCGCGGGGGAGCGCGGCTCACCCTCGCCGCCACGCTCGGGCGGCGCTGAGCGCCCCGGGCGCGCGGGAGCCCGCCGGCTCCTTGGCTCGAGCCGCTTCGAGCGGCACGACGCTGCGCGCTTGACGAACAAGGTCCGATCGCTATCATGGGCTTTTCTGGGACGCGGGGTGGAGCAGCCTGGTAGCTCGCCGGGCTCATAACCCGGAGGTCGTGGGTTCAAATCCCACCCCCGCTACCATTCACCTGGCTCCCGCGACTGCGGTCGCGGGAGCTTTTTTTGGGGGGAGGGCGGGCGGCACCGACCGCGGGCGCCGCAGGGCCCCCGGCCCGGGCAACGCCGCGGCGCCGGTCGGGCCCGCGGCCGGCGGGGCCGGCGGCTGCGGGCGGCGGGGCTCACCCGCAGCGGCGAGGCTCTCGCCGCGCGGGACCGCACGGGCGGCCGCGGCAGGCTCAGCCCCTGCCCATGCCGCCGAACAGCCGCTTGAGCCTGCGCGCCAGCCGGCCGGCGAGGCGGGCGGGCGGACGGACGAGCGCGGCCTCGATCACCGCCGGCACTTCGGGCAGGTCGTCCTTGGAGACGAAGGCGTCGGCGCCCCGCAGCACCGCCTCGGCGCCGAGATCGTGCGTCAGCCCCGAGCGCGTGACGCGCGTGCCGGCATACGCCGTCAGCATCACGATCGCCACCCCGGGCCGCAGCTCGCGCAGCACCGCGGCCAGCTCCAGCCCGTCGCGCCCCGGCATCATGTAGTCGAGCACCACCGCATCGGGCTCGAAGCTCGCCACCAGTTTGAAGGCGTGCTCGGGATCGGTCGTGCCCTCGACCTCGTATCGCTCGCCGAGCAGATCCTTCAGCATCTCGATCGCATCCGGCTCGTCATCGATGACCAGAACTCGCGCGCGCCGCAGCGAGGGCACCGCCAGCTGCACGAACCGGTCGCTCAGCTCGTACACCCACGGCAGCAGCACGAGCGTCGCCGCGGTCGAGGCGAGCAGGCCGCAGATGATGACCGTGCACATCGGCGCGTAGAGGCTGCCCCCCCCGATCGCCAGCGGCAGCAGGCCGCCGACGGTGGTCAGCGTCGTCGACAGGATGGGCTTGACCCGCCGCACCGTGCCCTGGTCGATCGCCTCTTCGAGCGGCAAGCCGCTGGCGCGCGCCTCGTTGATGAACTGCAACAGCAGGATGCCGTCGTTGACCACGATGCCGGCGAGGCTGGCGCAGCCGACCCCGGCGAAAAACCCGATCGGGTTGCCGGTGAGCGCCAGGCCGAGCATGCCCGCCGCGAGCGCCGGCGGCAGCACCGACAGGATCACGGCCGGCTGCACCAGCGAGTCGAACTGCGCCACCAGGATCACGTAGACGAACAGCAGCGCGAACAGGGCCGCGATGCCGAGGCGGCGGAACGATTCGTTGATCTCCTTGCGCTCGCCGGCCTGTTCCAGCTCGTAGCCGGCGGGCAGGCGGTAGTGCTGGGCGAGCAGCGCCGCCACGTCGCGGTTGACGTGGCTGGCCACCCGGCCCTCGATCCAGGCCTCGACGTCGATCGAGCGGACCTGGTCGTAGCGCTCGATGCGGGCGAGGGCCGTGCCCAGCCGCAGGCGGGCGACGTGGCGCAGCGGCACCAGGGCTCCGGTGAGCGGCGCCCGCAGGTAGAGCTTCTCCAGCATCGCGATGTCGCGCCGCTGCGCGCGCGGCAGCCGGATGACCACCGGCCGATCCTCGTCGCCTTCGCGAACGACGGTCGGGCTCGCGCCGCTCAGCAGCACCGCCAGCGTCGCCGCGACGTCCGCGCGCGACAGCCCCAGCGGTCGCGCCTTGTCCAGGTCGAGATCGACCTCGAGCGCGTGCGCATCGTCGCCGTAGCTGTCGTGGACCTCGACGATGCCGGGCACCTGCCGCAGCAGCGCCCGCAGCTTCGCCGCCTCGCGCCGCAGCACCTCGACGTCGTCACCGCGCAGCCGCAGTACCACCGGCGCCTGGATGAGCGGGCCCTGTTCGATCTCGCGCACCGCCACCGCCGCCTCCGGCACCACGCGCGGCAGCTGCTGGCGCAGCTCGTGCGCGAGCTGTTCGGGGGTGCGCAAGCCCGGCCCGGTGCGGCCGATCCACAGCACCTGCGCCACCTCGTTGACGGTCTCGGTGTGCGGCAGGTTGTAGTAGAAGTGCGAGACGGCGCGGCCGACGTAGGCGACGACGTGCGCCGTCTCGGGCAGCTCGGCGAGCGCGGCCCGGACGCGCTCGGCGGTGGCGTCGGTGGCCTCCAGGGCCGCGCCCTTGGGCATCTCGACCCGCACGATCAGCATGTCGCGGTCGGCCTTGGGAAAGAGCTGGAAGCCGAGCAGCGGAACCGCCGCCGCCCCGGCGAGCAGCACGAGCGCGGTTGCCAGGGCGAGCAGCGGCCGGCGCCGGCGCCACCTGAGCGCGGCGCTGGCGATGGCGCTCACCGCACGCTGGCGGAGCGCTCCCAGTCCGGTCTCCGCCTGCAGGCGGGCGCTCACCGAGGCGTGGTGCAGGCGGCGGCCGAACGCGAGGGTAGCAGCACAGCGGGGTCAGTCCGAGCGCCACCAGGAGCGAGGCGAGCAACGTGATGACCACCAGCAGCGGCATGTCGAAGATGAACGCGCCGGTGTCTCCACCCATGATGAGCAGCGGCAGGAACGCGACCACGGTCGTGAGCGTGCCGGAGATCAGCGGTCCCTGGACCTCGCGTGTTCCGCGGACCACCGCTTCCAGTGGTGCGAGCCGTCTCTGCTGGAGGTAGTCGGTCACGTTTTCGACGACGACGATGATGTTGTCGACCAGCAGCCCGATCGCGATGACGATGCCGACCACCGAGAGCTGGTGCAGGCGTGTGCCGAGCAGCCCCATGACGACGAGCGCGAGCAGGATGGTCAGCGGCATGCCGATGGCGGCGACCAGCGCCTGCCGCGGCCCGAAGAAGGCGAAGAGCACCAGAGCCACCAGCAGCAGCGACTGCCAGGTGGCATTGCCGAGCTGGCGGAAGCGCGCGCGCACACCCTCGGACTGGTCGAACAACACGTCCACCTGCACCCAGCGCGGCAGCTTCGCCTGCTCGCGCGCCAGCACCTCGTGGACGCGCTCCGCCAGCGCCTGGACGTCGTCGCCCCTGCGCATGAACACCGCCAGCACCACCGCGCGGCGGCCGTCCAGGCGCACCAGCTCCGGCGGGTCCTCGCTGCCGCGCCGGACCGTGGCGAGGTCGCGCACCCGGATCGCATCGCCCTCGGGGGTGGCTTCCACGATCGCGTCTTCGACCTCGGCGAGCGAGCGCAGCTCACCGGCGGCATCCACGAGCACCTTGTGGGCACCGAGCTCGAGCGAGCCGGTGGGGGCGCGCAGGTTGCGGGCGGCGAGCGCCGCCTGCAACCGCCGCGGGTCGACCTTCCACTTGGACAGTCGCTCCAGGTCGACCCGGACCTCGATCACATCCGGCGGCGCACCGTGCAGCTCCACGCTCTCGACCGCCGGGATGCGCTCCAGCGCGCGCTCGAGGTCGCGCGCATAATGGAGGAGACTCAGCGGATCGCGGCGGTGGGGCTCGCCGCCCTCGCGCGCGCTCACCGCGATCAGCAAGGCGCTGGTCTTGATCAGGTCATCGCCATCGATCACGCGAGGCGGGCCAGCACCCGGCGGCAGGGTACGGGCGAGCTCGCTCACCTTCTCGCGCAGCCGATCGAAGCCCTTTTTGTAGTCGCTGCCCTGGCGCAGCGCCATGCGGAGATAGGCGACGCCCTCGCGCGAGGCGGTGCGCACCCACTCCAGCTCGTCGATCTCGGCGACCTCGGCCTCCAGCGGCTTGGCGATCAGCTGCTCGCAGGTCTCGGGGTCCGCACCCGGATAGGGGACGATGACCTCGGCGCTGCGCCAGTCGAAGTCAGGGTCTTCCTGCCGGTGGATGAGCGAGAGGTACAGCAGCCCCAGCACCGCCAGCGAGCCGAAGGAGAGCAGCGTCACCTTGGGGACGCGGATCGGCAGCTCCACCGCGCGCACGGCTCAGCGCTCCGTGCCGGCGGTGGCGCCGGCGGCCGGCTCGGCCGCGGCGAGCACCTCGACCCGGTCGCCATCGAACAGCTCCGTCTGTCCGGCGACGACCACGGGCTCGCCCCGTTCCAGCCCCCGCACCACCTCGAGCTCGCTCTGCAGCACGCGGCCTGGCACGATGGTGCGCTCAGCGACGGTGCGGCCGTCCGCTTCCAGCACGAACAGGACCCGCCGGCCGTCCGGCCGCGCCAGCACCGCCTCGAGCGGTACCACCACGCGCGGGGTGGGCTCGCCGGCGCGCAGCTCCACCCAGGCGAACATGCCGGGCCGCAGGCGCGGATCCGGATCGAGCACCTCCACCTCGACGGGGAAGGTCCGCGCCGCTCCGCGCGCCGCCACCCCCGATCCGGTGCACGCGCCCGGCGAGCGGGTTCCCGCCGAGCGCCTCGACGCGAATCCGCGCCGCCATGCCCTCGGCGATCCGCGCCACCTCGGCATCGGTCACCCCCCACGGTGACATTGAGCCGCCCCACCTCCTCCAGCGCCAGCACCGGCTGGCCCGGCTGGACCTGCTCGCCGGGCTCGGCCCACCGTTCCGAGATGCGGCCCGCGACCGGGGCGTGCACCGTCGCGTCCGCCAGCCGCGCCCGCGCCCGCGCCAGCTCCGCCTCCGCCGCCGCCAGCCGCGCCTGCGCGAGCGCGACCTCGTCGGCGCGCGGCCCGCTGCGCAGCAGCGCCAGCGCCTGCTCTGCCTGCTCGAGCTGGGCGGCGAGCGCGGCATGCCGCGCTCGCGTGGTGTCCAGCGCCGCCTCGCCACCGGTGAGCGCGTCCTTGCGGTGCAGCTCCACCGCGCGTGCCAGATCCCGCGCCGCGTCCTCCAGGAGCGTGCGCACCTCGGCGACCCGCGCCTCGGCGGCGCGGATCTCCTCCGGACGCGCCCCGGCGAGCAGGTCCTGCAGGCCCGCGCGCGCCACCTCCCGGGCGGCCTCGGCGGCGCGCACCGCCAGCTCGTAGTGGGTGGGATCGAGCCTTCCGAGCACCGCGCCGGCTTGGACCGCCGCCCCGCGTTCGACGAGCTCGGCCAGCGGCCCGCCGACGGCGAAGCCCAGCCGGCGGGTGCTCCAGGCCTCGACGAAGCCGCTCGCGGCGATCTGCGGCGCGACCGCGCGCTCGCCGGCCGGCGCCACCCGCACCGCCTTGCCCCGCGCGGGCCCGTCCGGCTGCCCGCTCGCCCCGCCGCCGCAGCCCGGCCCCGCGGCGGCACCGAGCAGCACGAGTGCGCCCAGCAGGCCGGCTGCCCGTGCCCCCGCCCCGGTGTCCGCCGACGCGCGGCATGGCCGGTGCCAGCGTCCGGCTGCCCTCTCGCTCCGCATGGTTCCGCTCCCCGAGCCCACCGCGCGCCGACGTGCGCCGGTGAGGCGACGCTCACTGCAACCGGCGCGCCGGTCCGGCGCCCCGCCTGCCCCTCGCGCAGGCTTGCCCGCCGGACCGGATCCGGCGCCGCCGCGCCCGCTCCCGCAGAAGGGCGCGCGCCGTCCAACCGCAGTTGGCGGAGGGCGAACGATCCTTCCGGCCGCGCCTCAGCCGTCCTCGTCGCCGCCCGCCTCGTCCAGCCCGAGCGCGCGCAGCTTCTTGCGCAGGCCCTCGCGCGTGATGCCGAGCACCTCGGCCGCCCGGCGGCGCGCGCCGCCCACGCTCTGGAGCACCTGCGCGACGTAGCTCCGCTCGAAGCGGCGCCGCGCCTCGCGCAGCGGTGCGAACTCCCTCCCGAGGGCGCGGGGCTCCGGGGGGCGGCCGGCGGCGGTCTCGGTGCCGGGTCCGGACGCGCCTGCAGGCCCCGCCGCACCGGCACGGACCCGGGGTGTGAGGTGTTCCAGCTCGATCGTCGGCCCTTCCGCGAGCGCCACCGCGCGCTCGACCTCCAGCATGAGTTCCCGCACGTTGCCCGGCCAGTCGTAGGCGTGGATCGCCGCGAGCGCCTCGGGCGAGAAGCGGCGCGCGGTGCGGCCGAAGCGCCGGGCGGCATCGGCCACGAAGTGCGCGAGCAGCGCGTCGATGTCCTGGCGCCGCTCGCGCAGCGGTGGCAGGTGGACATGGACCCCGGCGATGCGGAAGAACAGGTCTTCGCGCAGCCGGCCGGCGGCGATCTCGGCGCGGGGGTCCTTGTTCGTGGCGGAGACCACGCGCACATCGACGTTGATGGGACGCCGGCCCCCGACGCGCTCGACCTCCCGTTCCTGCAGCACGCGCAGCAGCTTCGCCTGCGCCGCCGCCGGCATGTCCGCGATCTCATCGAGCAGCAGCGTCCCGCCCTGCGCCTCCTCGATCCGCCCGCGCCGCGCCTGCACCCCGGTCGCGACCCCTTCCTCGATGCCGAACAGCTCGCTCTCCAGCAGCTCGCCGGGCAACGCCGCGCAGTTGATCGCCACGAAGGGGCCGTCCGCGCGCGGGCCGTGCTCGTGCAGGTAGCGGGCGAGCACCTCCTTGCCGGTGCCGCTCTCGCCGGTGATCAGCACCGGCAGCGGCGTATCGAGCACCCGGTCGAGCACGCGCATCACCTCGCGCAAGCCGCTGTCCGCACCGATGAGCACGCGGCGCGCGGGCTCGAGTTCCGCGCGCAGTTCCTCGTACTGTTGCTTGAGTTCGCGCTTGATGCGCGAGTAGCCGCGCAGCGCCATCCGCAGCTCGTTGAGCGTGGAGCGCAGCTTGTCCTCGCGCTGCTGCAGCGCCTGCAGGCGGGCGGTGAAGGCCTCGGTGAGCGCCCGGCCGAGCGCGCGGCTCTCCGCGGGCAGCTCGGCGAGCAGCCGCTCGGGGTCCTCGCCCGCCGCCAGTCCCTGGGCGAGCTCACTCAGCGTGCGGATGGCATCCCTCGCTGCTGCCATGGCATCTCCTCGCGCACCGGTGGCATTATGAAGGGCGGCCGGCGCGGCGCGCAACTTTGGTTGTCGCCTGAGCGCGGTACGCAACTTGCTGTGCAGTGGCCTGCAAACGGCGATGAGCATCGGTGAGACCGGAGCGCCGGGATGCATGGTGGACAAGAAGCAGCGAGGACGAGCCCGGGTGCTGGTCGTCGATGACGAACCGGACGTGATCGAGGCCCTGCAGGACATCTTCGACGGCGAGCCGGTGGCGCTGGAGGGCGCCGGCAGCTACGAGGCGGCGCGCGAGCGGCTGCGCTCGGGCGCGATCGACGTGGCGGTGCTCGACATCATGGGCGTGCGCGGCTACGAGCTGCTGCGGGAGTTCGGCGCGCGCCTGCCGTGTATCATGCTGACCGGCAAGGCGCTCAGCGTCGCGGACCTCCGCGAGTCGTTCGGCGAGGGCGCCGCGCTGTACGTGCCCAAGGAACGGCTGGGCGATCTGCCGGAGTGCGTGGCGCGCGTGCTCGCGGCCCGGGCGCGGCTCGACGCCGCGCCTGCGGCCGAACTGCCGCCGGCGCCCGCTTCCCGCCTCCCCGCGCCAGCGGGCCTGGCCCCCCCCGCCCCGCCGTGGCGCAGCCTGTGGCGCTGGTTCGCCGATCGCGTCGATCTGGGGCGCTGGATCGGCAGCGGCTGGTCCGAGGCCGATCCGGCGCTCGCCCAGGAGCTGAACGCGCTGCGGCAGCTGCGGCACACCGCGCTGCTGGCGGAGCTGCCCGAGCCGGAACTCCAGCTCCTGGCGGAGCTGGCCGAGCCATTTCGCGCGGCTGCCGGTGACGTCGTCTGCCGCGCGGGCGAGCCGTCCGATGCAGGGCTGTACCTGCTCATCTCCGGCGCCGTGCGTATCGAGGAGCCCCGGCAGGGCAGCGGCGAGGGCATGGGCGCGCCGGCCGGCGGGCGGCAGCTGCTCGAAGCTGGCGAGGTGTTCGGCGAGGGTACGCTGCTGCTCGGGCTCCCGGCGGCCCGGAGCGTGCGGGCCAGCACCGCGGTGAGCGGCTACCGGATCGCGCACTCGGCGTTCGAGGCGCACCTGGCCGAGCTGCCGGTCAGCACCGAGCGGCTGCTGGCGCGGTTGCGCGATCCACAGCCCAGCGCGCTGGTGGGCGGGGCGGTCGAGCTGGTCCAGCACCTGCGCGCCGTGCAGGCGCTGTACCGGCGCGCCCGGGCCGAGCTGGAGCTGGTCGGACAACGCCGGTCCCTGGAGCAGCTGCTGGTCATCGTGATCGGCGGGTTGTCGGCGATCGCGTTTCTGCTCGCGGCGCTGCGCCGCCTGGACTGGTCTCCGCTGCTGGCGGCACGGGGCATCGAGCTCATGATCGCCGCCGCCGCCATCGCCTTCCTGCGGCGCAGTCGCCTGTCGCTGGCGGAGGTGGGTTGGACCACGCGCAACTGGCGGCGCGCTGTCGGCGAATCGCTCGCCTTCGCCGCGGTGGCGGCAGCGCTCGCCACGGCGGGACGCTACCTGGCGGTCACGCACCTGCCCGCACTGCATGGCGCACCGCTGCTGGTGATGCCCCATTTCGGATGGATGAGCGTCGTCTATCTGTTGGGGGCGCCGTTGCAGGAGTTCGTGATGCGCGGGGTGTTGCAGACGGCGTTAGAACAGCTCTTGAGCGGTCCGTGGCGCACCCACCTCGCCGTGGTGCTGGCGGCGCTGCTCTACGGGGTGGGCCACCTGCACTATGGCCTCACCCTCGGGCTGTGCACCTTTGCGCTCGGGCTCGGCCTGGGCTGGCTGTTCGCGCGCCACCGCACGCTCCTCGGGGTGACGCTCGCGCACCTGCTCATCGGGGAGTGGGTGATGAACGCGCTCGACGGGGTCGCGCTGATGGCACGCTTGCTGCCCTGATCTGGAGGCGTGCACTGCCGCCCGGCGCCTGCAGCGGCTCCGAGGCCACTAGATCGCGGGCAGCAGCAGGCGGAACTCGGTGCGGCCACTGCTCAGGCAGGTCTCGCGCGAGGCGCAGTGCGGGCACGCCCCGATGCGGCCCGGACAGACGTCATCCTCGCGCGGGATGAAGCGGCAGCGTTCCGAATCCAGCTCCAGCGTCCAGCCGTAGGAGTCGGCGAAGGTCCGTAGCCGCAACAGCTCCAGCCCCTTGCCGCCGGCGTTGAAGGCGTAGGGCCGCCCGGAGGAATAGCGGTCGGTCGCCTGGGTGTGGAAGAACCCGGCGAACAGGTGCCGGCGGTTGTCCTCCGTGATACCGACGCCGAAGTCGCGTACCACCAGCACGATGCGCCCTTGCGCATCGCGGCGTGCCTCGACCTCGATCCGCCCCTCATCGGGCGTGTTCTCCACCGCGTTGCGCAGCAGCGAGGCGAGCCCGCTGGCGAGCGCCCGCCGCGGCGCACGCGCGGCGAGCCCTGGCTCGGGCGGCACCAGCACGATCTCGAGCTCGCGCTCGGCCCCCGCGGCGGCCTGGCGCGCCTCGGCGACCAGCTCCTGGAGCAGCGGCCCGAGTTCGATCCGCTCGAACTCCGCCGGTTGCGCGCGCCGTTCGTCCTGCGCCGCGTAGATATCCGCCATCGTCTCCTGGATGTCGATGAGGCGGCGCAGACTGCGCTCGCCGCGCTCGAGCACGCGCAGCAGGCGCGGTTCGCTGCTCTCGAGCTGCTTGCCGATCCACGCCAGCACGCCGCGCAGGATCGCCACCGGCGTCTTGAGCTCGTGCGAGACGTGGTTGAGGATCTTCTCGCGTGCCCGCGCGATCGAGAGGGTCTCGGTGTACAGATCGCGGATCCGCGCGAAGGCGAACGCGTTCTCGATCGCGACCGCCGCCTGCGCCGCAAACGGCAGCAGCAGCTCGACGTGCCGCGGCTCGAACAGCCGCCGCACCGAACGGTTCTCCAGGTAGAGCACCCCGTAGAAGGTGCGCGTGGACTGCAGCGGCACGCACAGCACCGAGTGCAACCGCAGCTTGACCACGCTCATCTGCTGGCGGAACCGCGGGTCGGCGAGCGCGTCCGAGACCACGATCGGCCGGCCGGTCTGCGCGACCTCCGCGATCACGGTGCGGCTCAGCTCGAACTCCGGCTCCGCGATGGCCTGCTTGCGCACATGCCGCGCCACGCGCACCTGCAGGTCGGCCGCCCCTTGCGGCTTCGGGTCGTGGCGGCCGAGCGGGCGCGGCCGTTCGAAGAGCATGAGGAATCCGCGTTCGGCCCCCAGCAGCTCGACCACCTCGTCCATGATGCGCTCGAGCAGCGGGTCCAGCTCCAGCACCGAGCTGACGGCGCGCCCGACCTCGAGCAGCGAGGCGAGCTGGCGCTCCAGCGCCTCGGCGCCGTTGCGATCCTCCCCGGGAGACAGGCAGCTGCGGCGCAGCAGCCGCTCCAGGCGCTGCGCCCACAGCTCGGCGCCGGCTTCGCGCGCGCGCTTGATCGCCGGTCCCAGCGGCGGCATGGGGACCCGGCCCTCCGCGCGCAGCGCCAGCGCGGCGAGCGCCGCGCACCAGCGGGCCGCTTCGAGCGGCCCGGCGGTCCGTTCGACCGCGGCCACTCCCGCCTCCAGCTCGGCCGCCGCGCGCTCGCGCTCGCCGCGCTCGGCGGCGAGGCAGGCCGCCAGGCGGCGGGCGCGCGCCTGCAGCTCCGGCAGCTCGCCGAGCTGCGGTTGGAGCGCTGCGAGCAGCCTCTCGGCCCGAGCCAGCAGCGCATGCGCCTCGGCGAGGGGCAGCCGTGCCGTCCCCTCGGCGAGCGCCCCGCTCAGGCATGCTTCCGCCTCGACGAGCGCCGCCAGCGCGGTCACCAGCGCCGCGGCCGGCTGGCGGTGGGCGCGCGCCTGCGCGGCCAGCTCGCGCGCGGTCTGCCACTCGCCGCAGGCGAGCGCCGCCTCGGCGTGGGCCAGCCGCGCGCGGCGCAGCGCGCCCGGTCTCGCCTGCACCTCGAGCGCCTGCACCAGCTCGCGCAGCTGGTCCAGCCCCGCGTCGGCGTGCCCGGCGAACACAGCGGCCAGCGCCTGCAGGACCGCGGCGTCGGCGAGCAGGGACTGCTCGGCCGGCATGGGCTCGCTCGGTGCCGCCGGCGCCGGCGGCACCACCCCCTCGGCCAGCCCCCGGGCCAGCCCCGGCCAGCCCCGCAGGAACGCGGTCCAGGCGGCGACGGTGGTGGCGGTACGCCGCGCGAGCTCGCCGGCCGGGCCGGCAGCCGCCGCCTGTTCGACCGCCAGGCCCGCCAGCCGCTCCGCCTCGCCCAGCCCGCCCAGCTCCAGCGCCGCCCGCGCCTGGGCCGCGCGCGCCTGGGCGGCGGACGCGAGCTCGCCGCGCGCGGCGAGCGCCTCGGCCAGCTCACCGGCAGCCGCCAGGTGGCGCGCCGCCGGCCCTGCCGCGCCCGCCTCCGCAAGCGCCACCGCCTCGGCGGCGAGCGCCGCCGCGTAGCGCGCATCCGCGCCGAGCGCCGCCGCGGCCGCCAGCGCGCGCCGGCGCGCGAGCAGCGCGCGCTCGGGCTCGCCCAGCGCCCCCAGCACCTCGGCGAGCCGCCCGAGCACCGAGCTGGTCAGCTCCAGCCGCTCCTGTTCGGCCGCGGCAGGCGGAGCGGCGGCCGGCACCGGCGGCTCCATGCCGCCGGCGCGCAGGCGTAGTCCCAGCAGGCGGCGCGGCAGGCTCGCGCCGAGCAGCGCCGCCGCCTGCTCGAGCAGCTCCAGCGCCTCGGCCCCGCGGCCGGCGGTGCGGCAGGCCTGCGCCCACTCGGCGAGCACCCGCGCGCGCGCATGGGGACCCATCGCCTCGCCCAGCCGCGCGTGGAAGCGCTGGCTGGTAGCCGCCAGCGCTGCCCACTCCCCGGACGACGAACCCGGGGTGTGCACGGCAGCCGCGATGCCCTCGCTGCTGCGCGTGCCGGTATGCCGCTCGGCGGACTCTCGCGTCATCGCGCCTCGCCGCCCGGACTCGCCGCCTCACCCGCCGCAGCCTCCCGTCGCCGGCGGTCCGCGTTCGTCTCCGCACCCTGCCCCGCGTCCGCGGCGCACCGGAAGCCCACCTCCAGCCTACCCGCCCAGGCGTTCTCCCCGCGGCGGTGCGCCGCGCGCAGGGTGAGGCTGGAGCTCGCCCAGCTGCCGCCGCGCACCGTGCGGCGCTCGAAGGTGGCACCATCGCGGGAGGGCGGCCCCGGGGCGTCCCAGCGCGGGTGGTAGCGCTCGGCGCACCACTCGTAGACCAGGCCCGCCATGTGCGCCACGCCGTAGAAGCTCTGCCCGCGCTCGGCGAGCGGCCCGCGGACCGCGATCGTGGGCTGGACCTCGAGCGGAGCGCGCAGGATCCGCTCGCGCACCTGCTCGTACAGCCCGAGGGCGGCCAGCGGTTCCAGCGGCCGGCCCGCGACCGCCGCGGCGTCGTGCGCGCGCCCGGGCTCGTAGGTGTCGCCCCACGGGTAGAGGCGGCCCTCCGGCCCGCGCGCCGCCTTCTCCCACTCCGCCTCGGTCGGCAGCCGCAGCCCCGCCCAGCGGGCATAGGCGTACGCGTCGTACCAGCTCACGAAGATCACCGGGTGCTCGGCGAGGCCCGGTGGCGCCACAGGACCTCCCCAGTGGTCCGGCAGGTGGTCGCCCTGCCGGATGGCGTCGGGCTCCTCGGGGTGGCAATACGGCCCGTGGCCGCCACCGGTGGCGCGCACGAACTCCTCGTACTGGGCATTCGTCCTGGGATAGCGGTCGATCCAGAACGCAGCCACCTCCACGCGCCGGCGCGGCAGTTCGGCGGCGAGCGCCTCCACGAAGGCGCCGCGGGCGGTGCTGAGGTCCGCATCCCCGCGCAAGCCCAGGGCGGCGCGCCAGCCTTCCAGGTTCGCCGGCAGCACGTGCGCGCTCGCCAGCGCCTCCAGCTCCGCGGCGCTGCTGCCGCGCACCGCCGGCCCGGCGGGCACCAGCCACTGCACCGCGCCGTTCCACTCGCGCGTGCGCACCCCGGGCCACACTCCGCTCCGTTCCGGATCGACCGGCTCCACCTCCGGCGCGGGCTCCGGCCGCGCCGCGGGCTGCACCCCGGAGGCGAGCGCCTGCGGCGGCTCGGTCCGCCCGGCCGGTGCGCCGCCGGAGGCCGCCGGAGGGGACGGGGTGGCGGGGCCGAGCAGCGCCGGCAGCGCGAGCACCGCGCCGAGCAGCACGGCCGCGGCGGCCCCGAGCGCCACCGGGTGCCGGCGGCGCCGCCGCCGCCCCGGCCGCCCCGGTTCCTCGCTGCGCAGCAGCCCCGGGAAGCGCGCGGAGAACACCTGCTCGAGCGCCTGCAGGAACTCCGCCGCATCGCGGAAGCGGCGCTCGGGGTCCTTTTCGAGTGCGCGCAGCGCGAGCCGCTCCAGCTCGGCCGGGATGTCCAGGTCCGGCCGGCGCTCGCGCGGGGGAACCGGCCGCGCGGACAGATGCTGCACCACCAGCTCGCGCGGGCTGGCGGCGGTGAACGGCGGCGAGCCGGTCAACATGTGATAGAAGACCGCGCCGCAGGCGTAGATGTCCGCCCGGGCGTCCACCGGCCGGCCGTCGGCCTGCTCCGGGCTCAGGTAGGCGAGCGTGCCGACGATCGCCTGCGAGTCCGAGCTGGAGTCGGCGGAGGAGGCGGACGTGATCCGCTCGACCTCGGACTCGAGAAACGCCGCCACGCCGAAGTCCAGCACCCGCAGGTGCAGCAGGCCGGCGGGGGTGTGCTCGACGACCAGGTTGTGCGGTTTGAGGTCGCGGTGCACGATCCCGGCCTGGTGCGCGGCCACGAGCGCGGAGAGCAGCTGGCGCATGAGCCCGGCGGCCAGGCGCGGCGCCAGCGGGCCCTCGGCCAGCATCTCGGCGAGGGTGCGGCCGGGCGCGAAATCCATGACCATGAACGGCACGCCGTCCTCGATGCCGAAGTCGCGCAGCACCACCACGTGAGGGTGGGCGAGCCGGCAGGCGGCCTTGGCCTCCCGGATGAAGCGCCGGCGGTGCGAGGGGCTGGCGACCTGGTCGCGGCGCAGGACCTTGAGCGCGAACACCTCCATGAGCAGCTGGTGGCGGACCTTGTAGACCACGCCGAAGCCGCCGCGACCCAGCCGCTCCAGCACTTCGTACTTGCCCGCGATGACGGTGCCGGGCGGGAAGTCCTCCACGGCCTGGACGTCGCAGATGGGACACACCCCGCCGTCCGGGCTGAGCGCGGTCCCGCAGGCGGGACAACGCCCGAGCTCGGCCGCATCCGGGGCATTGACGGCGTTCGACTCGCCCATCGACGGCGCAGGTTGTCCCTCCCGGATCCGGATGTGGAGAGGGCATCGCGTACTTTACTGCGCCCGCGCAACTGCGTCAAAGCGCACGGGTTGCGAAGACGGGCATATGCCTTATCGCCGCGGCGGCCTCGGTGCCGCACGGCCCGGCGCGGGCTGCTGGGCGCAAGGCGGTTGCGCGCGATCCGTCACGATCACCGCTGGAGCGGGGCGCGGTGCGGACGGCAGGCGCCGGTGCCGCGAGCAGCCCCGGGCGGTTCACCGATCGCGGTGCTCGATCGTGAACGCGGCGTAGATCCGGTCGACGCCCACCAGCCGCCCGGGGCGCAGCATGGCGCGCCCGCCCTGCCCGACCACCTCCACCTCATCGCCGAGCACCGGCTCGCGGCTGAGCTTGCGCAGCCGCACCTCGGGACGCTCCTCGGCGAGCGTCTGCAGGGCGCGCCGCAGCTGGTTGAACAACGCCACCTGATCGACGTTGGACTCCAGCTCCGAGCGCATGCGGTGGCGCAGGCCCGCCAGCTCGCCGAGCAGCTCCTGCTCGATCGCCTCCCGCATCGCCCGCTCGTAGGCCGAGGCCGCCGAGGTAGCCGCGCCGTCCCGGGCGGCGGCGGCCTGCTCCTCCAGCCGGCGCAGCCGCGCCTCCAGCTCGGCCAGCCGGCGTGCAGCGCGCTCCAGCCGCTCGGCCGCCGCAGCCTGCGCTTCGGCGACGATGTAGATCGTCTCCCGGCCCGCGGGCGGCTCCAGCCGGAACCACGCATCGCGCTCGTGCAGCGGCAGGCGCACCGTCTGACCGGCCGCGAGCTGCGCCGCGCGGACCGCCAGCCCCTGCCCGGGCGGCGGCGCGGGATAGATGACCCGGTGTGCGCCGTCGGATTCGAACGCGACCACGAGCAGGTGACACGGCTGTTGCGGTCGGATCACGATCTGGATCAGATCGCCGGTCCGCAGCTGCTGCTCGCCGTCCCAGCGCACCGGCGGCTCGTAACCGCCGGTGGTCTGGCGCATGAGCATGACGGCGCAGTCGAGCACCAGGTTCGGCTCGGCCGTCGGCTCGGCCCCAGGCGCGGTCGGCGTCTGGTCCGCCAGCAAGGCGGCCGCCTCGGCGTCGCGCGGCAGGCGCGCGGCGGTGGCGCCCAGGGAGCGGCCGGTGCCGGCGGCCAGCAGCTGCACGCTCAGCTCCAGCTCACCCTCCAGCTCGCGCACCGCGCCCGCGAGCACCACCTCCAGCCCGAGCAGCTGCGCCGCCAGCTCGGCGCCGCTCTTGCCGCTCGCACCGAAACGGGAGCGGAGGTCGGCGCGGCGCAGCGCCTGCAGGAACTCGCGCGGCACCACGCGCACGCCGTGCTCCTGCAGCCAGCCCTCGGCCGCCTGCGCGACGTAGCGCCCGATGCCGGTCTCCTGTCGCTGCGGCCCGACGATCGGCAGCACCGCCGCCCTGAGCGGGCGCTCGCTCGGCAGGTGGACCGCGAGCGGCGCCAGCGCCTGGATGACGCGCCCGCGCAACCCCGCCGGCGGCAGGCCGGGCCTCTCCGCTGCTTGTTCGCTGCCCGCCGCTGGGCGCTCGGCCGCCCCGGCTCCGCCCTCGGGCTGCGCGTACGCCCTGGCGCCCGCCGCCACCAACACGAGCGGCACCAGGGCTACCCTTGTGACTGCTTGGATCGTGCTCGCCGCCCGCATGACCGTCTCCTCCTCAGTGCGCAGATTCGGGTTGCTGTGCCGTGCGGCTTGCGGTCCGCCCGGCCGGGCTTGCGCGGCGCAGCGCGACCAGCACGCACTCTGTCCGCTCGCCCGCGGAGTCCTCCACCACCAGCCGCAGCGGCGCGCCGGGCTCCAGCGGCTGCGTGGTGACCAGCGGCAGCCGCAGCCGGGGCGGCGGCGCAGCTGGCGGCGCGTCCTCGCCCGCACCCGCGACCGCTGCCCGTGCGGGCGCGGGGAAGACCAGCCGCTCGCCCAGGCGCGCCCGCCGGATGGTGCGGCCCGGCGGGGCGCTCACCAGGAAGGAGAGGTGGGCGGCGCCGCCGAGCACGTACACCTCGGTGTCCGCCGGCGGGTAGACGACCTCGATCATCCCGCGCGGGTCCGGTTGCACCGCGAAGGTGTAGATCTGGCCGTGGTAGCGCTCCGCCAGGTGCTCCAGGAAGCGGGCGAGCGGCGCTGCGAGCGCCCGCGCCGCGAGAGCCCCCGCCACCTTGTCCTCGTCGACCGGACAGAACGGCGCTGGCCAGACGTTGGTGAGCAGATAGGTCCACAGGCTCGAGGTGCGCTCGTGGAAGTTCAGCGCCTCGCTGGCGCGCGCAGGTGGCACCGGCAGTTCCGGCAGCCACCGATCGCCCGTCAGATCGTACAACTTGAGCCCGAGGTCGAACTCCAGCGCATAGGTGTGGCTGTGCAGCCACAGCCCCGGCGGACCGACCAGCCAGGCGAGCAGCGGCAGCACCAGGTCCCGCTCCTCGAGCACCAGCCGCGGCGGACCGATCTCGGCCGCCACCAGCAGCGAGGCTCCGTGGCGGCGGCGTGCGGTGTCGATGGCGGCAAAGACTTCGCTCTGCGGTTCGGTGCCGACCGGGAACACAGCGGCGAACAGCCCTGTGGCCGCGAGCACCTCGACCAGCTCGCGGCGGATCACCGCGGCGTCGAACACCAGCCCCTCCGGTGGCTCCGCCGCCGCGTCCGCCCCCGCGGCGGCCGCCGCCGGCCGCGGCGGCGGGGCATAGACCGCGATGGCGGGCAGCCGCTGCCCCCGCATGGTAGCGGGCAGCGGCAGCTCCGCCCGCAGCGCCGCGAGGTCGACCCCGGTGGCGAGCGTGCGGTGCGGGTGCCCGAGCGCGCAGCCGGCGAGGCAGGCGGCGAGCAGCATCGGCCCGAGGCGGTGCATTGCGGATCGCGCCGAGGTGGCTGCCGCCGAGCCATGACGGCGGGTGAGGGCTTTCATCGCGTCTTCTCCAGGTTGCCGTCTCCTTCGTGGCGCACCAGCAGGTAGAGCAGTGCCGCCGGCTTCAGCTCGTCGTCGCGCTCGAACACCGCGGCGGCCCGGCGCGCCGCGCGCGCAGCGGCTTCCGGCTCGTGCGCCTCGCCGGCGCCGCCGAGCGCCGCCGCGGCCGCCTCCGCCACCCCGTCCAGGTGCACGCGGTCCAGCCGCTCGCGCGCCGCCACGAGCACGAACAGCACCAGCGCCTCGCGCTCGGCCGCCGGCACCGGCGCCTGGCGCCAGCCGGTCTCCGCCTCGACCGGGTAGACCGCGGGCCGGCCGGCCGCCACCGTCACCGGCGGCGCGAGCGCGTTCCAGCCGTCGGGCAGCAACCGCTCCCAGCGCGCCCGGGCGCTCGCGGCCTCCGGCCGCACCAGCCGCAGCACGTACACGTGCAGCGGCGCGCCCTGCGCCCAGGTGTCGACCTCCAGCTGGTAGCTGCGCGGATCCCGTACCAGGTGCGGGCGCGCCGGCAGGCGTGCGGTGGCGGCGAGCGGCTGCTCGGCCTCGCCGTAGCGCACGCGCAGCCCGACCTGCAGCCGCGGCGGCAGCACCCGGAGCACCATGCTGCCGGCCAGGTTGGCCTTGAGCAGCGGCGTCTGCTGGTGGCCGAGCGCGCGCGCTCGCTCCGTGACCACGCGCGAGACGTACTCGTGCACCTCGCGGAGGGTCACCTGGTCGTCGCGGTTGTCGTCGTGCTCGAAGGCCTTCAGCAACGCCCAGGTGAACAGTCCCTGCCCCCGCCCGGGGCCCAGCCCGCCGATCTCGAGCGCAGGCTGGTTGGGCGCGGTGGCGGTCAGCACCGCCCGCCCGACGGCGGCGTCGGTCAGCTCGCGGAACTGCTCCTCGCTGACCGCCGCCTGTTGCGCGGTGAGGGTGCCGCGGCTGAGCGAGCGAGCGCCGCCGGCGAAACAGGTGTCCAGCACGAGCAACAGGTTGCGGGCGCGGTTGCGGCCCAGCAGTTCCTGCAGCTCCGAGACGGCGATCCCCGTCTGCGGTACGATCCGCAGCTGCTCGCCCTCACCGCGCGTGTGCGCGTCGTACGGCACCAGGTAGTTGCCCAACAGCTCGCCCCGCTCGCCCACCTCCACGGTGCCGTGGCCGGCGAAATAGAGCAGCAGCAGGTCGACCGGTTGCGCGGCGGCCTGGTTGGCGGCCTCGATCGCCTGCAGGATCGCCTGCCGCGTCGCCTGCTCGTTGGTCAACAGCTGCACGTTGCTGCGGCGGAATCCGCCCCCGGTCTCCTCGACGAGGAAGCTGTAGAGGGTCTCGGCGTCCGCATCGGCGTAGGCCAGCTGCGGGATCGCGCGCTGCTCGTAGCGGGAGACGCCGACGATGACCGCCAGCCGTTCGCCTGACAGCGCCTGCTCCTCGGCCCCGGCGCTCGCCGGTGGCCGCTGCCCGAGCGGCACACCGGGCGGGCCGTGCTCTGGGGCCTCGGGGCGCACGACCGTGGGCTCCACCACGGGCCTGGGACCGAGCACGCGCTCGCCCGGCCGGGGCGTGCTCCCGCACGCCAGCAGCCACACCGCGAGCACGGACAGCGCAGCCAGCTGCGCGCCGGTGGCCGGCCGGGCTCCGCCCCCGTCCCGTATGCCCGACATTCTCCTCGCCTCGTTTGCGGCTCCGTCTCATCGTCAGCAAATCCCTCTCCATGGCGTGCCGCGGCGCCTCCGCCTCGGGGGCGCCGCCGGGGCCGCCGGCGGGGCGCAACCGAGGTTGCCAGGGGCGGCCACAAGGTTGCCGCCCGGACCGGCACCCACCGCGTCCAGTCTGGCCTATCGCGCCTGCGGCGACAAGCGCAAACCCGGCGCGCGGTCGCCGCTGTCCGCCTCTCGCCCTATCATGAAAACGCGAGCGGCACGGCGGCTGCGGTTCGCGGGGTGCAGAGCCCACCCCTGGCGGCGCCGCCACCGGTGTCGAGGTCTCCGGTCCGGCGGCGTCCCGGGCAGGGCTCGGCGGGCGGGGGCCGCGGCGCTCGGGCGCTCGCCAGTTCGGCCGGGCGGCCCGGCGGCCGCGGTCCGCGCCGGCGGCTGGGGGCGGATTCGCTGGCGGCGGCCGGTGGCGGGGAGGAGGTGACATGCCGAGCGTGCTGAAGGGGAAGCGGGTCCTGGTCGTCGACGACGAGCCGGACGTCTGCGAGATGGTCCGCGACGAGTTGATGGATTGCGAGGTCGAGGTCGCGGGCAGCTTCGAGCAGGCGCGGCGCAAGCTCGAGCGCGGCGGCTACGACGTGGTGATCCTCGATATCATGGGGGTGAGCGGCTACGAGCTCCTGGAGGGCTACGCGGAGAAGTTCCCCTGCATCATGCTCACGGCGAACGCGCTGGGCGTCGAGCACCTGCGCCGCTCGATGGCGGGCAAGGCCCGGCTGTACCTGCCGAAGGAGGAGCTGGGACGGCTGGAGGAGTACGTCGCCAAGGTGCTCGCGGAGCCGCGCCCGCTGTGGCGGTGGCTGCTCGCCAAGCTGGATTTCCGGCGCTGGCTGGGTGAGGACCTGGCCCGGCTGGAGCCGGAGCTGTTCCGGGATCTCGATCTGTCGCCGGCGCGCCTGGAGCGCGATCTCAGGAGCGATGCGGGCTGAACCGAGGCGTGGACCCCGAGGCACTGTCCGAGGTGACCCTGCTGCGTGCGCTGCCAGCGCCCTTGCGCGCCCGCATCGCGCCCGAGGTGCGCCGGCAGCACTTTCCTGCCGGCGCGATCGTGGTGCGGCGCGGCGATCCGGCGAGCGAGCTGTTCATCGTGCTCCAGGGCCGCGCCGAGGTGCTGGCGCCGACGCCTGGGGAGGACGGCGAGTTGGTGCTCGCCGAGATCGGTCCCGGCGGCTTCTTCGGCGAGATGGGCCTGCTCGGGGGCGAGCCGCGCTCCACGACCGTGCGCGCCGGCACCGCGCTCGAACTCGCCGTGGTGCCGGCGACCGCACTGGCCGCGATCGAGCAGGAGGATCCCGTGGCGGCGCTCCGGCTGTGCCGCGCGATGCTGCTGGAGAACGTGCGGCGGCTGCGGCGGACCAACGAGGCGGTCGCCGCGCACTTCCACGAGCTGGTGCGGCGGCTGGAGCACGAGCGGCTGGAGGGGGAGCTGCTGCACCTGATCGTGCACGATCTGCGCTCGCCCCTGGCGGTGTGCGAGGCGGGACTGAGCCAGCTGCTCGAGCGAGCGGACAAGTACGGGCCGCTCACCGAGCGGCAGCAGCGCGTGCTGCGGCGCTCGCGCCGGAGCGCTATCTTCGTCCGCCAACTCGTCGAGGAGATCCTGGAGCTGGGGCGGGCGGAGATCCGCGAGCCGCGTCGCGAGTGGACCACCATCGCCGAGATCCTGCTCGAGGCACTGCCGCAGTGCCTGGCGCGCGTGGAGGGCCCGAGCCTCGAGGAAGTGGCCGATCCGAGTCGCATCGAGACGGTGATCGCCGCGCTCGCCGCGCAGCAGATCCACATCGAGGCCGATCCGGCGACGCTCGAGATGCCGCTGTTGACGGATCGGTTGCGCATGACGCAGATCCTGCTCAACCTGATCGGCAACGCGCTCAAGTACGCGCCCGGCTGGATGGCGATCCGGATCGCGCGGCCGGCCGAGGGGCGCATGCGGATCGCGGTCGTCGATCGCGGCCCTGGCATCCCGGAGGAGATGCGCGCGAGCATCTTCGAGCGCTATCGCCAGCACGAGGCCAAGCGCCGCGGCGTTCCGCGCGGCTTCGGGCTGGGGCTGGCGGGAGCCGCCCAGCTGGTCGCCACCCTCGGCGGCACCATCCGGGCCGAGCCCGGCGATGGCGGCGTCGGCACGCGGCTGGTGGTGGAGATCCCGACGCACCTGCCGGAACGGACCGTCCCGCCCGGGCCCCCGGGCGCGCCCGCGGGCGGCTAGCGCCCTACGCGACGCCGGCCGACGGAGAACCTCTCTGCCCTGTTCCGCTCGGCCGAGCCCGCTCAGCCTCCCAGGTCCTGGTATAATGGGACGCCTCGTCGGGGCGCTGGCCGGCGAGGGTGGCCGTAGCTGGGAGCGATCGAGCGTGAGAGATGGCTGGCAGCGGCGGGCAGCCGTGAGGGGGCCGGGCAGCGGAGCCGCCCTTGCGGCGGCATTGCTGGCGATGGCCCTGGGCGCGGGGGTGGTCCAGGGGCAGGCCGGCGCCGCGCCGCCGAGCGGATCGCTCGCGGACGCCGATGCGGTCGCGCCGGCGGCCGACCCGGTGCTGGTCTTCGGGGAGTATCCGGCCGGGGACGTCGAGGCGGTCGACGGGGACACGCTCCGGGTGCGCGGGCTGGAGCGGCCGGTGCGGCTGCTCGCGCTCGACACCGAGGAGGTGCTGCACGGCAGCGACCTCGATGCGCCGCTGGCCAGGCTCATGCGCGAGGACTTCGCCCGCTACGTGCGGGCGGTGACCGAAGGCAAGCACCTGCCCGTCAAGTATGCGACCCCCATGGGCGTGAGCGCTTCGGCCTTCGCCCGCGAGTTCTTCGCCGGCGCCGCGCGCGTGCGCCTGGAGCTCGATCGGCCGGAGCGCAGCACCGGGCGCTACGGTCGCGCCCTGTGCTATGCGTGGGCGATCTTCGACGACGGGCGGCCGCCGCAGCTGTACAACCTTGAGGCGGTGCGCGCCGGCATGAGCCCGTATTGCGTGAAATACGGCCGCTCGGCGCGCTTCGACGGCGCCTTTCGCGCCGCACAGGCCGAGGCCCGGCAGGCCCGGCGCGGGATCTGGGATCCGGCGCTCCGGCACTATCCCGATTACGAACGGCGGCTCGCCTGGTGGGAGCGGCGCGCCCTGGCGCTGGAGCAGCTGGAGCGGCTGCGGGCAGAGCACCCGGAGCTGATCGCGCTCGGGGAGGCTGCTGCGATCCGCGCGCTGGTCCGCCGGCAGGGACGGCCGGTCACGGTCTGGGGCATCGTGGACGAGCACGATCCGCAGGCGGTGCGCGAGCACGAGCGGGGGGTCGACATCCTCATCGGGCAGCCCTACGAGATCCACGTCGAGGTCCGGGGCCGGGAGCTGGCGCGGCAGATCGCCCGTGCGCTCGCCCCCGCCTTCGGGCGAGAACTGCCGCAGGGCGCCGAGCCGCCCCCGCTCGCGGAGGTGATCCACGGCGAGGCGCTGGTGGTGTGCGGACCGCTCGACCGGGGCGACCTGCCCCTGCCGCGCAGGAGCAAGCAGACCTATCTCCGTATCGCCGTGCGCAGTCCGGACCAGATCCGCCCGGCACACCTGGGGCTGCTGCCGCGGGACGCCGGAGCACCAGGGGCCGAGCCCCCCGGCGATGGCGCCGCGCGCTGAGCAGGCGGGCGGCGCGCCCGGTCTGCCGCCTCCGGCCGCCGGCTGCCCCTCGCCGCACCGAGCGCCGGCGTGCTGCGCGCGGGCACTGCCATGATCGGTCCGGTGTTCGCGGTCGCGGCGCTCTGGCTCGGCCCGCTGCTGGCGCCCGCGCTGCGGCGCTTGCCACCGCTGCGCGCGGCGCTGGACGGGCTGCTGCTGGTGGCGATCGCGGGGCTGGTGCTGCTGGAGATCCTGCCCGCCTCGATCGCCCAGGCCGGCGGCGCCGCGCTGGCCGCGGCGGCGGCCGGACTGGTGCTGCCGCGGCTGGCGGAGGGCGCGCTCCGCCAGCCGCACGCGCGCGTGCACCGGCTGCTGCTCGCGCTGGCGCTGTGCGGCCTGCTCGTGCACGCGGCGTCCGATGGGGTGGCGCTGGCGCTGGACCGCGCGGGCGCATCCGCGCAACCGCTCGCCGCGGCGGCGCCGGCCGTGCCCGCGCATGGGGCGCGGGCCGGTGAGCCGGTTGCCGCCGGGCCCGGACAGCCGAGCCTTGCCGAGGGGGGCCACGCCCACGGCACCGGGGGAGCGCTCACCCTCGCGGTGGTGCTGCACCAGGTTCCGGTGGGACTGCTGCTCTGGGTCTCGCTCGGGGTGCGCTTCGGCCTCGCCCTGGCGCTGGTTGCGCTCGCGGCGATGTCGGCGGCGACCTTGCTCGGCTACTTCGGGGTCGTGGCGCCGGAGGCGGTGCTGGGGCCGTTCGGCGCGGGGCTGCTGATGGCGTTCGTCGGCGGCAGTCTGCTGCACGTGGTCGCCGGCCACGAGCACCGCGCGCGCCCCCGGGCCGCCGCGGCGACGAGCCGGCAGCTCGGGCTGCGCGGGGAGGAGCCGGCGCAGGATACCCCTCACGAGCCGGCGGCGCGCCCGCTGTGGAGCGGGCTGGGCGGGGTGCTGGCGCTGCTGCTGCTCGCGGGCGTGCTGGGACGGCTCGGCGAGACGGGGCCGGCGCCGGCGGTGCAGACCCTGCTCGCGCTCTACTTCGCGAGCGCGCCGGCGCTGCTGCTGGGCTTCGTGCTGGCCGGGCTGGCGCACGCCTATCTGCCGTATGCCTCGTTGCGCTGGCTCGGCCGGGGCGGGACGCTCGCGCAGGCCGCGCGCGGAGTGGTGGTCGGGCTGCCGCTGCCGGTCTGCTCGTGCGGGGTGGTTCCGCTGTACGACAGCCTCATCCGGCGCGGGGCGCCACCGGCCGCGGCGCTGGCGTTTCTGGTCGCCACCCCGGAGCTGGGCATCGACGCCCTGCTGATCTCCTTTCCGCTGCTCGGCCCGGAGCTGACGCTCGCCCGCCTGGCGGTGGCGCTGTTGAGCGCGCTGGCGGTGGGGGTGCTGGTGGCCCGCTTCGCCGCGCCGCCTGGGGGCAGCCCGGCCCGGCTGTCCGAGGCGCCCATCGACACCCCGCCGCCGCGGGGCGCAGGCCGGTTGCGGCTGGCGCTGCGGCACGGGCTCGCCACCAGCGTCGAGCGGCTCATGCCATGGATGGTGGTGGGGCTGGTGCTGGCCGCGTTGGCGGCGCCGCTGTTCGATCCGGAGTGGCTGCGGCGGCTGCCGCCGGGGCTCGATGTGCCGCTGTGCGCGCTGCTCGGGATGCCGATCTACGTCTGTGCCACGGGCGCGACGCCGCTGGCGGCCGTGCTCATCGCGCGCGGGATCTCTCCCGGCGCCGCGATCGCGTTCCTGCTCACCGGCCCGGCGACCAATGCCACCACCTTCGGGGTGCTCAGCCGGCTGCACGGCCGGGCCGCCGCGGCGGCGCTCGGCGGCGTGGTGCTGGCGGCGAGCGTCGGGCTGGGCTGGGCGGCGAATGCGCTGCTGCCCGCTCGGGCCTGGAGGGGTGCGGCGCTGGAGTTGCACGAGCACGGCGCGGGGGCGCTGGAGCTCGCCGCCGGCGCGATCCTGGCGGCGCTGCTATTGTGGCGGCTGCTGGTCTGCGGGCCGCGCGCGCTGTTGCGAGAGCTGGCGTTCGCGCGGGCGGGCGAGCCCGCGCTCGCGCCGCCGGGCGGCGGCGGCGGTGCGATGGAGGCCCGCGCCGCCTGCTGTCCGCCCGTGCCGGCCAGCAGCGGCCCGGCCGGCTCGTGCTGCGATCGCTGAGCCGCCCTGCCGCGCCGGCGCGGCGGCGATTGCGCCGCGCGCCCGTTCAGGACACAATCGGTGCCTTCGCCGAGGGCGAACCGCGTCGAGGAGCTGCTGCATGCCGAGCGAAGCGGAGGTCCGCGAGGCGCTGGACTACCACCGCCTGCCGCGGCCGGGCAAGCTCGAGGTGGTGCCGACCAAGCCGGTGACCACCCAGCGGGATCTGAGCCTCGCCTACACCCCGGGGGTCGCGGTGCCGTGCCGCGAGATCGCCCGGGAGGTGAGCCAGGTGTTCGAGTACACCAACCGCGGCAACCTGGTGGCGGTCGTCACCGACGGGACCGCGGTGCTGGGCCTGGGTGGCATCGGGCCCGAGGCCGGCAAGCCCGTCATGGAGGGCAAGGCGGTCCTGTTCAAGCGGCTCGGCTTCGTCGATGTGTTCGACATCGAGATCCGCGCCCCCAGCACCGAGGCCTTCATCGAGGCGGTCAAGGCGCTGGAGCCCACCTTCGGCGGCATCAACCTGGAGGACATCCGTGCGCCGGAGTGCTTCCTGATCGAGGAGACGCTCGAGCGGGAGATGGACATCCCGGTCTTCCACGATGACCAGCACGGCACGGCGATCATCTCCGGGGCGGCGTTCCTCAACGCGCTGGAGCTGACCGGCAAGGACATCGCGCAGGTGCGGGTGGTGATCAACGGCGCGGGTGCCGCCGGCATCGCGTGCGCGCAGATGCTGGTCGACCTCGGGGTCAGGCGGGACAACCTCATCCTGTGCGACTCGCGCGGGGGTGATCTACCGCGGTCGCGATCCCGAGGGCACGAACCCCTACAAGGACCGGTTCGCCGCCGCCACCGAGCTGCGCACGCTCGCCGAGGCGCTGCGGGATGCGGATGCGTTCCTCGGGGTCTCGGTCGCCGGCGTGGTGACGCCGGAGATGGTGCGCTCGATGGCGCGCGATCCGATCGTGTTCGCGATGGCCAATCCCGACCCCGAGATTACCTATGCGGAGGCGCGCCAGGCGCGCCCCGATGCCATCGTCGCCACCGGGCGGTCGGACTACCCAAACCAGGTCAACAACGTGCTCGGCTTTCCGTTCATCTTCCGCGGGGCGCTGGATACCCGCAGCCGCTACATCAACCTCGAGATGAAGCTGGCGGCGGTGCGGGCGCTGGCGGCGCTGGCCAGGAAGAAGGTGCCCGAGGCGGTCTCGCGCGCCTATGGCGGGCAGCGCTTCCGCTTCGGCCGCGACTATCTGATCCCCAAGCCGTTCGATCCGCGCGCGCTCTACCACGTGGCGCCCGCGGTCGCCGAGGCGGCGATGCGCAGCGGCTCGGCGCGCCGCGAGCTCGACCTGGAGGCGTATCGCGAGCAGCTGCGCCGCCGCGTCGACCCGCGCCGCACCTTCGTCAGCCTGATGGTGATGAAGGCGCAGCGGGAGCGCCGCCGGATCGTGTTCCCCGAGGCGACGGATGAGCGCGTGCTGGAGGCGGCGAGCCGGATCGCGCGCGCCGAGATCGCGACCCCGGTGCTGGTCGGGCAGCGGGCCGCGATCGAGCGCGCGGCGGCCGAGGCGCAGCTCTCCCTGCAGGGGGTGGAGGTGTTCGAGGTGGCGGACGGCGAGGGGCTGGAGCGGGTGCGCGGCTATCTCGCCGAGCGGGGCGAGGTGGTGCCGGCCGCGCCCGGCGCGCCGCTCGATCCGTACCTGACCGGCCTGGCGCTGGTCGACCTGGGGCTCGCCGACGGCTTCGTCGGCGGGATCGGCCGCGCCTACGGCGAGGCGGTGCGGCCGGCGCTGCGGCTGATCGGCCGCGCGGAGGGGGTGCGCGTGGTGGCCGGGATGCACATCCTGCTCTGGCCCGAGCGGACGCTGTTCTTCGCCGACACCACGCTGGTGGTCGAGCCGAGCGCGAGCGAGCTGGCGGAGATCGCGCTGCTGACCGCGCGTGCGGTCCGGATGCTGGACATCGAGCCGAACGTGGCCATGGTCTCGTTTGCCAACCTCGGCGAGAACCCGCATCCGGCGGCGGCCAAGGTGGCGTGGGCGGTGGCGAAGCTGCGCGGGCGGGCCCCCGGGCTCAAGGTGGCCGGCGAGCTGCAGGCGGACGTGGCGCTCGATCCCGAGGCGTTCGCCTCCTTCATCCCGCCCCAGGCCCACCACGGCCCGGCCAACGTGCTGATCTTCCCCGATCTCGGGGCGGCCAACGCCGCCTTCCGGCTGGTCAAGGCGCTGGCGAAGGTGGAGGTGCTGGGGCCGTTCCTGCTCGGGTTGCGCCGGCCCGTCAACATCCTGCCGCGCGGCAGCACGGTCCAGGACCTGGTCGGCATGACCGCCATGACCGCCATGCTGGCCCAGGCGGCGGCGCGGTGAGGCGGCCGGCGCGCACGAGCAGCCTGCTCTGCGCGCTGCTGCTCGCACCGGCGGCGTGCCAGAGCGGCCCTGCCGTCCGCGGCCCGGCGCCGGTCGTCCACGGCAGCCGCGCCATGGTGGCCGCCGACCATCCGGAGGCGGCGCGCATCGGAGCCGAGGTGCTGGCGCGCGGGGGCAACGCGGCCGATGCGGCGGTCGCCGTCGCGCTGGCGATCGCGGTCTCGCGCCCGGAGTCGGCCGGGCTCGGAGGCGGGGCGTTCATCCTCGTCAAGCCGCCGGGTGCAGCGCCGGCGGTGGCGATCGATGCGCGCGAGACCGCTCCGGCGGCGGCGCGGCTGGAGCAGCTGCGGGACGCCCGCGGTCGGGTGGTCGCCGAGTGGGCGCGCACCGGCGCCCGCGCGGTCGCGACCCCGGGCCTGCTGGCGGGCCTGGTGCGGCTGTGGCGCGAGCATGGCTCGGGCCGCCTGGGCTGGGCGGAGCTGGTGGCACCGGCGATCGAGCTGGCGCGGCGGGGCGTGGTGGTCGATGCCTTCATGCACGAGCGGATGCGCAAGCTCGCCGAGCGGCTCGCCGCAGCCGAGGGCGGCCCCGCCGCCCCGGCGGCCGCGGGCGGCGCCCCGGGTGAGGCCGGCGCGACAGGGCGCCGGTCCGTGGAGGATCCCTTCGCCGAGACCCGCCGGAGCTTTCTCGGTCCAGGGGGCGAGCCGCTGCCGGTGGGAGCGCGGTTGGTGCAGCCGGCGCTCGCCGCGACGCTGGCCGAGATCGCGGCCGATCCGGAGGCGCTGTACCGGGGAAGGCTCGCCCGCCGGCTCGCCGCGCGCGTCGAGCGCGCCGGCGGCTGGCTCGCCGCCTCGGACCTGGCACGCTACCGGGCGGTGGTGCGCGAGCCGGTGGTGGCGGAGGTGGCGGGGCTCCGCGTGTACGCCATGCCGCCGCCGAGCAGCGGTGGCGCCGTGATGGTGCAGGTGCTGCGCGCGCTCGCGGCGGCGGGGCTGCTGCCCGAGCCGGCCGCCCGCGCCACTGGCGCGACACCGCGCGGGGCGGTGGCGCCCGTGTTCGCGCCGGAGTTCGCCCACGCGTTCGTCGAATGCCTCAAGCATGCCTACGCCGACCGCGCCACGCTGCTCGGCGATCCGGATGATCCCGAGCACGGCCCGGCGGTGCGCGCTGCGGCCCGGGCCATGATCGCGCCGGAGCATGCGGCGCGGGTCGCGGCGGCGCTGCGGCACGGGCCGCTCGCGCCAGCTGCCTATGGCCTGCGCGCGCTGCGCGACAGGACCGGCGGCACCAGCCACCTCTCGGTGCTGGACGCGCAGGGCGGCGCGGTGGCGCTCACCATGTCGATCAACCTCTCCTATGGCTCGCTGATCACCTGCGAGGGCATCGTGCTCAACGACCACATGGACGACTTCACGCTCGACCCGGCGGTGCCGAACGAGTTCGGGCTGCTCCAGTCCGAGCGGAACCTCTTGCGGGCCGGGCGGCGGCCGCTGTCGAGCATGACGCCGGTGGTGGTCACGGACGCGCGCACGGGGCGGGTGGTCCTGGTGGCCGGAGCGGCGGGCGGTCCCCGCATCATCACCGCAACGCTGCACACCGCGCTGCGCCACGCCTGGTTCGGCGAACCGCTCGCGCGCGCGGTCGCCGCCCCGCGCTACCACCACCAGTGGATGCCCGATCTGCTGATGCTCGAGCCCGGGGTGCCGGCGCCGACGGTGGCGGCGCTGCGGGCCCGCGGGCACCGCACCGGCCGCTATCCGGCGGACGCGGGGCGCGTCAACGCGGTGGGGCTGGGCGATGACGGCCGCACGCTGGTCGGCGCCGGCAGCCCCCGCGGGGGCGGGGCGGCGGCCGGCTTCTGAGGAGGAGGCGGCGGGAGAGGGGCACGGCGCATGCGCCTGATCACGCTCGAAGGCGGTCTGGACAGAAACCTCTGCTATCTCGCCGCGGCCGAGGCGGCCGCGGAGGCGGTGCTGGTCGATGCGGCGGTGGAGGCGGAGGCGATCCTGCAGGCGCTTGCGCGCGAGCGGCTGCAACTCGAGTTGCTGGTGCTCACCCACGCGCACCACGACCACTGGATCGCGGCGGCCGAGGTCCTGGCCCGCACCGGCGCCGCGCTGGCCGCCTTCGGCGAGAGCGGTCCCCGGCTGGGGCTGGCCAGCGGCCGCTACCGGGCGCTCCGGGACGGCGAGGAGTTCCGGGCAGGGGGGGCTGCTCTGGCGGGCGCTGCACACCCCCGGGCACGAGCCGCATCACATCTGCCTGTATCTGCCCGAGGAGCACGCGCTGTTCACCGGCGATGTCCTGTTCATCGGCCGCACGGGCCGCACCGTCGCCCCCGGCGCCGACACCCGGCAGCTCTACCGCAGCCTGCGCAGCCGGGTGCTGGTGCTGCCCGATCGGACCCGGCTCTACCCGGGACACGACTACGGCCCGGTCCGCAGTCGAACCCTCGGGGAGGAGCGCGCGGTCAACCCGTGGTTGCAGGCCGAGGACGAGCAGGCGTTCGTGCGCGTGATGCAGGAGTACGAGCGCCGCCGCCGCGGCTGAGGAGGCGCGCGGTGCCGCGGCGGCAGGCGTGTCGCGGTGCGCCGCAGCTGGCGGAACCGACAACACCTGTCAGCCGCGTTGGGGCGGGTGATCCGGTTCCGGGACAGGTACTACTACGCATGGCAATGGCCGCTCGTGCTTCCTAACCTCAAGAGATAGGAGGCAGATCGGCTCCGCGCGGCGCTGCAGCGCCCAGGCGGCGCTAATCCGGCGGGACGCTCCTGCCGAAGACAGCTATGAGCGGTCAGCAGTCCAGGCAGCGGTCTGGCGGCCCGCATCGGTCACGCGCAGGCGTGAACATCGCCGGGCGTGGGGCGTCGGAGCTGGCTGAGAGCACCAGGGCCCGCGCGGAGGAACAGCCGTGTCCGCGAGTCGTGAGCCGAGCCAGGAGCGGCGGGACGAGCGCCAGGAGGCCGAGCGCAAGCCCAGCCACCACCTGGATCCGGTGTTCGAGCTGGAGCCGTTTCCGTTCGGCGACTGAGCGGGCGGTGCAAAGGGCCAGTGGCATGGCGCGGGGCGCCAGTGCCGGTGGCGCCTGCGGGGCAACCCCGGGCCCGCATCACCGGTCCAACGGGATGCGGGGGGCGCACCGCGGCGCGGCAGGGAAGACGGCACGGGCCTTGCAAAATACGGATCGGTGAGGGCCGGTCCGGATGCCGGGTGCGGATGGACGGCCCGGCCGTGGAGGTGCGAACCGATGGGCGCCGATCGCTTCGATGAGCGGCAGCTCTTCGCGTGTGAAGATGTCGAGTTCGTGGTGACGAGTGCGGGCGAGCTGGTCCTGCAGGTCAGATCGGAGGACGCCGAGCCGCTGGTGCTGGAGAAGGCCCGCATCGACGACGAACTGGCGCCGAAGGAATAGGCGCCGAAGGAGTAACCCGCCCCCAGCGGAGCGTGCCGGAGCGCGGGGTCGGAAGCGGACGGCGGGCGGTGCCCGCTGGAGGCTCCCGACCCCCTTTTGCTGGGGGGACCCTGCGCCCGCGCCCTCCCCTCACTCGTAGCGCTGGATCAGGTGATATCCGAAGGGCGTCCTCACCGGCTGCGACAGCTCGCCGACCCGGAGCTTGAAGGCTGCTTCGGCGAATGCCGGCACCATCTGCTCGCGCGTGAAATGGCCGAGATCGCCCCCGTTCTGCGCGGCGCTGGGGTCGTCGGAATACCGCCGCGCCAGCTCCGCGAAGTCCGCTCCCGCTTCGAGCTGCTGGCGGATCTCGGCGATGCGCGCCCGCGCCTCGGCCTCGGTCCGCTCGGTACGCGCCCGCTCCGCGCCTGCGAACTGCACCAGGATATGGCGGCACGCCACGGTCTGGAGTTCCAGCCGCTCACCGATCACCACTCCGAGCGGGGTGAGCAGCGGCTCGCTCACCTGGCCGACGCCGAGGCGGAACAGCGGCCGCAGCTCGGGGATGGTCCGGCGGCGATCGAGCGTCATCGGCCCGTCGCCAGGAGGGTTGCGGGTGGGGTCGTAGTGGTCGCTGTAGCGCCGGACCAGCTCCGCGAAATCCGCCCCCCGAGCGCGGGCGAGTGCCGCGATGCGGCGTGCCACCGCCAGCGCCTCCTCGCGGTCATAGGGCACGCCCGCATCCGCGCCGCGCGCGCCGCGGTACTGCACCACCAGCAGCCGCGCCCGGATCAGCGGCGCCTCGCTCCCGGTGTCGCGCGGCTGGCGCGCCGGGTCCGGCTCCGCCTGCGGCTCGGGCACCTCCTTGCGCCGCGCCGCCCGCTCCGCCGCGGCCGCCTCCTCGCGCTGGCGCAGGATCTCGCGCTCCACCGCCGCGGCGTCCCACGCCTTCGCCCTTTCGCCCACGCGCAGGATGCGGATCGTGCGGATGACGACCGGCTGCGCGGGACGGTCGCCGGGCCCGGTCGGCACCTTGCCGATCCGCGCCAGCACGTCCTGGCCACGCACCAGGCGCCCGAACACCGCGTGCCGCCCGTCCAGCCAGGGCGTTGCCGCGAGCGTGATGAAGAACTGGCTGCCGTTGGTGTTCGGTCCCGCATTCGCCATCGACAACACCCCTGCACCGTCGTGGCGCAGCTCGGGGTGGAACTCGTCGGGGAAGCTGTAGCCCGGCCCGCCGGTGCCGTTGCCGAGCGGGTCGCCGCCCTGGATCATGAACCCGTCGATGATCCGGTGGAACGTCAGGCCATCGTAGAAGGGACGCCGCACCTGCTCGCCCGTGCGGGGTTCCCGCCAGGCCTTGGTGCCCTCGGCCAGGCCCACGAAGTTGGCCACCGTGAGCGGCGCCCGCTCGTAGTCCAGCCGCGCCACCATGATGCCGTGCTCGGTCTCGATGCGGGCGTAGATGCCGTCCGGCAGCGCTTCGCCCTCGGCCGGCGCCGGTGCGCCGCCGCCCTCGGCCCCCGGCTCGCCGCCCAGAGCCGGCACCGCCATCCACCCTGCGAGCCCGAGGGCCGCCCCGAGTACCACCGCCACGCCCAGCCGCCGCATCGCTTCCTCCCACCTGCCGAGCCGCGGAGCGAGCAGTATCGCGCCGGGGCGCAGGCGGCGCAACCCGGTGGCGGCGGCGCGGGGGATTCCGCTGGCGGCGCCGGATCGGATAGAGTCAGCCCCGGTCCAGCAGGCTGAGGGAGTTCGAGCCGTGCCCATGCGACGCGGTGCCGGGCGGGCGGAGGACGGCGAGGCGGCGATGCCGTCCGCCTTCCGGCCGGTGCCCCAGACCGGGGTCATCTACGTCACCGAGCAGGCGCGGCGGCTGGGCTACCGGCAGGGCGCCCCGGGCTGGGTCAACCTCGGCCAGGGCCAGCCGGAGACAGGGCCCCTTCCGGGAGCCCCTGCGCGCCGGCAGGCGGTGGAGTTCGACCTCGCCGACTGCGAATACGCTCCGACCGCGGGGCTGGAGGCGCTGCGGGAGGCGGTCGCCGAGCACTACAACGCCCTGTACCGGCAGGGCAAGCGCTCGCGCTACACCGCGGCCAACGTCTGCATCTCCGGCGGCGGGCGCATCGCGCTGGCGCGCGCGGCGGCGGCGCTGGGCTCCATCCACGTCGGCCACTTCCTGCCGGACTACACCGCCTACGAGGAGCTGCTGGAGATCTTCCGGCTGTTCACCGCCATCCCGATCGCGCTCGAGCGCCACCGCGGCTACGAGTTCACGATCGAGGAGCTCCGGCGCGCGATCCGCAATCTGGGCCTGGGCGCGCTGTTGCTCAGCAACCCGTGCAATCCGACCGGCAAGCTGTTGTACGGCGAGGAGCTGGCGGGCTGGGTGGCGGCCGCGCGCGAGTTCGAATGCGCGCTGCTGGTCGATGAATACTACAGCCACTACATCTGGGAGCCGGCGGCGCTCAGGGCCGGCCCGACCGTGAGCGCCGCCGCCTACGTCGAGGACGTCGAGCGCGAGGATGTGCTGATCTTCGACGGGCTGACCAAGAACTGGCGCTATCCGGGCTGGCGCGTGGGCTGGGTGCTGGGCCCCAGCCGCCGCATCGAAGCGATGGCGAGTGCGGCGAGCTTCCTCGACGGTGGCGCCTCGCGCCCCATGCAGCGGGCGGCGCTGGAGCTGCTCGACCTGGAGCACACCCTCGCGGAGACGCGCGCCATCCAGCAGCGCTTCGCCGCCAAGCGCGCCTACATGCTGGAGCGGCTGCGCGCGCTCGGGGTGCAGTTCGAGCGCGAGCCCGAGGGCACGTTCTACTGCTGGGGGTCGGTGGCCGCGCTGCCGCCGCCGCTGGATACCGGCTTCGGGCTGTTCCGCCAGGCGCTGCAGCGGCAGGTGATCGTGGTGCCCGGGCTGTTCTTCGACGTCAACCCGGGCAAGCGCCGTCCGAGCCACCGCTCGCACTTCGGCGCGCACGTGCGGTTTTCCTTCGGCCCGCCGCCCGAGGAGCTGGAGCGGGGGCTGGCGGTGCTGGAGCAGCTGGTGCGCGAGCACGGGGGCGAGGTCGGCTGAGCGCGGGTGCGGCGCCGCCCCCTGTGGTGCCGGGCCCGGCCTGGCTCCAGGGCCGGTGCGGTACGGGCTAGCCCTCGCCGCCGTTGCCCTCGGCGTCGGCATCGTCGGCCGAGGGTGCCAGCGGCGCATGCCCGGCGGGCACCGCCACCCGCTGGCGCACCTGCTCCAGCGGCGGCTTGGGCGGCACCACCTCCCGGCGCACATAGACGGTGCGGGTGGGGAAGGCGATCTCGACGCCGAGCTCCGCCAGCACCTCCATGAACCGCAGGCTGATCTGCTCCTTGATCCGCATGTACTCGGTCCAGACGGTGCTGCGGGTGAAGTAGTAGACGAAGATCTCGAGCGCCGAGTCGCCGAACTCACTGAAGTTGACCATCCAGAAGTCCTGGTCCACCTCCGGGGACTCCGCGAGCACGCGGCGGAAGGCGTCCACGACCGCCCGCACGCGCTCGGGCTCGGTGTCGTAGCCGATGCCGACGGTCTGCACCACACGCCGCTTGGGCATGCGCGAAAAGTTGTTGATCGGCTGGTGTGCGATCTTGGAGTTCGGCACGGTGATCAGCGTCTTGGCGAAGGTCCGGATGCGCGTCGAGCGCAGCCCCACCTCCTCCACCACCCCCTCGATGTCGCCCACCTGGATCCAGTCGCCCACCTGGAACGGCCGGTCGAGAAAGATCATGATCGAGCCGAAGAAGTTCTGCAGCGTGTCCTGGCTGGCGAGGGCGAGTGCGGCGCCGCCGAGCGAGAAACCCGCGAGCAGGGCCCCGACCGGATACCCCAGGTTCTGCACCACCAGGATGAACGCCATGAGCGCCACGAACACCTTGAGGCTGCGGCGCACGATCGGCACCAGCTGATCGTCGAGCCGGGAGGCGGTGCGCGCGGTCAGCCGCTCGACCGCAAACGCCACGACGTCGCACAGGTTGAAGCCGGCCCAGCTCACCAGGACCACGACCAGCACCCCGAGCAGCCGCTCGCAGACCTCCTCCGCCTCGCCGCTGAGCGGCAGCGCCCAGATGGCGACTGCCAAGCCCGCGACCAGCACCGCGAAGCCGAGCGGCCGCCGGATCGCGGCCACGACGCGGTCGTCGATCTCGGTCGCCGTGCTTCGGCTGAGCCGCGTGAGGTGGTGGATCGCCCAGTCGGCGATCACCTTGCGCGCCAGGGTGGCGGCGAAGATCGCGGCGAAGGCGAGCGCGTAGCTCGTCCAGTGCTGCGACAGTGCCGTCCAAAGGGTGCGGGCGAGGTCCTCGAGTTGCGTCATGCCCGGCACCGCGGTGAGCTGCACCTGCGCGGCGAGCACGAGCACGGATCCGCCCCCGGCACCTGCTGGCATGGCCTCCTCCCGGCTGCTGCGCCTGGCGGCGCCGCCTCTCCGCGCGAGAGGATAGCCACCGGTCCGCGCAGGTCAACCGCCGCCGGTGTAGCGGTCGTACAGCGTCTCGATGTCCTCCGGCTCGCCGATGAACGTGATGCGGTCGCCTTCCTCGAGCACGGTGCCGCTGCGCGGCACCAGCACCTCGCTCCCGCGGCGGATCACCGCCAGCAGGCAGGTGTCGGGCTTGTCGATCTCGCGCACCCGCAGGCCGATCAGCGCTTCGGCGCGCGTGCCGCGGCGCAGCCACAGCGACAGGAACCGCTCGTCGCGCAACAGCGTCTCGCGCAGCTGCTGGGGGCGCTCGGCCCCGAGCCAGGCAGGGAGGAAGCCCTCCCGGCTCACCGAACCGGCGATCTGCGCGAGCAGGCGCAGGTGCTGGCCGGGGTTGTCCGCCGGGCTGGCGAGGAAGATCAGCGCGTGCAGGCGCCCGGCCTGCGGGCGCGCGCGCGCATCCGGCTCGCCGCGGCTGGCGCTCCCTTCGCCGCCGGCTGCAGGGGCGGGATCGCTGCTCGTGCCGGGCAGCCGCATCCCCTCGCGGCAGCGGGCCAGCACCAGCTCGGGGTGCCGCGCCTCGGGCAACCTCACGTGCGGCAGCGCCACTCCCGGCGCGTGCAGGTCGGCCTCGCCGGGCAGGCGGGCGACGAAGGCGGCGGCCATGGCGCGCGGATCGGCGGGGATGCGCTCGGACAGCAGCCGCGCCACCTCCAGCGCCACATCGGCGTAGCGCGCCTGGGCGCCGAGTTCGAGCGTGAACGCCCGCGCCACCACCTCGTCGTACGGATCCTCCTCCCGCAGTCCCTTCTCGCCCAGGATGCCGCGCAGCTCGATGTCGAGCCCCTCGAACCGCCCCTTGCCCAGGCGCGCGAAGAGGTGGAAGATCGCGCCCGAGCGCACCACGCGCGGCGCCGCGTAGGAGACGTACCAGGCCACACAGGCCCCGCTCACCCCGAGCGTGAACAGCACCGGCAGCCAGCCCATCTCGGCGATCAAGAACAACGGCACCACCATGCCGGCGATCTGCATCCAGGGATACAGGGGCGAGCGGAACCCGGGGTCATAGGCGAGGATGCGGCTCTCCCGCATGACGATAACGGCCGCGCACACCAGCGCGAAGATCAGCAGCTGAAACGCGCTCGCCAGCTTGGCGACCGCCTCGACGTCGAGCAACAGCAGGAAGGCGGCGATCGCGCCCGCGGTCAGCACCGTGGCGAGGGTCGGAGTCCGGAAGCGGCCCAGGCGTCCGAGTCGCTCGGGCACCAGCCGGTCGCGCGCCATCGCCAGCACGTAGCGCGCGGCGCTCATGATGCCGGCGTTGGCGGTCGAGGCGAAGGCGGCGATGGCTGCGACCACCAGGGCGACCAGCGCGGCCTCCTGCGGCACCCAGCGCACGAACGCCTGCGCCGCGTCGGTGACCGGCGAGCGGCTCGCGCGGAGCTGCTCGGGCTCCAGCGTTCCCACCATGACCAGCACCCCGAGCACGTAGATCGCGATCGCGGTTCCCAGCGACAGGAACATGCCGAGCGGGATGTTGCGATCGGGGTCCTCGACCTCCTCGGCGATGCTCGCCACCTTGGTCAGGCCCATGTAGGAGACGAACACCATGCCGACCGTCGCCAGAAGCCCGTCGATCCCGAACGGCAAAAACGGCGACATGCGGGCGCGCACCGCCGGTCCATCCCACTGCCGCAGCACGTCCGCCAGCCCTTCGACGAGCCAGCCCACCAGGATGGCGATCATCACGGTGACCAGCAGCCGCTGCAGGCCGCTGGTCTGTCTGGCACCCAGGATGTTGAGCGCGGCGAACACGGCCGTGGCGCCAAAGGCGAGCGCGAGCACCGGCACGTCCGGCAGGAACAGATCGAGATAGTAGCCGATGCCGAGCACCGCGAAGCCGCTCTTGAACACCAGGGCGAACCAGGTGCCCGCCCCGCCGATGGTGCCGAGCAGCGGCCCCATCGCGCGGTCGAGGAAGAAGTAGGCTCCCCCGGCCCGCGGCATGGCGGTGGCCAGCTCCGCCATGCTCAGCATGGCGGGCACGATCAGCAGCCCCGAGAGCAGGTAGGCCAGGATCACCGACGGTCCGGTGTGCGCCGCCGCGATGCCGGGCAGCAAGAAGAACCCCGAGCTGAACATGGCCCCGGTGGCGATCACATAGACGTCGAACAGCCCCAGCTCCTTTTTGAGCCGCCGGCTCTCCTCGAGCTGGAGCGGTCGTCTCCCGCTCATGCCGACGCCTCGGCCGGCAGTTCGCCCGCGCCGCTGCTGGCGGCGCTCGCGCTGGCGGTGGGCCGTGCCGGGCTCGCCGGGTCATCGGGCAGCAGCGCCGGCGGCAGGTTCTCGATGCCCACCACGCGACCGGCAGGCAACCGCGCGCCGCGCTCGCTGACGAACGAGGGCATGCCGGTGCGGGCCTCGATGGTGATCAGCGGCCGGAAGTCGGTGCCGAGCCGCGCTCGCAGCGCCGGGGCCGTCTCGGGTGCGGCCAGCTCGTGGACCACGATGCGTGCGCCCTGGCGCAGCGCGCGGTCGAGCGAGGCCAGGGTGAACCGCTCGCCGAATGCCAGCGGCGAGCGCATGGCGGCACTCTCGTGCGCGATCAGATCGAAGCTGTGCTCGCCCGAGGGGAGCTGCAGCACGTGCTCGGCGCCGATGATCTCGCTCGCCAGGTGCGCCGCCAGACCGTTGACCTCGTCGTTGGTGGTGGCCGCCAGGTAGGCACCGGTCGCTTCCAGGTCGACATCGGCGTAGGTCGCCGGCGCCAGCGCGTCGCCCTCGTAGACCACCGCCCCGAGATCCTCGGCCGCGCGTGCCTTGCTCGGGCTGCGTTCGATGATGACGGTTTCGATCCCCGCGCGCTCCAGCGCCCGGGCCAGCGCGACGCTGAACGGAGTGGCGCCGGCGATCACGATATTGCGCCGCGGCGGTGCCAGCACCCCGAGCCAGGACCCCACCGGCCGCGCGAGCAGTCCCTGCACGGTGACGGTGGCGAGGATGACCAGGAACACCACCGGCACGATCGTCTCCGCGCCTGCGATTCCCTCGCTGACCAGACGGGCACCGAAGATGGAGGCGACCGAGGCGGCGACGATGCCGCGCGGCGACAGCCACGCCAGGAACAGCCGCTCCGGCCACCGCAGATCGGTGCCGGCGGTACAGACCAGCACGCACACCAGCCGCACCACCTGCAGCGCGGCCACGAAGAGAACGCCCCGCCAGCCGAGCGCCGCCATCTCTGCCGGCTCGAGGCTGGCGGCCAGCAGCACGAACAACACCGCGAGCAGCACCGTCGTCAGCTCACCCTTGAACCGCTCGATCTCCCCGAAGTGGGGTGGGGAGAGCGCCGCCAGCAGCACGCCGGCTACGACCGCTGCGAACAGGCTGGATTCGTGCTCCACCGTCTCGGCGCCTGCGGCTGCGGCCAGCATGACCGCGAGGGCGAACGGGGTGACCAGCTCCCGCGGCACCAGCTTCGGTGCCCGCAAACCCCCGTAGATCACGAGCGCGCCGAGGGCGCCGAACAGCGTGCCGTCGAGCGCCATCCACAGATAGTCGAGCACCGCTGCTCCGATGGTGGCCTCGCCACCGCGGTGCACCGCGAGCAGGAAGTCGAAGGTGACGATGGCGGCGATGGCCCCGATGGGGTCGATCAGGATTCCCTCCCAGCGCAGGATCTCGCGCAGCCGCGCATTCGGGCGCACGTTGCGCAAGAGCGGCAGGACCACCGTCGGCCCGGTCACGATCAGGATCGCCCCGGTGAGCACCGCCACCGGCCAGCCGACCCCGAGCACCAGCCGGCAGGCCAGCGTGGCGCCGAACCAGGTGACCAGCGCCCCGAGCGTGACCAGCCGCGTGATCGGCCCGCCATGGGCCTGCAAGGCCGGCAGGCGGAGCGAGAGGCTGCCCTCGAACAGGATCACCAGCACCGCGCCGAGCACGATCGCCTTGAGGCCGCTCGTGCCCAAAGCCGTGGGCCGCACCACACCCAGCAGGGCCGGCCCGGAGAGCATGCCGAACAACAGCAGCGGCACGATGGCCGGTACGCGCAACCGGCCGGCGACGAGGAAGGCCCCGAGGCCGATGGCGAGCGCGAAGCAGAAGGTCGTCAGCGCCTCGGCGGGCATTCCCCTCGTACCGCGTTTCGGCCTGTCGGTGGCCGCGCGGCGACGCCGGGCGGCCGCCGGGGCGGTCGGCCCGCCGCGCCCGCGGCGCCCCCGGGTGGGGCACCCCGAACTATAGGGGCGGCGGTGACGCCGCGCAATCCCGCTCCGAAGCTGGCGGATTGCACGGTCCGGCGCTCTGGCGTACGCTTCTGGCACACTGCGACGTCGCCGGGCCGCGCCGGAGGTCGCCCTTGGGCTTCGACGCCGCCTTCACCCTGGGCGTGTTGCTGGTCACCGTGGTGCTGCTCGCGCTCGAGCGGTTCCCGGTCGAGCTGGTGGCGTTGCTCGGCTTTTTGGTGCTGGTCGCAGCCGGCGTGCTCACCCCGGATGAGGCGTATCAGGCCTTCAGCAACCCGGCTCCGATCGCCATCGCGGGCATGCTCGTCCTGTCGGCCGGTCTGGAGCGGACCGGCGCCATCGACCGGGTGGCGGATTTTCTGCGGCTGCATCCGGGTCGCAGCGAGCGGCACCTGCTGCTGCTGGCGCTGCCGGTGGTCATGCTCCTGTCGGCCTTCTTGAACAACACCCCCATCGTGGTGATGTTCACCCCGGTGTTGATGCGGCTGAGCCGCGAGCACGGCACCAGTCCCGGCCGCGTGCTCATCCCGCTGTCCTATGCTGCCATCCTGGGCGGAACCTGCACGCTCATCGGCACATCGACGAACCTGGTCGTCGACTCCATCCTGCAGGACCACGCGCTGCCCGCCCTCGGCATGTTCGAGTTCGCCCTGCTCGGGGTGCCGCTCGCCGCGCTGGGCCTGCTCTACATGCTGACGGTGGGGCCGCGGTTGTTGCCGCACGCCACCGAGCTGCCGCCGCCCGAAACGGCAGCACCCCGCGAGTATCTGGCCGAGCTGCGCGTCAGCGAGGGCTCGCCGCTGATCGGCCAGCGGCTGCTCGCCGGGGTCTCGCCGCTGCCCCCAGGGGCGGCGGTGCTGGAGATCCAGCGCGAGGGGAGCCGGTTGCTGGATTCGCTCGACAGCGTGTTCTTGCGGAGCGATGACCGGCTGCTGGTGGCGGCGCCGCAGGAGTCGTTCCACGAGCTGCGCCGGCTCAAGGGGGTGAAGTTCCAGGAGGGGGCGGTCGGCCTCGGGGACGACGGGCGGCAGCGCGAGGCGATCGTGTTCCAGGCCATCGTCGGCCCCGGCTCGCGCGCCGAGGGCAGGACGCTGCGCGACTTGGAGCTGCGGCAGCGCTACGGCGCGGTGGTGCTGTCGGTGCACCGGCACGGCCGGCGGCTGGAAGGCAACCTGTCGGAGATCCCGCTCGCCTTCGGCGACACGCTCACCCTGGTCGGTACCCCGGAGGCGCGCGAGCGGCTGCGGCTCGACCAGCAGTTCCTGTTGCTCGGGGATGTGGTCGCCTACTCGCGGCCGCGGGCACACCGGCTGTGGCTGTCGGCGTCCATCCTGGCGGCGGTGGTGGTGGTGGCCGCGGTGGGGCCGTGGCCGCTGGCGATCGTGGCGCTGATCGGTGCGGTGCTGACCGTGCTGCTCGGCTGCCTGGAGCCGCGCGAGGCCTACCGGGCGGTCAACCTGCCGCTGCTGCTGCTGATCATCGGCATGCTCGGGATCGGCACGGCGCTCGAGAAGACGCACGCCGCGCGGCAGCTGGTGGACGCGGTCATCGGGCCGCTGCAGGCGCTGGGGCCCGAGCTGGGGCCGTTCGCGGTGCTGGCCTCGATCGTGCTCATGACCTCGGTGTTGACCGAGTTCGTCACCAACAACGCCACCGCTGCGATCATGACCCCGATCGCGATCACCGCCGCCCACACGCTCCAGATCCCGGTGACGCCGCTGGCGTTCGGGGTGGCGTTCGCCTCCTCGGCCGGGTTTGCCACCCCGGTCGGCTACCAGACCAATGCCTTCGTGTATGCCGCCGGGGGATACCGGTTCCGCCACTTCCTGCGGGCGGGGCTGCCGCTCAAGCTGCTGGTCTGGGTGGCGACGGTGCTGCTCATCCCGGTGTTCTGGCCGCTCAGCTGAGCGGCGGCCCGGCTGCGCCCGGGCCCGGCACCAGCGGCAGCACCGCCTCGTGGGGGGGCGCCGGGCGGCGCGAGCGCGGCGGCGGCCAGGTCATCGAGCACGAAGCCGTGCCGCTCCAGGAAGAAGCCGCGCTGCGCCGGGGATCGTCCGGTTCGAGCGCGACCCGCAGCTCCGTCAGCTCCGGGCGGCGGCGGGCCAGCTCGCGCACCGCCTGCAGCAGTGCGGTGCCGACCCCCGCGCCGGGGCTGCCGGGCGCCGAGAAAGACGAGCCGCAGCACCGGGGGCTCGGCCCGTACCACCGCCAGCCCTGCCGGCTCGCTGCCGGGCACGCGCGCCAGCAATACCGCGGTCCGCGGGCAGCGCCAGCCACTCGGTCAGCCGCGCGCCCGCCCGCACTGCGGTCAGCCGCTCGGGGGGCTGCTTGTGGGCGAGCGCGGCGCGCGAGGCGTGGCCACCACCGCCGCTCGCTCGACCTCGCTCGCCGCCCGGTGCTGCCAGGGCACGACGCGCATGGGCCCGCGGCCTCCGCGCCGGCTACTTGATTCCCTCCAGGATCGTGATCAACGGCAGGAAGAGCGCCACCACGATGAAGCCGACCGCACCGCCCAGCACCACGATGAGCAGTGGTTCCAGCACGCTGGTCAGGCTCTCCACCGCGACGTCGACATCGTCCTCGTAGGTTGTCGGCGACCTTGATGAGCATCTTGTCCAGCTCTCCGGTCTCCTCGCCGAATGTCGACCATGTTCACGATGATGTCGTCGAACACCCCCGCTCGCCCCGAGCGGCCGGGCGATGGACTCACCCTCGCGGATCGAGTTGTGCACGTCCTCGACCGCCTTGGTGACCACCGCGTTGCCGGTGGTCTCCTTGACGATGGCGAGCGCCTCCAGGATCGGCACGCCGGAAGCGACGAGCGTACCCAGGGTGCGGCAGAAGCGGGGCGATGGTGGACTTGCGGAGGATGGTGCCGAACAGCGGCATCCGCAGCTTGAAGCGGTCGACGAACATGCGCCCGCCTTCGCCGCGCACGACGAGCCGGTAGGCGAGCCACGCCACCACGGGCAGCGCGAGCAGGAGCAGGAAGTGGTCGGCGACGAAGTTGGAGAAGCCCTCGAGCATGGCGGTCGGCAGCGGGCGTTTGCAGCTTCATCTCGTCGAACATCTTGAGGAACTCGGGCACCACCCACTTCATGATGCCGGCGGAGGATCCCGGCCGCGACCACGATGACCACGACCGGGTAGATCATGGCGCCGATGACCTTCTTGCGCAGCCGCAGGCTCTTCTCCATGAACTCGCTCAGCCGTTCCAGGATCGTATCGAGCACCCCGCCCGCCTCGCCGGCCTTGATCATGTTCACGTAGAGCCGGTCGAAGATCTTGGGGTGCTTGCCGAGCGCGTCCGACAGGGTGGAGCCGCTCTCGACCTCGTCGGCGACCTCGGCCACGGCGTACTTGAGCACCGAGGGCTTCATCTGCCCTTCTAGGATGCGGAGCGAGCGCACCAGCGGCAGGCCGGCGTCCTGGAGCGTGGCGAGCTGGCTGGTGAACTGGGTCAGCTCCGCAAGCCTTGACGCCGCCGAAGACGAACGGCTTTTTTTTTGGCTGGCGCCGCCTCCACTGCCGCTGCGGCCGCCGCGCGCTGCCGGCCCGAGGTGCGCCCGCTGGTACGGGCGGGGCTGGCGCCGGCGGCCTGGCGGGCCGAGGCCCGGCCCGCTGGGTGCTGCGCCACCGTCGCGCTGCTTGATCGCCGTCGGGTGCAGCCCCATGCTCCGGATCTGGGAGATGGCCTCGTCGCGGCTCGCCGCCTCGATCTCCTTGCGGACCTTCTGACCCCCGGCCTGTCCATCGCCTCGAAGACGTAGGTCGCCATGCCTCTGTTCGCTGCCTCCCGCGGCCGCCCCGCCGGGCCCGACAGGCTGTCCCCTCTGGCCCTGCGCGGGACCTATCCTAGCGCGGCCCGCCTGCGGGCGACAAGGAACCGCTCGCCGGGCGGAGCTGTGGGCCGCGGAGCGGGCGTTTCCTCGGACTCTGTCCGCACGCGGCCATGGCGCCGTCCGCCGGTCCAAAGGGAGGGGGCCTGGCGGTACGAGCTCAGGCCAGCACCGTCTCCTTGACCACCTCCTCGAAGGTGGTGCGGCCGTCGTAGATCGCCAGCAGTCCCGACTCGCGCAACAGCCGCATCCCTTCGCGCCGCGCCGCCTCCCGCAGATCCCCTGTCGAGGCGCCGTCGATGATCATCTGCTTGAGGCTCTCGCCGACCAGCATGATCTCGAAGATGGCCATCCGCCCCTTGTAACCCGAGTTGTTGCAGCGGCGGCAGCCCTTGCCGTAGTAAAATCGCTTGTCGCCGATCGCCTCGGGGCTCAGATCGAGCTCGTAGAGCTCCTCCTCGCTCGGCTCGTATTCCACCCGGCACTCCTCGCAGATCGTGCGCACCAGCCGCTGGGCGATCACCGCCTCCAGGGTGGCGGCGAGCAGATAGGGCGGCACCCCGAGGTCGATCATGCGGGTGACCACGCTCGGCGCGTCGTTGGTGTGCAGCGTCGACAGCACCAGGTGGCCGGTCAGCGCCGCTTCGATCGCGATCTGCGCCGTCTCCAGGTCGCGGATCTCGCCGACCAGGATCACATCCGGATCCTGGCGCAGGATCGAGCGCAGGCACTCGGCGTACGTCAGCCCGATCTCCTCGTTGATCTGGACCTGGACGATGCCCTCCAGGTCGTACTCGACCGGGTCCTCGGTCGTGATGATCTTGCGGACCGGGGAGTTGATCTTGTTCAGGCAGCTGTACAGCGTGGTCGTCTTGCCCGAGCCGGTAGGCCCGGTGACCAGGATGATCCCGTTGGGTTTCTCCAGCAGGGCGGTCAGGATCTGGTACTCGTCCGGCCGCAGCCCGATCCGGTCGAGATCGAGCGAGACGTTCGAGCGATCCAGGATGCGCATGACGACCGACTCGCCGAACATGGTCGGCAGGGTCGAGACGCGCAGGTCGACCGGGCGGCCGCCGATGTTCAGTTCGATGCGCCCGTCCTGCGGCAACCGGGTCTCGGAGATGTCGAGCTTCGCCATCACCTTGACGCGCGAGGCGAGGGCCGGCGCGAGGTGCGCCGGCGGCGGCATCATCTCATAGAGCACGCCATCGATCCGGTAGCGCACCTTGAGCTCGTTCTCGAACGGCTCGATGTGGATGTCGGAGGCGCGGTCCTTGATGGCCTGGAGCAGGATCAGGTTCAAGAGCTTGACCACCGGGGTCGAGTTCGCCTGCTTCTCCAGGTCCTCCAGCGAGTAGCCGCCGCCCTCCTCCAGCTGCAACACGTCCTCGGTTCCCAGTTCCTGCAGGATCTCGGCCAGGCTATCGCCGGTCTGGCCGGCGTAGTACTTCTTGATCGCGCGCTCGACCGCTTCGGCGGTCGAGACCGCGCCCTGCACCTCGCAGTTGAGCAGGAACCGCAGGTCATCGAGCACGCTCACGTTCAGCGGATCGGCGAGCGCCACCACCAGCGTCTTGCCGTCGAAGGAGACCGGGCAGATGGTGTACGTCTCGCAATAGTTGACGGGGACCATCTCGATGACCTCGGCCGGCACCTCGACCTCATCGAGGTCGATGACCTCCATGCCCGACTGGGCGCCGAGGGCGAACAGCAGGTCCTTGTCGGTGATGTAGCCCAGCTCGATCAGGATCTCGCCCAGCAGCCCCCCGCGCTCCTTCTGGATGCGGCGCGCCTCGTCGATCTCGGCCTCGGTGACCAGGTCCATCTCCTGCAGGATCTCGCCGAGTCGCTTGTGCGCCATCATCGCGGTACCCCCCGTGCTCATGCGCGCCTGGCCTCGCGCGCCGCCGCCCGGCTCAGCTCCTTGATCCGCGCCTGCAGGTCGGCGGGGTTGCGCGCGCGCTCCATGACGTCCGCATACGTGACCTGCTGGGCGACGAACAGCTGCAGCAGGTGGTCGTCGAGCAGCTGCATGCCGTGGCGGCCCCCGGTCTGGATCTCGTTGTCGATCTGGTGGATGCGGTTCTCCCGGATCAGATGCCCGATCGCCGGGGTGCGCACCATGATCTCGAAGGCCGCGAGCCGGCCCCCTCCCGAGGCGCGCGGCAGCAGCACCTGGGAGATCACGCACTCCAAGGCCGTCGACAGCTGCGCCCGCACCTGCGCCTGCTGCCCGGCGGGGTAGGCGTCCACGATGCGGTGGATCGTCTCCGCCGCCCCGATGGTGTGCAGCGTCGCCAGCACCAGGTGGCCCGTCTCCGCCGCCGTGATCGCGGCGGAGATCGTCTCCAGATCGCGCATCTCGCCGACCAGGATCACATCCGGGTCCTGACGCAGCCCGCGCCGGATGGCCTCGGCGAAGCCGTCCACGTCGACGCCGACCTCGCGCTGGGTGATGATCGAGCGCTTGTGGGTGTGCTGGTACTCGATCGGGTCCTCGATGGTGAGGATGTGGCGGTCGACCGTGGAGTTGATCGTGTCGACCATGCTCGCCAGGGTCGTGGTCTTGCCCGAGCCGGTGGGACCGGTCACCAGGACCAGGCCGCGCGTCTTGAACAGCACGCTGCGCACCGAGTCGGGCAGCCCCAGCTCCTCGAAGCTGAGGAAGCGGCTCGGGATCAGCCGCAGCACCAACCCGATGGTCCCGCGCTGCCGCAGCACCGAGACGCGGAAGCGCGCCCGCTCGCCGAAGCTGAAGCCGAAGTCCGCCCCGCCGCGCTCGGCCACCGACAGCTGGCTGCGCTCGGAGGCGAGCGCGCGCATGAGGGCCGCGGTGTCCTCGGCGGTCAGCGGCGCGGTCTGTACCGGCCGCAGCCGGCCGTCGATCCGCAGCACCGGCGGCGCGCCCACGGTCAGGTGGAGGTCGGAGGCGCCCCGCTCCAGCACCAGCTCCAACAGCTTCTCGATGCGCACCGCCACGGCGGGGCCGACCTCCTCAGCTCGTCAGCACCAGATCCTGGCGGTGCGTGATGCGCAGCACCTCTTCGATCGTGGTGACGCCATCCAGCACCTTGCGCACCCCGTCGCGCTGCAGGGTGGTCATGCCGCCGGAGCTGATCGCCAGCTCCCGGATGCGGTGGGTGGTGGCATTGTGGAAGACGGCGTCGCGCAGCTCCGGCGTCATCTCCATGAGCTCGTAGCAGCCGACGCGACCCCGGTAGCCGGTGCCCAGGCACTCCTCGCAGCCGACCGCGCCATAGATCTGGCGGCCTCCCAGCTCCTCCTCGCTGAGCCCCACCGCCCGCATGAGGCTGAGGGGCGGATCGATCGGTTCCTTGCACACCTCGCACAGCCGCCGCACCAGCCGCTGCGCCATGATCGCCAGGATGGCCGAGGCGGCGAGGAACGGCTTCACCCCCATGTCGATCAGGCGGCCGATCGTGCTCGGGGCGTCGTTGGTGTGCAGCGTCGAGAACACCAGGTGGCCGGTCAGCGCGGCCTGGATGGCGATGTTGGCCGTCTCCTCGTCGCGGATCTCGCCGACCAGGATGATGTTCGGCGCCTGGCGCAGCATGGCGCGCAGGATGCGCGCGAAATCGTAGCCGATCTTGTGGTTGACCTGTGCCTGGTTGATGCCGGTGATGTTGTACTCGACCGGGTTCTCGGCGGTGATGATCTTCACATCCGGCCGGTTGAGCTTCTTGAGCGCCGCATAGAGGGTGGTGGTCTTGCCCGAGCCGGTGGGACCGGTCACGAGCACGATCCCATTCGGCCGCCGGATGATCCGCTCGAACCGCTCCAGATCGCTGTGGTGGAAGCCGAGGTCCTCCAGGTCGACCAGGGCCTTCTCGCGATCGAGCACGCGCAGCACCACCGACTCGCCGTGGCGCGCCGGCAGGCTGGAGACGCGGAAGTCGATCTCGCGCCCCTGGATCATCATCTTGATGCGCCCGTCCTGGGGCTTGCGCTTCTCGGCCATGTCCATCTTGGCCATGATCTTGATGCGCGAGATGATCGGTCCCTGCAGCCGCTTGGGCGGCGCGTCCTGCTCGACGCAGATGCCGTCGATGCGGTAGCGCACCCGCAGCCGATTCTCGAACGGCTCGATGTGGATGTCGGAGGCGCGCTTCTTGACCGCCTCGGTGATGATCAGATTGACCAGCTTGATGACCGGGGCGTCATCGCCGGCCTCGAGCCCGGCGACCTCGAGGTCGCCATCCCGGATCCCGACCTCCTCACCCCCGAGCTCGCCGATCATGGCGTCCAGCCCGGTGATCTCGCCGTAATAATCGCTGATCGCCTCGCGCACCGCGTCGCGCGAGGCCAGCACGCATTCGAACTCGGTGTTGAGGATGAACCGGAGATTGTCCAGGCTGTAGAAGTCGAGGGGATCCGCCATCGCGATCCGGAGGTAGCGGCCGTTCTTGGCGATGGGGACGATGCCGTGCTCGACCGCGACCCTCCTTGGGCACCAGCCGGATGACCGCGGGATCGACCTCGATCTTGCGCAGGTCGACCCACGGCATCTCGAACTGCGCCGCCAGCGCCTGGGAGACCTGCTGGGCGTTGGCGTGGCCGAGCTGGATCAGGATGTCGCCGAGCTTGCCGCCGCCATTGCGCTTCTGGTGTTCCAGGGCCTCGCGCACCTCGTGCGGGGTCACGAAGCCCATCTCCATCATGATGGTGCCGAGCGGCCGATGCGGCGTCACCTCGCTGCTCCCCGCGGTCGCGTCCTTGCGAAGTCTTTGTTGACCATATAGTTAGCGCAACTCCAGGCACGCGTCAAGCGCGGCCCGTCGCGCGCCCTAGCCCGCGCTCGGGCTCAGGTGCGGGCCGGCTCCTGCTCCAGTTCGCAGGCGATCAGCTCGTTGCTGGCGACGCTCTGCACGTCGTCGTGATCGTCGAGCAGCTCCAGGAATCGCACCACCTTGCGGGCGACCGCCGGGTCCTCGATCACCACGCGGCTCTTCGGCACCAGTGCCAGCTCGCAGCTCTCGGTGGTGAGCCCGCGCCGTTCGAGCGCCGCGCGTACCGCTTCGAAGGCGGCCGGCTCGACCGTCAGCTGGTGGTAGCCGCCGGAGGTGGTCATGTCCTCGGCCCCTGCCTCCAGCGCCAGCTCCAGCAGCTCGTCCTCGGCGATCTGCGCTGCCTCCAGCACGATCACGCCCTTCTTCTCGAACAGCCACGCCGTCGAGCCGGGCCCGCCGAGCTTGCCGCCGCCGAGCTCGAACAGCTTGCGGATCTCGGGCGCGGTGCGGTTCTTGTTGTCGGTCAGGCACTCCACCACCACGTGCACCCCCGCCCGGACCGACGCCCTCGAAGATCTGCGGCTCCAGCCGCGCCTCGCCCTCCAGCTCCCCGGTGCCCTTCTTGATCGCGCGCTCGATCGTGTCGTTCGGCATGTTGGCGGCGCGCGCCTTCTCGATCGCATACTTGAGCGGCAGGTTGGCGGCCGGATCGCCCCCGCCCTCGCGCGCCCGCCACGGTGATGAGCTTGGCGAGGCGGGAGAACAGCTTGCCGCGCTTCTTGTCGACAGCTTCCTTCTTGCGGCGGATGTTCTGGGCGTGCGTGTGACCGGACATGGTGGACCTCGGCTCCAGACCCTGGCTCCATTATGGCATGGCGGCGGCGCCCGCCAAGCGGCGGTGCGACGTCTCCGGCGGCCGCTCGGCGCCGGCGGGGGGGTGGCCCCGGCGGCTCAGGGGCGGCGCCGGGCTGCCGCCGCCGGGCGTTGTTCGCCCCCGCCGGCTCCGGCGCGCTTGGAGCCCTTGCGCTTGCTCCGGGCAGCGGCCCGAGCGGCTTTCTGCTTCGAGCTCGGCCGGCGCCTGCGTGCGGCCGCGCCGCCGCCCTCCGCCGCTGCTGCCGCCTCGGCCGAGCCCTGCGCGCTCCTGGGGTAGGCGCAGTGCTCGTAGACCACGCAGCGCGAACAGCGGGGCCGCTCCGGGGTGCAGAGCTTGCGGCCGTGCTCGTGCATGAGGTGGTGGAAGTGCAGCGGGTCCTCGAGCACCGCTCCCAGCGCGGCGCGCCGCGCCTCCGCATCCTCGCAGCCGGGCTCGAAGATCCCGATCCGCTCGAGGATCCGCTCCGTCGCCGGATCGAGCGGCGGGGTGCTGTCCAGGCCGCACACCAGCCGCAGGTACTGCACCAGGTACGGGGGCAGGAAGCCGATGGCCTGCAGGTAGCCCTTGAGTACCTCCGGGCGCGCCTGGGCCAGCACCTCGAGCCGCATCGTGCACAGTGCATCGAAGCTCGCTTGCATGAAGCGCTTGAGCAGGGTGGCCAGCGGGCCGGCCGGAGCGATGCGGCAGCGCGCCAGCGCCTCCTCGATCTCGCGCACCGAGTGCACCCGCAGCTCGTTCCAGTCGAGCGCCATCTCGCGAAACTCGCGCATGGCCTTGCGGGCGTTCGTGACCGCGGTCTGGCTCACCAGGATGGCGAAGAGCATCTTCCCCATGGCGTCCTTCTCGTCGGGGAAGATGTGCGGTCCGTATGCCTCCGCCAGCAGCCGCGCCACGCTGTACAGCCGCTTGCGCTGCGTCGGGCTCAGATGCCGGCTCGTGCTCGCCTTGCGCGTCAATCCAGCCCGCCTCGCCGTCCGGTGAACGGTCTCCCGGCGCGCCGGGTGCGCAGGCCGCCGGGCGAAACAAAGGCGAGCAGTATAGCAGCCGTGGCGCGCGCTCGTCAACGCGGTCCAGGCGGCCGCAGGCGCTCGGGGTGAGCAGGGTGCGCTGCGCGCGCCGCCCGTTGCCCGGCTGCGCCGGCTCAGGCGCCAGGCTCGGCGGGAAAGCACCAGGCGGGATCGGGGGCGAGGGCCTGCTCGATGCCGGCCGCCTCGCCCGCGCCCTCGCGGCCGAGCAGCGCCCAGCTGGCGCGCTTGCCGGCCTCGACCCCGGGCTGGTCGTAGGGATCGAGGTGGAACAGCTTGCCGGCGAAGCTGATCGCCATCTCGAGCATCATGAGCAGCTCGCCCAGCGTGTGTTCATCCAGCTCCGGCACCGTGATCAGCGCGCACGGCCGGCCCGCCTGCTGGAGCGCGTGCTGGGTGCCGCGCCGCTCGGCGTGCATGAGGGTGGCGAAGCTCTTGCCGCCGAGATAGGCCAGCGCCGGGCGGTCCGGGTACAGCTCCGGGATGGCGACGTCCTTGCGGAAGCGGGCGAGCTCGACGAAGCTGAACCACTTGTCGTCCGGCCCCTCCATGAACAGCTGATGGACCGAGTGCTGGTCGCTCACCCCGAGCGCCGGCAGCGGGCAGGGCCCGACCCGGATCTCGTGGCCGTCCAGATCGCGCCGCTTGCCCAGGCTCTCGGCGAGCAGCTGCCGCCACCACAGCGCCACCCCCCAGAGCGTCTCGGCGTAGGGCCAGAACACCGCGATGCGACGGCCCGCCTGGTAGAAGCGGTGCAGCACCGCAGCGTAGGCGAGCGCGGGGCTGCGCTCGCCCAGGCAGGCCTGGAGCGCGGCGCGTGCCCCCCGGGCGAGCACCACCGGATCGCGGCCGGCGAACGCGAGCGACAACAAACCCACCGGGCTCATGAAGCTGAAGCGGCCGCCGAGAGCGGGGGGGGATCGGCAGGGTCTGGATGCCCTCCTCCCGGCACAGCTCGCCCAGCGCGCCCCGCCCCGGGTCGGTGGTCACGATCAGGTGCTGGCGCCAGGACTCGCCCAGCCGCTCCTGCAGCGCCCGGACCACCACGAGGAACTGGGCCAGCGTTTCGGTCGTCTCGCCCGACTTGGTCACGATGTGGAAGACGGTCCGCTCCAGCCCGGCGCCGAGCGCCGGGAAGCTGTCCGGATCGACGTTGTCGATGACCAGCACGTTGCGGTTGCCCGGCAGGGCCGTGTGCGCGGCGACGTTGCCGAGCGCCGAGCCGCCGATGCCGCACTGGATCATGGTGTGGAAGCGCTCGCGCAGCCCGAGCCCGTGGGCGAGGCAGGTGCGGGCATCCCGCTCGATGCGGGCGAGATCCATGTGGGCGTGGCGGCCCTGCTCGCGCCGCTCGCGCTCCAGCTCCGCTGCCAGCGCGGGCGCCGCGGCGAGCTGCTGCGCCAGCTCCTCGGGCTCGATGCCGCCCGCCCCGATGCGCGTCGCCAGGCAGCCCGTCAGATCGAGCGCGATCCTCATGGCGCGGCATGATCCCGGCCGGCGGAGCCGCTGTCAACCGCCCCCCGGCGCCCGCGCCCGGCGCGGGCGCGGTACAATCCAGCCCCCGCGCACGGCCGCGCCCCCGGGGCGCACGCGGTCCGGAGCCGAACGGGGGCTGGGGAGGACTGGCGTGGCGGCAGTGGGTGCGGAACTGCAGGCGGTGATCGCGATCGCCGAGCAGGCGGGCCGCCACCTCATGGCGCGCTTCCGCACCGGGCTCGCCGGCCGGCCCAAGGGCCGCCATTCGTTCGTCTGCGAGGCGGACGAGAGCGCCGAGCGGCTGGTGCGGGCGGCGCTGGCCGAGCGCTTTCCCGGCGAGCCGGTGCTGGGCGAGGAGTTCGGCCTGGCCGGGCGGCCGGCCCGGGCCTGGTGGGCGGTGGATCCGCTGGACGGCACGACGAACTTCCTCGGCGGCCTGCCGCTGTTCTGCGTCTCGCTGGCGCGCATCGTCGAGGGCCAGGCGGTGCTGGGCGCGATCCACCAGCCCGCCAGCGGCGAGACGTGGGCGGCTGCGCGCGGCGGCGGGGCGTGGCTGGGCGGCCGGCGGCTGCGGATCGAGCAGACCGATCTCGGCGCGCGCGCGATCGTGGGCATCACCCACGGGCTGGTGCGGCGCGCGCCGGCCGGCGCGGTGCGGGCGCTCGGCACCGACAAGCTCCGCTGCCTGGGCAGCGTCGCGCTGGAGCTCGCGTATGCCGCCTGCTCGCGCCTGCAGGCGGTCGCCACCCGCCACGTGCACCTGTGGGACGTGGCGGCGGGGGCGCTGCTGGTGGAGGAGGCGGGCGGCCTGGTGCGCACCCTGGAGGGCAGGCCGCTGTTCCCGCTCGCCGGCGGGCCGGAGCAGTGGCTGGAGCGGCGGCTCGGGCTGCTCGCCGGCGCGCCGGCCATGGTCGAGCGGCTGGGCGCGGCGCTGGGACGGTGAGGCCGCGCGCACGCGCGCCCCCGGCACCCCGGTTGCTCAGCGCTCCTGCCTCTCGCCGGCCGGGGGTCCCGAGGCCGGCGCCGGCTCGAGCTTGTCGCGCAGCCGCTGCTCGAGCTTGCGGAGCTTGGGCGCGATCACCGCCGCGCAATAGGGCTGCCCGGGGGTGGCGGGCGAAGTAGTCCTGGTGGTAGTCCTCCGCCGGCCAGAACCGCTCCAGCGGCACGATCTGGGTGACGATGGGGGCGGCGAACACCTTCGCCGCCTCCAGCTCGCGCCGCATGCGCTCGGCGGCCGCGCGCTGCCGCTCGTCGTGAAAGAAGATCACCGAGCGGTACTGCGGGCCCACGTCCGCGCCCTGCCGGTCGGGCGTGGTCGGGTCGTGCGCGGCGAAGAAGACCTCGAGCAGCTCTTCGTAGCTCACCGCGGAGGGATCGTAGGTCAGCTGCACGCACTCGGCATGTCCGGTGGTGCCGGTGCAGACCTGCTCGTAGCTCGGGTGCTCGAGCTGCCCGCCGGCGTAGCCGGACACCACTTCCCGCACGCCGCGGACCCGCTCGAACACCGCCTCGGTGCACCAGAAGCACCCGCCGCCGAAGGTCGCCCGCTCCAGCCGCGCGGCCGCCCCCGCGGGCGCCGGCGCTGGCTGCTGCTCGTGCTGCTGCCGCCGCCGCTCGTGCTCGTCCATGCCGGCTCCGCTCCCCTGCTGCTGGGCGGGCGCGCGTCCGAGCGTACCCGCGAGCGCGGCGGCCGCCAGCGCCGCGCCGAGGATCACCAGCCCCTGCCGGCCTCTGGCTGCGCCCGCGACCATCGCGCTCGCCTCCCGCCCACGCTCGAGCGGTCGATGATAGCACAGTGCCACGATGCGGATCCGCTGCGGTCGCACAAGCCGCTGCCGGCGCCGGCCGGCTCTGCGCGCGGGCGGGCGCGGGCAGGCCCACCCCGCGGGCGGGGCTCGGGCCTGCGATCGGATTTGACGTCCCAGGTGGGGCGGGGCAGACTTCCAGCAGCGGCACGCCGTCCTGCGGGCGGATCCCGAGATGCGAGGCAGCCTCCACCCCGCTATGCTCCGAACGGGAGCACGTTCCACCCCGCCATCGTCGCGCTGTCCCGCGCGCCGCCGGGGCCACGCCGCGCGCCTGCGGGGGGGCCGGGTGCTGCTCGCGCTGCTCGCCGCAGCGCTCGCAGGCGGCTGCGGCGGCGGGGGCGGTGGGGGCGGCCCTGCGATCACGGTGGCGATCTTCGAGGGGCAGGCCATCGATCCGGTGCGGCTGACCGGCTTCGGGGTCGATCTGCTCGCGCGGCAGCTCTTCGCGCCGCTGTTCGAGTTCGACCTGCTCCGCGGCGAGCTGCGGCCGGTGCTGGTGGAGAGCACCACCGTGACCGCCGACGGCCTGGTGTGGACGCTGGTGCTGCGCGAGGCGCTGTGGTCCGACGCGAGTCCGATCACCGCCGCGGACGTGGAGTTCTCCATCAAGCGGGCGCTCGATCCGGTCGAGGGCGCGCAATTCGTCACCCCGCTCTATGTGATCGAGGGCGCCCAGGCCTTCCACCAGCAGGACCCCGGCGCGGTCTCGGTGACCGCGGAGGCGGTGGGTGTGCGCGCCACCGGACCGCGCACCCTCGAGGTGCGCCTGCGCAAGCCGGCCGCCTACCTGCCCGGGGTGTTGAGCCTGCCCAATGTCTGGCCGGTGCCGCGCGCGGCGCTCGAGCGGCACGGCGAGCGGTGGACGGAGCCCGAGCACCTGGTGGTGAGCGGGGCCTATCGGCTGGAGCGCATCGAGCCCGGCCGGCGGTTCGTGCTCGTCAAGAACCCGCGCTACTTCGAGGCGGGCGCGGTGGCGATCCGCCGGGTGACGTTCGAGGAGGTCCCGCTGGAGGGCGCGGACGTGCAGGCGTTGCGGGAGCGGTGGCGCGCCGGCGAGCTGGACGCGATGATCCTGCACACGCTCTTCGGATCGTTCCGCGAGCAGCAGGCCGATCCCCTGCTCGGCCCCACCCTGCGGCTCATGCGCTTTCCGGCCACGTTCATGATGGTGTTCAACACCGCCGCCGGGGCCACGCGCGACCGGAACGTGCGGCGGGCGCTGTCGGCGGCGATCGACCGGCGCAGGGAGGCGGCGGAGTTCAGCGGGCTCGCCGCCTCCGCTCAGCGGACGGTGGCACCGCCCGGGGTCGCGGGCGCGGTGCCGCCCCAGGCCGGGATCGGACTGCGCGGGCACCAGGGGCTGGCGCAGGCCTTTCGCGCCGCGGCAGGCGCGGCGTTTCCGCAGGCGGTGACGATCACGCAGCAGCCGGCGGGCTCGCGCGCCGCCGAGCGGATCGCCGCGCAGTGGCGCGCGCTCTTCGGCCCCGAGCTGCAGGTGGACGTGGCGTCCAGCGAGAGCTCCGCGGAGCACTTCGAGCGGTTGTTCGGGCCCGATCCGCAGGCGCAACCCGAGATCATGCTGCTCGGCTGGGTGGCGGACTACCCCGATGCCTTCAACTTCCTCGGCGACCTGCACGTGGCACTGAACCCGAGCCGGCTCGAGCGCCCGGACTTCGTGGAGCTGGTGGAGCAGGCCGGAGCGGAGACCGATCCCCAGGTGCGGGCGGCGCTGTTCGCCGAGGCGGAGCGGATCCTGTGCGAGGACGAAGCGGCGGTGGCGCCCATCTCCGCCGGGCTGTTGGCGGTGCACGTGCAGCCGCGGCTCGACTTCCAGGACTCGCTGTCCATCGGGCGGTGGCGGTTGCGCTAGCCCCGGTCTCGCGCCGGGCGGAGGGGCGAGCGGCGAGCAGGGCGGCGGCGGGCGGCCGGCCCGGCGCGGCGAGGGGCTCACGGGGGGCGCGGGCACGCAGCCGTGCGCCCTCGAGCGGCGGGCGGCGCCAGGCAGGGAGCGGAGGCGGCGGCAGGCGTCATGCGATCCGTCCAGCGGCGTGATGGTTCGCCAGCAGGCGGGCCGGGCACGAGGCCCGGGGGGCGCGTCCGCCGCGCCGGGCCGGCGGGGTGGGCGCCGGCGGCGCTGGGGTTGGTGCTGGCGGTGGCGGCGGCGGGCGGGCTGCTGTTGGGCTGCGGGCCGGGGCCCTATCTGGCCGCGGCGGCGGCGGGCGCGGCGGCGGGCGAGGAGGGCCGCGGCGGCGGCGGCAGCCCGCCCGTGCTCGAGCTCGCCCCCGCGCTCGGGCGTTCGGAGCTGCGCGACGACTGGCTGGATCCGAACGCGCGCCAGATCGCGGTGCCCTTCCGGATCGTGCAGCCGCGCTCGTTGCCGGTCGCGGTCGAGCCGCGCTGGCGCCTGGCGGACGAGCCGCCCGGGGCCTTGCGGGCGGCGACCATCGACCGGCCCGGCAGCACGCGCGGGCTTGCGAGCGCGCCCGACCCCGGGGTCGAGCACGCCGTGGTGTGGCGGGCGGGCGAGGACCTCGCCGCGGCCGGCCGGAGCGAGGCCGAGGTGGTGTTGCAGCTGGTGCCGCGCCTGGATCTGGGCGCGGAGGGCGGCGGCGAGGTGGCCGGGGTGGCCAAGGAGCTGCGGCTGCGCGCGGGAAACGTGCCGCCGGGCATCGCGCTGGAGCCGCTCGCCTCGCCGCAGCGCGGGACCGTGCTGACCGCCTTCACCGTGACCGATCCGGCCAGCGACCGCGTCACGGTGCGCCTGTACGCCCAGGAGCTGGACGGGGCCGGCGATCCGATCGGCCCCGGGGTGCTGGTGCAGGACCGGCTGACGCTGCGCGACGAGGTCACGCTCGAGGCCTCCCCGCTCGGGGTGCGGGGCGGGGTGGTCTGGGACTCGGTCGAGGTGCGGCCCGGGGCGGAGCTGTTCGGCCAGCGCCTGGTCCAGGCGCGGCTGGTGCTCGTCGCCTACGATCAGTTCGGCGATTCGAGCGTGACCTCGACCGCGGTCACGCTGGACAACCGGTGAGCGGCCCGGACGCGGGCGCGGCGGCGCTGCGGGCCGGCCCGGCCGGATGATCGGCGCCGGCCCGCGCCGTGGTCGCTGCGGGCTCAGACCGTGAAGCTGTGCCCGCAGCCGCAGGTGCCGGTGGCGTTGGGGTTGTGGATCTTGAAGCCGCTGCCGTACAGCCCGTCCACGAAGTCGATGCTGCAGCCGTCCAGATAGGTCTGGCTCATCGGGTCGACGACGATGTCGAAGCCCTCGCTCGGGATGACCTCGTCGGTCTCGCGCGGGTCATCGAAGGCCAGACCGTACTGGAAACCGGCGCAACCGCCGCCCTCGACGTAGACCCGCAGCGCCTTGCCCTGGTTGCTCGCGTCGTCCGCCATGAACTGGTGGACCTTGCGGATCGCCTTCTCGGTGATCGTGATCTGCACGGCCTACCTCGTCCTCCCTCGCTGAGCGCGGTCCGCCGGGGACCGCTCGAACAGGCAGTATACCCGGGGGGGCGGTACGGCGCCACGGGGCGGTGTGGCAATGTAGCAACCCGAGAGCAATGTCCGCCCCTCTCGCTCGATGGAGAGGTCCGCCTGGGGACCGACGGGTCGCCATACGGCGCGGCAGGGGGGGCAGAGCTCGCTGCCGCCATGACACCGGCGCGCGGGGGCGGGCGGCGCGAGGGGCTCGCAGCGCCGGGCGGCACGGTGCGGGCGCGCTGGCATGGCAGAGTGCGAGGGCGGGCGCGGGGCGCGCGGGGAGCGGCGGGTGCGGGGTGCGCTTTGACAGGGGCGTACGCCCGCCTATACTGACAACGCCCGACGGGGCGGCTCCGCTACCCCTCAGGCGGCGGGGGCGGAGCGGCGCACGGGGCGGTCCACGAGGGGCGGGGCGATGGCGGGCGGCATCGAGGGCGCGGGCAGCGGGGCGGTGGCGGCGGGCTCGGTGCCCCCGCTGCGGCTGCGTGCGGACGTGCTGCGCCATTTCGCGGGCACCCCGCGGCTGCGCGACCCGCGCGGCCGGACGCGGCGGCCGGCGCTGGTGCGCGCGGTCTGGCAGGGACGGCCGGCGCTGCTGGTGCGGGGTCGTTTCCTGTGGCTGGAGCGCTTCGGGGTCGAGCGGGCGGCGGCGGTGCGCTTCTGCGAGGTGACCGGGGATACCAACCCCATCCACCGCGAGGGCGATGTGCTGCCCGGGGCGTACACCGCGGCCAAGCTGCTCCTGGCGCTGGAGGTGCTGCTGGCGGACGCGGAGATCGAGTCGTTCAGCATCAAGTTCACCGCGGTGGGCCGGTACGGCTCCGATCTGTTCAGCAAGGTGGTGCTCACCCCGACGCCCACCGGCGCGCACGTGCAGGCGGTGACGAGCCAGGGGGGCGTGCCGATCGCCGAGATGGAGGGCGAGGCGCGCCGGCTCGCGCCGGGCGGCTCGCGGCCGGCGCGCGTCTCGCGGCGGCAGGTGCACGAGGCGCAGCTGCGCGCGGTGCGCGCGTTCATGCGGGCGCTCGGGGTGCATCCGGCGGCGTATCTGGGCCGGCGGGGCTTCGGCGGCTACACCTACCCGCGGGCGTATCTGGCGGCGCTGCCCTCCGGCGAGATGGTGCGCCAGCTGCGCGGGCAGGGAGGGCTGCTCAACAAGCTGACGCTGCGCTTCGAGCCGGGAAGCCGCATCCCGATCGTGGAGCCGCGCGCGCCCGCGGTGACCCTGGAGCAACCCGCGCGGCGCAGCCAGCGGGCCTTCCAGCGCATCCTCGCCGCCATCTCGCACAGCGTGCGGACATATGCCACCGCCACGGCGCTGGTGCTGCGCGGGGATGCCGCCCGCTCCCGCCTGCTCGCCGAACCCGGCGCGTAGGCCGGGTGCGGGACTATCATCTCCTTTCTGTGGTTCAGGTTGCGATCAAACCCGCGCGGGCGTGTCGGAGGGGGTTGGTAGCCTGTTAGGGTGGTCGGTCGGAGGGTGGGCAATCCGCTCGGTCAGGGCGAGCACAGCCAGCGCGGGCCGCGCGGGCCGCGCGGCCGGGCGAACACATCGGAGGGTGATCCATGTTGAACAAGGTGCTGCTGATGGGCAACCTGGTCCGCGATGCCGAGCTGCGCTACCTGCCGAGCGGCTCGCCGCTCTTGGAGTTCCGGCTCGCGGTCTCGCGCCGCTTCCGCACGCGCGAGGGCGAGGACCGCGACGAGACGCTCTTCATCGACGTGACGCTGTTCGGCCGCCGCGCCGAGGCGATCCAGCGCTACCTGAGCAAGGGCAAGCGCGTCTTCGTCGAGGGCCGGCTCAAGCTGGACGAGTGGGAGAAGGACGGCCAGCGCCAGTCGAAGATCCGCGTCATCGCGGACGACATCCAGTTCGTCGGCGGCAATGGCGGTAGTGGCGGCGAGGCGGGGTCCGAGCGCGAGGAGGCGGAGGCGTACGATCAGGGCGGCGGCCGCGGCTCGTATGGGCGCGGCGGCGGGCGTGCCCAGGGCGCGCGCAACGGCGGCTACGCCCGGCCGGGTTCGGCGCCCGCGCCGGCGCCCGCCCCGGTCGGCGGTGCGGCCGGCGGCGGCCTGGATGACATCACCGAGGAGGACGTGCCCTTCTGAGCTCGCGCACAAGCTTGTGCGCGAGCTGCGCGGGCTCCTGGATGGCGTCACCGAGGAGGACGTGCCCCACTGAGGGGGCGTGAAGGAGACCGCCGTGGCGCGGGGACGGTTCCCACCCCGGCCCTCTCCCCGGAGGGCAGAGGAAGGGCTGCCCTCGTTCCGCTCGCGGGCGCTCCGGCTCGCCCCTTTCTCGCTCGCAGGCGCTCCCGCTTTCCTCTCCCCCGCTCGCGGGCGCTTCTTCCTCCCTCTCCCCCGCGTGCGGGGGAGAGGGTCGGGGTGAGGGGGCCGAAGAAGGCAGTCGCAGCTCGGCATTGCCCCCTCACCCCAACCCTCTCCCCGGAGGGGAGAGGGAGAAGACGGCCTCCTCGTTCCACTCCCCGGAGGGCAGAGGGAGGGCTGCGCTCGTTCCGCTCGCGGGCGCTCCGGCTTGCCCCTTTCGCGCTGGCTCGCGGGCGCCCCCGCCGTCTCTCCCGGCGCGGTGGTGCCCAAGATCGGAGGCGAGCGCGCGCTTTTTCGCTCGCGGGAGCTCCCGCTTTCCTCTCCCCCGCTCGCGGGCGCTTCTTCCTCCCTCTCCCCCGCGTGCGGGGGAGAGGGTCGGGGTGAGGGGGCCGAAGAAGGCAGTCGCAGCTCGGCATTGCCCCCTCACCCCAACCCTCTCCCCGGAGGGGAGAGGGAGAAGACGGCCTCCTCGTTCCGCTACCCCGGAGGGCAGAGGGAGGGCTGCGCTCGTTCCGCTCGCGGGCGCTCCGGCTTGCCCCTTTCGCGCTGGCTCGCGGGCGCCCCCGCTGTCTCTCCCGCCGCGGTGATGCCCAAGATCGGAGGCGAGCGCGCGCTTTTTCGCTCGCGGGCGCTCCCGCTTTCCTCTCCCCCGCTCGCAGGCGCTTCTTCCTCCCTCTCCCCCGCGTGCGGGGGAGAGGGTCGGGGTGAGGGGGCCGAAGAAGGCAGTCGCAGCTCGGCATTGCCCCCTCACCCCAACCCTCTCCCCGGAGGGGAGAGGGAGAAGACGGCCTCCTCGTTCCGCTACCCGGAGGGCAGAGGGAGGGCTGCGCTCGTTCCGCTCGCGGGCGCTCCGGCTTGCCCCTTTCGCGCTGGCTCGCGGGCGCCCCCGCCGTCTCTCCCGGCGCGGTGATGCCCAAGATCGGAGGCGAGCGCGCGCTTTTTCGCTCGCGGGCGCCCCCGCCGTCTCTCGCGGCGCGGTGATGCCCAAGATCGGAGGCGAGCGCGCGCTTTTTTGCTCGCGGGCGCTCCCGCTTTCCTCTCCCCCGCTCGCAGGCGCTTCTTCCTCCCTCTCCCCCGCGTGCGGGGGAGAGGGTCGGGGTGAGGGGGCCGAAGAAGGCAGTCGCAGCTCGGCATTGCCCCCTCACCCCAACCCTCTCCCCGGAGGGGAGAGGGAGAAGACGGCCTCCTCGTTCCGCTACCCGGAGGGCAGAGGGAGGGCTGCGCTCGTTCCGCTCGCAAACGCCCCGGCTTGCCCCTTTTGCGCTGGCTCGCGGGCGCCCCCGCCGTCTCTCCCGGCGCGGTGATGCCCAAGATCGGAGGCGAGCGCGCGCTTTTTTCGCTCGCGGGCGCCCCCGCCGTCTCTCCCGGCGCGGTGGTGCCGAAGATCGGAGGCAAGCGCGCGCTTTTTCGCTCGCGGGAGCTCCCGCTTTCCTCTCCCCCGCTCGCAGGCGCTTCTTCCTCCCTCTCCCCCGCGTGCGGGGGAGAGGGTCGGGGTGAGGGGGCCGAAGAAGGCAGTCGCAGCTCGGCATTGCCCCCTCACCCCGACCCTCTCCCCGGAGGGGAGAGGGAGAAGACGGCCTCCTCGTTCCGCTACCCGGAGGGCAGAGGGAGGGCTGCGCTCGTTCCGCTCGCGGGCGCTCCGGCTTGCCCCTTTCGCGCTGGCTCGCGGGCGCCCCCGCCGTCTCTCCCGGCGCGGTGATGCCCAAGATCGGAGGCGAGCGAGCGCTTTTTCGCTCGCGGGCGCTCCCGCTTTCCTCTCCCCCGCTCGCAGGCGCTTCTTCCTCCCTCTCCCCCGCGTGCGGGGGAGAGGGTCGGGGTGAGGGGGCCGAAGAAGGCAGTCGCAGCTCGGCATTGCCCCCTCACCCCGACCCTCTCCCCGGAGCGGAGAGGGAGAAGACGGCCTCCTCGTTCCGCTACCCGGAGGGCAGAGGGAGGGCTGCGCTCGTTCCGCTCGCGGGCGCTCCGGCTTGCCCCTTTCGCGCTGGCTCGCGGACGCCCCCGCTGTCTCTTCCGCCGCGGTGATGCCCAAGATCGGAGGCGAGCGCGCGCTTTTTCGCTCGCGGGAGCTCCCGCTTTCCTCTCCCCCGCTCGCGGGCGCTTCTTCCTCCCTCTCCCCCGCGTGCGGGGGAGAGGGTCGGGGTGAGGGGGCCGGTGCGGCGGCGTTCCGGCGGCTAGCGGCGCGATGGGTTCAATGCGGCGCCAGCGCGGCGTCCAGGCGCTGGCGGACGGCGGTGCCGAGCTCGGCGGCGCGGCTGCGCAGGGCGGCGATCCGCGTGCCGAGCGCGGCTGCGGCGGCGGGATCGCGCAGCCCCGCCAGGTTGACCCGCACCATCGCCTCGGCGCTCAGGACCGCGGCCTCGGCCAGCGCCGCGGCCGCGGCCGCATCGGCGAGGACGCTGCGCCCGAGCCGGGGCAGCATGCGCGCCAGCTCCTCGAGCACCGCCACGCTCCGCTCGGCGCTCGCCAGCGGCACCGCGGCGGCTTCGCGCAGCGCCGCCTGCATGGCGGCGCTACGGGCGGCGCGCTCTGCCTCGGTGGCGCGGGGCTGCTGGCGGGCCTGCACGTAGCGGCGGTACGCCGCGGCATCCCGCTCCATGAGCTCGAGCAGCTCTTCGTGCGCGCGCGCGAGCGGCTGCGCGCCGGCGGCCGGCGGCGTGGGCAGCGGCTCGGCCGGCCCCGCCGTTGCGGCGGCGTGGGGGGGCGCGCCCGGGGGGTGCGCGGCAGCCGGTGCGGGCGCGGGCGTGTCCGCACCGGGGCGCAGGGCGGTCTGCTGCCGCGCCGCCAGCGCCTGCACCTTGGCGGCGGTCGCGGCCGCGAGCGCGCCCGCCAGCGCCCCCGCGGCGCCGCCACCCGGCGCGGGGGCGCTCGAGGCCAGCGCCTCGAGCAGCGCGCGCACCGGGCGCTGGGCCAAGAGCTCCGCCTCGAGCCGTTCCTCCAGCACCCGGCTGGCATCCAGCTCCGGCAGCCGCAAAGCGTCGCGCGCCGCGCCCAGCACCGCCGCGCGCGGCACCAGGCCCACCAGCTCCGAGCGCCGCACCGCCACGCCGCGCGCGGCCGCCAGCTCGCGCACGCGCTCGAACACGCGCGCCATGCTGCTCTTGCGGAAATCCACGATGTTGGTGCTGACCTGGACCGCAGCGCGGCTCTGGAGCCGCAAGCCCAGGGCGCGCACCCCCGCGAGCCCGCCGCCAGCCTCGCGGATCTGCCGCGCGATCGCGCGCGCCAGCTCCAGGTCCTCGCTCTCCAGCTCCACGTTGTAGGCGATGAGCAACCACCGCGCCCCGACCGCACTCGCCCCGGCGCTGGGGTGCAGCCGCTGCGGCCCGAAGTCGGGCACGAGCTCGCCGCCGATCCGCTGCGCCAGCCCTTCGAGCCCGCCGCGCCGCAGCGGCGCCAGCTCGCGCCGCGCGGGCACGCGCGCGGCCTCTCCGTACAGATAGACCGGGATCCCCAGCTCGCGCCCGATCCGTTCGCCCACCCGTTCGGCCAGCGCGACGCAGCGCTGCATCGGGGTGGTACCGAGCGGCACGAAGGGGATCACATCGCAGGCACCCAGCCGCGGGTGCACGCCCTGGTGCTGGCGCAGGTCGATCCGCGCGGCCGCGCAGGCCGCGGCGCGGAACGCCGCCTCGCCCACCGGCTCGGCCCGGCCCGCGAACGTGAGCACCGTCCGGTGGTGGTCCGGGTCCATGCTCCGGTCGAGCAGCGCCACCCCCGGCACCGAGCAGATCGCCTGTGCGATCGCCTCGATGACCTCCGGCCGCCGGCCCTCGCTGAAGTTGGGCACGCACTCGACCAGCTCGCTCACGGCGTGCTCCCCGCCGGCTGCACCCGGCGCCCCTCGTCCCAGACGAGTTCGCCGCCGATGAAGACCTGCGCGACCAGGTTGGTCCCGAAGTGGTAGGGCAGCGCGCGCCAGTCCTCGGCATCGCACAACAGCACATCGGCGCGCTTGCCGGGCTCGAGCGAGCCGCGGCGCGCGCCCTCGCCGATCGCGCAGGCGGCGTTCACGGTCGCCGCCACCAGCGCCTCGGCCGGGCGCAGGCCCAGCTCCTGGCAGGCGAGCGACATCACGAGCGGCATCGAGGTGGTGGGGCTGGTGCCCGGGTTCGAGTCGGTCGCGAGCGCGAGCGCCACCCCCGCCTCGACCATCGCGCGCGCCGGGGCGCGCCGCCCCAGCCGCAGGAAGTAGCAGGTGCCGGGCAGCAGCACCGCGATGACGCCTGCGGCCGCCAGGCGCCGGATCCCCTCCTCCGAGACGGCGACGAGATGGTCGGCGCTGGTGGCGCCGAGCTCGGCGGCGAGTTCCGCACCCCCGGTCGGCGCGAGCTCATCGGCGTGCAGCTTGGGCAACAGCCCGTGCCGCCTGCCGGCGAGCAGGATCGCGCGCGCCTGCGCCACATCGAACACGTGCGCCTCGCAGAACACGTCGCAAAACCGCGCCAGCGGCGCCAGCGCCGGCAGCATCTGGTCGATCACCAGGCGCACGTATCCCGCCCGGTCGTGCCGGTATTCGTCGGGGACCTCGTGTGCGCCCAGAAACGTCGGCACGCAGTGGATCGGGTGTGCCCGGTCCAGGGCGGCGATGACCTCCAGGCTCTTGCGCTCGTGCTCCAGCGACAGCCCGTAGCCGCTCTTGATCTCGACCGTGGTGGTGCCGCTGGCGAGCATCCGGTCCAGGCGCGCCAGCGCGCCGGCGAGCAGCTCGGCGTGGCTGGCGGCGCGCAGCTGCCGCACGCTCGCCCGGATGCCGCCGCCCTGCTCGGCGATCTGGACGTAGTCCGCCCCCGCGAGCCGCATCTCCCACTCCTCGATGCGCTCGCGCGCGTACACCAGGTGGGTGTGGGCGTCCACGAAGCCGGGCAGGGCGAGGCGGCCTTGCGCGTCGTGCACGCGCCGGGCCCGGTAGCGATCCACGATCTCGCGCCGGGGGCCGGCCGCCACCACCTCGCCGTCCTGGATGGCGATCGCGGCCCCGGGCACGCTCCGCACGGTGCCCAGCTCTGCGCCGCTGCGCGGCCCCGGCGGTCCGGCGAGCGTGACCAGGGTCCCGATGTCGTCGATGATCAGATCGACGGTCCGCACGGCGCCGCCCGGTCGCTCAGGCCTCGGGGTTTTTGGCCAGCCAGGCGCGCCAGCGCTCCACCGCGGCGGCGCGCTCGGCGGGCGGGGCGTCTGGCTCGTAGCCGAAGCTCTCGCCGCCGGTGAGCGCATAGAGGCTCTCGATCGCCGCGTCGCGCACCGACTCGTCGGGGTCCTCCAGCAGCGCCACCAGCGAGCGCGCCGCACCCACCCCGCGCAGCTTGCCCAGCGCGGTGGCGGCGCGGCGCCGCCGCGCCGCCGAATCCGAGCGCGTCGCCTCCGCCAGATCGGCGGCGAGCCGCGCCGCCAGCGTCCGTGGCATCTCGCGCTCGGCCACCAGCAGCGCCAGGTCCTCCAGCACCCGCCCCTCCTCTTCGGCGTTCAGGCTCGCGCGCACCAGGGTGGCGATCGCCTCCTCCAGGTGTGGCAGCCGCTCGAGCGCCCGCAGCACCGCGAGCCGCGTCTCGCGCGAGGGCTCCTCCTCCAGCGCCTCCAGGAAGCGGGCGCGTTCCTGCTCGCCCCCGCCGAGCGCGGCCTCGAGCAGTTGCACCAGCTCGGTGGCGCGCTCGCGATCGATCCCCGCGGCGTAGCCGTGCGCAGCCAGCACCCGGCGCGCCGCCTCGACATACGCCGCCGGCACGAAGACATCCGTGCCGTCGAGCCGCGCCCCGGTCAGCGCATCGGTCAGCGCGCCGGAGGCGTCGTCCTCGATCGCGCACGGCACCTGCGCGCTCTCGAGCAGCCCCTTGACGAGCTGCGCCTCGGTCAGATCGGCGGCGTTGTAGACCGGGACCAGCTCGACGTACTCCACCGTCTCGTCGCCGCTCGGCGGCGGCTCGTCGGTGGTGCGGGATTCCGCTGCACGGTGCAACAGCTGCACGATCTCGACCGCCTCCATCTGAGCGTCCGCCGGCGGAACGGGCTCGTGCTGCGCGGCCGCCTCGTCGGGCTCCTTCGCCTGTTCGCTCATCGCCTCTCCGTCCGCTTGCGCCCGCCCGCCTTGCTCGCCACTGCCCCGGCCGGCGCTCTCGCCGGCGGCGAGCGGGCTCGCCCTTCTATGCCGGGTCGCCGTCGTTGCCCGCCAGATCGATTCCGTGCGCGCGCGCGCACGCCAGCGCCTCCTCGTAGCCGGCATCCGCGTGCCGCGCCACCCCGATGCCAGGGTCGTTCGCCAGCACGCGCTCCAGCCGGCGCGCCGCCTCCTGGGTACCGTCGGCGACGACGACCTGTCCGGCGTGGATGGAGTAGCCCATCCCGACCCCGCCGCCGTGGTGGATCGAGACCCAGGTGGCCCCGCTCGCGGTGTTGAGCAGCGCATTGAGCAGCGGCCAGTCCGCGATCGCGTCCGAGCCGTCCTTCATGCCCTCGGTCTCGCGGTTGGGGCTCGCCACCGAGCCGCAGTCCAGGTGGTCGCGCCCGATCGCCACCGGGGCGCAGACCTCGCCGGAGCGCACCAGCTCGTTGATCGCGAGGCCGAGCTTCGCCCGCGCGCCGTAGCCGAGCCAGCAGATCCGCGCCGGCAGCCCCTGGAAGGCGACCCGCTCGCCGGCGAGCCGGATCCAGCGGCACAGCGCCTGGTCCTCCGGGAACAGCTCCAGCACCGCCCGGTCGATGCGGCGGATGTCGGCGGGCTCTCCGCTCAGCGCCACCCAGCGGAACGGGCCCTTGCCCTGGCAGAACAGCGGCCGCAGGTACGCCGGCACGAAGCCCGGGAAGCGGAAGGCGTGCTCGTAGCCCTCCTCGTGCGCCACCCCGCGCAGGTTGTTGCCGTAATCGAAGGTGATCGCTCCCCGCTCCATGAGCTTGACCATGCGCTTGACGTGGGTGACCGCGCTCGCGCGCGCGCGCCGCTCGTAGGCCTCGGGGTCGCGTTCCCTGAGCTCCAGCGCCTGCTGGAAGGTGATCCCGTGCGGCACGTAGCCGTGCAGCATGTCGTGGGCGCTGGTCTGATCCGTCAGCACGTCCGGGGTCAGCCCGAGGGCGAGCAGCTCCGTGAGCAGGTCCACCGCGTTGCCGCACCAGCCGACCGACAACGGCCGCCGCGCGCGCCGCGCCTGGTGGGCGAGCTGGATCGCCTCGCGCAGGTCATGGGTGTACTTGTCGAGGTAGCCGGTCGCGAGCCGGCGCCGGATGCGCTGCTCGTCGACCTCCGCGATCAGCGCCACCCCGCCGTTCATGGTGACCGCCAGCGGCTGCGCCCCGCCCATGCCGCCCAGCCCCGCGGTGACGACCAGCCGGCCCTCCAGGCTGCCGCCGAAGTGGCGCGCCGCCACCGCCGCCAGCGTCTCGTAGGTGCCCTGCAGGATCCCCTGGGTGCCGATGTAGATCCAGGAGCCGGCGGTCATCTGGCCGTACATGATCAGGCCCTGCGCCTCCAGCCGCCGGAAGTGCTCCCAGGTGGCCCAGCGCGGCACCAGGTTGGTATTCGCGATGAGCACCCGCGGGGCATCGGGGTGGGTGCGGAAGATGCCGACCGGTTTGCCGGACTGCACGAGCAGCGTCTGGTCATCCTCCAGCCGCACGAGCGCCGCGCAGATCCGGTCGAACGCCTCCCAGTTGCGGGCCGCCTTGCCCTGCCCGCCGTAGACCACCAGCCGCTGCCAGTCCTCGGCGACCTCGGGGTCGAGGTTGTTCATGAGGCAGCGCAGCGCCGCCTCGGTCTGCCAGCTCCGGCAGCGGATCGCCGTGCCGCGCGGCGCGCGCACCGGCTCGCGCATGCTCGCCACCCTCCTCTTCGCCGCAGCGCGCGCATCCTATCGCGCCGGCCCGCGCGCGGCAAAGCCGCGCTCGCCCCGCCCGGGCGCGGTTGCGAGCGCCGCGCCGGCGAGCAGGGCCAGCACCAGCGGTAGCACCGGTACGTCCAGCGTCGCGTGGAGCAGCCACCGTCCGAGCCCGGCGCGCGGGTTGTGGGCGTCGGCGTGGATGGCGAGCCGCTCGCCTTTTTTCTGGATGTGGATCGAGCGGCGCGGCACGGGCTCGCGCAGATCGATCGTCGTGCCGAACAGCCACCGATTCGCCGCGTCGTCCACCAGCGCCAGCGGGACCGCGAGCGTGTAGCTGGGTGCGAGCGGCAGGTGCTGGCCCGGGTGCGCCCGCAGGTAGGCGAGGAGCGCGGCGTCCACGCGCCGGATCGGCTCGCCGGCGGTGGGAAAGTCGGTGGCGCGGACGAACGCACGGCCGAGCGCGGCCGCCGCGCTCAGGGCCAGCAGCAGCCCCGCCGCACGCCGCCACCGCCCGCTCCGGGCCCGGCCGGGCCGGTCCGCCCCGAGGCGGCCGGCGGGCGCGCCGCCGTTCATCGCAGCGGCTCGCCGAGCGCGGCGACGGCGGTCTGCAGCACCGCGCCGGTGCGGATCAGCTCCGCCGCGCGCCCGATATCCGCGCTCAGCGGGCGGTCCCCCTCCAGCGCCGGCACCTGCGCCCGCACCAGCGCGTGGACCGCTTCCAGCGCGGGGCTGGTGGTGAGCGGGCGGTGGAACTCGATCGCCTGGCAGGCGGCGAGCAGCTCGATGGCGACCACCGCCTCGGCGTTGCGCAGGCACTCGCGCGCCTTGAGCGCCGCGGTCACCCCCATCGAGACGTGGTCCTCGAAACCGGCCGAGGTGGGGATGGAGTCGACGCACGCCGGGTGCGCCAGCACCTTGTTCTCGCTCGTCAGCGCGGCAGCGGTGACCTGGGCCAGCATCATGCCGGAGTGCAGCCCTTCCTCGGCCCGGATCAGAAACGGCGGCAGGCCGGAGTAGTCGGGGTTGACCAGCCGTTCGATGCGGCGCTCGCTGATCGCCCCCAGCTCGGCCAGCGCGATCGCCAGCACATCGAGCGCCAGCGCCACCGGCTGGCCGTGGAAGTTGCCGCCCGAGAGCGCCTCTGCTCCCTCGGCGAACACCAGCGGGTTGTCGGTGGCGGCGTTGATCTCCGTCGCCAGCACCGACTCGACGTAGGCGAGCGCGTCGCGCGAGGCGCCATGCACCTGGGGCGCGCAGCGCAGCGAGTACGCATCCTGCACCTGGGGGCAGTGCGGCCCGCGGTGCGACTCCCGGATGGCGCTGCCGGCGAGCAGCCGCCGCAGATTGGTGGCGACCGCGAGCTGGCCCGGGTGCGGGCGGGCCTGGTGGATGCGCGGGTCGAAGGCGGCATCGGTGCCCTTGAGCGCATCGATGGTGAGCGCGCAGACCACGTCCGCGCTCTGCAGCAGCCGGCGCGTCTCGATCGCCGCCTTGACGCCGATGGCGGTCATCATCTGGGTGCCGTTGATCAGCGACAGCCCCTCCTTCGGCTCCAGCTCCAGCGGGCTCAGGCCCGCCCGGCGCAGCGCCTCGCCGCCGGGCAGCCGCTCGCCGCCGAACACCGCCTCGCCCTCGCCGATCAGCACCGCCGCCAGGTGCGCGAGCGGGGCCAGATCCCCCGAGGCGCCGACCGAGCCCTTCTCCGGGATGACCGGCAGCACCTCGCGCTCGAGCAGCGCCAGCAGCAGCTCGATCAGCTCCAGCCGCACCCCGCTCAGCCCGCGCGCCAGCGCGTTCGCGCGCAACAGGATCAGCAGCCGCGTCTCCTGGGGGCTCAGCGCCGGGCCCACCCCGCAGCAGTGGCTGCGGACCAGGTTGTGCTGCAGCTCGCGGAGTTTGCCGGCGCCGATGCGCCGGCTGGCCAGCCGGCCGAAGCCGGTGTTGATCCCGTAGATCGCGCGCTGCTCGGCCAGCATCGCCAGCACCGCGCGGCGCGAGGCCAGACAGCGCTCGCGCGCCTGCGGCGCCAGCTCCACGCGCATCCGGGGCTGTTCGAGCCAGCGCGCCAGTGCCGCGAGCTCCAGCCGCTCGCCATCGATCACCAGCCGGTCGTGCTCGCTCGCCACCGCCGCCTCCTGCATGGTGCCCGCCGTCTCTGCTGCGGCCGCTCAGGGTACACCGGGACGCAGCGGGATCAATCCGCCTGCCGGTGCGGGCGCCGCCGCAGGTGCTCCAGCGCCGCCTGCAGGTCCGCCGGCAGCGGCGCGCGCAGGTCGAGTTCCTCGTCCCATAGCGGGTGCGGCATCTGCAGGCGCCAGGCGTGCAGCGCGTGCCGGCGCAGCACGGGCTCGCCCGGCGGAAAGCCCGCGAACTCCAGCCCCGCCGGGCCGTACATGGTATCGCCGACGATGGGGTGGCCGCGCGCGGCCAGATGCACCCGGATCTGGTGCTGGCGGCCGGTGACGGGCGAGCAGCGCACGAGCGTGTAGCCGCGGTCGCCCGGCGCGGGCGCGAACCGCTCCTCGACGCAGACGACGGTGCGCGCGGGCAGCCCGTCCGGGCGCACCTCCATCGCGATCCGGATCGGCCCGCCGCGGCTGGGGCCGATCGGCAGCTCGACGATCTCGTAGTCGCGCTCCCACAGCCCCTCCACCAGCGCCAGGTACTCCTTGACCACGCGGTGGCCCTCGAACAGCCACTGCAGCCGCCGCCGCACCCCGGGCGCCAGCGCCACCACGAGCACGCCCGAGGTGTCCTTGTCCAGCCGGTGGCACAGCCGCGGCACGCGGTCGCGGCCCGGGTCGGGGTGGCGGTAGCGCCGGTGCAGCGCCTCGATGAGGGTGCCGCGCCGCTTGCCGCCGACCGGGTGGCAGATCACCCCGGCGGGCTTGTCGAGCACGAGCAGCAGCGGGTCCTCGTAGAGCGGCACGAGCGGCACCTCGGCCGCCTGTTGCTGCTGCTGCTGCTCGGGGGCTGCGGGCGGCTGCTGCTCGACCCGCAGCACGATCCGGTCGCCGGCGGCCACGCGGCGCGCCGGCTTGCGTTCGGGGGCGCCGTTGCGCAGCACCCGCCCCTGCTCGATCAGCCGCTGCGCGGCGGTGCGCGAGCGCCAGCGGAGCTGGGCGGCCAAAAAGCGGTCCAGCCGCCAGCCGTCCTGGGGGGCGTGGACCTCGAGCGCGAGGTCTGCCGGGGGCTGACTGAAGTCCTGGTAGACGCGGCGTTTGCGTTCGCGCACGCCGCGCCGCCTGCCGGCGGCGGCCGCGTCCCTGGAACCGGAGCGAGAAGCACGGGCTGCCATGCCCGTAGTGTACCCGGGTTGCGCCCGGGCGCACCGGCCCGCTTCGGCGCCGCCCGCGCCGGGCTCAGGGCGGAGGCGCTGTCCTTCGGCGTGGCGCGGCGCGGATCGAGCGGCGGGCCCTTCGGCGGCGGAGCCGGCCGGCCGCGCCGCAAAAGAGCGTGGCCGTGGAGCGGGCGATGGGACTCGAACCCACGACTGCTGGCTTGGGAAGCCAGAGCTCTACCACTGAGCTACGCCCGCTCGAAGCTGCGGACGATCATCCTGCGCGGCGGCTCTGCCCGCTGTCAAGGGGGCAGGCGCTCTCCGCCGGGGCGTGCCAGCACCCCAGGTGCGGCGCGCGCCGGCGGCGGTCGACCTGACGCCGCCGCCCCGGGCGGCCGGGGCGCTCGTCGCGGTGTGGTGCGCGCCCTACCAGATCTCCCAGTACAGCCCGTGGAAGACCGGCACGATGTCGATCACCGTGCCGCAGCAGTCATCGACCGCCCGCAGCTGCAGGCCCTCGAAACCGATGTCGAGCAGCAACAGCTCGGTCTGGCCGGCCTCGAGGTAGGCGATCTCGACCCAGCCGAATCCGTCGTCGAGCTCGATCGCCACGGCCCGGCCGTAGAGATTGACCGCGGTCACCTCGAGCGCGACACCGCTGCGCCCGCCGCCCGAGCTGTGGCGCACGCTGCAGCCGGCGAGCAGCGCCGGCGCGCAGGCGAGCGCGAGGGCGAGCACCACCAGCGCACTGCGCCCGCCCCACGGAGTGCTGCGTGCATGCGCCATCATGATCGTCCCCTCCCGATCGGACTTCTCGCAGCTCACCGCCCTGGACGCCGGCGCGGGCGGGATATTCGAACGCGGGTCGCCGGCGGCGCATGTCTCGGACGCCAGAGGTATGGCCTTCGATCCCGAGCGATCGTGGCCGGTCAGCCGCAGGCGCTCTCGCTCCATGCGCCCGGGTGGATTGCGACCCTGCGGCACGCGCGCGTACGATGCGGGAGCGTGCCCGCCCCCGAAAGGACAACGCCATGGGAATCGAGACCGCCAAGGACCTGGATGCCTATGCCAGGACGCTGCGCGAGGTCGTACGCAGCGCCGGCAAGATCCTCGACGAGATGGACAAGTCTGCCGAGAAGTGGAGCAAGGAGCTGGGCAGGCTCGACCAGCAGGTGGCGGCGCTGCCCGCGAAGACGGACAAGACGAAGAAGGAGCTGGACCAGTTCCGAAAGGACATGGGGCCGGCCCAGCCGGGGCGCCTGGGCGGGCACCGTCCCCTCTATATCGACCTCGCCGAGCACGTCCAGATGGTGCTGACGCACCTCGCGGGCATGTTGCCCACCACACCCGCCCTGCTGCAACTTCGGAACGACCTCGGCGGGCTGGATGAAGTCGCCAGGAAGCTCGACGACAAGCGCTACGAAGCGCTGAAGAAGACGCTCGAGAAGAAGTACGGCAAGATCGACGTCACCCGCCTGAAGAAGAACGACGAAGTCCTCATCGGCATGCGCCGCGGCAAGATCACGGAGATCAAGGAGTTCGAGTGCGCGGAGTATTACTTCGACCGGGAGGCCGGAGAGCGCAAGCCGTACCTGTGGAAGGAATACCAGTTCACCATCGAGCTCGAGGATGGCGAGCGGCTCACCCGCCGGGTACGGGATGACGCTCCACCGTCGCTCTATCTGGGCGCGGGCTGGTTCGTCAAGAAGTGAGACGGCGGGCTCTCGGCGGCCGGCAGCGCGCCGCGGGGAGGTCGTGCCCGCCGGCCCGCCCGCCCGGCTCGCAGCCGGTGCCGAGCCCCGGCGAGGGCACTTCTCGAGCACCTCGGGGCCGCCTGCGGAGCCAGGCAAGTGCGGCTTCGCCGGCCGCTCTACTTGCGCTCGTAGGTGCCGGTCAGGCGCGCCTCGCCGAGCACGTGGCCCTCGATCGCCGCGAGCAGCTCCTTGCGCGTGGCGCCGCCGCGCAGCCCCGCCGGCGCCTCGAGCGCGAACAGCCGGAAGACGTAGCGGTGCGGGCCGTGGCCGCGCGGCGGGCAGGGCCCATCGTAGCCCAGGCGCCCGAAGTCGTTGAGCCCCTGCCTGGCGCCGCTGGCGAGCACGCCCGTCTTCGGCAGCCCCGCCGCCAGCTCGCGGCTGTCCGCCGGGAGATCGAACAGCACCCAGTGCACCCACAGCCCGCCCGGTGCGTCGGGGTCCTCGCACACCAGCGCGAAGCTGCGCGTGCCGGAGGGCACGCCGCTCCAGCGCAGCGGAGGGGAGAGGTCCTCGCCCTCGCAGGTGTGGTGTTGGGGGATGCGTTCGCCGTCGGCGAACGCCGCACTGTGCAAGGCGAATCGCACCGGCGGCGCCTCCTGGTCGAGCTGTGCCCTGCTGGTCTGCCCGCAGCTACCCGCGAGCGCCAGCAGGGCCGCCATCGCGAGCACACCTCCTCGCTCGAGCACGGCCTGGTTCCTCCCTCGCCCGCGCGCCCGTGGCGGGCTGCGGGCACTCCTCGACTTTCGCCCAGACGCCCCGGGGGTGGAAGATGGTGCGTGTTGTCCCGGGGGACGGCCTCTGTAGATAGGATATCGGCGTGATCGTGGGCCATGAAGCGTAGCGGGTGGGCAGGTGGGGGGAGATCCCCTGCAGGGCCCCCGTCTCGCGCCCACGCAGCCAGCCTGTAACATGCAGCTGCCCGAGGGAGGCGGGCGCCGTGCCCAAGGGTCCGGGCATGCAGGCCGCACTGGGGCGGGCCGTTGCGGCGGGCGGGCTCGAGGCGCTCGAGCGGCGAGGGGAACGCCATGGTACAGAGCCGGGACACGGTGAGGATCTGCTGCGCGCTGACCGGGGTGCTGACCGATCCGCGCCGGCATCCGGTGCCGGTGACGCCCGAGCAGATGGCGCGGGCGGCGCGCGAAGCGGTCGAGGCGGGGGCGGCGATCGTGCACGTGCACTTCCGCAACCAGGCGCCGGGCATGGGGCATCTGCCGAGCTGGGAGCCGGAGGTGGCGGCGGCGATCTGCGAGGCGATCCGGGCGGCCTGTCCGGGGGTGGTGATCAACATGTCGACCGGGGTGCTGGGCGATGACGTGAGCGGGCCGGTGGGGTGTCTGGAGCGGGTGCGGCCCGAGATGGCGGCGCTGAATTGCGGCTCGCTCAACTATCTCAAGCTCAAGCGCGACGGGAGCTGGGCGTGGCCCCCGCTTCTGTTCGACAACCCGGTCGGCAAGATCGAGCGGCTCCTGGAGGCGATGCGCCGGGTGGGGGCGGTGCCCGAGTGCGAGTGTTTCGACACCGGCATCGTCCGCAGCACGGCGCTGTTCCAGCGGGCGGGGATGTTGCGGCCGCCGGTGCATGTCAGCTTCGTCATGGGGGTGGCGAGCGGCATGCCGGCCAAGGCGGCGTGGTTGCCGCTGTTGATCGAGGAGCTGCCGCCCATGGCGCGCTGGCAGCTGATCGCGATCGGGCAGGAGGAGGTCTGGCCGCTGTTGCGGCGCGCGGCCGAGCTGGGGGGCGATCTGCGGACGGGGCTCGAGGATACCTTCTATCTGCCGGACGGTTCGCGCGCGCGGAGCAACGGCGAGCTCGTGGAGGCGCTGGTGGCGCTCGCGCGTGCGGCGGGCCGCGAGCCCGCCAGTCCGGCCGAGGTGCGCGCGGAGCTGGGCGGCGAGGCCTAGCAGTGCGAGCGGCGCCGCCGCTGCGGGGCGCCTTCCCCCGGCGCGGGCGCTCGCGTCACCGCGCGTTCGCGGGGCGGGCGCCCCTCGCGCTGCTCGCGCGCCGAGGCACGGACTCGCTCGCCCGCGCCCGCGGGAGAGCGATCGGGCGCATGGGGGCGGGCCGGGGTGTCAGTCGCCCTGCCGGTTCAGCTCTGCTCCAGGCCCTGACCTTTCGGTGCCTCGTTTTTTGCCGGGGGGCACTGATCGTCGCGCGACGCCCGGAGCCGCTGGCGGCGCTCCCCCCGGCCCGCCCGCCCCTCGCGGTCAGTCGCGGATCGAGCGCGGACCGACGCGCTGTCGCCGCTGCTTCGCACCCCCTCACCCCCAGCCTCTCCCCCGCAGGCGGGGGAGAGGGCGTTCAGCGCTCGCCCCGCGCCCTCTGTTCTCCCTCTCCCCACCGGCGCTTTCTCCTCTCCCTCTCCCCACCGGGGAGAGGGCCGGGGTGAGGGGGCAAGGCGAGCTGCGCCAGCTCTCTTCCCGTCCCCCTCACCCCAACCCTCTCCCCCGCAGGCGGGGGAGAGGGAGTCCAGAGCTCGCCCCGCTCTTTCCGGACCCTCGCAGCCCAACCCTCTTCCCGCAGGCAGGGGAGAGGGCGTTCAGCGCTCGCCCCGCGCCCTCTGTTCTCCCTCTCCCCACCGGCGCTTTTCCTCTCCCTCTCCCCACCGGGGAGAGGGCCGGGGTGAGGGGGCAAGGCGAGCTGCGCCAGCTCTCTTCCCGTCCCCCTCACCCCAACCCTCTCCCCCGCAGGCGGGGGAGAGGGAGTGCAGCGCTCGCCCCGCTCTTTCCGGACCCTCGCAGCCCAACCCTCTTCCCGCAGGCAGGGGAGAGGGCGTTCAGCGCTCGCCCGCGCCCTCTGTTCTCCCTCTCCCCACCGGCGCTTTTCCTCTCCCTCTCCCCACCGGGGAGAGGGCCGGGGTGAGGGGGCAAGGCGAGCTGCGCCAGCTCTCTTCCCGTCCCCCTCACCCCAACCCTCTCCCCCGCAGGCGGGGGAAGAGGGAGTGCAGCGCTCGACCGGCTCTTTCCGGACCCTCGCAGCCCAACCCTCTTCCCGCAGGCAGGGGAGAGGGCGTTCAGCGCTCGCCCGCGTCCTCTGTTCTCCCTCTCCCCACCGGCGCTTTTCCTCTCCCTCTCCCCACCGGGGAGAGGGCCGGGGTGAGGGGGCAAGGCGAGCTGCGCCAGCTCTCTTCCCGTCCCCCTCACCCCAACCCTCTCCCCCGCAAGCGGGGGAGAGGGAGTTCAGCGCTCGCCCCGCTCTTTCCGGACCCTCGCAGCCCAACCCTCTTCCCGCAGGCGGGGGGGGCGTTCAGCGCTCGCCCGCGTCCTCTGTTCTCCCTCTCCCCACCGGCGCTTCTCCTCTCCCTCTCCCCACCGGGGAGAGGGTCGGGGTGAGGGGGCAAGGCGAGCTGCGCCAGCTCTCTTCCCGTCCCCCTCACCCCAACCCTCTCCCCCGCAAGCGGGGGAGAGGGAGTTCAGCGCTCGCCCCGCTCTTTCCGGACCCTCGCAGCCCAACCCTCTTCCCCGCAGCGGGGAGAGGGCGTCCAGCGCTCGACCCGCGTCCTCTGTTCCCCTCTCCCCACCGGCGCTTCTTCCTCTCCCTCTCCCCACCGGGGAGAGGGTCGGGGTGAGGGGGCAAGGCGAGCTGCGCCAGCTCTCTTCCCGTCCCCCTCACCCCAACCCTCTCCCCCGCAAGCGGGGGAGAGGGAGTGCAGCGCTCGCCCCGGTCTTTCCGGACCCTCGCAGCCCAACCCTCTTCCCGTAGGCGGCGGAGAGGGCGTTCAGCGCTCGCCCGCGTCCTCTGTTCTCCCTCTCCCCACCGGCGCTTTTCCTCTCCCTCTCCCCACCGGGGAGAGGGTCGGGGTGAGGGGGCAGTGCGAACCGCGCTCGCCGCTCGAGCAGCAACCCCTTTTCACCTCGCGGACGCCCGGGAACTGTCGGACCTGCGTGTTAGCCTCCTGTTCGATACGACCGCGGCCCGACAGCCCCGCCGCGCAGCATGCAGAGGTTCCCGATGTCGAGTGCCGAAGCCCACGGTCCCCAGAAAAAGCGGCGGCGGGCCGAGTACGACCCGCCGTGGAAGGAGGCGATCGCGCGGCTGTTGTTCGAGTTCCTGGCGTTCTTCTTCCCGACGCGTCCATGCCCAGGTGGACACCGCACAGCCCTACCAGGTGCTGGACAAGGAGCTGCGCCGGCTCAGCCCCGCGGCGCAGGTGCGCGGGCGGCTGGTCGATGTGCTCTGCAGGGTGGCGCTGCGCAGCGGCGAGGAGAGCTGGCTCCTGATCCACATCGAGGTGCAGGCCGAGCCCGATCCGCGTTTCTTGGAGCGCGTGTTCTCCTACAGCTACCGCATCTACGACCGCTACGGCCGCATGCCCGAGACGCTGGTCGTGCTCGCCGATGCGCACCCGCAGCTGGCGGCCGGACCGCTTCGTCGCCCGCGCGGTGCTCAGCCGGCACGAGCTCCGCTTCCCGGTGGTGAAGCTCTTGGATTTCCGCGAGCGGCGGGCCGAGCTCGAGCGGAGCCGCAATCCCTTCGCGGTGATCACGCTCGCGCACCTTCTGGCGCTCTCCACGCGCGGCCGGCCGGAGCTGCGCTACCGGGAGAAGCTCGGCATGCTGCGCCGGCTCTATGAGATCGGGCTCGGCCGGCGCGTTGTGCGGCTGTTGTTTCTGGTAGTAGACTGGATCCTGGCGCTGCCGGCCGAGCTGGAGGAGCGCCTGGCCGAGGAGATCCACGCCGAGGAGGAGAAGCGGAAGGTGCGCTACATCTCCAGTTTCGAGCGGGTCGCCCTCCGCAAGGGCCGCGAGGAAGGGCCTCCGCAAGGGCCGCGAGGAAGGGCTTCGTAAGGGCCGCGAGGAAGGGCTGCAGGCGGGCAGGGTGCTGGCGCTGCGCGAGGCGCTCGTGCGCTGCCTGGAGGCCCGCTTCGGCCCCCAGGCGCGCGAGCGCACCTCGACAGCTCGAGCGCATCGAAGACGCGGGCATGCTCGAGCGGCTCTGTCGGCCAGGCCGCCACGGTCGGCTCGCTCGAGGCCTTCGAGGAGCTGCTTCGGGGGTCGTAGGACTGCTTCGAGGCGGCGGTGCAGCCCCTGCTGTGCGGCCGCGGCCGGCGTGCGCCTCTGTGGTGCCACAGCCACCAGCGAGGAGCCGCCTCACCGCGCCCCCTCACCCCAACCCTCTCCCCCGCAAGCGGGGGAGAGGGAGTCCAGAGCTCGACCCGCTCTTTCCGGACCCTCGCACCCCAACCCTCTTCCCGCAGGCAGGGGACAGGGCGTTCAGCGCTCGCCCCGCGCCCCGCCCCTCTCCCCCCCGCTCCTCTCCCTCTCCCCACCGGGGAGAGGGTCGGGGTGAGGGGGCAAGGCGAGCTGCGCCAGCTCTCTTCGAGTCCCCCTCACCCCAACCCTCTCCCCCGCAAGCGGGGGAGAGGGAGTTCAGCGCTCGCCCGGCTCTTTCCGGACCCTCGCAGCCCCAACCCTTTTCCCGTAGGCGGCGGAAAGGGCGTTCAGAGCTCGCCCCGCGCCCTTTCCGAACCCTCTCACCCGAACCCTATGCCCCGCAGGCGGGGAAGAGGGAATCCAGTGCTCGACCGGCAGCGCTTCTCCTCTCCCTCTCCCCACCGGGGAGAGGGCCGGGGTGAGGGGGCAGTGTGCGCTGCGGCTGCTTCGTCCCCCTTGCCCCGTCGTCGCCGGGCTCGGGCTCCGTGCAACCCATGGCCGACCCACCGGTACCTATCGGTCCCCCGCACGGCCTTCTCGGCCCTCCGGGTATACCTCCGCTGTTATCGGTGAGCGCCCTGTCCAAATAGCCCTTCGAGGTCGCCGGTCCGCCTGTGCGCCATGGTGCCGTCTCCTCTTCCGGTCTTGTGGCGAAGCGCCGGACGCGAAGAGCCGCCGGTGAGCCAGATCTCGGAGCCCCGTGGCGGCCCGCCCGATTCTGACCCCGGCCCGGGACTCCGCCGGGGAAATGGCGCTGCTTGCCCAGTTGTGTGGCTCAGGAGCTTTTCGCCAAACTGGGCGTCAGGGCGCCTCCGGTGCAGCAAGGTCCAGCGGGGGCGATCTCCCCGGCTTCCGCTCTGGAGAACCGGAAATGGCGATCCCCGACTTCCAGTCGATCATGTTGCCCCTGCTGGAGCTGTTGCAGGACGGGAAGCCCAGGACGACGCGGCAGTGCATCGAAGCCTTGGCCGATCGCTTCGAGCTGACGCGCGAGGAACGAAGCGAGCTGCTCCCCAGCGGGCAGCAGCCGGTGTTCGACAACCGAGTGGGTTGGGCCCGGACGTACTTGAAGAAGGCGGGGCTCATCGACAGCCCTCGCCGCGGTGTGTTACAGATCTCCCAACGCGGGCGCGCAGTGCTGGCCGAACGGCCGAACGCCATCGACATCCCTTGTCTCATGCGGTTCGAGGAGTTCCGGGAGTTTCGGACTCGCCAGCAGCCGGGCGAGGAGCGGCGCGCCGAGCCCTCGCCACCGCTCGAGCGAGCCGACCCCCTGGAGCAGATGGAGCGGGCGTACTCGGAGCTACGCACCGCTCTAGTGGAAGAACTGCTCCGCGAGCTCCGCGGCGTCTCGCCCGCGTTCTTCGAGCGCCTCGTGCTCCAGATCCTGTTGAAGATGGGATACGGCGGTGGTCTCGAGCAGGCCGCCACGCTCGTGGCGCGTACCGGGGATGAGGGCATCGATGGCACCATCCACGAGGACAAACTCGGCCTGGACGTGATCTACATCCAGGCCAAGTGCTGGACCAATCCGGTCGGCCGCCCCGAGGTGCAGAAGTTCGTGGGTGCGTTGCACGGAAGGCGCGCCAGGAAAGGGGTCTTCATCACCACTTCCAGCTTCACCCAGGAGGCGCGGGAGTACGTGCAGCACCTCGATCCCAAGGTGGCCCTGATCGACGGGGAGACGCTGGCGCGGCTCATGATCGAGCACAACGTCGGTGTCAGCGTGAAGGCGACCTACGAGTTGAAGGGCATCGATCGGGACTTCTTCGAGGATACCGGATAGCGCCTCGGACGCGTCGTCGCATCTCATACGGCATGACAACGTCGGGCCGGGCGGCCTGCGAGCCGGCGCCAGGGCGCCGGGGCGGCGTGGCGGCGGCCGCTGGAGGCGCGCAGAACCACGCGCCGGGGCCGCGGCGAGCTGCGGCACCGCCCGCTCGGCTTCCGCCCCCAGCACCTTGCCCGCGCACCGGCGCCCGCGCGCGGTTGCCTTCTGCGGCCCGGCGGGTACGATCGCGCCACCGGCCGCCGCGCCGCCGGCCGGCAGCACGCGCAGGAGTCGACCGGATGCAGCCGCTCGTCTCGCAGCTCGATACCCGCAGCGATACCTATCGCGCCAACCGCGAGGCGATGCTGGCGGCGCTGGAGGAGGTCCAGCGCCAGCTCGCGCGCGCGCGCGCCGGCGGCGGCGAGCGCTACGTCGAGCGCCACCGCGCGCGCGGCAAGCTGCTCGCGCGCGAGCGGCTGGAGCGGCTGCTCGACCCCGACGGCTGGTTCCTGGAGATCGCGCCGCTGGCCGGCGCCGGCATGGCGGGCGTCGTGCCGGGCGCCTCCATGGTCTGCGGGGTGGGGCTGGTCAGCGGCACCGAGTGCGCCATCCTCGCCAACGACCCGACGGTGCAGGGCGGGGCGGTCAACGAATGGGGCGTGCTCAAGGGCCACCGGCTGGCCGAGATCGCCGAGGAGAACCGGCTGCCGAGCATAAGCCTGGTCGAGAGCGCCGGCGCCGACCTGCCCAACCAGAGCCGCATCTTCGTGCCCGGCGGGCGCACCTTCCGCGACCTCACCCGCCGCTCGCGCGAGCGCCTGCCCAGCATCTGCTGCGTGTTCGGCAGCTCCACCGCCGGCGGGGCCTACATCCCGGGCATGTCCGACTACGTGATCATGGTCGAGCGGCAGGCCGAGGTCTATCTGGCCGGCCCGCCCCTGGTGAAGATGGCGACCGGCGAGGAGACGGACGCCGAGGCGCTGGGCGGCGCCGCCATGCACAGCCGGGTCTCCGGCGTCTCGGACTTCCTGGCCGAGGACGAATACGCCGCGCTCCGGCTCGCACGCGCGCTCGTCGCCTCGCTCCACTGGCGCAAGCTCGGCCGCGCCGCCCACCGGGCCGGGCGATCCGCCGCGCTACGATCCCGAGGAGCTGCTCGGCATCGCCAGCGCCGACGTGCGGGTGCCGTTCCCCGCCCGCGAGGTCATCGCGCGCGTGGCCGACGGCTCGCGCTTGCTCGAGTTCAAGCCGCTCTATGGTCCCACCCTGGTGACCGGCTGGGCGGAGGTGTGCGGCTACCCGGTCGGCATCCTCGCCAACGACGGCGTGCTGTTCACCGAGGCCGCGAACAAGGGCGCGCAGTTCATCCAGCTGTGCAACCAGCGCGGGGTGCCGCTGCTGTTCCTGCACAACATCACCGGCTTCATGGTGGGCGAGCGCTACGAGCGCGAGGGGATCATCAAGGCCGGCGCCAAGATGATCAACGCGGTCAGCAACAGCACCGTGCCTGCGATCACGATCATGACCGGCGCCAGCTACGGCGCCGGCAACTACGCCATGTGCGGGCGGGCCTACCGGCCGCGCTTCCTGTTCATGCTGGCCCAACGCACCGCATCGCGGTCATGGGCGGCGAGCAGGCGCGCCGCGGTGCTGGCGATCATCAAGCGCCAGGCGGCGGCGCGCCGCGGCTGAGCCCCTCGACGAGCACGGCGCTCGCCGCCATGAAGCAGAGGCCTTCAAGGCGGAAATCCGCTGCCACCTACGAGCGCCAGGAGTCGACCGCGACTGTTCGCCTCCGCGCGGCTCTGGGACGACGGGATCATCGACCCGCGCCCAGACGCGCGAGGTGGTGGGTATGGCGCTCTCGATCGCGCACTCCGCCCCGGTCGAGGGGACCATGGCGTGGGGGGTGTTCCGCCACTGAGCGCGGCGCGGGCGCACCGCGGCGCTTCGCCGCGCACGGCCGCGGGGCAGGGGGGCGGGCCGGCACGGAGAACGACGGCGATGCGGCGGATCCGCAAGCTGCTGATCGCCAACCGGGGCGAGATCGCGGTGCGCGTCGCTGCGCACCTGCCCGCCGACATGGGCATCGCCACGGTGGCGGTCTACTCGGAGGCCGACCGCCAGGCGCTGCCCCACGTGCGCCTGGCCGATGAGGCGGTCGCGATCGGCGCCGCCCGAGCCGCGCGCGAGCTATCTCGACCTCGAGCGGCTGCTCGAGGCGGCGCGCCGCACCGGCGCCGACGCCGTCCACCCGGGCTACGGCTTTCTGGCCGAGAACGCCGAGTTCGCCGCGGCGTGCGAGGCCGCGGGGCTGCGTGTTCGTCGGCCCGCGCCCGGAGACCATCCGCGCCATGGGCAGCAAGGCTCGCCGCCCGCCGGCTGGTCGCCGCCGCCGGGGTGCCCGTCATCCCGGGCTTCGACCCGCCCGCCCCCGAGCGCGCCACCGACGCCGAGCTGATCGAGGCGGCGCGCCGGCTCGGCTTTCCGCTGCTGGTCAAGGCGAGCGCCGGCGGCGGCGGGCGCGGCATGCGGCTGGTGGCAGAGCCGGCGCAGCTGCCCGCCGCGCTGGCCTCGGCGCGCCGCGAGGCCCGGGCCGCCTTCGGCGACGACACGCTCTACCTGGAGAAGGTCATCGCCGGCGCGCGCCACATCGAGGTCCAGGTGCTGGGCGATGCCCGCGGCCGGGTGATCCACCTGTTCGAGCGCGAGTGTTCGCTCCAGCGCCGCCACCAGAAGGTGGTCGAGGAGGCGCCGGCTCCCCCAGCTGCCTCACCGAGCCGCCGCGGGCGACGCCTGTTGCGAGGCGGCGCGTGGCGGCCGCGCGCGCGGTCCGACTACCGCGGCGCCGGCACCGTCGAGTTCCTGCTACGATCCCGACGGGGACTCCTTCTACTTCCTCGAGATGAACACCCGCCTGCAGGTCGAACACCCGGTCACCGAGATGCCATCACCGGGCTCGATCTGGTGTGCCTGCAGCTGCTGATCGCCGCAGGGCGAACCGCTGGAGCTGGAGCAGCAGGCCGTCGGCCGCCGCGGCCATGCCATCGAGTGCCGGCTGTACGCCGAGGACCCGGCGGCGGAGTTCCTGCCGCAGAGCGGGCGGGTCCGCCGGCTCGCATGGCCCGAAGGGCTCGCAGGCGTGCGCGTCGATGCCGGCATCGCCGAGGGCGATGCGATCGGGGTCTACTACGATCCCTTGCTCGCCAAGCTGATCGCCCATGCGCCCAGCCGCGAGGAGGCGCTGCGCCGCATGCGCCACGCGCTGGAGCGCACCGCGGTGCTCGGGGTGCGGACCAACCGCGCGTGGCTGCACCGGGTGCTCGGCCACCCCGAGGTGCTGGCCGGCCGCTTCGACAACACCTTCCTGGAGCGGCACGCAGCGCAGTTCGCAGAGCCCGCGGCGGCGCGCGCGGCGCGCGAGCAGAAAGCGCGCGCGGTGGCCGCGGTGGCGCTGGCGCTCCAGCGGCGCGAGCGCGCCGCGGCCGGCGCGCCCGCGCAGCCTCGCCCGCCGGGCCTGCCTGCCGGCTGGCGGCTGCACCGCAGCGAGGACCAGTGGGTGGACCTGGAGGCGCTGTGGCCGGGCGGGCCGACATCCGCGCCACCGGCGCCGCCGCCCGCGCCGGAGCCGGCGCCGCAGGCGGCGGCGCGCACCGAGCGGGCCCGGCCCGCCCCGCCCGGCCGCGTGCGCTACCGCTGGACGGGCCCGCAGAGCTGGCTGCTGGTGCCGCAGGAGAGCGCGGACGGACTGGTGCCGCCGCCCGAGCAGGGCGGCTGGCAGGTGGAGCTGCTGCACGCGGAGCTGGAGCCCGGCGCCGCCGGCTCCGCCGCGCTGCGCGCGCTGGAGCTGGAGATCGACGGCCAGGCGCGCCGCTGGCTCGTGGCGATCAAGGACGAGCGGATCTGGGTGCAGGGCGGCGCGGCGGAGACCGAGCTGCGCGTGCTGCCGCGCCTGCCCGCCGGCGGCCAGGGCGGGGCGGACGGCACGCCTGGCCCCGGCGGCGCGCACCTCGCCACCGCCCCCATGCCGGGACGGGTGCTGCGGGTGCTGGTCGAACCGGGGGCGGTGCTCGAGCCGCACGCCCCGCTGGTCATCCTGGAGAGCATGAAGACCGAGCTGACGGTGAGCGCCGCGCATCCCGGCGTGGTGCGCGCGGTGCTCGTCCAGCCGGGCGAGCAGGTGCAGGCCGGCGCCCCGCTGGTGGAGCTGGACGGCGGCGAGGGCGCGCCCGCAGCCGCCCCCGAGCAGGGCGCACCGGCAGGAGCTGGCGGCGCCGCGGCGGCCGGGCCCTAGCGGGCCGCAGCCGCCCGGTGCGAGGAGTACCCGGGGTGGGACGCAGGGCCAGGCATGAGCCGCTGCGCACACCGCCGCCGCCGGGGCCGTGCCGGCCGGCGGCCGCGCGCGCGGCACGGCCGGCGGCGCGCGCAGCCCGGCTGCTCGGCCCGCTCGCGCTCGGCCCGCTCGCGCTCGGGGCGCTGGTCGCCTGCGGCCGCGGCTGCGGCGAGGCGGGCCCGCCCGCCGCAGGATCCACCCCCGCCGCCACCGCCTCCTCCCCGGAGGCGCTCGAGCCGCGGCTGCGCGCGCTCTGCGCGAGCTGCCACCGCTTCGCCGAGCCCGCGGTGCTGCCGCGCTGGGCCTGGCCCGCCGTCGTCGAGGACATGTTCGGGCTCATGCGCGCCCAGGGGATCGAGCCGCAGGGCCTCAGCCCCCACGAGGTCGCGGGGTGGTTCGCCGCGCGCGCCCCCGAGCAGCTCCCGCTGCGCCCGGGCACGGCGCTGGCGGACGAGCCGGGCGGGCGGCTGCGCTGGCGGCGGCGCGCGGCGGCGCCGCCGGGCGCGCCCCCGCTGCCCGGGATCGCCAACGTGGCGCTGCTCGACCTCGACGGGGACGCGCGCCTGGAGCTCGTCGCCTGCGACATGCGCCACGGGCTGGTGCTGCTGGGCCGGCCGTATCTCGGCGGCGAGCGGACCGTACCGCTGCGCGTGATCGCGCGCCTGCCCGGCGGGCACCCGGCCCACGCCGAGCTGGTCGATCTCGACGGCGACGGGGAGCGGGACCTGCTGGTGGCGGATCTGGGCTCGCTGCGGCCCGCGGACCACGACCGCGGCCGGGTCTGGTGGCTGCGCGCGCGGGGCGATGGCGGGTTCTTGCCGGTCGTGCTCGCCGAGCGACTCGGCCGGGTCGCCGACGTGCGGCCCGCCGATCTCGACGGCGACGGCGACGTGGATCTCGTGGTGGCGGAGTTCGGCTGGCGGCAGACCGGGCGGGTGCTGGTGCTGGAGAACCTGGGCGTGCCGCCCGCGCCCGCTCCGCCGCCCGCCGCCCCAGCAACGGGCGCGCCCGCGGTGCCCCGCTTCGCCGTGCACGTGCTCGACCCGCGTCCGGGTGCGATCCACGTGCCGGTGGCGGATCTGGACGGCGACGGCCGGCCGGACGTGCTGGCGCTGCTCTCGCAGCAGCACGAGGCGGTGGTGGCCTACCGCAACCGCGGGGGGCTGCGCTTCGAGGCCCTCGAGCTCTACCGCGCCCCGCATCCGGCATGGGGCAGCTCGGGCATGGAGGTGTGCGACCTGGACGGGGATGGCGACCTGGATGTGCTGCTGACCAACGGCGACACGCTCGATGACCACGTGCTCAAGCCCTACCACGGCATCCGGTGGCTCGAGCACCGCGCGGGGCTGCGTTTCACCGAGCACCCGCTCGCCGACATGTATGGCGTGCACCGCGCGGTGGCGGCGGATCTCGACGGCGACGGCGACCTGGACGTGGTCGCGTGCGCGTTCCTGCCCCACTTTCTCGACGAGGTGCGCCAGCCGCTCGCGCTGCCGGCGGTGCTGTGGCTGGAGCAGACCGCGCCGGGCCGCTTCGCGCCTGCGCGGGTGCTCGAGCGGTTCTCGGTCGACTACCCCACGCTCGCCGCGGGCGACTGGGATCGGGACGGCGATCCCGACCTCGCGCTCGGCAGCTTCACCGTGCACGACGCCGCGCGCCACCCGCTGCCGGGCTGGGTCTGGCTGTGGGAGAACCGGCGGCAGCAGGCGCCTGCCGCCCCCGCGGGCGCTCGCTGAGGCGCCCGCCTCGCCCGGCGCGCCGCCCTGCGCCGCGCGGCGCTGCCCGCGGCGGCGCGTCCGTCGGCCGCGGCCCGGCGGCGTCCGGCGGGCGGGCTGCCGCTCGAGCTGCTGCCGCGGGCGGCGAGGGCGCCCCGCCCTCAGTCGCCGCGCGCCGCCGGCCCCGGCTGCGGCTCCACCGCCAGCGGCACCAGCGCTCCCTGCCGGCGCAGCAGCTCGTAGCCCAGCGCCACCAGCACGATGGCGTGGTCGATGGCGCCGCTGGCGATCAGCGCCGGCACCCGCGCGAACGGCTCGAGCCGGATCCGGATCTGCTCGGTGCCCTCGGGCCGCGGCGCGGCGCAGGGCCGGCAGCCGCGGGCCAGGAACGTGGTGCACCGGTTGTCGAGGAACGCCGGATTGGGCCGGCAGACCCCGAGCTGCCACAGCTCGGCCGGCCGGTAGCCGGTCTCCTCCTCCAGCTCGCGCAGCGCCGCGCGGGCGGGGCTCTCGTCCGGATCGACGATGCCGCCCGGGATCTCCAGGTGCGCCTGGGCGGTGCCGTGCCGCCACTGCTCGATGAGCACGATCTCGTCGTCCGCGGTGAGCGCGATCACGTTCACCCAGTCCGGCGAGCGCATGAGGTAGAAGGTGTGCTCGCTCCCATCGAGCGGCGAGCGCCGCCGCACCTGGACGGCGCGGAAGATGCGGCAGTCGAGCAGCTCCCGCTCCTCGAGTGTGCGCCAGGGCTCGGGCATGGGATCTCTCCGGTCGTGGTGTGCCAGGTGTGGGGCAGGATATCATGCGGCGTTGCCCCCCGCTGCTCGCCGCTGCTACACCGCCGGGTCCGCGCCCCCCAAGCTCGCCGGCGGCGAAGGGCGATCCGGTGCGGAGCGCGGCGCCCGCGTGCCGAACGCTGCCCGCAGCGCCGCAGCCCTGAGCGCGCGCGGTGCCGGCGCCGTCTCGAGCAACCGCCGCCGCGCGATCCCGAACCCTGGTGCGCCGCCCTGCCCCGCCGCGCCACGGCCGGCCGACCGCATGCCGCCGGCTCCTTGATCCGGCCTCGAGGCTCCGGTACGATGCCCGCTTCGGGCATTCGGGGGAGCGGCGTCTGCACGGGTTGCGGGGAGGGCGATCCATGAGCACGGTCGGCGGGGTGGGTAGCGGTAGCAGCGTTCCGGAACCGGTGGTCGACACGCCGGCCGAGCCGGCGACGACCGAGGCGTACGCGCTGCGCTACGCGCCGTTCGCGGCCGATTCGGATTTCGCCGCGGTGCTGGAGGGCCGCCGCACGATCGGACTCGGCGCGCGCGGCGACTTCGTCAAGACGATCGAGGAGACGCTGGTCGCGCTCGGCTACACGATCCATTACCGGACGCGCCCGGATGAGAACCTCACCGCGGCGACCCGCAACGCGATCGCGCGCTTCCAGCGCGATCACGGCCTGGAACCCACGGGTGTCATCGACCGCGCGACCCTGATCGCCCTCGATCGGGCGGCGGCCGAGCGGCTCGGCGGCACCACGCCGGCGCCCGAGCCGAGCGGACCCCGGCCGACCGACTTCGTGCCGCGCGCGGTGCTGGAGCGCTACGGGCTCAGCACGACCGAGATGCGCACCGCCAGCGAGTACGAGGGCCAGGAGTGGGGGGACGTCGGGTACTATTCCTACTTCGGCGACGTACAGTACACCGCCTTCGCCAAGCACGCGCGGGTGTTCGGCGCCGAAGGGGCCGAGGACGCGCACGCCTACTTCGAGTTCTACGCCAACCCGCCGGGCGGCCTGCGCCGCGGCTCGTGGATCGCCAGCGGCTCGATCCGCGAGAGCGACTTCGAGGCGACCGCCGGGGTGGACATCACCGGCGACCGGCCGATCGACAACCAGGCCTACAAGCTGCTGCGGGAAGCGGGGGCGCCCAAGGGGGCGCGGTTCGCGCTGCGGGACGCCGAGGGCAAGCAGATCCCGGTGCGCGACGGCGATCGACTCGTGCCGACCGTCGTCAAGAACGGCAAGGCGATCGAAGTCGATGTGGACGGCGAGGGCAACTACCGCGAGCTCGGGACCGGCAGAGCGGTCGGCGCCACCGACGTGGTGTGGCGGATCCGGCGCGGCGAGCAGATCCTCTACGACCGGCAGCACAAGGTCGAGGATCGCAACGAGCTCCTCGGAGTGTCGCGCAACGTCAAGTTCGACTTCCTCGATGCCTCGGGCGAGCTGGTCGGCTACAGCCCGCAGCGCGACCGCATCGTCGAGAGCTGGAAGGAGGGCGAGCGCTGGCACGTGCTCGCCAAGCTGGAGGACGGGCGGTTCGAACACCAGGTCCTCGAGGGCGATCGGGTGCGCTCGACCGAGCAGGTGGACGCCGCCCGCGCCGAGCAGCTCAAGCGCGGCCAGGACGTGATCTGGCGGGTGCAGAACAAGCGCACCCACGCGCTCGCCGGCGACGGCAAGGTCGCCGACACCTTCGACATGGGCTGGTGGGGCAAGTGCCACAACGTCGCCTCGCTCAGCACCTCGAACATCCCCAAGCCCGAGCAGGAGGTCCAGGTGGTCACCAACCTGGAGCGGGGCGAGCAGCTGGCGCTGCGCTGGGGTGACGAGGTGCTGGTGCCGCGGCGGGGCCGGGACGGGGCGATCACCGGCTACGAGCACCAGGTGCGCGACGCCGCGGGCGCCGTGCAGAGCCGGCGGGAGCTCTCGGTCGAGGAGGGCAACGCGCTCGTCGAGCGGCATCGCGGCGTGCCGGTCATCGTGCGCGCGGATGGCAGCCTCAAGGAGGCGGAGGTCACCCGCTTCGACACCGAGTCGCTGACCGCCCTGGTGGCGCACATCGGCGACGGCGCCGTGGAGTACAAGGGCGGGGCGGGCGAGCGCTATTACGCCCACCCCGACATCCTGGTGCTCAAGGACGGCACCCAGCTCCAGGCGCACATCAAGGAGATCAAGACCGCCTCGGGCAAGACCCACACGATCGGCAGCCGCCGGGGCACGGAGTTCTACGAGAGCGACCGCAGCGAGCTGCGCGGCCCGGGCATGGAGACGCGGGTGCTCGGCGGCGGCGGGCGCCGGTACAACTTCAACGTCCAGGACATGGCGAAGCTCAACGAGTTCCGCGAGGACGACATCACCGAGCTCACGGTGATCAAGCCCGACGGCACCGAGCAGACGATCAAGGCCGAGGACGTTGAGCTGTTCGCCTGGGAGAACAAGTACGACTTCCGCCCCGACATGATCTGGGAGCTGCACAAGACCATCACCAAGGACAGCTCCACGGTCATCGAGACCTACGAGGGGACCCAGGTCTGGAACTACTCGGCGCGCAGCATCGAGACCCGCATCATCGATCCGCAGACACTCAGCGCGCGCGATCGCGAGCTCGCGGCCAAGCCGGGCATCATGACCGGGACCGTCGAGCCCGAGGGCAAGGTCTTCTTCGAGACCGACATCGTGACCGACGGCGGCACGGAGCGGATGCGCTACTGGGTGCGCTTCGATGAGAACGGCGAGATCGTGGATTACGCCCACCTGGGCGACGTGCCGGACTTCGTCTGGACCCAGCACGTCAAGAAGGAGGGCAGCTGGACGGGCGAGTCGCAGGCCCCGGGCGTGCGCAACGCCGACATCCAGCGGTTGTACTTCGCCTCGCGGGGCCGGCTCGCCTCGCACACGCTGCCCGGCGGGGTGATCTCGGCCGACGACCTCAAGCGCGCGCCGGTGGGGCCGGAGCCCCGGTGAGCGCAGGACGCGCCCGCGCCGCGCAGCGAGTGCAGCAGCCGTACGCACGGGAAAGGAGAGGAGTTCCATGGCAGACCTGAAGACGTGGGTTCCCGAGGGGTTCGTCGACGGCAAGCACCCGATGCTGAGCGAGTCGCTCATGCGGCGGCTCGAGCGCCTGGGGCGGCGCGCGGGCCCGCAGCGCCTGGTGGTGCGGCTCGTGCCCGGGGCGAATGAGGCGGACCTGGAGGGCTTCTTCGTCGACCGCCCGGCGTGGGGGGCGCGCGAACGGCTGCCGGGGTTGATCGAAGTCGACATCATGCCCCACGACATCCAGCTCTTCACCGAGCGCCCGGATCTCTTCGCCTGGATCGGGGTGGCGACGCGGCTCACCGGCAAGCCGCTGCAGGAGGCGGGACGGACCGCCCTGATCAAGATCTCGGTCGTCGAGGGACGCGCCGGCGAGGTCGCCGCACGCGTCAAGAAGCTCGGCGGCACCGTCGCCGGCAGCAGCAACCACGAGCTGCTCGCCCGCATGCCCGCCGAGCGGGTCGCGGAACTGCTCCCCTTCGAGGACGAGGTCGACGCCATCGACGTGGCAGGCGCTGAGTAGCGCCGGCAGCCGCCCCGAGGCGGGGCCACTCCTTCCGGCCCCCTCTCCCCGCCGGGGAGAGGGTCGGGGTGAGGGGGCGATGTCGGACCGCAGCCGCCCCGAGGCGGATCGTCTCCTTCCGGCCCCCTCTCCCCGCCGGGGGAGAGGGCCGGGGTGAGGGGGCGGTGTCGGACCGCAGCCGCCCCGAGGCGGGACGTCTCCTTCCGGCCCCCTCTCCCCGCCGGGGAGAGGGCCGGGGTGAGGGGGCGATGTCGGACCGCAGCCGCCCCGAGGCGGGGCCTCCCTTCCGGCCCCCTCTCCCCGCCGGGGAGAGGGTCGGGGTGAGGGGGCGATGTCGGACCGCAGCCGCCCCGAGGCGGGGCCACTCCTTCCGGCCCCCTCTCCCCGCCGGGGAGAGGGTCGGGGTGAGGGGGCGATGTCGGACCGCAGCCGCCCCGAGGCGGGTCGTCTCCTTCCGGCCCCCTCTCCCCGCCGGGGAGAGGGTCGGGGTGAGGGGGCGATGTCGGACCGCAGCCGCCCCGAGGCGGGGCTACTCCTTCCGGCCCCCTCTCCCCGCCGGGGAGAGGGTCGGGGTGAGGGGGCGGTGTCGGACCGCAGCCGCCCCGAGGCGGGGCCACTCCTTCCGGCCCCCTCTCCCCGCCGGGGAGAGGGCCGGGGTGAGGGGGCGGTGTCGGACCGCAGCCGCCCCGAGGCGGGGCCACTCCTTCCGGCCCCCTCTCCCCGCCGGGGAGAGGGCCGGGGTGAGGGGGCGGTGTCGGACCGCAGCCGCCCCGAGGCGGGGCCACTCCTTCCGGCCCCCTCTCCCCGCCGGGGAGAGGGCCGGGGTGAGGGGGCGGTGTCGGACCGCAGCCGCCCCGAGGCGGGACGTCTCCTTCCGGCCCCCTCTCCCCGCCGGGGAGAGGGCCGGGGTGAGGGGGCGGTGTCGGACCGCAGCCGCCCCGAGGCGGGTCGTCTCCTTCCGGCCCCCTCTCCCCGCCGGGGAGAGGGCCGGGGTGAGGGGGCGGTGTCGGACCGCAGCCGCCCCGAGGCGGGTCGTCTCCTTCCGGCCCCCTCTCCCCGCCGGGGAGAGGGCCGGGGTGAGGGGGCGGTGTCGGACCGCAGCCGCCCCGAGGCGGGGCGTCCGCTTCCGGCCCCCTCTCCCCGCCGGGGAGAGGGTCGGGGTGAGGGGGCGGTGTCGGACCGCAGCCGCCCCGAGGCGGGGCCACTCCTTCCGGCCCCCTCTCCCCGCCGGGGAGAGGGCCGGGGTGAGGGGGCGGTGTCGGACCGCAGCCGCCCCGAGGCGGGGCGTCCGCTTCCGGCCCCCTCTCCCCGCCGGGGAGAGGGTCGGGGTGAGGGGGCGATGTCGGACCGCAGCCGCCCCGAGGCGGGTCGTCTCCTTCCGGCCCCCTCTCCCCGCCGGGGAGAGGGTCGGGGTGAGGGGGCGGTGTCGGACCGCAGCCGCCCCGAGGCGGGTCGTCTCCTTCCGGCCCCCTCTCCCCGCCGGGGAGAGGGTCGGGGTGAGGCGGTGATGTGCTGGGGCGCAGCCCCGTGGGGCGCTTGCGGTCCCGGACGCCGCTGCCCTCGGCGAGCGCGTCGCGGCGAGAGGAGGGCGTGACAGGCGTGGGGCCGGGCGATCGGGCAGCGCCCGAGCAGCCGCGGGCGCAGCGGCGGCCAGCAGCGGGCGGCCGCACCCGGAGCGGGGGGGCGGTGAGCGCCGTGGCCGGGGCCAGCACCGGCGGGTCGCCTCCGTCCTCCCCGCGCGCCGGGGGGCGTGCGGGCGCGCGGGAGTGGGCGGCGCTCTTTGCGGTGCTGCTCGGCGGGGCCGCCCTGCGACTGTGGGGCCTCGGCACCGAGAGCTTCTGGCACGACGAGGCCTGGAGCTGGGACCTGGTGCGGCGCAGCCCGGGCGCCATGCTGGCGCGGCTCGCCGGGGCCGACATCCACCCGCCCGGCTACTACCTCGTGCTGTGGCCGTGGATGCGGCTCGCCGGGGATTCGGAGGTCGCGCTGCGCCTGCCCTCGGCGGTCTTCTCGGTCGCGACCCTGCCGCTGCTCTGGCGGTTGGCACGCACGCTCGGCGGCCCCGCCGCCGGACTGCTGGCGGCGCTCGTGCTCGCGCTCGCCCCCTTCCACGTGAAATACGCCCAGCAGGCGCGCTCCTACGCGCTGCTGGCGCTGTTGTGCGCGGCGGCGCTAATGCTGGCGGTGGAGCTGGTGCACCGGGGGCTCGGCGGGCGCGCGCGCTGGGCCGGGCTGGCGGTGCTGATGGCGGCCATCGTCTATACCGAGTACGCCGGCGTGCTGTTCAACCTGGGGCTGTGCGCGTACGTGCTCGCCGCCGCCCCGCGCGGGCGGCGGGTTGCGGCTGCGCGTGGCCTTGCGGTCTCGGGCCTGGTGGCACTGGTCCTGTTCGTGCCGTGGCTCGGCACCGCCCTGGAGCACGTGCGCCAATCCGAGCAGTACGTCTACTGGATGCGGCGCACCACCCCCTATGTGCTCGCGGCGGAGCTGGGCAAGCTGATCGCCTACCCGCTCGGCTCGCCGCTCGGGGTGGGGCTGCTCGCAGCGCTGCCGCTGCCCCGCGCTCGCGTTCGCGGCGCCGCGGCTCGCCCGGCGGCGCGGGCTCTGGGCGCTGTGGCTCGTGGTGCTGGTGCCGGTGGTGCTCGCCGCCGCGCTCGGCGCGCACAGGGGGCTGTTCGCCGCGCGCACGCTCATCTACGCGCTGCTGCCGCTGGCGGCGCTGGCCGGGGTGGGCGCGGCGCACGCGGCCGGGCTCGGACGGGCCGGCCCGCCGCTCGTGCTGGCGGCCCTGCTCGCCTCGGCGGCGCCGGGCCTGGTGTTCGTGCTCGGCCAAGAGGAACACGAGGACTGGCGGGGGGCGGCGGCGCTGATCCGCGCCCGCGCCGGCCCGTCGGACCTGGTGCTGGCGCACGAGGGGTTTTGCGACGTGAACCTCGTGTACCACTTCCGCCACTGGCCGCAGGCGCCCCCGGTGCTGGCGGTCGAGCAGCCGGGGGTGGAGGGCAGCGCGCTGCCGGTCGAACAGGCGGTGGCGCGAGCGCTCGGCTCTCCGCAGGTCTGGGTGATCGGCGCTGGCTATCCCGGCCGGCGGCGGGATGCGTTGCCGCAGGCGCTCGCTGCGCGTGGCTACGCGGCTGCGGTGCACGAGCTGCGCTTCGTGCGGGTCGTGCAGCTCCGGCGCCGGGGAACGACCGGGTAGGGGCGGCGCGCGCGGCGGGGCCGGGGCCGCGTATCGCTTGCCGGTGCTCCCCCGATGGCGGGCGGTGTGGGCCCCCGGCGTATCATCGAGCGGCGGGCGGTTTCGGGCGGGGGAGATCGCGATGGGCTCGATCCGCGAGCGGCTGGAGGCCGAAGAGCGGGGGCGGCTGGCCCCGTATGCGATGGCGTCGGCGGACTCCCGCGGCCGGGCCGCGCCCGAGCCCGAGCACCCCTACCGGACGCGCTTTCAGCGCGACCGCGACCGCATCGTGCACGCCACCGCCTTCCGGCGGCTGGAGCACAAGACCCAGGTGTTGCTGAATGCGCATGGCGACCACTACCGCACGCGCCTGACCCACACCCTGGAGGCGGCGCAGATCGCGCGCACGCTGGGGCGCGGGCTCGGGCTCAACGAGGATCTGATCGAGGCGGTGGCGCTGGCGCACGATCTGGGGCACGCGCCCTTCGGCCACGCCGGCGGCGAGGCGCTCGACGGCTGCCTGCGCGAGCACGGCGGCTTCGAGCACAACCGGCAGTCGCTGCGGGTGGTGGAGCTGTTGGAGCGGCGGCACCCGGAGGTGCGCGGCCTGAACCTGACCTACGAGGTGCAGGAATCGGTCATCAAGCACGGGCTGGAGGAGGACCGCCGCCCGCCGGAGCTGGAGCGCTACCGGCCCGAGGAGGGACCGCTGCTGGAGGCGCAGGTGGTCGATGTGGCCGACGGGCTGGCGTATCTGGCGCACGACTGCGACGACGCGGTGCGCTTCGGCCTGCTGACGCCGGAGGAGCTGTGTGCGAGCGCGCTGTGGCGGCGGGCGCAGCAGGCGGCGGCACAACGCCACGGTACCCTCGGCGAGCGGGACCTCGCGGTCAAGGCGGCGGTGCGGCGGCTGCTCGATCTGGCGGTGACCGACGTGCTCGAGACCACGCGCGCGCGGCTGGCCGAGCGCGGGATCGACTCGGTGGCGGCGGTACGGGCCAGCCGCGGGTATCTGGTCGGCCCCTCCGCTGCGCTCGCGGCAGAACTCGCCGAGCTGAAGGCGTTCCTGTTCGAGCGCTACTACCGGCACTGGCGCGTGATGCGCATGGTGCGCAAGGCGCAGCAGGTGGTGGTGCGGCTGTTCGAGGCCTTCGTCGCCGAGCCACGCACCCTGCCCCAGCGCTGGCAGGCCTGGTGCGAGCAGGCCGGCCGCGAGCGCGCGGTGGCGGACTACATCGCCGGCATGACCGACCGCTACGCGCAGCGCGAGTACCGCCGGCTGTTCGAACCGTTCGCGCTGCCGTGAGCGGCCGCCCGGGCCGCGCAACGCGCTGCGCCGTGCGGGCTCCCGGCGGGGCTGCGGCGGGCGGGCCGGTGCGCTAAAATGGCGCGTTTCCGGCATGGAGTGGGCACAGGAGCGGCGGCGCGCATGGCCGGCGAATGGTTGCGGGAGCGGTTGCGGCTGTACGACACGCTGACGAAGCGCAGCGAGCGGTTCGAGCCGCTGGAACCCGGGCACGTCCGCATGTACCACTGCGGGCCGACCGTGTACGCCTACGCGCACATCGGCAACATGAGCGCGTTCGTGTTCGCCGACCTGGTCCGCCGCGTCATGGAGCATGCCGGCTACCGCGTCACGCAGGTCATGAACATCACCGACGTCGGCCACCTCACGCACGACGAGCTGGCCGATGCGGCGGGCGAGGACAAGCTGGAGGCGGCGGCGCGCCGCAGCGGGCGCACGCCGTGGGACCTGGCGCGGCACTACACGGCGGCGTTCCTGCAGGACCTGGAGGCGCTCGGGGTCAGGGCGGCACACGCCTACCCGCGCGCGACCGAGTTCGTCCCCGAGATGATCGCGCTCATCGAGCGGCTGCTCGCGCGCGGTTATGCGTACGTGACCGCGGCTGGCAACGTGTATTACGACGTGCGGCGGTTCGCCGGCTATGGGAGGCTGTCGGGCAACACGCTGGAACGGCTGGAGGCCGGCGCGCGCGTGCAGGTGCGCGAGGACAAGCGCCATCCGCACGACTTCGCGCTGTGGAAGGTCGACCCGGCGCACATCATGCAGTGGGAGCCGGCCGCGGAACTGGCGCGGCTGCGCGCCGCGGCGCGCGGCTGGGGCGGCACGCCGGAGGCGGAGGGCGGCCGCGGGCCGTGGAACTCGCCCTGGGGTCGCGGCTTTCCGGGCTGGCACATCGAGTGCTCCGCCATGGCGATGCGGTTCTTGGGGGAGAGCTTCGATATCCACACCGGCGGCGAGGACAACATCTTCCCGCACCACGAGTGCGAGATCGCGCAGTCGGAGGGCGCGACGGGCAAGCCCTTCGTGCGCCGCTGGCTGCACACCCGCTTTCTGCTCGTCGACGGCAAGAAGATGTCCAAGCGGCTGGGCAACTTCTACACGCTTCGGGACCTGGTGGCGCGTGGCTGGACGGGCCGCGAGGTGCGCTACGCGCTGTTGTCGACCCACTACCGCTCGCAGCCCAACTTCACCTTCGAGCTGCTCGCAGCCTCGCGCAAGGCACTGGGGCGCCTGGAGGCGTTTCGCGATCGCATGCGCGAGCTGGCGGCGGCAAGCCCGCCGGGCGAACCGGACGCCCGGCTCGAGCCGGAGCCCGAACTGGTGGCGCGCGCGCGCGAGCGGTTCGAGTCGGCGCTCGCCGACGACCTGAACGTGTCGGCAGCGCTGGCGGTGCTGTTCGAGCTGGTGCGCGAGGGCAACCGCGCGGCGCCCCCACCGGCGGCCGCCCGCGCGATCCTGCAGCTGCTTGCCGAGGCGGATGCGGTGTTGGGGCTGGGGCTCCAGACGCCGGCGCCGGCCGCTCCGGCCGAGCCCGCCGTCGCGCCGGGGCTGGAGGCGGAGGCGATGCGGGCGCTGCTCGCCGCGCGCGAGCGCGCGCGGGCCGCGCGCGACTTCGCGCGTGCGGACGCGGTCCGCGAGCTGCTGCGCGAGGTGGGCTATGGGATCGAGGACCTGCCCTCCGGCCCTCGCCTGCGGCGGCTGGCTGCGGGGCCGGAGGGCGCGGGCGGCTGAGCCGGCGTGCGCCCAGCAGCGGGCTCGCGCGCCTGGTGCTCGCCCGAGCCCTCTTCCGCGCGGGGACGCCCAGGCAGGCAGCGGCCTCGCGGGCGGCGGCGTGTGCCCGGTTGCGCGCCCCGCTCGGCTCTGCCGAGCGGCGTCTCGGCTCGGGGCGGCTGCCGCGGCAGGGGCCCGGGCGCGGCAGCCGGACGCGCCAGGGCCGGCCCGGGCTGTTGCGCTTGACAGGGCTTGAAGGGGCGCTATAATCTCCGCCTTCTGCGGCGTGTGGCACGGTCGGGCCGGGAGCGTGCCGGATCGCCTGCGCGGCTGCGGGCGATTCCGGCACTTCGTGTCGGTGGTGGGGGGCGCACGCCGGCACCGGCCGGTGTGCTAGCGTAGCTCAACCGGTAGAGCCCCGGTTTTGTAAACCGGTGGTTGTGGGTTCGAGTCCCACCGCTAGCTCCGTACCCGGCGGCGCCGGGGTGGCGGCGCGGCGGAGGGAGGGCGACAGGACATGAGTGCGTGCCGTGCGCGTCCGGGGGCGGTGCGGTCCGCCCGGGGCGTCGCGGCGCCAGTGCTGGCAGGGGGAGTTTCCGGAGCGGCCAAACGGGCCAGACTGTAAATCTGGTGGCGCAAGCCTACAGAGGTTCGAATCCTCTACTCCCCACCACCCGCCGGAAGGAGCGCCGCCGGGGGTGCGGGCCGCCGGGACGGGCTGGTCCCGCGGCGGGCGCCGCCGGCGGCGGCAGCGCATCCAGGAGGCCTGGCGGGCGGGCGTAGCTCAATGGTAGAGCCCCGGCCTTCCAAGCCGGTCATGTGGGTTCGATTCCCATCGCCCGCTCCAGCTCGCAAGGCGGACGGGTAGCACGGACGGAGATGGCGCTGCTGTAGCTCAGTCGGTAGAGCGCGTCCTTGGTAAGGACGAGGTCATGGGTTCAAGTCCCATCAGCAGCTACTCGGCGTCCGACCGCGGCGGCCAGGGCGCGGGGGTCGGTCGACGCCGGGAATACGGCTACGATCGTTTGCGACCTCCAGGGGCACAGTCGGTCAGACGAGGTAGGGTCGCATGGCGAAGGAAGTCTTTGCACGCACCAAACCGCACGTCAACGTCGGGACGATCGGCCACATCGACCACGGCAAGACCACGCTGACCGGCGCCATCCTGGCCGTGCAGCCGGCCAAGGGCTGGCCGAGTCAAGACCTACGCCGACATCGCCAAGGGCGGGACGGTCCGTGACGAAACCAAGACCGTCACCATCGCCGTCCGCACGTGGAGTACGAGACCGAGAAGCGGCACTACGCCCACATCGACTGCCCGGGCCACGCCGACTACATCAAGAACATGATCACCGGCGCCGCCCAGATGGACGGCGCGATCCTGGTGGTCTCGGCCGCCGACGGCCCGATGCCCCAGACCCGGGAGCACATCCTGCTGGCCCGCCAGGTGGGCGTGCCGTCATCGTCGTCTTCCTGAACAAGGTCGACCTGGTCGACGACCCGGAGCTGCTCGAGCTGGTCGAGATGGAGGTCCGGGAGCTGCTCAGCAAGTACGAGCTTCCCCGGCGACGACGTCCCGGTCATCACCGGCTCGGCCTAGCCGCCTCAGAACCCGGACGATCCCGAGGCCCAAGTGCATCTGAGAGCTGCTGGACGCGCTCGACAACTACATCCCCGAGCCGCCCGCGGACATCGACAAGCCCTTCCTGATGGCCGATCGAGGACGTCTTCTCCATCGAAGGCCGCGGCACCGTCGCCACCGGCCGGATCGAGCGCGGCCGATCAAGGTGGGCGACGAGGTGGAGATCGTCGGCTGACCGACAGCCCGAGAGCACGACCGTCACCGGCGTGGAGATGTTCCGCAAGACGCTGACGAGGGCATGGCCGGCGACAACGTCGGCTGCCTGCTGCGCGGCATCAAGCGACGAAGATGGAGCGCGGCCAGGTGCTGGCGGCGCCCGGGTCCATCACCCCGCACACCAGTTTCGAGGCCGAGGTGTACGTCCTGACCAAGGAGGAAGGCGGGCGCCACACCCCGTTCTTCAGCGGCTACCGGCCGCAGTTCTACTTCCGCACCACGGACGTCACCGGCGTCGTGCACACCTGCTGGAGGGCCGAGATGTGCATGCCCGGCGACAACGTCCAGCTGGACGTGGAGCTGCTCAAGCCGATCGCCATGGAGGAGGGCGTGCGCTTCGCCATCCGCGAGGGCGGCCGCACGGTCGGCTCCGGCGTGGTCACCAAGATCATCAAGTAACGCTGGGCCCAGGCCGCCGGCGGGCGCGGGGCCAGCAACGGTGGGGCCAGGTCCGGGTGGCGGCGGTGCACTGGAGCGGGCATGGTGCAGGAGCGGCGGCCAGGCCGCTCCTGCGCCGTACCGGCGAGGGTTGGGGACATGGCGAAGAAGAAGGGCCAGCGCGACTACGTGGTGATGCAATGCTCGGTCTGCGGTCATCGCAACTACCGCACGCCCAAGCAGTTGCGAGGCACCGCCAAGCTCGAGTTGCGCAAGTACTGCAAGTGGTGCCGCATGCACCAGGTGCACAAGGAGCGCAAGAAGTAGTCCGCGGGCGGGCCGGGAGTCTGCGAGGGGCCGAGCTGAGGGCCAGGGGATGCTGGAACTCTACCAACCCGACAAGGCGCGCTATTCGCGCTGGCTGCTCGGGGTCACCGCGGGGGCGATCGTGCTCTACGGGGCGTACAAGCTCTACTACAGCTTCGGCGAGGCGATGCGCGCGCCGATCGGCGGCTGGGAGCCACTCGGGGAGGAGTTTCCCATCTCCTGGGCACTGGTGGTGAGCGTGGTGGCCGGGCTCGCGGGGGCGATCGGCACCTGGTGGGCGGTGAACTACCCGCCCCTGGTGGAGTTCCTGCACGACACCGAGATCGAGCTGGCCAAGGTGTCGTGGTCGTCCAGGAACGAGGTGCTGGGCTCCTCGGCGGTGGTGCTGGTGGTCACGGTGATCCTCGGGGTATGGGTGTTTTTGGTCGACCAGGCGTTCATCCGCGTGTTCGACCTGCTGGGGTACTAGGCGGGCCAGGTGACGGCGATGGCGAAGCAGTGGTTCGTGCTGCGGGTGCAGCCCGGTCGCGAGGATACGGTCAAGGAAGCGCTGTGGAAGCGCATCCAGACCCAGAACCTGGAGAGCAAGTTCTCCTCCCTGATGGTGCCGACCGAGCGGGTGACCGAGATCAAGGGCGGCCGGCGCCGCACCTACAACCGGCGCACCTTCCCCGGTTACGTGATGGCGGAGATCGAGGTCGACGAGCAGGGCAACATCCCGGATGAGGTCTGGTTTTTGATCCGCGAGACCCCGGGGGTGGGCGACTTTCTGGGTGCCTACAACAAGCCGACCCCGATGTCGCCCGAGGACGTGGATCGGATGCTGTTCCGCGAGGCCGAGTCCATCACCCAGGAGGCGCAGGTCAAGATCGACTTCGAGCCCGGCGACCAGGTCAAGATCAAGGAAGGCCCCTTCGAGAACTTCGACGGCACGGTGGAGGAGGTCTTCCCCCAGAAGGGCATCGTCAAGGTGGTGGTCAACATCTTCGGCCGCCAGACGCCGGTGGAGCTGGAGTACTGGCAGGTCGAGGCGATCTAGCACCGGTGCCCCGGCGGTTGCGCGGGACCGGGCTCGCGCGTGCGGCCTAGCCATGACGGAGTCGGACAGCGATGGCGAAGCAGATCAAGGCGAAGATCAAGCTGCAGTGCCCGGGCGGTCAGGCCACCCCGGCGCCGCCGGTCGGGCCCGCACTCGGCCAGCACGGCGTGAACATCGGGCAGTTCGTCTCGCAGTTCAACGAGCGGACGCGCGATGCTGCCGGCATGACGATTCCGGTGGAGATCACGGTCTACACCGACCGGACCTTCACCTTCATCACGAAGAGCCCGCCGGCGGCGGTGCTGCTGAAGAAGGCGGCGGGCATCGCCAAGGGCAGCGGGGAGGCGGGCCGCGGCCCGGCGGTGGGCCGGGTCACCCGGGCGCAGCTGCGCGAGATCGCCGAGAAGAAAAAGGAAGACCTGAACGCGTTCAGCCTCGAGGCGGCCGAGCGCATGATCGCCGGCACTGCCCGGAGCATGGGGCTGGAGGTCGTGGACTGAGCAGGACCGGGGGAGAGGGCCGCGCGGCGGAGTGCCGCCCTCGCCGGGACCCCGTGCGTGAGGTGGAAAGAAGATGGCGAAGAAGCGCAGCAAGCGCTACCGCGCCTCGCTGAAGTCGCTGCCCCCGCGGGGCACGCGGCTCGGGGTGGCCGAGGCGGTGGCGGCGCTGAAGAAGGTCAAGCCGGCCCGCTTCGACGAGACGGTCGAGGTGGCGATCAAGCTCGGGATCGACCCCCGCAAGGCCGACCAGATCGTGCGCGGCAGCTTCGCGCTGCCGCACGGGCTCGGGGTGGAGAAGCGGGTGATCGCGTTCGCGGACGCCGAGCACGCCGAGGCGGCGCGCGCTGCCGGGGCGATCGCGGTCGGCACCGAGGATCTGGCCAAGCGCATCCAGGACGGCTGGCTGGACTTCGATGTCGCGATCGCGCACCCGGCGACCATGCGGTTCGTCGGCCGGCTGGGCCGCATCCTCGGGCCGCAGGGCAAGATGCCCTCGCCCAAGAGCGGCACCGTGACCGAGGACGTCGCGACCGCGGTGCGCGAGTTCCGGGGGGGCAAGATCGAGTATCGCAACGACGCCGGGGGCAACATCCATGCGCCGGTCGGCAAGCTGTCGTTCGATCCGGCCAAGCTCGTCGAGAACATCGAGGCGTTCATCGAGCACATCCGCAGCGCCAAGCCGGCCAGCGCCAAGGGCACTTACCTGCAGCGGGCGAGCATCTCGGCGAGCATGAGCCCGGGCGTCGACCTGGCGGTGAGCTAGGAGGGGACCGCCATGCCGAAGAAACTGAACGAGCTCATGCGCGAGGAGCTGGCGCGGACCTTCGCCCAGGTGCAGGACGCGGTGCTGCTCGACCTGACGGGTGTGGACTCCGAGCAGACCTACGCGCTGCGCAAGCTGGTGCGCGAACGGGGGGTCCAGCTCCGGGTGGTGAAGAACACGCTCGCGGTGCGGGCGCTCAAGGCCTGTGGCTTCGAGGTCGATCCGTCGCTGTTCCAGGGCTCGGTCGCCATCGCCTTCGACACCGACCCGGCCCAGGTCGCCCGGACCTTCGCCGACTTCCGCCGCCAGGTGCCGGACACCTCGCTGCGGATCAAGGGCGGGTTTCTGGAGCGCCGGCCGATCTCGCGGGAGAAGGTCGAGGAGCTGGCTGCGCTGCCGGGCCGCGAGCAGCTGCTCGGCATGGTGGTGGGTTCGATCGCGGCGCCGCTGACGGCGTTCATCAACGTGCATGCAGGGCTGTTGCGCAAGCTGCTCTACGCGCTGAATGCGATCAAGGAGCAGCGCGAGGGCGGCGGTGGCGAGCCGCCGGCCGCGGCCGCATGAGCGCGCGCTCGGCCGGTGCCCGGGTGCCGGCCAGCTGGCAGACGGACAGGGATGGGTTGCTGGGGACAGCATTGGCTGCTTGCGTAGGAGAAGGTCGTCATGGCGGTAGCTGAAATCCTCGACAAGGTGGCGAGCCTGAGCGACGAGGAGAAGAATCAGCTCGTCTGCGGCGTCGTCGAGAAGATGACGGTGCTGGGGCTGGCCCGGCTGGTCAAGGATCTGGAGGAGAAGTTCGGCGTCAGCGCCTCCGCTCCGGCGATGGTGATGCCGGCGGGGATGGCGGCTGGCGCCGCGGCGGCACCGGCCGAGGAGAAGACCTCCTGGGACGTCATCCTCAAGGATGTGGGTGCCAACAAGATCCAGGTCATCAAGGCGGTGCGCGCGGTGACCAACCTCGGGCTGAAGGAGGCCAAGGAGCTGGTCGACAAGGCACCGCAGCCGATCAAGACCGGCGTCGACAAGGACGAGGTCGAGAAGATCAAGTCCGAGCTGGAAAAGGCGGGCGCGACGGTCGAGGTGAAGTGAGGGCCGTCTGCTCCAGCCCTGGTCTGCCGGCGGCACCGGCCCTGGTGCGCCATGGCGGGCGCGGCAGCAGCTCAGGGCAAGGGACGGAGCATGCCGTGACGGCCGCTACCGTGGAGCGCGAGCGGCGGGCGGAGGGCGAGCGGCCGGTGCCGCGGTGGGGCATCGGCCGCGCCGCCCGCGCCGTCCGGCTCCGCGCGGCGCCGGTGGCCGTGGACTGAGACCTCTCGAGCCGAGGAGCGACAGGAGCCGCGATGCCTCAGCCTCTGCAGCAGCGCAACTTCGGGCGGGTGCGTGAGATCCTCCCCATCCCGAACCTGATGGCGCTCCAGGTCCAGAGCTTCCAGCGCTTTCTGCAGGAGGACCTGCAGCCGCGCGAGCGGGCGCCGATCGGCCTCGAGGCGATCCTGCGCGAGGTCTTCCCCATCGAGAGCTACGACGGGCGGCTGGTGCTGGAGTACCTGGAGTACGAGCTGGGCAAGCCGCGCTACAGCCCGGATGATTGCCGGCGCCTGCGCCTGACGTACGGCACGCCCTTCAAGATCCGGGTCCGCTTGCGCCATCCGGACAAGATCATCGAGGAAGACGTCTATCTGGGCGAGATCCCGCGCATGCTGGGCGGCGGCGAGTTCATCATCAACGGCGCCGAGCGCGTGATCGTCTCGCAGCTGCACCGCTCGCCCGGTGTCGACTTCGATGAGGAAGTGGTCGCCGAAAAGCACCTGTACCGCTGCCGCGTCATCCCGGAGCGCGGATCGTGGATCGAGCTGCAGGTCACCAAGAAGGACGTGGTGCACGTCCGCATCGACCAGTCGGGCAAGTTTCCGGCCACCTCTTTGCTGCGCGCGCTCGATCCGGCGCTGGGCAGCGACGCCGCCATCGTCCGGCGTTTTTACCCGACCGCCGTGGTCAAGCTCGCCGGGCGCGGAGCGCTGAAGAAGATCGCGCACAAGGTCGCTGTCCGCGACGTGATCGATCCCGCCACCGGCGAGGTCATGGTCGAGGCGCTGGACGAGATCGGCGAGGAGGCGGCGAAGGCGATCCGCGACGCGGGGGTGGAGGAGGTCGAGGTCGTCGAGCAGGTCGATGACCCGCTGGTGCTGAACACGCTGCGCGAGGACGCCGAGCCCGAGCGCGCCTGGAGCACGGAGCAGGAGGAGGCGCAGTACCGCCACGAACGCGCACTGCTCAAGATCTACACCCGGCTGCGGCCCGGCAACCCGCCGAACCTGGCCAAGGCGCGCGAGCTGTTCGACGACAAGTTCTTCAATATCAACAAGTATCGACTGGGGCGGGTCGGCCGCTTCCGGATCAACCGCAAGTTCGGCTTCCAGGTGCCCGAGGAGGTGCAGACGCTGCGGACGGACGACCTGATCCGGTGCATCCAGCACCTGGTCACGCTGCGCGCCGGCAAGGGCGAGGTCGATGACATCGACCACCTGGGCAACCGGCGCGTGCGTACGATCGACGAGCTGGCGGGCGAGGAGATCCGCAAGGGTTTCCTCAAGCTCAAGCGCACGGTCCAGGAGCGGATGAGCCTCATGGACCCGGCGGCGCTGACCCCGCGGGCCGTCGTCAACTCCAAGACCATCTCCAGCGCCATCGAGTACTTCTTCGGCCGCGGCGAGCTGTCGCAGGTGGTGGATCAGACCAACCCGCTGTCGCAGCTCACGCACGAGCGGCGGTTGTCGGCGCTGGGGCCGGGGGGCCTCAACCGCAAGCGCGCTGGCTTCGAGGTGCGCGATGTCCACATCTCGCACTACGGCCGCATCTGCCCGATCGAGACGCCGGAAGGGACCAACATCGGACTGATCAGCTCGCTGGCGACCTTCGCCACGGTCGACAGCTATGGCTTCCTGATCACCCCCTACCGTCCGGTCAAGAACGGGCGGGTGCTCGATGAGATCGTGTGGCTGCGGGCGGACGAAGAGGACCCGCACATCATCGCACCGGCGGACACCCCGCTCGGCCCGGACGGCAAGATCGAGGACAGGCAGGTCCTCGCCCGCAAGCGGGGCGACTTCGTCATGGTCGATCCGCGGGAGGTGGACTACATCGACGTCTCGCCGAAGCAGCTGGTCGGGGTCTCGGCGGCGCTGATCCCCTTCCTCGAGCACGACGACGCCAACCGGGCGCTCATGGGCTCCAACATGCAGCGCCAGGCGGTGCCGCTCATGCGGCTGGAGCCGCCGCTGGTCGCCACGGGCATGGAACGGGCGGTGGCCGAGAACTCCGGCATGGTGGTGCTCGCGCCCAAGGACGGCACTGTTACCCATGTCGATGCGCGCTCGATCCGTATCGACGGCGGCGAACCCATCCAGCTGCGCAAGTTCGTCGGGCTGAACGAGCGGACCTGTCTCAACCAGCGGCCGACCGTGCGGCCGGGCGATCGGGTCAAGGCCGGCCAGGTCATCGCGGACGGGGCGGCGGTCTGCAACGGCGAGCTGGCGCTGGGGCGCAATGTGCTCGTCGCCTTCATGAGCTTCGAGGGCTACAACTTCGAGGACGCCATCCTCGTCAGCCAGGAGCTGGTGGAGGAGGACGCCTATACCTCGATCCACATCGAGGAGTTCGAGATCGAGATCCGCGAGACCAAGCTCGGCAAGGAAGAGTTCACCCGCGACATCCCGAACGTCTCCGAGCGCATGCTGCGCAACCTGGACGAGGATGGAGTGGTGCGGGTCGGCACCAAGGTCGGGCCGGGGGACATCCTGGTCGGCAAGGTGGTGCCGAAGTCGAAGTCGGAGCTGACGCCGGAAGAGAAGCTGCTGCACGCGATCTTCGGCCGCATGGGCGAGGACGTCAAGAACGACTCGCTGGAGGTACCGCCGGGGGTGCGCGGCATCGTGATCGAGACGCAGAAGTTCAAGCGCCGCAGCTACCTGACCGAGGAGGAGCGGGCCGAGATCAAGCAGGAGGTGGAGGCCTGCAAGCGCAGGTACGACGCGCAGATCCACGAGGCGCTGGAGGGGCTGTTCGCGCAGATCGCCCAGATCTGCGGCGGCAAGCTGCCGCGGGCGCTCGATGCGGCCGGCAAGCCTGCCGAGCCCATCGACCTGGAGGTTGCGAAGCGCAAGGAGCTCAAGGAGCTCAGGGAGTACCTGCGGCCGAGCTGCGTCGAGCTGCCGGCCAGGAAGAAGGGCGGCACCTCGGCGGCCTCCGAGTATGCCCGGCTGGTGCACCGCGTGCTCAAGGAGATCGAGGAGCTGGAGGCCGAGAAGCAGCGCCAGCTCAACCACATCGAGCGCGGTGACGAGTTGCCGACCGGCGTGCTCGCGATGGTCAAGGTCTACATCGCGACCAAGCGCCAGCTGTCGGTCGGCGACAAGATGGCGGGCCGGCACGGCAACAAGGGGGTCATCGCCAAGATCCTGCCCAAGGAGGACATGCCGTTCCTGGAGGACGGTACCCCGGTGCAGATCGTGCTCAACCCCCTCGGGGTGCCCTCGCGTATGAACGTCGGCCAGATCCTGGAGACCCACCTCGGTTGGGCGGCGCGGGTGCTCGGCTTCCAGGCCGTCACCCCGGTGTTCGACGGCCTGCGCGAGGAGGAGATTCGGCGCCTGCTCAAGGAGTCGGGCCTGCCCGAGGACGGCAAGGTCGTGCTGTACGACGGCCGGACCGGCGAGCCCTTCGACCAGCGGGTGACGGTGGGCTACCTGTACATGTTGAAGCTGCACCACCTGGTCGACGACAAGATCCACGCCCGCGCCACCGGGCCGTACTCGCTGATCACCCAGCAGCCGCTCGGGGGCAAGGCGCGGTTCGGCGGCCAGCGCTTCGGCGAGATGGAGGTCTGGGCGCTGGAGGCCTACGGGGCGGCGAACGTGCTGCAGGAGCTGCTCACGGTCAAGAGCGACGACGTCGAGGGCCGGACCAAGATCTACGAATCGATGGTCAAGGGCGAGAACATCTTGGAGCCGGGCACGCCCGTGAGCTTCGAGGTGCTCACGCACGAGATCAAGGGGTTGTGTCTCAACATAGAGCTGGAGAAGGCGCGGCTGGCGAGCCCGGCGGGTCCGCTCGGCTGAGCGGGCGGCCCCAGTAACTGCAGGCCGCGGTCCGGGCCAGCGGGGCGTTGACAGCGAGGGCGCCGGGGATAGACTGGCTGGCTCGGTGAGGAGTTGGGAGAAGGACACCAGCAGCGATGCCGACGATCAACCAACTGGTTCGCAAGGGGCGCCGGCGGCCCCGGCGCAAGCCGCGCTATCCGGCGCTGGAGGGCTGCCCGCAGAAGCGCGGGGTCTGCCTGCAGGTCAAGACCATGACGCCCAAGAAGCCGAACTCGGCGCTGCGCAAGATCGCGCGGGTGCGGCTGTCCAACGGCAAGGAGGTCACGGCCTACATCCCCGGCGAGGGGCACAACCTGCAGGAGCACTCGATCGTGCTCATCCGGGGCGGCCGCGTGCGGGACCTGCCCGGAGTGCGCTACCACATCATCCGCGGCACGCTCGACGCCATGGGGGTCGAGGGCCGCAAGCAAGGCCGTTCCAAGTACGGCGCCAAGCGCCAGTCGTAGTGGGTGGTGCGATAGGGCGGCGGTGCCGCCGCCCGGCCACGGCCGGCCGGCCCGGTGATCCGGGCCGGCCGTGAGCTGACGGCGAAGTCAAGGAAAGGACGCAGCATGCCGCGCAGGTTCAAGAGCCCCGACCGCTTCCTCAAGCCCGACCCCAAGTACAACTCCAAGCTGGTCGCCAAGTTCATCAACTGCCTCATGTGGGAAGGCAAGAAGACCGTGGCGCAGAAGATCTTCTACGACGCCATGGACGAGGTGGCGCGCAAGGTCAAGGACGCCGACCCCATCGAGGTCTTCAACAAGGCGGTCAACAACGTCAAGCCCCTGATCGAGGTCCGCTCCAAGCGGGTCGGCGGCGCCACCTACCAGGTCCCCAAGGAGGTGGAGAAGAAGCGGCAGCTCGCGCTCGCCATCCGGTGGATCATCGAGGCGGCGCGCGCCAAGAAGGGCCGTCCCATGCGGCTGCGGCTGTCCGAGGAGCTGATCGCGGCCTACAAGAAGGAGGGGGCCGCGATCACCAAGCGCGAGACCGTCCACAAGATGGCCGAGGCGAACAAGGCGTTCGCCCACTTCTCCTGGTAGGCGGGTTCTGGTAGCCCGCAGCCGGTGGCCGCCGCGATCGTCCGGGTCCGTGCAGGTCCACCGCGGGTTCGGCACCGGGTGGGTGCCGGTGCGGCCTGGTGCACGCCCGGCGCCGAGCTGCAGGAGCTGCGGTGAGGGCTGCGGAGCCCGGGCGCGGGCTTGGCGGTGAACCGCGGCCGCGCGTGGCCGGTTGCTGCGCGCCCCGGCTGCGCGAAGGGACCAGGCCCCCGGCGTCTCGCTCTGGACAGGGCGGGGCGGAGTTGTTAGATTGGCGTCCTCTGTCCGAGGCGGGGCCGGCAGCGGGGGTGCCGCGCCGGAGCCCGCTTCGCCATCCAGCACCAGGCCTTCGGGCCGACAGGGATTGGGCGCCGCAGGCCCTCCTGCCGCAAGGGGGGAACCGCGCGCCCAGCGGTTTGCGCCCGCGCCGCGCCGGGGGTGCCGATCCCGCGCCGGCGCGCAGCGGGGTAGGGTGTTGTCTCGGTCGCCCCGAAAAGGGGCGGGCGGCGCCTCGGGGCGCCGGTGTGCGCGAGGAGAGCGGTACCGTGGCGGCCAATCTCGAGATGGTGCGCAACATCGGCATCATCGCGCACATCGATGCCGGCAAGACCACCACCACCGAGCGCATCCTGTTCTACACCGGCAAGCAGCACCGCATGGGCGAGGTCCACGAAGGGACCGCGACCATGGACTGGATGGCGGAGGAGCGCGAGCGCGGGATCACGATCACCGCCGCCGCCACCACCACCTGGTGGCGCGGCTACCGGATCAACCTGATCGACACCCCCGGCCACGTCGACTTCACCGCCGAGGTGGAGCGCAGTCTGCGCGTGCTGGACGGGGCCATCGGGGTGTTCTGCGGCGTGGCGGGCGTCGAGGCGCAGAGCTATAGCGTCTGGCGGCGTGCCGATCGCTACCGCATCCCGCGCCTCGCCTACATCAACAAGCTCGATCGCGCGGGCGCGGACTTCGAGCGCGTGGTCGACGACATCGAGCACAGCCTGAAGACCAGCCCCATCGTCGTCACCTTTCCGCTCTACGAGGGGGGCGAACTGGCGGGGGTGGTGGATGTGATCGGGCGGCGCGCGCTGGAGTTCAGCGAGCAGGACCAGGGCAAGACGGTGCGGGAGCGCCCGCTCACCGAGGAGGCGGAGATCAAGCTCGGGCTGTGGTACGAGCGGCTCGTGGATCGGCTGAGCGCGGTCGACGATGCGTTCCTGGAGCGGGCGCTCGCTCCGGGCGGGCCGGGGCCGGAGGAGATCCGCGCGGCGCTGCGCCGCGCCACGCTGGCCTGCCGCGTCACCCCGGTGTATGCCGGCAGCAGCCTGCGCAACAAGGGGGTGCAGCCGCTGCTGGACGGCGTCGTGGAGCTGCTGCCCTCGCCGCTGGATGCCGGCGCCATCGAGGCGATCCGGGCCGAGGGCAAGAAGGCGGGCGAGAAGGTGCTGCGCCGGCCCGATCCCGGTGAGCCCTTGTGCGCGCTCGCCTTCAAGACCCAGGTGACCTCGTTCGGCGAGCTGACCTGGCTGCGGGTCTACTCGGGGACGCTCACCTCCGGCGCCCAGGTCTACAATCCGCGCGCGCAGAAAAAGGAGCGGCTGGGCCAGCTCTGGCTCATGCACGCCGATGCCCGCGAGAAGATCGAGAGTGCCGGTCCCGGCGAGATCGTGGCGGCGGTAGGGCTCAAGTACACGGTGACCGGGGATACCCTCTGCCCCACCCATCAGCCGGTCACCGTCGAGCCGATGGACTTCCCCGAGACGGTGATCTCGATGGCGATCGAGCCGCGGACCAGCGCCGAGCGCGACAAGCTGCTCGAGGTGCTGGGGCGACTGCAGCGCGAGGATCCGACCTTCGCGGTGCGCGAGGACGAGGAGACGGGGCAGACGATCATCTCGGGGATGGGGGAGCTGCACCTCGAGGTGCTCGCGCATCGGATCAAGCGGGAGTTCGGCGTCGACGCGCGCGTGGGCAAGCCCCGCGTCAGCTACCGCCAGACGGTGGCGCAGCCGGCCGAGGGCTACGGCCGCTTCGAGCGCGAGACCGGGCAGCGGCGGCTGTTCGGGGCGGTGCGGCTGCGCGTAGCCCCCTGGAGCCCGCCCGCTGGCAGCAAGCAGAAGGTGCGGTTCACGAGCCGGCTGCCGAGCGGGCGGCTGCCGCGGGAGCTGGAGGCTGCGGTCGCCGAGGGCGCGCTGAGTGCTGCGGCCGCCGGCGGCACGCTCGGCTACCCGATCATCGACGTCGAGATCGAGCTGCTCGACGCGGAGTTGCATCCGACGGACTCGACCGAGGTCGCTTTCAACGCCGCGGCGGCCATGGCGTTCCAGGCCGCCTGCGAGAAGGCAGGCCTGGTGATGCTGGAGCCGGTGATGCGGCTGGAGATCCAGACCCCCGAGGAGTACTACGGCGCGGTGCTGACCGACCTGCAGCAGCGGCGGGCGACGCTGCAGGACATGGCGATGCACGGCGAGATGCGGGTGATCCGGGGCGTGGTGCCGCTCGCCGAGATGTTCGGCTACTCCACCACGATCCGCAGCCTCTCGCAGGGCCGCGCCACCTTTTCGCTGGAGCCGTACGCCTTCGCCCCGGTGCCGGAGGAGGCGCGGCCGCGATGGGTGTGAACGGAGGCGGATGGGGCGTGCTGGCCGGGGCAGAAGCCGAGGGCGAACGCGAGGAGCTTGACTTCGGAGCGGGCGCGGCTATGATCGCTCGCTTTCGTGTCGGCTGAGCGAGGGTGGCCCGCCGCGGGCAGGCGGGCGAGGCGAGGAAGTGCGCAACCATGATCGGTAGCGATCGCATTCGGATCCGGATGGAGGCCTACGACCACGAGATCCTGGACATGAGCGCCCAGGAGATCGTGGAGGCCGCGAAGTCGACGGGCGCCAAGGTGGCGGGCCCCATCCCGCTGCCGACGCGCATCGAGCGCTACACCGTGCTGCGCTCGCCGCACGTCGACAAGAAGTCGCGCGAGCAGTTCGAGATCCGCACGCACAAGCGGCTGATCGACATCACCGAACCGACCGCGCGCACGGTGGAGACGCTCGGCAAGCTGACGCTGCCGGCGGGGGTGGACATTCGGATCAAGGTGTGAGCAACCGCAGCGCTGGCGGCGAGCTCCAACGCCGCGCGCACCGGCAGCGGGGCGCGGGCGCGAGCAGAAGGCCGGCGGCGCCGAGAGCGAGGAAGACGGCACCATGCCGACGGCGATTCTGGGCAAGAAGCTCGGCATGACCCGGGTCTTCGATGAGGCGGGCAACATGCTGCCCGTCACGGTCATCGAGGCCGGGCCGTGCGCGGTGCTGCAGGTCCGCACTCCGGAGCGCGACGGTTATCGGGCCGTGCAGCTGGGGTTCGACGATCGCTTCACCGGCGAGCAGTGGGAGCGGATCCAGAAGAAGGCGAGCGAGGGCCGGGGCCGGCTGCACGGCCACCTCAAGGGGCTGACCCGGCCGCTGCTCTACCACTACCTGAAGACAGCGCGCGGCGAGACCCCCAAGCGCTTCGTGCGCGAGGTGGAGCTGTTGCCCGATGAGGCGCTGGAGCCTGGCCAACGGGTGACCGTCGAGGTGGCGGCGGAGTGGAAGAAGGTCGATGTGATCGGGACCAGCAAGGGCCGTGGCACCGCCGGGACCATGCGCGCGCACGGCTTCGGCAGCGGTCCGCGCAGCCACGGCTCGAAGAACCAGCGGCTGCCGGGCTCGATCGGCGCCGCCACCTTCCCCGGCCGGGTGCTCAAGGGCAAGCGTATGTACACGCGCCTGGGCGGGCAGCGCGCCACGGTGCGCAACCTGGACGTGGTCAAGATCGACCCGGAGCACAACCTGATCCTGGTCCGCGGCGGAGTGCCGGGACCGCGCGGCGGCTACGTCGTCGTGCGCAGGGCGGTGGCCTGCCGGACCGAGCGATGAGGGCCCAAGCCGTGAGCGAGACCTACACGATCCCGGTCAGGCGCCTGGGGGCCGAGGGGGCCGAGCAGGCGGGCACGATCGAGGTGGCGGCGGCCGATCTCGGCGGCAAGGTGCGCCCGCGCCTGCTGCACGAGGCGTGTCTCATGTACGAGGCGAACCGGCGCGTCGGCACCCACAAGACCCGCACCCGGGCGGAGCTGGCCTATGCCAACCGCAAGCCGTGGCGGCAGAAGGGCACCGGCCGCGCCCGCGCCGGCACGCGCCGCTCGCCCCTGTGGCGGGGCGGGGGCACGATCTTCGGGCCGCGTCCGCGCGACTACTCCTGGAGCATGCCGAAGAAGGCGCGCCGGCGTGCCACCCAGTCGGCGCTGCTGTCCAAGCTGCGCGACGGCGAGGCGATCGTCCTCGAGCAGCTTCCGGTCAAGGACGGCAAGACGCGCGAGGTGGCGGCGGCGTTGCGGCAGCTCGGCCTGCAGGGCAAGCGGGTGACGCTGCTGGTGGCCGAGTACGATCCCGTGCTGGTGCGGGCGAGCCGCAACCTGCCCGATCTGCAGCTGGTGCCCGCAGCCGAGCTGAATGCGTACGTGTTGTTGCGGAACAAGTGGCTGCTCGCGACCCGCGAGGGCCTCGAGCGGGCGCTCGAGCTGTGGCGGGGTGAGCCGGCGCGCACCGCGGGGGCGGCGGCCAAGGCGGCCGGGCCTGAGCCCGCACACGAGGAGGCCGGAGCATGAGCCGCGACGCCTACGCCATCGTCAGGAAGCCGCGCCTGACCGAGAAGGCGACCGCACTGCAGGAGCGGCACAACGCCTACACCTTCGAGGTGCTGCGCGACGCGACCAAGATCGAGATCCGGCAGGCGGTGGAGCAGCTGTTCAAGGTCAAGGTCGCGCGGGTGCGCACCATGCGCGTCAAGGGCAAGCCCAAGCGGCTGCGCACCGGCTGGGTGCGGACCCCGGAGTACAAAAAGGCGATCGTCACCCTCGCGCCGGGCGAGCGGATCGACGTGCTCTAGACCTGGCGCCGGAGGCAAGGACCGATGGGGATCAAGACCTACAAACCGACCACTCCCGGCCGGCGCGGGGCGAGCGTGGCCGACTTCGCGGAGATCACCAAGCGGACGCCGGAGAAGTCGCTGCTCGCGCCTCGCAAGCGCAGCGGCGGCCGCAACAACCACGGCCGGGAGACGATCCGGTTCCGCGGCGGCGGCCACAAGCGGCGCTACCGCATCGTCGACTTCCGCCGCGACAAGGATGGGGTGCCGGCGAAGGTGGCGGCGATCGAATACGACCCGAACCGCAGCTGCCGGATCGCGCTGCTGCACTACGCCGACGGCGAGAAGCGCTACATCCTGGCGCCCGAGGGGCTGCGGCCGGGCATGCGGGTCGTCTCCGGCGAACGGGTCGATCCGGAGGTCGGCAACTGCATGCCGCTCAAGAGCATCCCGCTGGGGCTGCAGGTGCACAACGTGGAGCTGTATCCGGGCCGCGGCGGTCAGCTCGCGCGGGCGGCGGGCTGCTCCTGCCAGCTGCAGGCGCGCGAGGGAGGCTATGCGGTGCTGCAGTTGCCCTCGGGCGAGGTGCGGCGGGTACGCGAGGAGTGCCGGGCGACGATCGGGGCGATCGGCTTTGCCGAGCACATGAACATCTCGCTGGGCAAGGCCGGGCGCCGGCGCTGGCTGGGGCGGCGGCCGCACGTGCGCGGGGTCGCGATGAACCCGGTCGCGCACCCCATGGGTGGTGGCGAGGCGAAATCCAAGGGCGGCAATGTGCCGCGCAGCCCCTGGGGCGTGCCCGCCAAGGGCGGCAAGACGCGCAAGCCCAAGGCGCTGAGCAACAAGTTCATCATCCGGCGGCGGCCCAAGGGCCCGCACGTCGGCTAGCCGGCTGCGGCGGCGTGCGAGCGCGGGCAAGGGAGCGTGAGAAGCGATGGGACGCAGTCTGAAGAAGGGGCCGTACGTCGATCAGCGGCTGCTGGGCAAGGTGCTCAGGCAGAAGCAGACCGGCGATCGCGAGCCGGTCAAGACCTGGTCGCGCGCCTGCACGGTGGTGCCCGAGTTCGTCGGCCACACCTTCCTGGTGCATCAGGGCAAGGTCTTCACGAAGGTGTTCGTCACCGAGGACATGGTGGGGCACAAGCTCGGCGAGTTCGCGCCGACCCGCACCTTCCGCGGCCACAGCGGGACGAAGAAGAAGGCGACGAAGTAAGGGGACCGAGCGGCCATGGCGAACAAGGTGCGGCGCAGGCAGCAGCGGAGGCAGGCGCGCCAGGCGCGGCGCAGCACGGAGTTCCGTGCCGCCCACCGCTGGGCGCGCAGTTCGGCGCGCAAGGTGCGGCTGATCGCGGATCAGGTGCGCGGCCTGCCCATCAACGATGCGCTGGAGCAGCTGCAGTTTTCCAACCGGCGGGCGGCGAAGCTGCTCGACAAGGTCGTGCGCTCGGCGCTCGCCAACGCCGAGTACCAGATCGGCGAGCAGGGGCTGGAAATGGACGTGGACGACCTGGTGTTGGCCGAGGTGCAGGTCGATGAGGGGCTGACGATCAAGCGCTGGATGACGCGGGCGCGGGGCATGGCCTATCCGATCCTGAAGCGCACCTGTCACATCGAGGTGACGCTGCGGCCGCCGCCCAAGCCCGCGCCGGCGACGGCGGAAGCGGCGCCGGCGGCCGAGCCCGCAGGAGCGTAGGGAGGAGCGCATGGGCCAGAAGGTACGACCGACCGGTCTGCGGCTGGGGATCGTGGAGGAGCACCGCTCGCGCTGGTACGCCAACCGGCGCGAGTATGGCGACCTCCCTGGTGGAGGACCAGCGCATCCGGCGTGCGATCGCCCGCGAGTTCCGCTTCGCCGGTATCTCCAAGGTCGAGATCGAGCGGACGGGCGCCGAGGTGCTGGTCATCATCCACTCGGCGAAGCCGGGGCTGATCATCGGGCGCAAGGGCGCCAAGGTGGACCGGCTGCGCGAGGAGCTGGAGCAGGCGACCGGCAAGACGGTGCGGCTCAACATCGTCGAGATGCACCGGCCGGAGCTGTCCGCCCAGCTGGTGGCCGAGTCGGTGGCGGAACAGCTCGAGAAGCGCGCCTCGTTCCGCCGCACCATGAAGCGCGCCATCGAGCTGACCATGTCGGCGGGGGCCAAGGGCTGCAAGGTCCAGGTGGCCGGCCGGTTGGGGCGGCTCGGAGATGGCGCGCCGGGAGTGGCAGGCCGAGGGCTCGATCCCGCTGTCGACGCTCAGGGCGCGGATCGACTACGGGTTTGCCACCGCCAAGACGGTTTACGGCACGATCGGGGGTGAAGGTGTGGATCAACCTCGGCGAGCAGGGACGAGGAGGAAGGCGGCCATGCCGCTCATGCCCAAGCGCGTAAAGCACCGAAAAGAGCAAAGAGGTAGGATCAAGGGCAACGCCTCCCGCGGCAACCGGGTCGTCTTCGGCGAGTACGGGTTGCAGTCGCTCGACGAAGGCTGGATCTCGGGGCGCCAGATCGAGGCGGGGCGCCTGGGAGCGGCGCACTACCTCGGCGGCGAGGGCAAGCTCTACATCCGCATCTTCCCGCACAAGCCGGTGACGGCCAAGCCGCTCGAGGTCCGGATGGGCTCGGGCAAGGGCGAGCCGGAGTACTGGGCGGCGGTCGTGCGGCCCGGCACGGTGCTGTTCGAGATCGCGGGGGGTGCCGCCGCTGGCGGCGCGCGAATGCCTGCGCCGGATCGCGCACAAGATGCCGGTCAAGACGCGGCTGGTCAAGCGGAGGACGCACTGATGCGCCTGGAGGAGTTGCGCGCGATGCCGGAGGCCGAGCTGCGCGAGCACGTGCGCAAGCTGCGCGAGGAGATCTGGCAGCTCCGCTTCAAGGCGGCGACCGAGCCGGTGACCGATCCCAGCGCGATCCGCCGGGCGCGCAAGGAGATCGCGCGGGTGCTGACGGTGCTGCGCGCGCGCGAGCTCGAGGCCCTCGCCGCGGCCGCCGCGGCGCTCGCGCGAGGCGCGCCGGCGCGCGCGGGCGGCGCGGGCAGGGCGCAACGGCTGAGGCCGGCGGCACGAAAGGAGCGCGGGAGATGACCGAGACGGCGGGCAAGAGCGGGACGCAGGCGGCGCCAGCAAGCGCGCCGGCGCAGCGGGGGCGGCCGCGCGGCAAGCGGCGGCGGTTCGAGGGCGTGGTGCTGTCGGACAAGATGGACAAGACCATCACCGTGCAGCACACCTGGCTGGCGCGGCATCCCAAGTACGGGAAGTACGTGCGGCGGTTCACCAAGCTCAAGGCGCACGATGAGAAGAACGAGGCGCGCGTCGGGGGACGTGGTGGAGATCGTCGAGACGCGGCCGCTGAGCCGGACCAAGCGCTACCGCCTGGTCCGGATCGTGCGTCGCGGCGGCAGTGTGTAAAGCTGGCCCTGGGGCAGCCGGGGGCGCGGCGGCACGGGAGCGACGACAGCGATGATTCAGGCACAGACGCGGCTGGATGTGGTGGACAACACAGGTGCTAAGACCGCCATGTGCATCAAGGTCTTGGGCGGATCGAGGCGGCGGTACGCGACCGTCGGGGACGTGATCGTGGTCACGATCAAGAAGGCGTTGCCCTCGGGCGAGGTCAAGAAGGGCACGGTGCACCGGGGCGTGATCGTCCGTACCCGCTCCGCGGTGCGCCGTCCCGACGGCTCGTACGTGCGCTTCGATCGCAACGCGCTGGTGCTGATCGACAAGGATGGCAACCCGAAGGGCACGCGCATCTTCGGTGCGGTGGCGCGCGAGCTGCGCCAGAAGAAGTTCATGAAGATCATCAGCCTCGCCAGCGAGGTCGTCTAGTGGACGGAACGAGGGCGGATTGGGTGACGGCGCCATGAGCAGGATCAAGTGGAAGATCCACAAGGGCGACCTGGTCGAGGTCATCACCGGGGAGGAGCGCGGCAAGCGCGGCCGGGTCAAGAGCGTGGATGTCGAGCGGGGCCGCGTGGTGGTGGAGGGCGTGAACCGGGCCGTCCCGCCACCTGCGGCCGAGCCAGAGCCACCCGCAGGGCGGGCGGATCGAGACCGAGATGCCGCTCGATATCTCGAACGTCATGCTGGTCTCGGAGGAGACCGGCCGCCGGCAGCGGGTGCGGCGGGTGACCTTCACCATGACGGACGCGGGGGGGGCAAGCGGCGGGGTGTTCCGCTACCGGGTCGGGGTCAAGGACAACAAGCCCATCGGAGCGCGCGACCGCGAGCTGGCGGAGCGGCACGAAAAGGTGCGCGGGCAGCAGGGAGCCGGATAAGGAGCCATGGCCGACAAGAGCAAGGGCGCCGCGGGCGGCGCCAAGCCGGGCGGCGGCAAGGCCGCGGGCAAGCAGGGCGGAGGGCGCAAGACGGCGCCGGCGGCGGACCGCAAGGAAGGTGCAAAGGCGCCGGCGGCGCCGCCGGCCGCGCCGGCCGAGGGTGCCGATTCCGCGCCTGAAGCTGCTGTACCGCGACCGCATCCGGCCCGAGCTCAAGCAGCGCTTCGGCTACAAGAACGATCTGGCGGTGCCGCGGTTGGACAAGATCGTCATCTCCATGGGCGTCGGGCGCGCGCTGCAGACGCCCAAGCGGCTGGAGGAGGCGCAGCAGCACCTCAGCCTGATCGCGGGACAGAAGGCGGTGCTGACGCGCGCCAAGCGGTCGATCTCCAACTTCCGGCTGCGCCAGGGGCAGGCGATCGGCTGCAAGGTGACCCTGCGCCGGGATCGGATGTACGAGTTTCTGGATCGGCTGATCTCGATCGCCATCCCGCGCATCCGCGACTTTCGCGGCATGTCGCCGAAGTCGTTCGATGGCCGGGGCAACTACTCGCTGGGGCTGAGCGAGCAGGTGGTGTTCACCGAGGTCGATGCCGATCGCATGGAGTTCGTGCAGGGGATGAACATCGCGATCTGCACGACCGCCCGCACCGACGAGGAGGCGCGGGAGCTGATCGCCGGTTTCGGTTTCCCCTTCCAGCGCTGAGCGGGCGGGGGCTCGGGGATTCGGTGATGGAGAGACGGACGTGGCGAAGCTGAGCCAGAGGGTGAAGCACCAGCGCCTCAAGCGCGCGGCGGCGCTCGTGGCGCGCGGGGAGGAGCTGCCGCGCGCGCTGCGCAAGTACCGCTTTTCGACGCGGGTGCACAACCGCTGCGAGTTGTGCGGGCGGCCGCGGGCATACTACCGGCGGTTCAAGATCTGCCGCTGCTGCTTCCGCGACCTGGCGCTGCAGGGGATGATCCCCGGCTGCAAGAAGGCGAGCTGGTAGTGGCGTAGGAGACACGAGGTCATGCCGATGACCGATCCGGTTGCCGACATGCTGACCCGCATCCGCAACGCCGTGCGCAATCGCGCGCGTACGGTGCGCGTGCCGCGGTCCAAGCTCAAGCTCGGCATCGCCCGGGTGCTCAAGGATGAGGGCTACATCCGCGACTTCCGGGAGGTCGAGGATGGGGTCCAGGGCGCGATCGAGATCGAGCTCAAGTACGGCCCAGACGGCGAGCAGGTGATCCATCACATCGCGCGCAAGAGCCGGCCGGGCCGGCGGGTGTATGGCGGGGTGCGGGAGCAGCGCCCGGTGCTCAACGGGCTGGGGATCGCGGTGCTGTCGACCTCGCGCGGGGTGCTCTCGGACCGCGAGGCGCGCCGCGCGCACGTCGGCGGCGAGGTGCTGTGCGAGGTCTGGTGAGCGGTCCGGGGCGGGCTGGGCCACTGCGAACGGCGCGGACGAGGCGGGTGAGACGATGTCACGGATTGGCAAGCTGCCGGTCGCGATCCCTCAGGGGGTGAAGATCGGCCTGCGCGGCCGGACGATCCAGGTCGAGGGGCCGCATGGCAAGCTCAGCTTCGAGCATCATCCGGCGGTGGGCGTGGTGCTCGATCAGGAGCGCGGGCAGGTGCGGGTCGAGCGGCCGTCGAACTCCAAGCAACACCGGGCACTGCACGGACTCACGCGGGCGCTCATCCAGAACATGGTGCGCGGGGTGACGGAGCCCTACGAGAAGCGGCTGCTCATCCAGGGGGTGGGCTACGGGGCGGCGCTCAAGGGGCGGCGGCTGGAGTTGACGGTCGGGTTCTCGCACCCGGTGGTGTTCGAGGTGCCCGAGGGGATCACGGTCGAGCTGCCGGGCGCGCAGGAGATCGTCATCCGGGGACCGGACAAGCAGGCGGTGGGCGAGTTCGCGGCCCGGGTGCGGCGGACGCGGCCGCCCGAGCCGTACAACGCCAAGGGCATCCGCTACGGCCGGAGCAAGGACATGCCCGAGGAGATCGTCCGGCGCAAGGCCGGCAAGGCCTTCGGCAGCGGCGGCTGAGCGGACGGGAGCGAGACGCGATGAAGGCGGTGATCGAGAAGCGCAAGCGGCATCAGAGGCGGCGCTGGCGCATCCGGCGCAAGGTGCGCGGTACGGCGGAGCGGCCCCGGCTGGCGGTGTTCCGCTCGCTCAAGCACACCTATGCCCAGGTCATCGACGACGTGAGCGGGCGGACGCTGGCGGCGGCCTCGACGCTGGACAGCGAGGTGCGGGCGGCGGCCGGCGCCAAGACGGCGCGCGCGCGTGCGGTCGGCAAGCTCGTCGCCGAGCGGGCGCGGGCGGCGGGGATCGAGCGGGTGGTCTTCGACCGCGGTGGCTTCAAGTACCACGGCCGGGTCAAGGCGGTGGCCGAGGCGGCGCGCGAGGCGGGGCTGGAGTTCTGAACGCAGGCGGCGCGAGAGGAGAACGCGAGCAGATGGCGGAGGCGACGGGAAGCGGGCCGCGCGGTGGCAGGCGGGGCGGCGGGCGCGGCGGCGATCGGTACGGCGAGGGCGCCGAGGGCGCCGGCGAGGGGGCCGAGCGCCGGGGCGGCGGTCGCGGGCGCGGCCGCCGCGAGCGCGCCGGCGCAGCCGGCGGGCGGGCGCCGCGCGAGGAGAGCCGGCTGCAGGAGACCGTCGTCAAGGTGATGCGCAACGCGAAGGTCGTCAAGGGCGGCCGGCGCTTCACCTTCGGCGCGCTCGTGGTGGTCGGCGACGGGCGCGGTCAGGTCGGCATCGGCCATGGCAAGGCCAACGGCGTGCCGGATGCGGTCGAAAAGGGCGTCAAGCAGGCCCAGAAGGAGCTGATGCGGGTGCCGCTGGTGCACGCGGGCACCATCCCGCATCAGGTCATCGGGCGCTTCGGTTCGACCAAGGTCTACCTGATCCCGGCGGCGCCCGGCACCGGGGTGAAGGCCGGCGCGGCGGTCAAGGCGGTGCTGGTGGCTGCCGGGGTGGAGAACATCCTGACCAAGGTGCACGGCAGCACCAATCCGGTCAACGTGCTCAAGGCGACCTGCCGGGCGCTGAGGGCGCTGCGCACGCGCGAGGAGGTGGCAGCGCTGCGGGGGGGTGGAGCTGGCCCGCTACGCCTGGCCACCCCCGCCCGAGGCGGTGGTGGCGGCGGGTTGACGGGAGCGTGAGGAGCGAGTCGCCGCGCCGGGCGCGGCGGCGCCGAGCGGACGAGGCGAAGCGATGGATCTGAAGACCTTGAGGGCGCTGCCCTCGATCAGGCGGCGCAAGCCGCGCAAGCGGGTCGGGCGGGGGCCGGGCTCGGGGCACGGCAAGACGGCCGGCCGTGGCCACAAGGGACAGGGCCAGCGCTCCGGGCGCCGCATCATGGACTACTACGAGGGCGGGCAGATGCCGCTGCAGCGGCGCATGCCCAAGCGCGGTTTCAGCAACGCCCGTTTCGGCCGCGTCTACACCGTCATCAACGTGCGCGACCTCGGCCGCTTTCCCGAGGGGGCGACCGTGGATCGGGCGTCGCTCGAGGCCGCCGGCCTGCTCAAGCAGGTGCGCGACGGGGTGAAGCTGCTGGGCGATGGGGAGCTGGCGGTCAAGGGGCTCACCGTCCGGGTCGAGCGCGCCTCCCGGAGCGCGATCGCCAAGATCGAGGCGCTGGGCGGCACGGTGGAGCAGCTGCACGAGCCCCACCGCCCGCGCCGGCCCAAGGTCGACTGGGCAGCGGAGGCACGCGGGCAGGGCAAGGGCAAGGGCCGGCGCAAGGTCGAGGCGGAAGAGGACTGAGGGCTGGCGCGAGAACACGGCACCGCCTCGCCCGGGACAGCTGCCCCGTCCGTGCGGCGAGCTCCGGCGCCCGCTGCCCCCGCGTGCCGGTCGGACCGGCCACAGCCGGGGCCATCTCGCCGCGGCCTTGGGCTACGGGGCGTAGAGCGAAGCGAGACCGATGCTCCAGGCGGTGAGCAACATCTTCAAGGTGCCGGAGCTGCGCCGGCGGGTGCTCTACACCTTCGCCATGCTGGTGGTCTACCGGCTGGGCTTCCAGTTCTGGCTGCCGGGGGTGGATACCGCCAAGGTCGAGGAGCTGATCCAGCAGCCGGCCGAGGGCGGGCTGGGGCAGCTGCTCGCCTTCGCCAGCGCGATCACCGGCGGGGCGCTGCGCGAGGCGAAGCTGTTCTCGCTCGGCATCATGCCGTATATCTCGGCCTCGATCATCTTCAGCCTGCTGGTCAAGGTCATCCCCTCGCTCGAGGCGCTGCAGAAGGAGGGCGAGGCCGGCCGGCGGCGCATCAACGAGTGGACCCGCTACAGCACCGTCGCCATCTGTCTGCTCCAGTCCGGCTTCGTGATCGGCTTTCTCAAGAGCGGAGGCCTGGTGTTGCCGGAGTGGGAGTCGAGCCTGCTGTTCTATGTCTCGACCGTGATCGCGCTCACCAGCGGCGCCATGTTCGTGATGTGGGTCGGCGAGCGCATCAGCGAGTCGGGGGTCGGCAACGGCATCTCGCTGATCATCATGGCCGGCATCATCGCCGACATGCCGGCGGCGCTGCTGCAGTTCCTCACCGATGAGATCTTCAACCCGGCGCTCAACCGGCAGGAGGTCACCTTCGGGGTGCTGAAGCTGGTGGCCTTCATCGCGCTGTTCGTGGCGGTGGTGGTCGCGGTCGTGCTCATGCAGCAGAGCCAGCGCCGCATCCCGATCCAGCAGCAGAAGCACACCCGGGGCCGGCGGGTCTACGGCGGGCAGCTGCACTATCTGCCGTTCCGGGTGAACTCGGCTGGCGTCATGCCGGTGATCTTCGCGCAGTCGCTGCTGATCCTGCCGGCGATGCTGCTCGGGCGCTTCGGGGTGCGGGCGGACTTCGCCTACGGGCACGGCTTCTGGGGGATCACGCTCACCATCGCGCTCATCTATTTCTTCACCTACTTCTGGATCTCGCTCATGTTCAACCCGGTCGAGATCGCCAACAACATGAAGGAGCACGGCTCGTTCATCCCGGGGGTGCGGCCGGGGCGCAAGACCGCCGAGTACCTGGAGGCCATCATGAACCGCATCACGATGGTCGGGGCGGCGTTTCTGTGCGCGGTGGCGCTGCTGCCCAACCTGGTCTCGGCGCTGCTGGGGATCCAGATCTACATGGCGCATTTTCTCGGCGGCACCGGCATCCTGATCATCGTCGGGGTGGCGCTCGACATCGTGCAGAAGATCGAATCGCATCTGCTCATGCGCCACTACGAGGGCTTCATCAAGCGCGGCCGCATCCGCGCCCGGCGCGGAGGCACGATCTGAGATGCGGCTGGTGCTGCTGGGGCCGCCCGGGGCGGGCAAGGGCACGCAGGCCAGGCGGCTGGCGGAGCGCCGCGGCTGGGCGCACATCTCGACCGGCGACATGCTGCGCGAGGCGGTGCGCAAGCAGACGCCGGCCGGCCAGAAGGCGGAGCCGCTGCTGGCAGCGGGCCAGCTGGTGCCGGACGCGCTGGTGCTGGAACTGGTGGCGGAGCGGCTCGCCGAGCCCGATGCCCGGGGCGGCTTCATCCTGGATGGCTACCCGCGCAACCCCCAGCAGGCCGAGGATCTGGCGGCGCTGCTGCGGGAGCGCGGGCTCGGGCTCGACCGGGTGGTGCTCTTGCGGCTGGAGGACGAGGCGATCGTGCGGCGCATGGCCGGGCGGCGCAGCTGCCCGGAGTGCGGGGCGGTCTACCACCTGGAGTTCGCGCCGCCGCGGGTGCCGCAGCGGTGCGACCGCTGCGGTGCCGCGCTGGTGCAGCGCGAGGACGATCGGGAGGAGGTGGTGCGCCGGCGGCTGGAGACCTACCGCCAGAAGACCGCGCCCCTGATCGAGCACTACCGCGCGCAGGGGCTGCTGGTCGAGGTGGATGCAAGCGGAGAGGTCGATCAGGTGTCCCAGCGGATCGAGCAGGCGCTGGCGACCTCGGCCTGACCGGAGGCGGCCGGGCGAGGCAGGAGCGCCGATGGACTCGCTCCGCGGTGGTGGTGGGGAAGGACGGCGCGTGGTCGCGGTGACGCGCAAGACGCAGGAGCAGCTCGAGCGCATGCGCGAGGCGGGGCGCGTGGTGGCGGAGTGCCATGCCCTGGTGCGCGAGATGGCGCGGCCTGGGGTGCGCACCATCGATCTCGACCGCGAGGTGGAGGCGCTGATCCGCGCGCGTGGCGGCACGCCGGCGTTCCTCGGTTACCGGGGCTATCCGGCTTCGATCTGCGCCTCGGTCAACGACGAGGTGGTGCACGGCATCCCCAACCGGCGCCGGCTGCAGGAGGGCGACATCCTGAGCGTGGACATCGGAGTCGCCAAGGACGGCTGGTACGGCGATGCCGCGAACACGATCCCGATCGGACAGGTCTCCGCGGAGGCGGCGCGGCTCATCGAGGTCTGCTATGAGGCGCTGGCGCGGGCGATCGCGGCCGTGCGTCCGGGAGCGCGCCTGAGCGAGATCGCGCGCGCGGTGCAGAGCTACGTCGAGGGCCAGGGCTACGCCGTGGTGCGCAAGTACGTGGGTCACGGCATCGGCAGCGCCATGCACGAGGAGCCCCAGGTGCCGAACTTCGTCTCGCCGGCACTGCTCAAGAACGACCTGGTGCTGGAGCCCGGGATGGTGCTGGCGATCGAGCCGATGGTGAACCAGGGCACGCACCAGACGCGGACGAAGAAGAACCGCTGGACGGTGGTTACGTGCGACGGCAAGCTCTCCGCGCATGCCGAGCACACCGTGGCCGTCACCGAGCAGGGACACGCCATCCTCACGCTGCCATAGCGGGGCGAGCGGGGGCCGGCGGCAAGGGTGCAGGCGGTGGGGGCGGAGCACAGGCAGCGGGCGGTCATCGAGGCGGTGCTGCCGAACGGGCGGTATCGGGTGCGGCTGGAAGGGGGACGGAGCGTGCTGGCGCACCTGGGCGGGCGGGCGCGCACCGATCTGGTGCGGCTGCTGCCCGGGGATGCGGTCACGGTCGAGCTGGCGGGGCTCGACCCCGGGCGAGCGCGCATCGTGGGTGGCGCTCGACCGCCGGCGGGATGAGAGGCCAGGGACGAGGGCCGGCGGTGAAAAACGACTTCGGCGCTTGGCGGAGCCCGTGGGGGCTGCTATAATCGCGCGCTTGTGCCTCGGGCGGTGGGGCGGCGGCGCGCCCGGTGCCGCGGGAGGAAGACGAGATGAAGGTCCGGTCGTCGGTGAAGCGGATCTGCGAGTCGTGCAAGATCGTACGCCGCCGCGGGGTGGTGCGCGTGATCTGCAAGGCGAATCCGCGTCACAAGCAGCGTCAGGGCAAGTAACGAGCTAGGGGAGAGGGCGGCGATGCCGCGTATCGTAGGAGTCGACATCCCGGCGGACAAGCCGATCCGGATCGCGCTCCGCTACATCTACGGGATCGGTCCCACCAAGGCGCAGCAGATCGTGGACCGGCTCGGCATCGACGGGCAGGTGCGGGCGCGCGATCTGACCGAGGACGAGGTGCAGCGCATCGCGCAGGAGATCGAGCGCAACCACGTCGTCGAGGGGATGCTGCGCCGGCAGGTGGCGCAGAATATCCAGCGTCTCAAGGAGATCAACTGCTACCGCGGCATCCGGCACAAGCGCGGGCTGCCGGTGCGGGGGCAGCGCACGCGGACCAACGCGCGCACCCGCAAGGGGCCGCGGCGCACCGTGGCCGTCAAGAAGTCCGTGAAGGCGATGAGGTGAGCGGCCGCCATGTCGAAGCGCAAGGAAAAGAAGAAGACGCGCAAGAACATCAGCAAGGGCATCGCCCACATCAAGGCGAGCTTCAACAACACGATCATCACGATTACCGACATGGCCGGCAACGTCATCGCGTGGGACAGCGCCGGCTCGATCGGCTACAAGGGCAGTCGCAAATCCACCCCCTTCGCGGCGCAGAAGGCGGCGGAGCGGTGTGCGGAGAAGGCGAAGAAGAACGGCATCACCGAGGTCGAGGTGCGGGTCAAGGGCCCCGGCGCCGGGCGCGAGTCGGCGATCCGCTCGCTGCAGGCGTGCGGGGTCGCCATCCGCTCCATCGAGGACGTGACCCCGCTGCCGCACAACGGCTGCCGGCCGCGCAAGCGGCGGCGGGTGTAGCGGGAGCGGGGACGGACAGCCCCCCGTCGAGGCGATCGCGGCCGCGGCCTGGCGGCTTGGCGAGCGCGCGGGGCAGCGGAGTCTGGAGGAAGGCCCCCGCGGGGGTCGTAAACAGGCGAAAGGGATGTCATGGCGAGGTACACCGGACCCAAGTGCAAGCTCTGCCGGCGCGAGGGCGAGAAGCTGTTCCTCAAGGGCACGCGCTGCCTGACGGCCAAGTGCGCGATCGCCAAGCGGGCCTATCCGCCGGGCGAGCGCCGCTTCCGCCGGCGCGGCAAGGTCAGCGACTACGGCGAGCAGCTGCGCGAGAAGCAGAAGGCGAAGCGTTCCTACGGGGTGCTGGAGCGGCAGTTCCGCCGCTACTTCCACATCGCCGAGCGCCAGGAGGGCAATACCGGCGAGAACCTGGTGCGGCTGCTGGAGCGGCGGCTGGACAACGTGGTCTATCTCGGCGGGTTCGCACCCTCGCGTGCCGCCGCTCGCCAGCTGGTCACCCACGGCCATGTGGCGCTGAACGACCACAAGGCGGACATCCCGAGTCTCTTGGTGCGGCCGGGTGACATCGTGAAGGTGCGTGCCGGCCGGCGGCGGCGCGAGCTGGTCGAGGGCTATCGCCAGATGACGGTCGAGCGCGGGGTGCCGCCGTGGCTGGCGGTCAATCCCGAGGAACAGTCGATCCAGGTGCTGGCGCTGCCCAAGCCCGAGGAGTTCAGCGTGCCGTTGCGCTCCAACCTGATCGTGGAGCTGTTGTCGAAGTAACGGCGTTCAACCCTGGTCGGGTCGCAGATGGGGCAGCGGAGCCGTCGCGCGCTCCGCTGCGCCGCAACTTCCCGGCCCTGGCGCGAGAGGACCGGAACCGATGGTGATGCGCGCGCGCTGGCGCAGCTTCGAGCTGCCGACGAAGGTCGAGGTCGAGCGGGAGACCCTGACCCGCAGCTATGGCAAGTTCATCGCCGAGCCGTTCGAGCGGGGCTTCGGCACCACGATCGGCAACTCGCTGCGGCGGGTGCTGCTCAGCTCGCTGGAGGGGGCGGCGGTCACCCACGTCAAGATCGACGGGGCGCTGCACGAGTTCTCCTCGCTCGAGGGCGTGCTCGAGGACGTGACCGACATCGTGCTCAACGTCAAGAACCTGCTGGTGGCGGTCCACTCCGAGCAGCCGCGCACGCTCAAGATCGACGTCAAGCGCAAGGGAGAGGTGACGGCGGCCGACATCCAGCCCGACCCCCAGGTCGAGATCATCAACCCCGAGCTGGTGATCGCTACCCTGACGGAAGAGGTGGCGTTCCGCATGGAGCTGACGGTGCGGCGCGGCCGCGGATACGTGACCGCCGAGGAGAACGACACCGAGGACCGCGAGATCGGGGTGATCCCGGTGGACTCGCTCTTCTCGCCGGTGCGGCGGGTGCGCTTCCGCACCGAGAATACGCGCGTCGGCCAGCTGACCGACTATGACAAGCTCATCCTCGAGATCTGGACCAACGGGACGGTCGATCCCGAGCATGCGCTGGTGGAGGCCGGCAAGATCCTGCGCAAGCACCTGATCCCGTTCGTCAACTACTACGAGCTGGGCGAGCGGCTGGAGGCGGCGGCGGCGAGCCTGCGCCAGCAGATGCCGGAGGTGCCGGGCGAGGCCGGCGAGGCGGGCGGCCGCCGGGGCGGGACCGAGCGATCTGCACGCGCGCCCGCTCAGCGATCTGGAGCTGTCCACCCGGACCCAGAGCGCGTTGCTCGGAGGCGGCATCGCCACCGTCGGGGACCTGATCGCCCGGAGCCGCGACGATCTGCTGGGGCTTCCCAACTTCGGCAAGAAGGCGCTGGAGGAGGTCGAGGACAAGCTGGCCGAGCTGGGGTTGGAGCTCGCGGAGTCGACACCGACCTCCTAGCGGGCGGCGCGCTCGAGTCCGCGGGGAGCCGGAGGTGGCACCGGAAGGGAATCGGCGGGCGCCGGCACGGCGGCTCGCGACGATGAGGCAAGGCACGGCGACGGGGTGAAGGGCGATGAGACACCGTAAGCGCGGGCGCAAGCTGGGTCGCAACGCGGCGCACCGGCGGGCACTGGCCCGCAACCTGGCGATCGGATTCATCAAGCAGTTCGGGGTCTCCAACCGCGAGTACGTGGTGACGACGCGGGCCAAGGCCAAGGAGTACCGCCCGTTCATCGAGCGGTTGATCACGCTCGGCCGGCGGGCGCTGGCAGAGGACATCACCCCGCACCGCAAGCTGGCGCTGCGGCGGCGGGCGCTCATGCTCCTGCCGAACAAGGCGGCGGTCAAGAAGCTGTTCGAGGAGATCGCGCCGCGTTACGCCGACCGGCCGGGTGGCTACACCCGCATCATCAAGACCGGCTCGCACCGCCTCGGCGACGGTGCGCAGAAGGTGTTGCTGGCGTATGTGCCGGCGGAGCGGCGCCGGCCGGGTGCGGCGGCGGTCGCGCCCACGGTCAAGACCGGGGAGTGAGCGGAGCGGGCAGAGCCGGCGCGATCGGGGACCGGGGCGTGGGCGCTCGCGTGCGAGCCGTCCTGTTCGACATGGACGGGGTGCTGCTCGAGTCGCTCGACGCCTGGTACGCGCTGGTGTGTGCGGTGGCCGACCGGCTGGGCGCGCCGCGCCCGGCGCGCGAGAGCTATGCCGCGGTGTTCGGCCAGGACGCCGAGGCGGACGCCGCGATGTTCTTCCCCGGCCGGATCGACGGGCCGGCGCTGGACCGGCTGTACGCCGCCCACTTCGCCGAGCACCTGGACCGCATCCGGCTGATGCCCGACGCCCTGGAGACGCTGCAGGCGCTGCGGGGGGCTGGCTTGCGGCTCGCGTGTGTGACCAACACCGTGGCGCCGCTCGCCCATCCGCTGCTGGAGCGGCTGGGCCTGCGCGCGTACCTGGATGCCGCGGTCGGGCACGGCGAGGTCCCGCGGGGCAAGCCCGCCCCCGGACATGGTGTTCGAGGCCCTGCGGCGCCTGGGCGGCATCGCGCCCGCGGCCGCGGTGCTGGTGGGCGACAGCGTGTTCGACATGCAGGCGGCCCGCGCCGCGGGCGTGCTCCCCGTCGGTTTCCGGCGCGACGACGGCGAGCTCCGCATCGACCGGCTGTCGGAGCTGCCCGCGCTGCTCGACCGCCGCTGAGGGAGTCCTGGCCTCGGGGCGCGGCGTGCGTTTTCTTCAAGGAGCTTTCGACGTCGTCATCGCCTTCTGCCGCTTCCCTCTGCCCCGCCTGTGCTCCCGCTTCCCTCTCCCCCGCTCGCGGGGGAGAGGGTGAGGGTGAGGGGGTCCGGAAGAGCAGCGGCGAGGCGCGCCGGCCCCCTCACCCCGGCCCTCTCCCCGGAGGGGAGAGGGGGAGGAAGAGCGCCGCTCGGCCGACTGCCCTCGCCTTCGCCCGCGCTCCCGCTTCCCTCTGCCCCGCCTGTGCTCCCCCTTCCCTGTGCCCCGCCTGCGCTCCCGCTTCCCTCTGCCCCGCCTGTGCTCCCCCTTCCCTGTGCCCCGCCTGCGCTCCCGCTTCCCTCTCCCCCGCTCGCGGGGGAGAGGGTGAGGGTGAGGGGGTCCGGAAGAACAGCGGCGAGGCGCGCCGGCCCCCTCGCCCCGGCCCTCTCCCCGGGGGGGAGGGGGAGGAAGAGCGCCGCTCGGCCGACTGCCCTCGCCTTCGCCCGCGCTCCCGCTTCCCTCTGCCCCGCCTGCGCTCCCGCTTCCCTCTGCCCCGCCTGTGCTCCCGCTTCCCTCTCCCCCGCTCGCGGGGGAGAGGGTGAGGGTGAGGGGGTCCGGAAGAGCAGCGGCGAGGCGCGCCGGCCCCCTCACCCCGGCCCTCTCCCCGGAGGGGAGAGGGGGAGGAAGAGCGCCGCTCGGCCGACTGCCCTCGCCTTCGCCCGCGCTCCCGCTTCCCTCTGCCCCCGCCTGTGCTCCCGCTTCCCTGTGCCCCGCCTGCGCTCCCGCTTCCCTCTCCCCCGCTCGCGGGGGAGAGGGTGAGGGTGAGGGGGGTCCGGAAGAACAGCGGCGAGGCGCGCCGGCCCCCTCGCCCCGGCCCTCTCCCCGGAGGGGAGAGGGGGAGGAAGAGCGCCGCTCGGCCGACTGCCCTCGCCTTCGCCCGCGCTCCCGCTTCCCTGTGCCCCGCTCGCGCTCCCGCTTCCCTCTGCCCCGCCTGTGCTCCCGCTTCCCTCTCCCCCGCTCGCGGGGGAGAGGGTGAGGGTGAGGGGGGTCCGGAAGAGCGGCGGCGAGGCGCGCCGGCCCCCCTCACCCCGGCCCTCTCCCCGGAGGGGAGAGGGGGAGGAAGAGCGCCGCTCGGCCGACTGCCCTCGCCTTCGCCCGCGCTCCCGCTTCCCTCTGCCCCGCCTCGCGCTCCCGCTTCCCTCTGCCCCGCCTGCGCTCCCGCTTCCCTCTCCCCCGCTCGCGGGGGAGAGGGTGAGGGTGAGGGGGTCCGGAAGAGCGGCGGCGAGGCGCGCCGGCCCCCCTCGCCCCGGCCCTCTCCCCGGAGGGGAGAGGGGGAGGAAGAGCGCCGCTCGGCCGACTGCCCTCGCCTTCGCCCGCGCTCCCGCTTCCCTCTGCCCCGCCTGTGCTCCCGCTTCCCTGTGCCCCGCCTGCGCTCCCGCTTCCCTCTCCCCCGCTCGCGGGGGAGAGGGTGAGGGTGAGGGGGTCCGGAAGAGCAGCGGCGAGGCGCGCCGGCCCCCTCGCCCCGGCCCTCTCCCCGGGGGGGAGAGGGGGAGGAAGAGCGCCGCTCGGCCGACTGCCCTCGCCTTCGCCCGCGCTCCCGCTTCCCTCTGCCCCGCCTGTGCTCCCGCTTCCCTGTGCCCCGCCTGCGCTCCCGCTTCCCTCTGCCCCGCCTGTGCTCCCCCTTCCCTGTGCCCCGCCTGCGCTCCCGCTTCCCTCTGCCCCGCCTGTGCTCCCGCTTCCCTGTGCCCCGCCTGTGCTCCCGCTTCCCTCTCCCCCGCTCGCGGGGGAGAGGGAGAGGGTGAGGGGGTCCGGAAGAGCAGCGGCGCGCGCGTCGCGGTGGGCCTTGCGCTTGCGGGCCCGCGTGCGGCTGCCCTATACTGGGACGCGTTCCCGAGCGCGGAGTGCGGCATGACCGCGACCAGCCGTCGGGGTCCGCAGGCGGCGACCGGCGAGGCGCCGCTGATCATCCGCTTCGCGGAGATCGAGGAGGGGGACCTGCCGCTGGTCGGCGCCAAGGGCTACAACCTCGGGCGGCTGTTGCGCGCTGGCTTCCCGGTACCGGACGGCTTCTGTCTGACCACCCACGCCATGCGCAGCTTCATCCGCGAGGGCGGACTGGAGCAGCGCCTGCGCCGCATCCTGGAGCACGCTGCCGGCGGGCAGCTGCAGGTGCACACCTCGTGGTCGTTTCTCGGCGAGACCCGCCGCCTCATGGTCGAGACGCCCCTGCCGCCGCGCTTGCGCGAGGAGCTGCGCCGGGCGTACGAGGAAGGGCTCGGCCGCCGGGTGGTGGCGGTGCGCTCCAGCGGCACCCGCGAGGACACCGAGGCCGCCTCGTTTGCCGGCCAGTACGAGAGCTTCCTCAACGTACGGGGGTTCGAGTACCTGGAGGACGCGGTGCGGCGTTGCTGGGCCTCGATCTGGCGCAACCGGGTGCTGCACTACCTCGGTCAACAGCGGGTCGCGCCCTCGGATCTGGTCCTGGGGGTCGTCGTGCAGATCCTGGTCAAGGCCGAGAGCTCCGGCGTGCTGTTCACCGTCGATCCGCTCACCGGCCGCGATGACCGCATGCTCATCGAGGCGACGCTGGGGCTCGGCGAGACGCTGGTCTCGGGTCGCGTCAATCCGGATCGCTATCTGCTCGAGGCGCGCTCGGGGGAGTTGCTGGCCGCCGAGCTCGGCGACAAGAAGCTGGTGCTGCGCGCCATGTACTCGCGGGATTCGCGGGGCGAGGAGCGCTTCGGCGCCGGCGCCGAGCCGGCCGAGGAGCCGGAGGAGGCCGAGCGCCTGCGCCGCACGCTGGAGCCCGCGGTGCTCCGCGAGCTGGTGGCACTCGGGACGGGGGTGCAGGAGCACTTCGGCCGGCCGATGGACATCGAGTGGGCGCGCGAGCGCGACGGCCGGCTGCAGATCGTGCAGGCACGCCCGATCACCCAGCTCGGCTTCGAGCCGGAGCTGGGCGAGTGGACGGACGCCAACTTCAAGGATGGCGGGGTGGCGAGCGGCGTCTGCACCCCCTTCATGGCAAGCCTGTACGACCGCATCTTCAGCGAGACCCAGACCCGCTGGTGGCGCGAGGAGCTGGGGGTGCTGGAGCCCGAGCGCGAGGTGGACTGGCTGCGGGTGTTCTATGCGCGGCCGTACTGGAACGTGGGCGAGGTCAAGCGGCTGCTCATGCGCCTGCCGGGTTTCGTCGAGCGCGACTTCGACGAGGACCTCGGCATCGCCCGCCCGTACGAGGGGCCGGGCCGCGTCTCGCGCCTGAGCCTGGTGGGCCTGCTGCGCGGGCTCGCGGTGCTCTGGCGGGGGGCGCGCGTGCAGCGGCGCTACCTGCAAGCCGCCCCAGCGTTCGTCGGGTCGTTCCTGCAGGACTACGAGCGGCTCGATGCGGTCGATCTGGAGGCGCTCGGACGCAGCGAGCTGCTCGAGCGCTACGCCCGCCTGCTCGAAGAGGACTACGTCCGTACCGAGTCGACCTATTTCCTGATGGTCTACGTGGTGTCGCTGGCGAAGCTCGACTTCAAGGCGATCTTCGACCGGGTGCAGCGGCTCGCCGGCGGCGCGCTCGACTATCTGGCGCTGGTCTCCGGGCTCACGGACGTGGCGCACCTGCGGCCCTTCGTCGAGCTGGCGGAGATCGCGCGGCGGCTGCGGGCCGGGGGCGCCGCCACGGGCGGCGACGGCGGCGGGGGCCGCCGGCCCGGTGCCGCGCCCGGCGCGGCGCCGCCGCTGCCGGAGCTGGGCCCCTTCCTCAAGCGCTACCAGCACCACTCCACGCGGGAGCTCGACATCACGGTCCCGCGTTGGGGCGAGGATCCATCCTTCATCGAGCGGACGCTGCGCCAGCTGGTGCAGGCGCCCGGCGGCGAGGACCCGCGCGCGCTCGCACAGCGGCAGGTGGCGCTGTACGAGCGCGCGCGGCAGCAGGCCGAGCGCTGCCTGCGCCGCTGGCCGCTGGTGCTGCGGCCGTGGTGGCGCCGCCGCTTCTTCCGCGCGCTGGAGCGGCTGCGGCAGATCGCCTGGTGGCGCGAGGAGGTGCGCGACTGCTCGATGCGCATGTACTGGCTGGTGCGCAAGTACACGCTGGCGCTCGGGCGGCGGCTGGTGGCCGAGGGCGCGATCGGGGCGCCGGAGGAGCTGTTTTTGTTGCGCTGGGACCAGGTGCTCGCGCTCGCCCGCGGCGAGATCGCACCGGAGGCGGCGCGGCGCGAGATCGCCTGGAACCGGACCTACCTGCGCTCGTTCCGCAACTTCGAGCCCCCCCATGAGATCGGCAGCCGCCACCGCTACGAGCACGGCGCGGGCACGGAGCCGGATAGCGGGGCGGCGGGGGGGCGCCGGCTGCTGCGGGGCGTCGCCGGTTCGCCGGGCCGGTGTCGCGCCCGCGCCCGCGTGGTGCGGCGGCTGGAGGAGGGCGACCGGCTCCAGCCGGGCGAGGTGCTGGTGACGGTGTTCACCGATCCCGGCTGGACGCCGCTCATGTCGATCGCCGGCGCGCTGGTGACCGAGACGGGGGGGCTGTTGTCGCACGCGGCGGTCATCTCGCGCGAGTACGGCATTCCGGCGGTGCTCGCCTGCGCCGGCGCGACGCTGGCCATCGCCGACGGGCAGGAACTCGTGGTCGACGGAGCCGCCGGTACGGTCGAGATCTGCGCAGCGGAGGGTGGGAACTGATGGCAGGGACGAAGGGAAGGAGCCCGGCGCCTGCGGGGTCCTCCGGAGCCGAGCGGCCGCTGACGGCAGCGATGCTGGCCAAGACCATCCGGCGCCTGCTGCACAACGCCGACGGCGAGAGCGTGCGCGAGCTGGTGCGCGACTTCATCCGGCGCGCCAGCACCTGGGCGCGTGCGCGCCAGCCCCGGGCGCGGCTGCTGGCGGAGGCGATCGTGGAGCTGGACCAGGACGGCGGCGGGGCGCTGCAGGCGCTGCTGCGCTGGCTGGACCAGGCCGACAACGGCATCCACGCGCGCATGAGTCGGGAGTTTCCCAACCTGTTCCTGCGGCGGCCCAACACGGTCGCCCGCCTGCGCCTGTTCGTCGAACGGTACGGCTCGCCGACGGCGAAGAAGGCGCTGGCACGCGCATTTCGTGCTGTCGACGCGCCTGCGGGCGCGGATGTCGGCGCCTGCATCGTCGATGCGCTCGAGCGCAAGGCGGGGCCGGTGGTGGCCGAGGCCATCGAGCGGCTGCTGGTGCGGTTCGAGGGTGCGCCGGAAGGCGCGGAGTGGAACGAGCTGCGCGCGGAGCTGGACGGCTTCGTCACCCAGATCGTGCGCGCGGGCAAGGCCCAGGCACTGCTGCGCGCGCTGGAGCGGCGCGACGGCGAGCTGGACCGCCGGATCAGCACCGTGCGCATCTACGGCCTGAAGAGCCAGTTCGAGGACCTGCTCGAGCGGTGCGCCTCGGAGTCGGCGCGCCGCAACTGGCGCCGGGCGCTCGGCCGCGAGGCGCGCGATGGCGACAGGATCGGCAAGCAGCTCGCCGAGCTGCTCGGCGCCGGCAAGGAGGCGGAGGCGATCGGGCTGCTGCTCGACGAGGTGCTGTCGCCGCTGGACGATCGCTTCGGCGGCGGCGGCGAGGAGGCGGCCCGGGTGTTCAATGCCGCGCTCGGCCAGGTGCACCGATCCGGGCGGCTCGGGGCGCTGCTCGAGGCGGCGCGGCACGGCGACGACGCCTTCGTGGAGCAGCACCCGCACGTCACCTACGTCGGGGCCCTGCACCGGCTGCGCTCGGCGCTGGACCGCGTGGGCGAGCCCCCGCTCCAGGAAGCGTTTCGCGAGGCGTGGCAGCGATTGTGAGCGGGCGCGCTGCTCCTCACGAAGAGGGGTGGGCGGAGGGCGCGTCCGGGAGCGGGACGGCATGGTCGGGGGGCCGGCCCGCCAGGGCATCCAGCAGCCCCGCTACCGCCAGCTCTGCCATGCGCCGGCGGGTGCGCGCGGTGGCGCTGCCGAGGTGCGGCAGCAGCACGGCGTTGGGCAGGGCGGCGAGTCCCGGGCTGAGGGCGGGCTCGCGCTCGTAGACATCGAGGGCGGCCGCGGCGGGCCGGCCGCGCGCCAGCGCCTCGACCAGCGCCGCCTCGTCCACCACCGGGCCGCGCGCGGTGTTCACCAGGATGGCGTGCGGTCGCATCAGGGCCAGCTCACGGGCACCGATCAGGTGGTATGTCTCGGCGGTGAGCGGCACGTGCAGGCTCACCACGTCCGCCTGCTCGAGCAGCGCCGCGAGCGAGGGGGCGCGCGCGCAGCCGCGGGCCTCGAGCGCGGGCCTGGGGCGGCGGCTGTGGTAGAGCACGCGCATGCCGAAGGCGAGCGCGCGTTCGGCGACCGCGCTCCCGATGCGGCCGGCGCCCACCACCCCGAGGCAGGCGCCCTCGAGCTCCAGCCCGAGCAACAGCTCGGGATCGAAGCCGCGGAAGCCGCCCTCGCGCACCAGCCGGTCGCCGGCCAGCAGGTGGCGGGCGGCGGCGAGCATCAGCGCGAAGGTGAGCTCGGCGGTCGCGGCCGTGAGCACGCCCGGGGTGTGGGTGACCACGATACCGCGTGCCGCCGCCGCCGGGAGCTCGATGTGATCGTAGCCGACGCTCACCGTGGCGATCGCCCGCAGGCGGGGTGCGCGCGCCATCAGTGCCGCGTCCACCGGGTCGCCGGGAAAGCAGACGAGCCCCTCGGCCTCGGCGAGCGCCTCGAGCCCCGGCCGCAGATCCACCTCCTGGGCCAACCGCGCGAACGGCCCGGCGAACGGACCGCCGGGCAGCGGCCGCGTCGTGCAGACCACCGGCCGGGCAGGCTCCGAGCCCGGGGCCGCGTCCGGGGCCGGCGAGGGTCCATGGGACATCTGGATCGCGTGCCTCCGAACTGGCCTGGCTCAGCTTCGCCGCGCTCGCGGTGGCGGGGCGGGGCACCGATCATAAGAGCTACCGCGCGCCGCCGGCAACGGCCGGCAGGCTGGGGGCGGAGGGCGGCCGGCCGCGGCGCGGTCCCGCTCGGTGGCCGGCCGCCCGGTAGGGCGGTTGCGGATGGTGCCGTACAATGGCGCCCGGCGGGCCGAGCAAGGGGAGCGGAGCGGGTGCGCCGGCGGCGGTTCCAGGTGCTGGTGCGCGATGGCGCACGGCTGGAGATCGAGCACGTGCCCGCCGCCGGCACGCCGATCGGGGCGGTCTGGCTCGGCCACGCGATCCTGGCGAATCGGCGCAGCCTGGACCGGCCGCGGGGCCAGGGGCTGGGCTCGGCGCTCGCCGAGCACGGGATCGAGGTCTACCTGGTGGACCTGCGCGGACACGGCGCGAGCCGCCTGCTCTCGCCCTGGACCGCGGCGTTCAGCTACGACGAGGTGGTGCGGGGCGACCTGCCGGCGCTCTCGCACTGGCTCCGCACCCGCCACCCGGACCTGCCGCTGGCCGCGGTCGGGCACAGCCTGGCGGGGCACGCGGCCCTGGCGTGGCTGGGGGCGGAGGCGTGCCGCGCGCCCGCGCCGGCGCCTATCGCGGGCGCGCGCCGGCGCCCACCCCGCCCGCTGCCGCTGGTGGCGCTGGTGACGCTGGCCGCCAATATCTGGCTGCGGCGCCTGGAGCCCTCGCCATGGCGCTGGGCGCTCAAGCGCGCGGTGATCGAGTCGGCGGCCGGCCTGGCGGGGCTGGGCGGAGGGTTGCCGGCGCGCCGGCTCGGCCTGGGCAGCGAGGACGGCTCGCCGCGGCTGCTCGCCGATCTGCGCCGCTTCGCGCGCACCGATCGGTGGTGCGGCGAGGACGGGCTGGACTACCTCTCGGCGCTGGCGCGGATCCAGCTGCCGGTGCTGGCGGTGCTGGGGGCCGGTGACCGGCTGTTGTGCCATCCCGAGGCCGGCCGCCGTTTCCATGCGCCGCTGCCGCGGGCGGAACTGCTGCTGGCTGGCCCGCTGGAGGTTGGCTTCGCACCCGGGCACATGGACCTGGTGACCGATCCGCGCTGCCGCCCGCTCTGGCATCGGATCGGCCGCTGGCTCGCCAGCCGGCTGCTCGTGGCGCAGGGCCTGGGCCCGCAGGCCGCCTGCTGAGCGCGGGCAAGGGTTGCGGCGCGGGGCTCGGGGCGGCCGCGCGGCGCTTGTCCGTCCCGGCGGGCAGGGGTAAAGTAGAGCCTTCCCCGCGAGCGGCTCCGCGCGCACGCCGGGCCCGGGTGCGCGGCGGCGGGGCCGGCTCCGGGCGCGCGCGGAGGTGGCGGCACGGTGGGCAGGCGCTACTTCATCGAGACGTTCGGCTGCCAGATGAACGTGCTGGACAGCGAGCTGGCCGAGGGCCAGCTGCGGCGTCTGGGCTGGGAGCGGACGCAGCAACTCGGCCGGGCGGACCTAGTGCTGTTCAACACCTGTGCGGTGCGCGAGCACGCCGAGCACAAGGTCTGGTCGCGGCTGGGCGAGCTGGCCCGTCGCAAGCGCCGCCGCCCCGATCTGCTGGTGGGGGTGCTGGGCTGCATGGCGCAGAACCACCAGCAGGCGCTGCTCGAGCGCGCCCCCCACGTCGACCTGGTGCTGGGGCCGCGCCAGCTCGGCGCGCTCGGCGAGGCGCTGCAGCGCCTGGAGGCCGAGCGCGCCCCGATCGTGCGCGCGGACCTGACCCGCCCCCTGGACGTGCAGCGCGACATCGCGGTGCGCGGGGCGCGCCACACCGCCTTCGTCACCGCGATGTACGGCTGCGACTTCCGCTGCAGCTACTGCATCGTGCCGAGCACGCGCGGGCGGGAGGAGTCGCGGCCGATCGCCGAGATCCGCGACGAGGTGGAGCGGCTGTGCGCCGATGGGGTCAAGGAGGTGACGCTGCTCGGCCAGACGATCGACTCCTGGGGCAAGCGGCTGCCCGGCCGCCCGCACCTGGGCCAGCTCCTGGAGGCGATCCACGAGGTGCCCGGTCTGGAGCGCATCCGGTTCGTCACCTCGCATCCCAGCCTCATGCGCGAGCCGATCCTGCGGGCGGTGGCGGAACTGCCCAAGGTGTGCGAGTACCTGCACATGCCGGCGCAGGCGGGCTCGGACCGGATCCTCCGGGCGATGCGGCGGGGCTACACCGTCGCGCGCTACCTGGAGGTGGTCGAGCGGGCGCGGGCGATCATCGGCGAGGATGTCGCGATCGCCAGCGACTTCATCGTCGGCTACCCCGGGGAGACCGAGGAGGACTTCCAGGCGACGCTGCGGCTGGTGGAGCAGGTCGGCTTCGCCCAGGCGTACATCTTCAAGTTCTCTCCGCGTCCACACACCGAGGCGTGGGGGCTGGTCGATGACGTTCCCGAGCCGGTCAAGCGCGAGCGCAACCAGCGGCTGCTGGCGGCGCAGGAGCAGGTGCAGGCGCGCCGGCACGCCGCGCTGATCGGCTCCCGGCAGCAGGTGCTGGTGGAGGGCCGGTCCCGGCAGGACCCGAGCAAGCTGGCCGGCCGCAACCGCCACAATCGGATCGTGGTGTTCGAGGGCGAGGAGCACGAGTACGTGGGGCGGCTGGTAGAGCTGGAGATCACCGACGCGACGCCGCTCGCGCTCTACGGGCGGCTGCCCGGCCGGCCGGCGCTCTGCGCCTCGGCAGCGCAGTCGCTGCACGCGCGGCGGCCGCCGCCGGTCCGTCTGCGCGCGCTGCCCGTGGTCCCCTGAGCAGAGGAGCGCCCGCCATGCCGCAGCGGCAACGCCAGCTCGTGCTCGCCTCGTCCTCGCCCTACCGGCGGGCGCTCATGGACCGGCTGGGGCTGCGCTACGATGCGGTGGCCCCGCGGGGGGTGGACGAGGAGGTGGCGGCGCGCAGCGAGCTGCCTCCCGAGCAGCTCGCCGCCGAGCTGGCACGCCGCAAGGCCAAGAGTCTGGCGGCCATCTTCCCTGACGCCGTGATCATCGGGTGCGACCAGCTCTGCGTGCTCGACGATCCCAACGGCGGGGCGCCGCTGGTGCTCGGCAAGCCGGGCACCTTCGAGCATGCACTGGAGCAGCTCTGCATGCTGCGCGGGCGCGAGCACCGGTTGCTGACCGCGGTGGCGGTGCACGACGCGGCGAGCGGCCGCACGGTCGAGGCGCTGGACGAGCACCGGATCTGCTTGCGCGAGGTCTCCGAAGCGGCGTTGCGCGCATACCTGGAGCGCGAGCGGCCGCTGGATTGCGCCGGCAGCTACAAGATCGAGGGGCTGGGCATCGCGCTCATGGAGTATGTGCGCGGCGAGGACTACACCGCGGTGATCGGCATGCCGCTTACCGCGCTGGTGGCGCTGCTGAGCGAGGTCGGGATCGAGGTGCTCGGCGCCGATCCATGAGCGCCCGGGCCCGCAGTCCGGGTGGCCAGGCGCGGGGGTTGCAGCGAGGTGGCAGGTGGAGCTGGCGAGCGGGCGCCGCGGCCCGAGGCGGATGCGCGCTGGCTCGGGCGCTGCCTGGAGCTGGCGGCGCGGGGCTGGGGGCGGGTCGAGCCCAATCCGCTCGTCGGCGCGGTGGTGGTGCGCGAAGGGGTCGCGGTCGGTGAGGGCTGGCACGAGCGGTTCGGCGGGCCGCACGCCGAGGTGCGGGCGCTCGCCGCGGCGGGCGAGCGGGCGCGGGGCGCCACGCTCTACGTCTCGCTCGAGCCGTGCGCCCACACCGGCAAGACCCCGCCCTGCACCGAGGCGATCGTGGCCGCCGGTTGCGCGCGCGTGGTGTATGCGCTCGCCGATCCGCACCCCGAGGCGCGCGGCGGGGCGGAGCGGTTACGGGCGGCGGGAATCGCCTGCGAGCTGCTGGAGCTGCCCCAGGCGCGCCGCCTCAACGCGCCGTTTCTCAAGCGCCTGCGTACCGGCATGCCGCTGGTGGTGTGTAAGTGGGCGATGACGCTCGACGGGCGCATCGCGACGCGCACCGGCGATGCGCGCTGGATCAGCGGCGAGGCCTCGCGGCGGCGCGCCCACCAGATGCGGGCGCAGGCGGATGCGGTGCTGATCGGGATCGGGACCGCGCTCGCGGATGATCCTCTGCTGACGGTGCGACTGCCCTCCGGCGAGCCCCTGCCGGCGGGCGCGCGCGCCCGCCCGCCGCTGCGGGTGGTGGCGGATGCGCGGGCGCGCCTGCCGCTCGACAGCCGCCTGGTGCAGAGCGCCGGCGCGGCCCCGCTCGTGGTCGCGGTGAGCGCGGCGGCACCGGCCGAGCGGCGCGAGCGGCTGCGGGCGGCGGGCGTCGAGGTGCTGCTGGCCGATGACGGCGCCGGTGGGGTGGACCTGGCGGGGCTGTTGCGGGCGCTCGCCGCGCGCGGTGGGCCCGCGCCCGATCCGGCGCGGCGCGATGATCCCGCGGTGCCATGGCCGGTGAGCGTGGTGCTCGCCGAGGGCGGCGCGCGGCTCCATGCGGCGCTGCTCGAGCAGGGGCTCGCCGATCGGATCTGTGCCTTCGTCGCGCCCAAGCTGATCGGCGGCGCCACCGCCCCAGGCCCGGTCGCCGGCGAGGGGCTGGCGCGCATGGCCGAGGCGCGGCGGCTCTGCCAGGTGCGGGTCGAGCGGCTCCAGGACGACGTGCTCATCGAGGGGGATCTGGACGGCGGCGACTGACGGCGCGGGAGCGGGTCGGCGCGGCGCCATGGCGAGGTGCGGCCGCGCAGCCGCCCGCCCGCGCGCAGCCGCGCGGGTGCTGCCGCCCGCGAGGGGGCGAGCAGCGGGAACGGCTCCGGGCAGCAGGGCCGTGCTCCGCCCCGGCCGCGCCCGGTGGCGCGGCCGGGGCGCAGGCCCGTTCAGCGGCCGCCGTCGCGGCGGTGGATCTTGCGCAGGCTGAGCCCGATCTTGCGCTCGGCGGGATCGATCTTGATCACCTTGACCTCGATCTCCTCGCCGACCTGCAGCACCTCGGCCGGGTTGTCGATCTTCTCGTCGGAGATCTCCGAGATGTGCAGCAGCCCCTCGAGGTTGTCCTCCAGCTCCACGAACACCCCGAAGTTGGTGATCTTGGTCACCACCCCGTTGGTCACGGTACCCGGCGGGTACTTGGCCGGGATCTCCTGCTCCCAGGGATCCTCCTCGAGCTGCTTCATGCCGAGCGCGATGCGCTTTTTGTCCGGGTCGACCGACAGCACCATGCAGCGCACCGTGTCGCCCTTCTTGACGATGTCCGAGGGGTGCATGACCTTGCGCGTCCAGGACATGTCCGAGACGTGCAGCAGGCCGTCGATGCCCTCTTCGATCTCGACGAAGGCGCCGTAGTTGGTGAGGTTGCGCACCTTGCCCTCGATGATGGTGCCGACCGGGTAGCGCTGCTCGACCTCGTCCCACGGGTTCATCTGGACCTGCTTGATCCCGAGGGAGATCTCCTGCTTCTGCTTGTTGATGTCGAGGACCATGACCTCGACCTCATCCCCGACGTTCACCACCTCGCTGGGGTGGTTGACGCGGCGCGTCCAGGACATCTCGGAGACGTGGACCAGGCCCTCGACCCCTTCCTCGAGCTTGACGAAGGCGCCGTAGCTCAGCACGTTGACCACCGTGCCCTTGACGCGCGAGCCGATCGGGTACTTCTTCTCGATGTCCTCCCACGGCGAGGCCTGCTTCTGCTTGAGGCCGAGCGAGACCCGTTCCTGCACCGGATCGACCTTGATCACCACCACTTCGATCTCGTCGTCGATGTGGAGGAGTTCCGAGGGGTGCGAGATGCGGCCCCAGGACATGTCCGTGATGTGCAGCAGTCCATCGAGCCCGCCCAGGTCGATGAAGGCGCCGAAATCGGCGATGTTCTTCACCACGCCCTTGACGATGTCGCCCTCCTTGAGCCGGGCGAGCAGGTCCTTCTTCTGCTCCTCGCGGCGGTCCTCGATCAGGCGGCGGCGCGAGACGACGATGTTCATGCGATCTTCGTCGATCTTGATGATCTTGCACAGCAGGTTCTGGCCGATGTACTCGCCCACATCGCCGATGCGGCGGATCGAGATCTGGGACGCGGGCAGGAATACCGGCACCCCGATGTCGACCAGGAGCCCGCCCTTGATCTTGCGGATCACGCGGCCCTGGACCGTGTCGCCCTTGCCGTAGGTGGAGATGACCCGTTCCCAGCCGCGGATGCGGTCGGCCTTGCGCTTGCTGAGGACGACGAGTCCCTCCTCGTCCTCGACCGACTCCAACAGCACCTCGACCGGCTCCCCGATCTTGACCTCCGAGCGGTTCTCCCACTGATCGATGGGCACCACCCCTTCGCTCTTGTAACCGATATCGATCACCGCGCTGTCGCCGACGATGTCCAGGATCTTGCCGCGGATGATCTGGTTGGGCTCGAAGCTCTTGATCGATTCCTCATACAGTCGCGCGATCTGCTCGTCGTCCGCGCCGCCCACCGCCTGGTTGACCAGCGCCTCCAGCTCCTCTGCGGGGACGTCGAGCCGCTTCACCAATTCGTTGGTCGCCATCGGGATTCCAGTTCGTACCGATCGTCAAGGCTGCCTTGCCCGGCCGCGACGGCGGACGACCGCCGCCCGCCCGCACCGGAATCCGGCCATTTTAGCCTCGAGCCCGCATCGTTCAAGCGGCGAGCCCGGGCGACGCCTGGTCGCGGGCGAGCGGCACGGACAGGGCGAGGTACAACGCCGGATAGGCGAGGGAGAGCAGCGCCAGCCAGGCCGGCACCCGGGGGTAGTCGGGCAGCATGGCGAGCAACAGCGCGCACCACCCCAGTCCCCCGAGCCAGAGCACGGCCCGCCAGGGCCGGGGCGCGAGGTTGGGGTAGACGAAGCGTACCGGCAGCACGCTGAGGACCGCGAGCGCGAGCAGCAGCACGCCGACCGCGTGGGGTGCACCCCCGTGCGCCACCCATATGCCCGCGTAGAAGGCGACCACGTTCCAGTACGACGGGAAGCCGAGGAACCAGGCGCCGCGCTCGTCCTTGGCGGCGAGGTTGGCGAAGGCGAACAGGCTCGCCACCAGCGCCGGGGCCACCCAGGCCAGGCGCGGCTCGGGTACCCAGCCCAGCCGCCAGACCAGCAGCAGGGGCACGAAGGTGTAGGTCAGGTAGTCGACGATGTCATCGATCTTGCGCCCGTCGATCGCGGGGGTGTGGCGCGCGACCTCCCAGCGGCGCGCCAGCGGCCCGTCGCTCGCGTCCACCAGCACCGCCAGCAGCAGCCACAGCACCGCCCAGCGCGGCCGGGGGTCGGTCCGGCAGATCTCCGCCGTCGCCAGCAGCGCCAGCACCCCACCGCTGGCCGTATACACGTGCACCGCGTACGCCCTGAGGCGGTTGCAGCTCCGTGGCGAGCCAGGCGACGAGGCGTGCACGCCCGCACCTCCCTCCGATCCCTCGGCCCCGGGCCCCCCGGCCCTGCCCCGCGCGGCGGGGCCCGGCCTCGCGGCGGGACGGAGCCTGCGCCGAGCATACCCGGTCGGACCCACGGTGCCAGGCTCCGGCCCGGCACGGGCAAGGAGCGCGCGGCGATGCGCGCATTGCGGCGGGCCGCGGCGGCGGATTACGATAGAGCCGCCATGACGCGGGACGAGCCCCGCCAGCTCCTGCCGCAGCTGTTGCGCGAGGACCCCGCGTTTCGCGAGGAGCTGTTCGGCCTGCTGGCCGGCAAGCTCGCCACGAAGGACGATATCGCTAAGATCCTGGAGGAGCTGCGCCGGCAGCGCGAGGATGCCGACCGGCGTTTCGCAGCGTTCGAACGGGGGCTCGACGAGCAGGCGCGCACCACTGCCGAGCACTCCCGGGTGCTCCAGGAGCATTCCCGGGTCATCGAGCAGCACTCGCGCACGATCGAGGAGCTGGTCCGGCGGAGCGAGGAGCATTCGCGGGTCATCGCGGGGCACTCGCGCGGCATCGAGCAGCACGGGCGCGCCATCGAAGAACACTCGCGGGTCATCCAGGAGCACTCGCGGTCGATCGAGCGGCTGGTCGCTGCCGTGCAGGCTCTGGCGGCGCGCCTGGATCGCTCCGTCGAAGGCCTCGGCCGCAGGATCGACGCGCTGGGGACCCGCTCCGGTATGCTCGCCGAGGGTTCGTTTCGCGCCCCCTGCGCGAGCTCCTCGCCGCGCACTTGGGCGTCGAGGCCCGCCGGTGGGTCCGGCCCGACACCGCCGGGGCGGTCTTCGGCTACCCGAGCGACGTCGAGCCGGACGTCGTGGTCCGCGACGGTGCCCCGATCCTCATCGAGGTCAAGGCCTGGGTGAGCCGCGCCGATCTGGCGCTGTGCAAGCGCAAGGCGGTGTTCTACCAGGAGCGCACCGGCCAGAGCCCGCAGGCGCTCTATGCGGTCGGCGGCCACTTCGAGCCCGGCACCGAGCGGCTGGCCGAGGCGCTCGGCATCGTGCGGCTGAGCGACCGGGAGCTGGGGCGAGCCGAGGCCACCCCGTGAGTCCCCGTCCGCGGCTGGCTGCCACCCGGGCGGAGCTCAACGGTCCAGGCGGCGCTGGCGCCGGTCGCGCGCATCCTCGAGCCGCTCCTGCGCAGTGCGGTGCTCCGGAGCAGCGATCCGCTCCACGTAGTCGTCGGCCTTGCCGATCGTCTCCGGGCGCTTCTGCATCTCGCGCTCGGTCGCCTCGCGCTCCTGGCGGCGCGCCAGGCCCTCCTCCAGCCGGGCGAGCCGCGCGTCCAGGTCGAGCTGCTCGCCCGCGCGCACCTGGGCGACGAGCTGGTCGGCGTGCTCGGGGATCTCCAGGCGTGCCAGGGCATCGGCCTGCATGGCGGCCATGATCTCCAGGCGCCGCTCCTCGGGGCTCTGCCGCAGCACCGCGCCGAGGCCGGCGGCGCCGGCGGCTGCCTGCTCCGCCGTGCCCGCCTCCGGCTGCTGTCCGGGCTCCGCAGCCGCCTGTCCCGGTGCGAGCACCTGACCCTGGCGGGCTGCCTCTTCCTGCTCCCGCCGCTCGATCTCCTCCCGCATGCGTTCCCACAACCGGGCGCGCGACAGCGGGCCCTTCTCCTCGTAGGCCTCGATTCCCTCCAGCGGTTCGCGCGCCATCACCTGCCCTCCTCGCTGGCCGAGCCGCCGTGCTCGGCCCGGGCCGCCCTCCGCGCTCGTATCGCGTCGGCGGCGCATACCACGCGCTCGACCACCTCGGCGAGCCCGAGCCCGGTCGTGTCCAGCACCAGCGCATCGGGCGCGCGGCGCAGCGCCCCGACCGCGCGCTCGCGATCGCGGCGGTCGCGCTCCAGTATAGCCGCCAGCACCTCGTCATAGGCCACCGGGGTCCCGCGGCGCACCAGTTCCTCGAAGCGGCGGCGTGCCCGCTCCTCGGGAGCGGCGTCGAGGAAGACCTTGAGATCGGCCTCGGGGAAGATCACGGTGGTGGCGTCGCGGCCGTCGGCCACGACGTCGCGCCCCTGCGCGAGCTGGCGCACCAGCGCCGTGACGCGCGCCCGCACCGCGGGCACGTCGGCCAGCGCGCCGACGTGCGCCGTCACCTGCGGGGTGCGGATCGCACCGGTGACGTCCGCGCCGTCCAGCACCACCCGCGGTTCCTCGCCCTCGGCGGGCCGCAGCTCCACCCGCGAGGTCATGGCGACCGAGAGCAGGGCTTCGGGGTCATCCATGCGGGCGCCGCGTTGCAGGGCGGCCAGCGTCAGCGCGCGGTACAGCGCCCCGGAGTCCAGGTGGAGCCAGCCCAGCCGCTCGGCGACCAGCCGCGCGACGGTGGACTTGCCGCTGCCCGAGGGCCCGTCGATGGCGATGATCATGGCCTCGCCACCGTAACGACCGGCCGCCCCCACCGCAACCGCCTGCGGAGCCGGTGGGCAGAGGGACGAGCGGGGCGCCTGCGCTCCCGGTCCCCTCTCCCCCGCCTGCGCTCCCGGTCCCCTCTCCCCCGCTTGCGGGGGAGAGGGTCGGGGTGAGGGGGCTCCGAAAAAGGCATCCCCAGCTCGCATTGCCCCCCTCACCCCGGCCCTCTGCCCGGTGAGCAGAGGGAGAAGGCTTGCGGGGCAGAGCGAGGCGAGCCCAGAGATCGCAGGCTCTCAGCGGTCCGCGGACCCCGGGCGGGCGTCCTCGAGGGCCGGGGCCTGGCTCAGCACCGCGTGGATCGCCTCGGCCTGCCGGCGCGTGATGCCGGGGCAGGCGGCGATCTGCTCGACGGTCGCCTCGCGCAGCGCGCGCAGCGAGCCGAAGTGCTGGAACAGCAGCCGGCGGCGCTTGGGGCCGATGCCGGGCACCTCCTCGATGCCGGCGCGCAGCGCCCGCGAGCGGCGCAGCCGGCGGTGGTAGCCGAGCGCGAAGCGGTGCGCCTCGTCGCGCACCCGCTGCAACAGGTGCATGGCCGCCGAGCCCGCCGGCAGCACCAGCGGCTCCGCCCGGCCCGGCCGGAACACGCGCTCGGGCTCGTCGCGCCCGCGGGCGCGCAGCGTCCGCCCGCGCGCATCGCGCGACTTGGCGATGGCCGCCAGCTCGATCCTGCCCGCCCAGCCCTGCCGCTCGAGCACCGCCGCCGCCGCGCCGAGCTGCGCCGGGCCGCCATCCACCAGCAGCAGCTCGGGCACGCGCTGGCCGCGCCGCGCCTCGCGTCCCTCTGCGAGCCGGCGCAGGTAGCGCTCCAGCACCTCGGACAGCCGCGCCACGTCGCCCTGCCGCTCCAGATCGCGGATCTTGAAGCGCCGGTAGGCGGAGGTCTGGGGTTGCCCCCGCTCGAAGACGACGACCGAGCCGGCGGCGAACGCGCCGCCGCCGCCGCTGGCGGAGATGTCGAGGCACGCGATGCGCGCCGGCAGCCGCACGAGCCCGAGCGCCTGCTGCAGCTCGACCAGCGCCTGCTCCCGCGCGCGCGCCTGCTCGGCATCGTGTGCGAGCGCGCGGCGGGCGTTCTCGCGCGCCAGTTCCACCAGCGCGCGCTTGTCGCCGCGCGCCGGCACCAGCACCCGCACCCGCCGGCCGCGCCGCTCGCTCAGCCATTCCTCCAACAGCCCCCGGTCTTCCAGCGCCACGGGAAACAGCACCTCGTCGGGCAGGAACCGTTCGCCTCCGTAGAACTGCTTGAAGAACGAGGCCAGTGCCTCCTCGGCCGGCAGCTCGGTGTGCAGCGTCCAACCCGCGCTGCCGGTGAGCTTGCCCTCCCGGATGAACAGCGCCTGCACCCGCAGCAGCTCGCCCTCGCGCACCTCGCCGAACACGTCGCGGTCCACCGCCTGGTGGCGCACCACGCTCTGCGCCTCGGTCGCCTTCTCGATCGCCGCGATCTGATCGCGCACCCGCGCCGCCGCCTCGAACTCCAGCCGCTCGGCGTGCGCCTGCATGCGGGCGCGCAGCCGTTCGAGCAGCGGCGCGGTGCGGCCCTTGAGAAAGGCGATCGTGTCCTGGACCACGGCGCGGTAGCGCTCCTCGTCGATCAGACCGACGCAGGGCGCACCACAACGGCCCATCTGGTGCTGGATGCAGGGACGGGTCCGCTGGCGGAACTCGGCGTTGGTGCAGGTGCGCAGCGGGAACCACTTGCGGATGACCTGGAGCGTCCGCCGGATGGCGGTCGCCGAGCTGTAGGGCCCGAAGTACAGCGCGCCGTCGCGCCGCGGCCGCCGCACCAGCAGCGCGCGGGGGAAGGGCTCGTCCACCGTCAGCTTGATGCTGAGGTAGGTCTTGTCGTCGACCAGCTTGATGTTGAAGCGCGGCTTGTGCTGCTTGATCAGGGTGTTCTCCAGCAGCAGCGCTTCCTTGTCGTTGCGGGTGACGATCCAGTCGATATCGCGGGTCGCGCGGACGATGTGCGGGTAGAAGACGCGGCCGTCATCGCTGCGGCCGAAGTAGCTGCGGACGCGCGCGCGCAGCGACTTCGCCTTGCCGATGTAGATGGGCTTGCGCCGCGCGCCGAGCAGCAGATACACCCCCGGCGCCGCCGGCAGCTGCGCGAGCTTGCGCTCGAGGGCCGCTGCCGCTCGCGCGCGCGCTGCCGGCCCGCCCGCCGCCGGCGGCGGCTCCTCGCTCGGAGCCAGCTGCGGCTGGCTGGCGGCGGCAGCTCGCCCGGCCGGCCGGCTGCTCGGTTGGCGCTCCATGACGCCATCGTAGCAGCGGCGCGTGGGGCGGCAACGCGAGGTGGCTGGCAGCAGCAGCCAGGGCCCACCTCGCTTTCGCCCGGGCGGCGTCTGCGCGGAGCCGGTCGGCGATCGGGTGCGCGGGCACCGCGGTCTGCCGGCGGGTGGGACGAGCTTGTGCGAACCGCCGGTTCGTGGTTCCCTGATGCACGCGGCCGGCGGCGGTGAGCGGGGAGGCGGTGGATCGTGGCGGCGGAGGGTAACGAGTTCCGGCCGCCAGCGCCGTGCGCATGGAGCTGGCGGCGGGCCGCGAGCGCCGCGTGCGCGCTGCTCGGGCTGCTAGGCGTGAACACCTGCCTGCACGGCCAGGACGCCGCCGGGGTGACGCTGGTCTGGCTGGCGGCGGTCTCCTACCCGGGGCTGCTTGCGCTTGGCCAGCGACTGGCCGCGGTCGACTGGACGGAGCTGGTGGGGGCGGTGCGGGCAGGAGCTGCGCGCCTGGGCCGCCGCTTGGCGCCCGCCCCCTCGCAGGCTCCGGCTGGAGCCGGCCGGCGGGGGCGGGGCGGGCGGCGCGGGGCGGAGCTCGCGCCACCGGCCGCGGTTGCGGCTGCGCCGGCCGCACCCGCCGAGGCCGGCGGTGCGGCCGGCGAGCGGGAGCAGACCATCCAGCGCTGCCTGCGCTATCAGGCGTGCATGGCCTGGAGCGTCTTGCTGGCGGCGGTGCTGGCGCACCTGCTGGGCCCCGGACTGGCCGCGGCGGCGTTCGCGGTGGCGCCGCTCGCGGTCGTGAGCGGCTTCATCTACCGGCACGGCGCGATCCTGCTCCTGCTGGGCCGCCGGCTCCGCGTGCCGTGGGCCAATCACGCGGCGCTGGCGAGCGGGTTCGTGCTGGCGGGGCTCGCGGCGGCGGCGCCCGAGCAGCTGCTGGCCAATCTCGTGGTGGCGGCGGCGTTCGGGGTGCCGATCGGGCTGGTGGTCTACAAGGCGATCGAGAAGGCCGCGCCGCGCGCGCTGCCGCAGCGCGCGCCCATGTGGCCGCTCTGGATCGCAGGGGCGATGTACGCCATGGCGGTGCTCGCATGAGCGCTCGGTGCGGCCGCACCATTGCGGCGGCGCCGCTCGCCCTCGCCGGTCTGGCGGCGGTCCTCGGCGGCCTGGCGCCCACGGCGGCGCAGCCACGGCCCGCCGGCAGGCCGGCGCCGCGGGCGGCGCCGAGCACGCTGCCGCCGCTCGCGGTGGGCTTCGGGCGCGCGAGTCTGGTGACGGCGCTGCCCGGCATCACGCTCGGTGGCTATGGCGGGCGGGGGCTCGTGCCGCACCTCGGGGTGCACGATGCGACGTGGGTCAAGGCCATGGTGGTGCGCACCCCGGAGCGCGCGCTCGCCATCGTGACGCTCGATCTGATCGGGGTGCAGCGCACGCTGCTCGAGGCGCTGCGCGCGCGCGGTCTTCCCCCGCGGGTCGAGCTGGAGGTGGACGACATCCTGATCTGCGCCTCGCACACGCATGCCGGTTATGGCTCGCTGGCGCAGCGCACCGGCGCGCCCGCCCTCGATGCCCTGTTCTTTCTGACCTGCGGTCGCTTCCGGCCGGATTTCTTCGCCGAGGTGGTGGGCAAGATCCACCGCGCGATCGTGCAGGCGTGGGACGATCTGGCGCCGGCGGCGATCGGGGTCGGTGCCGCGGAGGTGCCGGGCCTGGCGCGCAACCGGGGCTGCCCCGGGGGCCCGGTCGACCCCGAGCTCGGGGTGATCAAGGTCACCAGCCCGGACGGCCGGCTGCGCGGCCTGGTGGTCAACTTCGCTGCGCATCCCACGGTGCTCGGCGCGGAGGTGCTGCACCTGTCGGCCGGCTACCCGGGGGCATTGCAGCGCGCGCTGGAGGCGCGCCATCCCGGGACCACGGTGCTGTTCACCCAGGGGGCGGCCGGCGACCTCAGCGTGCGCGTGCCGCCGGGGCGCTACCCGGACGTGTGGGCTCGCATGGAGGCGACAGGCCAGCGGCTGGCGGAGCATGTCGAGCGCATCCAGGCGGCGGTGAGCACGAGCGCCGCGGTGAGGATCGCCAGCCGCGGGATCGAGGCCGACTTCCCGGTCCCGCGCGAGCTGTACCACCGGCTGCGCGCGCTCGGCGGGCTGCGCCGGAGCCTGTTCCAACAGGTGGTGCTGGGCGAGGTGCTGCTCATGGGGGTGCCGGGCGAGCCGTGCTGCCGGATCGGGCTCGAGCTCAAGGCGGCCGCCCGCCGCCGCGGCTTCCGGCACGCCTTCGTCGTGGGGCTCGCGCAGGACCACGCCGGCTACTTCGTGCATGCGGAGGACTATGCCCCGGAGCACGCCGCGCACCACACCTACGAGAAGCGGCTCAACTTCGCCGGTCCGGAGGTGGGCGCCTTCCTGCTGGAGGTCCACCTCGAGCGGCTCGGGCCGCGGCCGCTGCCGGCGGCGCCCCCCGCTCCGGCCGGGGCCCGGTGAGGTGGCCTCCGCGTATCGGATGGCAGGGACTGGAAGCCGGCCGACGCCGTGATATCCTCTTCGATGGCCGAGTCGACCAGGTCGTCCGCGTCGCCGTGACCGCGGCGGTCCGGGGTGGCGCCCTGGGCGCGGCCTGTGGAGACCGAATCCCCATGGCGGAGGATCCGTTAGAACGGAGCGGGGCGCTTGCGTCCCGGTCCCACCGGCAGTACGTCTCTCCCCTGCTCGAAGCACGCGAGAACCGTAAAAAAGGGCTCATGGGGCTATATGCCCGCGCACCCATCCCGCCGGGCGAGGTGCTGGTGGTCTGGGCCGGCCGCATCGTCACCGGCGCCGAGCTGGCGCAGGTGCCGCAGGAGCCGGCGCGCTACGTGGTCCAGATCGAGGAGGACCTGTATCTGCTCTCGGTCGGCGAGCCCGAGCCGGCCGACTTCATCAACCACTCCTGCGAGCCCAACGCCGGGCTGCGCGGCCAGATCGTGGTCGTCTCCATGCGCGCCATCGAGGCTGGCGAGGAGGTGTGCATCGACTACGCGATGAGCGACGGCTCGCCGTACGACGAGTTCGAGTGCGGCTGCGGCACGCCGTCGTGCCGCGGGCGCATCACCGGGGAGGACTGGCGGCGGCCCGAGCTGTGGGAGCGCTACGCGGGCTATTTCTCGCCGTATCTGCAGCGCCGCATCGAGGCGTTGCGGGGCGCGGAGCGCGGGCGGGCGAGCCGCTCGGGTAGCCCTGTGGGCCGGCAGCCGCAGTCGGTCCGCTGAGCAGCCGGCAGCGGAGGGGGCCAGGCGGCCGCAGCGGCGAGCCTAGCCGCCGGCGGGGCGGCGGCTCGCAGCCGCGGCCGCTCTGCCCCCGCGCGCTCTCGCCACCTGCTCAGAAGGTCTGCCCGAAGCTGAGGCCGAAGGTGACCTCCTCATCGGAGAAGGCCACATCGAGCCGCGACAGGATGTCGGGGTGGATCACGAGCCTCAGCCCCAGCCCCGCGTCCACGTGAAAGTCCTTGAAAAAGGGCGGGTCGGTCACGTCGTGAAAGACCCGGCCCGCATCGGCGAAGACCGCCCCGGCGAGCACGCGCCAGATCGGAAAGCGCACCTCGCCCTGCAGCAGCACCGCGTGCCGGTCGCGGAAGCGGCCCTCCAAGAAGCCGCGCAGGGTGTCGCGCCCGCCCAGCGACGGCAGGGCGTAGAACGGCACGCGGCGCAGGCTGGCGTCCACCAGCTCGATGCGCCCGCGCACCGCCGCCACCAGGTTGGTGCCGACCAGCGGCTGGTACCAGGCCAGGTCGGCGAAGTACAGCCCGAAGCGAAACGGGCTGTCGCCGATCTCCGGCCCGTGGTACAGCGCGCCCACCTCGAGTCGAAACCCTCGTTTGGGATCGAAGTCGTTGTCGCGGTGGTCGAGCAACAGGCTGGCGCCGAGCGCATGGGTGAACCCGTCCTCGGTGAAGCCAGCGATGGAGTCGACCGCAAACGCCTCGCTCACCTTCGGGATCCGGGGATGGGTGCCGTCGCGCGCGTTGACGTTGCGCAAGCGCGCGATGGCGGACAGCGCCACGTGCTCGGCGAAGAAGCGGTGGCCGAGCTGCAGCTCGGCGAGGGTGTCCTCCAGCCAGAGCGAGGCGCGGTCGCCGCGCTCGGTGCCGTTGCCGATCCCGTAGAACAGAAGCCGCGGCCGGCTGCGGTAGCGCGCCTGCACCGACCAGTAGAGCGCCGGCGCCGGGCGCAGCAACAGCGGCGGTCCGCGCAGCTCGATCCCGGCCTGGAAGAACTCGCGGTGGCTCGCCAGCACCTCCGGCGCGACGCGGATGCCGAGCCCGAGCAGGTCGGTCTCCACGAACTGCACCCCGCCGCCGAAACCCTGGGTGGAGTCCGCGACCACCAGCGGCACGAAGCCCCAGGTGCGCGCGTGCTGCTCCTCGCCCTCGCCGCGCGCGAGGAACCAGTCGGCCGCCGCCGCGAAGCCGGCCGCGAGCCTGGAGCACCACCCGCCGTCCGGGGGCGCGGCTGCTGCCGGCGCCTGCTCGGGCCCCGGCCCGCCGTCCGGCGCGCCGGGCGCTCCTCCCTCGTGCCGCGTGCCCGCAGGCGGGGAGCTGCGGGCGGGATCGGGCGCGCGCGTCCCCGACGGGCCGCCTGCACCGTCCGCTCCCTGCTCGCCCTGCGCGGGCGGGGCGGCGGCGCGCAGCTGCCTCGGCGCCGCGGCCCGCGCAGGCCCGGCCGGCTCGCTCGCGGCCAGGGGCGCCGCGCCGCCCGCGCCGGCGAGCGCGAGCACGAGCGCGGTGCGGAGCAGACGGGCGGGGCAGCTTCGATCCATACGCGGGGAGCATACCACCGCGGCCCGGCGGTGACCGCTCGGCGCGCAGCGCGCGCAGCCGCGCGCGCCCGCTCACGCCGCGGCGGGCGAGACCTCGCTGCCCGGCAGCCGCGCCCCGCGCTGCAGGGCCAGCACGGCCGCCAGGTGCTCGGCCCCGACGCGCTCGGCGCCCTCCAGGTCGGCGGCGGTGCGGGCCAGCCGCAGCAGGCGCACCACCTGTCGCGCGGACAGCCGGTAGCGATCCGCCAGCCGGTCGAGCTCCCGCGCCTCGGCGCCGCCCAGCCCGGCATGCTGCCGCAGCGCCGCCCCGCCGAGCTCGGCGTTGGGCACCCCCTGGCGCGCGAGCTGGCGCTGGCGCGCCGCGATCACGCGCGCGCGGAGCTCGGCCGAGGTGGGGCCCGCGGCCGCGGGCGCCTCGCTCCGGCCGAGCTGCAGCTCGCGCACCGGCACCGCGCGCAGCGCCAGCTTGAGATCGAACCGGTCGCGCAGCGGCCCGGAGACCCGCCCCGCGTAGCGCTCGACCGCGAGCGGGCTGCAGCCGCAGGGCGCCTCGGGCCGCCACTGACCGCACGGGCAGGGATTCATGGCGGCCACGCACAGAAAGCGCGCCGGAAAGGTCGCGAACCCGCGCGCGCGCCCCAGCCGCACCTCGCCCTCCTCCAGCGGCTGGCGCAACGTGTCGAGCTTGTGGGCGCCGAACTCCGGCAGCTCATCCAGGAACAGCACCCCGTGGTGGGCGAGCGTGACCTCGCCCGGGCGCAGCAGCGGCCCCGCCGCCGACGAGCGCCACCTCGCTCGCGGTGTGGTGCGGGGCGCGGAACGGCCGCGCGCGCACCAGGCCGCCGCCCGGCGGCAGCAGGCCGGCGACGCTGGCGATGCGCGTCACCTCGAGCGCCTGCTCCTCGTCCAGCGGCGGCAGGATACCGGGCAGGCGGCGCGCCAGCATGGTCTTGCCGGCGCCGGGCGGCCCCACCATGAGCACGTTGTGGTTGCCCGCCGCCGCGAGCACCAGCGCCTCCTTGGCGGCCGGCTGCCCCCGCACATCGGCGAAATCCAGCGCCTCGCTGCGCCCGCCCCAATCCTCCGCCGGGCCGTCGCCCGCGGGCGGGGCCGCGGCGCGCGCGGGCACGAGCGAGGCCTCGCCGCTCAGGTGCGCCACCGCCTCCCGCAGATCGGCGGCGCCGTAGACCTCGATCCCGGGCACCACCGCCGCCTCGCGGGCGTTGCCGGCCGGCAGCAGAAGCGCCTCCAGCCCGCGCGCCCGCGCCAGCAGCGCCAGCGCGATCGCGCCGCGCACCGGGCGCAGCCGGCCATCCAGCGCCAGCTCGCCGGCCACCAGCGTCCGCTCCAGCCGCGCCGCCGCCTCGGGGCCGAGCTGGCCCGTCGCCGCGAGCAGCCCCAGCGCCACCGGCAGGTCGAACAGCCCGCCCTCCTTGCGCAGCTCCGCGGGCGCGAGGTTCACCGTGATCCGGTGGAGCGTGACCTCCAGTCCGGCATTGCGCAGTGCCGCCCGGACCCGATCGCGCCCCTCGCGCGCGGCCGAATCCGGCAGCCCCAGCAGGGTGATCCCCGGCAGGCCCCGCCCCCACATCGACCTCGACCTCGACCGGCATCGCGTCGATTCCGATCAGTGTGGCCGCCTGCAGCCGCGCCAGCATCGCGCTCCCTCCAGCGCCCGCCTCCGGGCAAAAGACACTACCCCGGCCCCCGACACCGTGTTCGCCATGTGTTCGATATCGCCGCGGGGCCGGCGTCGCGGCGGCGCCAGGCAGCGGCCGCACGGCGCGCGGGCGAGCGCGGTCCGGGCGGCTCGCCTGGCCCGCTGCCGCTCGCGGGGCGGCGAGCAGCGCGGCCGGGGCTCAGTCGCCGGCCGGCTTGCCGCAGCCGGGGCAGACCTGGTCGCCGGGGGCGAGCTGCTGCCCGCAGTACGAGCAGGGCGGGGGCGCGCGGCGGCGGGCGGAGGGGGTGGGGCAGCGCCGCGGCTGCCGCCGGTGGTGGGTTCGCGCGCCGCCGCCGGGGGCTCGGGGGCGGGCGCCGGTGCGGCCAGCGGGGCGCCGGGCTCGGCCGGCGGGGCGATCCGCACCTCGGGCAGCGGGCCCACCTCCGGCTGCACATCGAGCGGTGCGGGCGGGCGCGCGGGCGGGCTCGCCGCCCCGCTCCAGCCGGTGGTGGGCGGCGCGCCCGGCTCGGCGGGCTGCAGCACCGCGTGCACGGGCAGCTCCGGGTAGCGCTGCACGTTGTGCGCCACCCCGTCGACCACGAACGCCGGGAAGAACAGGATGTTGAGCAGCGTCACCGGGTTGAGCTGGCGCTCGACCGAGACCAGGTGCGGGCGGTAGCCCGGGTACTCGAAGGCGAGCAGCGCCTCGCGGTCGCGGTGCAGCGTGACCGCCATCGGGGTGGAGCCCACGACCTGGCCGTTGAGCTTCACCGTGGCGCCGCGCGGGGTGCTGTCGACCGGTACCACGTCGGGACCGGGCGCGAACAGGGTCGCACAGCCCCCGAGAAATGCCGCGCCCACCACCGCACTCACGGCCGCCATGCGCGTGCGGGTCCCCACTGCGTTGCGCCGCGGTCATCGTGTCTCCCCCCGTGCCGCATGCGACCGGCCCCGCAGTCCGCACCCGCTGCCCGGCAGGTGGGCGTGTGCGCTCGCAGGCCGCCGAGCCACCAGGAACTATGATACGAACCGCACCGGCATGTCGCGCGCCCGTCCCGCCCTGGCCGCGGCGGGCGCTCGGCGCGGTGGGTGCTTGCGCGCAGGCCCGCGCGGCGGCGGGGGCTTGCCGGGCCACGAGCCGGTGCGGGCATGGCTGCGGCAACGCACCGCGCGCCCGGCTCGCCCGGGCGCGGCCGCGCTCGCGGGGTGCTGGCACCTGCGGTGCGCCGCCGGGCAAGAGCCGCACAGCCGGAGGAGAGGCCGCTGCGGTGCGGCGCCCAGCTGGCCGTTGCGCTGCTCCGTCGCTCCGCCGCTAGTCCGGCGTGTTCCGGCGGCATGCCCGGTGCCCGAGCGCGGCGCGGACGGCGCCGGCGAGCGCGGCGGGGGCGTCCCACATCACGGCATGGCCGCAGCGGGGCAGCCGGATCAGCGCGCGCAGCCGGGGCAGGCGGCTGGCTGCCCGCCGGCTCTGCCGCACCGGCAGCAGCAGATCATCGCGACCCCAGACGAGCGTCACCGGGCTGGCGATCTCTTCGGGTCGTTGCAGCCGGCAGCCAGGCCGGTCGATCGCGGCCAGCGTGGCGTCGAAACCAGGTGCTGCCGCAAAGCTCTGGACGGCTCGCACTGCGGCCGGCGCCGGCATGCGCCACGGCCGGTGCACCATGTGCGCGAGCAACAGCGTGCGCAGCGGCGCCGGACGGAGCAGCCGCGGCACGAGCGGGCGGAGCGCGCGCGCCAGCCGCACCGAGGCGCGCAGCAGTGCCGAGGTGCGGCGGCGTTCGCGCTCGGTCCACCAGCCCCCGGGAGCGATCGCCACCACGCTGCTCGCCAGGCCGCGCCGCGCCAGCTCGAGCGCGATCCATCCCCCGAGCGAATGGCCGACGACCGGCAGCGGGCTCGGCAGGGCGTGTGCGCGCACGAAGCCTGCGGCCGCCTCGGCGAGTTCCTCGGGGCCCGGTGCCACGGCGGCCGGCAGGGGCGGCGAGCCGCCGAAACCCGGCAGATCGATCGCCCACAGCTCGAACTCGCCCGCCAGCCGCTCGAGCAGCGGCTGCCAGCCGTGGCGCTCGCCTCCCAGCCCGTGGAGCAACAGCACCGGCGCGCCGCGGCCCGTGCGCTCCCATGCCAGCGCCCCCGCGCCCGGGATGCAGCGGGCCATGTCGCCGCGCCCTGCCAGACCGCTCAACGCTCGCCCTCGCACAGCGCGCGCAGTATACGACACTGCCCCCGGCCCGAATACGGACATAGCTTGCCATAGCTTTCC
>BPJM01000003.1 GCA_026004615.1 Planctomycetota bacterium
TGCCGGTGAGCCGCTACGATCGGGACGTGGAGATCCTGCAGTCGGCCGTCGATCTGGCGGGAACCTACCAGCTGCGCCGCTGCGTGCACTGCCGCGGGATCAACGTCGAGCCGCAGGCGGTGCGCTGTACCTGGTGCGGGGCGGCGCTGCCCGCGCGCCGGGAGGGGAGTGGGCTCCCGCGCCGCGCTGCTGGGAGCGGCTGCTGCCGCAAGCGGCACCCCGGCCCGCCCGCGCGGGCGCTGAGGGCCAGCCCCGGCGGCCGCGCTGCCCTGCCGGCCCTATGCCGAGAGCTGCAGTGGCTGGCGCCGCTCGCCCCCGCCGCCGGCCACCACCGGAAAGATCAGCTCGAAGGCGGCCCCGCCTTCCGGGGCATGGGGCTCGGCCCGCACCTGGCCTCCGTGCGCCCGCACCAGGTTGCGCACCGTCATGAGCCCGAGCCCGGTGCCCTGTGCCTTGCCCGCGGTGGCGAACGGTTCGAACAGGCGGTCCGCCATCTCGTCCGGGATCCCGGGGCCGTTGTCCGCCACCCGCAGGTGCAGGCCGCCCTGGCGCACCGCTGCCTTGACCCAGACCGTGCGGCGCCCGCTGGCAGGCGCAGGCTGGCTGCACAGCGCCTCGCGGGCATTGGCGATCAGGTTCTCCAGCGCCCGGTGCACCCGGTCGCGGTCGAGCGGAATCGCAAAGGTGTCGTCGATCGCCAGCTCGCAGCGCAGCTCGATCCCGCTCTGCTCCAGCTCCTGGCGCAGCGGCCGCAGCACCTCGTGGAGGTAGCTGGCGACCTGGGTCGGCTCCAGCACCAGCGGCGGGCTGCCGCCGCGCGCGAAGTCCAGCACCTCCTGCAGCATGCGCCGCAGCCGCGCGGATTCGCTCAGCACCGGCGCGAGCTCCTCGGCGATCTCCTCCGGTGCCGCTCCCTCCAGCGCCGCCTGCCGCGCCAGCTCGGCGTAGCCGACCACCGCCGCGAGCGGGTTCTTCAGATCGTGCACGATCGCGCTCGCCATCTGGCCGATCGCCGCCAGCCGGCTCTCGCGCTCGCGCAGCTGCCGCTCCAGCCGCCGCGCCCGCAGCTGCGCCTCGATGCGGGCCCGGAGCTCCCGCAGCTCGAACGGCTTGGTCAGATAGTCATCGGCCCCGCAGCCCAGTCCCTCCACCACCGCCTCCACCCCTGCCCGGGCGGTCAACAGCACCACCGGCACCGACGCCAGCAGCGGCTGCTGCCTGAGCTGGCGGCACAGCTCGTGCCCATCCATGCGCGGCATCATGACGTCGGTCACGATCAGATCGGGCCGGCGGCGGCGCGCACACTCCAGCGCCTGCAGGCCGTCGGCGGCGGTCTCGACCCGGTAGTGCTCCGCGAGCCCATAGGCGATGAAGGTGCGCAGGTCGGGGTTGTCCTCCACCACCAGCACCCGCGGCGCCTCCGGGTCGGCCGGCGGCGGCGGCGGCGGCGGCGCCTCGCCGAGCGGCGCCGCCTCCACATCGGCCAGCAGGGTGCGCTGCCAGGACTGCTCCTGCAGCCGCTGCGCCGCCAGCGCCTCGATCCGCATCTGCGCCATGCGGTCCTCGCGCCGGCGGGCACGCTGCCGCCGCTCGGGCTGTTCGGCCGGCGCGCGCGGCAACGCGATGCGGAAGGTGGCGCCACGGCCCGGCTCGCTCTCGAGCTCGATCGCGCCGCCGTGCAGCCGCACCAGCTCCCGCGTCAGCGACAGCCCCAGGCCCGTGCCCTCGTGCTCGCGCGCCGCCGACCCATCCACCTGGTAAAAACCGCTCGAAGATCCGCTCGTGCTCTTCGGGCGGGATGCCGGGCCCGGTGTCGGCCACCTCGAAGAAGACCGCACTCTCGGTCGCCCCGCCGCGCACCACCACCTGCCCGCCCGCCGGCGTGAACTTGAGCGCGTTGCTCAGCAGGTTGGCGATCATGACTTCGACCTTGTCGGGATCCAAGCGCGAGTCCGGTATGGCCTCCAGCCCCTCGGCGCGCAGCTCGATCCCGCGGCGGGCGGCCTGCGGGGCGGCGGCCGCCACCGCCTCGGCCACCAGCCGGCCCAGGTTGCCCTCCCCGCAGCTCCAGGCGCAGCCGCCCGGCCTCGGCCTTCGCCAGCTCGAGCAGCGCATTGACCTGGCGCAACAGCCGCCGGGCGTTGGCCTCCATCGCCGCCAGCACCGCCCGCTCGGCCGACTCGCCCTGCTGCTCGCGCCGCTGCAACAGCTGCTCGAGCGGTCCCAGGATCATGGTCAGCGGCGTGCGCAGCTCGTGGCTGACATTGGCGAAAAAGCGCGTCTTCGCCTCGTCCAGCTCCCGCAACTCCTCGTTGGCCCTCTCCACCCGCAGCCGCATGAGCAGGTCGCGCCGGCGGGTGCGCTCGCTGGCCAGGGTCGCCAGGCAGACGAAGACCGAGGTCCCGGCGAGGAAGAACAGGGGCGAGATCATGGCCCGGGACGGGCCATCCGCGAGCAGGTTGATCACCAGGTAGCCGAGCACGATCAGCCCGCAACACAGCGCGCTGTCGGCGACTCGCCACGGCATGAAGAAGCCGACGACGAACAGCACGATCATGTTGCCGACGTAATAGTCGCTGCCGAAGCCGCCCAGCAGCGCCGCCATGAGCGAGATGCCGATCGCGGAGGCGACGATGTAGCCCATGGCGAGCGCGCGCACCACCCGCTGGCCGGCCGGGGTGTAGGTCAGCGCCATGGTCAGCACGTACAGGCCCAACACCGAAAGCCGGATGAACAGGAACTGCCGGGCGAAGGCGGGTGCGGTCAAGAGGTCGAGGAACCAGAACGCCGGGTAGAGCACCATCGCGGCCCAGAGCAAAAACCGCGTCCGGTCCACCCGCAGCCGGTGGCTCTCGGCGGCAAACGCCGCCTCGAAGTTCGGCGGCACGCTCAGCTCGGGCCGTTGCGCCGCTACCTGCCCTGCCCGCGCTCGCGCTCACATTCCCCGCCCTCGTGTCCCGCCGCGCCCGCGCCCCGCCGCTCCCCGCCCCCCGGGGGCCGGCGAGCGGCGCCTCAGCGGCGGGCGTGGATGATCACCGCCGCCGGCGGCGAGCCGAACGCCTCGAAGGCATGCACCTCCGAGAAGCCCGCCTCGCGCACCAGCTCGGCCAGCCCCGGGCCGTCGTAGAACACGAACCGCCCGTCGTCTTCCAGCTCGATCAGCTTGCCGACCATGCTGGCGAAGCGCCGCAGCGCCACCAGCTTGCGCTCCGCCTCGCCGCCTCCGCCCGCGGCCGCCTCCCCCTGCGCCTGGCGCCGCAGCAACTCCGCCTCGTCGCGGTACAGCTTGGAGGGGTCGAAGTTGCGCCGCGGCGAGGAGAGCACCAGCGTGCCGCCGGGCCTGAGCACCCGGTGCATCTCGCGCAGCGCCGCCAGCGGGTCGTACAGATACGAGATCACCAGCGAGCAGCCCAGGCGATCGAAGCTGTGCGCCGCGAACGGCAGCTCCAGCCGCCGCGTCGCGCCCTTGAACCGCAGCCGCTCCAGCCGTAGCTCGTCGGTGCTCGCCGGCGGCCAGGCTGCGCCCGGCTTGAGGTCGTCCGGCAGCGGCTCGCCGGCCACGAACCGCGCGGCGCGCCCCAGCTCCAGCACCACCGCCACCTCCTCCGGCTCCAGGCTCGGGCACAGCTGCTGGAGCCGCGCCGCGGTGCTCGGCCGGCCGCGCAGTATCGCGTGCAGCTCCTTGCCGTAGTGCGCGGCGAGCTTGCGCGCGGTGCGCACGTCGAAGCCCTCGACTCGCTCGGCCAGCGCCTCGACGCCGTGCAACCGCCCCGCCAGGAAGTCCGCCACCGGGGCCAGGCGCGAGACCTCGAGATCCGCCACCACCCCCGCGCAGCTCGGGGACCGCTCCGCCCCGGCGGGCGTAGTGCGCGCGCAGCTTCTGCTCGGTGCGCGCGACCGCCTCGGGCACCAGGTCGACGAAGGTGATCGAGGCCGGCGCCCGCCCCTGCTCATAGGCCTCGGCCAGCGCCAGCGCCAGGTTGCCGGTGCCGCAGCCGAAGTCCGCCAGCGCCTCGCCCGGCTGGGGATCGAGCAGCTCCACGTGCCGCGCCAGAAACTCGCGGTAATCCGGGTGATCGAGCAGCACGTCGTAGCCGAGATCGCCCTCGTGCTCGCCGAACAGGTGGTCGTGCCAGAAGCCTGCCGCATCGGCCAGCTCCAGCCGCTGCACCCGGGCCCACTCCGCCTCGCTCTGCCGCTGGAAGCGCGCCAGGTCCGGATCGCGCGCCGGCCGATCCTGCCCGAAGATGTGCTTGGCGACCGATTCGCTGACCAGCTTGAAGACCTCGATCGCCTCCGGACCGCTCTTGAGCACGTGCCCGGTCGGCAGCTCGAAGACCTCGCGCACCCCGCCGCCCGGCGCCGCCAGCATCTCGCGCACCCGCGAGGCGGTCACCCAGTAGTCGTACTGGCCCAGGATCCACACGATCGGCATCGCGAGCCGCGCCACGTCGCGCCGCGCCTCCTCCAGGAAGGCGAGCCCGTCCTGCATGGTCTGGCCATACAGCCGGTCGGGGTTCATCGGGCGGCCGTGGATCAGCAGCGGCGCGGCGCGCTCCCCCCGCCGGTAGACTTCGAACAGATCGAGCCCGGCCAGGTAGTTGCGCAGCATGTCCTGGGCGTCGGGACAGCCATACGGCGCCACCCACAGGTCCACCGGCGGCAGCTCCGCAGAGCGCAGCGCATACCGCGCGCTGATCGAGGAGAGCGAGCAGCTCACCAGCACGCGCGCCCGCGGGCGGAAGCGGCGCTCAAGGTAGTGCAGCGAGGCCTCGATATCCGCCGCCATGTCGCTGAAGGTCCAGTTGAAGTAGGGCTGGCCTCTGGCCACCTGTTCGGCATCCGCGGTGCTCTCGCCGACCACGTGGCAGGCATCGAAGCGCAGCACCACCACCCGCCTGCCCTCCGCGCCGAGGTCATCGATGAGGGTACGGGCGAGCAGCCCGAACACCTCCTTGCGCTTGAGGAAGGCCGGCGCGATGACGATCGCCACGTCCGCCGGCGATCCGTCCCCGCCGGTCTCGAAGTTGGCATCGACGATGGCGGCGACCGTGCGCCCGAGCCGGTTGCGGTAGCGCACGACCTCCACCTCGGGCGCGCTGGGGCTGCCGGCGCGAGCCGCCCACCGGCCCCACAGCCGGGTGCCGAGCCCGCGCAGCGCGCGCCACAGCCCCGGCCCCAAGCCGGTGCGCGCCGGCCGCCGCACCACGGCCGGCGCGCTCTGGCGCTGCCCTGCGGCCCCCTGCGGATCGCCCCCCGCCGCCGCGCCGGCCTGCGCCGCCGTCTCCTCGAGCTCGAAGTGCAGCCCGGCGCGCAGCGCCCCACTGCTGCTACCGGTCACGTAGCGCACGGTGGCGCCCGCCACGCGGCGCTGTCCCTCGGCGGTGTGCAGCCAGAAGGGCGGCAGCCGCATGCCGGGCAACAGCGCCACCTCGCCGTGCAGCCGCACCGAGGCGCCGCGCTCGCTGAGATCGAGCACCGAAAGCCGCAGCCGGCCGCCAGGGCGCCAGGGCGCCTCGAGCTCGCACCAGGCGCCTTCGGCCTGCGCGCGGCGGCTGGTGCGCCGTTCCGTCAGGTAGATCCGCTCCGGCACCAGCAACACCGGCCGCAGGCCTGGCTCGGGCACCAGAGCCTCGAAGGCGTAGTGCAGCGGCGGATCGGCGAAGACCAGATAGACCGCCCCGGTCGCCGGCCCGAGCGGCCGCCGGAGCCCGCCCAGTCGCATCGCCGGCAGCTCGCGGCCGGCGACCGGCACCGCGAGCAGCTCGGCGATCCACGCCCTGGCCGGCTTGAAGCCGCGCCCGGGCTCGATCACATGGACCTCCAGCCGGCGCTCGGCGGCGGTCCGCACCACCGCCTGGATCTCCTCCGGCTCGGCCAGCGGCAGCAGGTTGCCCGGGACCAGGTCACCGAGCGCGCGTTGCACGCGCACGATCGCCTCGTCCATCTCGTAGAACCCGGCGTAGCTGCGCAGCCGCGAGCGATCGCGCGCCGACAGGTCCTCGAAACGCACCCCGATCCCGGTGGCGCTGGTGCGCACCACGCGCGCTCCGAGCCGGATCGGCTTGGGATCGGTGGGCAGCACCAGCTCCAGGCCCAGCCGCGTGCCGGCGAGCACCGCCGCTTCGGTACGGATGAAGGCCCCGTCCCCGCTGAGGTCGGTCGCCGCAGCCTGCCCCCCCAGCGCTGGCCCCTCGAGCACCCGCACTGCGGCGAGCGTGCGGCGGCGCGGCGAACGGCGCTCCTCTGCGTCGCGGCCCGCCGTCCACGCGGTGCCGCCCGGCGGCGTGTCCAGCGCCAGCGACGTCCCTGCACCTCGTCCTGGCCACTCGACCGGCCCCGCCTGCCCGGCCCCCGGCGGGCGGCGGTGCTCCTCCGCGCCGCGCGCGCTGCGGCCCCCATGACGTCCTGGCGCCCCGCGCCAGCCGCCCGAGCCGTGTCCCTCTTCGCGATGCTCGCCCCGCATCTCCGTCGTCGCGCTCATCCGCCCTTCAGGTCCGACCCCGGCTGCGGGCCTTGCGGCCGCTGGAGCGGGCGGCGACACGACACTGCACGGCGCCACGCTCCCAGCCCCTCTTCTGCTCATATCGGCAGCCAGAGCCGGGTGCCTCTCCTCAGCTCCCGGTTTGCCTTCGGGTTGCCGCCGTGCCCGCCCCCCGGTCACGGCGCGGCCTGGCGGGCCACTTCTGCCTTTGCGACCCCATGCGTCGGCGCTTGAGCCCGGCAGCGGGCTGGCACCCTGGTTGCGCAGGAGCGGGCGCGGCGGGTACATTGCAGCCAGCGCGGAGGAGGCTCTCATGCTCGCTCGGATGCGCCTGCCGATCTGTATGGCGGTGCTGCTGCTCGGGGCGGCGCTCGGGACGGCGGCCGATACCGCTCCGCCCCCGGCTCCTGCCGCCCGCCCCCTCGCCGCCGCGCTGATCACCGTGCACGGCGAGGTCGACGAGGTCATGGCGGCGATCTTCCAGCGCCAGGTCGACCAGGCGCTCGCCGGCGGGGCCGAGCTGCTGGTGCTCGATCTGGATACCTGGGGCGGAGGGCTACATCCGGCCTACGAGATGACGGATACGCTGTTGCACCTGCCGCCGCACGTGCGCACGATCGCCTTCGTCTCGCGCAAGGCGATCTCCGCCGGCGCCATGCTGGCGCTGGCGTGCAACGCCATCGCCATGGCGCCCAACACCAGGCTCGGCGACTGCGAGCCGATCCTGGTCGCCGGCGGCGAGATCCGGACCGGCCCGGAGAAGATCATCTCGCCGCTGCGCAGCGACTTCCGCAACTTCGCCGAGCGCAACGGCTATCCCGAGGCGCTGGCGGTCGCCATGGTCGACAAGCAGCACGAGGTGCTGCGGGTGCGGCTGGCGCCGGAGGGCCTGGATCTGTCCGACGAGCAGCAGCGCGCCCGCGCCGCAGAACGGGCCGAGGTGGTGTACGTCCAGGCCAGCGAGCTGGAGCAGTGGCCGCCCGACAAGCGCTTCCGCGTGCTGGAACGCGAGACCGTGGTGCGCGAGGGCGAGCTGCTCACCCTGAACCATACCCGCGCCCAGGAATACGGCTTTGCCCGCTGGATCGCGCGCGACCTCGACGAGCTGGTGGGGCTGCTCGCCGCCGAGTACGGACGCCCGCTCGCGCTCGCGCGGTTGGAACTCGGCCCCTGGGAGGCGTTCGTCCGGTTCCTGACCGGCCCCATGCACGGCTTCCTCATGTTCGTCGGAGTGCTGGGGCTCATGATCGAGTTCTACCACCCGGGGCTGATCGTGCCGGGCGCGGTGGGACTTGCCTGCCTGGCGCTGGCATTCTTCGGCTCGCACCTGCTCGGGCTGGTAGGCGTGGTCGATGTGCTGCTGCTGGTGGTGGGGGTGGGGCTGTTGCTGGTGGAGCTGCTGGTGCTGCCGGGCTTCGGGCTGGCGGGCGTGCTCGGGCTGCTGTCGGTGGCGGCGGGGCTGCTGCTCATGCGACAGCCGTTCGTGGTGCCCGAGAGCCCGCTCGAGATGGAGCAGTTCCTGGACAACCTGAAGGGGTTCGGGTTGGGGCTGGCGGCGCTGGTGCTGCTGTTCGCCGCCATCGTGCGGCTGCTGCCGAAGAGCCCCTGGCTGAGCCAACTGGTGCTGCAGGGCAGCCAGCGGGTGGAGAACGGCTATTCCGTCGCCTCCCCGGCCCGCGTCGCGCTGATCGGGCGGGTCGGCCGCGCGCTCACCCCGCTGCGGCCGGCGGGCAAGGTGGAGCTGGGCGAGGAGGTCGTGGACGCGGTCGCGGAGGGCGAGATGCTCGATCCGGGCACCGAGGTCGAGATCATCGATACGGATGCCAACCGGGTGCTCGTGCGCCGGCATGGCGGCGGCAGCGCTGGCGGGGAGAGCCAGGCATGAGCCCGGCGCTGCTGATCCTGCTCTACCTGGTGGGCTTCGCGCTGGTGCTGGTGGAGCTGGTCACCCCGGGCGTGATCGTGGGCCTGCTCGGGCTGGGTTGCCTGGGCGGTGCGATCTATCTCACCTTCGTGCACCATGGACTGTGGAGCGGGCTGGGGGCCTCGGCGGTGGTCGCGCTCGGCCTGCTGGCGGTGGTGTTGTATGCGCTGCGGCGGCTGACGACGACCGAGGTGCAGGATCCCCACCGCGGCTATACCGTCGCCGATCCGCGCCTGCAGGAACTGCTGGGGGCGGAGGGCATCACCGCCACGCCCTGCCGGCCGAGCGGGGTCTGCACGATCGGCGGCCGCCGCGTCGATGTGGTGACGCGCGGCGAGATGCTGGAGCCAGGGGTGCGGGTGCGCGTGATCGACACCAGCGGCAACCGCGTGGTGGTCAAGGCGATCTGAAGGCACCCGCCGTCCGGGGCAGGCCTGAATCTGGGGGAGAGCACGGCATGATCAATCTCGGGTGGGCGATGCTGGGCACGGGGCTGCTGGCGGCGCGACGGCCCGAGCCTTCGCCGGCGATCGACTGGAACATGCTCAAGGAGGTGGGCCAGTGGGTGGCCATCGTCGCCATCGGCCTGGTGGCGCTGGTGGTGGCGCTGGCGTTCTTCGCCTATGGCTCGCTGTGGCTCAGGGCGCTGCTGTCGGGCTGCCGGGTCAAGCTCTTGAGCCTGGTCGGCATGCGGCTGCGGCGGGTCGATCCCAAGATCATCGTGGACGCCCGCATCATGACGACCAAGGCGGGGCTCCCCATCGAGACCGATGCGCTGGAGACCCACTACCTGGCGCGCGGCAACGTGCTGCGGGTCTGCCAGGCGCTGGTCGCCGCATCCAAGGCGAACATCAAGCTCAGCTACGAGCGCGCGTGCGCGATCGACCTGGCCGGGCGCGACGTGCTGGACGCGGTCAGACGTGCGGTGCAGCCCAAGGTCATCGACGTGCCGACCCGGCACTCGGGCGCCACGTCGAGCGGTGGCAAGGACGGCATCCAGCTGCGCGCCATGGCGCGCGTGACCGTGCGCACGAACATCGACCGGCTGGTGGGCGGCGCCACCGAGGAGACGATCATCGCGCGCGTCGGCGAGGGCATCGTCTCGCACGATCGGCTCGGCGGAATCCCACAAGGCGGTGCTGGAAAACCCCGACCGCATCTCGAAGACCGTGCTCGACAAGGGACTGGACGCCGGCACGGCGTTCGAGATCCTCTCGATCGACATCGCCGACGTCGACGTGGGCGAGAACATCGGCGCCAAGCTGCAGACCGACCAGGCGGAGGCCGACCTCAAGCGTCGCGCAGGCCAAGGCCGAGGAGCGGCGCGCGATGGCGGTGGCGCGCGAGCAGGAGATGCGCGCCGAGGTGGAGGCCAATCGCGCCAAGCTGGTGCTCGCCGAGGCGGAGGTGCCCAAGGCCATCGCCCAGGCGCTGCGCGAGGGCAACCTCGGCGTCATGGACTACCTGCACATCCGCAACATCGAAGCGGACACCCGCATGCGGCGCGGCATCGCCGGGGAGGAGGGCCCGGCGCGCCCGGGCACGGGCGGCTGAGCAGGAGCAGCGCTCGAGGGCGCGCCGCTGGCGCCGGTGCGCGAGCACGCGCCCGGCAGGTGAGGGAGAGGGCCCGTGGCGGGAGCGGCGACGGCGGTTGTGCTCGCGGTGCTCGGCCTGCAGCCCGGCGAGCTGATCGAGTACATCGTCTACGTCATCTTCTTCCTGGTCATGGCCTTCGGCGGCTGGATCAAGCAGCGCGCCGAGGCCTCCCAGCAGCGGCGCCGCACCGCGACACCGGCGCCCGGCGGCGAGCCCTCGCGCGCGCCGGAGCAGGCCGCCCCGGCGCCGCAGGACGAACGGGCCGAGGAGGTGGTGCAGCGCGCCGAGAAGGCGCTGCGGCGCCTGCTCGGCCTGCCCGAGGCGCCCGCCGGCGAGGCCCCTGCCCCGGCTTCCGCCCCTGGCGCGGAGCACCAGAGCCCGGCCGCGGCTGCTCCGGTGGGAGCGCCTCCGCCAGCGGCGCGCGACCCGGCCAGTGCTGCCCACCGGCGCCGCCCGCAGCTGGCAGCCCATCGCCCGCGCCGGCGGCCCCGCGCCGAGCTCGCCCCCTCGCCGCCAGCGCCTTCCGCGCCGCCGCCGGCTCCGGCCAGCGCTCCGCCCCATGGTGCCCAGGCACCGCCGGCGCCGATCGGCCCGAGCCGCACCAGCACGGCCGCCTCGCGCTCGGCCCGCGAGCTGTTGCCCGCGGCCGTGGCGGCGCGCCTCAGTCCTGCCCAGCGGCTGTTCGTGGGCAGTGTCGTCTTCGCGCGCCCCGATCCGCGGCTACCTCCATGGCGGCGCGGGCGCTGACAACCCGCACACCGTCCACGGCTACAGGAGCGGCCATGTGCGCAGCGGTCTTCTTAGTCCGTCCCGCCGGCGGCGCGGCGCCAGCGCGCCCTCGGGGAGGCGGCGGCGCAACCGCGCGGGCGCGCCCGCGCCGGGCCGCGCCCGGCAGGGGCGGCGGGCTGTTGCTCGCCACCGCGCTCGGGTTCGCGCTGCTGGGGTGCGCCGGCATTCGCGACGCGCGCCAGCTGCCCGCCCCGCCGGAAGCCAGCGGCGCCGGCGAGGCGGCGAGCGCAGCCGCCAGCCCCAGGCTCGGCGGTTTCACCAAGGTGGTGGTCAGCGGCCGCACCCCGCGCGAGGACCTCAAGCCGCTGACCCTGCAGCTCAAGCAGACCCTGGCCTCGCGGCTGCTGGCGCAGGGGCTGTTCCCCGAGGTCGCACAGGCGAGCGGCGATGACGACGCCTCGTACGAACTGTGCCTGCGCGTGCGCGTGATCGACGGCCGGCACGTACCCGATGGGCAGCGCCGCTACTCCAAGGTGCTCAGCCGGCGCGCCTGGCTGCTCGCCCACGTGATCATCTTCGATGCCCGCCGGCGCGTGCTCCACCGCTTCGAGGTGCGCGGCGAGCCCTCGCTCCTCTCGGATGCCACCACCGAGGATGCGGTCGAGGACGCGGTGAGCAAGGTCGTGCAGTACGTAGCGGCACACCGCTAGGCAGGCGATGGCGGGCTGTTCGCCCCGGGCGCAGCAGCGGCATGGATGCCTCGGACTACGTCGTCGGCAGCTGGCTGTTTCTGCGCGGCCTGGGCCTGATCTACCTGATCGCGTTCACCTCGCTCGGGGTGCAGGTCCGAGGACTGATCGGCCAGCGCGGGATCCTGCCCGCGGCCGAACACCTCGCGCGGCTGCGGTGGCTGGGCCGCCGGCGCTACTGGCGCGCGCCGACGGTGCTGCACCTGGTGGGTGGTTCCGACCGCGCACTGCTGCTGGTGTGCTGGGGCGGGGCAGCGGCGGCGGCCCTCGCCACCGTGGGCCTGTTCGCGCTGCCAGCGCTCGCGGTGTGCTGGCTCTGCTATCTGTCGCTGGAAGTGGTCTGCCGTGACTTCTTGAGCTTTCAATGGGATGCGCTGCTGCTCGAGATGGGCGTGCTCGGGCTGCTGCTGGCCCCCTTCAGCCCGCTGCCCGAGGGGCCGCTGCGCGCGCCGGCGCCGCTGGCCCTGCTGCTGCTCTGGTGGCTTGCCTTCCGGCTGGTGTTCTCCTCCGGAGTGGTCAAGCTCGCCAGCGGGGATCCCAGCTGGCGCGGGCTGACCGCGATGTGCCACCACTACGAGACGCAGCCCCTGCCCTCGCCCTTGAGCTGGTATGCCCACCACCTGCCGCGCTGCTGGCACCGCCTGGAGACGTTCGCCACCCTGGTGCTCGAGCTCGTGGTGCCGCTGGGCATGTTCGCCCCGCAGCCGTGGCGTGGCATGGCTGCCGCGACGATCGCGCTGTTCATGTGCCTGGTCATGGCGACGGGCAACTATGGCTTCTTCAACCTGCAGACCATCGTGCTCATGGCCCCGCTGATCGACGACGCCAGCTATGCGCAGGTGCTGGGACTCGCCGCCCCGGCGGTGCCGCTGGCCGCGGCCGGCTGGCCCGGGTGGGTGCTCGCCCCCATCGCCCTCCTGCTGTTCGCGCTCAGCCTGTGCTACCTCTGGCTGACCCTGTTGCCCCATACCCGCCTGCCGCGCTGGCTGCTGCGCCCGCTGGCGGCGCTGGCGCCGCTGCGCCTGGCGAGCGGCTACGGCCTGTTCGCGGTCATGACCACCGAGCGGCCCGAGATCGTCATCGAGGCGAGCGATGACCTGGAACACTGGCAGCCCTACGAGTTCCGCTACAAGCCGGGCGCGCCCCAGCGGCGGCCGCGCTGGAACCTGCCGCACCAGCCACGGCTGGACTGGCAGCTGTGGTTCGCCGCGCTGGGCACGCTCTGGCAGCACCCCTGGTTCGCCGCCCTCATGCAGCGCCTGCTGCAGGCCAGCCCCGAGGTCCGGGCGCTGTTCGCGCGCGCCCCCTTCGGGCAGCGCCCGCCGCGATACGTCCGGGCGGTGCTGTACGATTACCGCTTCAGCTCGCCGGAGCTCCGGCGCCGCACCGGGGCCTGGTGGCAGCGCCGCCGGCTCGGCCTGTATTGCCCGCCCTTGACGCTGCGGGGCGGCGAGGTGCTCGTGGTGCGCACCCTGACCGAGAGCGGCGAACCGACCCCGGGGCCACCGCCGGAGGGCTGAGCCGCTGCACGCCGCAGCCGCTGCCTACGCCCGGCGCGAACCGGCGCCGCCCCGGCGAAACGCCGCCGCGTCGAGCTGGTGCCGGGCGAGCAGGCGGCCGAACGCCTGGCGCTTCATGCCGGTCAGCCGGGCGGCGCGGCTGACGTTGCCGCCGGTCCGCCGCAGAGCCGCCGCAAGGTACTCCCGGATCCAGCGCTGCTTGGCCGCCTGATACTCGATGATCTCGGGCTCGGCCGCGCCCTGCTCGCCGCCAGGCGCCGCGAGCGAGGCCGCGGGGCGCTGGGGCGCATCGAAAGCGATGTCCTCGGCGCGGATGCGCGCGCCCTCCGCCAGCACCGCGGCGCGCGCCAGCACGTTGCGCAGCTCGCGCACATTGCCCGGCCAGGGGTAGGCAAGCAGCTTGCGCAGCGCCGCCCGTTCCAGCCCCAGCGGCTCGCGCGCCCCCGCCGCCTCCGCCAGCTCGCGCAGCACCGCCTCGGCCAACAGCGGCAGGTCCTCCAACCGCTCGCGCAACGGCGGCAGCGCGATCTCGACCACCCGCAGCCGGAACAACAGGTCCTGGCGGAAGCGGCCCTCGCGGACCAGCGCCTGCAGGTCGCGGTGGGTCGCCGCCAGCACCCGCACATCGACGCGCACCGCCGCGGTGCTCCCCAGCCGGCGCACCTCCCCGGACTCCAGCACCCGCAACAGCGCCGCCTGCATCGCCGGCGGCATCTCGCCGACCTCGTCGAGCAGCAGCGTGCCGCCATGGGCCTGCTCGAACAGTCCCGCTCGCTCCGCTACCGCGCCGGTGAATGCGCCCGGCTGGTGGCCGAACAGCTCCGCCTCGAGCAGGCTCGGGCTCAGCGCGCCGCAGTTGATCGCCACGAACGGCCCGCTGCGCCGCGCACTGCGCGCGTGGATCGCGCGCGCGGTCAGCTCCTTGCCGGTGCCGGTCTCGCCGGTGATGAGCACCGGGACCTCGAGCGGCGCCACGCGCTCGACCAGCTCGAAGACGCGCCGCATGGGCGGACTGGCGCCGAGCAGGCCCTCGAAGCGCGCCTGCAGCCGGCCGCGCTCGAGCTCGAGCGCCGAGCGCACGGTGGCGAGATCGGCGCTGGTGCGCACCAGCTGCCGGCGCAGCTCGCCGAGTTGCCGCTCGGCCTCGGCACGCCGCCGCCGCTCGGCGCGCAGCGCGGTCGCCACCGCCAGCGCGAGCGCCGCCTGGTCGGCGAAGGCGACGAGCACCGCCTCGTCCTCGGGACCGAAGACGCGCCCCGTGCCCCCGTCGTCCAGATAGATGACCCCGCGCGCCGGGCCGCCGCCGGTGCGTTCCGGCCGCGCGGGCGAGCCCGGCTCCGCCGGCGCGGCGAACGGCACCGCCAGCACCCCGCCGATGCCGACCTCGGCCACCGAGTGGCGCGTGGCGAAGCGCGCCTCGCTGCGGGCACACTCCAGCCGCACCGGCCTGCCGGCCGCCAGCGCCTCGGCCGCGATGGCGTGCGAGGGCCCGCCGCGGCGCGCATCGAGTTCGATGCCCGCGCCCCGGCCCAGCACCACCCGCAGCCGCCCGCCCTGCTCCAGGAGCAGGAAGGCACGCGCCGCGCCGATCAGTCCCGCCGCCGCATCGAGCACCCGCGGCAGCAGCGCCTCCGGATCGCGTTCGCGCGCCAGGGCCTGGTACACATCCAGCAGCCGCGCCGCCGCCGCCACGGGCAGCCGCGGCGGCGCCTCGGGCGGCAGCGCCGCCACCAGCTCCTGCGCGCGCGCGAGCAGCCGCTCGCGGAATGCCGCCGCCTGCTCCGGCTCCAGCCCGGCGAGCATGGCCTGCCGGGCGCGCTCCGCCCGCGCCAGGGTCCGCTCGCGCTCGGCCTGGGCCGCAGCCGGCAGGCGCGCCCCGAGCACCACCGCCACCTCGTGCGCGTCCCGAAACAGCTGCTGCCGTTCCAGCCGATCCAGAAGCGAGCGCAGCGCATCGAGCCGGCCCGGCAGGGCGAGCCCCAGGCCGCCGAGCCGTTCCCGCATCACCGCGGCGCGCGCCTCCCAGCTCGGCATGCAGCCGAAGACGATCCCCCGCCAGCACGCCGTGAGCCGCGCCTCCGCCTCGGCGCGCCGGCCGCCGAGCCACAGCGCCTCGGCCTCGGCCAGCCCTGCCTCCAGCCCGAGGAAGTGGTCCTCCTCCAGACCGCCGCCGGCGCGCGCCTCGGCCAGCGCCTGCAGCGCGGCCTCTGCCCCCGCCGGCCCGCGCGCGAGCGCCACCAGCGCCCGCCGCACCAGCGCCTTGGCCCGCTCGAACCGCCCCAGCTCCTGCAGCGGCGGCAGCGCCGCCAGCGCCGCGGCGGCCTGTTCGGGATCCAGCAGCAGCAGCGCCCGGTCCACCCGCGCGCACCACAGGTGGAAGCCCCCCGCCGGCACCGGATCGGCGAGCGGCTCGGCAGCCAGCCCCGGCAGCCCCCGCTCCAGCCGATCGAGCGCGAGCAGATAGCGCGCCACCAGCACCACCTCCTCCAGCCCGCGGGCATGCGCCTGCGCGAGCACCTCGGCGGCCAGCGCGTCCGCCGGCCGGCCCTGGCGCACCAGAGCAAACGCGAGGTTGGCCATGGCGTGCAGGCGCGCGAGCGCGTGCGGCTCGCCGACGGCCAGCCGCAACGCCCGCCGGGCGTGGGCCTCCGCCTCCCGCGCCCGCCCCAGCTTGAGCGCCACGTACGCGGAGGCGGCGAGCACCCCGAGGTAGTCCGCCAGCGGCCCCCGGCCGGCGACCGCGCGCCGCGCCTGCAGCAGCGCGCGGCGCGCCGCCCGCAGCTCGCCCGCGCGCACCAGCAGCCGCGCGCGCGTGCGCAGCGCGCGCGCGAGCTGCAGCGGATCGCCCAGCCGCTCGGCGAGCGCCGTCGCCTGCTCGGCCAGCGCGCGTCCGCGCTCCAGCTCGGCCGGCTGCTGGTGCAGATTGGCGAGCTGCATCACCGCCTGCAGCTCGCCGCGCCCATCCCCCGCCTCGCGCAGCAGCCGCCGCGCGGTCTCCAGCTGCTGGCGCGTGCGCTCGCTCGCGCCCAGCACCCCGTCCAGCAGCGCGAGCCGCAACAGCGCCTGGCCACGCAGCGCGGGCTGCGCGTTCCGTTCGGCCAGCGCCAGCACCCGCTCGGCGAGCGCGGCGGCGCGCGCGCGCGCCGCCCGTCCGAGCGGCTCGAGCGCCGCCGCCGCCGCGAGCGCCGCCGCCGCATAGCGCACCCCCTCCGGCCCGGCGAGCGCCCGCTCGATACGCTGCAGCAGCTGCTGCCGCCCGGCATCCCCGCGGTCCAGCGCCCGCGCCCGCACGAGCAGCAGCGCCGGCTCCAGCTCCGGGCCCGTCTCCGGCAGCGCATCGAGCAGCTCGCGCGCCCGCGCCGGCCGCTCCAGCTCCAGCTCGCAGTGCGCCAGCGCGATCGCCGCGCGCGCCCGCAGCGCCGCCAGCTCCGGGCTGAGCGGCCCGGCGAGCGCCGGAGCCGCGAGCAGCTGCTCGAGCAGCGGCCGGGCGGCTGCCGGTGCGCGCTCGGCCATGGGCTCCAGCCGCGCCAGCGCGGCGGCGGCCGCCGGCAGCTCGCGGCCGCGCACCGCGTGCCAGAGCCAGCGCTCCGGCTCTGCGCACCGCTCGCGCGCGAGCAGGTCGTGGCGTCTGGGCTCCTCGGGGTCGGCGCCCAGCGCCGCGGCGACGCGGTCGCTCGCCAGCGCGTACAGCTGGCCCTCGCCCGGGCGCACAAAGGTGGCGAGCAGCCCGCGCCGGTGCACCAGCTCGCGCAGCGCCGCCTCGGGCAGCTCCGCCCCGCTCCAGCGCTCCAGCGCCGCGCGCGTCGCCGCTCCGGCCGCGCGCAGCCACAGCAGCCAGTCGCGCTGCCGGGGCGACAACGCCTGCAGCTGCGCCTGCAGCGCCTGCGCCGCCGAGCGCGGCCAGCGGATCGGGACCCGGGTGCGCCGCCAGGCGCCGCCTCGCCAGCCGATCGCGCCCTGGGCGCGCAGCGCGCCCAGGAGCTCCAGCGCCACCGCCGGCAGCCCGCCCGCACGCGCATGCAGCGCCTGGAGCAGACGCGCCGGCAGCGCGTGGCGGCCCAGCACCTCGCTGAGCAGCTGCGGCAGCGCCTGGGGGCTCAGCGGCCCGAGGTGCAGCCGGCGCGCACACCGGAGCGCACCCAGCCGCGCGAAGCCCTGCTCGAGCCCCCGCGCCCCGAGCTCGCCGGACCGGTAGGCGAGCACCAGCACCAGCCCCGTGCCGGGCCGGGGGCGCGGCGCGGCCTCCAGGCGGATCGCCAGCCCGAGCAGCTCCTCCAGCTCCGCCGGCAACAGCCGGTGCGCGTCATCGAGCAGCGCCAGCACGCGCCCGCGCCCGGCCGCCGCGAGCAGCCGCTCCGCGGCCTGGGCCGTCCCCGCGAGCGGCTCGGGCGACGGCTCGCGCAGCCCCTCCGCCAGCGCTGCCAGCGTGCGCCCCTCGCACACCCGCGCCCCGGCCGCAGAGCCCTCCCGCCCGAGCGCCCGCAGCAGGTGCGTGCGGCCGGCGCCGGGCTCGCCCTCGATCAGCAGCACCCGGTGGCGCGGGCTGGCGAGCAGCCGGCGGCACCGCGCCAGGATCTCCTCGCGCCCCACCAGCCCCGGCGCGCCGGCGAGCGGCTCGCCGGGCGCCGCCCCCCGCTCCTCGGCGAGCTCCAGCCCGCTCAGCTCGCCGAGCATGCGGATCACCTCGTTGGCGGTCGCCGGCCGGCCGGCGGGGTTCGCCGCCAGCAGGCGCTCGAGCAGCGGCCGCGCGGCGCGCGCCTGGGGCGAGAGGGGCGCGGGCGGCGGCTCGCCCGGCAGCGCCCCATGCAGCAGCTCGTGCAGCAGCACCCCGAACGAGTACAGATCGGAGCGCGCATCCTCGGGCTGGCCGAGCAAGCGCTCGGGCGGCACGTAGGCCGGGGTGCCCGCCCGGCGGGCCTGGGCGCCGGCCAGCCCCGCCAGCCCGAAGTCGATCAGCAGGGCGTGGCCCGCCGCATCGACCAGCACGTTGTCGGGCTTGAGGTCGCGGTGCAACACCCCGCGGGCGTGCAGGTACTCCAGCGCGCGCAGCACCCCGGCGAGCGCGGGCGCCAGCTCGGCGAGGCTGCGCCCGCGCGCCCAGCTGCCCAGTCCGCTGCCCTCGATCCAGGCGGTGACGAGATACGGCGCGCCCTCCGCGTCGAAGCCGAAATCGAGCACCGGCACGATGTGGGGGTGGCGCAGCCGCGCCAGCAGGCGGAACTCCTCGGCCAACTCCTCGGCCTGGGCCCCGGGGGCAGCGAGCCGCTTGAGCGCCACCGGCCGGCCCGAAGGCGCCTGCGCCCGCCAGACGACCCCGAACCCGCCCTCGCCGACCCGCTCGAGCAGCCGATAGCCCCCGAGCAGCGCACCCGCCTGTAATGCTGCACCCATGCCGCCAGCGTAGGCGGGCGGCCGCCGCGGTGCAACACAGCGGTTGCACCCCGGGCCCGGCAGCCGGAGGGAGGCGGCGAGCGGTCAGTCCAGTTCGAGCGGGTTGAAGGGCCGGCTGCCGTCGTCGGACTCGCGGACCTTCTGGACCGCCTGGCGGAAGGCGTCGTCGAGCTTGCGGCTGCGGTTCTGCAGCTCGGCGGCGGCGGCGTCGAACGCCGAGGCGCCGCGCCCCTCGCGGCTGCGAACCGTGCCGAGCACCTGCTCGAAGCGGCTGGGGTCGGCCGGCGCTCCGGCCGCGGGCCCGTGCCGGATGACCTTGCCGCTGTGCCGGTCGATCTCGATCTCGGTCTTGCAGCCCGGGCAGCGGATGAAGAAGCTCGCACCCATCCTCGGTCCCTCCGTCGACAGCTCAGCATAGCCGGCGGAGGCGGCTGGAGCAACGCCGGCGGCAGCGGGCCGGCCCGGCGCCGGAACGGAGCGCGCCCCGGGCGGGCTCACAGCGCCGTCAGCAACAGCGCCGCCAGTCCCGCCAGGATCAGCACCCCGAGTCCGACGAGCAGCCAGGGCAACAGCGCCGGGCGCGCGGCCAGCTCCAGCTGCGGCGGGCTGGCGGTCGGTGCCGGCGCGGCGCCCGCCGGCGCCGGCCGTTCGCCGGTGCCCCCGAGCGTGTCCGCGGCGTCGCCCGCCCCGCCGACCCGGAGCTGCCCCCCCGCCGCCGGCATGCGGTGCAGATCCGGTACGCTGCCGGCGAGGTCGGCGACGGCCTGCTTGGGGTCGAGGAAGCGCAGCTGGAAGGCGCCGATCCGGATCCGCTCCCCGCTCCTGAGCCGCCGCCGCCCGCGGACGCGCTCGCCCTCGACCTCGGTACCGTTGCGGCTGCCCAGATCCTCGACGAAATAACCGATGCCGTCGCGGACCACGCGCGCATGGCGCTTGGAGACGCTCGCGTCGTAGAGCACGATCTGGTTGTCGGGGTGGCGGCCGATCGTGATCTCGTCCTGCTGCCCCGACAGCTCGAAGCGACCGACGACCTTGCCGGCGCGGTCGTGCACGATCAGGCCGGGGTGTTCCTCCGGCACCCCGAGCGCGGCATAGACCTCCTTGAGCAGTTCGCGCGCAGCGGTCGAGGGGTGCTCGGCGGAGGCGAGCGCCCCGGCGGGGCGGCTGCCTCCCTCGGCCGGGGGCAGACTGCTGAACACCAGCTCCAGCTCGCCCAGCGCCAGCAGCACCTCCGGGCCGAGCCGCACGCCCTGTCCCGGCGACAGCTCGCGGCCGCCGACCGCGACCCGCACCTCCCCCACCCGCCGCAGCTCGGCGCCGCGGGCGCCGACCTCCAGCTCGGCGATCGGCCCCGGCACGCCGAGCTGCGGCACGACCACCTCGCACGGCGGCGCGCCCCCGATCCGCAGCGTGCCCCGCACCACGGTGCGCTCGAAGTGCACGCCCGGCCGCTCGCCGCCCGGCTCGAAGATCCGCACCAGCATGCTCACAGTCTACCCGCCGCTGCCTGCCGGCGACAGCCCAGCCCGCCGGGCTGCTGCCGCGCGCGCTCGGCCGGGCAGGCGGTTGCGCCCGCGGCGAAGCCGGCTTAGAATCCCGCGCCTTCGGAGGGATGGGCGCACCGCGATGGACGTCATCGAGTCGCGCATCGACACCACGAGCGAGACCTTCCGGGCGAACGAGCGCCACCACCGCGCGCTCGCCCGCCAGCTGGCCGAGCGGTTGGAGCAGGTACGCCAGGGCGGCGGCGCCGAGGCGCAGCGCCGCCAGCGCGAACGGGGAAAGCTGCCGGTGCGCGAGCGGCTGGCGCGCCTGATCGACCCGGGCAGCCCGGTGCTGGAGCTCTCCCCGCTGGCGGCCTGGGACATGTACGGCGGGGAGGTGCCGGCCGGCGGGATCGTGTGCGCCATCGCGAGCGTCAGCGGGCGCGAGTGCATGATCGTGGCGAACGACCCCACGGTCAAGGGCGGCACCTACCACCCGATCACGGTCAAAAAACACCTGCGCGCCCAGGAGATCGCCTGGGAGAACCGCCTGCCCTGCATCTATCTGGTCGATTCCGGCGGAGCGTTCCTGCCGCTGCAGGCAGAGGTGTTCCCGGACCGGGACCACTTCGGCCGCATCTTCTACAACCAGGCGCGGCTGAGCGCGGCCGGCATCGCGCAGATCGCGGTCGTGCTCGGCTCGTGCACCGCCGGCGGCGCCTATGTCCCGGCGATGAGCGACGAGACGGTCATCGTGCGCGGCCAGGGCACGATCTTCCTCGGCGGCCCGCCGCTGGTCCGGGCGGCCACCGGCGAGGTGGTGAGCGCCGAGGAGCTCGGCGGCGCCGAGGTGCACTGCCGGCGCTCGGGCGTGACCGATCACTATGCGCACGACGAGGCCGAGGCGCTCGCGATGGCGCGGGCGATCGTGGCGGATCTCAACACGCGCAAGCAGGTCGAACTCGACCTGGCGCCGCCCGAGGAGCCGCTGTACGACCCCGAGGAGCTGTTCGGGGTGGTGCCGGCGGACCCCCGCACTGCCTACGACGTCCGCGAGGTCATCGCGCGCCTGGTCGACGGCTCGCGGCTGCGCGAGTTCAAGGCGCTGTACGGCCCGACCCTGGTGTGTGGCTTCGCCCGCCTGCACGGCTATCCGCTGGGGATCATCGCCAACAACGGGGTGCTGTTCAGCGAGTCGGCGCTCAAGGCGACCCACTTCATCGAGCTGTGCGCGGTGCGGCGGATCCCGCTCTTGTTCCTGCAGAACATCACCGGCTTCATGGTCGGCAAGGAGTACGAGGCGGGCGGGATCGCCAAGGACGGGGCCAAGATGGTGCATGCGGTGGCGAACGCCGCCGTGCCCAAGCTGACGGTGATCATCGGGGGCAGCTTCGGCGCCGGCAACTACGGCATGTGCGGGCGTGCCTACCAGCCCCGGTTTCTGTTCATGTGGCCCAATGCGCGCATCTCGGTCATGGGCGGAGAGCAGGCGGCCTCGGTGCTGGTCCAGATCAAGGCGGAGCAGCGCGAGCGCGAGGGCAAGCCGCCGCTCAGCCCCGAGGAGATCGAGCAGCTGCGCCGGCCCATCCTCGAGAAGTACGAGCACGAAGGCAGCCCCTACTACTCGACGGCGCGGCTGTGGGACGACGGCATCCTGAGCCCGGCCGAGACGCGCGCGGCGCTGGCGCTCGCGCTCTCGGCTTGCCTGAACGCCCCGCTGGAGCCCAGCCGCTTCGGGGTGTTCCGCATGTGACCGCCCGGCAGGGAGAGAGGACGATCATGGCCTCGACCGAGTCGTTGCGCATCGAACGGGATGGCAGGGTGGCGCACGTGGTGCTGAACCGGCCGCACGTGCACAACGCGTTCGACGCCGAGCTGATCGGCCGGCTCACCGAGGCGTTTCGATCCCTGGGCAGCGAGCCGGAGGTGCGCGTGATCGTGCTGCGCGGGGAGGGGCGGAGCTTCTGCGCCGGGGCGGATCTCCACTGGATGCGCGAGAGCGCGAGCTGGGACGAGGCCGACAACCTGGCGGACGCGCACCGCTTCGCCGCCATGCTCCAGGCGGTCGATCGCTGCCCCAAGCCGGTGGTGGCACGGGTGCACCGGCTGGCGCTCGGAGGCGGGGCGGGGCTGGTGTGCTGCGCCGATATCGCGGTGGCCGAAGAGGGGGCCCGTTTCGCGTTCAGCGAGGCGCGGCTGGGGATCCTGCCCGCGGTCATCTCGCCGTTCGTGCTGCGGCGGATCGGGCCCGGGCACGCGCGCGCGCTGTTTTTGAGCGCCGAGCGATTCGATGCGGCGCGCGCACTCCGGATCGGGCTCGTCGACGAGGTCGTGCCCGCCGAGCAGCTCGATGCGGCGGTCGCCGCGCACGTCGGCTCGCTCCTGGAGTGCGGCCCGCGCGCGCAGGCCGAGATCAAGGAGCTCGTGCGCCGGGTGAGCTGGCGAGCACCCGAAGAGGTCGCGCAGCTGACCGCCGCCACCATCGCGCGGGTGCGCGCGAGCGAGGAGGGCAAAGAAGGTATCCGCGCCTTCCTGGACAAGCGCGAGCCCAGCTGGCGGGTGCGGCAGGGCGGCTGAGTCCCGGCCGCGGCCCACAGGGGCACGACCGCTGTCCCGCCGCCGTGCTCCCCGCCGGGGGCCGGCCCGCCGAGCGCTGACACCTCCGGGCGCCCCGCCCGTCCAAGATCATGCTGCGGAGGATCATCGGACGACCGTGCGCAAGGTCCTGATCGCCAACCGGGGCGAGATCGCCGTTCGCATCATCCATGCCTGCCGCAACCTGGGGCTCGGCAGCGTGGCGGTCTACTCCGAGGCCGACGCCGGGGCATTGCACGCCTGTCTGGCGGACGAGGCGTGGCCGATCGGCCCGGCCCCCGCCGCCCACAGCTACCTGGTGATCGAGCGGCTGCTGGAGGTGGCGCGTGCCGCAGGCGCCGACGCGGTCCACCCGGGCTACGGCTTCCTCGCCGAGAGCGCCGCCTTCGCCCGCGCGGTGGAACAGGCAGGGCTGATCTTCGTCGGCCCGCGGCCGGAGACCATCGCGCTCATGGGCTCGAAGACGCGCGCCCGCGAGCACATGGAGCGGCAGGGCGTGCCGGGTGTCCCCGGCAGCCCGGCGGGCAACGACCAGGAGCTGGCCGCGCATCGCCGCGCGGCTCGGCTACCCGGTGCTGGTCAAGGCGGTGGCCGGCGGCGGCGGCAAGGGCATGCGGCTGGTGGCGAGCGCCGCCGAGCTCGGGCGCGCGCTGGAGCTGGCGCGCACCGAGGCGCGGCAGAGCTTCGGCGATCCGGCGCTGTACCTGGAGCGCGCGCTGCCGCGCGCCCGCCACGTCGAGATCCAGGTGCTCGGCGACGGCCGCGGCAAGGTCGTGCACCTGCTGGAGCGGGAGTGCTCCATCCAGCGGCGTCACCAGAAGCTGATCGAAGAGACCCCCTCGCCCGCGGTCGACGAGGAGCTGCGGCGCGCCATGGGCGAGGCGGCGGTGCGCGCCTGCGCGGCGCTGGGCTACCGGGGCGCCGGAACGGTGGAGTTCCTCTTGGAACCCGACGGCCGCTTCTGGTTTCTGGAGATGAACACGCGGCTGCAGGTCGAGCACCCCATCACCGAGGCCCGCACCGGCATCGACCTGGTGGCCTGGCAGCTGCGGCTGGCCGCGGGCGAGCCGCTCGCGCTGGAGCAGGAACGGATCGGCGGCCGCGGGCATGCCATCGAGTGCCGGATCTGCGCCGAGGATCCGGCGCGCGAGTTTTTGCCCTCGGCGGGACGGCTGCTCGCCTGGCTGCCGCCCGCCGGGCCGGGGCTGCGGCTGGACAGCGGCGTGCGGGCGGGCGACGAGGTGACGCTGCACTACGACCCGCTGCTCGCCAAGCTGATCGCCTGGGACGAGAGCCGCGACCGCGCTCGGCAGCGGCTGCTGGCGGCGCTGGATCGGTTCGTGGTGCTCGGGCTCCAGACCAACCTGCCGCTGTTGCGCGCAGTGCTGGCACACCCGGCGTTCACGGCTGGCGAGACCCACACCCGCTTTCTCGAAGAAGAGTTCGGCGGCTGGCAGCCGGCGGCGGCGGAGCTCGCCGACGAGGCGGTGCTGGCCGCGGCGGTGCTCGATCACCTGCAGGCGGCTCGGCCGAGCTCGGACGCGGGCGGGCTGCGGCACGGCACGGCGGCGGCAGGCGAGCCCTACTCGCCCTGGCGCGGCCCGCACCGCCGCTCGGCGGTCATCGGCGCCGGGCTGGAACAGGGCACCGCCGGGGGAGGCGCGCGGTGAAGGAGCGCTGGTATGCGGCGGCCGGCGGCCGCCGCCGGGTGGTGGTGGAGCCGCTGGGAGAGGGCGGGCGGCTGCGCGTGGAGATCAGCTCCCCCGCGGACGCGTCCGCGCCGTCCCGGCAGGGCGCCGCCGCCCGCACCTACGAGGTGGCGCTGGTGTGGCAGCAGGGCGCGGAGCTGGTGCTCGGGCTGGGCTCGCGCCGCCTGAGACTGGCCGCGGCGCGCGACGAGCGCGGGCGCTGGCACGTCGCGCGGCCCGGCCCGGACGGGCTGCAGCACTGGGTGCTGGAGAGCGCCGGCGCGGCCCGGCGCACTGCCGCCGCCCAACCCGCCGGCAGCGCGGATCGGCTGCTCGCCGACATGCCCGGGGTGGTGGCCGAGGTGCGGGTGCAGCCCGGATCCGTGGTCGATCGGGGCACCACCCTGGTGGTGCTGGAAGCCATGAAGATGTCCCACGCGCTGGTCGCGCCCGCCCGCGCCCGGGTGCGCCAGCTCTGCTGCGCGCCTGGCCAGACCGTGGAGGCCGGTGCAGAACTTGTGCTGCTCGAGCCGCTCGCCGACGATGGGCAGAGCGGGGAGAGCGGCGGAAACGGGATGCAGTAGCGAGGGAGCCCGGGGCGCGGGGCGCGCCCGGGCCCGGGCACCGGGAGGAGACCCCGTGATCCTGCACGCCAGCCGCTGCCTGCCCGATCGCGTCCAGGTGTGCGAGGTCGGCCCCCGCGACGGATTGCAGAGCGAACCGCAGCCGGTCGCCACGGCCGACAAGATCCGCTACATCGAGCTGCTCGCCGAGTCCGGACTCCGCTCCATCGAGGTGAGCAGCTTCGTGTCCCCGCGCTGGGTCCCGCAGCTCGCCGATCATGCGGAGGTGCTGCGAGGGCTGCGCCGCCGGCCGGGGGTGCGCTACGTGGTGCTGGTGCCGAACGACAAGGGCCTGGACAACGCGCTGGCCGCCGGGGCGGACGCGATCGCGGTCTTCACCGGCGCCACCGAGACCTTCACCCGCAAGAACATCAACCAGAGCATCGAGGAGTCGCTCGCGCGCTTCGCCCGCATCGCCGAGCGCGCCCACGCGGCAGGCTGCTGGGTACGGGGCTATATCTCGTGCGCCTTCGGCTGCCCGTACGAGGGCGAGGTGGCGCCCGGCCGCGTGGTCGAGATCGCGGCGCGGCTGCGTGGGCTGGGCTGCGACGAGATCGCGTTCGGGGACACGATCGGCACCGCCGATCCGGTGCGCGTGGGGGAGCTGCTAGGCCGGCTGGAGGGCGTGATCCCGCTGTCGGCGGTGGCGCTCCACCTGCACGACACCTACGGGATGGCGCTGGTCAACGTGTTCGCCGCGCTCCAGTACGGGGTGCGGATCTTCGACGCCGCCAGCGGCGGGCTGGGGGGCTGTCCCTTTGCCCCGGGCGCCGCGGGCAACCTCGCCACCGAGGATCTGCTCTGGCTGCTCGAGCGGCTCGGCATCGAGACCGGCGTCGATCTGGAGCGCGTGCTCGCCGCCTCGCGCTTCATCGAGGAACGGCTGGGGCGCACGCTGCCGGGCCGCGTGCTGCGCGCGCGCCTGTCCGCCGGCAGCTGCCAGCCCGCGGCGGCGGGGGGCACGAGCACCGGGGCCGCGGCGCCCGCCTGCCCCGCGGACGTCCAGCCGTGCGCGCGCTCGTAACCGGCGGCACCGGCTTCATCGGTGCCGCGGTGGTGCGCGCGCTGCTCGCTGCGGGCTGGCAGGTGCGCGCGCTGGTGCGCCCGGGAGCGGACACCGCCAACCTCGACGGGCTGCCGGTGGAGCGGGCCACGGGTGAGCTGGGCGAGCGCGCGGCGTTGCGCAGCGCGCTCGCCGGCGCCGACGCGCTGTTCCACCTCGCCGCCGCCTACACCCTCGCCTCCGGCCGGCGCGCGCGGCAACTGTTGTATCGCACCAACGTCGAGGGCACGCGCGCGCTGATGGAGGAGGCGCTCGCCGCCGGGGTCCCGCGCATCGTGTACACCTCCAGCGTGGCGGTGCTGGCGCCGCCTGCGCATCCCGAGGCGCCACCGGCGGACGAGCGCAGCGAGCCCGTGGAATCCGCCATCGTCGGTCCCTACAAGCACAGCAAGTACCTGGCGGACCGGCTGGTCCGGGCCATGGTGCGCGAGCGGGGCCTGCCGGCGGTGCTGGTGCTGCCGAGCGCTCCGATCGGCCCGCGCGACCGCAAGCCGACTCCGACCGGCCGCATCGTGCTCGACTTTCTGTGCGGGCGCATGCCGGCCTACCTGGACACCGGGCTCAACGTGGTGGACGTGGATGACTGCGCGCGCGGACACCTGCTGGCGCTGGAGCGGGGCGTGCCGGGCGAGCGTTACATCCTCGGCGGCCAGAACCTGACGCTGCGCCAGATCCTGGAGGCGCTCGCCGAGCTCACCGGGCTGCCCGCGCCGCGCGTGCGGCTGCCCTATGCGGTGGCATGGACGGCGGCGCTGGCTTCGGAAGCCTGGGCGCGGCTGCGGGGGGGCGAGCCGCGGGTGCCCCTGAGCGGGGTGCGCATGGCGCGCAAGTACATGTGGTTCGACTCGGCCCGGGCACGCTCCGAGCTCGGCTTTGCGCCCTCCGATGCGCGCCGCGCGCTCGCGCGCGCGGCGCGCTGGTACTGCGAACACGGCTACGTGCCGCACCCCCGGGCGGCGATCGCCCTCGCCCACCTGGGGGCGGAGCACTGAGCGCCATGGCGCGCGAGCAGCCGGCGGCAGGCCCTGCGCGGCGGCCGGGCCGCCGCGCGCTGCTGCTGGCGCTGTTCGCCGGGGCCAGCGCGGGCGCACTGGGGATGGCGGCCGGCGGGCGCGCGCCCGGGGGGCGCAGGCGCTGGCCGCCCTGCTGGTGGTGCTGGCGGCGGGCGGGGCCCTTCGCAGCGGTGCCGGCGGCGCTGGCACCGCCCGGCAAAGGGCCCTGCGCGGCGCTGCCGGGGCTGGTGTTCGCCACCGGGGGGCTGGGCGGTGCTGGCGGCGTGGACGGCAGCAACCGGCGGCGAGGCCGGGCCGCTGCTGGGCGCCTGGCCATATCTGCTCGCCTGGCAGCTGGGCACGGCCGCGCTCGGCTGGCTGCTCGCCGCAGCGCGCGGCGGCGCGCTGCCCGGCGTGCTGGCGGGCATGCTGCCGGCACTCGCCGCCGCCGCGCCCGCGATCGTCCTGCCGCTGCTCGGCTCGAGCCCGGTGGCCGCCGCCCTGCTGCCGGCGCTGGTGCGCCACTCGCCCCTGGCGGTGCTGGGCGGCTCGCTGCTCGGCATCGACGTGCTGCGGCTGCCGGCGCTGTACGCGCTGGTGCCGGCCGCGCAGGCGCAGCCCTACGCGTACCCGCCGCTGGCGCGTGCGACGCTGGAGGTTGCGGCCGCGGCCGCGGCGCTCGGCGCGCTCGCCGCGTTCGTTCGTACATCCTTTGCGTCGAGAAAACTTGCACTCAGAGCCCGGCTTGACACCTCCGGATGCCGTCGCATAGAATCCCGGGAGGATCTCTCCGATCCTGTACGGGCCGGCGCACGGGGATGACTGACGTCCAGAAGATCACCCGCAAGCGGCTGGGCGAGCTGTTGGTCGCCGAGGGGATCGTCAGCCAGGCCCAGGTCGAAGAGGCGCTGCGCCAGCAGGAACGGACCGGGGAGCTGCTCGGGGAGATCCTGGTCAAGGCCGGCTACACCGGCGAGTCCGACATCGCGCACTGCCTGTGTACCCAGTTCGCCAAGCCGTTCATCCGCCCGAGCCAGTACGACATCAGCCGCGAGGTGCTGGCGCTGTTGCCGCCGCGGCTCATGGCGGAGCACCTGTTCATCCCGCTGGACCGCTTCGGCAACCTCCTGACGATCGCGATCGCGGGGCTGTTGGACGCGCAGACCTTGCTCCAGATCCAGAAGCTGACCGGCTGCGACATCGAGGTCTTCATCGCGACGGCGAGCGAGGTCAAGCAGGCGCTCATGCGCCACTTCCCCGAGCTGTACGACCCGATCACGATGGAGCCGCGCTACGACCGGACCGCCGCTTTGACCCAGGGCGTGCTCGCCTCCGGGGCGCTCGCCAGCGGGCCGCTTGCCGAGGAAGAGGACGACATGGGGGAGACCACCCGCGAGATCGTCAGCCTCGGCGAGGAGGACAGCGACTGGGAAGCGCTGTTCGAGGAGGCGGAGCAGAAGGTCCTGCGCGAGTTGAAGCAGAAGCGCCGCCAGCAGGAATGAACGGCGGGCGCCGGCCGAGTCCCTGGCGCCGTCCTGCCGCGGGCATGCCGCCGCGCCGCCGCGGGGTGCATCCCGAGCCGGCGATCGGCTAAGCTGCGCGCCATGACACCGCTCATGCAGCAGTATCTGGCGCTCAAGCGCAAGAACCCCGATGCGTTGCTGTTCTTCCGCTGCGGGGACTTCTATGAGCTGTTCTTCGAGGATGCGATCGAGGCGGGACGGCTGCTGGGGATCACCGTCACCTCGCGCTCGCGCGAGGGCGACATCCCGATGGCGGGGGTGCCCCACCATAGCCTGGAGAGCTATCTGCGCAAGCTGGTGCAGCAGGGCCGCCGGGTGGCGATCGCCGAGCAGCTGTCCGACCCCCGCGCGAGCAAGGGGCTGGTCGAGCGCGACGTGGTCGAGGTGGTGACCCCGGGCACGCTCACCGAGAGCGGCCTGCTGGATGAGCGCACCCCGGTGCACCTGCTCGCCATCGCCGCCGGGCGCGATGGCCGGCTGGGACTCGCCTGGACCGAGCTGGCGGCGGGCCGGCTGCTGTTGCACGAGATCGCCGCGCCGGCGCTCGGCGAGGAACTGGCGCGCATCGCGCCGGCGGAGGTGCTGCTGCCCGACGACGCGCTCGGCGAGCGGCTGCTGCGCGAGCACGCCCTGCCCTTTCCCCGCCGCTGCCCGCCCTGGAGCTTCGAGCCCGAAGAGGGAGCGCGCCGGCTGCGCGCGCACCTCGGGGTGGCGACCCTGGAGGCGTTCGGCTGCGAGGGGCTGGGCCCCGCGCTGGGCGCGGGCGGGGCGGTGCTGCGCTACGTCGAGGAGACGCAGCCCGATTACCTGCGGACCCTCGATACGCTGGAGCGCTTTCGCCGCGAGCACGTCCTGGTCCTGGATGCGGCGGCGCTGCGCGCGCTCGAGGTGGTGCAGACCGCGCGGCGCGGCGAGCGCACGGGTTCGCTGCTGCACGCGGTCGACCGTACCCGGACCCCGATGGGCGCGCGGCGGCTGCGCGAGTGGTTGCTGGCGCCGTTGCGCCGCCCCGCCGAGATCCGCGCGCGCCACGAGGCGGTGGCCGAGCTGCTGGCCGGTGCGGAGCGGCTGGGCGCGCTCGAGCAGCAGCTCGCCAGCCTGCCGGATCTGGAGCGGCTGGCGGGCCGGATCGGCTCGCGGCGGGCCGGCCCGCGCGACCTGGCCGCGCTGCGCGAAGCGCTGGGGCGCGTGCCGGCGCTCGCCGAGGCCCTGGCCGAAGCCGCGGCACCGCTGCTGCAGCAGTGCCGCCAGGCGCTGGCGCCCCTGCCCGAGCTGCGCGCGCGGCTGGAGCGCGAACTGTGTGCGAGCCCGCCGGCGCGGCTGGGTGAAGGGGGGCGTGATCGCCGCCGGGGTGGACCCCGAGCTCGATCGGCTGCGGGCGCTGGAGCGCGACGGGCTGCAGACGCTGGCCGAGATCCAGCGGCGGGAGATCGAGGCGACCGGCATCCCCTCGCTCAAGGTCGGCCACCATGCGGTGTTCGGCTACTACCTGGAGGTCACCCATACCCACCGCGACAAGGTGCCGGCGCATTATGTCCGCAAGCAGACGCTCAAGAACGCCGAGCGCTACATCACGCCCGAGCTCAAGGAATACGAGCACCAGGTCGCCACCGCCCGCGAGCGCGCCGCGGCGCTCGAGCAGCAGCTGTTCGTGGCGCTGCGCGAGGCCGCCGAGGCGCACGCACCCCAGCTGCGCCGGCTGGCACGGGCGGTCGCCATCCTCGATGTGCTCGTCGGCTTCGCGCGCCTGGCGCGCGAACGCAACTACTGCCGTCCCGAGGTCGGCGACGATCTGCGGCTGGAGATCGAGCAGGGCCGCCATCCGGTGCTGGAGCAGACGCTCACCGACACCCCCTTCGTGCCCAACGACGTCGCGCTCGGCGGCGAGGGCCAGCCGCGCCTGGCCGTGATCACCGGGTCCCAACATGGCAGGCAAGTCCACCTACTGCCGGCAGGTGGCGCTCATCGTGCTCCTGGCACAGGCGGGCAGCTTCGTGCCGGCCCGGCGGGGCGCAGATCGGGGTCGCCGACCGGATCTTCTGCCGGCTCGGATCGGCCGACGAGATCATGAGCGGTCTCAGCACCTTCATGGTCGAGATGGTCGAGACGGCGACGATCCTGCGCAGCGCCACCGAGCGCAGCCTGGTGGTGCTGGATGAGGTCGGGCGCGGTACCTCGACCTACGACGGGCTGTCGCTCGCCTTCGCCGTCGCCGAGCACCTGGCGGCGCGCGGCTGCCGGACGCTGTTCGCCACCCACTACCACGAGCTGACCGAGCTGGCCGAGCGCGAACCGCGGGTGGTCAATCTCAACGTCGCGGTCCGCGAATGGGGGCGAGCAGATCGTGTTCCTGCACCAGATCGTGCCCGGCGGCGCCGACCGGAGCTACGGGCTGCACGTGGCGCGGCTGGCGGGGGTGCCGCCAGAGGTGGTGGCGCGCGCCAGCGAGGTGCTGGCGGAGCTGGAAGCGCTGCGCCGCGAGCGGCAGCACGCATCGCCGCGGCTGGCGCAGCCGCCGGGCGCTACCGCCCCCGCGGCCGCGCCAGCTGCCGCTGTTCGCCCCGCTCGGGCGAGCGGCTGCGCATGGCACTGCTCCAGCTCGACCTCGACCAGCTGAGCCCGCTCGAGGCGCTCAACTGGCTGGCGGGCTGGCAGCGCCGGCTGCGCGAGCAGACCGCCGCGCCCGCCGCCGCCCGCGGTGGCGAGCGCGCGGCCGGCGCGCCGGGCTAGCCGCGGCGCGCACTGCCGGCGCCGGACGGCGACGGCACACGCGGTCGCGGATATCATCGCGCGAACGGAGCGCGGAAGGAGAAGGTGCAGTGCAGGCAGCGGCACAACAACAGGCACTGCTGCGCGGGGTGGCCGAGGCGATCACACCCGAGGAACTGCGCGACAAGCTGGCCAGCGGCCGGAGGCTGCGGATCAAGCTCGGGATCGATCCCACCGCGCGCGACATCCACCTCGGATTCGCGGTGGTACTCCGCAAGCTGCGCCAGTTCCAGGACCTCGGCCACCAGGCGGTGCTCATCGTCGGGGATTACACCGCCCAGGTGGGCGACCCCAGCGGGCGGAACGAGACCCGGCCCCTGTTGCGCGAAGACGAGGTGCGCGCCAACGCCGAGAGCTACATCGCACAGATGGGCAAGATCCTGGATCTGCAGCGACTGGAGGTGCGCTACAACGGCGAGTGGTTTCGCGAACTGCCCTTCCTGGAGCTGATCCGGCTGGCCTCCAAGCTCACCGTGGCGCGGGTGTTGGAGCGGGATGACTTCAGCGAGCGGATGCGGGCGGGCCTGCCGATCGGGCTGCACGAGCTGTTGTATCCCCTCATGCAGGGCTACGACTCCGTCATGGTGCGGGCCGACGTGGAGCTGGGCGGCACCGACCAGCTGTTCAACCTGCTGGTCGGCCGCCAGCTGCAGCCCGACTTCGGCCAGCCGCCCCAGGTCTGCCTCATGATGCCGCTGCTGGTCGGCACCGACGGGGTGCGCAAGATGTCCAAGAGCTACGGCAATGCCATCGGCATCGCCGAGCCGCCCGAAGAGCAGTACGGCAAGACGATTGTCGATCCCGGACACGCTGCTGCGGCAGTGGTTCGTGCTGTGCACCGCGCTGGAGCAGGCAGAGATCGACCGGCTGCTGGCCGGCCATCCGAACGAGGCCAAGCACCGGCTGGCCTGGGAGATCGTGCGGACGTACCACGGCGAGCAGGCCGCCGAGCGAGCGCGCGAGCACTTCGTGCGCACCGTGGTGCGCAGGGAGCAACCCGAGGCTCTGCCCGTCTTCCGCGTGCCGGCGGAGCTGCTCGAACCAGCAGGCGAAGTCGCGCTGGCGGCGCTGATCGCCGCCGCCTTCGGCAAGAGCCGGAGCGAGGCGCGGCGGCTGATCCGCCAGGGCGCGGTGCAGCTGGACGGCACGCCGGTGACCGACGAACACCAGCGGCTGGTGGTGCGCCCGGGCATGGTGCTGCGCGCGGGCAGGCGGGCCTGGGTGCGGCTGGAGCGCTAGGGCGCCGGCGCGCCACGGCCGCCGGCTCAGCGCCCGCCCGGGGGCGGCTCGCCCGGTGGCTGGACGGCCGAGCCAGCTCGCGCCTCGCCCAGCCGCTGGGCGCAGCCAGCGCAGCAGGATCGGGGTCAGGAACAGATCGGCGAACACCGCGGCGAACAGCGAGACCCCGACGAGCAGGCCGAAGTCCCGGAGCCCGTGGAACTCGCTCACCAGCAGCGTCAGGAAGCCCGCGCTGACCGCGCACGAGGTGATGACCATGGGCAGGCCGGCCTCGCGCAGCGTCTGCAGCGCCGCTTGGCCGTGCGGCTCGGGGGCGGCCCGCCCCGCCAGCTCGAGGAAGCGGCGCTTGAAGCGGCTGAAGAACTGCACCGTGTCGTCATCCGCGATCACCAGGGTGATGGAGAACACGATGACGGTGGTCGGCGTCAGATCGATCCCCAGCGCGCCCATGATGCCGAAGGTGAGCAGCAGGGGGGCCACGTTGGGCACCAGCGCCAGCAGGCCCAGCCGCCAGCTGCCGAGCACCGCGCTGAACACGAGCAGCGACACGCACAGCGCGCCGCCGAGCGATAGCAGCAGTCCCTCCACCAGGGTGTGGTAGATGTCGTAGCCGATCGCGAACATGCCGGTCACCGTCAGCCGCACCGGCACTCCCGCCGCCGCCAGTCGGTGCTCCTCGGCGGCGAGCAGGGGCTGGAGCGCGCGCATGATCTCGGCGATGCGCGTGGTCCCCACATCCGGCATCGGCACGTGGACCGCCGCCGTCCGCCGCTGGAAATCGAGCACATCCCGCAACAGCTTGCCGTCATCGATGAACAAGAGCTCCTGGGCGAGCAGCGCCCGCGAGGTCGGCACCGCGCGCGCCGCCGCCTGGCTGCGTAGCGCGGGCAGCAGCGCCTGGAGCTGCGCGCCGAGCGGCGGCGGCAGCTCGCCCCCCAGCGCCGCGGGCAGCCGCCCGCGCCCCAGCGCCTGCGCCAGCCGCCAGGCGAGCCGCGCCGGCAGCTCCAGCCCCGCCTCGCGCCCGAGCCAGACCAGCCCGTCGGCGAGCGCCATCTGCTCGCCGGCGAAGATCCGGTGGGCCTTGCGCACATAGTCCGCAAGCCCGAGCGCGTTCTTGACCTCTCCGGCAAAGGTGCGCTCCAGCAGCGCGGCGAGCCGCCCGCTCAGCGCCACGACCTCGGGCTCCAGCATCGGCTCCTCGGCCGGGCTGCCGGGCAGAGGCTCGATGTGGATGACCATCGGATTGCAGCCGCCGTGCACCCGCTCGGCGATCCGGATCGCCTGCTGGATGTCGGTGTCCGGATCGAGATCGTCAAAGGCGTAGTACTCCATGCCCATGCGGCTGGCGCCCAGGCCGGCCAGCCCCAGCACAGCCAGCGCCGCCGCCACCACCCGCCGCGGCCGGTGCACCACCTGCCGCTCGATCCAGCCGATCGCGCGGGCAAACAGCCGCTCGCCAGCAGGAGCGGCCCGTGCCGGCGCCACCACCCGGGGTCGGAGCGCCTGCAGCAGCAACGGCAGCACCGTCATGTTGGCCACCCAGGTCAGTACCATCCCGCACGCAGTCGCGATGCCGAACTGCGAGATCATCCGGATGTCGACGAAATACAGCGCCAGGAAACCCGCCGCGATCGTCAGCTCGGTGAGCAGGCACGGCCAGGCGCTGTCCGCCATCGCCTCGAGCAGCGCCTGCCGCCGCGCGCGCCCCGCGGCCAGCGCGTGCTGGTAATGCGACAGGATGTGCACGGTATCGGAGATCGAGATGATCATCACCACCGTCGGCAGGATGGAGGTCAGGATCTGCTCCGGGTAGCCGAGGATCCCCATGACACCCCGCGTCCACAGCACCGAGACCGCGATGGTGCAGAATGCCGCCAGCACCTCCTTGGCCGAGCGGAAGGTCAACCAGAGCAGGAGCAGGATCACCGCCACCGCCAGTCCGGTGGTCAGCTGCTTGTCCCGCTCGATGACCTCGACGTACTGGCTACGGATCACCGGCAGCCCGGTGATCCAGAGCTGTTGGTGCTCGCCCTGCTGGCGCGCCACGACCTGGCGGAGCGCCGCCAAAAAGCGGCTCCGCTCGGCCTCGCGCCCCGCCGCCTCGCGGGTGAGCGTCACCCGGATCGTCACCGCCTCGCCGGTGGGCGGGCTCAGCTGCCAGCAGAACAGCGGATCGGTGGTCGCGGTGCGGCGCGCGGCCGCGAGCTGGGCCGGTGGTAGCGCGGGCTGCTCGAGCAGCGGCGCCACCACCACCATGTCCTCGCCCACCGCCTTGATGTCGCGGATCGACAGCGGACCCTCCACGTCGTAGACCCCGGGCAGCGCAGCCAGCTCGCGCTCCAGCGCCTGCAGCCGGCCGAGCCCCGCCGGCGTCCACAGATCGGGCGCCCGCACGATCACCAGCGCGCGCGCGTCCTCGTAGGGGAAGAACCGCTTGTAGCGGTCGTAGTCGCGCTTGGCCTGGCTGCGCTCGGGGAACAGGTACTCGACCGCGTAGTCCGCCCGCACCCCGGCGGCGAACCAGCCCAGCGCCGCGCTCGCCACCACCAGCAGGGCCCACCAGGCCTGCGGCCGCTCGAGCATGCGCGCGAAGACGCGGTGGGCGGTCGCCGGCATGCCCCTCCCCCTGCCCGGACGGCGCCCGGCGCCGCCGGCAGCCGCCCTCGGGCCGCGGCGGCGGGAACGCATGCGCGGGCGCATTGTAGCGCAACCCCGCCCCCGCCGTCCCCGCGCCCGTTGCGGCGCCGTTGCGCGGCGGTGCGGGCAAGGGGCAAGAGCGGTGGCGCCGGGCGCGGCAACCGCTCGCCCCCGCCGCCGACCTGCCGTTGCAAGCGCAAGGCGGGGCAGCAGCCTCGGCGGGCGCGGCCCGGCCCGGCGGGGCCGCGCCGCGTTCCGCCACCGCCAACACCGCCCGCGCGTTGCCGGCCGCGCGCGGCGGCGCGGCCGGCGCGCACCGGCTGCGGCGAGCCGCTGGCGCAGGCCGCTACAGCCCCGCCCCCTCCTTGGCGTGCTCGTAGCGGTAGTAGATCTCCAGGGTCAGCGCGTTGATCGCGGTCGCATAGACCCGGCCGCCGGCGATCGCCCACTCGCCGACCGGATCCCAGGAACCGTCCTCATCCCCGCCCATGCGCTGGCGGTTGGTGCCATCGCCGAGCAGCGCCTGCTGCATCGCCTTGTTCCAGCGGTCCCACTCGCGCGAATCGAGCGGGGTGCCGTGGAAGACCGCATAGGTGCCGTAGTACCAGTAGTAGAAGTTGGTCTCGTTCTTGGTCTTCTTGTCCGGCTCCCAGCTGGGCAGCTTGCTCATGAGGATCTTGATGCCCTGCTTGATCCGCTCGTGGGTGCGCTTCTGGCCGGTGAAGATGCGGCAGATCACCCCGACCGCGGTCATGGTGGGCGCGCCCTCGTAGACCGGATAGACCTCCGGGTAGGGGACCGCCTCCTTGAGGTTGCGGTTGAGCGTCGAGCCGCCATCGCCGGGCTGCATGTAGCCCACCAGGCCCGGGGGCTTGCCGGGACCGCCGTCGGAGGTCGCGCGCTCGAACCAGGCCAGCGCGCCCGCGAACGCCTCGTCGGGCACCTTGAGGTCGGCGGTCCTGGCCGTCTTGAGCGCCAGCACCGCCCAGCCGGTGACCGAGGTGTCGTTCTTGCCGCCGCGCGGCTCGTACTTCCAGCCCGCCCCCGGGTTCTGCGCCGCCACCAGCCAGTCGACCGCCTTCTGCGCCACCCGCTGCAGGGTGAAGTCCTTGCTCATGAAGTACGCCTCGGCGAGCGCCATCGTCGCCAGGACGTGGTTGTAGATCGACTGCTCCTTGCCGCTGTAGCCGATCGAGCCGTCCTCTTTCTGGATGCGCTTGAGGTAGCTCAGCCCCTTGAAGACCGCGCGGCGGAACTCGGGGTAGGGCGAAGCGCGGTGGGTGTGGCCGTCGCCGAGGAAGGCGAGCAGCGCCAGCCCGGTCACCCCCACGTCGAACTCCGCCACCCCCAGCCCCGGCCCGCGGCCGCTCGGCTGGCGGTAGTCCGGCCCCTCGCAGGTGCGCTTGCAGTTCTTGTGGAACTCCGCCGCCGCCCAGCGGCCGTCCGCATCCTGATGGCGCTGCAGCCACCACAGCGCCGCCAGCACCGCGCTCTCGGTGGCGGCGCTGCCGCCGTGGCGCGAGGCCTTGCCCTTGCCGAAGCGGCTGCCGTACGCGCCCGCCGCCCCTCCGGCGACGCCGAACGCGTCGTTGGCCGACTCCGAATCGAGGTTCTTGTTCGCCAGGTTGTCGAAGCTGGTGCCCTTGGGCTGCTCGGTCTTGACGACCTCCTCCTCCAGCTCCTTGATCGGCTTCTGCACCTCTTCGGGGTGCTGGATCTCGGGCCGGCGGTGCAGCGCCCGCTTCTTGGTCGGATCGTACTCCTGCTTTTTCTGCTCCAGGCTCGGCAGGATCTTGGCCTCGGTCTCCGGCGGCTTGCTCTCCGTCCAGTAGATGAACAGGAACATGAGCAACAGCGCGATGTGGATCAGCGCCGACAGCCCGTACGAAGAGGTGAGCACGAGCCAGCGGCTGGGCGGGCCCTCGAACTCCTCCTCCTCCTCCTCGGGCAGCCCCTCCTCTTCCGCCAGCAGTTCGTCCTCGGCATACAGCTCCTGCTCGCCCGAAGACGGCTCCCGCTCGCCCGCCGATCTGCCGCTGCGGCTGCGCCGTGCCATGCTGTTCCACCCTCGCCCCGTCACCGCGCCGGCGGCGGCTGGCAGCGCTGCTGCCGCCGCTGCCGGCCGCCTGCGCTCTATCGTAGTGCCCCGGGAGGCGGTGTCAACGCGCGCGGCCGCCACCCGCACCCCCATCTGCTGGGCGGTACCCCACGGCGGCGGCGGCGGTTCCCGCCGCCCGGCGCCTGGCCGCCGCCTTCAGGGAAGCCGGATGCGGATGGTCGCCTGCGCGCGCAGCCGCGCCTTGAGCTGGCGGATCAGCTGCTCGCGCCGCTCCTGCAGCAGCCGCTCCTGGATCTCCTGCTGCACCTGCGCGAAGGGCCGGCGGCCGGCGGGCTGGCGCTGCTCGAGCCGCACGATGAACAGCGCACTCTCGGTCTCGATCACCTCGGAGGTCTGGCCCGGCTCCAGCCGCGCCACGGCCTCGCGCAGCGCCGGCAGCCCGATGTCGTCTTCGGCGCGCACCTCCATGCGCCCGCCCTCTTCGGCACGCGCCCCGTCGGAGTGCTCCCGGCAGAGCGCCCCCCAGTCGGCGCCGGCTCGCAGCGCCGCGGCGATGCTCTCGGCCAGCCGCCGCGCCGTCTCCTCGCCGTGGCGCGCCTTGGAGATCTGGATGTAGCGGAAGACCACGCGGCCGGGCAGCTGGTAGCTCGCCGACTGCAGCTCGTAGTAGCGGCGGATCTCGGCCGGGCGCACGAAGTCGTCGGAAAACGCCATCTCGCGCTGCAACAGCTTGCGGATCAAGAACTGCTCCCGATACCGGGCGCGCAGCCGCTGCAGGCCGAGGCGGCGCTCCTCGAGGTAGGTACGCAGCGCCTCCACCGAGCCCCAGTCCGCCTTGACCCGCTCCTCGAACAGCCGCTCCACCTCGGCCTGCTCCTCGGGCGCGAGCTGCAGGCCCAACCGTTCGGCCTGCTGCAGCAACAGCCGGTGATCGATCAGCTCGCCCAGCACGCGCCGCTCGATGCGCTCGCGCAGCTCGCGCGCCGGCAGGCCCGCCTCGCCGCCGAGCCGCAGCCACTGCTCGTCCAGCAGCAGCGCCTCCTCGAGATCGCGGCGCGTAATCGGCACGCCGTCGACCTCGGCCACGATGCTCTCGACCAGCTCGGCGCCGGGCACGGCCGCCGGGCCGAGCGCGGCCAGCAGCACGAGCAGCGGTGTCGCCCGCACCACGGCGCGCCGCCACCGCATCCACCGCGGCGACGCCCTGGCTCGCCGCGCCGGCTCAGCACGGCCGCTCGCCATCGTCCGCCCCCAGCCCCAGCTCGCGCTCCAGCTCCTGGCCCAGCCGCGCCAGCGCCTGGGGATCGAGCGGCGGCGCGGGCAGCACGATGAGCTCGGCGCGCCCGCTCGCGCGCACCACCAGGCAGTCGGCCCCGGCCTGGCGCCCCAGCTCCACCAGCTCCAGCCGGCGCCGCCGCACCAGCTCCAGCCCCAGCAGGTAGCGCAGGCTGGCGCGTTCGGCGGCATCCTGGCCCGCCGGCACCGCCCGCTCGCCAGCGCCCGGCGCCCCGGCCGCCCCCGCCGCCGGCAGCGGCCCGGCCGGTTCGCCCGGCGGCGGCTCGCCCAGGCGGGTGAACAGCTCCTGCAGCGCCACCAGCTCCTGCTCGCGAGCGCGCCGCCTGGTGCCGCCCTCGCGCGCGCGCCCCGCACAGCGCCAGTAAAAAGGCGGCCGCTCGGGCAGCGCCCGGAAGCAGGGCTCGCACAGATCGCGCCGCCGCAACATCGCGCCCTGGCGCCACAACGCCGCGTACGCCACCACCCCCGGCCCGTCCAGCCGCTGCCCGCACGCGGCACACTGCGCCCGGCGCGGCTCGATCCCGCTCCAGGTATCGCTCATGGCGCAAGCGTAGCAATGCGCCGCCCGGAGCGTCAACGCATCCCGCCCCCGCCGGCGCGGCTGCAGCGGCCCCCCGGGAGCGGTGTCGCCGGACCGCGCTATACTGGCGCCGGTCCGGCCACGAGGAGCTCGCCCATGTCGCCCGGCTTCGTCCACCTGCACGTGCACAGCGACTATTCCCTGCTCGACGGGGCGTGCCGGCACGAGCCGCTGCTGGAGCTGTGCCGCAGCTACGGCATGCCGGCGGTGGCGGTCACCGACCACGGCAATCTGTTCGGCGCGATGGAGTTCTATCTCAAGGCGCGCCGGGCCGGCATCAAGCCGATCATCGGCTGCGAGATCTACACCGTGCCGGGCGACGAGCCCGATGCGCACCGGCGCAAGGGTGGCGGCGCGCAGCACTCCCCCACCCACCACCTGCTGCTGTTGTGCAAGGACCTGGAGGGCTGGCGCAACCTCTCGCGCCTGGTCTCGCTCGGCTACCTGGAGGGCTTTTACTACAAGCCGCGCGTGTGCAAGGCGCTTTTGCGCCGCTACAGCCGGGGGCTCATCTGCACCACCGCCTGCCTGCAGGGCGAGGTCTGCCAGCACCTGCTGGCGGATCGCTACGATCTGGCGCGCCAGAGCGTCGAGAGCCTGCGGGAGATCTTCGGCGAGGACAACCTCTACCTCGAGATCCAGCAGAACGGGCTGGCCGAGCAGCGCAAGGTGAACTCTGGCCTGCTCGAGCTCGCCCGCGAGCTCGGCCTGCCGCTCGTGGCCACCTGCGACGTCCACTATCTGCGGCCCGAGGATGCCCGCGCCCAGGACGCCCTGGTCTGCATCAACACCGGCAAGCGGCTGGATGACCCCGACCGGCTGCGCCTGGAGGCGACGCTGCACTTCCGCAGTCCGGCGGAGGCGGCCGAGGCCTTCCGCGGCCAGGAGGAGGCGCTCGCCGCCACGGTGGCGATCGCCGAGCGGTGCAATCTGGAGTTCCCCACCGGCCGCCGCCACCTGCCGGTCTACACCCCGCCGCCGGCGCGGCCCGGCGGCCCGCCCCAGGATCCGGTCGCCTTCTTCGAACAGCTGTGCCGGCAGGGACTCGCCCGCCGCTACGGCACCCCGCTGCCGGCGGAGGTCGAACAGCGCTACGCCATGGAGCGGGAGGTCATCGTCTCCATGGGCTTCACCAGCTACTTCCTGATCGTGTGGGATTTCATCGACTGGGCGAAGCGGCAGGGCATCCCGGTCGGTCCGGGCCGCGGCTCGGCCGCCGGCTCCATCGTCGCCTACGCGCTCGGGATCACGGATGTGTGCCCGCTGCGCTACGACCTGTTGTTCGAGCGCTTCCTCAACCGCGAGCGGGTCTCGATGCCCGACATCGACGTCGACATCTGCCAGGAGCGGCGCGGCGAGGTGCTGGAGTACGTGCGGCAGAAATACGGCCGCGATGCCGTCAGCCAGATCATCACCTTCGGCACCATGGCCGCTCGTTCGGTGATCCGCGACGTGGGGCGGGTGCTCGGCATCCCGCTCGCCGAGGTCGACCGGCTGGCCAAGCTGGTGCCCGCCGACCTGCAGGTCCGCCGAAAGAAGCTGCGCGATGCGCTGGAGGAGGTGCCCGAGCTGCGCGAGGCGATCGCGGCCGACCCCCGCTACGCCGAGCTGATGGAGATCGCCGAGAAGCTGGAGGGCTCGGTCCGCAACGCCTCCACCCATGCCTGCGGGGTGGTGATCGGCGACGGGCCGCTGATCGAGCGGGTGCCGCTGTACCGCGACCCCAAGAACCCCGACGAGCTGGTGACGCAGTTCAGCATGGGGCTGCTGGAAGAGGCGTGCGGGCTGCTCAAGATGGACTTCCTGGGCCTGCGCACCCTGACCGTCATCCGCTGGTGCCTGGACCACATCGAGAGCACCGAGGGCCACCGGCCCGATGTCTGCCCGCAGGCGCTGCCGCTGGACGATCCCGACGATCCCACCGCCCGCAAGGCCTACGCGCTCTTGCGCCGCGGCGAGACGCGGGGGGTGTTCCAGTTCGAGTCCGCCGGTTACCGCGACCTTCTGGTGCGGCTCGCCCCGGACTGCTTCGAGGACATCATCGCGCTCGGCGCGATGTACCGGCCCGGGCCGCTGGGGGCCGGCATGGTGGACGCCTACGTGGCGCGCAAGCATGGCCGCGAGCGCGTCAGCTACCCGCACCCGGCGCTGGAGCGCATCCTGGGCGAGACCTACGGCTGCATGCTGTACCAGGAGCAGGTCATGCGCATCGCCAACGTGCTGGGCGGCTTCACGCTGAACGAGGCCGACAGCCTGCGCAAGGCGATGGGCAAGAAGAAGCCCGAGGTCATGGCCCGCTTCCGCGACCAGTTCGTGCGCGGCGCCCAGGAGCGCGGCTGCAGCCAGGAGCTGGCGGTCCAGATCTGGGAGCAGATGGAGCATTTTGCCGGCTACGGCTTCAACAAGTCGCACAGCACCGCCTACGCCGTGCTGACGTTCCAGACCGCCTGGCTCAAGGCGAACTACCCCGTGGAGTTCATGGCGGCGCTGCTCAGCTCGGAGGCCGGCACCATCGACAAGGTGGTGGAGTACATCGCCGAGGCGGAGCGGATGGGCATCGCGGTGCTGCCGCCCGACGTGAACGCCTCCCAGCCCAGCTTCGCCGTCGTGCGCCAGCCCGATGGCAGCAAGGCCATCCGCTACGGGCTGGTGGCGATCCGCGGCGTGGGCCAGCCCGCGGCCGAGGAGCTGGTGCGCGCGCGCGCCGCCACCCCGGCCGGCCGCTTCGCCTCGCTGTTCGACCTGTGCGCCGCCGTGGACACCCGGCTGGTGAACAAGGCGACGCTGGAGGCGCTCATCAAGGCCGGGGCCACCGCGAGCCTGGCCGGCAGCCGCGCCCAGCAGATGGCGGTGCTGGAGAAGGCGCTCGCCCACGGGGCGCGCGCGGCCGCCGATCGTCGCGCCGGGCAGCGCACGCTGTTCGGCGCCCGCGGCGCCGCCCCTGCCCCCCCGCCTTCGCCGCCGCTGCCCGAGATCCCGGAGTGGAGCGAGGCGGAGCTGCTGCAGGCCGAAAAGGAGGCGCTCGGCTTCTACCTGAGCAGCCACCCGCTGCGGCGCTGGCGCGCGCAGCTCGTGCGCTACACCACCGCCACCAGCCGCACCCTGGCGCGGCTGGAGGGCGAGGCGATCCTGGGCGGCCTGGTGCAGCAGGTGCGCACCCGCATCGACCGGCGCGGCAACACCATGGCCTTCGTTACCATCGAGGATCTGGAGGGCACCGTCGAGACGGTGGTCTTCGCCCGGTGCTTCGCCGAGCACCGCTCGCGGCTGGTGCCGGACGCGATCGTCATCGTGCGCGGCCAGGTGGACACCGCGCGGGAACCGGCGACGCTGCTGGTCGAAGACGTGGTCCCCATCGAACAGGCCGATCGCGCCTTCGCCGTCCAGCTCACCCTGCAGCTGCGCCCGGAGCACACCGCACCTGAGCAGCTCGAGGCGCTGTTCGCCGCGCTGGCCGCCCACCCGGGCGGTTGCCCGGTGATCTGCCTGGTGCAGACCGCGAGCGGCCTGCGGGCCCGCATCCGACTCGGTGCCGAGCTGCAGGTCGATCCCGGCCCCGCGCTGCTGCAGGCGCTGGCGGGGCTGCTCGGCCCCGAGCGGGTGCGGGTGCACGCCGCGCATCCCGGCCGCTGCGCGCCCGCGCGCGAGCCTGCCCTGGCCGGCAGCTGAAGGCCGCCGCCTCGACAGCCGCGCCGCGCCCGCTACGATGGGGCCCGGCCGCGCCCGGACGGCGCCGGCGGCGAGCAGACCCGGAAGCGAGCCCAGCACACCGTGGCGTCCCCACCACCGATCGACGAGGCGGTTTGGCGGCAGACCCTGGCCCGCAACCGCGCCGCGGTCCTGGAGCGCATCGCGGCGGCGGCGCGCCGCGCCGGGCGCGATCCGGCCGCGGTGCGCCTGCTCGCGGTCACCAAGGCGCTGGGCACCGAGGCGGTGGCGGCGCTGGTGGAGATGGGCCAGCAGGACATCGGCGAGAGCCGGCTGGAGGCGCTGGAGCGCAAGCGCGCCGCGCTCGCCGCCCGGGGGCTCGCCCCCCGCTGGCACATGGTGGGCCACGTGCAGCGGCGCAAGCTGCCGCGGCTGCTCGCGTGCGCGCCGGCACTGGTGCACAGCCTGGACTCGATGCGGCTGCTCGAGGCGCTGGAGCGACGGCTCGCGGCGGCGGCGGGCGCGAGCGCGCACCCGCCACCGCCGCTCGCGGTGCTGCTCGAGGTCAACGTGAGCGGGGAGACGACCAAGTACGGCTTCGCCCCCGAGCAGCTCCAGCCCGCGCTCGCCCGCCTGGCGGGCTCGGCGTATCTGCGCGCCTGCGGGCTCATGACGATGGCGCCACTGGTGGCCGATCCGGAGCAGACGCGGCCGGTGTTCGCCGCGCTGCGCGCCCTGGGCGAGCGGCTGCGCCAGCAGCACCCCGGCCTGGTCGAGCTCTCCATGGGCATGAGCAACGACTTCGAGGTCGCGGTCGAGGAGGGCGCGACGATCGTGCGGGTGGGAACCGCTCTTGCACGCGGACTGCCGGCGGCGGTGCTGGCGGACACCGGGGGCTGAGGAAGGGCTCGCCGCGGGCCCGCACAGGCGACGGCATGGCGGTGGTGGTGGTCGAGCGGGGCGCCGAGCGCGGCACGGTGGTGCCGATCCCGGCCACCGGCGTGCTGCTGATCGGGCGCGAGGCGGTGTGCGCGCTGCGGCTCACCGACGTCATGGTCTCCCGCCGGCACTGCGCGCTCGGCTGGGAACGGGGCGAGCTGTGGCTCAAGGACCTGCAGAGTTCCAACGGCACCTGGCGCAACGCCGAGCGGCTGCCACCCGGCGGGGCGGTGCGGGTGGGCGTCGGCGATCGGATCCGCCTCGGCCTGAGTCTGCTCTCGGTGCTGGACGACACCGATGACGCCGCGCACGACGAGCTGACCGGAACGACGGTGGGCGGCTACCAGGTGCTCGCGCGGCTGGGCGCCGGCAGCACGTGTACGGTCTACCGGGCCGTGCAGAGCTCGCTGGAACGCGAGGTCGCCCTCAAGGTGCTGGCGCCCGCGCTGGCGCGCGAACCGGCGGTCCGCCACGCCTTTTTCGAGCAGGCCCGCGCGGCGGGCGCGCTGGTCCACCCCCATCTGGTGGCGGTCTACGACGTGGGACAGGTGCACGGCCGGCCCGCCTTCTCGATGGAACTGCTGCCCGGTGGCTCGCTCGCCGCGCGGCTGGAACGCGGGGCGCGCCTGCCGCCGGCGGAGGTCCTGGCCGTGGGGCTGGCGGTGGCGCGCGCGCTGGCGTTTGCCGCCGAACGGGGGCTGGTGCACGGGCGGCTCACCCCGGGCCGGCTGTACGCGACCGCCGAGGGGACCTACAAGCTCGGCGGGCTCGGCTTCCGCCCCCCGCCGGGCCTGGCGGAGCTCGGCGCGCATACCGCCCCGGAGCTGCTCGGCGGACTGGCCCCCACCCCGGCGAGCGATCTGTATGCCCTGGGTGCGCTGCTGTACGAGCTGCTCGCCGGGCGGCCCCCTTTCGCCGCACGGCGCACCGTGCTGTTGCGCGAGGCGATCGCACACCAGCCGCCGCCGCCCCTCGGCGAGCTGGTACCGCAGGCGCCGGCGGAGCTGCTCGCCCTGATCGAGCGGCTGCTCGCCAAGGATCCGGCGGCGCGCCCGGCGAGCGCAGACGCGGTGGCAGCGGCGCTCATGGCCGCCGCGCGCGGCCGCGGGAGCGCGCAGGGGTGCGCGGCGACGCCCACGGCGGCGCCGCCTCCGAGCCCCCTGACGGACACGCCCCAGGGCGTCGCGCGCGCCGCACCCCGCAGCCGGGCGCAAGCCGCGCGGCGGTGGGCGCTGGGGCTCGCCGGGGCGCTGCTCGCGACGGCGCTCGGGCTCTGGTCCGGCCGGGCGCGGTGGCCGGGCGGGGCGGCGCCCCCGGAGGTGGCCGGAGCCGCCGGCCCGCGCCCCGAGCCCGCTGCTGCCGCCGCGCCGGCGGCGCTCGCCCGCGCGCAGCAGGCGCAGGCCGCGCTGCTCGACGCGGAGCAACAGCTCCGCGAGCGACCCACGGACCTGCAGGGAGCGCGCGAGCGCTTCGCCGAGCTGGCGACGCGCTTCGCGGACGTGCCCGCGGTGCGCGAGCAGGCGGCACGCCACGCCGAGCGCCTGGCGGCGCTCGCCGCCCAGCTCCAGGCCGAACTCGCCGCCCGCCAGCAGCGCGAACAGGCGGCGGCCCAGGCGCTGGAGCAACTGGCGGCGGCGGTGCCGGGCGCACCGCCCGAGGCCCTGGCGGAGCTGCGCGCGCGGCTGCATGCCCTGGAGCGCGAGCACGGGGGCCTGGCCGCACTCACGCGCACCGCCCAGGTGCGCGCGGCGCTGGCAGAGCGCTGCGAGCAGCTGCTGGCGGAGCTGGAGCGCGAGGTGGCGGCAGCGCTGGCCCAGGAGCAGCTGGTGCAGGCGCGGGCGGCGCTGGTACGCGCGGGGAGCTGGCAGCTCGGCGCCGCCGCCGCGCCCCGGCTCGCCGCGCTGGGCGAGGCGCTGGCGCGCGCGGAGGTCCGACGGGCCGAACGCGCCGCCGGCCGGCGCGCCGAGCGGCGGCAGGCCGAGCTGCAGGCGCTGGCCGAGGCCGATGCCGCCGAGCTGCGCCGCGCGCTCGCCTATCGGGAGCTGCACGAGCGGCTGGCCGCCCTGGCTCCGCAGCTGACCGACGCGCTGGTGCGCGAGCGTGCCGCCGCGCGGCTGCTGACCCTCGCCGCCCAGGCGGCCGCGCGCGCCCACCTGGAGCGCCATCTGGCGGAGGGACGGCTGCCGCGGCCGCAGCTCGAGCTCGCGCCCGGCATGCCCGGCGAGGCGGTGGCGAGCAACGCCGCCGGGGTGGTGCTGCGCGGGGTGGCGCAACAGGGCATCGAGGTGGTGCGGCCCTGGGCAGGGCTGGAGCCCGCGGAGCTGGAGCGGCTGTTCGCCCCCCTGCCGCTCAGCCCGCGGGAGCGCTACGGGCTGGCCCACATCCTGCTGGACCGGGGAGCGGTCCAGGCCGCCGCGGCCGCCTTCGGCGAGGCGGCCCGCGCTGCGGCGGCGGCGGGCGAGGAGGCGGTGCGCGCGCTGGCGGCACAGGCGCTCGCTGGCGAGCCGCCGGGCCGGCCGTGAGCGGCGAGGCGCCGGAGCTGCAGGCGATCCAGCCCCACCGCGAGGGCGCGGTGCTGGCGGTGCACCTGCAGCCGGGCGCGCACCAGGACGAGCTGCTGGGGGTGCAGGGGGGGGGCCGTGCGCTGCCGCGTGCGCGCGCCCGCCGAGCGCGGCCGCGCCAATGCGGCGCTGCTGGCGCTGCTCGCCCGCGAGCTCGGGCTGGTGCGCTCGGCGCTCGCGATCACCGCCGGGGCGGCGAGCCGGCGCAAGCGGGTGCTGGTGCGGGGACTGCCGCCCCGCGAGCTCGCCGCGCGGCTGCGCCGGCCCCCTCGCCGCTGAGCGCAGCTGGCGTCGCGCGCGCCGGTGGATACAATCGGTGGGCCGGATCGCGTGGGGGGCGACGGATGCGCATCGGGGTCATCGGCGGTAGCGGGCTCTACGAGTTGGAGGGCTTCACCGAGCGGCAGGAACTGCGGGTGGCGACCCCGTTCGGCGCGCCCTCGGACGCGGTGGTGCGCGGGCGGCTGGGCGAGGCGGAGGTGCTGTTCCTGGCGCGCCATGGGCGGGGCCACCGCCTGCTGCCGACCGAGGTTCCGTATCGCGCCAACATCTACGCGCTGAAGCAGCTGGGCGCCGAGCGCGTCGTCGCGATCTCGGCGGTCGGCTCGCTGCGCGAGCACATCGCGCCCGGCCACCTGGTCTTCATCGACCAGTTCATCGACCGCACCTTCGCGCGTCCCTCCACCTTCTTCGGCGAGGGCTGCGTCGCGCACGTGAGCTTCGCCGACCCGACCTGCGCGGCGCTGCGCGAGGTGCTGGTGGGGGCCGCGGCGGAGCTGGGACTGGCCCACCATCCGCGGGGCACCTACCTCTGCATGGAGGGCCCGCAGTTCTCCACCCGCGCCGAGAGCGCGCTGTACCGGAGCTGGAATGCCGACGTGATCGGCATGACCAACCTGCAGGAGGCCAAGCTCGCGCGGGAGGCGGAGCTGTGCTACCAGACGGTCGCGCTCGCGACCGACTACGACTGCTGGTACGAGGGCGAGCAGGAGGTGAGCGCCGAGGCGGTGGTGCAGACGCTGCGCGACAACATCGACCGGGCCCGCCGCCTGCTCGCGGTGGCCCTGCCGCGTCTGGCGGCGCGGCCGCGGACCTGCGGCTGCCGGGAGGCGCTGCGCGGCGCCATCATGACCGCGCCGGAACACATCCCGGCGCCGACGCGCGAGCGGCTGCAGCTGCTGATCGGCCGCTATCTGGAGCCCCCGGCGGCAGAGCCGCGCTGAGCGCCCAGCCGCCCCAGGCGCCCTGCCCCCTTTTCATGGCGCGCGATCCGGGTATGCTGGGCTCCTTCGTGCCGCCGGTGCGGCGGCGCTGCTGAGGCGAGCTGCAAGTGGACCGGCAGACGCTGAAGAAGACGATCCAGCTCCCGCGCACCGCCTTCGACATGAAGGCGAACCTGCAGCGGCTGGAGCCGCGCTTGCTCGAGCGCTGGGAGCAGCAGGACCTGTACGGCCGCATCCGCCGGGCGCGCGCCGGCCGGCCGCGCTACGTGCTGCACGACGGGCCGCCGTACGCCTCGGGCGAGCTGCACATCGGCACCGGCATGAACAAGATCCTCAAGGACATCGTGGTCAAGTACAAGACCATGCGCGGTTTCGATGTGCCGTTCGTGCCGGGCTGGGACTGCCACGGCCTGCCGATCGAGCACCAGGTGCTGAGCGCGATGCGCCAGCAGGGCGCCGACTGGCCGGTGGTCGAGATCCGCCGGCGGTGCGAGGCGTTCGCCCGCCGTCACATCGAGGGGCATCGGCGGCAGTTCAAGGCGCTGGGGGTGTTCGGCCGCTGGCAGCAGCCCTACCTCACACTCGATCCGGGCTACGAGGCGGGGGGTCATCGAGGTGTTCGCGCGGCTGGTGGCAGGCGGCTACGTCTACCGCCGCCGCAAGCCCATCCACTGGTGCCCGCTCGATCGGACCGCGCTCGCGGAGGCGGAGCTGGAATACGCCCCTCGCCGCGATCCCTCGATCTACCTGCTGTTGCCGCTGGCCGAGACCGAGCGCCATAGCGGCGATGCGGGCGAGCGGGTGCACAGGCTGCTGGCCGAGCCCGGGCCCACAGCGGGGCTGCTGGTCTGGACCACGACCCCCTGGACGCTGTTCGGCAACGCCGCGGTGGCGGTCCACCCCGAGGCCGACTACGCGGTGGTGCAGATGCGGGTAGGCGGCCAGCTGCGCCGGGCGGTGGTGGCGGCGGCGCGGTGCGAGCAGGTGCTGCGGGCGCTGGGGGCGGAAGCGGCCGAGGTGCGGGGGCAGGTGCGCGGTGCGGAGCTGGTGGGGCTTCGCTATTGCCGGCCCTACCCGCAGGTGGGTGCCCGCACCACCGCTCCGGTGATCGCGGCCACCCACGTCGGCCTCGCCGAAGGAACCGGCCTGGTGCACACCGCCCCTGGCCACGGCACCGAGGACTACCTGGCGGGGCTCGCGCACGGGCTGGAGCTCTGGTCGCCGGTCGAACCCGACGGGACACTGGCCGCCGAGGTGGGGCCGCCGTTTGCGGGCCAGCCCGTGCACCAGGCGAACCCGCTGGTGATCGAGCAGCTGCGCGCGCGCGGCTGGCTGCTGGCTGCCGGCGAGCTCGAACACAGCTATCCCCACTGCTGGCGCTGCCGCACGCCGCTGATCTTCCGCGCCACCGAACAGTGGTTCGTCTCGCTCGAACACCAGGCCCTGCGCGAGCGCGCGCTGCGCGCGGTGCGCGAACAGGTGCAGTGGGTGCCGGCGTGGGGGCGCACGCGCATCGAGGGCATGCTCGCGCAGCGGCCGGACTGGTGCATCTCGCGCCAGCGCGCCTGGGGCATCCCGATCCCGGTCCTGTACTGCGAGGCGTGCGGGCAGCCGTTGCTGCAGGTGCGCGCGATCGAGCGCGTGCGCGATCTGGTGCGCGCGCACGGCTCGGGAGTGTGGTTCGAACGGGAGGCGGCGGCGCTGCTCGGGCAGGGAGAGTTCCGCTGCGAGCAGTGCGGCAACGGCTCGTTCCGCAAAGAAGATGACATCTTCGATGTCTGGTTCGAGTCCGGCTCGAGCTGGCACGCGGTGCTGCAGAGCCCCGCGCAGCCGGAGCTGGGCTACCCGGCGGATCTCTACCTGGAGGGCACCGATCAGCACCGCGGCTGGTTCCAGCTGTCGTTGCTGCCGGCGCTGGCGGCCACGGGCCAGCCGCCCTACCGGACCGTGCTCACGCACGGGTTCGTGGTCGACGCCGCCGGCCACAAGATGTCGAAATCGCGCGGCAACTACCTCTCGCTCCAGGACGGCTTGGAGCAGTTCTCGGGCGACATCCTGCGGCTGTGGTTCAGCTCGCTGGACTACACCGACGACGTGGCGGTGAGCGCCGATCTCATCGCGGGCACGCGCGACGTCTACCGCAAGATCCGCAACACCTTCAAGTACCTGCTGGGCAACGTCCACGACCTGCGCGGCCCGCTGCCCTCCCGCCCCGCGCAGCCCGACGCGATCGACCTGTGGGCGCTGGCGCGGCTGGAGCAGGTGCGCGCGGGCGCCGAGGAGGCCTACGAGGCGTTTCGCTTCCACCGGGTACACCGGCTGATCTACGAGTTCTGCGCGGTGGACCTCTCGGCGCTGTACTTCGAGGTGGTGCGCGACCGGCTGTATTGCGACCCGCCGGCCTCGCCGCGCCGCCGCGCCACGCAGCAGGTGCTGGCGCGCACGCTGCTGGTGCTCACGCGCCTGCTGGCCCCCATCCTGGTCTTCACCTGCGAGGAGGTGTGGGACCATCTGCGGCCGCTGGCCGCGCGCTGGGGACAAGAGCTGCCCGAGTCGGTGCACCTGGCCGACTGGCCGGCGGCGCGGCCCGACGATCTGGATGCCGACTTGCTCGCGCGCTTTGCGACGCTGTGGCGGGTGCGCGAGGAGGTGTTGCGCGAGGTGGAGAAGCTGCGCAAGGCGGGCACGATCGGCGCGGGTACCGCAGCGCGGGTGAGCCTGGTGGTCGAGGCTGGCGGTTCCGCAGCCGGGGCAGCCGCCGGCGCGCCCGCGGAGTCGGTCGTGGCCGAGCAGCCGGCCGCGCTGGCGCAGCTGCTCGCCGCCACCGGCCCGCAGCGGCTGGCGGAGCTGTTCGGAGTGGCCGAGGTCGTGCTCGGCACCGAGCCGCTGCCCGGTGCGGTCGCGGGCGAAGAGCTGGCCGCCCTGCGCGTGCGCGCCGAACGCGCTCCCTATCCGCGTTGCGAGCGGTGCTGGATCCTGCGCCCGCTCCAAGCCGACGGGCTGTGTGCGCGGTGCGCCGAGGCGGTCGAGCTCGTGCTCGCCGGGGGGGGCGAGGGGTGAGGCCGCGGGGCGGCGAGGAGCCCGGCAAGGCGGCAGCCGAGCCGCTGCCGTGCTTCGTGCCGCCGCCCCCCGCCCCGCCCGGCGGGCGGCTACCGGTGGTGGTGCTGGTCTCGGGCGGGGGCACCACGCTGCAGAACTTCCTGATCGAGCGCGCGCGCGGCGGGCTGCCCATCGACATCCGGCTCGTCATCTCCAGCCGGCCCGACGCGTTCGCACTCGAGCGCGCGCGGCGCGCCGCCATCCCGACCCTGGTGCTGCGCCCGCGCGCGTTCGCCGACCCCACCGCCTACGGCGCCGCGATCGCCGAGGCTGCCGCGCAGGCCGAGGCCCAGCTGGTGTGCATGGCGGGTTTCCTGCACTTCTGGCAGGTCCCCCAGGCATGGCTCGGCCGCGTGCTCAACATCCACCCGGCGCTGTTGCCCGCCTTCGGCGGGCGGGGCATGTACGGCGATCGGGTGCACGCGGCGGTGCTCGAGTACGGCTGCAAGGTCTCGGGCTGCACGGTCCACATGGCGGACAACATCTACGACCACGGACCGGTCGTGATCCAGCGCGTGGTGTACGTGCTGCAGGGCGACACGGTCGCGAGCCTGCGCGCGCGGGTCTTCCAGGAGGAGTGCGTCGCCTATCCGCAGGCGATCCGGCTGCTCGCCGAAGGGCGCATCGCGGTCGAGGGCCGCCGCGTGCTCATCGTGCCGCCGCCCACCGCTCCCCGGCCCGAGCCCCTGGACGGCGAGCCCGCCGAGGGCGTAGCTCCCTAGCGGCGGCGCCGCGCGCTGCCCGGCGGCCCGCTGCGGCACGCCGGCAGGGGCTCACCGGCCGGCGGGGCGCCGGGCCAGCCACTCGCCCACCAGGCGGCGAAAGTGCGCGCCCCGCTCCTCGTAGCACAGGTACTGGTCGTAGCTGGCGCAGCCAGGCGACAGCAGCACCACCGAGCCGGGGCGTGCATGGGCCTGCGCCCGCACGAACGCCTCCTCCAGCCCCTCGCAGACCTCCACCGGCGGGCGGGCGCCGGGCCGGCGCGGCGCCGCAGCCGCGGCGGTGGCCACCGCCGCGGCGATCTCGGCGCGGCACTGCCCGTAGGCGATCACCGCGCGGGCCCGCGCGGCCACCGCCGCGCGAGCCAGCGGCAGCAGCGAGGTCCCCTTGCCAGCACCGCCGGCGAGCAACACCGCCCGGCCCGCATAGGCCTGCACGGCCGCCGCCGCCGCCTCGGGCGTGGTCGCCTTGGAGTCGTTGACGTACAGCACGCCGCCGTGCTCGGCCACCAGCTCCAGGCGATGGGGCAGGGGCCGAAACGCCGCCAGCGCCGCGGCCACCCGCTCGGCGCGGGCACCCAGAGCCCCGCACGCCGCCACCACCGCCAGCACGTTGGCGAGGTTGTGCCGGCCGCACAGCCGCAGCGCCGCCGCCTCGCCGTAACACCGCTCGGCGCCGGTCTCATCGCGATAGACCAGGCGGCCCTGCGCCAGGAAGGCGGCCGCGCCCGCGCCGCGCGGCGGCCGGCGGAGCCCGAAGGTGACCACCCGCGCCCCGCGCCGGCGCGCCACCGCCTCGAAGCTGCGCACGATGGGATCCTCGCGGTTGAGCACCGCCAGCCCCTCTGGCCCCAGCCCCTCCACCAGCGTCCGCTTGCATGCCACGTAGGCTTCGAGCGTGCCGTGCCGGTCGAGGTGGTTGGGCAGCACGTTGGTGATCAGCGCCAGCTGCGGGCGGATCCCCGGGCCGTCGCGCAAGTCCTCCAGCTGGAAGCTCGACAGCTCCAGCACCACCAGGTCCTGGGAACCGATCTCGTGCAGTCGGCCCAGCAACGGCTGGCCCATGTTCCCGCCCAGGTGCACGCGCCGCTGCAGGCCCGCGGCGAGCGCCGAGGCGAGCAGGCTCGCGGTGGTGGTCTTGCCGTTGGAGCCGGTCACGCCCAGCGGCGGTGCCGGCAGGGCCGCCGCGGCGAGGTTCATCTCCGTCGTCCAGGGGATCGCCCGTTCGGCCAGCAAGCGGCGCAGCGGCGCCTGGCGCGGGACCGCCGGCGAGACGCAGACCAGATCGGCACCCAGCAGATCCCGCTCGTCGTGGCCGCCCAGCCGGAACTCGATCGGCAGTCCCTCGAGCCGGGCGAGCGAATCGGCGAGCGCCGAGGCGGGCTTGAGGTCGGTCACCAGCACCCGCGCCCCGGCCTCGCAGAACCAGCGCGCCGCCGCCAGCTGTCCGCCGAACCGGCCGAGCCCGAGCAGCACCACCCGGCGGCCGCGCACGGCGGCGGCCAGCTCGGCGAGGCCCAGCCGGTTCGGATCGAGCGCTCCGGCCGCGGCAGCGGGCAGCGTGCCCGGCGCCGCCCCGGCGCCGCGCCGCCGTGCCGCCCCGGGCCTCAGGGAGCGGCGCTCGCCCGCACCGCCTCGGCGCGCTCGCGCACCGCCTCCAGGTTCCTCGGCGCGGCGGGCGCGAGCCGCACCTCGACCCGGTGCTCGTCGCGAATCGTCCACGGCACCAGCAGCTCCGCCACCAGATCGAGCCCGGGCCACTGGTACCACGGCGGCTCGAGCGCTACCAGCCGCCGCGCGGGCTCGTGTCCCTCCGCACGCAGCACCAGCTCGCGGGTGCCGTAGTAGGAAAACCGCAGCTCCAGCGGGGTGCGGCCGACCGGGCAGCCATCCAGAAACACCCGCGCGCCGGCCGGCTCGCTCCGCACCCAGAGCACCCGCTCCACACACCCGCTGCTCGCCGCGCACAGCGCCGCCGCCATGGCGGCGGCGAGCAGCACCCTGCCGCCGGTGCGCACGCGCATCCCTCCCTTTGTATCGGCACGCCGAGCCGGACGAACGCAGCTCGTCCAGCCACGCGCAACTCCAAAAACCCCTGGCGCGGCGCGCTCGCCCGCCATCGTGGTCGCGGGCGCTGTGCGCCCGCGCCTCGCGCGCGACATCCAGGGCTGGCGGCGGGAGATGGTCCGGCCTCGATCCATCACCCGGTAGGGGTGGAGCCAGCGGTTGGCGGAGAGGTCGGGATTCGAACCCGAGGGACCCTGACGGGCCCGCCGCCTTAGCAAGGCGGTGCTTTCGGCCGCTCAGCCACCTCTCCGCGCCACGACCGAGAATCCCAGCGAAGCGGGATTTTAAAGCGCCTGCGGCGGTGCGTCAACGCCGCCGGCGAGCAGCGGGCTCCTCCCCCTGGCGCGCTCCAGGCCGCAGCGAGCACACCCGGTGCAGCGAGCACAGAGTGCGCCGGCCTCACCGCTCGGCGAACAGCCCCGGCGCCGCCAGAATCGGGGCACCATCGAGGTGGGCGACCAGGATGGCGTCCACCGCGCGGCAGAGCAGCTGGCGACGGCTGCCGTCCGCCGCCTCGATCAGCAACCGCGCCGGCCACCAGCCCGCCCGCTCCGGCTCCAGCTCCGCGGCGAGCAGGCGCGCCGCCAGCGCTGCCAGCAGCTGCAGCAGCAGGGCGTGCGGCACGCGCGGCAGCGGCTGTGCGGCCTCTGCGCCCTCGCGCAACACCCAGTCGTACGCCGCCGCCTCCACCACGCCGATGGGCAGCCGCAACCGGCGCGCGCCTGCGCGTTCGCGCAGCTCCAGGTGGCACTGCTCCCGCGCCCGATCGATCACCAGCCGCTGCAGCACCACCTCGGCGCGCGACTCGCCTTCCGCCACCGTCCACCCTCACGCAGCCGCCACCCGCCTGTTCCGCACCACCTGCCGGCGCGGCGCTGCACCTGCGCCTGCGCGCCGGCCCGCCCGTGCCCGGATCCGCAGCTCCCGCATCCACAGTGCCGAGCCCTGCTCGCCATGGCAAGCCCCGAGATCTTCGGAGCCTCGCCCCCGCGCTTGACAACGCCGCGGCACCCTCGCTACGATCCGCACCGCTCGCGCGGCACGGCAGGCCTCCCGGATCGCGTACGGCTGCCCGTGCGGCGCGATGCGTTGCCTGGCGGGTGCCGCCCAGCTCGGCCTGCCCGCCGCGTTGTGCACACACGCCCTGGTCCGACAGAACCGGAGTCGCTCCATGCCAGCCAATACGGCGCAGACCTGGGCATCGGTCCTGCAGTACGTGCGCGCGCAGATCAAGCCCCAGCAGTTCGACACCTGGTTCCCCCAGCTGCGCTGCCTGGAGTTCGATCCCGCCGGACACGTGCGTCTGGCCACGCCCAACACCTTCTACAAGCACTGGATGGAGCGGCATTACCGGGAGCTGCTCACCAACGCCTTCGAGGAGGTGCTGGGCCAGAGCGTCGCGGTGGAGTTCGTGATCGAGCCGCCCGCGGCCGGCAACGGCTGCAGCGCCAGCGCGCCCCAGACCGCAGCCGCACCCTCGCCGCCCGCCGTCCAGACGCCCTCCAGCCCCGCCAGCCAGCCGGCGAGCAACGCGGAGTTCGGCCCCGACACCGCCCCCGCCCCTGCCTCCAGCATCGCAGGCACGGGCGACATCCCGCTGAACCCGCACTACACGTTCGACAACTTCGTCGTCGGTCCGTCCAATCGGCTGGCACACGCAGCCGCACTCGCTGTCACCGAGAATCCAGCGACCCAGTACAACCCGCTTTTTTTGCACGGCGGGGTGGGGCTCGGTAAGACGCATCTGCTCCAGGCGATCTGCCACCAGCTGATCGCCAAGAACCGCTCGGTTCGCTACGTCTATCTGTCCTGCGAGGCGTTCGTGAACGAGTACATCGCCTCGCTGCAGCGGGGCGAGGTCGATGGCTTCCGGCAGCGCTACCGCCACGTCGACATGCTGCTGATCGACGACGTCCACTTCCTCGCCTCGAAGAAGGCACTGCAGGAGGAGTTCTTCCACACCTTCAACGCCCTGTACAACGCGCAGCGGCAGATCATCCTGAGCAGCGACTCGCCGCCGAACGAGATCCAGGACCTGGAAGAACGCCTGGTGTCGCGCTTCCGCTGGGGTCTGGTCGCCGAGGTCGAGCCGCCGCACTACGAGACCAAGGTCGCCATCATCCGGCGCAAGGCTCAGGCTCGCGGCAAGGAGCTACCCGACGATGTCGTCGATTTCCTCGCCACCAACCTCGATTCCAACATCCGCGAGCTCGAGGGGGCAGTGCTCAAGATCATAGTGCTGGCAGGGCTGCAGAACCGCCCCATCGATCTCGCGCTGTGCCGGAGCGCACTCAAGGAGCTGACCAGCCGCAGCGGCCATGTCAACATCAGCCAGATCATGAACGTGGTCGCCAACCACTTCCACCTCAAGATCGCCGACCTGCAGAGCCGCAAGCGCAGCAAGTCGCTGGTGCTGCCGCGCCACATCTGCATGTACCTCGCGCGCACCCTCACGCCGATGTCGCTGGAAGAGGTGGGCGGGCACTTCGGCGGCCGCGATCACACCACCGTGCTGCACGCCGAGAGCAAGATCCGCGAACTGCGCGAGCAGGACCCCGAGCTGCGAGCGCAGCTGGACCGGCTCGCCCGCGAGCTGCAGCGCGGCTGACAGAACCGTCCCGCGCCTCACATCGCCCCTCGCCCCACCCGCGGCGGCAAACCCAGAGCGCCGTCTGGCCCGCGCTCCCGCTCCCCCACGCCCTGTCCCCACAGCAACCTGGGGACGAACCCTGCACATCCCGTCACCGCGCCCCGCACCGGCGGTGCACACCCCGCTGCGTACCGCGGCGGCGAGCCTCGCCCTGTGCATGGCCGCTCTTCGCTTCACGGCCCCTCCGCAGGCCTTCCACCATCGGGGTAACCCGGCGGTGCTCCCCAACCACCCACTTCCATGGACGTTGCGTCATCCCGCGCCATCGCCTTGCACACCCTTGCCGTCCCGATGGATGAAGATGACGGGATCTCTCGCATCCCATCGCTCCGTTGCTGCCGCGCCCCTGCGCGCTGCGCCAGCGGCTTTCCCATCGCCGGGACCATGCGCTAAAATGACTCGTCCCCTCGCGGGGCTTCCGCCCAGCTGGCCCACCGGATCGGGCAGCGCGACACGACGGAACGGGTGTGCGAGGGGAGGAGGGACGCAGGGGCGCGGCAGAGGGGGCACGGATCTCGTGAAGCTGCAGATCGACCGGCAGGAGATGCTGGAGGCATTCGCGACGGTGGCCTCGGTGGTCCCGAGCCGGACGCCGAAGCCGGTGCTGGAGTGCGTGCTGGTGGCGTGCGAGCAGGGGCGGCTGGAGCTGGCGGCCACCGACCTGGAGGTGGCGGTGCGCAGTGCGCTGGAGCGCTTCGAGGTCGAGGGAGGGCCGGGACGGCTGCTCTTGCCGGCCTCGCGGACGCTGTCGATCCTGCGCGAGCTGACGGCGGAGCGGGTCGAGTTGGAGCTGGAGCAGGGCGTGGTGACGCTGCGCGCCGGCGGCGATGTGTTCCGGATGGTGGTGCCGGAAGCGGAGGACTACCCCAGCGTCGAGACGAGCGGCGAGCCGGCGCAGGGCGAGATCGCGGTGCCGGCCGGCGCGCTGGCGGCCATGCTGCGGCGGAGCCTGATCGCGGTCGCGACCGACAGCACCCACTACGCCATGAACGGGGTGCTGTTCGAGCTCGATCCGGAGCGCTTGCGGCTGGTGGCGACCGACGGCAAGCGGCTGGCGCTGTGCGAGCAGCCGCTGGCGGAGGGCGACGCAGCGCGCTTTTCGCGCGTGGTCCCGAGCAAGGGGGCGCAGCTGCTGTATCGGCTGGCGGCGCGCGAGCAGGCCGAGCCTGTCCGGCTGCAGCCCGGCGGGGTGCGGCTGAGCGGGCGGCACGGCGGCACGCAGCTGACGACCCAGCTGATCGAGGGGCAGTTTCCGCCCTATGTGCAGGTCATCCCGGCCGCCTCGCGGCGGCGGGTCGAACTCGGCCGGCAGGCGCTACTCGGGGCGCTGCGACGTGCGGCGCTGCTCGCCGAGCGGGAGGCGAGCGCGGTCAGGCTCAGCTTCGGACAGGGCAGCCTGCGCCTGAGCGCACGCACCCCCGAGGTCGGCGAGTCGCACATCGAGCTTCCCGTCGCTTGGGAGGATGAGCCGCTGGAGGTCGGCTTCAACCCGGCGTTCCTGATCGATGCGCTCAAGGTGATGGAGAGCGAGCGGGTGGAGCTGGAGCTGGGCGAGCAGGCGCAGAGCGAGCCGGCGGTGCTCCGCGAGCCCGGCGGCGCGTTCCTCTACGTGGTGATGCCGATGGAGCTCGACTGAGGCCGGTGGCGGCAGGCGCGCAGAGGCATGGCTGGGAGGGAGCGGGGGCGAGGAGCTGGGGCGGGCCGGGGTCCGGCCTCGCTCGGCGAGCTGCTGGCCGGGGTGCTCCACGGGGCGGGGGCTGCGGGTGGACAGCCGCCGCTGGTACGGGCCCGCAACGCCTGGCAGCAGGCGGTGGGAGCGGAGCTCGCCGCCCAGACGCGGGTCAGTGGCTGGCGGAACGGGGTCTTGCGGGTGCAGGTGCGAAGCGCGCCGCTGTTGCAGGAGCTGGCCACGTTCCGCCGGCAGGCGCTGCAGGCGGCGCTGGCACAGCGGCTGCCGGGCTTCCGCGCCCTGCAGCTGCGGGCGGGCGCCTGGGAGGAGGCTCCGGATGGCGGCGGCTGAGGCGGAAGCTCCGGAGCAGCAACCCTCCCGGCAGCCGAGATCCCACCGGGAGGCGCCGGTACAACCCGGGCCCATGACGGAAGGAGCACGAGCGGTGCAATCGCAGACGGCAACGGTGTACGACGCCGAATCGATCCAGATCCTGGAAGGTCTGGAGGCGGTGCGCAAGCGCCCCGCCATGTACATCGGCGATACCTCCTACGGCGGGTTGCATCATCTGGTGTTCGAGGTCGTCGACAACTCGGTCGATGAGGCGCTGGCCGGCCGCTGCGACGCGATCGAGGTGGTGTTGGGCGAGGACGGCTCCTGCACGGTGATCGACAACGGGGCTGGCATCCCGGTGAAGACGCACGCCGAGGCCGGGATCTCCACGCTCGAGGTCGTGATGACGACGCTGCACGCGGGGGGCAAGTTCCGGCGAGAGGGCGATGCCGCCTACCGGGTCTCGGGGGGGCTGCACGGGGTGGGGGTCTCGTGCGTCAACGCGCTCAGCGAGTGGCTGGAGGCGGAGGTGTATCGCGAGGGCCATGTCTGGGCCCAGCGCTACGTGCGCGGTAAGCCGGTGACGGGGCTGGAGAACCGCGGCAAGACCGACCGGCGCGGCACGCGCGTGACCTTCAAGCCCGATCCCCAGATCTTCAGCACGACCGAGTTCGACTTCGATTTCCTCGCCAACCGGTTGCGCCAGCTCGCATTCCTCAACCGGGGCCTGACGATCCGGCTCCGGGACGAACGGCAGGAGCCGCCGCGCGAAGAGCTGTTCTACTACGCAGGCGGCATCGAGGCGTTCGTACGCTACCTGAACGAGGGCAAGGAGACGCTCCACCCCGAGGTCGTCTACCTCGAGGGGCGGGATGAGCAGAGCAACACCGAACTCGAGGTCGCCTTCCAGTACAATAGCGGCTTCAGCGAGCAGTTCTTCTCCTTCGTCAACAACATCCACACCGTCCACGGCGGCACCCACGTCTCGGGGTTCCGAGCGGCGCTGACCCGCCAGTTCAACCGGTTCGCGCAGGAGGCGGTGCTCAAGAGCGACAAGGATCAGCTACCCGGAGGCGAGGACTACCGCGAGGGGCTGGCCTGCGTGCTGTCGGTCAAGATCCCCGAGCCGCAGTTCGAGGGACAGACCAAGGGCAAGCTCGGCAACCGCGAGGTCGCTGGCATCGTCGAGAGCCTGGTCAACACCAAGCTCGCCATCTGGATCGAGGAGCACCCGCAGTCCGCGCGCGCCATCGTGAACAAGGCGTTGGAGGCGGCGCGGGTCCGCGATGCCATGCGCAAGGCGCGGGACCTGGCGCGCAGAAAGGGGGCGCTCAGCGCCGGCGGCCTGCCAGGCAAGCTCTGGGACTGCTCGGAGCGCTCGGTCGAGCAGAGCGAGATCTTCATCGTCGAGGGTGACAGCGCTGGCGGCTCGGCCAAGGCTGGGCGTGATCGCCGCTTCCAGGCCGTGCTGCCGATCAAGGGCAAGATCCTGAACGTCGAGAAGGCCTCGCTGGACAAGCTGCTCGGCCACGAAGAGATCAAGACCATCATCGCCGCGCTCGGTACCGGTTTTCACGACGAGTTCGATCCGGGCAAGCTGCGGTATGGCAAGCTGATCATCATGACCGACGCCGATGTGGACGGCAGTCACATCCGGACGTTGCTGCTGACGTTTTTCTACCGCCACATGCAGGCGTTGATCGAGGCGGGGCGGGGTGTTCGTAGCGCAGCCGCCGCTCTACCGGATCAAGAAGAACAAGCGCGAGATGTACATCGTCGACGAACGAGATTTCCGCCGGCGGTTGTTGGAATTCGGCAGCGACGGCAGCACGCTCACCCTGACCCAGAGCGGCAAGCAGCTGCAGGGAGCCGAGCTGGAGGAGTTGCTCCAGGTGCTGCATGCGCTGGAAGAGCACGCCCGCTACGTCCAGCGCAAGGGGGTCGACTTCGACGTCTATCTGCAGGCCCGCCGGCCGGACGGCAGCCTGCCGCTCTACCAGGTCCGGACCGCGGAAAGCGAGCGGTTCCTCTACGATGACCTGGAGCTGCAGGCCTTCCTCGCCAGCCTCGGTGAGGAGCCGGTGATGCTGGAGGCCGCCGAGCCGCCGCCCGCCGATGGCACGCCTTTTTACTGGAAGGTGGAGTTCCTCGGCAAGCGCGAGATCGAGGCGACGCTGCATCAGCTCCAAAGCCGCGGGCTGTCGCTACAGCACTATTTCCCGCCCGCGGAGGACGCAGCCGGCGCGGGGGCTGGCCCGCCGCCCTACCGGATCGAGCACCCACAGGCGGGGCGATTCGAACTGCGCTCGCTGCGGGAGATCCCCGAGACGGTGCGCCGGATCGGCCAGCGCGGCCTGGAGATCCAGCGTTACAAGGGACTGGGCGAGATGAACCCCGAGCAGCTCTGGGAGACGACCATGGATCCCGCCCGGCGTTCGCTGATCCGCATCCGGCTGGTCGATGCCGCGCGCGCCGACCACATGTTCAGCGTGCTCATGGGCTCCAGCGTCGAGCTGCGCCGCGCCTTCCTGGAGCGGCACGCCCTGGACGTCAAGGATCTGGACGTCTGAGCGCGCGGCGGCCTCAGGCGGCGGCGAAGCTCTCGACGCTGAAGTCCCATAGCAGCTTCGCCGCCGCCACGCTGAGCAGCACCACCGCCACCAGCGGCAGCGCGACGTTGCCGCTCGCGCCCATCTGGGCTGCCAGCACGCAGACCACGCTCAGCACGATCGCCCCCAGCAGCCCGAACGCCGCGATGCGCGCCCACTCCTTCTGCTTGAACAGGAACACCCCGACCACGACCGTGCCGAGGCCCAGCAGCAGCGCCGGACCGTAGCGCGCGAAGCGCTGCAGGACGTACTTGACCTGCCGGCCCTGCGCCATGAGCTGGCGGCCGGCCTGCAAGGGATTGCGGCTGCTACCCATGCGCGGCGCCTGCGTCAGCATGCGGGCGCTGCCCATCTGGCTGCGCGCCCGCTGGTCGGCATACAACAGATCGCGCGCGCTGAAGCTCCGGATCAGATCGATGCTGCCGTAGATGGTGAGCACACCGCCGAGCACGCACAGGATGATCGCGTGCACGAAGAGCGGATTGGGCCTGGACTGCGCCACGGCTCGCCCTCCTCCTCGAGACGGACCCTAGCTTAGCGCAGGTGCCAGGTGCTGTCGAGCGGCCCTCAGACCCCTTCCCAGAGCCGCTCGGCGGCGCGCTGCTGCAGCTGGCGGTCGAAGTAGCGGATCTTGGCCTCGCAGACCTTCGCCTCGGCCAGCGCCGCCACCAGCTCGTCCAGCAGCGAGCGCAGATCGGGCGGCAGCTCCAGCCTGCCCTCGCCCTGTTCGTCGAGCCAGTGCCGGTCCTTGCTGTAGCCGGCCCGCGCCAGCAGCGGCATCAGCGCACCGAGCAGCCGCCGGAGGACCTTTTCGAACCGGCGGTCGATCACCAGCGCCACCTGACCCGAACTCAGCTCGTCGGTCAGCAGGATCTCCGGCGTCAGCTCCTGCTCGACGCGCGCTGGCAGCTGGGCGAGCAGCTCGGCGATCCGGGCCTTGAGCCGCTGTACCCCGCGGCGGCCGAGCCGCAGGGTATGCTCGGTCTGGTGCACCGCCACTGCCTTCGCGGTCTGCCGTACCCAGTCCGCCGCCCATTCGCGCAGTCCCTCGCGGAACAGCGTCAGCTTGTTCTCCGCCTCGCGTTCCGCCCGTTCGATCCGGTCCTGCAGCGCCTCGATGCTCTGGGGCAGCTGGGCCTCGTCGATCTGCGGCAGCAGCGTTACCAGCACCGGCTGATGTTCTTTGTGCCTGAGCATGGCCGCGGCCTGCCTCGCCGTCTGGGGGCGACTCGATGCGGCCGCCCGCGAAAGGGACCATACCACTCGCCGCGGGCGCCGGCCAGCGCCCTCACCGTTCGGCGGGAGGCTCGCCGGCGCGGGCGGCCCGCCTGGCGCGCGCGGCAGCGAGCAGCGCCGCGCCGTGCTCCGCCCACAGCGCGCGCCAGGCGGCGAGCCCGGCCCGCCGGGCCGCGGGCGGCGCCTCGGGGTCGTAGCCCGGATTGCGGGCGGTCAGGCTTACCAGCACCTGGTGGATCAGCCGCCGGTGCTCCAGGGTGGGGGCCCGCTCGAGCTCCTCGATCAGCGCCGGGATGGCCTCGGCACCGTCCAGCCGTGCGAGCGCCAGCGCCGCGGCGCAGCGCAACCCGGGCGGCTGCTCGGCTTGGAGTCGCTCCGCCAGCGCCGCGATGGCCTGCTCTCCGCCCTGCTGCTGCAGGGCCTGCACCTGTTGCCATGCGCGGAAAAAGGCGAGCGCCGCTTCGGGCTCGCGCACCCGTTCGCCCACCGTGCGCTCCAGCAGCTCGGCCGCGAGCCGGCGCACCTCCGGGTAGCGGGACTCCAGCGCCCGGGCGAGCGCGGGCACCAGCAGCGGCCGCCGCTCGGGCTCCATCGCCGCGAAGACCCGCTCGGCGAGCGCGATCCGCTCGCGCCGCAGACCGGGCTCGGCGGCCTCCAGCGCCTCGATGACCTGGCGCGCGCGCACCACGCCGAGCCCCTCGAGCGCCACCGCATCGTCGCCCACCGGCTGCTCGCCCTGCGAGCCGGCGGCACCCCCGGTCAGCGCCGGGCCCACAGCGGTGATCTCCAGCTCGGGCTCCGCGGTGGCGCGCGTCAAAAACAGCACCGCGAGCGCGGTGTCGGTCACGCTCCCCCAGCTGCCGTCCTGTCCCTGGCGCAGCAGCAACTCGCGCGCCCCCTCCGCCCACCAGTCGTGGCCGCGGATCCGGCGCACCTCCGCCAGTTCGAACGCCTTCTCAAGGCTGTAGAGGTGGTAGTAGGGCCAGCCGTGGTGCGGCCAGTTGTACCGCATGCAGTGGTGCAGCTGCAGCCAGGCCAGCCCGTCGCGGATCGCCGGGCCGAGCCGCTGCAAGAGCGAGGGCGGGGCGCCGCCTTCGCGGTCGAGCCAGCGCGCTGCGATCAGCAGCGAGCTCACGCAGGCTGCGGTCATGCTGGCGTAGACCTCGCCGCCGGGCCGCGTGCGATAGCCGGCCCCGCGCGCCTGCGCTGGCGGCCGCGGCTGCGGTGTGCTCGGCGCTGCCGGCTCGAGCCCCAGCAGCGCCCGGCTGCGCGCGCTGGCACCGGGCTCCAGCTCCAGCGCCAACGCCACCTCCGGGCCCTGGGATTGCTGGGCGCGCAGGAAGTGTTCCGCCACCTCACGCCAGAGCTCGGGCGGCACCGCGACGCCGCTGCGGCGCGCGGCGTGCAGCGCCAGCACCGCAAACTGGGTGTTGGAGTTGTCGCCATGGGGCGGGACCGCCCCCTCGGCCTGCGGCGGGCGGTACGACCACTGCCCGCGGCCGGGCAGCCGCGCCCGCACCAGCCACGCCGCCAGCTGCGCGAGCAGCGCGCGCGCGCGCGGGGGCAGCGGGTGCTTGCGCACGCGGGGGCGGGTGCTGCCGGGGCCGGCAGCGCCCCGCTCCAGCCCGCTCGCCTCCAGCGCCAGGATCGCGAGCGCTACCGAGTAGGTCTCCTCCCAGGGCAGCCGCTCGATCTCGGCGAGCGCGCTGCGGGCCAGCGGCGCGGCCGGCTCCAGCCCTGCCATGAGCGCTGCGTACAGCACGAGCGCCAGGTGGCCGAGCTGCTGGTCCTGGTTGCGCGAGTAGCCGCGCTGCTCCAGGTAGGGGCGGAGCACGCCGGCGAGTGCGCGCGCGACCGCCTCCGCCGCCTGCTGTTCCAGCGCCGGCCGCTGCTCTGCCAACAGGCGCTCGAGCGCGAACGCGCATGCCACCCGGTGCTGCTCGCCCCGGGAGTCGGACCAGCCGAGTTCCGCCTCTGCCGCGAGCAGCAGCCCTCGCTCGCCGTCGAACTGCGCGCGCACCAGGAGCGTGCCCTCGCGCAGGCGTGGCTGGGTGCTGGGTACGCTGGCGCCCAGCGGTGGGCCGGCCCGGAGCACCAGCCGCTTTTCCAGCTGCCAGATCGGGCCGCTGCGCGCCGCCCGGCCCTGGCCCTGCACCAGCAACGGGCCGTGCGCAGGCGGCAGCGCCTCGTAGCGTTCGGCGACCGCCCAGCGGCCCCTGGCATCCAGCCGCTCGGGCAGCGCCACCACCTGCTGCCACGCCACCTCGCCGAGCTGCCCGGGCGGGGTCGCCAGCCGGCGGCCCCCCGCCAGTTCGGCGCCGAACAGCGTGCGCCAACCCGGCTGGAGTCCCTCCAGCTGCTGGCCCGCCCCCGCCGCCTCGCGCCGCACCACCGTGTACAGCGCGCACGCCTGCGGCTGGAGCTGCCAGCGGGGCGGCTCGGCGGCGCGGGCCGAGGCGCTGGTGAGCCCGCCCGCGCCGGCTCCCAGCGCCGCCGCCACTACCAGTTGCGCCCCCCAGCGGTGGGCCCGGTCTGCTGCTGCGCGCACCGGCGTTCTCCCTGCGCTCGTGCTGTCGATCCAGAGGCAGCCCGAGTATACGCGGCGCGAGCGGAGCGCAGCCAGTGTCCGGTGCGCCCGGCCGGGCACGGTTGCGGCAGGGCGCGGTGGCGGACTAAAATCCCCTGCCTCTGGATCGGGTGGAGGGAGCCGCCGTGCGCAAGGGGATGGAGACCCGGGACCAGGTGCGCGTGCTGGGCTGGACGGTGGCGGGCCTGCTCGCCCTGGCCTTTCTGCTCAAGGCGGTCCGTGTCGAGTCGGTCTCCGGCGAACAGATCGGCTTTTTGGTCAACAACTGGACCGGGCACATCGAGGAGATCCCGCAGGCGGGCCAGGTGATCTTCTGCGGGTTGTGGAACGACTTCTACACCATCGACAACCGCAACCTGGTGATCGACATGGGCAAGGAGACCGGCGGCGCCGACGACGTGGTCAAGCTCAAGACCCGCGACGGCAACGACGTCTTCGTCGACTTCAGCGTGTTCTACCGGATCGAGCGCGGGCAGGCGCGGACGGTGCTGCTGGAGAACGGACCCGGCGACGCGTACCAGCATCGCTGGGTACGCGACTACGCGCGGGCGATCTGCCGGTATGTGTTCGGCGAGCTGACGACGGAGCAGTTCTACATCGCGGCGGAACGCGACAAGAAGATGCGGCGGGCGGAGCAGGAGCTGAATGCGCTGTTGCGACCGCACGGGCTGGTGGTGACCCAGGTCGCGGTGCAGGACTTCCGCTTCCTCAAGCAGTACGAGGACAAGATCACCGAGAAGAAGCTCGCCGACCAGGCGGTGGAGCAGTACCGCTCGCAGGAGGCGGCCAACCGCGAGCGCAAGAGCCGCCTGATCGCGCAGGCCGAGGGGGAGAAGGCCAACGCGCTGACGCGTTTCGACGGGGAGTTGCAGCAGCGGCTGGAACAGGCGCGCGGCCAGGCCGACCGGGTGCGGCTGGAGGCGGAGGCGTATGCCAAGCGGGTGCGGCTGGAGGCGGAGGCGGAGTTCCACCGCGCCAGGAACGAGGCCGAGGCCCTGCTCGCCCGGATGGCGGCCGAGGCGGCCGGGGTGCGGGCGCTGGTGCAGGCGCTCGGCGGGGAGAGCGGGCGCAACCTGGTCGCGCTGGAATACGTGCGGCGGCTGTCGCAGCTCCGGCTGAGCGGGGTGCCGGTGGTGCTGGAGGGGGTGGTCGAGCGGTTTCGCCATGCGCGCGAGGAGCTGCCGCGGCAAGCGGCGGCCGCCGCCGCAGACGAGGCGCAACCGGCCCGGCAGCGGGCAGGCGCAGCGGAGGGCGTGCGATGAAGGCGCTCAAGATCGCGCTCGGCGGACTGGCCGCGCTGGCCGTGCTCTTTTACCTCGGCCGGGCGGCGACGCTCACCCGGGTCGCGGTCACCGAGGTCGGGGTGCGGATCGACAACTACGGGTTGTTCGGCGAAAAGGGGGTCGAGCAGCGCGACTATGGCCCCGGCTGGCACTGGGATCTGGGGCCGCTGCATACCTGGGTCAAGTTCGACCGCACGGTGCAGACGCTCGAGATGACGGACTCGCGGCTGCGCGAGCCGTGGAAGTTCCAGACCCAGCCGGTGCGGCCGCGCACCTCCGACGGCTATGCGCTCACCGTCGACGTGACGGTGAAGTACCGCATCCAGCCGGGCAAGGCGCACCGGCTCTACCAGCGCTTCGGGGCCGATCCGCGACGCTACCACGAGCAGGTGCGGCAGAAGGCCGAGGGTTCGATCCGCGATGTGTTCGGCGATCTGCTGGCGGAGGACTTCTACAACCCCGATCTCAAGCGGCAGAAGGCGGAGCTGGCGCGCCAGCAGCTGCAGCGCGATCTGCAGGACAGCTACATCGAGATCGTGGCGGTGCTGATCCGCGATGTGACCTTCCCGCGCAACTACGAGGAGCGCATCCTGGCGAAGAAGATCGCGGATCAGGATCGCGAGGTCCAGAAGTCGCAGAAGCTGGCGAAGGAGGCCGAGATCGCCGCCGACAAGGTGGTGGCGGAGACCGAGGCGGCGGTGGGGCTGATCCGCCGCCAGCTGGAGGCGGAGAAGCAGCGCCGGCAGGCGGAGGCCGAGCGGCAGATCGCCGAGGTGCTGGCCGCCGCGGAGGCGGACGCCACCCGCACCCGCGCCGATGCGGACCTGGCGCGCGCCAAGCTCCAGGCCGAGGCGCTCAAGCTCGCCAAGCAGGCGGAGGCGGAGGGCACCCGCCTGCGCAACGAGGCGCTGGCCGGCGAGGGCGGCCGGGCGCTGGTGGCGCTGGAGGCGGTGCGCCACCTCGAACTCGGGCCGGCCGAGGTCTCGACCCAGCAGGTGGACTTCCTCGACGTCGACGGCATGCTGCGCAAGTTCGGCCTGCGGCTGGGGCAGGCGTCCGCGGGCGGCGAGGGCGGGCGCGGGCGGTGAGGGCGCGCAGCAGCGGCGGGGGGCGGGCGGCGAGCGGAGGGCGGGCGGGTGCGCTGCTCGGGCTGGTGCTCGCCGCCAGCGGCTGTGTCCTGTTCAGCGGCGGCGGGCAGGAGCGCAACTCCAGCTCCGGCCGGCCGCCGGAGCCAGGCGGCCGGCCGGCCGAGCCGGCGCCGCGCCCGGCGGCCGAGCCGGCGAGCGAGCTCCGGCTGTGGCGGTCCGAGGGGGACTTCTGGCTGGAGCGCTTCGGCGCCTACATGAGTCCCGAACAGCGCCGGCGATATCTGGCGACCCCACCCGCCGAGCGGTTCGAGCGGTTCGGCCTGGAGCTGCTCGCCTACCAGCGGCGCGAGGCGCTGCTGGAGCCGTATCGGGACCGGCTGCGCCCCGAGGAGATCGACGCCTACCGCCGTCTCGGCAGCCAGGCCGCGGCCGAGCGCTATCTGCGAGAGCGCTTCGGAGAACGCTGAGCCCCATGCGCAAGCACTTCGTGCTCGACACCAACGTGCTGTTGCACGACGCCGAGGCGCTGTTCGCCTTCGGCGACAATGTCGTCGTCATCCCGATCGCGGTCATCGAGGAGCTGGACAAGTTCAAGGCGCAGAACGACGAGCTGGGGCGCAACGCGCGCGAGGTGGTGCGCGCGCTCGACCGGCTGCGCGAGCACGGCTCGCTCGGCACCGGGGTGCCGCTGCCCGCCGGCGGCGGCCGCCTGGTGGTCGACGTGGAGCCGGCGCCGCTGGCCGAGCTGGGGCTGTCCGACGGGGTGCCGGACCACCGCATCCTCGCCACCGCCTGGAAGCTCAAGGCCCAGAACCGGAGCGTGATCTTCGTCTCCAAGGACATCAATCTGCGCATCAAGAGCGATGCCCTCGGCATCCCGACCATGAACTTCGAAAAGGAGCGGGTGAACATCGAGCGGCTGTATCGCGGCTGGCGCGAGCTGACGGTGTCCGAGGAGCAGTTCGAGCAGCTGGCGAACGAGGGCGAGACCGAGCTCGAAGCCGAGCTGTGGCCGAACGAGCTGGCACTGGTGCGTTCGGCGCTGCGACCGCGCCAGACCCTGCTCGCACGCCGGGCACGGGCTGCAGCCGGGCGGTTGGTGCGGCTGGCGCCGCTGCCCGAGAACGCGCTCGCGCTCGCACCGCGCAACCTGGAGCAACGCCTGGCGCTGGAGCTGCTGCTCGACGACGCGGTGCCGCTGGTGACCCTGGTCGGGCGTGCCGGTACCGGCAAGACGCTGCTCGCGCTCGCCGCCGCCCACCTCAAGACGGTCAAGCACGAGGTCTACGAGAAGATCCTGGTCTCGCGCCCGATCATGCCGCTGGGTCGCGACCTGGGCTACCTGCCGGGCAGCAAGGACGAGAAGCTCGAGCAGTGGATGAAGCCCATCTTCGACAATCTCAAGTTCCTGCTGCGCGAGCGCAACCGGCACAGCCACGACAGTGGCAAGAAGGTGCAGGAGCTGTTGCGCTCGGGGCTGCTGGAGCTGGAGGCGCTGACCTACATCCGGGGCCGTTCCATCTACAGGCAATACCTCATCGTGGACGAGGCACAGAACCTGACCCCGCACGAGGTCAAGACCATCATCAGCCGGGTGGGCGAGGAGACCAAGTTGGTGCTGACGGGGGATCCCTACCAGATCGACAATCCCTATCTCGATTCCTCCTCCAACGGGCTCAGCTATGTGGTCGAGGCGATGAAGAGCCAGCCGGTGGCCGGCCACATGTTGTTGACCCGCAGCGAGCGATCGCCGCTGGCGGCGATCGCCGCCGAGATCCTCTAGCTGGCCCTGGCCTCGAGCGAGCCGTGCCGAGCCGGCGCTGCTGCGCGCGCCCGCGGCGACCGGGTACAATCCCGGCCATGCGGCGGCGGCCGAGCAAGCGGAGCGGCAGCAGCGGTCCCGGAGGCGGGGCGGGCCCGGTCTCCAGGACGGCGAGCGCCTACGACGAGGATGCCCGGCGGCTGGCGGCGGAGTTCGTGGCGGAGGTGCGCCGGCGCTATGGCGCGGTGCTCGGTTTCGAGCTGGATGCGGTGCGGGTGCTGGATCGCGTCTTGGGGTTCGTGCGCGCGGACGGCGCGCGCGAGCTGGTGCTGCCGGCGGGGTTTTTTTTCGCCGAGCTGCTGCGGCGCTGCTACGGGGGGCGGTACGCCTGGGACGCCCGCCGGCGGGCGCTCGCCCTGCAGATCGGCCCGCTCGCGCTCTACCCCCTGGAGAAGGTCAGCAGGCTGGGGGAGCGCTGCCCGGCGGGGCCGGCCCAGACGCTGGAGGGCTTCGTGCTGGTGTTGGCGCGGCGGCTCGCCGGGCACCGCCCCCAGCGCTGAACCGCCGGCCCTGGCACGGCGTCCCAGAGGACCGGGCACCGGCTGCCTCGGCAGACCGGCTCGGGGTGCTTATAGTGGGATGTCTCGGGCGGCGGCCGGGGGCCGGCGGGCCGGGGCGGGGCTCGTGGGGCACGGACAGGCCGGAGCGGTGGTGGGCAGAGGGCGCGGGCGGGCAGCGCAGGCGCGCGGGCGCGGCGCGGTGGGCGGGCCGGGCGGGGGCAGCGCCGCCGGCCAGCGCGGGGCGGCGCTCGTGCTGTCGCTGCTGCTGCTGGCACTGCTGTGCGTGCTGGTGAGCCAGCTCGCCTTTTCGGCCAAGGTCGATCACGACCTGGCGGCCAACGCCCGCGACGACCTGAAGCTGGAACTGGCCGGGCGCAGTGCGCTGGCGCTGGTGCGGGCGCACCTGCGCGCGGACTGGGCGAGCCCCCAGGGCAAGCAGGTGGACTCGCTGCGCGAGCCCTGGGCCGAGCAGGCGGTGGCGGCTCCGATGCTGGTCGGGGATGTGCGCGTGACGGTGCGGATCGAGGACGCCGAGCGGCGGCTCAACGTGAACCTGCTGGCGCTGGAGCAGAGCCGGCAGTTCGCCGCGCGGGTGCTCGCCGACCTGTGTGCCTACCTGCGGCTGCCCCAGGCCGACGAGGTGGCCGAGCGGATCGCCGACTGGATCGACACCGACGAGCAGGGCCGTTTCGAACGGGGGGCGCGCAACGGACCGCTGTTCCATCCGAGCGAGCTGTTGGAGATCCCCGAGCTGCCGGCCGAGGCGCTGCTCGGCGGCGTGGACGCCGAGGGCAATCCCTACCCGGGCCTGCTCGAGTTCGTGACCACCTGGGGCTCGGGGCTGCTCAACCTGAACACGATGCCCGCGGAGCTGCTGTGGGCGGTGCTGCCGCCCCAGGACGCCAACGGCCGTCCCATCGACCGCGATGCGGCGCTGCAGGCGATCCTGGAGTTCCGCACCGGCGCCGCTCCGGACCAGCCGGCGCCGCCCTCCAGCCCCGGCGCGCCCCCGCCGGGGCAGGACTTCGAGAACGTCGATGCGCTCAAGCGCATCCCGGGGCTGGCCGATGTCTTTCCGCCGCCCGCCACAGGGGGGGCGGCCGGCGGGGCCGGGACGGGCGGCGCCCAGCAGCCCGCGCGCCCGCGCGGGCTGCGCGAGCAGCTGACGGTGCGGAGCCAGGATTTCCTGGTCCGCATCGAGGCGAGCCATGCCGAGCAGCTCCGCCGCTACGAGGCGCTGTTGCGGCGCGACGAGCAGGGCTTCCGGGTGCTGTTGTGGCGGGAGCTGGTGCGATGAACGTCTCGGCGCTGCGGGGGCTGGTGCTGGTGGTCAACCTGCTGCTGCTGGGGGCGATCGGCCATGCGGCATGGCGGACCTTCGGACCGGTGGACTGGTCGGTCTGGGGGCTCAGCCCGCCGGAGCTCGAACAGTTCGATCCGCCGCTGCTCGGCGAGGATCCGCAGCGGCGCGAGCGCGCGTTGTACCAGACGATCGCGGAGGTGTTCGAGCGGCCTCAGCCGAGATCCGCGCCGGCCGCCGCGGAGCCCGCGCCGGCCGCCGCGCCGCCGCCGCCCTCGGTCCGGGATCTGCAGGTCCGCCTGCTCGCCTACGACCGGGGCCAGCCCGAGCGCAGCAGCGCGCTGTTGTATGACCCGCGCAGCCAGCTCGAGCGCTTCTTCCAGGTGGGGCTCGACCTCGGCCAGCCGGGGCTGGGCTTCGAGCGCTACAAGGGCACCCGGGTCCAGGCCATCACGCCGGAGGCGGTGGTGCTGCTGACCGAGCAGGGAGAGAAGGTGGAGCTGCCGGCCCCCGGTCCGGCCACGCGCAAGCCATGATCACCGTCGGCCTGGACATCGGGACCACCTCGGTCAAGCTCGCGGTGCTCGGCGGCAGCACCCGCCATCCGCGCCTGCTCGACTTCATCGAACACCGGCTGGAGGCGGGCCAGAGCACCCGCTCGCTCGGCCCGGAGGCGCTGGCCACCCTGGTGCGCGGGCTGTTCCGCCGCCACCGCTTGCCGGCCGACCGTGTGGTGGCCGGCCTGCCGAGCGTGGAGTGCCTGGTGCGGGATCTGTGGGTGCCGTTCACCCGCGACGACCAGATCCGCAAGACCGTGCGCTTTCAGGCCGAGAGCGTCTTCCAGTCGGTGCCGATCGAGGAGTTGCTCATCCAGTACCACAAGATCGGCGAACACCAGGGCCGCTCGCACCTGCTGGTGTTCGGCCTGCGGCGCACCAGCATGCGCCGCTATCTCGACATGCTCGAGATGGCGGAGATCGATCCGATCGCCGTCGAGCTGGACGTCGGGGCGCTGGTGGGGGCGTTCCTGGCGGGGGCGGAGGGCGCGAGCGCGCAGCGGACGCTGTTGTGCGATCTCGGCGGCGGCTCCCTCAAGATGGCGGTCGTCGAACAGGGACAGATCCGGACCATGCGCGCGCTGCGGCTGCGTGCCAGCGCGGTCCAGGTGGTGGCGGCGAGCGGGGCGGCGGCCGGCGGCGGCCAGGGGCGCCCGCGCACGCTGGAGGAGCTGCGCGCGGGGCTGCTGGAGCAGGAGCGCGACAACACCTTCTTCGCCGACGCCGACGAGGAGGACGAGGGCCGGCTGCCGGTGGTGATCCTCGACGACGAACAGGCCGACCTGTTCGAGCTGCTCGGCGAGGACACCGAGAGCCGGCAGAGCGTGCTGGAGAAGATCTTCGTCGAGCTGGACCGGACGCTGGTCCGCACGCCGCTCGGCGGGCCGATCGAGCTGGTGCTGCTGAGCGGCGGGGGCGCGGCGGCGGACGGCATCGAGCGTGCGTTCGCGGCGCACTTCGAGTGCGAGTGCCGGCGGCTGCGCCTGGACAGGGCACTGCTCGCCGGGCTGGCGCCCGCGCAGCGCGAGGCGGTCGAGCTGGGCGGCGCCAGTGCGGTCGGACTCGCGCTCAAGGGGGCGGGCCGGGACCGGACCGGGGTCGACTTCCGGATCGAGGAGTTCCGCTACGCCGGAACCTTCGAGCGGCTCAAGCGCGGGCTGGCGTGCACGCTGGTACTGGCGTTCATCCTGTTCTTCCTGCTGGCCTACCGCTACAAGATGGTCGAGACCCAGCGGCTGGATGACCGGCGCAACTTCCTGCTCCAGTACCAGAAGGCGATCTACGAGCGGGTGTTCGCCCACGAGGGCCGGCCGGCGCCGCCGGACGTCTGGGGGGCGGTGGCCCGCCGGCAGCTCCAGCTCATGCGGCGCGGGGCGGCGGCCGAGCTGCCCGAGGTGCCGAGCGCGCTCGACATGCTGCGCGACCTGGCGCTGGTCGTCCAGCAGTCCGGCAAGCGGGTGGAGCTGCTGGAAGCGAGCCTGCGCCGCGGCAGGAGCACGGTCACGGTCAAGGTGGCCGATACCGCCACCGTCTACGAGCTGAAGCGGCGGCTCAACGAGCGCGAGAGCGCGATCGCGCGCATGCTCGATCCGGACATCGACCGGCGCGAGGACGGCGGCTTCACCGCGACGCTACGCCTGGAGGCGATCGAGCACCAGGGCCCGGCCGGGGCCCGCCCGCCGCTGGTGCCGGGAGGATAGGGCGATGGCACACCAGGCGGGGCAGCCGCACGAGGGGATCGACCTGCTCAGGTTCTTCATCGGGGTGATGGCGCTGCTGACGGTCTTCGTCGCCGGCTTCGCGGCGATCAAGTTCGCCGAAGCCGAGAGCCTGCGCCAGGCGGTGGCGCGCGAGGAGGTCAACTACGCCAACCTCCGGCGCGTCGCCTCCAGCCGCGAGTTCCTGGAGGCGGTGGCGCGCGAGGCGGCGATGCAGGGCCAGGTGGATACCGAGACCAAGGACCTCGGCCAGTTCCTGCAGGAGGTGGCCGGCGCGATCGGGCTGCGGCTGGACAACTTCCGGCCTGAGGGCGGCGGTAGCACCGGTCCGGGCCGCCGCTTTCTCAAGAAGAGCATCCAGTTCACCATCGAGCGGCAGCCGCTGGCGGTCATCACCGACTATCTGTGGTTTCTGCAGGCGAAGTGGCCCGGGCTCAAGGTCGAGGAGCTGACGATCCGCGAGGCGCCGCGCCGGCAGAACGAACCGTTCATGGGCTGGCAGGCCACGGTGCTCGTCAGCGTGTTCAAGGCCAAGGAGGGGGCGAGTCCCTGAGCCGGCGGCTGCGGGGCTGACCCGCCGGTCACCAGTCCGGCGAGCCGTCCAGCCTCCAGGAGCTCGGGCGGACAGCGCCCGCGCCCGGTGCAGCAGCGGGGCTCAACCCGCCGCCCGGGCGTTCAGGGCTGCGCGATCGGCAGGGCGATGACGGTCTGATAGGTGCGCGGCGGCTCCCCTCCGGCCTCGAGCTGCTGCCCGGCGCGTCGCGGATCGGGCACCACCTGGAGCTGGATCTGGATCGCGACCGGCAGCTCCGCCGGCTCGCGCCACTCGGTGAGCACCTGGCCATCGGCGCGCACATAGCGCAGCTCGAAGGCGCGCACCTTGTCATAGACCTCGAACACCTGCGCCTGGCCGAGGTCGGGGCTGCCCTCGAACACTGCCGGTCCCCGGGGGCGCTGGCCCCTCGGGCCGCGGGCGGACGCAGCCGCCTCCGCCGCGCTGCCAGCCTCCAGCGCCGGCAGCAGCGCCGCCGCCGGGGGCTGGTAGGGCTGCTCCGCCCGCAGCAGCGCCAGATAGCCCGGCGCGGAGCGCGAGGGCCGCAGCACGTAGCTCACCTTCGCCAGCCGCAGCGGCTCGGGCGGGGGCTGGCCGTGCAGCTCCGCCCCCGTGGCCAGCGCGCTGCCGGCGAAGCGGGCCAGCCCCGCCCCGCCCGGCTCCGCGCCCTCGACCGCGCTGCTCTGCGGGCGCGCCGTCAACACATGCAGCTCGTCGGCGGTGCCGCGATCCAACCCGAGCAGGGTGGCGCTCAGCCCATGGGCGTATGCGCTCTTGAGGTCGCGCGCCACCAGCTCCAGGATCGCCGAGCCTACCCGCTCCTCCAGCAGGGTCGCGTGCAGCTCGCGGTCGTGCTCGAGCAGCGACACCAGGATGGTGCCGACCAGGGTGACGAGCAGTGCCGCCACCGCGACCGCCACGAGCAGCTCGATGAGCGTGAAGCCGCGGCTCGCTCCGGGCGCCGGGCGTCTCATCGGCTCGCCGCCTGCTCGGGTGGGTCGAGCAGCATGGTGACGCGCATCTGGCCGGGCCGGTCGAGCACCGCCGGGTCCAGATCGCCGAAGCGAGCCGCGAGCAGGTCGGGATCGACGCTGTCGGCGGCCCGCAGCACCGGATAGCGCAGCTCCACCGTCACCAGTCGCACCGACTCCACGGGGCCCTGCCCGCCGGGATCGCCGGTGACCGGCACCAGCTGCTCGCTGACGCTCCAGTGGAAGGTCTCGGGATAGCCCTCGAAGGTGCCGGCATGACCGGTCTCCAGGCCGGCGTAGACCTCTTCCGCCTTCTGGCGCAACAGCCGCTTGGCGATCCGGAGCTGGTTCGCCTCGACCCCGGCCTGGAGCGCGCTCGAGGCGATCGCCTGCATGGAGGCGATCGCCGTCGCGACGATCATGAGCGCGACCAGCACCTCGATCAGGCTGAAGCCGCCTTGGCTGCGCTGCATGCCGTCGCTCACCCCTCGCTGCCCTCGAAGACCGCCTCGCCCTCGACGGCCTCCGCCAGGCCGGTCAGCGCGTTGTACTTGATCGAGAAGCGCTCGCCGTCGCGGTTTTCCAGATAGACGATGTGGCTGCCTTCGATCGCCAGCGGGTCGAAGCGGACCGCCAGCTCGCCGCCCCGCTGCAGATCGAGCCCCATGGGCTGGATGGCGACGAACCGCACCCCCTCGTGCAGCCACTGGGCCGGCCCCGCCGGGTGCAGTCCCCACGGGCCGGGGCCGGGCACCTCCTGGCCGTACTCATCGAGCAGCGGCGCGAACAGCCTCCAGCTGCCCGCCTCCAGATCGTAGCGGATGGCGCGGATCCGCCCCTGGCTGGCGGCGCCCGCCCGCGCCAGCTCGATCGTGGAGGCGATCTCGCGGGCGGACGCCTTGAGCCCCTCGCCCGGGATCAGGTGATCGATCCGGGTGACGACGAACGAGAGCGCGAGCGCCATCACCGCCAGCACCACGATCAGCTCGATCATGGTGAAGCCGGCGGGCTGCCCCGCGAACGAAGCGCGCGCTGGCGCCCGCGCCCTCACCGCCCGTCCTCCGCGCTAGCGCCAGCCGCCCGTCTGGTCGCGGTTGAAGATGTCGGCGGCATCACCCTCGCCGCCCGGGGCGCCGTCGGAGCCGTAGGTGCCGATCAGGAACGGCGGGTCGCCCGCCCCGTCGTACATGTAGACATAGGTGCGGCCCCAGGGGTCCTTGAGCGCGTCCATGCCGCCCGTGATGAACGAGCGGCGGCCCTCGGCGGGCTGCACCAGCTCCTCGATGGAATCGGGGAAGCGGCCCACCTTGTTGTAGTACATGAGCAGCGCATCGCCGATGCTCTTGAGGTCCGCCTTGACCTTCTGCCGATTGGCGTCCTCGCGCGCACCCAGCACGTTGATGGCGACGATCGTGCTCAACAGCCCGATGATCGCGATGACCACCATCAGCTCCACCAGCGAGAAGCCGCCCTGCAGGCGGCGCAGCTCGGTCCAGTTCCGCTTCATGACAGCCCTCCGTTCCGCTCCGTCGCTGCCCGCGCCCGGCGGCGCGCCCCGCCCCCTAGCTGGGACGGCCGGCGGCCAGCCGGGGATCAGCCGGCCGCCGGCGGCTCAGCGCAGGTGCGACATGCTCTGGACCAGTGGCAACAACACGCTCATGACGATGAAGCCCACCACCAGCGCCATGGCGATGATGATGACCGGTTCGATCAGCGAGGTCACCTTCTGGATCGTGACGTCGATCTCCTCGTCGTACGCCTCCGCCACCTTCTTCAGGATGTCCTCCAGCTGGCCGGACTGCTCGCCGATCGCGATCATGTAGCTGACCACCGGCGGGAAGACCCCGGAGTTCTTGAGCGGGGTGGCGATGTCGGTGCCCTCGAGGATGCGGTCGTGGACCTGGTCGATGGTATGGGCCAGCACGGCGTTGTCCACCACCGCGCGCAGCGTGCGCAGGCTCTCGTGCGCCGGGATGCCGCTCTCCAGCAGGGTGGCGAAGGTGGTGGCGAAGCGGGCGACCGCCTGCTTGCGGAACAGCTCCCCGAAGATCGGCAGCCGCAACAGGTACGAATCGCGCAGCCAGCGGCCGCGCTCGGTCCGCACCCACGCCTGATAGAGCGCGAGCAGCAGCAGGGCCCCGAGCGCGAGCGCCAACCACCAGGTGCCGATGAACTCGCTGGTGGTCTTGAGCACCCGCGTCGGCAAGGGCAGATCCAGCCCGCGCTGGGTGATGGTGGCGACCAGCTTGGGCACCACGAACTTCATGAGGAAGGCGACCACCACCACCCCCAGCGCGGCGATCGCCAGGGGGTAGACCAGCGCCGCGGAGACCTTGCCCTTGACCCGCGACTGCGCCTGCAGGAAGTCCGCCAGCCGCTTGAGGATCACGTCGAGGTTGCCCGAGGCCTCGCCGGCCCTGACCATCGCGACATAGAGCGAGTTGAAGTAGTCGGGGTGGCGGGCGAACGCCTCGGCGGTGGTGGCGCCGGCGGCGATGTCCTCCTTGATCTGGCGCAGCACCCGCTCCAGGTCCGGGCTCTCTACCTGCTGCACCAGCGCCCCCAGCGCGTCCGAGAGCGGGATCCCGGCCTTGAGCAGGGTGGCGAGCTGGCGGGTCACGATCGGCACATCGGCCGCCCCGCGGGCGCGGCGCAGCTCGGGCAGCCGCAGGCGCAAGCCCTCCGCCGGTGCCTCGCGGCGGCGGCCCGGCCGGCCCACCTCCTCCATCCGCGTCACGTGCACGCGCCGCGCGCGCAGCTTGGCGCGCGCCTCGCGCGCGGTGTCGGCGTCGATGCTGCCGCGCGTGAGGGTGCCCTTTTCGGTGAGCGCCTCGTATTCGAAGACCGGCATGATGGCAGGCTACATCACGTCCATCTGGGTGACCCGCAGCACTTCCTCGATCGTGGTCAGCCCTTCCAGCACCTTGCGGATCCCATCCATGCGCAGGGTCCTGAGGCCCTGCTCGATCGCCGTCTGCTTGATCACCGAGGCGCTGTCGTGCGCGATCACGTGCTGGCGGATGGCGTCGGTGATGGGCAGCACCTCGTAGATCGCGGTGCGGCCGGTATATCCGGTCTCGTAGCAGCGGCTGCAGCCGCGCCCGTGGTACAGCTTGCCCCCGCGCCGCGCGACCTCCTCGGGATCGATCCCGACCTCGCGCATCTCCTTGAGGCTCGGCTGGTAGTCCTGCTTGCAGTCCTGGCAGACCAGCCGTACCAGCCGCTGCGCGATCACGCACACCACGGAGCTGGCGACCAGGTAGGGCTCGACCCCGATGTCGACCAGGCGGGTGACCGTGGAGGCCGAATCGTTGGTGTGCACGGTCGAGAAGACCAGGTGTCCGGTCAGCGCGGCCTGGATGGCGATGCGGGCCGTTTCCTCATCGCGGATCTCGCCGACCATGATGACATCCGGGTCCTGGCGCAACAGCGAGCGCAGGCCGGCGGCGAAGGTCAGGCCCTTTTTGTTGCTGACCTGGATCTGCGAGATGCCGGGGAGATGATATTCGATCGGGTCCTCGATGGTGAGGATGTTCTTCTCGGGCGAGTTGATGCGGCTGAGCGCGGCATACAAGGTCGTCGTCTTGCCCGAGCCGGTCGGCCCGGTCACCAGCACGATCCCGTGGCTGTAGCGGATGAACCGCTCGACCAGCTCGTGGTCCTGGGGGCTGAGTCCGATCTCCTCGAGCGAGAAGACCCGCGTGGTCTTGTCCAACAGGCGCAGCACGATCCGCTCGCCGTAGGCCGTCGGCACGCTCGAGATGCGCAGGTCGATCTCGCCCTCGCCCACCTTGATCGTGCAGCGGCCGTCCTGGGGCAGCCGCCGCTCGGCGATGTCCATCCGCCCCATGACCTTGATGCGGGAGGTGACCGCCTCCTGCACCTTCTTCGGGATGGTCTTGACGTCGTACAGCACCCCGTCGATCCGGTAGCGGACGACGAGCGCCTCCTCGGTCGGCTGGAAGTGGATGTCGGAGGCGCGCATCTTGTGGGCTTCGAAGAAGATCGTGTTGACGAGCCGGATGATGGGCGCCTTGTTGGCGATATCGAGCACGTCCTCCGCGCCCTCGATCTCGAAGGCCGCGCCCAGCTCGTCCTCCTCGTAGCCCTCGAGCATCTCTTCCACGCCGTCGGCGGTGCGCTGGTAGGCACGGGCGATCAGCTGGGCGATCTCGCTGCGCGGCGCCAGCACCGGGTCGACCTCGGCCTCCAGCATGGCGGCGAGCTCGTCCATGCCGTGCACCTGGAGCGGCTCGCTGGTGGCGACCAGATACGCCCCGTCCACCCGCCCGATCGCGCACAGCCCGGCCGCCCGGGCGAACTGCGCCGGGATGCGGCGCACGAACTCCTCGGGCACGTGCACGTGCCCGAGGCTGCGGTAGTACGGCAGCCCCAGCGCGCGGTGCAGCGCCAGCAGCAGCTGCTCCTCGGGCACCCGCGCCCGCTCGCGCAGCAGCCGATCGAGCGGCTCGCCGGTCTCCAGCTCCGCCCGCAGGCAGTCCTGCCACTGCTGCTCGTCGAGCACGCCCTCGGCCGCCAGGGCCGCGAACAGCCGTTCCTTCATGCCCGCACCTCGTCCGCCGGGCCCAGCCCTTTAACGTAGCAACCGCGGGCCGCTCGCTGCCAGCGCCGCGGCTCGCGGCCGGCGAGGGACTCAGCGCCCCTCGGCCACCGCCCGCCGCTCGGCGCGCGTGCGCCCGTCCTCGGGGAACGCGTTGAGGCCCTCCTGCTGGAACAGGTGGAACAGATCGGCGCGGGCCCCGGGGGCTGGCGCCTCGATCACGTCATCGGGCAGCACCGGCTCGATGCGGGCGCCGAGCTCGGATTGCCCGCGCACCAGGTTCTGCAGGTAGGCGGCCGCCTTGCGCTCGCCCGCGAAGTTCTCGTCCAGGAAGATGACCGGCCGCACGAAGACGTAGATCCGGCGCCGCTCCTTGGAGCGGCTGGTGCTGCCGAACAGATAGCCGAGCAGCGGGATGTCCCCGAGCAGCGGGATCTTGCGCCGCACCTCGCGCACCACCTCCTGCTCCAGGCCTCCGAACACGACATAGCTCTGGTTGGGCACCGTCACCACCCCGGTGTAGCTCCGCCGGTTGGACTCGGGGGGCGCGAGGGGGCTGGCCTGCTCGCCGAAGCTCTCGATGTCCAGCACGATATCGAGCGTCAGGTTGGTGCCGCTGGCGACGCGGGGGGTGATCTCCAGCGCCGAGATCGCGCGCGCGACGTCGAAGCCCTGGAAGGCGGAGACCGAGGTCGAGGTCGCGACCTGGAACGGCACCGCCTGCTCGATCTGGAAGACCGCGGTCTCGCCGTCGTTGGTCATGGCGAAGGGACTGGTGACCAGGTTGGCGTTGGACTCGCGTGCGAGCGCCTGGATGATCAGCGGGATGCGGTCGAAGCCGCCCTTGGTCAGCGCCGCGATCAGCCCGCCGCTGAGCAGCGAGCCGCCCGCCGCCGGATCGAGGTTGGGCAGCAGCTGGAGCGTGCTCGGGTCGGCCGGATCGACGCTCGGGGCGAGCAGCCCGAAGCTGCTGAACCCATGGCCGCGCAGGGGATTGGGGTTGCGGTGGGTCGAGGCGTCGTCGGTGTAGGCAGCATCGACCGCGAAGAACAGGTCGTCGGAGACCGAGACCTCCCAGACCTGCGCCTCGATCAGCACCCGCAGCCGCTTCTTGTCCAGCTCCTGCACCAGCGCCATGATCTGCTCGTAGTCGTCCGGTGCGGCCTGGATCAACAGCGAGTTGGTCTGCACATCGGGCACGATGCGGGTCTCGATCACGCCCTGGCCGGGGTTGAGCTCGGCCCCCGGGGGTGCGGCGCCGCCCGGCGCGGCGAGGGCGGGCCGGGCGGCCTGGCCCTGGGGCTGGTCCAGCCGCAGGCCCGAGAACCCCTGGCCGAAGCGGCCCGCGCCCAGGCCGGTGCGCGTGCTGCCGAGCCCGCTCAGCCCGCCGGTCCGGCCGCCCAGCCCGCCGCCCAACCGGTCGCGCCGGCTGGTGCGCCGGTCCTGCGAGGGGGTGAAGCTCGCGCCGCCGAACAGCGCGTTGAGCCGCTCGGCCAGCTCGGCCGCGTCGGCATTGATGCACTTGTAGATGTGGAAATGGCGCGGCGGCGGGGGGACCTTGACGTCCAGCTCGCGCACCAGCCGCTCCAGCGCCGCGATCTCCTCGGGTACCGCCAGGATGACCAGCTTGTTCGTGCGCACGTCCGCCACCACCTGGCCGGGGGGGGTGCCCTGGGTGCCGGGCAGCTGGCCCGGCGCGCGCCGGATCGGCTGCGGCTGTCCGGCCTGCTGGCCCGGGGCGGCAGCCGGCGCCGCCCCGGTCACCAGCGCCTGGTGCAGCGCGTTGACCAGCTGCGCCAGCTCGTCCGCCAGCGCGTAGTGCACCTGCACGATCTTGTAGGTCAGCTCCGGCACGGGGCTGTCCAGCCGCCGGCAGATATCCAGGTAGAAGTCCACCGCGTCCGACAGATCGGTGATCACGATCATCGGGGTGTTCGGCACCAGGAACACGTTGCCCACCCGCCGCGGATCCTGGCCCTGCATGACGCGGATCACGTTCTGGGCGCCGTTGGGATCGGCGTGCTGGAAGCTGTAGACCGCGGTGACGACCTGCGGTAGCTTGGGCGCGGCACCATCCTGCTCGACCAGCGGGGTGGGCATGCGCTTGCCCGACTGCGCGATCGAGCGGTCCATGTACGCCTCGAGAATCTGCCGCCCGTCGACCTCCTTGAACACCAGCTCGAAGCCGTAAAAGCGCAGGATCTGCACGAGCATGTAGAAGTTGAGCTCGGCCGAGGTGTAGAACTTGATGCGCTTCTTGGAGGTGGCGATCGCCTCGTCGATCACCACCACCTTGCCGAGCCGCTCGCCGATGTCGCGGATCAGCTCCTCGACCAGCACCTCGGTGCCGCCGGGCGGCACCCGCAGCAGCACCAGGTCGTCATAGGGCCGGCGGGCCGCCTCGTCCTGGGCTCGCGCTGCCCCCGGCGCCAGCAACGCCAGCGCCAGCAGCACTGCCGCCGCCCGGCACCGCCCGCGGCCGGTGTCCGCGCTTCCGCTCTCGCCGATCTGCACCGCTGACCTCCTCGCACCGCGCTTGCCCGCCGAGCGGGGCACTATAGGAGAGCCGCCTGCGCCTGACAACGCCCTGGCGGCGCCCGGACACGCAACACGGACGCGCGCGGGCGGGCCGGGGTTCAGCGCGGCCGGCCGGCGCGCACCGCTATGGCCGCGCGGGCAAGGGCTTGCCTCGCGGCCCGCCCGCAGCCCTCCGCCACCGCCACCGCCCGCGGTCCTGCCCGTCGCGGCCCCCGCCCGGGGCGGCCCCGCGCTTGTCGGAGGGCGATGCCATGTTCTACGATCGGAGGGGCGGCCCCGGCGCGCGGGCCGCAGCCGGCGAACCCAGCGCGCCATCGAGGCGGGACATGCGGGTGCGTTCGTTCGGATCGGCCGACGAGGGTAGCTGCTCCGAGCCCGAGCCGGCGCCGCTGCCCGCGGACGCGCTGCCGCTGCCCGCAGGGCTGGGCAGCGCGGCGGTGCTGCGGGCGCTGGAGCGCGAGGCGCTGGCCGCCGCCGCCCCGGAGCTCGAGCCCCGCCGGCGCGAGCGCATCCTGCGCGTGCGCGAGGAGGTGCGCCGCGGCCGGTATCTCACACCCGAGCGGCTCGCCATCGCGCTGGAGCGCGCGCTCGCCGCGTTGCGCCGCCGGCGCTGAGTCCCCCGGGCCGGGGGCGCGTCGGCTCGTGGCCCCGGCCCGGCGGCGTCCGATAACGCAGCTGCAGGCTCGGCCAGCGCGTGTTCCACGCGCGAGGGGTGCGCTCGCAACCCGCTCTGTTGCTTGTGGATAGGGCGATCCCCGCGCGGGGTAGTGAAGGATTTATCGGCCGCTGGTCGATGGAGAGTGGTAGAGGGCGCGGTCGCGGGCGGCCGGCGCTCTCCGAATCCCGAGAGGAGACCAGGGCCGTGGCGGAGAAGACGACGAGCCTGTACCAGGGCGCGGTGCCGGTGGGCGGCGAGCTGGGGACCTCGACCTCCAAGTTCTGCGTGGACGACAAGGTGGTCATGTTCTCCAGCGTCGTCGGCGATGCGCTCACCCCCATCCTGGAGGAGAACTGGCGGCGCATGAACCGCTCGCGCGACCGCCGCTGGATCCGCAACCTCGCGATCTGGGACGAGCGCCGCGGGGAGTGGCGGTACGTCGGTGCCATGACGCGCTCGAGCGAGACCCCCAACTGGTTCACCGAGCGCGGGCTGGTGCAGAACATGGACGACGCCTATCTGGCGCTGCAGGCGGGGCTGTTCCTGCTCGATCAGGAGCGGCGCCAGGCGGGCAAGCCGCCGCTGAGCAAGGTCGGCATGGGCTTCGGGATTCCGGTCAAGGCGGGCGAGAACGCCGCGGACGAGTTCTTCAGCTACCTCGGCACCCGCCTGGACAAGACGGCCGACGGCTCGTTCATGACGATCCGCGCCAAGAACGTCGCCACCGGCGAGGAGGTGACGACCCGGCTGCAGCTGGCCTTCATCGCGATCCAGTTCCAGGGCTACGGCGCCTACATGGCGCTGTTGTTCGGCAAGTACGGCATGAAGCTGTTCAACACCTATGTGATCGACATCGGGCATGGCACCTGGATCAAGCTGCCGGTGGTCGACAACGAGGTCGACATGCTGCTGGCGGACTCGATCCCCTTCGGCATGCACACGATCACCGAGAACATCTCGCGGGTGATCTTCGAGAAGTCGCGCCAGCGCTACCGCATCCCCGAGCAGCGCATCATGGAGAAGCTGCCGCGCGGAGAATCCCGCATCGAGGTGCCGGGGGAGGGGATCTTCGACTTCCGCCCGGTGCTCGAGAGCGAGGTCGCCGAGCTGGTGGACAAGGTGCTGGTGCGGGTGCGCCAGGACCTGGGGGAGCTGTCGCGGCGAGGCAAGTTCATCGACTACTTCGCGGTGGTCGGCGGCGGTGCGCCGCTGGTCTTCGAGCAGATCAAGCGCGGCATCCAGCGCTACTACGACTGGAGCGACGAGGTGGCCGAGGCGCGCGTGGTCCAGGTGGAAGCGATCGGCGTCTCCCCGCGCGTGATCAACTCGGTCGGTTTCATGTTGCTGGCGCGCGACCAGATCGCCATCGAGCTGGGTCAGCCGGTGGAGCCGGGATTTGCGGTCAGCGAGCTGATCACCGATGAGCTGCTCGGCGAGCCGCGCGATGTGCGGGCGAGTGGCGGCGCGGCCGCCCGCCCGAGCCCCCCGCCGCCCGCGCGTGCCGAGCGGCAGCCGCGGCCGGCGGAGCCCGCCGCCGAGCGCAAACCCGCGGCGGTCAAGTAGCGACCGGTGGCGGGCGCGCCCGCGGCCCGGGGTGCGCCCGCCGGGCGCCCAGCGCCCGCGCCCGGCCGGCAGGCGCGGTGCCGCACGGGCCCAGGGCCGGCTGGAGGGCAGCTGCCGATGCCCGGACCGGATGCGAGACGGCCTGCGGAGCCGCGCCGCCGTCCCCGTTCCGCCGCCCGCCGCAGACCTGCCGGGCCGAGCCCGCCCGCCGAGCCCGACGTGCAGGCAGAGGGGATCGCGGGCGGCGGGACGCGCCGGCCGGCCGCCGCCGCGGCGGCGCCGACGATCGAACGCCCCGGGGCCGCGGCGGCGCTGTCGCTGCACGCCGCGCATGGCGGTGCGCGCTCGGGGCGGGCGGCGCGCGAGGCGGCGCAGGTCGAGCGGCTGCTGGAGCTGGTGGACGCCGAGCTGGGCTGCGGCAAGGACGCCGCGCTGCTCAAGGCGTTGCACCTGTACCTGCGGCTGGCGCGGCTGGCGCGCGCGCGCGCGACCGATCCCGCCACCCTGGTCGCGCAGGCGCTCGGCGCCGAGGAGCGGCTGGCCGAGCGGGAGCGAGAGCTGGAGCAGACCCGCCGCAAGCTGCGCCGCGCGCGCCAGCTGGCGCGGGTGCGCGCGCGGCTGCCGCTCGAGCGGCTGTTCGGCGCCTCCGGCGCCGCGCGCGGCCAGGGCGCCGAAGGCGAGGGGAGCGAGTGGCGGCGCGAGCGGCGCGCGCTCGAGCTGGAGCTGGACCGGCTGCGGCACGAGATGGCCGAGATGCGGCTGGAGGCGATCCGGCGGCTGGGCGAGCAGGGCAGCCCGGGCGCGCTGTGGGCCGCCGCTCCCTGGATGCCGCTTGCCCTCGCGGCGGGGGCGGCGGGCGGCGCCCCGCCGCCCCCGGCGCCTACGCCGGCCGGCCTGCAGGGCAGCGGTCCCCGTTGCGGGCCGAGCCCGGTGGAGATCTTCCGCCGCTGGCGCGCGGCGGCGGCCGCACGGGCGCAGCGCCCCCCCGCCGCCGGGCCCAGCGGCGCTGCGGCCGGCCAGCCACAGGCTGGGGCGCCGGGCGCGGAGCCACCGCCGCCGCGCGCCGCGCCTGCCGAGCCGGCCGCCGCCGTGCCCGGCGCCGCCGAGCGCATCGCCGAGCTGGCCGCTGCCGCAAGTGCGGCGCCGCGCGGCGGCGCGGACGAGCCGGCAGCGGTGCAGCCGCTCGCCTCCTCGCGGCTGCCGCGCCCGCCGGCGCGCTGCCCCGGCGCCGAGCTCGAGCAGCCGGCCCCGCTGCCCCCGGCTCGGCAGCCGCCCGAGCCGAGCCCGGAGGGGCGGGCCGCGTACACCGAGCACCGCGTCAAGCTGCCGAAGATCACCTTCTGAGGCGGGCGCGCGGCCCCGGGGCACGGCCCTGCGCCCCGGCCGGCAGCGGCGCCCCGGGACCGGAGCGAGCACCAGGACCGGGAGCGGGCGGTGGTTGCGGGTGGCGAGCACCTCTGGGGCCGCGAGCGGCTGATCCTGCTCGATGTGGGCGAGCTGCGTACCCGCGCCGCCGGCTACGACGTGACGGGCGGGGGGCTGCGCCCGCTCGGCTACCTGGTCATGGAGAGCGCCGCGGCGCCCGGCGAGCTGCCCGCGCGCGCCGGGGCGCGCCGCGGCCTGGATGCGGCGGTGGTGGCGGGCCGGCGCGAGCCGCCGCCGGTGATCGGCCACCCCGAGGGGCAGGCCCACGCACCGCTGCTCGTGGGCGCACCGGCCGCCACGCTCGGCGGCTACGAGGCGACGCTGGCCGGCGGTGCGAGCGCCGCCAAGGTGCTGGCGGTGCTGCACGCCGCGCTGTTTCCCTTCGTGCGCACCGGCGACCGGGTGCACCTGGTGCTGGTCGACGGGCCGAGTGCAGTGGCCGACCGGCTGCGCAGTGGGCCGGGGCGCTGGCAGGAGCAGCCGGTGGTGTTGCGCGGCTTCGAGCCGGCGAGCGGCGAGCTCCAGCCGCGGGCGGTGCGCTGCAACGCCCGGACGCTGGCGGCCGGAGAGCTCTTCCTCGAACTCATGTGCGCGCGCGGCTGGCTCAGCGAGGCCGGCCCGCCGGCGCTGGTGCTCGATCTCGGCCACCGCACCTCGCGCCTGTACCTGCTGGAGGCCTCCCAGGGCCTGCTCGACCTGGAGATCATCCCGCACGGCGGGGTGCGGTTGCTGGAGCACGCGCGCCGCTATGCGGCGCAGCGCGGCTGGCAGACCGGCGGCGACGTGGCGCTGCTGCGCCAGCTCGCGCAGGGCACCGAGATGCTGAGCTTCGGCGGCATGAGCTTCGTGACCCGGCAGTTCTTCACCTCGCCGCTGGAGGACCTGGCCAAGGCGCTCGCCGCCGGGCTGGCCGAGCGGCTGCGCCGGCACGGCGAGCGGGGTGGCCGCTGGCCGGGAGCGCTGCTGGTGGCGGGCGGCGGCGCGCGCACGCTCGCGCCCATGATCGGCGAGCGGCTCGCCGCGCGCCGGCTCGGCATCGCCGAGGTGCGGCCGCTGGAGGAGCACCCCTGCCCGCAGCTGGCCGGCGCCCTCGCCATGCTCGAGCGGCTGGCCGCGGCGCCGCACTAGCCCGCCGCCGGTGGCGGCGGCGCACCGCGGCGCGGTACACTCCGCACAGCGGCGGGAGCGAGGGGAGGAAGCACCGCCATGCAGCAGCTGCCCGAGGAGCCGGACAGCCGGGCGGGGGGCTGCCTGCTGGCGGGGGCGGCGGCGGCCATGCTCCTCGGCATGGTGGTGCTCGGCCTGCGGGCGGCGGGCCTGCCGCTGCCGGTGCAGCTGACGCTGCCCGCGCAGTGGCTGGTCGCGCTCGGGCTCGGCGGGGTGGCGCTCTGGATCTGGCTCTATGCGCGGCCGGCTCCGCTCGAGTGGGCGCGCTGCCGGCTCGAGGCCGAGCCGAGCCCGGCGCGGCGCGGCGCGCCGCTGCGGCTGCGGCTGGTGCTCGAACCGGTGCGGGACGCGGTGATCGAGCAGGGGCTGTGGCTCGGAGTCGAGTGCGAGGTGGGAGCGGAGAGGGTGTGGCTGCGCCGGATCCGCGTGCCCGGCCCGCACCCGCTGCGCGCGGACTGCGAGAGCGTCTTCGAGGCCACGATCGCGCTCCCGGCCGAGCTGCCGCCGAGCACCAGCGGCGGGGGGCAGGCAGAGCCCGTGCACTATCGCTGTCTGGCCGAGGCGCCGGAGCTGGGCTCGCCGCGCCGCTGGTCGCTGGCGGTGCGATGAGGCGGCGCAGGGGGGGTGGCAGGCGATGGAGCCCAGCAGCCGGGGCGGTGGCAGCGGCGGCGCGCCCGCGCCGGGAGCGGAGCCCTGCCCGGAGGCAGCGCAGCCCGGCCGTGAACCGCACGGCGAGCCGGGCTGGCTGCAGCAGGTCGAGGGCCGGCTCGGTTACCGCTTCGCCGCGCCGGCGCTCGTGCGCCAGGCGTTCACGCACCGCTCGGTGCGCGCCAGCGGCGGGCCCAGCAACGAGCGGCTGGAGTTCCTGGGCGATGCCGTGCTCGGGCTGCTGGTCGCCGAGGAGCTGTATCGCCGCTATCCCGACTGGCCGGAGGGCGAGCTGACGCGCGTGCGCTCGGTGGTGGTCAGCGCCCCGGTGCTGGCGCGGGCGCTGCAGCGGCTGGGGCTGGTCGAGGCCATCCGGCTCGGCAAGAGCCTGCGCTGGCGCGGGCGGCTGCCACCCTCGCTGCTCGCCTGTGTGTTCGAGGCGCTGCTGGGGGCGATCTATCTGGACGGCGGCCTGGAGCCTGCCCGCCGGTTGCTCGAGCGCGCGCTCGCCGGCGAGATCGAGGCCGCGGCGCGCCGGCGGTGCGAGCTCAACTGGAAGTCGCTGCTGCAGCAGCTGGCGCAACGCGATCTCGGCGAGCTGCCGCGCTACCGGCTGCTCGCGGCCAGCGGCCCCGAGCACGAGCGGTGCTTCGAGGTGGTGGCGCTGCTGGGCGAGCGCGAGTTCGGGCGCGGGCGCGGCCGCACCAAGAAGGCGGCCGAGCAGGCGGCGGCGGAGGCGACGCTGCGCCGGCTGCTCGGCCCGCGGCTGGAGGAGCTGCGCTCCGGGGTGCTGCCCCCGCTCGCACCAGCGCCCGGCACCGCGCCGCCGCCCGCCGAGAAGGGCTGAGCCGCCGGGCGGGCGCAGGCTCCGCTCAGCCGGCCGGAGGGGGCTGCGGCGGCAACAGCACCGGCGGGGCGAGCAGCCGGCGCTTGAGCCAGCACAGCCCCACCAGGTCGAACAAGCCGCGCGCCCCGCGCCGCAGGTTGCCGTACTTGGAGCGGCCGGCGGCACGCGGCCGGTGCGGCACCGGCAGCTGCGCCACCCGCAGCCCCATGAACACCCACAGCGCCGGCATGAGCCGGTGCAGCCCGTCGAACGGCGGTAGCCACAGCCCCACCTCGCGCGGGAACGCCCGCAGCGAACAGCCGATGTCCACGATCCCGTCGCGCAAGAGCGCGTTGCGCACCCGGTAGGCCAGCCGCGAGCCGAAGCGCCGCCAGCGCGAGTCCTGGCGCGGGGTGCGGATGCCGCACGCCGCGTCGTGGTTGTCCAGCGCCTGCAGCAGCGCCGGGATGGCGGCGGGATCGTTCTGCCGGTCGCCGTCCAGGGTGACGATCGTCGTGCCGCGCGCGGCCCGGATGCCGCTCAGGGTCGCGGCCGACTGGCCGCGGTTGTGCGCGTGGCGCACCAGCCGCACCTGGGGGACAGCCGCGCACGCCTCGGCGGTGCGATCCGTGCTGCCGTCGTCGACGTAGATCAGCTCCCAGGGGCGGCCCAGCGGCGCGAGCGCAGCCCGGATCTCCTCGGCCAGCGGCCCGACGTTGTCCTCTTCGTCGTAGACGGGCACCACGACCGAGATCGCGGGGACGGGTTCCCTCATGGGGGGCATGGTATGCAGGGGCGGACTCCGCTGCAACGCCGAGGCCGGCGGCTGGCGCGGGGATCAGGCCGCGCCCGGCTCGTAGGCGAGGATGGCGCCGAGCTGCCGCTCGGCCTCGGGCACGCTCCAGCCCTTGCGCGCCGCGTAGTCCTCCAGCTGGTCGCGGCCGATCCGCCCGACGCTGAAGTAGCGAGCGCGCGGGTGGGCGAAGTACCAGCCGCACACGCTCGCCCCGGGCTGCATCGCCCAGCTCTCGGTCAGCCGCACCCCGGTGCGCCGCTCCGCCTGGAGCAGCTCGAAGATCCCTGCCTTCTCGCTGTGGTCGGGGCAGGCCGGATAGCCCGGCGCGGGTCGGATGCCGCGGTAGCGCTCGCGGTGCAGCTCTTCCGGCGACAGCGGGCTGGCCTCGCCGTGGCCCCACAGCCGGCGCACCTCGCGGTGCAGCCACTCCGCGAGCGCCTCGGCGAGCCGGTCGGCGAGCGCGGTGGCCATGATGGCGGCATAGTCGTCGTGCTCGCGCGCGAAGCGGGCCCGCACCTCCTGCAGTCCCTCGCCGCAGCTGACCACGAAGCAGCCCAGGTGGTCGGCGAGCCCGCTCTGCGGCGGCGCGATGTAGTCGGCGAGCGCGGGGTAGACCTCGGGCTTGCCGGGCCGCGGGCGGCGGCGCTGCTGCGCGCGCAGGGTGTGGAAGCGCAGCCGCTCCGGTCCGCCCGGGCGCTCGAGCACCGCGATGTCGTCGGCGCCCGCGCGCACCGCGCAGAAGATCCCGAAGCAGGCCCGCGGCCGCAGCCATTGCCGTTCCACCAGCTGCTCCAAGAGCCGCTGCGCATCCTGCAGCACCTCGCGCGCGCGCGCCCCATAGCGGGGGTCGTCCAGGATCCTGGGATAGACGCCGCGCAGCTGCCAGACCCCGAACAGCGGTGTCCAGTCGATCAGCGGTACCAGATCGGCGAGCGTGACGCTGTCGACGGTCTGCGGGCCGAGCACCTGGGGCTGCGGCACGTCCTCGGCGCGCCAGCGGATCGGCTCGCCCTGCGCGCGCGCCTGCGCGAGCGGCACCAGCTCGTGTGCCGGTGCCCCGCCGGCCTCGCGCCGCAGCCGCTCCTGCTCCGCGCGCAGCTCGGCCGCAAAGCGCGGCCGCGCGGCGGGATCGAGCAGGCGCGCCAGCAGCTGCGGGGCGCGCGAGGCATCCTCGACGTAAACCGTCTCGCCGCTGTAGGCGGGCGCGATCCTGAGCGCGGTGTGCTTGGCACTGGTGGTGGCGCCGCCGATCAATAGCGGCAGCGTGAAGGCCTCGCGCTCCATCTGCTGTGCGACGTGGACCATCTCGTCGAGCGAGGGCGTGATCAGGCCGCTGAGTCCGACCGCGGCCGCCCCCTCCTCGCGCGCCGCCTCGAGGATCGTGTGCGCGGGCACCATGACGCCCAGGTCCACGATCCGATACCCGTTGCAGCCCAGCACCACGCCGACGATGTTCTTGCCGATATCGTGCACATCGCCCTTGACGGTCGCGAGCACCAGCGTCGCCTTGGCGCGCGCGGCCGGCTGGCCGGTGCGTCGCTGCCGCTCCAGCAGCGGGCTCAGGTGCGCGACCGCGCGCTTCATCACGCGCGCGCTCTTGACCACCTGCGGCAGGAACATCTTGCCCGCCCCGAACAGGTCGCCCACCACCTTCATGCCGTCCATGAGCGGGCCCTCGATGATGGCGAGGGGGTCGGGCAGCTCCGCCAGCAGCTCGTCGAGGTCGGCTTCCAGGTGTTCGGTGAGCCCGTGGACCAGGGCATGCCGCAGCCGCTCGCGCACGGGCAGTCCCCGCCAGGCCTGCTCGTCGCGCTGGCGCTCTTCGCGCTGCTGCTCGCCGTGCGCGGCGGCGTAGGCGAGCAGCCGCTCGGTCGCATCCGGCCGCCGCGCGAGCAGCACGTCCTCGACCCGCTCCCGCAGCTCGGGCGCGATGTCCTCGTAGACCTCCAGCTGGCCCGCATTCACGATCCCCATGTCCATGCCGGCGCGGCAGGCGTGGTACAGAAACGCGGCGTGCATGGCGCGGCGCACCGGCTCGTTGCCGCGGAAGGAGAACGAGACGTTGCTGACCCCGCCGCTGAGGTGGACCTGCGGGAAGCGCTGGCGCAGCTGCTGGCACGCCTCGAAGAAGCTGCGCGCGTAGTCGTTGTGCTCCTCGATGCCGGTGGCGACGGCGAGCACGTTGGGATCGCAGATGATGTCGTGCAGGGCGAAGCCGGCGCGCGTGGTCAACAGCTCGATGGCGCGGCTGAGCACCTCGACGCGGCGTTCGGTGGAGGTCGCCTGCCCCTGCTCGTCGAACGCCATCACCACGACGGCCGCGCCCAGCCGCCGCACCTGGCGCGCCTGCTCCAGGAAGCGCTCCTCGCCGTCCTTGAGGCTGAGCGAGTTGACGACCGAGCGGCCCTGCACGCACTTGAGCCCGGCCACGAGCACCTCGAAGCGCGAGCTGTCGATCATGATCGGCAACCGCGCCACATCGGGCTCGGCGGCGAGCAGCCGCAGAAAGCGGGTCATCGCGGCCTCGGCATCGAGCAGCCCCTCGTCCATGTTCACGTCCAGGATGTTGGCCCCGCCCTCGACCTGCTGGCGCGCGACCGCGAGCGCGCCCTCGTAGTCGCCCTGCATGATCAGGCGGCGGAAGCGACGCGAACCGGTGACGTTGGTCCGCTCGCCGATGACCACGAAGCCGGTCTCCGGCCGCACCACCAGCGGCTCCAGCCCGCTCAGCATGAGCCAGGGCCGCGGCGGCGGGGGCTGGCGGGGTCGCAGCCCCCGCACCGCGGCGGCGATCGCGCGGGTGTGCTCCGGGGTGGTGCCGCAGCAGCCGCCGGCCAGGTTGAGCAGCCCCTCGCGCGCCATCTCGGCGAGCAGCGCTGCGGTCTGCTGCGGCTGTTCGTCGTAGCCGCCCAGCGCGTTGGGCAGGCCGGCGTTGGGGTAGCAGTGCACCGGCAGCGGCGCCACGCGCGCCAGCTCCTCGAGCAGCGGGCGCATCTGGCGGGCGCCCAGCGCGCAGTTGAGCCCGACCGCGAACAGCGGTGCGTGCGCGATCGAGATCCAGGCCGCCTCCAGCGTCTGGCCCGAGAGCGTGCGCCCGCTGAGGTCGGTCACGGTCAGCGAGGCGATCACCGGCAGGCGCACGCCCAGCTCTTCGAACACCTGCTCGATGGCGTACAGCGCCGCCTTGAGGTTGAGGGTGTCGAACGCCGTCTCGGGCAGCAGCAGGTCGACCCCGCCCTCGATCAGCCCGCGCGCCTGCTCGGCATACGCCTGGGCCAGCTCATCGAAGCTCACGGCGCGGTAGCCGGGGTCGTCGACCCGGGGCGAGAGCGAGGCGGTGCGGTTGGTCGGCCCGAGCGAGCCGGCCACGAAGCGCGGCCTGCCGGTGCGCGCCGCCGCGGCGTCGGCTTCGGTGCGCGCCAGCCGCGCGGCGGCGCGGTTGAGCTCGCGCACCGCGTGCTCCAGCCCGTACTCGGCGAGCGAGATCGCGTTGGCGTTGAAGGTGTTGGTCGTGATGATATCGGCGCCCGCCTCCAGGTAGGCGCGGTGGATGGCGGCGATCGCCGCCGGCCGGCTCAGGCACAGCACGTCGTGGCAGCCGGCGAGCGGCCGGGGGTGCTGCGCGAATCGCTCGCCGCGAAACGCCTCTTCGCCCAGCCCCAGCCGCTGGATCATGGTGCCCATGGCGCCGTCCAGCACCGCGATGCGCTCTGTGAGGAGCGCCTGCAGCTGCGCGGCGACCTGCTCGTAGTCGTCTCCTCGGCGCATGCGGGTTCGCATCCCTGCTCGGCCCGGAAACCCCATATCGTAGCCCTGCCCGCGCGCAGCGGCAATCGGCGGTTTCGGCCCGGGCCGCGCCGTACGTTCGTGCAGGTTGCGGCCTCGGCGCGCGGGCGGATAGACTCGGTCCGGAACTGCTTGCGCGGCGCGCGGGCAAGAGGGGGGCAGGCACATGTGGTTCGCTTCGACGGAGGGCCGCGGCCGGGGCCGCGGCACGGCCGCGCTGCTGTGGGCGGCGGCGCTCGGCGGTGCCCTGCTGGTGCCGGGGGCGGCGCGTGCCGAGCACGAGGGCTCGCCGCTGGGGCTCGCCGCGCGGCTGCCCGCGGCGCGCACGCTGCTGTTCGCCTCGGTGCGCGGCCTGCAGGAGGTGGGCGGCGAGCTGGAGCCCACCGATCTGGGCCGGCTGTGGGAGCGGCTCGGGGCGTTTCGCCGCGCGCTCGCCGAGGGGCTCGCCGAGCCATGGGCGGAGCTGTGCGCGCGGCTGCAGGAGCAGACCGGCGTGGCGCCGGCGGCGCTGGGGCAGGCGCTGGCAGGGGGCCTGGAGCTGGCGGTGCTCGCGCCCCCGCAGCCCGCGCCGGCAGGCACGCCGCCCGGTGGCATGGCGGCACGGCGGCCGGTGCTGGTGGTGGCGCTCGGCGCCGCGTACCGGGGCCTGCTCGAGCGGCTGGCGGAGCAGGCGCGGGCCCGGGCGAGCGGGCCGCCGCTCGCCACCGCGGTGCTCGAGCAGGACGCGGCAGCGCTGCTGGTGCTCGGCTCCGACGGCTCGGTGCTGCTGGAGCCGGGTGGGGAGGGATCGCTCGCCGCTGCAGCGGCGCTCGGCGCGGCGCGGCGGCTGGCCTGGGGCGAGCAGGGCCGGGGCCTGGGGCTGGTGTTCGTGCATGTGCGCGCGCTGCTGGCCGAGCTGCCCGAGGATGCCGCCCAGCCGCGGCGGGTGCTGCGGGCCACCGGGCTCGAGGGGCTCGGCGCCGTCGCGCTGGGGCTGGCGGTGGAGCACGGCCGGCTGCGCGAGGCGCTGGCACTGGTGCACGAGGGCGAGCCGCGCGGTCTGCTGCAGCTGCTGGCCGCCCCGGCGCCGCTCGATCCGCTGCGCGCCGCCCAGCAGGTGCCGGCCGACGCCATGGGGTTCGCGGTCCTCAACGTGGAGCTGCCCGGGCTGTACGAGCGGTTCGCCGCGATGGCGGAGCAGATCGAGCCGGGCAGCCGCGCGCGGTGGCAGCAGGCGCTGGACGAGCTCGAACTGCAGATCGGCTTCTCGCCGGTAGAAGACCTGCTGCAGGCGCTGGACGGCCCGCTGGTCCTGGAGTGGCTGGTGCCCGAGGATGGCCTGGGGCTGGTGCCCGAAGCAGTGCTGTCGCTGGCGGTGCGCGACGCGGCGCGGCTGGCGCGCACGCTCGAGCAGGCGGCGGCGCTGCTGGGGGCGCAGGTCCGCACGCTCGCCGATCCGCAGGGCGGCGCGCCGGTACGCTACCTGTCGATGCCGCTGGGGCGGCTCGGGGAGCGAGCGGCGCGGGGCGGTGAGCAGCAGCGCCGCCTGGCGCTGGGGAGCGTCTGGTCGGCGCTCGCCGGCGCCTGGACGATCGAGCGCGACCGGCTCTATCTGAGCGCGCTGCCGCAGACGCTGCTGGAGCGGCGGGCGCGGCTCGCCGCCCGCGGCCGCATGCCCGTGGTGGAACCCTACAAGCGCGCGGCGGCGCAGATGCCGGGCGGGGCGCGCGCGTTCGCCTTCAGCCGGCGGCGGCAGACGGTGGGGGCGCTCTACCACCTGGGGCTGCGGGCGCTGCGCGCGCTGGAGCCGGCGCTGCGCCAGGGCGGGCTGCCGGTGGACGCCGCGCTGTTGCCGCGGCCGGCCGCGGTGGCGGAGCTGTTCGAGCCCGGGGTCACGAGCTGGGTGGTGCGCGAGGACGGCATGGTGCTGGTGAGCCAGGGCGGCGGCCCGCTGCTCGCCACCGCCGCGCTGGGTGCGGGGCTGGGGGCGGCGCGCTGGCGGTTGGAGCAGCAGGCGCGCGCCGAGCGCCTGCAGGTGCAACAGCAGGTGCTCCAGGAGCACCAGGCGGCGCTGCAGCGACGGCTCGCCGGCGCCGACGATCCGGAACTGCAGGCCGAGCTCCGCCGGGAGATCGAGCAGCTGCGAGCACAGATCGAGCGGCTGCAGGCACAGATCGAGCGGCTCGCGGGCGTCCGGCGGCCGGCCGAGCCCGCCGCCGGCGGCTGGCACTGCCCCATGCACCCGGAGGTCCGGACTCCCGATCCGGGGGTGTGTCCGGTCTGTGGCATGGAGCTGGTGCCCGCGCCGGGCACGCCGCCCGCGGCCGCGCCCGGGCCGCGCTGAGCGCGGCGGCGGGGCGGCCGCGCGAGCCCATCCGCCCCAGCGGGGGCGAGGCTGCGGCCGGACATGGCCCATCTGGCCAGCGGGCGGGACCGCTCGGAGGTGGATCTCGGTGCCGGGCGGGTGTAGCCTGCGCTCGGGATGCGGGTGCCCCCCGCAGCTGGAGTCGGGCCGCGCGCCGTCGGGCGGCGGCCGTGGCGCAGGACCGCAGCGATGGAAGGCGAGCCCACCGCCCCCGCGCACCCCCCTGCCACCATCCTGGTCGTGGATGACGACGAGAGCGTGCGCGCGGTGCTCGTGGGGCTGCTGCGCAACGCCGGCTTCGAGGTGCTCGCGGCGGCCAGCGGCGAACAGGCGCTGGCTCGCCTGCAGGCGGGCGCGCCCGCGATCGACCTCGTCGTGCTCGACATGAACATGCCCGGCATGGATGGCGCCGCCACCTTCCGCGCCATCGCGGCGCGCCATCCCGGCACCAAGGTGATGCTCATGAGCGGCGCGGCGGGGGACGCCGAGGTGCGGCCGTTGCTGCAAGCCGGGGCGCTGTGCTTCCTGCCCAAGCCACAGGGGCTGCGCGGGCTGGTGGGGCGCGTGCGCGCAGCGCTGTGCCGCTAGCGCGGCGGCCGGCCGCCCTCGAGCCACGCCCTGCGGGCCCCATGTGGCCGCGCGCGAGACCGCATCCTGTCCCCGCAGCGCGCCCGCAGCCCGCCCCCAGCGGGTCCGCTCCGGCGTCGGAGCCCCGTGCTAGCCTGCACCGGCGGAACCGCATCGACGAGGCGGAGATGCAGCTCGCATCGGAGCGCGTGGCGCCGCCCGCGCCGGCCCACCCCGCCGGGGGTGGCGCTCGCGGCGAGGGCGGGCAGGGCGCGCGACAGCAGCCCACGGCGCAGCCCCCGGCCGGCGAGCCGGCGAACCAGCCGCTGCTGGCCGGGGTGCGTCCGGGCACGGCGTTCGCCGGCACCTACGCGGTGCGGCGCTCGGAGCTCCGCCGCACGCGCAACGGCACGCTCTATCTCGACCTGGAGCTGGGCGACCGCAGCGGGGCGCTGCCGGCCAAGCTCTGGAGCGCGCGCGAGGAGCATGGCGCGCGCTTCGCTGCGGGCACGGTGGTGGAGGTCGGCGCGCGCGCGGAGAGCTTCGGCGGGCGCACCCAGCTGCGGCTGGAGCGCATCCGGCTGGCGCCGCAGCCGGTGGACCCCGCCTTGCTCCTGCCGTGCACCCCGCTGCCGGTGGAGCGGCTGTGGGAGCGCCTTGCCGAGCTGCACCGCTCCATCCGCAACCCGTGGCTGCGGCGGCTGCTCGATGCCTTCCTCGGCGAGGCGGAGTTCCGCCGCCGCTTCCTCCAGGCGCCCGCGGCCACCCACAACCACCACCCCTACGTGGGCGGGCTGCTGGAGCACGTGGTGAGCCTCAGCGAGGCGTGCGCGCGCATGGCCGAGCTCTACCCGGCGCTCGACCGCGACCTGCTGCTCGCCGGGGCGTTCCTGCACGATATCGGCAAGGTGGCGGCCTACGAGGTGGGCGCCGGTCTGGAGGCGACCGACCACGGCCGGCTCACCGGGCACATCGCGATCGGGGTGCTGTGGCTGCAGGAGCGGGCGCGCGCGATCGAGGGCTTCCCCGAGCCCTTGCTCGAGCACCTGCGGCATCTGATCCTCAGCCACCACGGCAAGCCCGAGTGGGGCTCGCCGGTCGAGCCCATGACCCCGGAGGCCATCGCGCTGCACGCGCTGGACAACCTGGACGCCAAGCTGTGGGCGTGCGCGCACGCGATCGAACAGGCGCGCCGGCAGGGAGCGCGCTGGACCGAGTTCGTGCGCATCCTCGGCACGCGCATCTGGTGCGCAGAGGCGGCGCAGTCCGGCCCGGGCGAGCCCGCGGCAGCGAGCGGGGCCTGAAGGCGCCCTGCCGCCCGCCGCCCCGCATTGCCACCTGGCGGGTCCGGGGCGGGGTACCGGTCCGGGCGGCGGTGCGCCCCTTCGGTCTCAGGCGGCCGGCAGCAGGCCGAGCGCGGCGAGCGCCTGGCGCACGCGCTGCCGGCCCGGCTCGCCCAGCGGTGCGAGCGGCAGCCGGACCTGCTCGCCGGTGCCGTGCACGAGCGCGCAGGCGAACTTGACCGGCACCGGATTCGTCTCGCAGAACAGCGCCCGGAACAGCTCCCACAGCGCGCGGTGCTCCGCCAGCGCCCCGGCCGCATCGCCCCCGAGGAACAGCGTGCACAGCCGCTGGATGCGCTCGGGCACCAGGTTGGCGGCGACCGAGATCACCCCCTTGGCACCGAGCGCCAGCATGGGCAGCGTCAGCGCGTCGTCGCCGGACAGCACGCTCAGCTCGGGCACCAGCGCGAGCAGCTCGGCGACGCGTGCCGGCGAGCCGCTCGCCTCCTTGATCGCGACCACGTTCGGCGCCTGGCGCACCAGCTCCGCCACCGTCTCCGGCAACAGGTCGACCCCGCTGCGGCCCGGGATGTTGTACAGCACCACCGGCAGCGGGCTGGCCTCCGCGACGGCGCGGAAATGGCGCACCAGGCCCTGCTGCTGCGGGCGGTTGTAGTAGGGCACGACCTGCAGGGTCGCATCCGCGCCCACCCCGGCGGCAAAGCGGGTGAGCTCCACCGCCTCCGCGGTCGCGTTGGACCCGCAGCCGGCGATCACCTGCACCCGCCCCTGCGCGGCCTCGACCACGGTCCGGATGACCTCGCGGTGCTCCGCATGGCTCAGGGTGGGGCTCTCCCCGGTGGTGCCGCAGGGCACCACGCCTGCCACCCCGGCCTGCACCTGCTGCTCGACGAGCGCGCGCAGCGCCGCGTGGTCGACCCCATCGCCCGCAAACGGCGTGATCAGGGCGGTGTAGCAGCCGCGCAGCGCGATCCCCTCCTTCACCGCACCGTCCTCCGGCTCGCTTCCGCTGCCCTGGCGCTCGAGCGCGGCCCGGCACCGCGCCCGGGGCGAGCGGCTGAGGCCGGGCGCCGGGGCTGGGCGAGGGCGAGGCGCTCGGCCCGGCTAGCCCGCTGTCCCGGCGCGCTCCGGTCCAGGGCGCCGCAGTATAGAGCGGCGCCGCCAGCGGGCGCCAATCCCCGGCGCACTGCCTCGCTCCCGGCGAGCCGGCCCTGCGCGCCCGGCTCCCCTCAGCGCGCGTATTCGACGACGCGGGTCTCGCGCAGCAGCGTCACCTTGATCTCGCCCGGGTAGGTGAGGTCCTTTTCGATCTGGCGGGCGATGTCGCGCGCGAGCTTGGCGGCCTGCCGGTCGGTCACCTTGTTGGCGTTCACGACGACGCGCACCTCGCGCCCGGCCTGGATGGCATAGACCTGGCGCACCCCGGGAAAGGCGCGCGCGACCTCCTCCAGCTGGCTGAGGCGCTTGAGGTAGCGCTCCAGCGACTCGCCGCGCGCCCCCGGGCGGCTGCCCGAGACGGCATCCGCCGCCATGACCAGGAAGGCGTACAGGCTCTCCTGCGGCACGTCGTCGTGGTGCGAGGCGATCGCGTTGACCACCTCCTTGGGCTCCTGGTAGCGGCGCGCGAACTCGGCGCCGATGGCGGGATGGCCGCCCTCCACCTCGTGGTCCAGCGCCTTGCCGATATCGTGCAGCAGCCCGCACCGCTTGGCCAGCTTGACCTCCAGGCCCAGCTCGCCGGCGAGCGCCCCGCACAGCTGTGCCACCTCGATGGAGTGCTGCAGCACGTTCTGGCCGTAAGAGGTCCGGAAGTGCAGGCGGCCGAGCGTCTGCACCAGCTTGGGGTGCAGGCCCGGCAGCTCCAGCTCCAGCACCGCCTGCTGGCCGCGCTCCAGCACGAACGCCTCCAGTTCCTGCTGGCACTGGGCGACGACCTCCTCGATGCGGGCGGGGTGGATCCGGCCGTCGGCCAGGAGCCGTTCCATGGCGCGGCGCGCCACCTCGCGCCGCACCCCGTCGAACGCGCTCAGCACCACCACCCCCGGGGTGTCGTCCACGATCACGTCCACCCCGGTCGCCTTCTCGAAGGCGCGGATGTTGCGCCCCTCGCGGCCGATCACCCGGCCCTTCAGCTCGTCGTTGGGCAGGTTGACGACCGAGGTGGTGACCTCGGCGGTGTGCGCCGCCGCCACGCGCTGGATGGCGGTGGTCAGTACCTCGCGGGCGCGCCGGTCGGCCTCCTCCTTGGCGCGCGCGAGCGCGCGCTGCACCAGCTGCGCCTGTTCGTGCTCCAGCTCGCGCTCCAGCCGTTCCAGCAGCGTGGCCCGCGCCTGCTCGCGGCTCATGCGCGCGGTGCGCTCCAGTTCCGCCAGCAGCTGCTGCTCGTGCTCGCGGGCGCGTGCCTGCGCCTCGTCCAGCTCGCGCTGCCGCTCCTGGAAGCGCGCCTCGAAGGCGCGGATGGCGCGTTCCTTCTCCTCGATCTGCTCCAGCTTCTGCTCCAGCGCCGCCTCGCGCCGCTCCAGCCGCCGCTCGCGGTCCTTGAGTTCCGCGCGCGTCTCGGCCAGCTCGCGCTCGGCGCGCTCGCGCCGCTCGAGCAGCTCCTCCTTGGCGCGAAAGGCGCCCTCCTTGACCAGCCGCTCGGCCTCCTTGCGGGCGTCCTCCAGCACCCGCTCGGCCTCGCTGCGGATCGAGGCCGCGGCCCGGCGCTCGACCCGGAGCAACAGGAGGTAGCCCAGCGCCACGCCGAGCAGCAGCGTGGCGACCGGGATCACGACCTGCCAGAGCTCGCCCACCTGCCCATCCCCCTGCTCGTCGTCGCCGCAGCTGCGGCGCGGGGGGCGAGTGCGCGCGCTCCCGCCCACCGCCGCCAGGCGGCGGGCCCGCCGGCGGCGGGCAGTGCACCGCCGCCTGGAGCGAACCGGCGGCGCAACGCCAGCCGGCTCCGGCAGCTGCCGGCGTCCCCCGAGGTGGGCTGGCCGGCACGGCTCGGCAAGGCGCCATACCGCGCGCACCGCGTGCGGTATGGCACCGGGGGCCAATCCCGCTGCGCCCCGCCGGCGGGCGGAAACGCAACAGGTTAAACCCGTTCATGTTACGCACTCGCTGCACGCCCGCGACCTTCGCCGCGGTCGCGGACCTCGCGGTCCGGCTCGCCGGCGTGTCGGGGCTCGCTGCTCCGACACCCCCGAGCCGGCTCGGTCCGAGGTGCAGCCCGGGTAGCGCCAGCGGCACGACCCGAGCGTACGCAACAATTATACCGAGCAGCGTCTAGCGCGCCAGATAGCGGGCCAGCCGGAGCGGGCGGCCGAGATAGGCGGCGAGGCTCGCATCGAGCGCGCCGCGCATGGCGGCGAGCGCGGCCGGGCCGAGCGCAAGTGTCCCCGCCTGCTCGGGGCCCGCGGCGAGCGCGCGCAACGCGGCGCGGGCCTGGGGCGCCAGCACCTGCCTGTCGCCGCAAGCCCCCGGCAGCCGCGCCGCGCAGTCCGGGCACACCAGCCCCCCCAGCTCGGCGAGCAGTGGCCAGGCGGCCGCGGCGGCGGCCTCGCGGCCGCACTGCACGCAGCGGCTCAGCTCGGGCAGCCGTCCCAGCTCGGCGAGCGCGAGCACTTCGAAGACCATGATGGTCAAGGGGTTGTAGGTGCGGTTGCGCGCCAGCCGTCCCAGCGCGCGCACCGCCAGGTCGTACAGTCGGGGGTGGGGGTCCTCCTCGGCGGTCGCCTCCCGCAGCAGCTCCAGCACGTACAGTGCCGCATGCAGGCGGCAGGCCTCGCGCCGCGCCTCGCGGAAGGTGTCCCGGATCTCCAGCTCGCAGAGCGTGTGCAGCCCGGTGGTGCCCGCTCGCCGGTAGCAGACCAGCTCCGCGCGGACCAGCGGGTCCAGCACCCCGAACAGCCGGCTGCCCCGCCGGCGGGCGCCCTTGGCCACCGTCGCGATCTTGCCGCGCTCGCGGCTGAACCAGGTCACGATGTGGCTGGTCTCGCGCCAGTCCAGCACGCGCAGGCACAGCGCCTCGGACTTCCAGTAGGCCACCGCCGGATCAGGCCGCCGGCTGGGCGCTGGGCTGGGCGGCCTCGATGCGCACCCGGGTGACGTGCCGCTCGTCGGCCTCGAGCACCGTCAGGCGCACCCCGCCGCACTCCGCGCTCTCGCCTGCCGCCGGCACCTTGCCCAACAGGTGCATGAGCAGTCCCCCGACGGTCTCGTACTCGCCGTCGGCGGGCAGCTCCAGGCCCAGCTCCTCGTTCACCTCCTCGATGCGCAGGCGGGCGTCGACCTCGGCCGCGCTCGGTCCGAGCTGGCGCAGCGGTGGCCGCGCGCCGGCGGCCTCGTCGTACTCGTCCTCGATCTCGCCGACGATCTCTTCCAGCACGTCCTCGATCGTCACCAGGCCCGCGGTGCCGCCGTACTCATCGAGCACGATCGCGATGTGGACCTTGCGGCTGCGGAACTCCTGCAGCAGCGAGCCGATCGTCTTGGTCTCGGGCACGAAGTAGGGCGGGCGCATGAAGGCGCGCACGCGCACCGGTTCGCCGTTGCCCTCGGCGCGCACCAGGTGGCGCAGCGCGTCCTTCGCGTACAGCACCCCGACGATGTGGTCGCGCGAACCCTCGTAGACCGGGATGCGGCTGTGCCCGCACTGAACCGCCAGCTCGACCGCCTGCTCCAGGGTGGCGTCCGCCTCGATGATCACCATCTCGGTGCGCGGGGTCATGATCTCGCGCACCTGCACGTTGCGGTATTCGATGATCGACTCGATCATGTCGGCTTCCTGGTGGTCGAGCACGCCCTCGCGCTCGCTCTCCAGGGTCGCCGAGCGCAGCTCGTCGAGCAGCTCCTGCGCGCGGCGCTGCACCGGATCACCGCCGCTGAGCAAGCCGAGCAGCCCGTCGTGCAGCCGGTGCAGCGGCCAGACCAGCGGCGCGAACGCCGCCTCCAGCACCGCCATGAAGGAGAGCACCGGCACCAGCAGCCGGTCGGCGTACGCGATCCCGATCACCCGCGGCAACAGCTCCCCGAACAACAGCACCAGCAGCAGCGCGCCGGCGATGGCCGGCACGGTGCCGAAGCCGCTCGCCCGCGTGGCGAGTGCGACCACCGCGACCAGCAACATGTCCGCGGTCGCGTTGGCCACCGCCGCCGTGAAGCCGAAGCGCTCGATGCGGTGCAGGTACGCCTCGACGCGCCGGCGGCGTTCGGGGTCCTTGAGCAGCTCGGTGAGCCGGCGCGCGGAATAGCTGCCGAGCGCACCCTCGGCGACCGAACACAGCACCGACAGTGCGGCGGTCAGGACGAGCGCCGCGCCGTATAAGTACGGCTCCAAGACCGGACCGACCTCCCTCGTCCCTCCCCATCTAACCGCCCGTGCACCGGTGGTGCAAGCGGGCGCTGGGCGCGCGCGGCCGCCGCGCGTACAATGGGCCGCATGCACCAGGGGAGCCGGGCTCCGTTCGTGCGCACCGCCGCGCCGGCGCTGCTCGCGCTGGCGGGGGTGATCGCTGGCCGGCCGGCGCCGGCGCAGCAGCCCTCGCCGGCCGCCGCACCGGCCGGCGAGGGCGTTGCCGCCCCGCCGCCGGCACCCTCCCCGGCCGAGATCGATCTGGCGGCGGCGGAGGCGCTGCGCGCTGCCGGCCGCCACGAGGATGCGCTTGGGTGGTACGAGCGGGCGATCGAGCGGGGCAGCGGCCAGGTGCGCGCGCAGGCGCTGTTCGGCGCCGGGGAGGCGGAGCTGGCGCTGGGACGCCACTACGAGGCGTACCTGCGGTTCGACCGGCTGCTGCGCGAGCACGCCGATTTCCCGGCGCTCGGACGCGCGATCCAGCGCAGCTACGAGATCGGCGTCGCCTTCATCGAGGGCAAGGCCCGGCGGCCTTGGCTGTGCTGGCAGGTGCGCAGCCCGGCGCTGGGCGCGGAGATCCTGGCGCGGCTGGTCGACAACTACCAGGAGAACTACTTCGATTACGCGCTGCTGCTGATCGGCGATCACCACTTCGCCGAGGGCGAGTGGCGGCGCGCCGCGGACGCCTACCTGCGGCTGGAACAGGAGTTCCCCGACAGCGAGTGGGCGGGTACGGCGCTGCTGCGGCGCGCGCTCTGTGAGCTGGAGCTGAGCGCGGGCTATCGCTACGACGACCAGCCGGTGCGGCGGGCCGAGCAGTTGCTGCTGGAGTATTTGCGCCGCTACCCGCGGGGTGATCGCGTGCCCGAGGCGCGCGCGGCGCTCGGGCGCATCGCCGAGATGCGGGCGCGGCTGTATCTGGACAACGCCCGCTACTACCTGCGCAACGAGGGCCGGCCGCGCGCGGCGCTGGTCTACCTGGAGGCCGTGCTGCGGGAGTGCCCGCTCGCCGAGGCGGCCGCCCGCGCGCCGGCGCTCCTGGAGCAGGTGGCGGCGCGGGCGCGCGCGCAGGGCGACGGAGCGGTGGCCGAGCGCGCCCTGCGGCTGGCCGGCGAGCTCGCGCGCGTACGTGCCGCCGCCGCCACCCCCAGCGCCACGGGGACTGAGAGGTGAGGCGGGGGCTGGCGCTGCTGGCGGCGGCGGCGCTGCTCGCCGGCGGCTGCGGCTATCGCATGGGCTTCCGGCCGGTGGCGGGGGCCTCGGCGGTGGCGCTCGAGGTGTTCGACAACACCACCGACCGGCGCGAGCTGGAGCTGGAGCTGACGGCGGCGGTGGCGCGCGAGCTGCTGCGCCGGACCGGGCTGGCCCTGGTGCGCTCGCCCGCCGAGGCCGACCTGGTGCTGCGCGGCCGCATCGAGCGCTTCGACGAACGGGTCACGGTCGAGGGGCGGCGCGACGAGGTGCTGGCCGCGAGCGCGCGCATGCGGGTGCGGGTGCGGCTGGAACGTCCCGGGGGCGAGCTGGTGCGCGAGCGCGTGCTGGAGGAGAGCGCGGACTTTGGCGGTCCGGGGCTCGGCGGGGGCCCGCTCGCGCGCACGGCGGAGCTCGCGCAGGTGCAGCGCGAGTTGTTCGAGCTGCTGGCGGAGCGCATCGTCATGGTGCTCGAGCAGTAGTCGCGGCCGCGGTCCGGGGCGGCTTGCCCGAGGCGCCGGGCAGCCCCTATACTGCGCGTCGCCCGCCGTACAGGCCGCGGCGCGGGCGCAGGAGGCGAGCTTGCAGCTGCGGGTGCTGCTCATCGGCGACATCGTCGGCGCGCCCGGCATGAAGCTGGTCGAGCGGGCGGTCCCGCGGCTGCGCGCGCGCGAGGGACTGGAGCTGGTGGTCGCCAACGCCGAGAACGCCGCCGGCGGCGCCGGGATCACGCGCGCGCTCGCCGAGCGGTTGTTCGCGGCCGGGGTCGATCTGATCACGCTCGGCGACCACGCTTTCGACCGGCGCGAGGCGCTGCGCTACCTCGCGGAGGAGCGTCGGCTGGTGCGGCCGCTCAACTATTCCCGCCGCGCGGTGGGGCGCGGCCTCACCCTGTACGACACCCCGAGCGGCTACACCGTGGGGCTGTTCCAGCTGCAGGGGCGGGCCTTCATCGACCGGCCGGCGGACTGCCCCTTCGCCGCCGCCGACGAGGCGGTGCGCGAGCTCGGCGGGCGGGCGCGGGTGCTGTTGTGCGACATGCACGCGGAGGCGACCAGCGAGAAGATGGCGATGGGATGGCACCTCGACGGCCGCGCCAGCGCCGTCTTCGGGACCCATACCCATGTGCCGACCGCCGACGAGCGGGTGCTGCCGGGCGGGACCGCGTACATCACCGACCTCGGCATGAGCGGTCCCTACGAGTCGGTGATCGGCAGCCGCATCGAGCCGGTGCTCGCCTACTTCACCACCGGCATGCCGCACCGCTTCGGCGTCGCCACCGGGGACGTGCGGCTGTGCGGGGCGGTGGTGACGGTGGAGCCCGAGACCGGCCGGGCGCTCGGGATCCGGCGCCTGCAGCTGCGGGCGGAGGAGGTGGCGGGGTGAGCGGGCTCGGGGCCGGTCTGCAGCGCAGCCAGGCAGCGGCAGCGCCGGATGGCGAGCCGCGGCGCGTGCTGGGGGTCTCCGAGCTCAACCGCGCGGTCCGGGCGCTGCTGGAGGGCGAGCTGCCGCCGGTGTGGGTCGCAGGCGAGGTCTCCAACCTGCGGCGGCCTGGTTCGGGACACCTCTACCTCAGCCTCAAGGACGAGGGCGGGCAGCTGCGCGCCGTCATGTGGCGGCACGCCGCGCAGCGGCTGCGCTTTCCGCTCGCCGACGGCATGGAGGTGGTCTGCTACGGGCGGGTGACGGTCTACGAGCCGCGCGGGGAGTACCAGCTGGCGATCGAGCAGCTGGAGCCGCGGGGCGTGGGCGCGGCGCAGTTGGCGCTGCAGGCTCTCAAGCGGCGGCTGGCGGCGGAGGGGCTGTTCGAGCCCGGGCGCAAGCGGCCGCTGCCGCGCTTCCCGCGCACGGTGGCGCTGGTGACCTCGCCCAGCGGGGCAGCGGTGCGCGACATGCTGGAGGTGCTGGCGCGCCGCTGGCCGCGGCTGCGGGTGCTGCTCTGCCCGGTGCGGGTGCAGGGCGAGGGCGCGGCGCGCGAGATCGAGGCGGCGCTGCGTGCGGTGAGCGAGCACGGCGCCGCCGAGGTGGTGATCGTCGGGCGCGGCGGCGGCTCGGCCGAGGACCTGTGGGCCTTCAACGACGAAGGGGTGGCGCGCGCCATCGCCGCCTCGCGCGCGCCGGTGATCTCCAGCGTCGGGCATGCGATCGACACCACGATCGCCGACCTGGTCGCCGACCGCCGCGCGCTCACGCCGACCGAGGCGGCGGAGCTGGCGACCCCGGTGCTGCACGAGGTGCTGGCCGATCTGGAGGGAGTGCGCCGCCGGCTCGGGCGGGCGCTGCTGGGCACCGCCGGCCGGGCGCGCGAGCGGCTGCAGGCGCTCGCGCGGCGCTGGGGGCTGCGCGAACCCCTGGAGCGGGTGCGGCGGCTGGGGCGCCAGCTCGACGAGACGGCACAGCGGCTGGAGCGCGCCGGCAGCCGGGAGCGGGAGCGGCGGCAGGCGCAGCTGGGCCGCCTGGCGGAGCGGCTGCAGGCGCTGAGCCCCCTCGCAGTGCTGGCGCGCGGCTACAGCATCACGCTGCGCGAGACCGACGGTCAGCCGGTGCGGGATGCCAGCATCCTGGTGCCGGGCGAGCGGCTGCGCACGCTGGTGGAACAGGGGGAGATCGTCTCGGAGGTCATCGCGACATGTCCGCGCAGGGAGCAGGCGACGAGGACGCCGGCGCCGGGCTGAACTTCGAGCAGGCGTACGAGGAGCTGGAGCGCGAGGTCGGCCGGCTGGAGAGCGGCGAGCTGCGGCTGGGCGAGGCGCTGGCCAGCTACGAGCGGGCAGTGGCGCTGCTGCGGCGCTGCTACCGCATCCTGGAGCAAGCCGAGCAGCGCCTGGAGCTGCTGGTGCGCGAGCAGGACGGCACCCTGCTGACGCGCGAGCTCGATCTCGCAGCGCTGCGCGCGGAGACCGCCCGCGGGGAGATCCGGCTGCAGGGCCTGCCGCCCGCCGGTGTGCAGGCCGACGGGGGCGGTGGGGCCGGGGAGCGGGCGCCGGCGCCCGCTGCGGCGCGCCCGGCCGGCCGGGAGCGCAGCGGCGGGCGCGGGCCGGTGGCCGGCGGCCCCTCGCTGTTCGACCGGCCGTGAGCGCCGAGCTGCAGCTCGGGGCGCGGCTGGCCGAGCTGGCGGCGCAGACCGAGCGCCAGCTGGAGCGGGTGCTGCCGCCGCCGGAGGCCGAGCCTCGCGAGCTGAGCGAGGCGATGCGGTATGCGGTGCTCGGGGGCGGCAAGCGGGTGCGCCCGGCGCTGGCGCTGTTGTTCTGCGAGGCGGTGTGCGGCGCCGCGGAGCCGGCGCTGCCGGTGGCGGCGGCGCTGGAGTGCGTGCACGTCTATTCGCTGGTGCACGACGATCTGCCGGCCATGGACGACGACGCGCTGCGGCGCGGCCGCCCCACCTGCCACAAGGTCTACGGCGAGGCGCTCGCCATCCTGTGCGGCGACGCCCTGCTGACGCTGGCGTTCGAGCTGCTCGCCGCCGGCATCGGCGAGCCGGCGCGCGCCGTGGCGGTCGTGCGCGAGCTGGCGGGCGCGGCGGGGCATGCGGGCATGGTGGGCGGGCAGGTGCTGGATCTGCGGGGTGAGGGGCGGACCGGGATCGCCCCGCAGCGGGACGAGCAGGCACTGGTGGCGATCCACCGCCGCAAGACCGCGGCGCTGATCCGCGCTGCCTGCACCTGCGGGGCGCTGGCCGGCGGGGCGCCAGCGCACTGGCAGGCGGCGGCGGCGGGATATGGCGAGGCGGTGGGCTTATTGTTCCAGGTGACCGACGACCTGCTGGACGTGACCGCGAGTACCGCCGAGCTGGGCAAGACCGCGGGCAAGGACGCGCGCGCGGGCAAGCTCACCTACCCGGCGCTGCTGGGGCTCGAGGGGACGCGCGCGCGCGCGGCTGCACTCGCCGCGCGCGCCACCGAGGCGCTCGCCCCGCTGCCGGCGAGCCCGGCGCGCGAGCAGCTCGCCGCGCTCGCGGTGTGGATCCGCGACCGCCGGCGCTAGCGCTTCGGAGGCGTGCCCATGCAGTGGCAGCAGCCGCAGGTGCTCCTGCTCCTGCCGGTGCTGCTGCTGGGGCTGTGGTGGGCGGCGCGGCGCCGGGCGCGCCCGCGCGAGCAGCTCTGGCCGAGCCTGCTGATCTGGCGGCGGGTGCTGGAGCAGAGCGGGCCGGCCGCGGCGGCGGCCGCCGGCCGGCGGCCGCCGCTGGGCCCGCTGGTGCTGGGCGGCGGGGCCGTGGTGCTGCTGGTGCTGGCGGCGGCCGGGCCGCGGGTGCGCGTGCCGGACGGCCAGCAGCCGCGGCTGGGCCTGCTGATCGACACCTCGCCCAGCACCCAGGCCCGGGCAGCCGGCGGCGGCACGCGCCGGCAGGCGCTGCAGGCGCTCGGCAGGGCGGTGCAGGCGCTGGTGCCGCCGGCGCGGCTGCTCGCGAGCGAGGTCGGCGAGACCGCCGGTGAGCTCGCAGCGCTGGGAGCGGGTGGGCTGGAGCCGCTCGCCCGGGCGGCGCTCGCGCTGCGCAGCCGCGGCGCCCAGGTGGTGGTGGTGGTGGCGGATCGGGTGCTCGAGCCCCCTTGGGAGCCGGGACCCGATGCGCCGGGCTGGGTGAGTCTGGTGCCCGCGGCCCCGGCGCTGCCCAACGCGGGCATCGTGCGCGCGGGTGCGCGGCCGGCCGGGCAGGCACTGGCGGTGCTGCTCGCCGTGGGTGCCGACAGCCCGCCGGGCAGCGAGCCCGTAGCGGCAGTCGAACTGCGCCTGCAGGCGCCGGGGCAGCCCGAGCGGGTGCTCGCCCGCGCGCCCGCCGCCCGCTTCGCGCGGCCCGCGGCGGTGCACCTGGAGCTTGTGCCGCCGCCGGCCGGGCCGTTCGCCATCGCGGTGCGGCCGCTGGGAGCGGACGGGACGGCGCTGGGCGACGGGCTGTCCGCCGACGATCGCGTCGAGTGGGAGCCCCCCGGCGCCCCGGTGCGGCTGTGGGCCCGCCCGGGGCTGCAGGCGCTGCCGCTGCTGGTGCGCCGCGCTCTGGTGGCCGCGGGCGGCAGCTGGGCCGGCGCGGCCGCGACCGCCGAGGTCGAGGTCGACTTCGCTGCTCCGGCGGGGGCCGCCGCCGCGCCGCCGGCCGGCGGCGAGCCCGGGGGGGCGGCGCTGCGAGCGCGGCTGCTGCTGGCGCCGGCCGCAGGGGCGGGTCCGCCCGCGGGGGCGCTGGTGCTGCGGCCCGGACCGCCGCTGTGGTATACCGACCCGGCGGGGCTCGAGCTGCCGCTCGCGCCGGCGCCGCCGCCGGCGGAGCTGCGGGCATTGCTCGTCGATGCGCACGGGCGCGCGGTGGCCGGGGCGCGCGAGGGGCTCGGCGAGCGGCTGTTCTGGATCGGCGTGCCGCTCGGCGAGCCCGCGCTGGCCGCCGCCTGGAGCGCGCACCCCTCGCTGCCGGTGATGCTCGCCGAGGCGCTCGGCTGGCTGGCGGGTCGCGAACCCACCGCGGCGGGCTGGCGCGCCCGCGGCCTGCTCGATGCGCGCGAGAGCGCGGAGGCGGTGGGGGGAGCGCCGCAGGGCGGGCTCGCGCAGGTGCGCGCGGCGCTCGAGGCGGCGCGGGCGGGCGCGGCCAGGGCGCCGCGCCCGCTCGCCTCCGCGCTCGCCGCCCTGGCCGCGGTGCTCGCGCTGCTCGGCTGGCGCGAAGGCGCGCGCCAGGCGCTGCGCCGCGCGGGTGCGAGCGCTCGCGCGGCAGGGCGGGCAGCGCCGGGTTACCATCCGGCCCGGCCGGGATCGTGAGGAGAGGCGGGCGATGCAAGAGCTGGCGGGCTGTCATGTGCTCGTCACGGGGGGAGCCGGTTTCATCGGTTCCCACCTGGTGGAGCGGCTGCTGGAGCGGGGCGTACGGGTCACGGTGCTCGACAACTTCGATGACTTCTATGATCCGGCGCGCAAGCGGGCCAACCTGGCAGCGGTGCAGGGGCGCGCGGAGCTGCGCGTGGTCGAGGGGGACGTGCGCGATGCGCCGCTGCTCGCGCGCCTGTTCCGCGAGGGGACCTTCGATCAGGTGGTGCACATCGCGGCGCGCGCGGGGGTGCGGCCGTCGATCGAGCAGCCGCTGCTCTACGAAGATGTGAACGTGCGCGGCACGCTGGTGCTGCTGGAGGCGATGCGCGCGGCCGGCTGCCGCCGGCTGGTCTTCGCCTCCTCCTCCAGCGTCTACGGCGCGGCGAGCCGGGTGCCGTTCCGCGAGACCGACCCGTGCGACCGGCCGATCTCGCCCTATGCGGCGACCAAGCGCGCCTGCGAGCTGGCGATCTGGACCTATCATCACCTCTACGGGATCCAGGCGGCGCTGCTGCGGCTGTTCACCGTGTATGGACCGCGCCAGCGGCCCGATCTGGCGATCGCCAGGTTCGCGCGGCGCATGCTCGCCGGCGAGCCGATCCCGGTGTACGGCGACGGCAGTTTCGAGCGCGACTTCACCTATATCGACGACATCCTGCAAGGGGTGCTCGGCGCCATGCAGCGGCTGGAGGGCTGCGAGATCTACAACCTCGGCGGCGCGGTCACGACCTCGGTCAACGAGCTGATCCGCCTGCTCGAGCGGGTGCTCGGCGTGCCGGCCCGCATCGAGCGGCTGCCGGTCCAACCCGGAGACGTGCCGCGCACCTGGGCCGACATCACCAAGGCCCGCCAGCGGTTGGGCTACGAGCCCCAGGTGCCGCTGGCGGAGGGGCTCGCCCGCTACGCGGCGTGGCTAGGGGCAGGGCCGCACTGAGGGCCGGGCGGCACCGGGCCGGCAGGCGAGCGCCGCCGGCCCGGCGGCCCCGCTGCGGCCGGCTCGCGGTATCATGACGGCGCCCGGACAGGGGCGCCGGGCGCGCAGGGAGCGACCATGCCGATCCCCATCGTCGCGATCGTCGGGCGGCCGAACGTCGGCAAGTCCACGCTGTTCAACCTGCTGGTCGGCCGCCGGCTCGCCATCGTCGAGCCGACGCCCGGGGTGACCCGCGATCGGCTGAGCGCGGAGGTCACGCTCGGCGAGCGGCGCCTGGAGCTGGTCGACACCGGCGGCATCGGCATCGTGGACGAGGCGGGGCTCGCCGGACACATCGAGACGCAGATCGAGCTGGCCATGCACGCGGCCGACGCGCTGCTGTTCGTGCTGGACGCGCGCGACGGCCTGACGCCGCTCGACCGCCAGATCGCGGCGCGGCTGCGGGCGCTCGGCAAGCCCATCGTGGTGGTGGCGAACAAGGTCGACAGCCCCAAGCAGGAGCTGGCGGTCGGCGAGTTCCATGCGCTGGGGCTCGGTGAGCCGGTGCGGACCTCGGCGCGCCACGGCGAGGGCCGCAGCGCGCTGGCCGAACGGCTGCTCCAGCTGTTGCCACCCCAGCCGGCGGCGTCGCCGGCTGGCCCCGAGCGAGAGGCCTTGCGGGTCGCGATCGTCGGCAAGCGCAACGTGGGCAAGTCCACCTTCGTCAACGCGCTGTGCGCGGAGCAGCGGGTGATCGTCTCGGAGATTCCGGGCACGACGCGGGATGCGATCGATGTGCGGCTCGAGCGCGATGGCGAGGTCGTGATCGCGATCGACACCGCGGGCATGCGGCGGCGGCGCTCGGTCGAACATGCGATCGAGCTGTTCAGCCAGATGCGGACCGAGGAGGCGATCCGGCGCGCCGACGTCGTGCTGCTCATGCTCGACGTGAGCCAGCCCATCTCGGAGGTCGACAAGCGGCTGGCCCGGCAGATCGTGGCGCACCACAAGCCGTGCGTGGTGGTCGGCAACAAGTGGGACCTCGCTGCGGAGCGGATCCGGACCGAACAGTTCGACGCCTACCTCCGGCGCCGGCTGCCTGGCCTCGCCTTCGCCCCGGCCGCGTTCACCTGCGCGCGCGAGGGGACCGGGGTGTGGGAGGTGCTGGCGCTGGCGCGCGAGCTGCGACAACAGGCACGGGTGCGCGTGGGCACCGGGGAGCTGAACCGCGCCATCGGCGAGGCGGTGGCGGCGGTACGCCCCAGCACCGGGCGGCGACCGCGGCCGGGGCTCAGGCGGGTGCGGCCGCGCATCTACTTCGCGGCGCAGACCGCGGTCGAGCCCCCGACCATCGTGCTCATGGTGAACAAGCCGGAGCTGTTCGGCGAGCGCTACCTGCGCTATCTCGGCAACCGGCTGCGCGAACGGTTCGGGTTCGCCGAGGTGCCGATCCGGTTCGTGTTGCGCGAGCGGCTCACCCAGTACGTCGGCCGCGAGCGCGCGCTGCGGCGGCACAGGCAGCGAGCGGGCCGCGCTGGGGCGGCGGGAGCGGAGCGGGAGCAGGCGCCGCCGGCGGCCGGCGCCGAGGGCGAGGGCGCGGGGGGAGGGTGAGGCGCGGGTGAGGGTGCTCGGGGTCGATCCCGGCACCGTCGTCGCCGGCTACGGCATCCTGGAGGCCGAAGGCGGAGGCGGCGGGGTGCGGGCGCTCGCCTATGGGGTGATCCGCGCGCGGCGGGCCGGGGCCGAGCGGATGGAACGCCGGCTGTGGCGGGTGTTCCGCGGGCTGGGGCAGCTGATCGAGGAGCACGCGCCCCAGGCGCTGGCGCTGGAGCAGGCGTTCGTCTACAAGAACGCGCGCTCGGCGCTGATGCTGGGGCACGGCCGCGCCGCCGCCATGCTGGCGGCGGCCGCCCACGGGCTGCCGGTCTACGAGTACCAGCCGGCGCTGGTCAAGAAGGCGGTCACCGGCAGCGGGCGGGCGGGCAAGGCCCAGGTCCAGGAGATGGTGCGCCGGCTGCTGGGGCTCGGCGTGCGGCCGGCGCTGGCGGATGCGGCCGACGCGCTCGCGGTGGCGCTGTGCCACCTGCACCGCGGCGAGCGGCCGGCGGCACCGAGCGGCGGCTAGCGGGGCTGGCACCCCGGCCGGGTGGAGGTGGCCCGATGCGACTGCAGATCCCCAAGGCGCTGCGCTGGGAGGGCGAGGAGCAGGGCCGGCTGGTGCTGCTCGACCAGCGGCGGCTGCCCGCCGAGCGGCGCGAGCTGGTGCTGCGCTCGGCGGCGGAGGTCTTCGAGGCGATCCGGACGCTGGCCGTGCGCGGCGCGCCGGCGATCGGGGTGGCGGCGGCCTACGGCCTGGTGCTGGGACTGCAGCCCGGGGCGGCAGCGGACGGCCCGGCGCTGGTCGAGCAGGCGCGGGCGGTGGCGGAGCGACTCGCCCAGGCGCGGCCCACCGCGGTCAACCTGGGCTGGGCGCTGCGGCGCCTGGTGGCCACCGCGGAGCGCGAGGCGGCCGCGGGGCTGGGGCCCGAGCAGCTGCGCCGGCGGCTGCTCGCCGAGGCGCGCGCGATCGAGGCCGAGGACGCCGCCATGTGCGAGGCGATCGGCCGGCATGGCGCCGCGCTGTTCCCCCCCGGCGCGCGGGTGCTCACCCACTGCAACACCGGGGCGCTGGCGACCGCCGGGATCGGCACCGCGCTCGGCGCCATCTACACCGCGTTCGCGCGCGATCCCGCGCTGCGGGTCTTCGCGTGCGAGACCCGGCCCCTGCTGCAGGGCGCGCGGCTGACGGCGTGGGAGCTGGCGGCGGCAGGCGTGCCGGTGACCCTGATCGCGGACTCGATGGCGGGCGCGCTCATGGCGCGGGGCGAGGTCGACCTGGTGATCGTGGGCGCCGATCGCATCGCCAGGAGCGGCGACGTCGCGAACAAGATCGGCACCTATGCGCTGGCGGTGCTGGCCGCCGAGCACCGGATCCCCTTCTACGTCGCCGCGCCCAGTTCCACCTTCGACCTGGAGCTCGACAGCGGTGCCCGCATCCCGATCGAGCAACGCGATCCAGACGAGCTGCGGACCCTGGGCGGCGTGGCGACGGCGCCGCCGGGGATCCAGGTCTGGAACCCGGCGTTCGACGTGACCCCGGCCCGGCTCGTCCGGGCACTGATCACCGAGCGGGGTGTGATCGCACCGCCGGCGCCCGAGCGCATCGCGGCCGTGCTGGCCGGGGGTGCGGGCTAGGCGGGCCCCGGCGGGCCGCCGGCGCGGCTGGCTCAGGGGGCCATGGGCGCAACGCTGCCGGCACGGCGAACCCCCGGGGCGGCGGCCCCCGGCCCGGCTCAGCGGTTGCGTTTGCCCCGTCTCCTGGTGCGCGCGCCGCGGCCGCCGGCCTTGGTCGGCTTCGCAGTCGTGGTGCGCCTGCGCCGCGGCGCGGTGGGCGCCGGCGGCGTAGCAGCGGCCTGCTGGTTCGCCGAGGGGGGCTGCGGGCTCTGGGCGCCCGCTTCGGAACCGCCAGCGACGGCAGCGGCCAGGGCGGCCGGTGGTGCTGCCGGCTCGATGCTGGGCCGCTGGGCGGCGTTCTTGAGCCGCTTCTGGCTGGTGAGGATGGCATGCAGCTGCTGCATGCTGAGATCGCCCCGCTCGATCAGGATGTGGCCCAGCCGCGCACCCGGACCGCGGCGGCGCTGCTCGGCGAGCGCCTCTTCCAGCTGCTGTTCGGTGAGCATGCCGTGGCGCACGGCCAGCTGCCCGCACAGCGTGTCTTCCAGCAGGACCTCGCTCTTGGCCTGCGCCCACAGGATGGCATTGACCTGCTCCTCGGTCAGGTAGCCCAGCTTGCGGCAGACCTCGCCCAGCGTCGGTCCGAGCCCGCCGCCGGTCTTCTCCCACTGGTGGCGCACCGCCTGTTCCAGCTGCTCGCGGGTGAGCATGCCGTTTTTGAGCGCGATCATCCCGAAGAACAGGTCGGGCAACGATTCCATCGCCACCGCCCCGGTCCCGGCGCCCTCGCGGCGCCCTTTCACCGATCGGCCAGCCCCTCGGCGCCGCGCCACATCTCGGCGGTTCCCTCTCCGTGCAGCGCCCCGTGCTGCCGGTCGTGTTCGGCAAGGATGTCGATCACCTGTTCGCGCGTCAGATAGCCCAGCTCCACGAGCAGGCAACCGATCAGTACGTGTCCTTCGCCCCGCTCGCGCCGCTCGCGTTGCACCGCCAGCGCGTGCCGCAGCTGCTCGAGCGTCAGGTAGCCCTTCTCGATCGCGATGCCGCCGAACAGCCGTTTCTCCGCCACCGCTCGCTCTCCCGTGCCGTCGTCGCGCGAAGCAGCAGGATCGGGGCGGCTACCGGGGGGCCGCCCCGGGACTCGCCGGCGCGCTGGCAGAACTCCCACCACCCTCAGCGGTTCTACGTCACTTGGGGACCTTCTGCCAGTCCTGCAGGAACCGTTCCAGTCCCTGGTCGGTCAGCGGGTGGCGCAGCAGGCGGGCGAACACGGCGGCGGGCACGGTGGCGACGTCCGCCCCCGCCAGCGCCGCCTCCAGCACGTGGGCCGGGTGGCGGATGCTCGCCGCGAGGATCTCGGTCTCCAAGGCGTAGTTGTCGAAGATGGTGCGGATCTGGCGGATCACCTCCATGCCGATGTGACCCACGTCATCGAGTCGGCCGATGAACGGCGAGACGTAGGTGGCGCCCGCCTTGGCCGCCAGCAGGGCCTGCACCGGCGAGAAGCACAGCGTCACGTTGACTTTGATCCCCTCGCCGCTGAGCGTGCGCGTGGCCTTGAGCCCGGCGGCGGTCAGCGGGCACTTCACGACCACGTTCGGCGCGATCTGGGCGAGCGCGCGGCCCTCCGCGAGCATGCCCTCGTGGTCGGTGGCGACCACCTCCAGCGAGACCGGCCCCTGGACCGCGGCGCAGATCTCCTCCACGCAGGCGCGAAAGGGCTTGCCCGTCTTGGCGATCAGACTCGGGTTGGTCGTCACCCCGTCGAGCAGCCCCAGCGCGGCGAGCTCGCGGATCTCTTCGATGTCCGCGGTGTCGACGAACAGCTTCATCCGGAACGCCCTCCGACCCGTGCCCCGATCGTAGCGGCTGGGCGCCGGCGGGGTCAAGGCGCAGCCAGGGGTTCCAGCACCCCGCGCGCGCACAGCGCCAGCACCTCATCGAGTCGCGGAGCGCTCTGCCCGAGCGCCGCGAGCGCCGCGCGCAGCGGCGGCGGTGGTGCGGCGGCTTCGGCCTCGGTCCGCTCGCTGCCGGCGCCGCGCGGCCGCTGCGCGCCGGCCGCGCTCCGCTCGGGCGGCGACAGCTCCGCGGAGGGCGGCGGTGCGTCCTCGGCGGCCGCCGGCCGGCCCGCCCCTCCCAGCGCCTGCAACAGCGCCCAGGCACCTGGCGAGATGCGCGCCGGCTCCAGCGGCAGGCCCCGGCAGTGCGCGGTGCATGCCAGCGCGCGCAGCCGACCGCCGGGGCCGGCGGCCGCACTGCGGGTCAGCAGCACGTCGGCGGCCAGGCGCAGCCGCCGCTCCAGCAGCTCGTCGGGAAAGACGATCCCGTGCGCCAGCTCGGCGCCGCGCAGCAGGCGGAGCACCAGCTCGGGCGCCGGGCCGCGGGGCGGCGCGCACGCCACCCGGTCCACCCACGGCGGGCTCGGGCCGCGGTGCGGCCGGACGCACAGCACTCCGCCGGCCAGCCATCGCACCCCGGCGCGCACCAGCGCCCGCCGCCAGCGCGCAAACCGGCGCGCGCGCTGCTGCTCGCTGTCGCCAAAGGCGCGCCGTACCTGCGCCAGCGCGTACTCCTCCACGCGCTGCCGCCCGAACTCCAGCCACAGCGCGCCCAGGTCGGCCCCGGGCCCGAGCCAGCTGCGGACCAGCTCGTCGGCCTCGAGCCCGCACCGCTCGGCGATCACCGTCACCACCAGCGCCAGCCCACCGCGCACCAGCCGTTGCGGCAGCGCCCGCAGCAGGCGCGCCAGCACCCGCTCGCCGCGCGGGCCGGCATCCCGGTAGGCCAGCTGCCCCCGCCCGCGATGCGGGCTCGGCACGAACGGCGGGTTGGCCAGCACCAGCTCGAACCGCTCGCCGGGCCGCAGCGCCAGATCCAGGTCGGCGCGCACCAGGCGGCAGCGCTTGGCCACCTCGTTGAGCGCGGCGTTGAAGCGCGCGAAGCGCAGCGCCCGCGCGCTGGTGTCGACCCCGAGCACCCGCTCCGCCCCGGCGCGCGCCGCCACGATGGCCTGCACGCCGGAGCCGGTGCACAGATCGAGCGCGCGCCCCTGGCAGCGCTCGGGACACAGGTAGGCGAGCGCGTAGGAGTCGCCCCCCAGGTACATGACCGGCTGGCGCGCCAGCGGCCGAAACCGCCGGTCGGTCGCGATGAAGGTCCCGCGGCAGGGGTAGAGCGCGAACGGCGAGTACACCCCGGCCGCGCCGTTGCGCACCAGGCGGGCGCGCTCCAGCGCCGCCACCAGCTCGCTGTCCAGCGCCCGCCCGAGCTGTGCGGGCGGCAGGGTGTCGCCGAGCAGGAACAGGCGGGCCAGTGCGGCCAGCGCGCGCGGGGTGCCGGACCGCACCCCGGCCAGCCGCGCGCGCACCGCCACCAGCGCTCCTTCGGCGAGGGCCGCCGGATGCTCGATCCCCATGAGATCCGCCAGCGGCTGTTCGGCGTAGCCGAGCGCGCGCAGGGCCCGGCGGATCGCGGCCAGCGCCCCCGGGTCCGCAGCGCTCGGCGGCGGCGCCTGAGGTCGGGGCTGCTCGCTCCGCGCGCGGGGCATGCCGCGACTTTACCCCGCCGCCCGCCGGCCCGCAATCGCGCGCGGCCGCCGCGGGGTGGGCCTTGCAATCCGCAGGGCAGGCGGTAGACTCGGGTCGCGGGCGGTGGGGGTGTAGCTCAGCTGGAAGAGCGCAGCGTTCGCAATGCTGAGGTCAGGGGTTCGAATCCCCTCACCTCCACCACACCTGCCTGCCTGTCCCGGCGCGCACCCGCGGCGTGCAACCCAGGGCTGCAACCGGCCCGGCCTGCCGGCCGCGCCGCTGCCGAGCGCGCTGCGCGCGAGTGGCGGAACTGGTAGACGCGCAGGACTTAGGATCCTGTGTCCTCGGACGTGCGGGTTCGAATCCCGCCTCGCGCACCCCCGCCCGGGGTGGGCGGGCTGGTGCCCACCGCCGCGCGGTGCTAGGCTGGGTCTCGCTGGGCTGCAGGGCCGTGGCGGGCAGCGGGGGCTGCTCCGGCGCGGCCCGGCTACGCGGGTGCGTGGCTGGTGTACAACACCGGTAGCAAGAAGCTCAAGGTCAACTCCTCCAGCCTGGGCAGCTACAGCGCGAGCGGCGGCTGGGTGTTCGTCAAGCTGCACGCCTTCAAGAAGCGGCTGGTGGTGGAGTTCGAACTCAAGTTCGAGGGCGGCACGCTCAGCGGCAACGCCTCCGCGGTGGAGTGAGAAAGCCGGCCGGCCGGGCCAGCGCCGCGGGCGTGGCCCGGCCGGGGCTTACGGCGCGCGGAAGATCACGCGGCCGTCGCGATCCCGCATGAGGAGCGAGCTCTCGCTCGCCCGCGCCAGCTCCAGCAGCGCGCGGCGCTTTCCTTCGGCGTCGTGCACGGCGAGCACCGCCGAGCCCTCCGGGGCGAGCTCCAGCACCAGGCGGGCGCGGCCCTGCGGGTCGAACAGCACCAGCCCGGGCGCACCCTCGGGGCTGACCGCGAGCGCGGCGCGCGCCCGCCCCTCCGGTCCATGCAGCGCCACCGCGGCGGCGCCGCCGCCCTCGGCCGCCAGGCGCGCGCGGAGCTGGCCCTGCCGGTCGCGCAGTTCCACCGCGGCGCGGCTCTGATCGGGAGCCGGCCGGAGCGAGCCGCGCACCGTGCCGGCGGCATCGCGTAGCGCCGCCGTGGGTGCACCGCGGCTGGCGCGCTCGATCGCGCTCAGCGCCTCGGCGCCGGCGTCCGGCTCCGGGGGCGGCGCCGGCTGCTCGCCGGGCCGCGCTGCCGCTGCGGCCATGCTGCCCGCGTCCATGTCGCGGGTCTGCAGCACCGTGGCGCCGTCGGTGGTCAGGCGCAGCGCCGCCGCGCGCTGGCCCAGGCGGTCGAGCAGCGCCAGGCGGGGTGTGCCCTCGGCGGGCAGCTCCACGCTGACCCGGGTCTTGTCCAGCCGGTCGCGCGCCTGCAGCGTGAGCAGCCCCGCCGGCGACAGCTGCAGGCTCACCCGCAGTTCGCCGTGTGCATCGTGCAGCGCGGCGGTGGTGCGCCCGCCCGGCTCGAGCTGGACCGCGAGGCGGATCTTGCCCTCGGGGCCGCGCGCCTGCAGCTGGGCGCCGCCGTCGGCGGCGAGCTGGATCGCCGCCCGCGCGGTGCCGCCCGCATCCGCAAAGTGCAGGGCGCTCACCCCGCTCGCCTCGATGCGCAGCGGCGCGGCGGCGCCGCAGCCGCTCGCGGCCAGTGCGGTCCACGCCGCGCCGATCGCCAGCTTGAGCGCGGCGCCCGGCCGGCGGCGCAGACCAGGAACCGGGCCTTGCCGGCTGCTCGAGCCTCCCATCGCCGTCTCTGCCTCCTAGGTGCTCGCGGCCGGCGCCCACCCTGCGCCCGCCGCGGTCTGCTGCTCTGGTGGTGCCCCCTCCTCGCCTCATGATACCGCGCCCCCGCGACGTCGTGGGCAGGCAACCGCGGGGCGGGCGGCGCGCCACGAGCCGGCAGCGGGCATCGCCGGGCGGAGGCGCTGGCGCCGCCGGCGGGGGCTGCTACACTGTGCCGGCCCTGGAGCTGGAGGAGCGCCTGCACCATGTGCCTGCCCGTCCGGAGCACCGCCCTCGCCCTGGCTCTGGGCTGGCTGGGGCCGCTGGCGGCCGTGGCGCCGCCGGCCGCGCTTGCCCAGGACCGTGGCGCCACGGCAGTCGTGCGCCCCCGCCCGCTGCGCTTTGCGGGCCTGTGGGGCGGTGCGGGCATCACGCTGCTCGATCCGGAACGGAGCGGGCGGCAGACCCTGCGCCACCTCGATCTGCACGGCGAGTGGCTGCTCGGGCCGATCGCGCTCGGGATCGATCTCGACCTGCGCTTCGATGACCTCACCGGCCTCACCCTGCGCGATGAGGACTGGGACGAGCCGAGCGACTGGCTGCGGTGGCTGGAGTTCGCCGAGCTGGGCCGGCCGGGAGGGAGCTACCACCTGGGGCTGGGGCCGCTGCGCGACTACCGGCTCGGCCACGGTACGCTGCTGGACCACTACTGGGGCGAGCTCGATTTCGACTCGCCGAAGACCGGTGCGCGCGGCAGCTTCGAGCTCGGCTACCTCGGGGCGCAGGCGGTGCTCAACGATCTGACCGCGGTCGAGGTCTTCGGCGGGCGCGCGGCGCTGCGGCCGCTGCACGACCCGCAGGGGCCGGCCGGCGCGGAGCTGGCGCTGACCGGCCAGATCGTCGCCGACCGGCGCGCGCCCGAGCGGCTGCGCCTGGATGGTATGGGCCAGCCGCGGTTCGATTCCCGCGGCAACCTCGAGGTCGCCACCGAGGCGGTCTATGGCTGGGGGGTGGGCGCCGAGCTGCCGGCCCTGCCCCTGCTGGGGCTCGAGCTGCTGCCCTACTTCGAGTACAACCGCCTCGAGCCGCACTTCGGCTGGGGAGCGCACTTCGGGCTGGAGTTCGCCTGGCAGCTGCCGGTGCTCCAGCTGCAGGTGCTGGCGCGCGCGGAGCACCGCGAGATGGGTGCCGAGTACCTTCCGGTCTACTTCGGCCCGCTCTACGAGGTGGATCGCTTCCGCTATCCGGATCCGGGCAGTCCGCTCACCCGGCAGCAGTTTCTCGACGGCGTGCCGGCGCAGCGCAGCTGGCTGGGCGAGGCGACCTTCACGATCAGCTCGTTTCTGGTCCGCACCTCGTTCGAGGCGCTGGAGAGGACCGAGCAGCACAACCTGTACACCCTGGCGGCGGCGATCGAGGGGGTGGACGGGGTGTGGCTGGAGCTGCTGTACGCCAAGCGTGGGGTGCGGCAGTTCGAGGAGGTGTTCTCCTTCGATGACCGCACGGCGATGCGGGTGCGGCTGCAGCTGGTGCTGGGCGCCAATGCCTGGATCGACGCGCAGTTCAGCCGCACCTTCATCCTGGAGCGCGATCGGCGCCGGCTCGAGCCGCTGGATGCGTACGCGCTGGCGATCCTGTTCGGCGGCCGGTTCTGAGGCGGTGGCCGGAGCGCGGAGGGGACAGGGCGATGCTCTACGCGGCGTGTAAGTTCGTGCACCTGCTCGCGTTTGCCGCCTACACCGCGGCGGTGCTCGCCGGCCAGGTCCTGGTGCGGTCTGGCCGCCGCGAGCAGAGCGGGCCGGCGCCGAGCGAGGCGGCCGCGCGGCTCGCCGCCGCGCTCGCCGCACGGCTGGCGCTGCCGGCGCTGGTGCTCTCGCTCATGAGCGGCCTGCTCTTGCTCCACCTGGTGCCGGGCTACCTGCGCGCGGGCTGGCTGCACGCCAAGCTGGCGTGTGTGCTGGCGCTGCTGGTGCTCGCGCACCTGGCCATGCTCAACGCCCGGGCGCTGGCGCGCGCGCAGGCTGCCGGGGACGCCCAGGCGCTGGCGGCGCGCGGGCGCCGGCACACCTCTTACGGCGCGGCGGAACTCGGGCTGGTGGCGGCGGTGGCGGCGCTCGCTACCCTGCGCCCGTTCTGAGGCCGCGGCCGGCCGCCGCCGCGCCGCTGCCCGCCGCATCGGCGCACCGCGGAGGGGCAGCCCAGCTCAACCGCCGCCGAGTTCGCGCACCAGGCGATCGCACTTGGCGGCGAGCACGAAGTCGCTCTCGGTCAGCCCGTCTACCTTGTGGGTCCAGATCGCCACCTCCAGATAGCCCCAGCCGAGCCGCAGCTCGGGGTGGTGCCGCTGCTGCTCGGCCAGCTCCCCGATCCGGTTGGCGAGCGCCAGCGCTTCGCGGAAGTTCTTGAGCCGGTAGCGGCGCTGCAGGTGATGTCCCCCGATGACCTGCCAGCCCGGCTCCAGCTGTCCGAGCAGCGGTGCGATCTGCGCGGCGTCCAGCGGCGGCACCCCGCCCCGGCACGGCACGCACTGTCGGTCGGCCAACTCGCTCATGGCACCTTTCTCCTGCGGGTCCGGTGCTCGGTTCAGAAGGCCTGGAACACCGCCTGGGTGAAGGCGTTGATCGGGGCCTGCTCGCGCAGATCCTCGACCGATTCGCGCAGCTGCACCAGCACCCGTTCCGCCTCCTGGATCAGCTTGTCGTCCATGATCAGGCGCCCGACGGTGCCGCGGCCGGCAGCCACGGTGCCGGTGATCTTCTCCAGGTGCGCCAGCGTGCGCCGCAGATCGGTCGCCGCCCGCTCGTCGGTCAGCAGCACCCCCAGGGGGCCGCGCGCATGCGCCAGCCGCTCGGTCACCTCCCGCAGTCCGCCCAGCGCCGCGACCAGCTCGTCGTGCAGCCGCCGTTCGTTGAGCAACGCCGCCACCGTGCCCCGCCCGTAGGCGGCCTGGTACAGGATGACCTCCAGATGGTCGGCGGCGCGTTCGAGATCGTCCGCCAGCCGCGGTTCGTTGAGCAGCCGCGCCAGCGTGCCCGGGCCGCGGTCGACCTTGGCGGTGATCGACTCCACGTTGCGCATGGCGGCAACGGTGCGCTCGTACAGCGCCGGATCGTTGAGCAGGCGACTGAGGGTGCCCTCGCCGGCGTGCACCTTGTGGACCACCGCCGCCAGCTCCCCGCTCGCGCGTTCGAGATGGGCCGAGGCGGCGGCGAGGTTGTCGTACAGCCGGCGGTCGCTCAGCAGCAGCCCGAGCGTGCCCTGGGTCTGGTTCAGCCGCGCGGTGGCCTCCCGGATGTTGTTCACCGCCTCGACGACCGCCGGCTTGATCTCCTCGGCCAGATCCGCCAGCGTGCTGATCAGCTCCGCCTCGGTGTCGCCGAGCAGCACCGGTCCCTGGGGTCCCGCCAGCTCCGCCAGCTCATCGGCGCGCGGCACCGCGGGCAGCCGCACCTCCAGCGGCCGCTGGCGGCTCTGGCCCCGCACCACGTCCACGTACTTGCCGCCGAGGGGGCTGAAGCTCCGGATCTTGATGTCGTAGCCGGGGAAGATCTCGATGCCGGGCTGGATCACCAGCTCCGCCAGCACCCCCTCCGGCATCGGCCACATGTCGTCGACCTTGCCCACCTCCAGCCCCGCCACCCGCACGACGTTGCCCTTGCGCAGGCCGGCGACGCCGTGGGGGAAGTAGACGTACCAGGTCTGCGGCGGATTGAGGGGGTTGTAGCCGCTCACGATGACGGTGAACACCCCAAGCACCACCAGGATGGCGAAGAACACGACCCCGACGATCAGCTCTCGCCCCGACAGCCCCTTCATGTCTCCTCCTCCGCCTCGAGGCCGCGCTCGGCGGCGCGCAGCTCCGCCGTGATCGGTCCCTCCAGCTCGCCGCGCACGAACTGGCGTACGATCGGGTGCTCGGAGGCCATGAACTCGGCGGGCGGCGCCTCGAAGATCGCCCGGCCCTGGTAGAGCATGATGATCTTGTCCGCGATCCGGCGGGCGCTCTGCATGTCGTGACTGACCACGACCGAGGTGACGCCGGTGCGCTCGCGCGTCTCGATGATCATCTGATCGACGGTTGCGGTCAGGATCGGATCGAGTCCGGTGGTCGGTTCGTCGAACAGCACGAACTCCGGGTCCCAGATCAGCGCCCGGGCCAGGGCCACCCGCTTGCGCATGCCGCCGGAGATCTCCGGTGGCATGCGGCGGGCGGCGCGGTGCACCTGCAGCAGGCGCAGCTTTTCCATCACCCGCTCGCGGATCTCCGCCTCGCTCAGATCGCTCAGCTCCCGCAGCGGCAGCGCCACGTTGTCGAACACATCGAGCCACCCGATGAGCGCCCCGGACTGGAAGAGATAGCCGAACTTGCGGCGCACCGGCACCAGCCGATCGGAGTCGTACTCGGTGATGTCCTCGCCGTCGACGAACACCCGGCCCCGGTCCGGCTTGAGCAGGCCTACCATGTGCTTGAGGGTGACGCTCTTGCCGGTGCCCGAGCCCCCGACGATCACGGTGGTCTGGCCGCGTTCGACCACCAGGTCGAGCCCGCGCAGCACCTGGTGGTCGCCGAAGCTCTTGTACAGCCCGCGTAGCTCGATGCCCGGGCGGCCGGCACCGGAGCGGGCCGCCGCGCCAGCCGCCCGCTCACCCACCGCCGAGCTGGCCCCCGTAGAACAGCGCCGTGATCACGTAGCCGAAGACCATGATGTACAGAAAGCAAACGATCACCGAGGTGCGCGTCGCCTCGCCCACCCCGAGCGCGCCCCCGCTCGTCCGCAGCCCCTTGCCGCAGCCCACCACCGCGATGATCACGCCGAACACCAGCGCCTTGAACAGCCCGGTGTAGATCGCCTTCAGATCGAGGATGTCGATCGCGTTGTGATAGTAGCGGCTGAAGGTCACCCCGAGCTGGTAGTAGCCGACGACCGCGCCGCCGAGGTTGCCGAGCAGGTTGGCGACCACCGTCAACAGCGGCGTGACCGCCATCATCGCCAGCAGCCGCGGCATGACGAGGAAGCGGTGGATGTCGATCGACATCACCTCCAGCGCCTCGATCTCCTCGGAGACCTTCATGGTGCCGATCTCGGCGGCCATGGAAGAGCCGACGTTGGCGGTCAGGATCAGCGCGGTCATGAACGGCCCCATCTCGCGCGCCATCGAGATGGCGACCAGCGAGCCGACCACATCCTGCTGGCCGAACTTCGCCAGCTCGATGCCGGCGGCGAGCGAGAGGATCATCCCGGTGAAGCAGCCGACGAACGCCACCACCCCGAGCGAGCCGATGCCCGCCACCCAGCACTGCCGCAACACCTCGTGCCGCTTGAACCAGAGCGCCCGGCTCCACAGCAGCGAGCGCCACAGCATGAGCAGGTCGCTGCCGGCGTTGCGCACGATCTGGAGCAGCGCGCGGCCCAGCTGGCGCACCGGCTCGGCGAGCGGATGGGGCGCGGGACGGGGCCGCAGCGGGGCGGGCCGGTCGGTGGCAGGCTGCTGCCGGGCGAGCGTCATCGCGCCTGGTGTCCCTCAGGAGCCCGGGCCTGGTGTGCCGCCCCGCCGGCCGCCGCTGGCGGCTCGTGCTGCTGCTCCTGCTCGCCCCAGGTCGGGAACGGCGGCAGCCAGAACAGCCGCAGCGCCTTGCGCGAGCCGTGCCGCAGGTAGCGGAACAGGCCGAACAGCACCCCGGTGTCGCGCTCGGAGCCGTCCGCGCTGCTCCGATCCCAGAACAGCCACGGGTGCACGATCGTACCCTCGCCCTCCGGACCGCTGTACTGCTGGAACAGACCCCAGAGCAGCAGCAGCCGTTCCCGCTCCGAGTTCTCCACGTGCTCGTAGATCCGGGTCAGCGGGTTGTAGATCCGCTCGAAGGCGCCCTCGGGATCGTTGAACCACAGCGGCGAGAACAGGTTGAGCGTCACCCGCCCGTCGGCGTGCCGCCGGTAGCGCAGCAGCGGCCACAGCTTGAAGGTCCGCGTCGGGGCGAGCTCGGCCTCGTGACCGGGCTTGGGCGCGCGCGCGTAGCTCCACACCAGCGGCAGCAGCCACCACTTGGTGTCCGCGAAGGCGTTCGTCTCGTGTTCCTCGTAGCGCCACAGCGGCCAGAGCACGAAGTGGCGCTGCCAGCGGTCGAAGCCCCCCGGCTCGGTCGCGATGCGGAGCAACCGCTCGCGCCGGCCCCACAGCGGCCACAGGTCGGTGCGCGACTGGGTGCGGCCGCGCCCGATGACCACGAACGGAAACGGCGCCCGCAGCTCCCAGTACGGCCCCTGGGCGCCCGTCGAGCGGTTCTCGTAGTAGCGGAACAGCGGCCACAACGCCTGCCACATGCTCTCGTCCGGTCCCTCCAGCCGGCCGAACAGCGGCCACAGCTGCCACAGCCGCTGCTCGCCGGCGGGATTGTTCACCGCGTTGCGCTGGTGGGTCCACAACGGCCACAGGATCCAGGTCCGCTCGAAGGCGAGCCGGCCCTCCAGGTCTTCCCGGCGGTAGTGGGCATACAGCGGCAGCACCCGGAAGCCCGAATAGCCGCCGCCCTCGACCCAGTTGATCAGCGGCCACAGCAGGTGGTGCGAGCGCATGAGTCCGGCGGGCCGCTGGTCCTCGGTGTAGACATACAGCGGCGGCAGGATCCAGAGCAGGTAATCCTTGCCGAGCTTGCGGTGCAGCGTGCCCCCGAACGGCAGCACGGTCAGATATCGGCCCTGCGCGCGCGAATGGCCCGTCAGCACCGGCCCCAGCAGCAGATCGGTCTTCAAGAAGCCCTGCGCATCGACCCAGCGCCGGTACCAGGGGATCCCCAGCGCGCGCAGCTCCAGTTCCCGCCCCTCGCGCACCCAGCCGAACAGCGGCCAGAGCACGTAGCCGCGCTCCTCGTCCTCGGCGCGGCGGGACTGGTGGCCGCTCAACAGCAGGGGCAGCGCGGTCCACTCGCTGTCGGGCAGCGACTCCCGCTCGAAGAACAGCGGCAGGTGGACGGCCTCGCCGGCGCTCAGGCAGCCCCCGGCACCGGCGCCGAGCGCGATCCAGACGAGCAGGGCGGCGGCGGTGCGCAGTGGGCTCGGCACGGAGCGGCTCCTAGCAGCGAAGCGCCGACGACGGTGGGGCGCGATGTTACGGGCGCCGCGCGGGGCCGGTCAAGCCTGCGCGCCGGCCGCGGCCGGCGCGACCGGCCGGGGGGCCGCGCCCGCCGGGGCCCGCCTTGCGTGGCCGGGGGCGCCCGCTATGCTGGGGCGCCATGCGGCGGGAGCTGCTCGGGCTGGTGATCGCACTGGGCGGCTGGCTCGCAGGCTGCGCCGGGCCGGCCGGCCCGGCCGGGCCCGGCGCGCAGGCGGCGGCCGCCGCGGAGCCGGACCCGGTCATCGCCGCGTTCGGCGCGACGCTGCTCACCTACTACGAGCAGCGCGCGCTCGCCGAGCAGGGAGCCGATCCCCATGCGCCCCCCGCCGCTGGAACTGCTGCGGCGGCGGGCGCGGGCGGGCGCCGAGCTCATCGAGCGGCTGGGGCGCGCGGGCCTGCACGTGCCGCCCGCGGCGGCGGCGGCGGGACTCGGCGGCCTGGCGCCCTTCGTCGAGCGCTACGTGCACACCCGCACCCCGCACGGCTTCGCCTACCTCGGCGGAGCGGAGCGCGATCCGCTCCAGCCGGCCAACGCCTTCCCCGGCTCGTTCCTGCTCGTGCAGGCACCCGAGCGACAGGCGGGGCTGGAGCTCGAGCTGGCGGGCCGGCGGGTTCGCTACCACCTCGTCGTCTACGACCGGGTGCTGGTGCCGTGCTACGAGGCGTGGCGCGCCGGCTGCCGCCCCGCCGTCCAGGACGCGGAGGAGCAGCCGCTGGTGCGGCTGTTCGGGGATGTGGTCTGGGTCGACCGCGGGCGGCTGGCGGCGCTGGCCGAGGAGCGGCTGTACGGGCGCGCCGCGTACTACCGGGAGCTCGCCCGGCGTTACCCCGAGCCGGCAGCGCGGCTGGCGCTGCCGGCTCGGGCGCGCGCCGCGCTGGCGCGCGACCTGCTGCGCTGGCGCGCGCTGCAGGGACTGTACCGCACGACGCATGTGCTCGCGCCGGCGGAGCGGGCGCGCCGCTTCGCTTGCGCGCGCACCCGCACCGAGGCGCGCACCGCGGCGGCGTGGCTGCTGTTCAGCGCGACGCGCGATCCGGTGCGGCGGCAGGCGCAGGCAGCGCTGGCGCTGCTCGAAGGCCCCGAGCCCCTGGACGCGCTCGCGACGCTGGTGGGGCTGTATGCCGGTCCGGCGCCCGCGGTCGCCGAGCCGGCGTTGCGCGCCTACCTCGCCGCGGTCCACCCGGAGCTCGATCTGCAGACCGCGCTGGCGTATCTGCCCGAGGCGCGGCCGGAGGACTGCCGGGCGGCGGTCCGGCACGCCCTGCGGCCGGGCGGGCTGCTCGCGATGCCGTAGCGGGCCGGCGTTCGGGCCGCCCCCGGCTCGTGCGCTTTGCTCCGCCGGCTGCCGGCGCGTATACTCGGTGGTCCGCGCGGCGCAGGGCCGCGCGGCGCGCAACCCCTGAGCAGGAGGTCGTGCCATGCCGCCAGCCGCTCCGAGGGCGCGCTTGGGCGCCGGGGCGCTCGCCGGGGCGCTGCTCCTGGTGCTGCTCGCCCCGCCGCCGGCGCTGCTGGCCCAGAGCTGGGAGCAGGAGTTCAAACAGGGGATCGGCTCGCCGGATTCCAACGTGCGGTATGGCGCGGTCAAGAAGATCGATGTGAACGACCGGCGCGGGCGCGACTACCTCTACGCGGTCCTGGAGCAGCAGGACTGGTATGTGCGCGGCGCGGCGGCCGAGGTGCTGGCGGGCGCGCAGGGCGAGGCGCTGGCCGCGGTGCAGAAGGAGTTCGAGCGGAACTCCAAGCCGCTGGTGCGGGAGGGACTGGTGTTCAGCTTCGCGCTGCGCACCGACAAGCAGTGCGTGCCGCAGGCGATCCAGGCGCTGGGCGACCGGCAGTTCATCGTGCGGCGCGCGGCGGCGTTCGCGCTCGCGCGGGTACAGTCGCGCGAGGCGGTGCCGGCGCTCATCGAGGCCTGGCAGAAGGAGGATGATGCGCGGCTGCAGGTCCGCTATCGCGAGGCGCTGGTGGCGCTGACCGGCGAGGACCTCGGCGGGCATCCCATGGATTGGGCCAACTGGTGGAAGGCGCAGGGCGAGGGCTTCGTGCCGGTGGCCGAGCGGCCCAAGCCAGAGCAAGGGGGGGGGCGCGGGCGGGCAGGGCGCGGCCAGCAAGGACGCCCAGCGCACGGTGCTGCGCGACGTGGAGCTGACCTTCACCGAGGCCGGCAGCGGCGGGCCGCTGTTCGTCATGCCGGAATACGGCTACAACAAGGAGTACATGCGCACCGCGCTCAAGGCGCTGGAGGGCGTGGCGCGCGTGTTCTATATCGATCTGCCGCCGCTGTCCAACTTCAAGAACCTGCCGACCGTCGGCGGCACCGGTCTGCCCGAGTACCCGATCGACCGGCTGGTCGAGGCCTTCGATGAGCTGCGCCAGCAGCGCAAGCAGGAGCAGATCGCCATCCTGGGCCACGGGATGACCGCGTGGGTCGCCATGCGGTATGCCAGCCGCTATCCGGAGCACGTCTCGCACCTGATCCTGGTCTCGACCTGGCCGAGCGGCATGGCGTGGGGCCATGGCCGGCAGCGGCTGGAGGACGACGGCAAGCGGCGGGGCGATGTCGAGCAGGAGCACTACGCGCAGACCCTGCTGATCGACATCAATACCGGCACCCCCAACTACCAGCCGCAGAGCCAGCAGGAGGCCGAGGCGCTGCGCCGTATGGGCTGGAGCTGCTATTTCGCGGACCGGCGCGACGGGCTGGCGTGGCTGCTCTATCCGGGGGTGTTCCGGGACATGGGCCCGTGCATCATCCCCGAGTTCCACATCGCCAAGGAGAAGACGCCGCGCGTGCCGACGCTGATCATCTATGGCTCGCATCCGCGCGCGCTGTGGACCGCGAGCGGGGATGCGAAGGCGCTCGCCAAGGCGTATCCCGGCGCGGTGGTCGTTGCCTGCCCCGCCTCCAACATGCTCCCCATGCAGGAGGACCACGAGCTGTTCGTCAAGACGCTCAAGGGGTTTTTCCGCAGGTACAAGTTCCGCGGCAAGCTGGGTGGCTAGCCCGCGGGGCGCGGCCATGCGCGTGCTCGCGGTGGTCAATCCCCGGGCGGGCGGTGGTCGCGGTGCCGCGGCCGCCGCGCGGCTGCAGGTGCTGGCGCGGCGGCGGGGGCTGGAGATCACGCTGCGGCACACGCTGGGGCCCGGCGACGCGGCGGCGCTGGGGCGCGAGGCGGCGCGCGACTGGGAGGTGCTGGCGGCGGTCGGCGGCGACGGCACGGTGCACGAGCTGGCCAACGGGCTGCTCGCGGTGCCGCGCGCGCAGCGGCGCGCCGCGCTGGCGGTGCTGGGGGTCGGCACCGGCAACGACCTGGCGCGCGCGCTGGGAATCCCGGCCGAGCTGGAGGGAGCGTTGCATACGCTGTGCACCGGCCGGCGCCGTTGGATCGACGCGGTGCAGCTGGATGGGGGCTGGCTGGTCAACAACCTGTCGGCCGGCTTCGGCGGCGAGGTGGTGCGCGACATGGCACGGTCGCGCTGGTTGCGCCCGGCGGTGGGCGGTCACCTGGCCTATCTCCTCTTCGCGCTGCGGCGGCTGGTGCATCCGGGCACCGAGTTCACCGTGCATGCCGATGCGCGGTGCTGGCACGGCAGCTTCTTCGAGGTGCACGTGGCCAATGGCCCGTTCTGTGGCGGCGGGGTCTCCTTCGCTCCCGAGGCGCAGCTCGATGACGGCTGGCTCGAGCTGACGCTGCTGGAGCCGCGGGGGCTGGCGGCGACGGTGGCGCTGCTGCTCGCCGCCCAGCGCGCGCGCCCGCTGCGGGGCCCCGGGATCGAGCGGCTGCGGGCGCGCCGGGTCCGCATCGAGGGCGTGGCCCCGTTTGCCTACCATGCGGACGGAGAGAGCCGGCTCGCGCAGGCGCCGGCGGCGGTGCGGCTGGAAGTGGTGCCGGGTGCGCTGGAGGTCATCGCGCCGTGAACGGGCCGGGTGCCGGCCCGGCGGCTTGACGGCCCGGCGGTGCTCCCTTAAAAGGACGGGCCCGCGCGAGCTGGGCGGGGCGGAGCGTGGAGTCGCATATGTCGGCCTACCGGGCGCTGGATCTGTTCGAACTGGACGCGCTGCTGACCGAGGAGGAACGGCTGGTGCGCGACACCGCGCGCAGCTTCGTCAGCGAGCGGGTGCTGCCGGTCATCGAGCGGCACTTCGAGCAGGGCAGCTTCCCCATGGATCTGATCCCGCAGATGGCGGAGCTCGGGTTTTTCGGGGCGAACCTGGAGGGCTACGGCTGCGCGGGGCTGGGGGCGGTCGCCTACGGGCTCATCATGCAGGAGCTGGAGCGCGGCGACAGCGGGGTGCGCAGCTGCGCCTCCGTGCAGGGCTCGCTCTGCATGTACCCGATCTACGCCTACGGCAGCGAGGAGCAGAAGGAGCGCTGGCTGCCGCGCATGGCCGCCGGCGAGGTGATCGGCTGTTTCGGGCTGACCGAGCCCGATCACGGCTCGGACCCGGGCAGCATGCAGACCCGCGCCCGCCGCACCGCCGGGGGCTGGGTGCTGAACGGCACCAAGCGCTGGATCACCAACGGCTCGATCGCCGATCTGGCGGTGGTGTGGGCGCGCACCGGCGAGGACGCCTCGTCCATCCGCGGCTTTCTGGTCGAGAAGGGCACGCCGGGCTTCAGCGCGCCGCAGATCGAGCGCAAGTGGTCGCTGCGCGCGAGCGTGACCTCGGACCTGATCCTGGAGGACGTCGAGGTGCCGGACAGCGCCATGCTGCCCGGGGTGCAGGGCTTGCGCGGCCCCCTGAGCTGCCTCAACCAGGCGCGCTACGGGATCGCCTGGGGTGCGATCGGTGCCATGCAGGCCTGCTTCGACGAGGCGTTGCGCTACGCGACCGCGCGCACCCAGTTCGGCCGTCCCATCGCGGGCTTCCAGCTCACCCAGCACAAGCTGTGCGAGATGGCGAGCGAGATCACCAAGGCGCAGCTGCTGGCGCTGCGGCTGGGGCGGCTCAAGGAGCAGGGCCGGGCGCAGCCCTGGCAGATCTCGCTCGCCAAGCGCAACAACGTCTACTGGGCGCTGGAGATCGCGCGCACCGCGCGCCAGATCCTCGGCGCCTCCGGCATCACCCACGAGTACCAGTGCGGGCGGCATGCCGCCAATCTGGAGTCGGTCATCACCTACGAGGGCACCCACGAGATCCACACCCTGATCGTCGGCAAGCAGCTCACCGGGCTGGATGCCTTCCAGTGAGCAGCGGTGCGGCCCAGGGGCGGGTGCCGCACGGGCAACAGGAGCGAGGCGAGCATGCACATCGTCGTGCTGATCAAGCGCGTGCCGGACACCGCGAGCAAGATCACCATCGCCGCCGACGGGCGCACGATCGAGACCGCGGGGCTGCAGTTCGTGCTCAATCCCTACGATGAGTTCGCGATCGAGGCGGCGCTGCAGCTCAAGGAGCAGGTGGGCGCGGGCACGGTGACGGTCATGACCCTGGGGCCGGCGGAGGCGGCGCAGACGCTCCGCTCGGCGCTGGCGATGGGGGCGGATCGGGGGGTGCACCTCGAGCACGAGCAGCAGCTCGGCGATCCCTACGCGATCGCCCGCACGCTCGCCACCGCGATCCAGGGCCTGGCGCCGCCGGCCGATCTGGTGCTGGCGGGCCGGCAGGCGGTCGACAGCCAGTCGCTGGCGGTCGGGCCGATGGTGGCGAGCCTGCTCGAGCTGCCGTGCGTGACCGACGTCACCCGGCTGGAGCGGCAGCCCGAGGGCAAGTTGCGGGTCGAGCGCGAGGTGGAGGGCGGGCACGAGGTGCTGCTCGTCGAGCCGCCGGCGCTGCTCACCACGAACAAGGGACTGAACGAGCCGCGCTACGCCTCGCTCAAGGGCATCATGGCGGCGAAGAAAAAGCCCATCGAGGAGCCGGCGGTGCCGATCGCCCCCGCGCTGAGCGCGATCCTCCGGCTCGAGTATCCGCCGGCGCGCCAGGGCGGCCGGATCGTCGGCGAGGGGGCGGCGGCGGTGCCCGAGCTGGTGCGGCTGCTGCGCGAGGAGGCCAAGGTGCTCTGAAGCAAAGAGCACCGGGGAGGTCGTGGCAGGAAGGACGCTCCGATGAGCAACGACGTGATCGCGTTCGTGCAGGCGCGCCAGGGCGAGGTCAAGCGGACCAACCTGGAGGCGGTGAGCGAGGGCGCGCGGCTGGCGGCCGGGCTCGGCGGCAGGTGCGTGGCGGTGGTGATGGGCAGCGGGGCTGCGGAGGCCGCCCGGCGCATGGGGCGGCACGGCGCCGCGCGCGCCATCGCGGTCGACGAGCCGGCGGTCCACGACTACAACGGCGATGTCTACGGGCGGACGCTGGCCGAGATCGCGCGCGCGCGCGATCCGCGCGCGGTGGTGCTGAGCGCTACCGCGGCGGGCAAGGACCTCGCCCCGCGCGTGGCGGCGCGGCTGCAGGCCGGCTATGCCGCGGACTGCACCGGCGTCGAGCTGCGCGAGGGCCGCATCGTGGCGCGCCGGCCGGTCTACGCCGGCAAGGCGATCGCCGAGGTCGGCTTCGAGAGCCCGGTGGCGGTGTTGTCGCTGCGGCCGAACAACTTCGAGGTCCGCGAGGTCGAGGGCGAGGCGAGGTCGAGACCGCACCCGCGCTCGCCGAGGGCGTGCGCACCCACTTCGTCGAGTTCCGGCCGAGCGGGGGCGCCACCGCCGATCTGACCGAGGCGAGCATCATCGTCGCAGGCGGCCGCGGTCTCAAGGGCCCGGAGAACTTCCGCCTGCTCGAGAGCCTGGCCGAGGTGCTGGGGGCGACCGTCGGCGCCTCGCGCGCCGTCGTGGATGCGGGCTGGCGGCCGCACGCCGACCAGGTCGGGCAGACCGGCAAGACCGTCAGTCCCAAGCTCTACATCGCCGTCGGCATCTCGGGCGCCATCCAGCACCTGGCCGGCATGCGGACCTCGGGCTGCATCGTCGCCATCAACAAGGATCCCGAAGCACCGATCTTCAAGGTCGCCGACTACGGGATCGTGGGGGATCTGTTCGAGGTGGTGCCGGCGCTGGAGGCCGAGCTGCGGCGGGTGCTGCAGGGGTGAGCGGCTGGCCCCGAGCCGGCCGGCGCGGCTTGCGGGCCGGTGCGCGGGCGCGCTACCATCCGCGATGATGGAGCGCTGTCCCTACCAGGTGCTGGGGCTGGAGCGCGGCGCGGATGCCGAGCAGGTGCGCCGCGCCTACCGGCGGCTGGCGCGGCGCTTCCACCCCGATCTCAACCGCGAGGCGGACGCGGCGGCCCGGTTCCGGGAGGTGCGCGAGGCCTACGAGGCGATCGGTCGGCAGTGGCTCGCTGCCCGCGGCGGCAGCGGGGCGCGCGCGAGTTCCGCTGCGGGCGCGGCCGAGCCGCTGCGGGCCGGACCGTGGCCAGCAGGCGGGCGCGCGGAGGTCCCCGGCACGCATGCGGCGTGGGCCGAGGCGCTGGAGGCACTGGCTGCCTGGCTGGGCCAGAGGGCGGGGCGGGCGGAGCTGGGCGCCGTGCTGGCAGGGTGGTGGCGGCGCGGCGCCGCCGCCTTCGCCGAGGTGTTGCGCCGCCGGCCGTGCCTGGCGGGGGGCCGCGTGACCGGTTCGCACCAGGTGGCGCTCACCGCCTATCTCACCCACGAGCAGGCGCGCCGGGGCGTGGTGCTGCCATTCCGCTTCTCGCTCGGCCCGCACGCGCTGGAGCACAGGCTGCGGATCCCGGCCGGGGTGCGGCACGGCGATCTGTTGGAGTACCGGGTGCCGGCCCCGCAGGGCGAGCTGTTCGTCGCCGTCGAGGTGGACCTGGCATGAGCGCGCGCCGGGGCGCGCGGCCTGCCGGGGCTCAACCGATCGGGCGCCGGTGACGTACAGTAGGATCGAGACCGAGGCGCTAGCCTCCGAACGAGCGGAAGGCCGCGTGGACGCCGTGCTGCCCAACCGTTGCCCGTGCCGCCGCGGCGCCGCGCCGAGCCGCTGGGGCCCGGGCGTCGCGCTGGCGTTGGCGCTGCTCGCCCAGGGCGGCGCACTCGCCCAGGAAGGCATGGCGGCGCTGGGGCGGGATGACCGCGTCGAGGTGCTGCTCGGGCGGGCGCGCGAGCTCGCCGCGGTGGGCCGGCTCGCCGAAGCGGTCAAGGCGCTGCTGCTGGTCGAGGACCGGCTGGAGGAGCTCGGGCGCGAGGACCCGGCCGCCCGCCCGGTGGTGCTGCTCGAGCAGGGGCTGGCCTGCGAGGCGCGGCTGGCCGTGCGCCGGCAGCTGGTGGCGCTGGGGCCGGAGGCGCTGGCGAGCTACCGCGCCGCGCGCGACCCGGTGGTGCAGCAGCTGCTGCGGCAGGCGGCCGCCGAACCGGGACGGCTGGCGCCGCTGTTGCGTGCCGCCGAGGGCTACCCCCTCGCCAGCCGCGGGCCCGAGGCGCTGCTGCAGCTCGGCGACCTGTATCTGGAGCGCGGCGAGTACGCCGCGGCCGAGCGCGCCTATGCCCGGCTGGCCGAGCCGGCGGCCGACCTCGGCCCGGTGCCGGAGCCGGTGCGCGAGGCGGCGCGCGCGCGGCGCGAGGCGGTGCGGCGCCGGCTGCTGGCAGCCGCGCCCGCCGAGCACTGGCCCATGATGGGCGGCGGGCCGAGCCGCGCCCGTGCCGCCCGCACCGCGCCGGTGCCCGGGGCGGTGCGTTTCGAGGTCGAGCTGCCGGCGAGCGAGGTGTCCGAGGAGGTGGTGCGCGGGTATGCCCGGCGCCGCCGGCCGCCGCCGCTGGTCTACCATCCGGCGGTGGACGGCGAGAGCGCCTACCTGGCCGACGCGCTGACCGTGGCGGCGCTGGGGCTGCAGGACGGCCGGGTGCGGTGGCTGTACGTGGCCTCGGACCCGCGCGACCCGCGCCCCCGCCCGCCCAGCGTGCCGGAGCGGCTGGACAACATGGCATACGCCCCGGCGCTGGTGCGGGGGCGGCTGTACGTCACCCTCAACCGCAACACCCCGCCCGTGGGCTGGCAGGAGCAGGACCGAGCGGTGCTGGCGCGCGACTGGCGGCTGGTGGCACTGCACGCGCGCAGCGGGCGGCTGCTCTGGGATGCGTCCGAGCAGCCGGAACTCCAGGAGATCAGCCAGCGGGCGCTGTGCATCTCGCAGCCGCTGGTGGTGGATGGCCGGGTACTGTACGCGGTCGCCATGCCGCAGGCCGGCGGCGTGCACGCCTTGCTGCTGGCGCTGGAGGCCGGCAGCGGGCGCGTGTTGTACCGGAGCTACCTCGGCTCGGCGAGCCCGGACAACTACCTCGCGCGCGCCGTCATGCCCGCCCCGCCGGCGCTCGCCGGCGGCCTGGTCATCGTGCAGCCCCAGCTCGGGCTGGTGGCGGCGTGCGCGCTGCATGACGGCAGCCCGGTGTGGGTGGCGCGCTACGCGCCGCACCCGCCGGGCACGCTGGGCCGGATCATCGAGCACGGCCACCGCTTTCGGCCCAGCCCGCCGCGGGTGCTCCAAGGCGTGGTCGTGCTCGCACCCCAGGACGCTCCCTACCTGTTCGGCTTCGATGCGGCGAGCGGCCGGCTGCGCTGGCGGTTGCCGCGGGCGGGGCTGGAGACGGTGGTGGGGGTGGCGCGCGGCCGGCTGGTGGTGGCCGGGGGCGGGCGGGCGCTGGCGGTCGATCCCGCCGAGGGGCGCATCGCCTGGCAGACCCCGCTGCCGGGCCCGCCGCTGCGCGGCACCGGTTGCGCCGCCGAGGACCGGATCATCATCCCGGCTGCCGATCGGTTCCACCTGCTCGATGCGCAGAGCGGCGCGCCGCTGGGCCCGCCGGTGCACTTCGATCCGGGCCGCGATTGGGCGGGCAACCTGGTGGCGACGCCCCAGGCGCTGCTGGTGGCGACGCGCTCCGGGCTGCTCGTGTTCGAGCCGCTGGAGCGCAGCGAGCGCCTGCGCGCCGAGGGCGCGGCCGGCGGCGATGCGGCGAGCATGCTCGCACTGGCGCGGCTGCACGCCCGGCTGGGGGAGTCGGCGCGCGCGCTCGATCTCATCGAGCGGGTGGTGGGCGCTGGCGGCGGGCCGGACAGCCCGCTCGGACGCGAGGCGCGCAGCCTCGGCGTGGCGCTCGGTGAGCGCGTGCTCGGCGAGCCGCCACCGGCAGGCGCGGGGGGGCCGCCGGCAGAACAGCCGCGCCAGCGCGCGCTGGGGCTGGCGCGGCGCGCGCTGGCGCTGGCGCGGCCCGAGCCGGCGGCGGTGCGGCTGGGTCGCCGGCTGGCCGAGGAGCTCGAGGCCGCCGGGCGGCTGGCCGAGGCGGTGGAGACCTATGTGCGCCTGCTGCGGCTGGGTGCCGAGATGCAGGCGGAGGTGGAGCTGGCGCCGGGGCTGGCGGTGCCGCTCGAGCCGTGGGTGCGCGCGCGCCTGCAGGCGCTGCGCGCCCGCCCGCAGGCCGCCAGCGCCCTTGCGGCCTATGACGCCGAGGCGCGCCAGGCGCTGGAGGCGGCGCGGCGCGCGGGCACCCGCGAGGCCTTCCGCGAGCTGGTGCAGCGCTACCCGACCACGCCGGCGGAGGCCGAGGCGCTGATCGTGCTGGCGGACCTGTACGAGGCGCGCGGGGTACTGCGCAGCGCGCTCGGCTATCTGGAGCTGCACGCCGAGCGGTTCCCGGACAGCGCCGAGGCGGCGGTGGTCGCTGCGCGGCGGGTGCGGCTGTTGGCGGAGCTGCGCCGCTTCGAGGAGCAGGAGCGGGTGTTGCGCCAGGTCGCCGAGCGGTTCGGCGGGGTGTTGTGGCGGGGCCGCAGCCTGGGGCAGTGGGCCCGGGAGCAGCTGGCGGCGCTGCGCGACCGCCGGGCGCTGCCGGCGCTGCCCGGCGGCCAGGAGGGCGGTGAGGGCGAGCTGGTGCAGAGCTTCCACACCCGCACCGAGCTCGGCGAGGAGGAGCCGCGGCTGCTGGTGCCGCGGGGACTGGAGCCCCAGCGCGCCAGCGTCGCGCTGCTGCAGGGCGAGCAGCTGCTCGCGGCGCACGACGCCCGCAGCGGGGTGCTGCTGTGGAAGTGGCCGCTCGCCGGCGGGCTGCGCGCGGAGCGGACGGCGCTGGTGCGCGGGGTGCTGGTGCTGTTCCACGGCGAGGTGCTCGAGGGACTCGAGCTGGCGGATGGGCGGCGGCGGTGGCGGCTCGATGCGGCAGGGCTGGGGCGGTTGCTCGCACGCGGGATGCGCCCGGCCGAGCGGCGCCAGCCGGCGGGCGGCGCGGCGGCCTCCGGCCGGGGCACGAGCGAGGAGCAGCCGGCGCTGGACGAGCTGGTGCCGCTGGCGGTGGGACCGGAGACGCTGCTCGGGGCCGGGGTGGTCGGCGAGCGGGTCTTGCTGCTGGTGCGCCGGCCCGGCGGGGGCGAGGGGACCCTGGTGCTGGCGCTCGATGCGCTGAGCGGCGAGGAGCGCTGGCGGCTGGAGCGCCCGGAGCTGCTGCAGGGCGACCCGCTGGAGGTGCGGCTGGCTGACGGGCGCGTGCTCGCGGTGCTGGCCAGCGAGGCGCCGGCGGGGCTGGTGGCGGTGGAGCCGGAGCAGGGGGCGCTGGTGTACGCCGCGGAGCTGGCCGGAGGCAGCGCGCGGCTCAGCATCCGGCCGCAGGCGGCGCCGGACAGCGAGCGGCTGTTCGCGGTCATCGGGGGCAACCTGCTGCTCGGGATCGAGGCGGCGAGCGGGCGGGTGTTGTGGCGGCAGCGGCTGGGCTACTGGCCGCGCGAGCTGGTGGCGGCGCCGGGTGGGGAGGCGGTGGCGGTGCTGCCGTACGGGGGGGGCCGCCAGCCGGCGCTGGTGGTCTTCGACGGCGCGAGCGGCGCGGTGCTGTTCGAGGATACCTCCGAGGCGAGGCCGAGCCGCGTGGTCTTCGGCGGCGGGGACCTGTACGTGCTGAGCGGGGACTACTTCAGCAGCCAGCTGCGCGCCATCGGGTGGCGTGCGGGAACCGAGCGCTGGAGCTGGTCGCCGCAGCGCGGCCACTCCTTCGATACGATCCTGCTCGCACGCGACCACCTGGTGCTGCCCCAGAGCGGGCCGGGCGGGCGGGGGGTGGTCTATGCGCTGGAGCGCGAGCGCGGGCGGCTGTTCCACACCTTCGCCTGCGGCGGGCGGCGCGTGCTGAGTGCGGCGATCCTCGGCGAGACGCTGGTGGCGACGACCAGCCGCGGGATGGTCGGTTTCGCGCGGCGCGAGCCCGAGCGGTTGCGCGCCGAGGTGGCGGCGCTGGGCAGCGAGCTGGCGGCGCGCCCCTCCGATGCCGCGGTGCGCTCGGAGCTCGCCGACCGGCTGTTCAAGCTGGGCGAGACGGCGCGGGCGGTCGCGGTGCTGGAGGCCGGACTGGTGGGCGAGGAGCTGGAGCTGGGAGGCCGCGGACCGCTCGAGGCCTATGCGCGGCTGCACAGCCAGCTGTGGGGCTACCGGGAGGTCGAACCCCTGGCAGCCCCGATCGCGATCGGACGGCTGGCGCGCCCGCCGGCGATCGATGGCGAGCTCGGGGACTTCTGGCGGCTGGAGCAGTCCTTCGAGCTGAGCGGTCCGGCGATGGTGGCGCCGGTGCAGGGCTACTCCGAGGTGGCGGTGCTGCGCGGCCGCGACGATCTGAGTGCGCGGTTGTTTTTGGGCTACGATGACCGCTACTTCTACTTCGCCCTCGACGTCGATGACGATCGGCTGGTGCCCTACGACAGCGAGGCGGAGGTGTGGAAGGGCGACTGCCTGCTGATCGCGATCGACTCGCGCGGGGATGGAGGGGAGTATTTCCAGCGCGACGACAATCTGCTCTCGCTCGCGCTCACCCTGCCCCGCCGCAACCGGAATCCGGGCGAGGAGGAGCGCGAGGACGAGCCCGAGGGCAAGTACTTCGTCAAGCGCAAGGACGACGGCTCGGGCGCCACCTACGAGGTGGCGATTCCCTGGAGCATGCTGGCGGAGCGCGGCGCCCAGATCGATCCGCTGCGCGGGCCCTCGCCGGGCTTCGCCTTCGGGTTCGACGTCGTGCTCATCGACGACGACGACGGGCGCGGCTCGCGCAAGGCGCTGAGCTGGACGCCGGCCATCGCGCTGCACCGGGAGAAGCACCGGCTGTGGCAGGGCTTCGTGCCGGGCCGCTTCGCGCGGATCGTGTGCCGCTGAGCGGGGCACGCAAACCCCTTACCAGATGCAGCAGCGGCACAGCGCTTCGCTGGGGGCGCTCGCAACCCGGCGTCTCGCCGGAGGGTTTCGTCACCGCCGCGCGGCGGCCTGTCCGAGTTACGTCATCGCGTGCGGCAGGCGGTTGACCTGGCCGTTGTCGGCTCCGTACGATCGCCGCGCGCGTCGTGGCATGGGGGCCGCGGGCGAGTTCGTCCCGCCGTGACGGGCGGCGTGGCCATCGAAGGGGGAGGGCGCAGCGGTGCCGATCGTGCACGCCGGGATGCTCTGCCAGCAGGAGGTCGGGCGGGTGCTGGGGGCGAAGGCGGTGGCGAAGGGGCCGGCCGTGCGTCCCGTGGGCCTGCCGGCGCGCGCGGCCGGAGGGCCGCGGCTCGGCGAGCTGGTGTTGGGCCGGCGCAATGCGCTGGTCATCGAGGCGGTGCGCGAGGTGTGCCGCGCGCCCGGGCGTGCGCTCAACCCGCTGGTGGTGCACGGGCCGGCCGGAGTGGGCAAGTCGCACCTGCTGGCGGGGCTGGCCGCCGAGCTGCGTGCGGCGGGGCTCGAGCGGGTGGAGCGGCTCGGGGCCGCGGAGTTCGCGCGCTCGGTGCGGCGCGCCATCCGCACCGGGGCGACGGCGGCGCTGCGGGTGCGGCTGCGCGGGGCCGCGGCGCTGTTGCTCGACGACGTGCAGCGGCTGAGCACCAGCCCCGCCGCGCAGGTGGAGCTGATCCACACCTTCGACGCGCTGTTCCATGCCGGCCGGCAGATCGTCGTCGCGGCGAGCCACAACCCGCGCCACGTGCCGGAGCTGCATCCGGGGCTGCGCGGGCGGTTGCTCATGGGCCTGTGCGTGGCGCTCGAGCCCCCGGGACCGGGCGCGCGGCGCCGCATCCTGGAGCAGCGCGCGCGCGCGGCCGGGCTGCAGCTGTCCGAGCGCCTGCTCGACGAGCTGGTCGAGGCGCTGGGCGGCAGTGGGCGCCAGCTGGTCGAGGCGGTCGAGCGGCTGCGCGGGTTGGGTGCTGGTGCGCGGCTGCAGCAGCTGGCCGAGGTGCGATCGCTGCTCGCCGATCTGATCGCCCCGGCGGCGGGCTGCGATGCGCGCCCGGAGCTGCGCGTACTGGAAGAGGTGGCGGCGGCGTGCGGGGTGTCGGTCGACGCCGTGCTGGGCGCGGGCAGGAGCCGCCCGGTGGCGCTGGCCCGCCAGCTCGGCATGTACCTGGTGCGGCGGCTGGCGGGGCTGTCGCTCGTGGAGACCTCGCGGCTGTTCCGGCGGGCGAGCAGCACGATCCTGCTCGCGGAGAGGAGGATCGAGCGGCGGCTGGCGGTCGACCCCTACGTGCGGGCGCTGCTGGAGCGCTGCCGCGGCGGGTTGGGCTCGCCGGCGGGCGCGCCCACATCCGGCTGAGCGCAGCTGCCGCGCTTGACCGGGGCGGCGGCGGTGCTAGAATCGCTGGGCGCCGCAACCGGTTGCGGCCGCTGGGCACAGAGGAGGACGACATGCGGCTCCAGCTCGTCATCGCGTTCCTGCTCGGGATCATCGCGGCGTTGCTCGGCGTGCTGGTGTTCGGCCAGCCGGCGGCGCAACCGGTCTGGGCGCAGACGGCCGCCGGGGCGGGGGGGTTGTTCGGGGTGACCGCGAACACCGACCCGGGCTCGACGAACATGATCTGGCTGATCGACACCCGGACCGAGGATCCGAAGCTGTCGATCTACGAGATGCGCGAGAGCCGGCTCAACCTGGTGGCGGTGCGCAACATCAAGTACGACCAGATGTACGACCAGTACCCCGGACAGCCCAATGCGCAGCGGCCCTCGGTCGATCAGGTGCGCAAGGAGGTCATGCAGAGGCGCTGAGCGGTGCGGCCGCCGGGGCCGCGCGGCAGGAGCGAGGCGGACGGCGGGATCCGGAGGCGGCGGGTCCCGGGGCATGGAGCGAGGTGCGGGGCCGGCGTGGGGAGCCGGGTCCAGGAGAGCGGCGTCATGGCGGAGTATCTGAGCTTCGAGCAGGTGTTGGAGGAGCTGCAGCTCAGCGCGGAGGAGGTCAAGCAGCTGATCGCGCAGGGCGAGCTGCGCACGATCAAGGACGGCTCGAAGATCAAGTTCCGCAAGGAGGAGGTGCTCGCGCTCAAGGAGCGGCGCGAGGCCGAGCCGACGGTGATCCTCACCGACTCGGACCAGGAGATGGGCATCGCGGAGAGCTCCGATGAGCTGATCCTGGACGAATCCACCTCCGACACCGTGCTCAACATCGGCGACATCATGTCGCCGGAGAAGCAGGAGGAGGAGATCGTCTTCAGCGACTCCACCGAGGAGTTTTTGATCTCCCCGCACGACTCCGATCCCGAGGCCTCCATCCCCACCGTCGAGGTGCCGGCGGTGGATGAGGACCTGGGGCTGTATGAGACCGACAGCGATGCGGCGCTGGTCGCCTCCCAGAGTGCGCCCGAGCTGAAGGGCGGGGCGGCCACCGCCACCCCGGCCCGCCCGCTGCGCGTCGACAGCGGCGAGGAGACCTTCGAGCTGGTGGAAGACGACGGGATCGGCCCCGGCGAGCCGCTGGCGGAGGTGGAAGAGCTCGAAGAGCTGGAGGAGGAGCCGGCCCCGCGCAAGACCCAGTCCGGCCGCATCTCGCGCTCCGCGCGGCTGCGCGCGATGCAGATGAAGCAGCGCCCGAGCGAACTGACCTGGACCGTCATCGGGCTGGTGGCGGTGGTGTTGCTGGTGCTGCCGGGCTCGATCGTGCTCAACCGGATGGCGGGGACCAATCCCGAGTGGGTGCACGGGCTCGCCAACAACCTGCGCACCACGATCGGGGCGCTGATCGAGGCCTTCATGTAGCGCGTGCTGGCGCCCGCGGCGGCAGCCGCCGCGGGCGCCGCGTTCCGGCCTAGGCGCCCTTGCGGTGGAGCACGACCTCGACGCGCCGGTTCTCCGACTTGTCGTTCGAGCGGGGCCGGGTGGGTCCGTAGCCGCTCAGGTAGATCCGTTCCGGGGCGATCCCGCGCTCGATGAAGTAGAGCAGCACCGCGCGCGCCCGCTCGGCAGCGAGCTGGTAGTTGTCCTTCCAGCCCGAGCGGGCGATGGGGTCGCTGTCGGTGTGACCGGCGATCTCGATCTCGCAACCGGCGAAGTCGGGCTCGTTGAGCTTGCCGATCAGGCCGTCGAGCGAGCGCTTGGCCTCCGGGCGCAGCTCCGCCTTGCCCGAGGCGAAGAAGATGTCGTTCTCCAGCACGATGCCGCCGGTCTGCTGGTTGATGGTGAAGCTGGTGCCGCCTTCCGCCCGCAGCTCCTGCAACATCTGCTGGTACTGCGCCTGCAGGCTCTCGCGCTCGGCGGCGAGCGCGCTGGACTGTGATTGCAGGCGCGTGCGCAGTGCCGCCAGTTCCTGCTCCTTGGCGCGCAGCGCACCGTCGCGGCTCTGCAGCTGCTGCTTGAGCCGGCCGATCGCCTTGTCGGCGCCGGCGACGGCGGCGGTCAGCGCCTCGATCTTGCGATTCTGTTCGTCGTAGGTGTGCAGGCTCACGCAGCCACTGCCGCCGACCGCGAGCAACAGCGTGAGCAGGACGGGTGTGCGCGCCATGGGCCGACGCCTCCTCCAGCGGGCGAACCTTGCGAGCGCGCGGGCCGGCAGCCGGCACCGCGGTTCCGTTCGGTTGTATCGGCAGCGCGCGGCCCTGCCCTTGACGGCTGGGCGCGCAGTGGCGAGTGTGCCGCGGCGGGCAAGCGGTTGCGGGCTCGTGCTATGATGGCGGTGGGCCAAGGATCGGCTGCACGGTGGGGTCGTGGAGCCGGGACAGCGGGAGCGGGACGGCCTGCTCACCGAACAGGAGGGGCGCCTGCTGGTGCGGCTGGCGGTGCAGGCGCTCGAGGCCCACTTCGGCCAGCGGGCGGCGCCGGAGCTGGACGCGCTGGCGGGAGCCGACAGCCGGGCGCGCCTGGAGGTGCGGCGCGGCAGCTTCGTGACGCTGCGGCGGCGGCAGGACGGCCGGCTGCGCGGGTGCACCGGCTACATCGAGGGGCGGGGACCGCTGTGGCGGGATGTGTGCGCGCTGGCGGTTCACGCCGCGTGCCGTGACCCGCGCTTCCCGCCGGTGGCGGCGGCGGAGCTCGAGGGACTGGCGGTGAGCGTCTCGGTACTGGGTCGCCCGCGGCCGATCGCGCCCGAGGAGGTCGTGGCCGGCCGGCACGGGGTGATCGTGCGGCAGGGCGCGCGGAGCGGGCTGTTGTTGCCGCAGGTGGCGACCGAGTTCGGCTGGGACGCCGAGGCCCTGCTCGCCGCCACCTGCCGCAAGGCGGGACTGCACGAGCAGGCGTGGCGGCAGCCGGACTGCCAGCTGTTCGCCTTCGAGGCGCAGGTGTTCTGCTGAGGGGCAGGCCGGCGCCGCCGCGCGGAGGTCCGATGCGCGAGCAGCGGTGGAGACCGCACGAGCTCAGGCGGCTGCTCCGCGAGCGGGGGGTGCGCCCGCGCCGCGCCCTCGGCCAGCACCTGCTGCTGGAGCCCGGGCTGTTGCAGGCGCTGGTGCGCGAGGCGGGGCTGGAGCGGGGGGATGTGGTGCTGGAGGTCGGCTGCGGGCCGGGCACGCTGACGCGGTTGCTGCTCGAGGCCGGCGCCGAGGTGGTGGCGCTGGAACTCGATCCGGCGATGGCGGCCCTGGCGCGCGAGCTGCTCGCGCCCGCCCCGGGGCTGCTGCTCATCGAGGGGGACGCGAGGGCGGGGCCTGCCGGGCTGCACCCCGAGGCGCTCGCGGCGCTGGAGCGCGCCGGGGCGCTGGGCCGGCGGGTGCTCTGCGTGTCCAACTTCCCCTACCAGGTCGCGACCCCCGCTCGTGGTGCGGTTGCTGGAGCTGGGGCTGGTGGAGCGCCGCTTTCCCTTGCGGCGGGTGCTCGGCACGGTGCAGCGCGAGCTGGGCGAGCGGCTCGCCGCCCCGCCGGGCGACCGGCGAGGCGGCCCCGCCACGGTGCTGGTGCAGGCGCTCGCCGCGCCGAGGCTGGTGCGGCGCCTGGGCGCGGGCGCCTTCTGGCCCCCGCCCGAGGTCGACAGCGTCGTGCTCCGGCTGGAGCCCTTGCCGGTGGAGCGGCGGCTCGCGGCGAGCAGCCCAGCCGTCTGGCAGCGCTTCGCCGCCCTGGTCCGCGGCCTGTACCGCTACCGGCGCAAGAGCCTGCGCCAGGCGCTGGGCTGTGCGCTGCCGGGCACCGAGCCCGAGGCGGCGCTGCGGGCCGCGGGGCTGGGGGGGCGGCACGCGTCCGGAGGCGCTGGCGCCGGCGGACTTCGCAAGGCTCGCCGAGGCGCTGGCCTGAGGCGGATCCCTTGACGGAAAAAGCTCTTGGGCGTAAACTAGTGCGTCTTTGCCGCCCGCATCTGCCCGCGCACCCGGGCATCCCCTCGTTGGAAGGACCCCATGGCGTCCCGAGACGAGTTGAAGGCGTGGAAGGCGGCGGTGCTGGAGGCGACCGACATCGTCGCCCTGGTCGGCTCGTACGTGGCGCTGCGGCCGCGCGGTCGCGGATTCGTGGGACTGTGCCCTTTTCACGACGAGCGCACGCCCAGCTTCCACGTCAGTCCTGAGCGGCGGAGCTGGCACTGCTTCGGGCGCTGCGCGCGGGGGGGGCAACGCGATCGACTTCGTCATGCTGAAGGAGGGGCTGGAGTTCTGGCCGGCGCTGGTGTTGCTGGCCGAGCGGGCGGGTCTGCCGGTGCCGCGCGGGGCGCGCGCTGCGGGCAGCGGCAGCACCGAGCGGCAGCGGCTGCTGGAGCTCAACCGGTGGGCGGCGGCGTTCTTCCGCCGGGCGTTGCTCGCCAGCCGCGAGGGCGAGCGGGCGCGTGCCTATCTGGAGCAGCGCGGCATCGGGGCGGTGGCGGCGGAGCGGTTCGGCCTCGGGTATGCGCCGCAGGGAGGACGCCACCTGGTGCGAGCGCTGCAGCGGCGCGGGGTGGCGATGGAGCAGGCGGCGGCCGCGGGCCTGGTGGTGGCGCGGCAGCGGGGCGGTGGCTGGCGGGATCGCTTCCGGGGCCGGCTCATGTTCCCGATCCAGGACGCGCTGGGGCGCACGATCGGTTTCGGGGGGCGGACGCTCGAGCCCGGGGGCGTGCCCAAGTACCTGAACAGCCCGGAGTCGGCCATCTTCAGGAAGCGCGAGATCGTATATGGCCTGCATCTCGCGAAGGAGGCGATCCAGCGGGGTGGACGGGTCGGGGTGGTCGAGGGATATACCGACGTCATCCTCGCGCACCAGGCGGGCTACCCCTGGCTGGTGGCGACGCTCGGCACCGCTTTCGGCGCCGAGCATGCGCGGCTGTTGCGCCGTTACGCCGAGCGGCTGGTCGTGTTCTTCGACGGCGACGAGGCGGGCGCGCAGGCGAACGTGCGGTCGCTGGAGGAGGTGGCGCGGGCGGTGTTCCAGGGCGCCCAGCCCTTCGTCGAGCTGCGGGTGGCGAGCCTGCCGCCGGGGCTGGACCCGGCGGATCTGGTCCAGCAGCGCGGGGCGGCGGCGCTGGGCGAGGTGCTGGAGCGCGCCGCGCCGCTGATCGAGCTGCTGGTGCCGGCGGCGGCGCGCACCTGGGCGGTGGGCGAGCGGCGGCGCGCGGCCGAGCGCGCCGCGCGCGTGCTCGGCGCGCTGGAGGACAAGCTGGAGCGCGAGCTGCAGTTGCGGGAGGTGGCGCACCGGCTGGAGCTGCCCGAGGAGCTGGTGCGCGAGCTGGCGGCGGCGGCGCGCGCGGGCGAGCACCGCCGGGCCGCTCCGGCGGCGAGCGGCGACCAGGCGCAGCCGGCGGCGACGCCCGCGGCGCTGGAGCGGCGGTTCTTGCGCTGCCTTTTGGCGCGCCCGCAACTCGCCGCGCAGGCGCAGGCCGTGCTCGCGGAGCCGGAGCTGGTCTGCCATCCGGCGGTGCGCCGTGCGGCGGAGGCGCTGGTGCGGGGCGAGAGCGTGGCGGAGATCGAGGACGCGGCGGCTCGCGCGCTGGCGGTGCGCGAGGCGGCCCACCTCGACCCGGAGCTGGAGGACGAACGGACGTGGCGCGGGGTGTTGGCGCGCCTGGCCGCCGAGCGGGAGCGGCGGCGCGCGGCGCAGCTGGGGCTGGAGCGGCCCGGCAGCGACGAGGCGCTGCGCGCGTTCCAGGAGTCGCAACGGCTGATCAAGGCGAGGCATCTCGAGACATGACCGCAACGGCAACCGACGCGGACAGGGCGGAACGCTCGTCGATGAACGGATTCACCAAGGAGATGCGAGCGCTGCTCGAGGATGGCAAGCGCAAGGGCTATCTGACCTACGATGAGATCAACCGGCGCCTGCCCGACGACGTGATCAGTCCCGAGCAGCTGGACGAACTGCTGATGCAGCTCGATGACGAGGGCATCGAAATCCTCGATCAGGCCGATTCTCCGGCGGCGGTGCGCGAGCAGGCGCGCCAGCGCGAGCGCGATCGCCATGGCGGCGATGGGGATGGCGGCGCGGCACGCGGGGTGCCGCGGCTGCGCGCGCGGGCGCGGAGCGAGGACGAGGACGCCCACGAGCCACTGGAAGCCGAACTCGGTGCCAGGGCGAGCGAGCGCATCGATGACCCGGTGCGCATGTATCTGACCCAGATGGGCGAGATCCCGCTGTTGCAGCGCCACGAGGAACTGGCGCTGGCCAAGCAGATCGAGGTGACGCGCAAGCGCTTTCGTAAGCTCATCCTCGACAGCGAGCCGGGCCAGCAGGAGGCGCTGAAGCTGCTCGAGCAGGTCGCCGCGGGCGGGCTCGCCTTCGACCGCACGATCAAGGTCAGCTCCGCCGAGGAAGGCGGCAAGCAGGAGATCAGCAACAAGCTGCCCGAGAATCTGGAGACCATCAAGCGGTTGCGCGAGGCCAACCTGCGCGACTACGAGCGGTGGGCGGCGGGGGGGCTGTCGGCGCGGGAGCGCGAGGCGCTGTTCGAGCGGGTGCGGCGCCGCCGCCGCCGGATCGGCATCCTGCTGGAGGAGCTGAGCCTGCAGATCCGGCTCGTCCGGCCCCTCAAGGAAGTGCTGGAACGGATCGAGCGCTCGCTCAAGGAACTGTTGCGCGAGCGCGATGCCATCCGGGCTTCCAGCCGTCCGGACACCTTCCGGCTCAAGGAGGTGGAGCGCGAGATCGACGCCATCCAGTCGCAGATCCGCGAGCCCATCCCGCAGTACTTCCACCGGATGGCCATGATGCGCAAGCGGTTCCATGCCTACGAGACAGCCAAGCGCAAGCTGTCCGGGGGCAACCTGCGGCTGGTCGTCTCGATCGCCAAGAAGTACCGCAACCGCGGGTTGAGCTTTCTCGACCTGATCCAGGAGGGCAACACCGGCCTCATGAAGGCGGTCGAGAAATACGAGTACCGCCGCGGGCTACAAGTTCTCGACCTATGCCACCTGGTGGATCCGGCAGGCGATCACGCGCTCGATCGCGGACCAGGCGCGCACCATCCGCATTCCGGTCCACATGATCGAGACCATGTCCAAGCTCCGCAATGCGGCCAAGAAGCTGGTCCAGATGAACGGCCGCGAGCCGACGGTGCAGGAGCTCGCCGCCGAGCTCAAGATCAGCGAGGAGGGAGACGCGGCGGGTGCTCAAGATCTCCAAACACCCGATCTCGCTGGACCGCCCGATCGGCGACAGCGAGGACGGCTTCTTCGGCGACTTCATCGAGGACAAGGGCGCGGAGTCGCCCGTCAATGCCGCCACCCACGAGATGCTCAAGGACAAGCTGGAGCGCGTGCTGGATACGCTCACCTTCCGCGAGCGGGAGATCATCAAGCTGCGCTACGGCATCGGCGACGGCTACACCTACACGCTCGAAGAGGTCGGCCGCATCTTCAAGGTGACGCGCGAGCGGGTGCGGCAGATCGAGGCCAAGGCGGTGCGCAAGCTGCAACACCCGGTGCGCAGCCGCATGCTCGAGGGCTTTCTGGAAGGGACCTTCTCGGGTCTGGGTTGAGCGGGAGGGCGGGGGCAGCGCCGCCGCGGTGGCGTCCGCCCCGCCCTGGCGGATACAAGGGGCGCAGCGCGAGGGCGGAGGGTGATGGGCGAGAGCCGGCATCCGGACATCGAAGCGCTGCTGGAGGTCGATCGGCTGGACCGCGAGGTGGCGCGGCTCGACGATGAGCTCGGCTACCTGGAGCGACAGTTGGAGGCCGAACAGCAGCGCCTCGCCCAGGCGCGCGCCGCGATCCAGACCCTGGAGACCGAGCACCGCCGACTGCACAAGGAGGCGGACCAGCTCGATCTGGAGCTGAAGAGCCTCGGCGAGCGCGTGCGCAAGCTGCGCGTGCAGCAGAACCAGGCCAAGTCCAACGAGGAGTACGCGGCGCTGGGGCGGGAGATCGCGGCTGCACAGAGCGAGAGCGCGCGCGTGGAGGACGAGGCGCTGGGGCGGGTATGCGCGGTTGGAGGAGTGCGAGGCGGAGCGCGAGCGGCTGGCCGGGGAGCTGGCGGCGGCCGAGCGCCGGCTCGCAGCGCGCCAGGCGGAGCTCATGGCCGAGCGGACCCGCCTGGACGAGCAGCGCCAGCGCCTGCTCGGCGAGCGTGCCGCGGCGCTGCAGCGGCTGAGCCCGCAGACCGCGCAGCTGTACGAGCGGCTGCGCGAGCGGGGTCTCGCGCGGGGGCTGGCCGCCGTGCAGCAGCGCAAGTGCCAGGGCTGCTACGTGGAGCTGCCGACCAACCTGCAGGCGATGGTGCTCGCCGGGCGCGAGCTGGTGCGCTGCCCGCAGTGCGGCCGCTTTCTGTACGCCGAGGAGGGCACCGCCGCGGCGCGCAGCTATCGCACCTCGACCGAGCACCACACCACCCCGATGCCCGGCGACTGAGCCGGCGGCGGCGGCCGGTTCCGTCTCCGCCGCCGCGCGGACGGCCCCTCCCCAACCCGCGGTCAGGCGGCTATACTGGAAGGCGGTGTGAGGGGGACCGGGCCAGCGCGCGCGCCGCCGCGCGCCTGCGGCGGCGCGCGAGGAAAGTCCGGGCTCCGCAGGGCAGGGTGGTGGGTAACGCCCACCGGGAGTGATCCCAGGGAAAGTGCCACAGAAATCATACCGCCGATGGCCCTGAGAGAAGGGCTCAGGTAAGGGTGAAATGGTGCGGGGCGAGAGCCCTTAATGTAAGAGCGCACCGCAGCGGTGGTGACACCGCTGGCAAAGGCAAACCCCACCCGGAGAAAGACCAAATAGGGGAGGAGGCGCCGGACTCTGTCCGACGCGCGAGGCGGCCCGTCTCGATCGACTCCCGGGTAGGTCGTTGGAGGCGCACGGCAACGGGCGTCCCAGATGGATGCTGGCCCAGGCCGCGGGTCGACAGGCCCGCGGCTGGACAGAACCCGGCTTACAGGTCCCGCTCGCACCACGGGCCCGGAGGCCGTGCACCGGCCTCCGGGCCCGTGCCCTTGCGCGCCCGCGCGCTGCTGCCGCAGCCGCGTTCGCGCCCGCTTTGTGCTGCGGCCGAGCGGCGCGCGGCGGCCGGCGGCGGCGCCGGCCGGACCGGCAGCAGGGGGATGCGCCGTCAGGCCGCATCGGAGTGCCCGGGAGCTGGCCACGCGGCGCCGGCTGCCGGACGCGCAGGCCGCGCCGAGCGGGCGCGACTCGGCGCCGCCGCGGAGGTCCATCGGGCGGTCTTTCCGCCTCGCGGACGGCAGGCTTGCCAGCGAGCCGGCGCTGGCCGACCTCGGGGCGGTTGCCCGGCAGCTCGATCGCGAGCAGTTCCTGTACGGCTGGGCAGGGTGAAACGGCCCGTCGCCGAAGCGGGCGGCGAAATAGCCCAGCCCGTGGCAGGGCGCTGGCCGACCGGCGCTACGGCAGCACCAGCGCCAGATCGTCGCCGCCGCCACCCTCGTCGCGCCCGTTGGGACCGACCGAGTAGAGCAGCGCCGAATGCCCGTCGCCGCGGTAGACCAGCGGCTGGCCGAACGCGTCGGTCAGCAGCCCCGCCGCGGAGCCGTTCCGCAGGCGGGCAGAAGAACGGCCGGGGCGAGCTGGGGGTGCCGTCCCGGGGCGCGAGCAGGGCCGTGACCAGCTCGCGGTTGCCGCCGGCCGGCAGCGCGCCGGTGCGCTCGGCATACAGCCCCAGCACCGTTCCCAGCGCGCGCACCTGCTGGCGCGTGCCCCGCTCCAGCTCCGCCCGCAGCTGCAGCCGGAGCACGGTGGCGTAGCCCAGGTAGCCGCCCAACAGGAGCAGGCCCGCTGCTGCGTACAGCACCGCCAGCCACATGGGCGCCCGTCGCCGCGGCCGCCGGCGCACGCCGAGCCGTTCCAGCCGCGCCAGCACCCGCCCGTCCTGGTCCGGCAGCGTCCCGGCGGCCGCTGCGAACGCCCCGATCCAGCGCCCGCTCCAGACCCGCGAGTTCGCGCGCGCGCTGCCGGCACGGCGCGCACCCCTGCAGGTGGCGGGCCAGCCGGGCGGCGGGGGCGGGGGGCGAGTGCGCCCTGCCGCCACCTCCCCAGCAGCCGCTCCGGCGGGCAGTCTCCCTCTGGCGCAGCCATCGTCCGTCCCCCGGCCCCTCCGGCCTACGGCGCTCTCAGGGGCAAGACCGCACGCAGCCGCGTGAGTGCGCGGTGCAGCCGGTTGGCGACCGTGCCCGCGGGCTCGCCCAGGTGCTCGGGCGATCTCGCGATAGCTCATGTGCTCGTAGTAGCGCAGCGTCAGCGCAAGCCGGTACTTGTCCGGCAGCATGCCGATGGCGGCCATGATCTGCTCGGCCTGTTCGCGCCGCACCGCCGCTGCTTCGGCGGCGCCCGCGCCGGCGACCGGTTCGAGCTCGCTGCCACTGGCGCACAGCTGCTCGAGCGAGCGAAGCCCGGCCCGCCGCCGCCGCCGGCGCCGCCGCAGGTGGTCGATCGCGACCCGGAACGCGATGTGGTAGAGCCACGGGCCGAAGCGAGCCGGCTCGCTCAGCTCCTCCAGGGCCGCGAACGCCTTGAGGAAGGTCTCCTGGGTCGCGTCATCGGCGTCGGCCCGCCGGCCGAGCTTCTGCAGGCACAACAGCCCCACCACCTTGTCGTAGCGGGCGACCAGCGCCCCGAACGCCTCCCGGTCGCCGGCGCGCGCGCGCTCGACGAGCGCCGCGTCGCTCGGGGGCGAGTCCGCGCTGGGCCAGCTCGGTCGCATGGCGGCTCCCATCATAGGGACGCTGCGGCCCGGGTCCAGCTTGCATCGCGCAGCGCCTGCGGGGGAAAGCCGAGCGCCCACCAGGGGTGCTCGCGCCGCTGGCGGCGGAGGTTGCCGCTGGCCAGCGCGGCGGCGGCACGGCGGCTGCCCCATGCGCGGCTGGCGCCCGCTCGCTGGCGGCGCTCAGCGCGCGGTCCCCAGCCGCGCCCCGCGCCCAGTGCAGGACCGGCTGCAGGCGTGGGGGCAACAGCGCCGCTGCCTGCTCGAAGCTCACCCAGCGCGCCTCGTGGTGCTCCGGCCGGCCGAGTTCGGGGCTTGGCAAGAGCTCGACCTGCGCCTGGCTGGTCTCGGCGAGGAAGTAGGTCCGCGACCTTGCCCCGCCCGTACGGAGCCGTCTGGTAGCCCTCGGTGCCCCAGGGAAAGCGCAGGTCCACCAGTCCCGCCTCCTCGCGCGCCTCGCGCAGCGCGGCCTCGAGCGGCGACTCGTCCGGCTGGAGCAGCCCCTTGGGGAAGTCCCAGTTCCGGTAGGCGCGCAGCACGAGCAGCCGCCAGCCATCCGGGGTGCGCCGCAGCGGGATCACGCCCGCGGCGCGCTGGCGCGCCGGCGCCGGACCCCGCTCGGCACGCTGCCCTCGAGTCCTCATCGCTTCCTCCCCGCGCGCGCGCCTGCTATCCTACCGCGCGTCGAGCCAGCGGGAAGGAAGTGCGCATGCGCTGCGGGTTCGTGGCGGTGCTGGGGCGGACCAACGTCGGCAAGTCGACGATCGTCAACGGGATCGTCGGCAGCAAGGTCGCCATCGTGACCGACCGCACCCAGACGACGATCTGGAGCGTGCGCGGCATCCGGACCACGCCCGAGCACCAGATCGTCTTCGTCGACACCCCGGGGTTGCACCGGCCCAGGAGCCGGTGGGGCGAGGAGCTGCTCGGGCGGGCACGGCGCGCGCTGGCCGAGGTGGACGCGGTGCTGGCGGTGGTCGAGGCGGGCGATCGGCTCGCGGGCGGGACGCAGCACCTGGTGCAGGCCGTGCAGGCGGCAGGCCGGCCCGCCATCCTCTGCATCAACAAGATCGATGTGCACGCGCCGGAAGAGATCGAGCTGACCGAGCGGGAGCTGCGCCCGGCCTGCGACTGGCAGGGGGTGTTCCGCACCGCCGCGGTGCGGGGCGAGGGGCTCGGGGCGCTGGAGGCGGCGCTGGCGGCGCTGTTGCCCGAGAGCGCCGAGCCGCTGTACCCGCCTGGCCAGACCACCGACCTGCCCGAGCGGCTCATGCTGGCGGAGATCATCCGCGAGCAGGCGATGCTGCTCACACGCCAGGAGGTGCCGCATGCGGTGGCGGTGCGCATCGAGCGGACCGAGGCGCGCCCGGACGGTACGCTATACATCGAGGCGGTGTTGTACTGCGAGCGCGAGACCCAGAAGGGGATCCTGGTCGGCAAGGGCGGCCGTACCATCAAGGCGATCGGCAGCCGGGCGCGCGAGCAGATCGAGGCGCTCACCGGCCGCCGGGTCTATCTCGACCTGCGGGTCAAGGTCGCCCCCGACTGGCGCGACGACCCGGAGCGGTGGCGGCTGTTCGGCTACGCCTGAACGGCGGCCGGGCACGGGCTTCGGGCGGTGGGGGCACAGACAGGCCGGTGGGCGGCCGGCTCAGCCCGCGCTCGCCCGCGCCAGCCGTTCGTAGGTCTTGAGCACCTCGATCAGCTGAGCGTTGTCGATCAATCCGAGTTCGAGCATCACCAGACCGAGCAGCTTGTGCGCGCCCCCCGCGCGCGGCGCGCGCGCGCTGTTCGGCGAGCGCGCGCTCGAGCTGGTCCTCGTCGACGAAGCCGAGCATGACCGCGATCTCGCCGAACATCGGCTTGGAGGTAGGCACCGTGGCCACCGCTTACACTCCCCGTCCCGCCGCCTCGCTGCCATGATAGGCGGAAGGCCTGGCGGCGCCAAGAGGTGGCGGCAAGGGGCGGGCTAGCGGTGGCGCGGCACCGCTATCCGCAGCAGGTCCTCGGCGATGATGACCTCCGGTTCCCCGGCAGGGTGCTCGAGTGTGGCGGCGGCGAGCGCGGCGCGGTAGGGTGCCGCGTCGCGGTAGCGCTGGCTGAGGTGCGCCAGCACCACGCGCCGCACCCCGGCGGCGCGCGCGAGGGCGAGCGCCTCGCCGGCCGTCATGTGGCCGTACGCCCGGGCGTGCTCGCGCTCGGAGTCGAGATACGTCGCCTCGCACACCAGCAGATTCGCTCCGCGCGCCAGGGCATGGGCCGCTGCGCAGGGGCGGGTGTCCATGACGAAGGCGAAGACGGCACCGGCCTGCTCGCGGCTGACCTGGTGCAGCAGCACGCGGCGGCCTCCGATCTCGACGGCACCGCGGCGCTTCAGCTCGCCCGCCGCCGGCCCGCTCACCCCATGGGCCCGCAGAGCCTCGGGCACCAGGTGTCGCTGCGGCGGCTCGGCGAGTCGGTAGCCGAAGGTGTCGACCGGATGTGCGAGCCGGCGCGCCTCGAGCACGAAGCCTTCCCCCTCGTCCACCACACCGTCTCGGGCGATCGGGTGCAGCACCAGCTCCAGCCGGTCGTGGTAGATGGAGGCACGGCGCAGCCGCTCCAGGTATTCCGCGCCGCTCGCCGGGTAGTACAGGTGGAGCGGGTGCTGGACGCCGTCCAGCGACAGGCGCTGCAGGATGCCCGGCAGGCCGAGGCAGTGATCGCCGTGGAAGTGGGTGATCAGGATGCGCGTGATCGCCGCCGGACGCACCCCGGCGAAGATCAGCTGGCGCTGCGTGCCTTCCCCGGGGTCGAACAGCAGTCCCTCGCCATCCCAGCGCAACAGATACCCGTTGTGGTTGCGCTCGCGGCTCGGTACCTGGCTGCCGCAGCCCAGCACCACCAGTTCGCGGACGCTCATGGCCTCGCTCCTCCGCCTGCCATGATCGCAGCTCGGGCGCCGCCGGACAGTCGGGGCGGTGGCGCCGCCGCAGCCAGCCGCGCGGCAGCCGGCGTTGACGCCTGCCGGCGAACCCACTAGCATCGAGCCGCGCGGGGTGCGGGGAGCCGCCAGGAGCGCGCGGATGGGTGGGGTCGGCTGGCAGCCAGCGCAACCGCGGGATTTGGAGTTCGAGGGCGCCGGCGCGCAGGCCGACCCCGGAGAGCATGCCGCGGGGGCCGCCGGCCTGCCCGCACGCCCAGCCGAGGACGAGCCTGCTGGCGTCGGGCTGGCGGCGCAGCGGCCCACCCCTGTCGGCCCGCGCACCGACCCGGCCGCGCAGCGGATCTGCGAGCGACGCGAGCGCGCCCAGCGGAGCCTGCCGGCGCGGCTCGGCTTTGCCGACGCCAGCGACGGGGTGCGCGCGCTGGCCGAGCGGCTCGCCCCTGACGGCCAGCTGAGCGCTGCGGACGTGCAGGCGCTCGTGGTCGAGGCCGGGGATTTCGGCCGGATCACGGAGGGCGAACGGCAGGCGCTGCTCGAGCTGATGCGCGAACGCGCCGCGGAGTTGGCGCCCTCGGCGCGCGCGGCGCTCGCGGGCGTGCTCGGCATCCCGCTGCAACCGGTGGCGGGTGGCTCCGGGCGCGGGGCGCCCGGCCCCCCCTACGGCAGCCCGGAGTTCGAGCGGCAGCTCGACCGCGACACCCAGTCGGTCGCGCGGCCGGACAACGAGGTGCGGCTGCTGTTCGATGGAGTGCAGAGCTTCGCCGAGCGCCGCAAGCTCATCGAGAACGCGACCGACTCCATCCACCTGCAGACCTTCATCTTCACCGCCGATGAGACCGGCTGGGAGCTGGCGAAGCTGCTCGCCGCCAAGGCGCAGCAGGGGGTGAAGGTCCGGGTCATCTACGACGGACTGGGCTCGGCGCGCTCGGGCCAGGAGATCTTCGAGTACATGCGCCGGCACGGGGTCGAGGTGCGCGAGTACGGCGATCCGCTGCGCCAGTTCTGGGACCTCAACAACCGCTGGCACGAGAAGTACCTCATCGTGGACGGCCAGGCGGCGATCACCGGCGGCATGAACATCGCCAATGAGTACGCCTTCGGCGGCTCCGGCCGGATGGTGCTGAGCCGCGGCCAGCAGGGCACCGAGCCGTGGCGCGACGTGGACATCCGGCTCCAGGGGCCGGTGGTGCACGATGTCCAGCGGGCGTTCCTCAAGAACTGGCAGGAACTCGGTCCCCCGGTCTCGCCGGGCGAGCAGGAGCGGCTGTTTCCGCCGCCGGCGCTCACGCCCGGCGGGCCGCGGGCGCGCTTCGTGCAGCACCGCCCGGACGAGGACGGGGATGAGAACACCACCGCGCTCTACCTGCACGCCATCCGCAGTGCCGAGGAGAGCATCACCATCGAGAACGCCTACTTCATCCCGCCGCCGGCGGTGCGGCAGGCGCTGATCGAGGCGGCCAGGCGCGGGGTCCAGGTGCGCGTGCTGACGAACAGCCGCGCCTCCAACGACATGGGCATGGTGAGCGATGCCGCGCGCTACTACTACGACGAGCTGATCGCCGCAGGGGTGCAGATCTACGAGAAACAGGGGGGGACGCTGCACAGCAAGACCGCCACCTTCGACGGGCGATATTCCATCGTCGGCTCGGTCAACATGAACGGCCGCTCGGACACGCTGGATTCCGAGGGTGCGGTCGCGGTCGAGGATGCGGCGACCGCCGCGACGCTGCAGCGCCGCTTCGCCGAGGGTCTCGGCCAGGCGCAGGCGGTGACGGCGGCCGAGCTGGACCGCGAGGGGTTCTTCACCAACCTGAAGCAGTGGGCCCTGTCGCTGCTGAGCTGGACGTTCTGAGATGCGCGCCGAGCCTGGGGAGCTGCCGAGCGAGACCGCCGAGCCGCTGCGGCCCGAACAGCGGCTCGCCGAGCTGCTCGCGCGCGCGCGCCGGCTGGAGGGCGACGGCGAGGCGGCGGGGGCCCTGGAGCTGCTCGCGGCCGCGCCCGCGGAGCTGCAGCGCTTCGGCAGCTACTGCTACGCGCGCGGCGCGCTCGCCTTCCGCCTGGACCGACTCGATGAGGCAGTGCGGCTGTTCGAGCAGGCGGTGCGGTATGCGCCCGACATCGCGGAGTACCAGGCGAACCTGGGCGCGGCGCTGCTGGAGCGCGCCCGCCGCTCCGAGCAGCGCGCCGGCCTCATGCGGGCGCTGGTGGTGCTGGAGCACGCCTGCGCGCTGCGCCCGCGCCTGCCCCATGCGTGGGTGAACCTGGGCCTGGCGCTGCAGCTGGCGGGACGGCACCAAGAGGCGATCGCCGCCTTCGATCGGGCGCTGGCGATGGCACCCGAGGACGCCAGCGCGCTCTACAACCGCGCCGCGAGCTGCCACGCCCTGGGGCGCGAGCAGGAGTGTCTGCAGGCGCTGGAGCAGCTGCTCGAGCGCGCGCCCGGCTTCGCCCCCGCGTTGCGCTCGCGTTGCGCGACCCTGGCGCGCCTGAGCCGGCGCGCCGAGGCCCAGCAGGCGCTCGCCCGCTATCTGGCCGCCTGCCCCGGCGCGGCGGACGCCGAGCAGCTGCGCCAGCTCGTCGGCTGAATGCCCCTGCGGGCCCACCGCTCGTAGTCCACCGAGGAGGAGCGTGTGTGAACCGAATCCTGTGCAAGAGCCTGCTCGTGGTCTGGGTGCTCGCGGCGGCCGCGGCCGGCAGCGCCGCGGAGCAGGATCCGGTGGCGCGGCTGTGCACGGCGTACAGCGGCTTCGATCTGGACGGCGACGGCACGCTGGAGATCGAGGCGCTGGCGCCGCTGTTGCCGGAGGCCGGAGCGGCGCGGGCCGAGGCGGGCACCCCGCCGCTGGTGCTGGTGCTGGTGGAGGCGCGGCTGTTGCGCCCGCTCGCCGAGGAGCGGACCGCGCCGCCGGCCGGGCGCGTGCCCGGGGTGGCTGCGCTGCGGGCGGCGCTGGCGCGCTTCGCGCGCGACCTGGGCGAGGAAGGCTGGCGGGCGCGGGTGCTGCTGGCGAGCGTGTACGCCGGCCCCCGCCACCAGGACGGCAAGACCCTGCTCGCGCTGCGGCGCTTTCTGCGCGCGGTCTGGCAGGCCGAGCCGGCGCTCGCCGGCGCGGTGCTGGTCGGCCGCTTTCCGGAGGCGCTGCTGGTGCGGAGCTACAACTGGCGCAAGCGCGGCCAGCTGGTGCTCCACCGGGGCAGCCCGCAGCAGCAGCGCTTCACCGAAGGCGTGCCCTATCTCGCCACCATCCCCGAGGCGGTCGCCATGCCGTGCGAGCTGGTGCTGTGCGACCTCGACGGCAACTGGGAGGAGCGCTACATCGAGCGGCGCGAGCGGCTGCCGGGGCTGATCGCCGTCTTTCCGGACGGCATCCCGCCGCGCGGCGGGGTGGCGCCGTACTGGGAGTGGCGACCGCAGGTCTACGAGGACTTCTTCTTCGTCAACGATGGCCATCTGCACGCGCGCGAGGTGCTGCGGCCGCGGGCGGACGGGCAGTCCGGGGACGAGGTGGTCGGGCTCGATGTCGAGATCTTCGACGAGCAGCAGGACGCCGAGTGCAGCGCCGCCGACCGCGAGCGGCCCAACCCCATCGCGCGGCCCGAGATCGTGGTCTCGCGCCTCAATCCCTACGGGATTGCGCTGCGCCCCCGGGCGGCGGTGCGCGGGCTCGGGGGCGAGGGGCTGCTCGATGCGGCTGGCCGCCCGCAGCCGGTGGTCTTCGCCGAACCGGCGGCGGTGCCCCGGCCGCGCGAGCTGTGGGAGCCCGACCCGGCGCTGGAGCGGCAGCTGCTGATCGAGTACTTCACCCGCAACCACCGCTACCGGCACGGGGCGTACGACCACGCCCTGGGGCCGGCGGCGATCGGCCACGGGCTCGGCAGCGGCTGGCAGGCGATGCGGCGCGCGGTGCCGGCCTGGCGCACCTTCGCCGAGCCGGGCTACGACGGCGGCAGCCAGGCGAGCCTGCTCGAGGTGGTGCAGTGGCTGGGGCGGCCGGCGGGCGTGCGCGAGCTGCGGGCGCACACCGACGCCTGGGGCGCGCAGTTCGGCCGCGCCGAGCCGCGGGCGCTGCTGCAGGCGGCGGGAGGCATTCCGTGGCACTGGGAGCAGCAGGGCACGCGGCTGGTGCCGGCGCTGCCGCGGGCCGGCACCAAGCTCGACTTCCCGCTGCTGCGCACGCTGTGGCAGAACCGGGTCCTGCCCGAACAGGGCAGCCTCTATGTCCACATCGGGTGCGACAGCGTCAAGCCCGCCGGCGGCGCCGCCCTGCCCTACAGCGATCCCCGTTACGGCTACTGGCAGGGCGCGGCGGCGCTGCTCTTCTACGGCCAGGGCCTGGCGCTGATCGGCCGCGGCAAGGTGTTCTACGACAGCCCGCGCGGGCTGTACCGGGCGCTGGGCGAGGGCGAATGCTTCGGGGAGGGCTGGCGGCGGTACTTCGAGCTCGAGTCCGCCGCCGGTAGCCCGGCCGAGGTGGGCGGCGGCATCGGGCGCAAGCGCGCCTACTTCTGGAGCGTGCTGGGCGACTTCACCCTGCGGCTGCGCGCGGCAAGCGGCGGCGGGCGGGGCCCAGCGGTGCGCCGCCTGTTGTGAGCCCCTGCGCCCGCGCTCGCCTCCGGGCGCGGCGGCTGGAGCATTCCCCGCACACGGCACCGCCCCGGTGCGCCCCATCCCTCCCTGGGGCCGCAGGCGGTGAGGGGCCGGCGGGGCGGCCTGCTGCGGCTTGCCGCGGGCGCGCCCGGCTCGGATCATCCCCTTCCGAAAAAAGAGCGGGTGCGCGGCGGGCCAGGCGGCCCGGCGAGCGGGGGTCACGACCGTGGCGTTCGAAGGCGACCTCACCGATCTCGGGCTGGGGGATGTGCTGCAGAACCTGCGGGCCAACGAGCTGAGCGGCACCCTCACCCTCCAGGGGCCCGCCGGCACCGCGACCATCTGGGTGGAGGGCGGGCGCATCGCCGGCTGCCGGCTGCCCGAGCCCGAGGGAGTGCCGGAACTCGCCGATCTGGTGCACCGCGAGCGGCTGCTCGAGCCGCGGGCGCTCGCCCGCGCCCTGCGCCGCCGGGGCCGGCGGGAGCTGCGGACCTGGCTGTGCGAGCAGGGGCTGGTCTCCGAGCAGGCGCTGCGCGCCGCGGTCGAGCGCTGGGTGCAGGAGGCGGTGCTGGAGCTGTTCACCTGGGAGGGAGGCCGCTTTCGCTTCGAGGAGCAGCAGCCGGGGCCGGCGGCGATGGGAGGCGAGCTGTGGGCGCTGCGGCCGGCGATCGAGCCGGCGGCGCTGCTGATGGAAGCGGCGCGTCGCAGCGATGAATGGCCGCGCATCCGGCGGCGCGTGCCCTCGTTCAAGGAGGTCTACATCGCCGAGCCGGTCGCCGATCCGCAGGCCGAGCAGCTGGACGAGGTGCAGTACGGTGTCGTCTCGCTGCTGGACGGGGTGCGGGATCTGGAGGCGGTGAGCCGCACCCTGCCCTACGGGCGATTCGCGATCGCCGAGGCGACGGCGGTGCTGACCGAGAGCGGCCGCATCAAGCGCGTGGACGCCGAGCAGCTGCGGCGGCGCGCCGCGCAGCTCCAGGCGGAGGGCGAGCTCCAGACCGCCGTGCGGCTGCTGGAGCGCTCGCTGGAGCTGGAGCCGGGTGCGATCCAGGCCCGCGCGGCACTGGCGCGGCTGCTGGAGCGGCTGGGGCGCGATCTCGAGGCGGCCGAGCAGTACAAGCAGCTCGGGTTTTACTGCCGCGAGGCGGGCCGGCTGGACGAGGCGATCGAGGCGTATCGCAAGGCCGCCGGGCTCGTGCCGGCCGACCTGGGGGTGGGCGAGGCGCTGCTGGGGCTGTTGCGGGCCAGCGGGCGCGAGCAGCAGGCGATCGAGGCCGGGCGCGCGCTGGCAGCCGCCGCCGCCGAGCAGCACCTGTACGACAAGGCGATCGCGATCTACCAGGAGCTGTTGCCGCTGGTGGCGGACAAGACCGCACTGCGCGAGCAGATCGCGCAGACCTGCCTGCGCAAGGCCGACCGCGAGGGCGCGCTGGCCGCCTACCGCGAGGAGGCGCGCGAGCGGCTGCGGGCCGATGACCTGCGCGGTGCGGCGGCGGCCTACCGGCGCATCCTCGAACTCGATCCCCAGGACGAGGTGGCCGCGCGCGAGCTCGAGCGGGTGGAGGGCGGCTGGTACGAGCGGCGGCGGGCGCGCCGCCGGCGGCTGCGCAACGCCGCCCTGCTCGGACTGGCGCTCGCGCTGGTGGGGTTCCAGCTGGCGCGCGAGGTGCTGGCGGGCCTGCACCTGCGGGCGCTCTACCCGCAGGCGCTGGCGCCGGTGGCCGGCGAGCTCGCCGATCCGCACGCGCGCGTGCAGGCCTACCGGGCCGCCGAGCGTGCCTGGCCCTGGACCCTGGCGGGCCTGTTCGCCCGGCAGGCGCTGCGCGCCGCGCTCCTGCAGGAGGCGCGGGCGGCGCGCGAGGTGCTGGCGCGGGCGGGCGCTCCGCGCCTGGCCGCCGAGTGGGCGCGGGCGCGCCTGCAGGCGCTGGCGCCGCTGCTGCCGCCCGAGGCGGTGGACCTTCCGCCGCCGCCGCCGGCAGGCGAGAGCGCGGGCGGTGCGGCCCCCCTGCCCGAGCGCGCTCGCATCCTCGGCCGCATCGCGCAGGTGCTGCCCGATGGAGCGGTGCGGCTCGATGTCGGCGCGGCCGAGGGCGTGCGCGAGCGCATGGTCTTCGAGGCGGTGAGCCCCCTGGATGCGGCGGTGCTCTTGGGCAGCGGCGAGCTCGCGCTCGTGCCCGAGCGCGCGATCGCCCGGCTCACCGTGCTCGAGCTCGCCCCCCACAGTGCGCTCGCCTGGCCGGAGGCGGCGGCGGGCGACAGCGCGCCAGCGGCGGCGGGGGAGCGGCGCCGCGCGCGCCGGCTCGAGGCCGGTGACCTGGTCATCTCCGCGCCGCACCTGCTGCCGGGAGCGCTGCCGCCGCGGATCACCGAGCTGAGCGCCTCGCCGCTGCCTGCCCGCTTCGGCATGCCGGTGGAGCTGGTGGCCGAGTGCGCCGGCGAGCCGCACGAGGGGCTCGTCTTCGAATGGGAGGCGAGCGGCGGCGTGCTGCTGCACGAGCGCACCCTGACACCCCACAACGTGTGGCTGCCGCCGCTGTCCGGGCGGAGCACCTTCACCCTGCAGCTGACGGCGATCGGTGCAAAGGGGCGGCAGAGCCGCCGCGGGCTCCAGGTGCAGAGCGAGGGTTTCGCCGGCAACGACGCCGGGGAGTACCGGCTGGTGCGGCGGGTGGGGCTCGAGCCCGCCTCGTTCGGCCGCCTGCTCGATCTGGCCTTCGATGACCGCGGTCAGGCGCTGCTGCTGTTCGGGGGCCGGCAGCGCACGCTGGTGCGCATGGACGAGCAGTGGCAGGTCGTCGGGCGCAGCGAGGGGCAGGGGCTGGGGCTGGAGCTGACGCGCATCCTGCTGGCCGGGGACAGGCTCTACGCGATCGACGCCGAGGGGCGGCGTGCGGTCCAGCTCGGCGCCGAGCGCGGGCTGTACGGCGGCGCGCCCGCGATCGTGTATGGCGGGCCGGGCAGCGGCAATGGCCGGTTGCGCCAGCCGGTGGACCTCGCCGTGGACCGCCGCGGGCGGGTGTACGTGCTCGACGGCGCGCCGGAGCAGCCCGCGGTGCACGTGTTCCGCAACGACGGCACGTTCCTGCTCTCGCTCGGATACGCGGGGGCCGGTCCCTGGGGGCTGGTGCGGCCGGTCGCGCTCGACCTGGGGCCGGACGGCACGCTGTTCGTCCTGGACGACGGGCGCAAGGCGGTGCTGGCGTATCGCGGGCTGGAGCCCTCGCACGAGTTCGCGGTGGGCGAGGAGGGCGAGCGGCTGGTGGATCTGCGGGTCGACCCGCGCAGCGGGCGGCTCTATGTCCTCGATGCCGAGCGGGGCCGCATCCGGGTCTACGACGCGCTGGGGCTGGTGGACGGCGCGCCGTTCGGGCGCGCGGCGGCCCCGCCCGCCCGGGCGGGCCAGCTGCCGGCCATGGGCAGCTGGGAGCGGCCGGCGCGGCTGCGCTTCGATCCGCGGGGCTGGCTCTACCTGGTCGCCGGCGAGGGGACGGCGCTGCACCGGATCTCGACCGAGACGCGCGCGGAGCTGGTGCGCTGGGCGGGGCTCGGGCTCGCAGAGGCGAGCCGGCTCGCGGTCGGGCCCGAAGGCGGGCCGGCGGTGCTGTTGCCGCAGCGGGGCCAGGTCTACCGGCTCGACCGCTTCGGCTGGGTGCGCGCGGTCGTTCCCGGCGCCGGGGCGGCGCCGCTGGAGCGCCCGGTGGATCTGGCGGTGGATGCGGCCGGGCGCATCTACGTGCTCGATGCGGGGCCGGGCGCGGTGCTGGTGTATGGTCCCGGGGGCGAGCTGCTCGGGCGGATCGGCGCCGGCGGGAGCGGGCCGCACGAGCTGCGCGAGCCGGTGGCGCTCGGCCTCGATCCGGCGCGGCGGCTGCTCGGGGTGCTGGAGCGGCGCGCCGCCTGGGGCGTGAAGCTGTTCGATCTGCAGGGCAGGCTGCTCGCCGCGCTGCCGGGGCAGCAGGGTGCGCTCGAGGGCGCGAGCGATCTCGCGCTGACCCCGAGCGGCACCGTGCACGTGGCGCTCGGGCGCCGCGGTGCCGTGCGGAGCTTCGCGGCCGGGGAGGTGGTGCGTTCGGTGCCCGCCCGCTGGATCGAGCCGGCGGGCGAGAACCGGCTCGAGCGGGGCGAGTGGCAGGCGGGCGGGCAGCGAGCGGAGCGGCTGGCGGTCTCGAACCTGGGGCTGCTGTTCGTGCTCGAGCGAGGCGGGCCGCTCCAGGCGGTCGACCTCACCCGCGGGCACGCCCCCGTCGCGCGCCTGGCGCCGTCGGCCGAGCTGGGCGAAGCCGCCGACCTGGCGGTCGACGACTACGATCAGGTGTATCTGCTCGACCCCTCGGCCGCCCGCCTGCTCGTGCTGCGGCGGTGAGCCGGCGCGCCCGCGCAGCGGACACGGGGCGAGCGGCGCGGGCCGGCGCCCCGCCCGGCGGTGCTTGCCGGCGCGCGGTTGCTCCGGTACAACGGGGCCTGCCATCCCAGGGGGAAGATGCTGGCGGGCCGGTCGGGCGGAGGGAGCGGCGATGCGCGCGCGGTGGGCGCTGGTGGCGGTGGCGGCGGCCTGGCTCGGGGGGTGCGGCGGCGGGGATCCCACGGGCGCGGCGCCGCCGGCCGCGCCCCCCGCTCCCGCGGCACGGCTACGATCCGGCGGTGGCGCGGGCCGAACAGCAGGCCAAACAGGCCTGGCTGGTGCGCGAGCAGGGCCGCCTCGCCGCCGCGCCGGCTCCGGCTGCGGACGCGGCGGCCGCGAGCAAGCCAGCGGCAGCCGGCTCGAACGCCGTCCTGCGCTTCGCGGAGGCAGCGGCGGGCGTGCTCGAGGTCGAGCTCGAGGCGCTGCGCGCCTTCGCCAGCAGCAACGGGCTGCACGTGGTCCCGCGCAGCCGCGGCCGCGCCAGCCCCGAGCGGCTGCTGCGCTATACCCTGGAGGCGATCGTGCGCGGCGAGGCGGTGCTGTACGAGCGCGGTGCGGTCCCGCCTGCGCCCCGGCCCGACCAGGCCGGCCGCGCGGTGTTCGATCTGGGCGCAGGGCTCGCGGAGCGCTACCAGCCGCGGCCCGACGGCATCGAGCAGAGCTTCGTGCTGCCCGCGCGGCCGCCGGGCGATCCGGAACAGCCGCTCGTGGTGCGGGGCAAGATCGGTACCCGGCTGGAGCCGGACCTGCAGGAGCGCGCCGCGCCGACCGCCCCGATCCTGTTCCGCGACGGCGATGAGGCGGTGCTGAGCTACGGCGGCGCCACGGCGATCGACGCGGCGGGCCGGGCGCTGCGCGTGCCCACGGTGTGGACCGCGGACCGGCGCCTGGAGATCCGCGTGCCCGGCGAGTGGCTCGCCGCCGCGCGCTATCCGGTGGTGATCGATCCGCTGATCGGCACCGTCATCGCCGTCACCACCGCTCTGGATGCGCAGCGGCACGGCGACCTCGCCTACAGCGTGAGCTCGGACCGCTTCCTGGTGGTCTGGGAGGAGGAGTTCTCCAGCGTCGACCACGACATCTTCGGCCGGCTGTACAGCGGCACCGGGACGCCGATCGGGGGCGAGTTCGTCATCGACGCCTCGCTCGCCGATGCGCTGGCGCCGGCGGTCGCCTGGAACGCCTCGGAGAACGTCTTCCTCGTGGCCTGGCAGCAGCTCGATCGGTCCGATCCCAGCGCCACCTTCGATGTGTGGGCGGAGATCGTCAATGCCGACGGCTCCACCCGCAAGGCGAGCTTCGCGGTCCACCGGAGTCCGAGCGTGCACACGGAGGTGGACGTCGGGGGGCACGAGGAGACGGCGGGGTATCCCTTCCTGGTCGTCTGGCAGACCGAGATCGTGGCCGGCGATCTGGATGTGGCGGCGAAGGCGGTCGATGTGGGCGGCGCGGTCGGCAACTTCCAGCTCGCCGCCGCCTCCGGCCAGCAGGAGACGCGGCCCCGCGGTCAACAAGCTCGGCAGCGGGAGCACGCCCTGGTTCATCGCGTGGGAGGACGACACCGCGGGCAATCTCGACATCCGGGGACGCGCCGTGCGTGCCACCGCCGGTTCGCTCGCCATCTCGTTCGAGCCGGCGTTCAGCGTGCACGCCGATCCGCGCGAGGATCGGCGGCCGGATGTGGCCGGCAGCGACCCGTGGGCGGTGGTCTGGGAGAACCTCTGGAGCGCGACCACGGGCGATGTGGACATCCGGGCACGGCGCGTCAACGCCGTGGGGCCCATCGACCCGGACTTCACCTGGATCGCGCTGCGGACCGAGCCCGAGCTGCGGCCGACGATCTCGTTCTTCCAGGGGCCGGCCGGCGCGGCGCCGGAGTACCTGATCGCGTACACGCTCCAGGACAGCGGCGGCACCAACCTGTTCGCGCACCGGCGCGATGCGGCGAGCTTCGCGCTGCTGGAGAGCAACACCCAGCTATCGAGCTTCGGGGCGGACGATGCCGCCTCGGCCGCCGCGCGCGAGGCACCGCCGGGGGCCGAGCACTGGGTGGCGTTCGAGCGGACCTTCGGCGCGGGCGGCTCCAACCCCGACCCCGACATCCGCATCCAGCGCTTCGGGGTGCCGCCGTTCCCGCCGCTGGACGCGGACTTCACCGCCAGTCCCCAGAGCGGACAGGCGCCGCTGAGCGTGCAGTTCACCGATACCTCGAGCGGGCACCATCACCGACTGGCTGTGGGACTTCGGCGATGGCAGCTCCAGCACCCAGCAGAATCCGGTGCACCAGTATGCCACCGCTGCGACCCTACACCGTGTCGCTCACCGTGCGGGGGCCGGGCTCGGGCCCGGGCGGGCTCAACACCGACACCGAGGACCAAGGCCCGACCTGATCCGGGTGCAGCCCGGGCCGGGCGCGATCGACGAGGATTTCGAGGGCGCCTCGCTGGGGTACCAACTTTCCCTGGCGCACAGGCGGCGCCGCGCCCTGGTTCACCGATGCGGCGGATGCGAACAGCGGGGCGCGCTCGGCGCGCTCGGGCGCGATCGGGCACAGCGAGGTGAGCTGGCTGGAGATCGGGCTCGACGTCACGCAGGCGGCGGATCTGAGCTTCTTCTGGCGTGCGGACAGCGAGCAGGGCTTCGACGTGCTGCGGGTGCTGGTCGATGGCGTCGAGGTGGGCAACAGCCTGCAGCGCTCGGGGATGACGCCCTGGACGCTGGAGCGCGTGCCGCTCGGTGCCGGGGTGCACCTGGTGCGCTTCGAGTACGAAAAGGACAACAGCGTCTCGATCGGGGGCGACCTCGTGCGGCTGGATGACATCGCGTTTCCGCCCGGGACCGCGATCGTCCCGCCGCCGGTGGCGAGCTTCACCGCGAGTCCCAATCCGGTCAGCGCGGGCAGCAGCGTGACGTTCACCGACACCTCCACCGTGACCGCCGCCGGCACCACCGGGACCGCGGTGCCGAGCTACAGCTGGGACTTCGGCGACGGGACGGGCTCTGCCCAGCAGCATCCGGTGCACGTCTATGCCGCGCCCGGCACCTACACCGCCACCCTGACGGTCCGGGATGCGGGGGGGTAGCTCCCTGGCGAGCCAGGCCATCACGGTGCTAGGTGGCGGTGCGCCGCCGGCACCGGTGGCGCGCTTCGTTGCGAATCCGAGCGGGGGGGTGGCGCCGCTGACCGTGCAGTTCACCGATCGCTCGAGCGGCTCGATCGCCGCCTGGTCGTGGGACTTCGGCGACGGCACGAGCTCGACCGCGCAGCACCCCAGCCACACCTACACCACGCCCAACCGCTATACGGTGCGGCTGACCGTCACCGACACCACCGGGGCGTTCTCCGCCAGCACCACCGCGATCGTGGTGAGCCCGGCCGCCGGGGCGCCGGTGGCCGACTTCGACGCGGCGCCGCGCAGCGGCAACTCCCCGCTGGTGGTGCAGTTCCACAACCGCTCGCAGAATGCGACCGGGTTTCGGTGGGACTTCGGCGACGGCACGACGAGCGTCGACCCCGATCCGGTGCACATCTACCAGAATCCCACCAGCCAGACCGCCCGCTTCGATGTCACGCTGAGCGTGAGCGGGCCCGCCGGCACCGACCTCAAGTTCGAGCCGGACTTCATCACGGTGTTGCCGCAGGCCCCCGGCGCGCCGATCGCGGACTTCCGCGCGGTTCCCGCCGGCGGGCCGGCGCCGCTCGCGGTGCGGTTCACCGACATCTCGACCGGGACCGCGACCATCGTCAGCTGGTTGTGGGACTTCGGCGACGGCACGAGCTCGACCCAGCAGCACCCGAGCCACACCTACACCGCGGAGGGGCTCTATACGGTGACGCTGGTGGTGACGGACGCGAATGGCAACGCCGATGCGCTGAGCAAGCCGGATCTGATCGCGGTGAGCCGCGGCGGGCCGCCGAGCACGATCCGCAGGCGGAGCGGGGGCGGGGGCTGCGTGCTCGTGGGGCCGGTGGCAGGGCGCGGCGGGGGCGTCCGGCGCGGGGGGGCCGGGGGCGGCGCTGCCGCTCGTGCTGGCGCTGCTGGCGCTGCTGGGCGTGCGGCGGCAAGGCCGCCGGCGCGGCGCGGGAGCCCGGCGATGCACGGTGCGCTGAGCGGCGGGGCCGCCGGGCGGACGGCGGGCGGGACGCTGGCGCTGGCGGCGGCACTGGGGCTGGTGGCATCGTGGGCGGTGGGGGCGCCGGGCGAGCGCGCGGGGCGCAGCCCCGCTGCGGCCGCTCGCGCGCCGGGCGGCGCCGAGCTCGATCCGTTCGCCTACGAGCCGGCGCCGTTTTCCTTCCAGCGCCGGCGCGAGCGGCGGCTGCCGGGGGGTGACGGTCTACCGGGTCGAGATGCCGTCGCCGGTGGTGAGCGGCGATCCGCACAACGACACCATCTACGGCTTCGATCACGTACCCTGGCTGGGGGCGGAGGCGGCGGCGATCGTGCTGCCCATCGCGGCCGGCCGCGATCTGGTGCTGGAGCGCAGCTTCGCCACCTGGCTGGCGCTGCGCGGGATCCGCGCGTTCGTGATGCCGCTGCCCTACCAGCACGAGCGCGGGGCGGGTGCACGCCGCGACGTGCTGCGCCGCGAGGGCGGGCTCGAGGATCTGCTGGCATTCTTCCGCCAGGCGGTGCTGGACACCGAGCGCGTGCGGCAGTGGCTGGTCCAGGCCCAAGGGGGTGCCGGCGGGGCGGGTGGGGCTGGTCGGCATCTCGCTCGGCAGCCTGGTGGCGGCGCTCGCCTACGGCCACGATCCGGGCTTCGGCGCGGCGGCGCTGCTGCTCGGCGGGGGCGATCTGGGCCGAGGGTGATCTGGCATGGCTCGCGCGAGACCCGTCGGCTGAAGGAGCGGCTGCTCGAGGCCGGCCACGATCTGGCGAGCGTGCGCGCGGCGCTGCGGCCGGTGGATCCGTTGAGCTGGGCGCGGCCCGAACGCGGTCGCGGGCTGCTCATGCTCAATGCGACGCGGGACGAGGTGTTTCCGCGCCGCTCGACCGAGCGGCTGCTCGCGGCCTGGGGTCCGGAGGCCCGGATCGTCTGGTTTCCGGGGGATCACTACTCGGTGGCGCTGTTCCTGCCGGTGGCCCTGGAACAGGTCGCCTCCCACCTGCGCGCCCAGCTGCTCGAGCGGCGGTGACAGGCGGGGCGGTGATCGCCGGCGGGGGGCGTCGCCGGAGCGGGGGCCGTCTGGCACGCCGGGCGGGCGCAGGGGGGGGCGGGCGCGCTCCCCCGCGCGGGGCGGGCCGCGGTGCGGCTGCGGGCAGGGTGAGCGGCGGCCGCGCGCGGCGAGGCGGCGGTGCCGCAACGGGTTGTGGCCCAAGCGCCCGCGTGCGTCCTTGGCGCGCGGTTTGCGTTCCGGTATGATAGACCCATCGCGGCACCGGTGTGTGGTGCCGCACGGCGTGGGGTTCGGCACACGAGGAGCAGCCACATGGGCGTCAAGGTCGAGGACCTGGTACTGGACCGCTACGAGTTCGGCTTCGCCGACGAGGAGCGGCCGGTCTTCAAGACCGAAAAGGGCCTGAGCCGCCGCGTCGTCGAGCAGATCTCGGAGGTCAAGGGCGAGCCCGCCTGGATGCGGGAGTTCCGGCTCAAGGCCTACGAGCACTTCGTCCAGCGGCCGATGCCGAACTGGGGCGACGTCGAGCGGCTCCGCCAGATCGACTTCGACGAGATCTACTACTACTTCCGGCCCGCCGACCGGCAGGGCCACAGCTGGGATGAGGTGCCGGAGTACATCAAGCGCACCTTCGACCGGCTGGGGATCCCCGAGGCGGAGAAGAAGTTCCTGGGCGGGGTCGGTGCCCAGTACGACTCGGAGGTGGTCTACCACAACATCCAGAAGGACTGGGAGGCCAAGGGGGTCATCTTCCTCGACATGGACTCGGGGTTGCGCGAGCACCCCGAGCTGGTGCGCGAGTACTTCGGCACCGTGATCCCCTACAACGACAACAAGTTCGCGGCGCTCAACAGCGCGGTCTGGTCGGGGGGCTCGTTCATCTACGTGCCGCCGGGGGTCAAGGTCGAGCTGCCGCTGCAGACCTACTTCCGCATCAACGCCAAGAACGTGGGGCAGTTCGAGCGCACGCTGATCATCGTGGACGAGGGCGCCGAGGTCCACTACGTCGAGGGGTGCACGGCGCCGGTCTACACCACCGATTCGCTGCATGCGGCGGTGGTCGAGATCATCGTGAAAAAGGGGGGGCGCTGCCAGTACACCACGATCCAGAACTGGTCGAAGAACGTCTTCAACCTGGTGACCAAGCGCGCGGTCGCCCACGAGGACGCGACCATGTGCTGGCTGGATGGCAACCTCGGCAGCAAGCTCACCATGAAGTACCCGTGCGTCTATCTCAAGGGGCGGGGGGCGCACGCGGAGATCCTGTCGGTGGCGTTCGCGGGCTCGGAGCAGCACCAGGATGCGGGCTGCAAGGTCATCCACGCGGCGCCGCACACCACGAGCAGCATCACCGCCAAGTCGCTCTCCAAGAACGGGGGCAAGACCACCTTCCGGGGCCTGATCAAGGCCACTCCCGAGGCGCGCAATAGCCGGATCGACTCCAAGTGCGACGCGCTCATCCTGGATCATCTGTCCAGCTCCGATACCGTGCCCTATCTGGAGCTGGAGGCGCCGGACGTGACCGTGGAGCACGAGGCGACGGTCTCCAAGGTCTCCGACGAGCAGCTGTTCTACCTCCGCTCGCGGGGGATCGACGAGGAAGAGGCCAAGGTGCTGATCGTCAACGGCTTCATCCAGCCGATCGTGCGCGAGCTGCCGATGGAGTACGCCGTCGAGCTGAACCGGCTGGTCGCGCTCGAGATGGAGGGTTCCGTCGGCTAGCCCGGCGCTCGCGCCCCAGCGGCAACGCCGCCACACCCGGACCTCTGGTTGCGCGCACGGCGTGCCCTGGCTGCGGAGGCCGCCGTCCTGCCGCGGCGGAGGGGGGCGGGCAGGCGCGCCGCCCCGCGGCTGTCGGGCGGCTCGGGGCGAGCCGGCCACGGCGGGTCCGGCCAGGCTCTGGACGGCCGCCGTGCGCGGCACTTGCAACGCAGCCCCGGATGCGGTCTTCTGGGAGCAGCCACCCGCGGCGAGGGTGGCGCGACTTGCAGAGCACCGGGAGAGAACGATGGCGGAGCCGGAGTACTTCGACGTCGGTCCGGCGGCGGAGCTGCCGCCCGGCGGCATGCGCCGCTACGTGGTGGATGGAGTGCCGATCGCCGTCTACCACGTCGCCGGCAGGTTCTATGCCACCGATGACACCTGCACCCATGCCGAGGCCTCGCTCAGCGAGGGCGAGCTGGACTGCGAGCGGCGCGAGGTCGAGTGTCCCCTGCACGGCGCGCGGTTCTCGATCGAGACCGGTGAGGTGCGCGCCATGCCGGCGAGCACTCCGGTCCGTACGTATCCGGTCCGGATCCAGGACGGCCGGTTGCTGGTCGGGCTGCGCTAGTCGGTCCGGGCCGGGCTGGAGGCCCCGGCGGCTGCGGCCGGTCCGGGACGGCAGATGATGCGAGGAGACGCCCCATGGCCACCGACGAGGTCGCCGAGCTGCTCGGCCAGCTGGAATCCCGCTTCCGGCCCGGGGTGCTCGAGCGCGACATCTCGTATTACCTGACGCTGGGCGAGGGGCCGGACGACAAGTGGACGGTGGTGGTGGGGCCCGAGCGCTGCGAGGTCAGGCGCGGCAAGGCGATCGAGCGGGCGGACTGCGTGCTCAAGACCTCGCGCGAGCTGTTCCTGCGGATGGTGCGCGAGGGCTACACGCCGGGCATGCTGGACATCGCGCGCGGCCGGGTCAAGTCCAACGACCCGCTGCTGCTGCGGGAGCTGAAGCGGGCGCTCGGCTTCTGAGCCGGCGCTGTGCGCGGGCGCGATCCCGATGCGCATACCGGTCGTGGTGTTCACGGGCGTCGAAGCGGACGCCGGGGTCGTGCCACGCCGCACGGGCATGGCGGCAGCCCCGGGCGGTGCCCTGTCCGGCAGCCGCCGGCCGCTGCTCGCCAGGCAGCTCGAGGCGTTGCTCGGCCACCTGCCGAACGCGGGCTGCGCCGCGATCCCGCTGCAGGCGCTGCTGGAGCGCCGCCTGCCGGTGCAGGCGCGCCACGCCATGTGCCTGTGCTTCGATGGCGGGCTGGCCAGCCATCACGATCTGGTGCTGCCGATCCTCGAGCGGCTCGGGCTGACCGCCACCTTTTTTCTGCGGCCCGAGCAGCTCGGCCGGCCGGGCCAGCTCACCGGCGGGCAGCTCGACCGGATGGCGCGCGCCGGGATGCGTTTCGGCATCGAACTGCCGGCGGCGGAGGAGCTGGCGCTGCTCTCGCCGGGACAGCGCGTGCGCATGCTGCGCGAGGAGCGGGCGCTGCTCGAACTGCGGCTGGGGCAGCCGATCCGCATCGCCGCCACCCGCGGCCCGCTGCCCGAGCCGGAGCTGCTGCGCCAGCTGCGCGGATATGGTTACGCTGCGGTCGCTTTCGGCCAGCCCGGCAACCACATGGTGATCGAGGGGCTGTTGTGCATCGCGCGGCGCGAGATCACCCCTGGTCTCAGCCCGCTGGAGTGGCTGGAGCTGGTGCGCTGTGACCGGCTCAGCCCCCAGGCCCTGGGGTTCTGGCTGCGCGAGGAGGCGGCACGGGGAGGCGTGCGATGAGCGAGGAGCACTCGCCAGGAGCTTGCCGCGCCGCCCGGGCGGAGCGGGTGCTGGTGGTCGAGGACCAGTCGGCGGTGCGCGAGGTGCTGGCGGAGAGTCTCGAGGTGCTGGGCTTCGCGCCGGTGATGGCCGGCAGCGGCGCGCAGGCGCTCGCGCTGGTGGAGCAGCTGCATGGCCCGCTCGCCGCGGCGATCATCGACGTGCAGCTGCCCGATCTGGGGGGCGCGGCGCTGGGGGCGCGGCTGCGCGAGCGACAGCCCGGACTGCCGCTGGTCTTCACCAGCGGCGGCCGGCACACGCTGGCTGAGCTGGCGGCGAGCGCGGGCCTGGCTCCGAGCGGTCTGGCCGGGGCGCGGCTGCTGGCGAAGCCCTTCGGCATCGAGGCGCTGGAGGCGGCGCTGGCCGAGGTGCTGGGGCGCAGCGCCCCCGGATCCCGGGGCTGATCGCACCGGCGTCCAGCCACCGGTGCGGCGCGCCCACCGCGGCCGCCGGCTAGCCCACGTAGGCCCGGGCGAAGTCGATGAGCTTCGCCTCGATGAACCGCCGGGCGCGTTCCAGATCGACCTGCGTCACCGGCAGCGTGATGTAGTCGTAGCTGGGATGCTGCAGCCCGGCGATCTCGTAGCGGGCCTCGATGACGATCGCGAGCCGGGAGTCGTTGGGGCGCGCCCGCAGCACGAACTTCGCCTTGCGCAGGACGCCGTCCGGTTCGAAGCGCAGCGCCATGCCCGGCACCCCGGGCGGCGGGGTCTCCTCGTCGGCGAGCGCATTGGCGAAGCGCTCCAGCAGGAACTTCCGCCGGTGGTCGATGATCTTTCCGATCTGGTGGAGCTCCTGCTCCAGCCGCTGCTGCTCACGCTGTTCGCGCTCGCGTTGCTGCTGCGCCGGATCGACCAGGTGCGACTTCAGGATCTCGCGGTCGAACTTACCCGTGAACTCGCCAACCACGGCACTCCTCCGCCCTAGAGTCCGGTGAGGCGACGCCGTGATGCTAAACCACGCGGCGCAGCTCCGGCAACTGCCGATCGGACAGAGGCCCCGCCGCCGGCGCGGGGCCGGGGGGTCGCGGGCGGGCGGCAGGACCCGGTCGCCTGCCCCGGCGAGGGCGCCGGGGCGGACCCGGGCGTGGGATCGTTTGGGCGCGTGTGTCTCGGTCGCTTGCTAGGTGTTTTGTTTCTTTGTTTCTGCCCCGCCCGGCAGGTGGGACCGGCCGGGCACGTGTGTCTCGGTCGCTCGGGCGGCACGGTACGAGCGCGCCGGGGCGGCCGCCTCGCCGGCGGTTGCGGAGCAACTCGAGGGCACCGTATGGGAGGGCACCGTATGGCATCGTGGGAGCGGAGATCGGCAGTGCGAGCAACGGCCGCCGGAGCGCCGGCTGCTCGCCCGCGCCGGCGGCGGCGCCTGGTGCTGCTGCTCGGGCTGGGCGCCGCGGCGGTCGCCGCCGGGGCGGGCTGCGTCATGTTCGACATGCCAGGGCGCTCGTATCGCGGCCCGCTGCCTGCGCTCAGCGCGGCGCAGGCGGAGCTGGCGGCGCGGCTGCAGGCCGACGTGGACGCGCTGGCGGGGCAGATCGGCGAGCGGCACCTGCTCGCTCCCCAGCGCTATGCCGCCGCCGCCGACTGGGTCGAACGGCGGCTCGCCGAGGCGAGCGGGCGTGCGGTCCGCCGCCTGCCGTACCGGTATCGGGACGTGCAGTTCACCAACCTCGAGGTCCAGTGGCGCGGCACCGAGCAGCCCGAGCGGATCGTCGTCGTCGGCGCGCACTACGACAGCATGTGGGATTGCCCGGGCGCGGATGACAACGCCAGCGGCGTGGCGGCGCTGCTCGCGCTCGCCAGCGCGCTGCGCGCGGCCGCGCCGGCGCGTACCCTCCGCCTGGTAGCCTTCGCCAACGAGGAGCCGCCGGCGTTTCAGACCGAGGCGATGGGAAGCCTCGCCTATGCGCGGGCGGCGCGGGCGCGGGGCGAGCGGGTGGTGGCGATGCTGAGCCTGGAGTCGCTCGGGTATTACGACGAGCGGCCGGGCAGCCAGCGCTACCCGGGACCGCTGAAGCTGTTGTATCCGGACCGCGGCGACTTCATCGCGTTCGTGGGCAACCTCGGCTCGTGCGCGCTGCTGCGGCGCGTGGTGCGCACCTTCCGCGCCCACGCGCGCTTTCCCTCCGAAGGGGCGGCGCTGCCCGGCTGGGTGCCGGGGGTGGGCTGGTCGGACCACTGGTCGTTCTGGCAGGCGGGCTACCCGGCGATCATGGTGACCGATACCGCGCTCTACCGCAATCCGTGGTACCACGATGAGGGCGACACCCCCGAGCGGCTCGACTACGAGCGCATGGCCCGGGTGGTCGAGGGGCTGGTGGCGGTGGTGCGCGAGCTGGTGGGGCTGCCGCCTGCGCCGCGCTGAGCCGGCCGCCAGCTGCCCGCCGCGCGCCTCGCCCTCATGCTGCGCGCACCAACCACCGCTGCAGGGGCTGGGGCAGCTGCGCGCGCAGCTGGCGCAGCGCGCGCACGAGCAGCTGCCGCAGGCCGGTCGCCGCCCCGAGGCTGAACAACCGCCGGCCGCTCTGCGCCAGCGCGCGCAGCTGCGCGAGCGCCTGCGGGTCGCCGGGCCAGTGCTCCTCGACCACCCGCGCCGGCAGCCGGTTGAGCAGGGTGTCGAGCAGCCGGCTGAGCACGGTGGCGTCATCGACCAGCCCCACCGGTCCGAACAGCGCTTCGGGCACCAGATCCACGGGGCTGGCCAGATACAGCGCCGCCGCGATCAGCTCGCCCCGCTGCCGGCGCGGCACCCGCTCGTCGGCCAGCACCCGCCCGAGCAACCACAGCAGGTCGGGCCCCGCCAGCAGCCAGGCAGCAGCGCGGGCTCCGCGCCGGCCGGCGAGCCGGCCGGCGAGCCCGCTCAGCCGGGCACGCACGTCTTCGTAGCCGAATCGGAGCAGCATGGCGCCCCGATGCTACCACAGCCGGCCGCCGGGACGCCCCTCGCGCGGGACACGCCGCTGCCAGTGCTCGCGCGGGGGCGGTGGCAGCTCGCGCCCGCGCGCGCGGCGCGGTGCTTCGGGCTCGCCCGGCAGCTCGAAGCGGATCACCCGCCGCTGCCCGCGCCGCTCGATCACCAGCTCGCCCTCGCCCCGCTCCGGGGCCAGGCGCAGCTCCAGGCGCGCCCCGCCGCCGCTCCAGCCGAACCCCCCCGGGCCGCGCTCGCGGCGCGGAGGCGGAGGGGGGCCGTGCCGCTCCCCCCGGGGCTGCAGCAGCTCGCCCCACCGCTCGCGCAACCGCTCCAGGCGCTCGCGCCACTCGCCCTCCGGCCCCCGCTCCAGCCCGCGCTGCAGCCGCTCGAGCAGTTCCTCCAGCCGCCGAGGCGCCCGCTCGTCGCGCGGGCGCGGCCGCAGCCGCTCGCGCTCGCGCCGCTCGCGGTGCTGGGTGCGGTCGCGCTCGGCTCGGGCCAGCCGGTCGCGCAGCACCCGCTCCAGGCGCTCGAGCTCTGCGGCCCGCTCGCGCGCCATCCGCTCCAGCCGCTCCAGGGCGCCGCCCCGGCGCTCGAGCTCCTGCTCCAGGCGTTCGAACGCCTCGCGGCGGCGCTCCAGCTCCCGCTCCAGCCGTTCGATCAGCTCCTGCCGGCGGTGCAGTTCCGCCTCCAGTTCCTCGATGCGACGTCCGAGCCGGTGCTGCAGCTGCTGGAGCTGCTCGTGCGCGCGCCGCTCGGCCTCGCGCAGCATGGCCCGCAGCCGCTCCGGCATGTCCTGCTCGGCGTCCAGGTGGCGTTCGGCGCGCTGTTCGCGCCGCGGTGCGCGGTCTTCGCGCTGTTGCGCGAGCGCTGCCGCGGGCAGCACGAGCGCGACCGCCAGTGCCCCCAGCACCATCCCCGCAGCAGCCCTTGCCCTGCCGCTCTTGCCCATGGCCCCTCCCTCCGCTGCGGCCGTCTGCTGCTGATACGGCAGGCGCGCCGGCAGAGATGGGACGCCCGGAGGCGGGCGGCCCGACGGTGGACAGCGCGCGGCGGCTCTGGCAGCATCCGCCGCATGCAGGTGCAGCGGGCGCCGGTACGCGACTTTCGCAGCGACACCGTCACCCGGCCCAGCCCCGCCATGCGGCGCGCGATGGCGCAGGCCGAGGTCGGTGACGATGTGTTCGGCGACGATCCGACCGCGATCCGGCTCGAGCAGCGCGCGGCGGAGCTGCTCGGCAAGCCGGCGGCGCTGTTCGTGCCCAGCGGCACCATGGCGAATCTGATCGCGTTCCTGGTCCACTGCCGGCCGGGCGAGGAAGCGATCGTCGAGCAGCGCTCGCACGTGCTGCTGAGCGAGCAGGGCGGGGCGGCGCGCTTCGCCGGGGTGCAGCTGCGCGCGCTGGCCGGCGACGCGCGCGGGGTCATGGCGCCGAGGGCGGTTGCCGCAGCCCTGCGGGGCGGGCCCGATGTTCCGCCGCTGGCGCGGCTGCACAACCCGCGCACCGCGCTGGTGGTGCTGGAGAACACCCACAACTTCTGCGGCGGGACGGTGCAGCCGCTGGAGGTGATCCGCGCCACCGCCGCCGCGGTCCGCCCGCGCGGGGTGCGGGTGCACCTGGACGGGGCGCGGCTGCCCAATGCCTGCGTCGCCAGCGGGATCCCGCTCGCGGCGTGGGCGGAGCCGTGCGACTCGGTGGCGATCTCGCTGTGCAAGGGGCTGGGCGCGCCGGCGGGCAGCGTGCTCGCGGGCGAGCAGGAGTTCATCGCCGAGGCGCGCCGGGCGCGCAAGGCGCTGGGCGGCGGCATGCGCCAGCTCGGCGTGCTGGCGGCGGCGGGCCTGCTGGCGCTCGCGCCGGAGAGCTTCGCGCAACTGGCCACCGATCACGCGCATGCGCGGCTGCTGGCCGAGGGGCTGGCGGCGCTGCCCGGGCTCGAGGTCGATCTCGGGGCGGTGCAGACCAACATCGTGTTCGTCCGGCACGCTGCCGGGCGCGCCGCGGAACAGGCGCTGGCGGCGGCGCTCGCGGCCGAGGGCATCGGCTGCGTGCCGGTGGGCGAGCTGGGGCTCAGGTTCGTGACCCATCGCGATGTGGGCCGCGCCGACGTCGAGGCTGCCATCGCGGCGGTGCGCGCCTGGACGGCCGAGCAGCCGCCCGGACCGACTTGATCGCCGCTGGCAGCTGCTCTATGATGCGCGCTGCTCTGTTGCCGGTGGCGGCGTAGCTCAGCTGGTTAGAGCAGCGGATTCATAAGCCGCGGGTCGCAGGTTCGAGTCCTGCCGCCGCTACCAACTCCACCCCCTGCACAAGCCGAGGTGGGCGGCGTGCTGCCGGCTGCCCGCCCGCCCCCGGCACCGCGGCCCGAACCGCAGCCCCTTTGTGTCGGTGCGAGGGACGGCAGTCGGGCACGGAGCCGGTCGCGGGCGAACGCGGAGCGTGTCGGCGCACCGTGCTAGGGCCGGCGCTGTGCGTGCGGGCCCCGCTCGCCGAGCAGCCGGTCGAGCAGCGCGTCCACCACCCAGTGCAGGTGTGCGCGGCGCTCGCGCCGCATGGCGGTGCCCAGCGGATCGCGCGCCCACAGCTCGCCTAGCGCCGGCGCATGGGTGAACCAGGTCACCACCATGCCCGCGAAGCTCGCGAAGAAGTGCTCGGGGGCGAGCGGCCCCTGCTCCGGGCACAAGCCGGCGAGCAGGGTGCGGACCGCACTGGCCAGCTCGCCCAGGTTGCGCCGGATCAGCTCCAGCCGTCCCGAGCGCCGCGCCAGCTCCTGCTGCACCAGCCGCGGATACACCCGGTGCCGCTCCATGAAGTCGAGATAGCCGTCCAGCAGCTGGTGGATCCGCTCGCGCGGCCCGCCGCGGGCACGGCGGATGGCCTGGCGGATCGCGCGCGCGTGCGCCCGGTAGTAGCGCTCCAGCACCGCATCGAACAGCTGCTGCTTGCTGCCGAAGTGGTAGAAGACCAGCGCCTTGTTCACCCCGGCGAGCTGCGCCAGCTGTTGCACGCTCGTGCCCTCGTAGCCGTGCTCGCCGAACAGCCGCTCCGCCGCCCGCAGGATCGCTCCCGCGGTCCCCGCCTCGCCGGCGGTCCCGGCGGCGCGTGCTGCTCGCGGGCCCGCCCGCTCTGGGGTGCGGCGGCGGCCCGTGCCGCGCGCCCCGCCCTCCGCTCCCGCCTTGCCCCCGCGCAAGCCAGCTCTCCCCGCGATCCGACCGCCGCCGATCTGGTATCCGAACAAGGCCCGCCGCGCCAGGGCAGCGGCCCTCTTGACTGATCGGTTAACATGATGTTGACCAATCGGTCAATAGCCAGGCCGCCCGGCCCGCGCCTCTTGCCGGGGCGGAGGTGCGGCGGGCCGGCGAGCAGCGGAGGCGGAGGCCATGTGGGGGTTGGCGCGGAGCAGGACCGAGACGCTCACCGGGGGCGAGGCGCTGGCCCGCATGCTGCGGGCCGAGGGCGTGGACACCGTCTTCGGGATCATCGACGGCAGCTACTTCGGGCTGTACTCGGCGCTCGCACCGCAGGGCATCCGGCTCGTCTCGCCGCGGCACGAGGCGAGCGCCGCCCACATGGCGGGGGCGTATGCGCGGCTGACCGGGCGGCTCGGCGTCTGCATGGCGTCCAACGGTCCGGGGCTCGCCAACATGCTGGGTGCGGTGGCGGTCGAGCACGCCGAGGGCAACCGCGTGCTGCTGCTGACGAGCTGCCGGCGCACCGGGGCGTGCTGTCCCGACCGCGGCGGGACCTTCCAGTGCTTCGAGCACACCGCGGTCACCCGCCCGATCACCAAGTGGGCGCAGACGGTGCCGAGCGCGGCGCGGCTGCCCGAGCTCATGCGCAAGGCGCTGCGCGCCTGTTTCGCCGGCCGGCCCGGGGTGGTGCATCTCGATGTGCCCGAGGACGTGCTCAACGACCGGCACGCCCTGCCCGCCGGCTGGCTGCTGCCGCCCGCGCGCTATCGCAACCTGGCACCGCTCAGCCCCGCGCCCGAGCAGCTGCAGGCGGCGGCGCGCCTGGTGCTGGCCGCCCGGCGGCCGCTGATCCACGCCGGCGCGGGGGTGATCCACGCCCTGGCCCACGCGGAACTGGCGGAGGTCAGCGAGTTGCTCCAGGCGCCGGTCATCACCAGCTGGGCCGGCCGCGGCGCCATCTCGGAGCTGAGCCCGCTGGCGGTGCCGCTGGGAGCGCTTGCGCTCGCGCGGCGGGTGCGCACCGAGGCGGACTGCGTGCTGATCGTCGGCTCGCGGCTGGGGGAGACCGACTGGTGGGGCAAACCCCCGCACTGGGCGCCGCCCGCCGCGCAGCGCGCGATCCAGGTCGACATCGAGGAGGGATCGCTCGGGCTCAACCGGCCGCTCGACCTGGCGGTGCTCGCCGACGCCAGGCAGTTCCTCGCCGGGCTGGCGGGGTTGCTGCGCGAGCAGCGGGCGGAGATCGATCTGGCGGCGCGCCGCGCCTGGCTGGAGGAGCTCCAGGACGAGCGGGCGCGCGCGCAGGCCGAGCTCGAACGCTACCTCGCTCCCCACGCCTCGCCGATCCACTCCGCGCAGGCGGTGCAGCTGGTGCGCCAGCTGGTGCGCGAGGACGCGATCGTGGTGCTGGATGGCGGCAACACCGCGGTGTGGGGGCATTTCTTCTGCGAGGTGCGCCAGCCCGGCACCCTGCTCGGCACCCCCAAGATGGGCATGCTCGGAGCCGGGGTGGGCCAGGCGCTGGGGGCGGCCGTCGCCTTTCCGCAGCGCCAGGTGGTGGCGCTCATGGGGGACGGCGCCATGGGCATGCACCTGCAGGAGCTGGAGACGGCGGTGCGCCACCGGCTGCGCGCGGTATTCGTGGTGTTCTGCGACCGCGCCTGGGGCATGGTCAAGATGGGACAGCAGATCGCCACGCACCCGCTCAAGGCGCTGGTGTTCAAGAAACTCGCCGAGCACGAGTACACCGGCACCGACTTCGCCGAGATCCGGTTCGATCTGCTGGCGGAGGCGATGGGGGCGCGTGGCGAGCGCGCCCGCGCGCCGGCCGAGCTGGAGCAGGCGCTGGCGCGCGCGCTGGTCCACGACGGCCCGAGCGTGATCCACCTCGAGGTCGATCCGGTGCGGCACATGTGGGCGCCCGGTCTCAAGGCGTTCAAGGAGATGCACCTGGAGCCGGCGGGCAGCTAGCCATGGCGCAGGCGGTGCGCAGGGTGGCGGTCACGGGTGCCGCCGGTTATCTCGGCCGCGCGGTGCTGGCCGAACTGGGGCGTGCGTGCCACGGCTTCGAGCAGATCGTGGCGCTCGATCTGCGGCCCGCACCGGCGGCGGTCTGGCAGCCTGGCGTGGTGTGGGAGCGGGCCGACGTGCGCGACGGCGCCGGGCTGGCGCAGCTGTTCGCCGCCTACCGGCCCGACGCCGTCGTCCACCTGGCCTCGGTGCCCGAGCCGCCCGCGGGGATGAGCCGGCAGGCGCAGTACGCCGTGGATGTGCTGGGCACGCGCAACGTGATCGCTGCCGCGCTGGGGGCCGGGGTGCGGCACCTGGTCTACACCAGCAGCGGCGCTGCCTACGGCTACCACCCCGACAACCCGGTGCCGCTGCGCGAGGAGCACCCGCTGCGCGGCAACGAGGAGTTCCCCTATGCCTGGCACAAGCGGCTGGCGGAGGCGGAGCTGCGCGCCGCGCGCGAGCACCATCCCGAGCTGCGCCAGCTGCTGCTGCGCCTGTGCACGGTGCTGGGGCCGGGGCTGCGCAACCAGATCACCGCGCTGTGGAGCGGGCCGGTGGTGATCGGGGTCCGCGGCAGTGCGAGTCCGTTCAGCCTGATCTGGGACCGCGACGTCGCGCGCTGCATCGCGCTGGGACTGCGCGCCGGGGCGAGCGGGGTGTACAACCTGGCGGGCGCGGGCACGATCAGCCTGCGCGAGATGGCGGCGCTGGCCCGCAAGCCCTTCCTGCCGCTGCCGCCGGTGGCGCTCGCCGCGGGGCTCGGCCTGGCGCGGCGGCTGGGGCTGTCGCGCCACGGCCCCGAGCAGCTGGGATTCTTGCGCTACCGGCCCGTGCTCGCCGCCGACGCGATCGCCACCCGGCTCGGCTTTCGGCCCCGGCTCGCCAGCCGCGAGGTCTTCGCGCTGTGGCTCGCGGCGGCGCAGGGGCTGCCCGAGCCGGCATGCATGCGCCGGCCGCAGGAGCCGGCACCGCTGCAGGGCCCCTCGCCGCCGGCGGCGGTCCAGCCGCCACCGCCTGCGGCGCGGCCTGCCAGCGATGCCGTGCCCGCCGCCGGCGGCACCGCCCGGTGAGCGCCACCATGCGCCGGCTGCGCGACAAGGTGGTCGCCATCACCGGTGCTGCCGGCGGCATCGGCAGCGCGCTCGCCCGGCGGCTGGGGCGGGAGGGGGCGCGGCTGGCGCTGCTCGACCTGGACCTCGGGGCAGCACGGGCGCTGGCGGCCGAGCTGCGCGCGGGCGGCAGCGAGGCGCTGGCGCTGGGCTGCGACGTCACCAGCGAGGAGCAGTGCGAACGTGCCTTCGCCACCCTTGCCGCCGAGCTCGGCGGACCGGACGTGCTGGTGAACAATGCGGGCCTCACCGCGCTCGGCCCGTTTGCCGAGACCGAGCCCCAGGTCTGGCGCCGCGTGCTGGAGGTCAACCTCATGGGCTCGGTGCTGTGTACGCGTGCCGCGCTGGGAGCGCTGCGCGCGCGGCGCGGCTGGATCGTGGTCATCTCGAGTGTCGCCGGTTTCGCGCCGCTGGTGGGACGCGCCGCCTACGCGGCCAGCAAGCACGCACTGCACGGGGCGTTTGCGACCCTGCGCGCGGAGCTCGCCGCCGAAGGCGTCGGGGTGACGCTGGTCTGCCCGAGCTACATCGACACCCCGATCCTCAGCCGGGCGCTGGACGCACGGGGCCAGCCGCTCGGCGGGTCGCCGACGCTCGCCGGGCGGCGGATGGCGCCCGCCGTGCTCGCCGAGGCGATCGTGCGCGGACTGGTGGCCGAACGAGCGCTGGTGCTGCCGGGCTGGACCTCGCGGGCGGCATGGTGGTTGTCGCGGCTGGCCCCGGGGCTATACGAGCGCCTCATGCGCCGTCACGAGCGCGAGCACCGGCGGTGGGCCGAGGGCGCCCGGCCCGCGGGCGCTCCGGCGCGGGCGGAGGGGGCTGGGGGCCCAGCGGGGCGAGCGGCGCCTTGATGGAGGCGTGCGAGCGCCCTAAAATGCGCGGCCTTGCGGTGGCCCCGTCGTCTAGCCAGGTCCAGGACACCGGGTTTTCATCCCGGCAACACGGGTTCGAATCCCGTCGGGGTCACGCTCACCGCGGCGGCAATCGCCCGCGGTTCAGCCCAGGCCTCGCAGCATGGCGAGCAGCAGGCGCGCCGCCGGGGGGCGGGCGGCGGGCTCGGGCTGCAGCGCGGCGGCGAGCACCTCCTGCAGCTCGCGCGACACGCGCACCTCGCCGATCAGACGCCGGGCGATGGCGGCCACCGCATAGACGTCCGAGGCGGGGCCGGGGGGCTGGCCCTGATGCAGCTCGGGCGCCAGCGCGAACGAGGGCTCGGCGCCGGCCGGCCCCAGCGGCACGTCGCGCGGATCGTGGGGCAGCAGCCGCGGCGCGCCGTCGCGCGTCACCAGCACCCTTTCCGGCACCAGCCACAGCCCGCCCGCGCCGCGGGCGTCGAGATCGGCCACCGCTGCCGCCAGGCCGACCAGCAGCGGCCGCCGCACGGCGGCGAGCCGCGCGCGGGCGCCCGCGCCTTCGCCCCCGGCCAGCACTGCCGCCAGGCTGCGGGCTGCCGGGTCGGGCAGCACGGTGTGCACGCGCTCCAGCGCCGCCTGGCGTGCCAGCGGACGCAGCACAAAGGGCGAGGCCGTGCCGCCGAGAGGCGCTACGGCCTCGGCGCGTTCGCCCGGTGCCAGTCGGCGCAGCCGCACCAGCACCCGGGCGCCGGTGCGCCGGTGCACCCCCGCATACAGCTGTCCGCCCGCATCGGAGGCGATCAACAGCGGCTGTCCCAGCGGATTCGTGATGAAGGCGTAGCGCTGGCGCACCTCCGGCAGTGCCGCCATGCTCTGGGCTTCCTGCTCCGCCTGCTCGGCGCGCGCCAGATCGCCGGCCTGCCGGTGCGCGCGCCCCAGCGCGGCGAACGCCCGCACCGCGAGCGGCTCGCACGCATCCGGCGCCTCGAACAGCAGCCGGTGCGCCTCGAGCCGCTCGCCGCGCTCCAGCGCCATCAGCGCCTGCAGCACCGCGCCGCGGGAGCGATAGGGCTCGCCCACCTGGGCGGCCAGCGCGAGCAGGGGGCCCAGCGCCTGGCGTTCGCCTCGCTCGAACAGCGCCTCGGCCAGTGCCAGCGCCGCCTCGCTACCCGCCCGTCCCTCGGCCAGCAGCGGCTCCAGCAGCGCGCGCCCGCGCTCCAGCTCGCCGGCCCGCACGTAGGCGGCGCCCAAAAGCCCCGCCACGCGCTGCCCGCCCGCCTGCGCCCGCTCCAGGTGGGCGATCGCCTCCTCCAGCCGCCCATCCAGGTAGGCGGCCAGCCCCAGCAGGCGGTGCGACCAGGCGTCCTGGGGCGCGCGGGCGATCGCGGTGCCGGCGAGGGCGCGCTGCAGCTCCCTGTCCTCCCCCGCGAGCTTCGCGCCCACGCGCAGCGCGCGCGCGGCGGCCGCCGGCGGCTCGCCGCGCGCCAGGTGCAGCGCGCTCAGGCGCGCGTAGGCCTCGGCGGGCAGCGGGGCATCGTCGAGCCGCATCTCGGCCGAGGCCACCGCCTGCGGCAGCGCCGGCGCGCCCGCGCCCTGCCGCTGGAGCACGAGTTCCGCCAGCCGCAGCTGCAGCTCCGGCAGCGTCGGGTCGCGCTGCTGCAGCCCCATCGCCGCCGCCACATGGTCGATCGCCGCCGCCAGATCGCCCTCCAGCCCGGCACGCGCGGCCGCCTCCAGCCGCACCGCGGCCAGCGCCCGGCTCGCCAGCGGGCGGATCGCCTCCGGCAGGCACAGCACCGGCCGCAGCGGCACCGCCGCCAGGCGGGCGAGCGCGGCCTGGTGCTCGCCCGCCTGCGCGAGCGCCAGCGCCTGACGCGCGGCCTGGCGGAGCTGCTCCGCCTCGGGCAGCTCGGCCTGCTCCGCTTCCAGCAGCAGCTGCGCCAGCTCCTCCACCGGCACCCCGTGGCGCGGCAGCGCCGCCAGCGCCGCGGCAGGCCCCCGCTCCCCTTCGTAGAGCGGGCGGGTGCCGAGGTAGGCACCGCTGACCGCCATCCCCGCCTCCCCGGGCGGGGGCAGGGGCACCTCGGCCGCTGCGAGCGGGGCGCGCAGCACCTCCAGGATGGACTCGAACAGCTGCTCGGCGGCCGCGCTCGGGCTGACCGGCTGCTCGGCGTGCTCCATGGCGTCGCATGCTACGGCGGAGCTGCGGCCGGAGCAAGCGCGCGCAGCGGCGTGGCTGGCGGGCGCGCGCCGGCGCGGCTACCTTGCGCACAGCGGGGCGCCCGGCCACGGTGAGCGGGCCGGGGCCGGCGCGAGGCGGGATCGCAGCGGAGGCGGCGGCGTGCAGCCCCAGGGCAACGCGGAGATGCTCGCGGTCGAACAGGCGCGGCAGGCCATCCTGACCGCGCTCGCGCCGCTGGGCAGCGAGCGGGTGCCGCTGGCGCGGGCATGCGGGCGCTGGCTCGCCGCGCCGGTGCGCGCGCGCGAGGACGGACCGGCCGAGGTGCGTTCGCAGATGGATGGCTACGCGGTCCGCCACGCGGAGGTGTCCGCCGCGACGGCGTCGCGGCCGGTCGAACTGGCGGTGGCCTTCGCGGTAGCGGCCGGGGCGCCGCCGCCGGCGCCGCTGCCGCCCGGGGCCGCCGCGCGCGTGCTGACGGGTGCGCCGCTGCCGCCCGGGGCCGACGCGGTGGTGCCCCAGGAATGGACCCTGCCGCTCGAGCCGGCCCCGGCAGCAGCGGGCGGGCCTGCCTGCCCGCAGCGCATCCGGATATTGCAGCCCCCGCCGGGGCCGGGCGCCTTCGTGCGGCCGCGCGCCGAGGACTTCGCCGCGGGCGAGACGGTGCTCCAGCCCGGCATCCGCCTGGGGCCAGGCGAGGTCGCGCTGGCGGCGGCGGCGGGCGCGGTCGAGCTCGAGGTCGGCCGCCGCCCGCGCGTGGCGCTGCTGGCCACCGGCAGCGAGCTGTTGCCGCCGGGCGCTGCGTGGCGGCCGGGTGCCGTCCGGGAATCCAACCGCTTTCTTCTCGAGGGGATGCTCGCGCGCGCGGGGGCGGAGGTCGAGGATTTCGGCATCGTGCCCGATGAGCCGGCGGCGGTGCGGGCAGGGCTCGTGGCGGCGCTCGCCGCGGCGGATCTGGTGCTGAGCACCGGCGGGGTCTCGGTCGGCAGCACCGACTTCGTCAAGGCCGAGGCCGAGGCACTGGGCCTGGTGCGCCGGTTCTGGAGGGTGCGGGTGCGGCCGGGCAAGCCGCTGTACTTCGCGGTGCCGCCGGGGGGGCCGAGCGGGGCGGGTCGGCGCGCGGCGCTGCTGGGCCTGCCCGGCAATCCCGCCTCGGTGCTCGTCTCGCTGGTGCTGTTCGCACTGCCGGCGGTGGCGTGGCTGCAGGGCGCGCGCGAGCCGGCTCCCCGGCGCACCAGCGCCGTGCTGGCGGCGCCGGCCCACGCCCCGGCAGGCCGGCGCACCTACCTGCGCGCGCGGGCCTGGCTGGATGGCGCGGGCCGGCTGTGCGCACAGCCGCTCGCGCGGCAGGCATCGGGCTCGGTGCGGGCGGTCGCGGAGACGAACGCGCTGCTGGAGATCGGCGAACAGGGCGGGCAGTACCAGGCCGGCGCGAGCCTGCCCGCGCTGCTGCTCGAGCAGGGCGGGCTGCTGCTGGGGCCGGAGCGCTGAGGCGGAGCCTGCCCGGCCGCGGGTGCGAGCGCCGCGCGGGCGCTGCGGAGCGAGCAGGAGATGGCGGAGCCGGGACGATGCGCGCTCGGGGCGGCGATCCTCGCCGGGGGGGCCTCGCGCCGGATGGGCCGGCCCAAGGCGCTGTTGCGGCTGGGCGCGGAGACCCTGCTCGAGCGACAGGTGCGCCTGCTGGCGCCGCTGGTGGGGGAACTGCTCGTGGTCGGGGAGGGGCTGGAGGCGGCGGGGGTGCGCGTTCCGGCGCCGGCGCGGGCGGTCGGCGACGGGGCCTGGCCGCGCGCCGGCCCGCTGGCCGGCCTGGTGGCGGCGCTGGAGAACTCGCGGGCCAGGCGGCTGTGGTGCCGGGGCGTCGACATGCCGTTCGTGGTGCCGGCGGTGCTCGGGCGGCTGGAGGAGCTGGCGGTTCAGGCCGCGGGCTGCGCGGCGGTGGTGCCGCTGGATCGGCAGGGCCGGCCGCAGCCGCTGGCGGCGGTGTATGTGCGCGAGCTGGCGCTGCCGCCGCTGGCCGCCGCCCTGGCGCGCGGCGAGCGCGCGCTGCTGGCGGCCGTCGGCGCGCTGCAGCCGCTCTGGGTGCCGGCGGCCTGCCTGGAGCCGCTCGACCCCGAACTGCTGTCGCTGCGCGGCCTGAACACCCCGGCGGAGTACGCCGCGGCGCGGCGTCGGCTCGAGCAGGCCTGAGGACCGGCCGGCGCGCGCTGTGAGCGCAGCGCAGCCCGCGGCCCGCCGCGGGGGCGCGCCCGCGGCTCGGAGCAGCTGCGGCTGAACAGCGGGCGCGGCTGTGCCGTCCAGGCAGAGGAGGAGCGGCGGATGCGCGGCGGCGGCTGGAGCGCGGGCGGGCTGGTGGCGGTGATCGGCGCGATCCTGGCGGGCTGCGCCGGCCCGGCTCCGGCGCCGCCACCGGTGCCGTCGCCCGCCGAGCCCGCGCCGCTCGGCGGACCGGCGCGCCAGCACAGCCCGCCGGCTCCGCCCGCGGCCCCGGCGCCCGCCGCGCCGGGCGCGCCGCCCTCGGCGCCGCAGGCTGCCTCCGCGCCGTGGCCCCAGCCGGCCGCGGAGCGCACCGACTCGCCGGCCCGGCATGCGGCGGCGGAGCCGGACGCGATCTACGGCGAGCCCGGGGCACGGCTGCGGGCGCTGATCGCCGGGCTGCCGCGCCGGCCGCCGGGCGGGGGGCTCGCCGGTCCGGCCGAGTACGCGCTGCCGCCGGAGCGGATCGGCGAGCTCGGCGAGCTGATCGAGGCGTGCCTGCGACGAAAGCCCCAGGGCACGCGCTCGCCGAGCTGGCTGTTGCGGGCGCAACTGGTGCTGGAGAGCACGCGCGCGGTGGCGGCGGAGGGCGAGCTCGCCGAGGCCGAGCGGCTGCTGCAGGCGGGCGAGCCGCTCGGGGCGCTGCGCGCGCTCGCGCGCGGGCGCGCCTACGACGCCCAGCTGGTGCTGCGGCCCGAGGCGCAGCGGCTGGAGGATGCTGCGCGCGAACAGATCGGGCAGCGGCTGCTCGTGCTGGCGGAACGGGCGGCGGCCGAGGGGCTGCTCGAGCTCGCCGGGCTGCGCGCGCGCCAGGCGACGGAGCTCTGGCCGCGCCTGGAGCAGCCGGCGCGCGAACTGCTGCAGCGGCTGGCGGCACAGCGCCAGACGCCCCGCGTGGTGGTGTTGCCGTTTCAGGACTACACCGGCCTGCCCGAGGCGGTGGCCGGCTGGGAGCAGCTGCTGCTCGCGGCGCTGGCGGTGCACGGGGTCGAACAGGTGCTCGGGCTCGAGGAGTACCGGCGGCTGTTGCGCGAGCCGCGCCCGGCGCCGCGGCTGCGGCTGTTGCAGGGCGAGCTGGTGCGGCTGGAGCAGCGGCGCGCCGCCGGTCCCGCCGCGGCCTGGACGCTGGCCGCCGAGCGGCTGCGCGCGCTCGAGGCCGAGCGCGCCGCCGAGCGAGCACGCGCGCCCGAGGCGGTGGCCGCGCGCCTGGTGCTGGCGGCCGAGGAGGCGACGGCGGCGGAGCTGGCGCGCGTGGAGCGACGGCGCTCCGAGATGGGACTGGAGCCGGCGCGCACCGAGCTCGCGCTCCAGCCGCTCGTGCTCTGGCTGCTGGAGGTGCGCTGGAGCCTGCACGACCCCGGGGCGGGCCGTCACGAGCGGAGCGGGGCGTGGGTGCGCGCCGAGGCGGTCGCCGCTGCGCAGGCGGCCTCGGGGCGGGCGCAGCTGCTGCAGGCGGCCGCCGACGCCGTCGCCGCTGCGGTGGCCGGCGGCACAGGCCAGCGCAGCGAGCGGCCGCACCCGGACCGGATCCGCGATCCGCGCGCGCGGCTGGACGCCCAGATCGGATTTTTGGAGGCCGAGGGGGGCGCGGCACGCGACCCGAGCATGGCGCAGGCGGTGCTCGAGGCGACGGGCTACAGCTATGCCGAGGGGCGCACGTTGCTCGACCGCCTGACCCTGGAGTAGGCGTGCCGCGAGGAGCGATCCTGCCGGAGCACGCCCCCCTCTGCGCCGCGGGCGCCGGGTCTGGGCGCCGTGGGTGCTCGCGCCCGCCATGGCCGGTTCCGAAGGCGGCCGCAGAGCGAGGAGCACCCGGTTGACGAAAGGGCGAGCGATCGGTACACTCCCGGGCTTTCTCCGGCGGGCTTGCTCGCACGGCGTGAACTTCAACCCGGACGCAGAGCGGAGCGAACAGACGTGGACGCGGCGATCCTGTCGGTGCCCGGCGCGCCCTGGGGGCTGGGTGCATTCGGGCAGGCCAGCAGCACCATCTTGGAGCAGCTCGGCTACGCGGTCCCCGCCTTCGGGCTGCTTGCGCTCGTGGTGGCCTTCCTGTTGGCGGCGTGGGTCCGCCGCCAGGATCCGGGTACCGAGCGCATGCAGCGGATCGGGGCGGCGGTACGCGAGGGGGCGATGGCGTTCCTGTCGCGCGAGTACCGGGTGCTCTCGGTCTTCGTGCTGGTGGTGGCGGCGCTGCTGGTGTTCGGTTACGCCAGGAGCGATGACCCCAACGCTACCCCGGTCATCGCCGCCTCGTTCATCTACGGTGCGGTCAGCTCCGCGCTCGCCGGCTTCTTCGGCATGCGCGTCGCCACCTCCGCCAACGTGCGGACCGCCGCCGCCGCGCGCCACAGCCTCAACCAGGCGCTCGGAGTCGCCTTCCGCGGGGGGGCGGTGATGGGGCTGAGCGTGGTGGGGCTCGCGGTGCTGGGTCTGGGGCTGTTGTACGTCGTGTATTCCGCAGCCGGCTGGGAGCTCGGCAAGGTGGTCGGCGCCATGAGCGGGTTCTCCCTGGGCGCCAGCTCGATCGCGCTGTTCGCGCGCGTGGGCGGCGGCATCTACACCAAGGCCGCCGACGTCGGCGCGGACCTGGTGGGCAAGGTCGAGGCCGGCATCCCGGAGGACGACCCGCGCAATCCCGCCACCATCGCGGACAACGTGGGCGACAACGTGGGCGACGTGGCGGGGATGGGGGCGGACCTGTTCGAGAGCTACGTCGGGGCGATCGTCGCGTCGATGGTGCTGGGGCTGAGCGCCGTCTCGCTGCAGGCGGGGATCAGCACCGCCCAGGCGCAGACAGCGATGGTGGTGCTGCCGCTGGTGCTGGCGGGGATCGGCATCGTCAGCTCGATCATCGGCACCGTGTTCGTGCGCACCACCGAGGGCGGCGATCCGCAGAAGGCGCTCAACCGCGGCACGATCGGCGCGGCGGTGCTGATGCTCGCCGCCACCGCGGGTGCGATCTACGCGCTGGTGCCCGAGGGGCTGGTGTTCCGCGAGGCGACCGGCGACCGGGTGCTGGGGGCGAGCGGAGCGCTGGTGGCGGAGGTGCGCGACTTCCCCATCGCGCCGTGGCGGCTGGTGCTGGCGGTGGTGGGCGGGCTCGCCGCCGGCATGGGTATCGGTTTCGCCACCGAATACTACTGCTCCATCCACGGGCGGCCGGTCCGCGAGATCCGCGAGCAGTCGCGCACCGGCGCCGCGACCAACATCATCGCAGGTCTGGCCGTCGGCATGCGCTCGACCGCGGTGCCGCTGGTGCTCATCGTCGCCGCGATCGTCGTCGCCTACTACCTGGTGGGACTGTACGGCGTGGCGCTCGCCGCCTTCGGGATGCTGTCCACCACCGGCATCCAGCTCGCGGTCGATGCCTACGGACCGATCGCGGACAACGCCGGCGGGGCGGCCGAGATGGCGGGGCTGCCGCCGGAGGTCCGGGAGCGGACGGACAAGCTGGATGCGGTGGGCAACACCACCGCCGCCATCGGCAAGGGCTTCGCCATCGGTTCGGCAGCGCTGACGGCGCTGGCGCTGTTCGCCGCCTACCGCAGCGCGGCCGGTATCGACAAGCTGGATGTGACCAACATCGACGTGCTGTCGGGTCTGTTCGTCGGGGCCATGTTGCCGTTTCTGTTCTCCTCGCTCGCGATGCGGGCGGTCGGGCGTGCGGCGATGGACATGATCCAGGAGGTGCGCCGGCAGTTCACCGCCATCCCGGAGCTGGCCGCGGTGCTCGCCATCTTCCGGCGCGAGGCGGCCGGGGAGCAGGTCTCGGCCGAGGAGAAGGACGCCGCCTTCGCCGCCGCTGACGGCAAGCCCGAGTATGGCAAGTGCGTGGACATCTCGACCGCGGCCGCCATCCGCCAGATGGTGGTGCCGGGGCTGATCGCGGTGGTGACGCCGGTGGTGGTGGGCTTGCTCAGCCCGCACGCGCTCGGAGGGCTTTTGGCCGGGGTGACCGCGAGCGGGGTCCTGCTCGCGATCTTCATGGCGAATGCCGGAGGCGCGTGGGACAACGCCAAGAAGCGCATCGAGAGCGAGCCGCGCGACCCCAAGGCCGATACCGGCAAGGGCTCGCCCTCGCACAAGGCGGCGGTCATCGGGGATACGGTGGGCGATCCGTTCAAGGATACCGCCGGCCCCTCGCTCAACATCCTGATCAAGCTCATGAGCGTGGTGGCGCTGGTGATCGCGCCGCTGCTCGCCCGTTGAGCCGCACTGCGGGTAGACGGGGCTACGGCGTGGGCCCGGCGGCAGGCGGCGACGAGGAGACCTACGAGATCGCGCGGCTGTGCGCGCGCATCGCCGACCGGCACAAGGCGCGCGAGATCGTCATCCTCGATGTGGAACGGCTGCTGGTGATCACCGGCTGTTTCGTGATCGCCACCGGGGACAGCCGCAAGCAGCTGCAGGCGATCGCGGACGCGGTGCACGAGGCGCTGCGCGCCCGGGGGCTGCGCCGTTACGGGCTGGAGGGCTACGAGGAGGGGCGCTGGATCCTGGCGGACTACGGCGATGTGATCCTGCAGCTGCTCGACGCCGAAGCGCGCCAGCGCTATAACCTCGAGCTGATCTGGGGGGACGCCCCGCGCGTCGGCTGGGAGCCGGAGCAGGACTCCCCCCCGGCGCCCGGGGCCGCCAGGCCGCCAGCTCAGTCGTAGCGGGCACCCGCCACCCGCGCCCGGACCGTGCCGTCGGTGGCGCGTTCCAGCACCAGATAGGGGCGCGCAGGCGGGCTCAGCGGACGCGCCCAGGCCGACCAGCCGCCGCCCGGCGCCGGGACGACCTCGATGCGGTAGCCGCCGATCTCGCCCGGCGGCTCCGCCCCCCCGAGCTCGCGCAGCGCCGCGAGTGCTGCCGCCGGCTGCAAGCCCTCGCTGCCCGCGCCGTACAGGAGCGCCAGTCCCTGCAGCCCCTCGCTGCCCCAGCCCGAGCCCACCAGCCCCGCCGGCCACACGAAGGCCTGCTCGCCGGCGACCGCCGCCCCACCCCCTGGCAGCGCCACCACGTCGAAGCTGCCCATGGCGGGCAGCGCGCGCGCCCCCAGCGGCTGCAGCTCCGCGCCGCGCGCGCCGCCGCGGGCGCGCACCGCCAGGCAGAAGGCATCGACCCTGCTCCCGGCGTCACCCCCCGCCGCGGGCGCGCGCACCAGCGGCAGCTCGGTCCCCAGCGGCACCAGCGCCACCTCGCCGATCGACGCTCCCACCCCGCGCACCCGGGCATGCGCCGGCAACCAGAGCGGTAGCCCCGCCCGCTTGCCGGTCCGCCGCTCGACCAGGAACAGGCTCCGGTCGTCCGCGCACAGTGCCCACGGGCCGAGCAGCGCCACCGCGCGGCAGAACCGCTCCGAGGCGACCTGCCAGAGCAGTGCCCCGTCCGCGGCGCGGCGCATGCGCACCGTGCCGTCGGTGCGCGTGCTGAGCAGCACCGCCTCCGGCTGGTCCGCCGCCACCAGCGGCGGCCAGGGAGGGCTCGGTTCGCGCGGCTCCTCCAGGTCGATCGGCACCCCTGCGCCGGCCGCGGCTCCCGCTGGCGCTGCGTGCCAGAGCAGCCACCGCACCTCGCCGCTCAGCGCATCGAGCGCGCCCGCCACCCCCAGCGCCGTCGTCAGCACCACCGTTGCACCGGTCCGCGCCAGAGCTGCCTGCAGCGGCGCGCCGTCGTCGAACGAGCGGGTGTAGCGGCGCGCGCACACAAACGTCCGCCATGCCAGCGAGAGCGGTGCCCGGCGGAACGCCGCCAGGTGCAGCTCGGGCTCGCTGGTGCGCCGCACCGCGGCGGCGAACAGCGCTCCGGGCGCGAGCAGCGGTGGGCTCGGCCACTCGACCCCGCGCAACCATGCCGCCGCCTCGGCGCCGAACGCCTCCGGCTCCGCGGTCGTGCCCACCAGAGCCCCTTGCCGCCCCAGGTCGAAGACGAAGAGGTCGTAGGCGGTGGCGAGCGGATCACCCGGCGGCGGGCCAAAGCCCGCCCCGCTCACCAGCCGCGGGTGTTCGAGTGCCACCGCGAGCACGCGTCCGTCCGCGCAGCCGCCCAGCCGCAGCGGTCCGGGGCTGGGCTCGGGCGGCGGGCTGGCGCCCGCTGGGAGCACCCGGATACCGCGCCCTGCTGCCGCGCCCGCCAGCGTCAGCACCACGCGCCCGGGACGTGGCACCGCCAGGCCGTCGGGCAGCGGGATCGGCTGGAGCGTGAGCGCGGCTGCCGCCCCCGCCGCCTCGCCCTCGCTGAGCGCGAGCGCCGGGGGGCGGACCGCCGGCAGGGGGGGCGAACAGCGCGAGGGGCGGCCCAGCCAGGCGAGGCGGCGCGCCAGCGGCTGCTGCTCGTGCGCCGGCACCGCCAGCGCCGCCAGCTCGTAGCAGGAGGCGGCGCTGGCCCACTCCCCGCGCTCCAGCAGCCAGTCGCCGAGCAGCACCGCCGCGGCATGGCCGCTGGGGGTGAGGGTGAACCGGCGCGCCAGCTCTGCCAGGGCGAGCTGTTGCGCCGCTGGCGGCTCGGCGCGGGCGCGCGCCAGCGCGGCGTGCGCCTCGGGTTCGTAGCGCTGGCGGTAGGCCTGCAGCCCCGCCGGCGGCAGCGCCGCCAGCCGCCGCCGGAGCGCGCGCGCCAGCCCCTCGTAGAGCACCCCGGGGCGGGGCACGCCGTCCAGCGCTGCGAGTGCGCCGCCGGCTCCACCGGGCGCACGCGGCACCACCCGCTCGCGCTCGGCGCCGAGCGCGAGCTCCAACAGCCGCTGGTAGCGCTCGGCAGCGCGCTGCCAGCGGCACGCGCGCGCGTCCTCGTCCGCCGCCAGCAGTTCGGCCGCCAGATCGCCGTCCAGCACGTCGAGGTAGATCTCGGGAGGGCCTGCGCGTGCCCGCGGCGCCGCGGCCGCGGGCGGCAGCGCGAGCACCGCCAGCAGGGCGAGCCAGCCGAGCCGCGCCGCCGCCCGGGCGCGCGGGCAGATCCCCCTCGGCGCGCCGCCGCCTGCCGGCTCGTCGTGCTCGCCCACCGCCAGTCCTGCACCCGCGCGCAACCGCCGGCAAGGCGCGGGCAACGCCGCCGGGGGCAGCCTCGCGCGCGCTGCCATCCGGGCCCACCGCGGGCCCGGGCGGCGGCACCCCCGGGATGCGCGCCCCTTCATGGTAGCGCAGGCCCGCGGTGGCGCAACGCGCCGGGCGGTGGCCCTCGCGGCCCCACACCGGGCGGTTCGTCCATGGCGTGACGCCAGGCTGCGTGCCTGGGGAGGGAGGGGCGCGGCGCGGGCGGTCGATCCGAAACGCCGGGCCTCGGTCTTCCATGTCACCGCGGGGGCGGAGGGGACGCGCTGCAGGCCGGTCGCGGGCCTCGGCCAGCAGGGGCGCCGCAGCTCCCGGCTGCGCGCGGCGTGCAGCCGCTCGATCTCCGCGGCCTGCGATCGGGGGGGAGAGCGCGGCCGGCCGCCTCACAGCGGGCGCAGCTCGACCGCGACCCCGTACTCGGGTTCGTGCGAGGCAGGATCGTAGGCGCGGGGCAGCAACACGTTGGCCTCCGGCCAGAACGCCTGCAGGTGACCCGGCCGGCACGGACCGACCAGCAGCGTGGCGCGCAGCGCTCCGAGCTCGCTCCGCACCTCGACCGGCGCTCCCTCCTCGAGCCCCAGCCGCGCCCGGTCCTCTTCCGCGACGATCACCGTGGTGCGGCCGGCCCCGGTGAACGGGTCGCGCGCGCCGAGCCGCATCGAGTTGAACTGCTTGCCGCGCCGGGTGACCAAGAACAGCTTGCCCGGAGGAGGCTCCAGCTGCGGCAGCCGCAGCACCGCGAAGCGCGCCCGGCCCTCCGGCAGGTTCGGGAAGCCGCCTGCACACAGCCGCGGCCCGCCCCACTGCACCGCGTCGCCCTCGCGCCGCAACCGCTCGATCCCGCGGTACAGCGGCATGAGCCGGCCCATCTCGGCCCGCACCTGGGCGACATCCCGGTAGCTGAACGGGGTCGGGGCCTGCGGTCCCAGCCCGTGCCGCGTGCGCCACAGCCGCTCGCCGATCCGCGCTGCGATCTGCCACTCGGGCAGCGCCCCGCGCACCCGCGGGCCGCGCACCTCGGGGCTGAACCGGATGCGCCGCTCGGTGGAGGTCGAGGTGCCGCCGCCGGGTTGCTCGTAGCGGGTCGCCGCCGGCAGCACCAGCACCTCGCCCTCGCAGTCCAGCAGCGTCGAGGTATTGAGCACGATATCCTGGTGCACCCGTAGCCGCACCGCCTCGTGCGCCGCGCGCGCGTTGGCGGTATCCGGCATCGTCTCCAAGAGGTTGCCCCCGACCAGGTAGAGCAGATCCACCTCGCCCTGCGCGGCGCGGTCCACCGCCTCGGGCACCGACCAGCCGGGCCGGGCCGGGATGGGACCGCCCCAGGCCTCGGCGAACCGCCGCGCATTCCCTTCGGTGATCGGCAGCGCCCCGGGCAGCTTGCTCGCATCGGCGCCGCACTCCGCGGTGCCCTGCACCCCGCTGTGACCGCGGATGGGCAACAGCCCCGCTCCGGGCCGGCCGACCATGCCGCGCGCCAGCGCCAGGTTGACCACCGCCCGCACGTTGTCGACCCCGAACCGCCACTGGGTCAGCCCCATGCTCCAGCACAGCACCGCGCTGCGGGCCTCGGCATACAGCCGGGCGAACCGCCGCATGTCGGCCTCGGCGAGCCCGCTGCTCCGCTCCAGCTCCGGCCAGGACATGGCGGCGAGCGAGCGCGCCAGCTCCTCGAAGCCGGTGGTGTGGCGGGCGATCCACTCGCGCTCGATCGCCCCCGTCTCGATCAGCGCCTTGAGCGCCCCGCTGATGAACGCGATGTCGCCGCCCGGCTTGACCGGGAAGTGCTCGTCCATGAGGGGCGTGCCGAACAGCGCCGAGCGCAGCATCGAGGGCACCCAGTACCGCTCCAGCCCCGGCTCCCGGAACGGGTTGACGACCACGATGCGGGCGCCGCGCCGCCTGGCGAGCGCCATGTACTTGGCGGTCACGGGCTGGTTGTTGACCAGGTCGGTGCCGAACAGCACCAACAGCTCGGTCTCGATCATGTCGCGCAGCGACACCGTCGGCGCCCCGTAGCCGATCGCCTGCGCGAGCCCGACCGCGCTGGCGGCATGGCACAGCCGCGCGCACGAGTCGATGTGCGGGGTGCCGGCCAGGCGCGCCAGCTTCTGCACCAGGTAGTAGGCCTCGTTGGTCAGCCCGCGGCTGGAGACGAAGAACGCCGCGCGGTCGGGCACCGCCTGCTGCAGCGCCGCCGCCACCTTCGCCACCGCCTCCGCCCAGCCCAGCCGGCGGAAACCCCGCTCGCCGCGCGCGCGCACCAGCGGATACGGCACCCGCCCCAGCCGGTGCAGCTCGGCGTTGCTGAGCCGGCGCAGCGCCCCGATGTCGGCCAGCAGGTGGGGCCGGATCTCCGGCATGGTGTTGAGCCGCAGCAGCGCCAGCCGGGTGGTGCACAGGTGGATGCCGTCCATGGCGTCGTCGTATAGCCCGCGCGGCCCCAGCGAGCACCCATCGCACACCCCGTGGCGCAGGATGCGCAGCGCATAGGAGAACCGGTCGCGGTTCTGCCACAGCGCGCGCAGCATCTCGCGGTAGTGGCGCGGCTTGTTCGGCACGAGCAAGCCGAACGGCACCCAGCGGCGCCAGCCCCGGGCGCTGCCGGCCGCCCGCCCGCCGCCGCCGCTCGCCATCGGCAGCACGCGCCCGCTCATGCGAGTGCCCCCTCGATCCGCTCCGGGTGGGTATAGACGTTCATGCTCTCGCCCCGCAGGAAACCGATCAGCGTCAGTCCGGCGCGCTCGGCGAGCTCGATCGCCAGGCTGCTCGGGGCACTGACCGCCGCCAGCACCGCCGCCCCCAGCGCCACCGCCTTGGCGGCCAGCTCGTAGCTCGCCCGCCCCGACACCAGCACGAGCTGGCCCGCCGCCGGCAGCGCCCCCGCGAGCAGCCGCGCCCCCAGCACCTTGTCGAGCGCGTTGTGCCGCCCCACGTCCTCGCGCGCACAGAGCAGCGCTCCGTCGCGGTCGAACAGCGCCGCCGCATGCAGCCCGCCGCTGCGGGCGAACCCGCGCTGCGCGGCCGCGAGCCGCTCGGGCAGCTGGTAGAGCACCGAGCGCCGCAGCGCTGGCGCGGCCACCGCCGGCACCCGCCCGAACCGCTCCAGCACCTCGCCGAGCGCGGTCTGCGCGCACACCCCGCAGGCGCTGGTGGTCAGGAGCAGGCGGCGCGAGGCGGGGGTGCGGGCGCGGGCGGCGGGCGCGAGCGTGAGCGCGACCGCGAGTTCGCTCTCGGCGATCGCCGCTACGTCCCCGGGGGCGCGCACCACCCCCTCGGCGGCGAGCAGCCCCACCGCCAGCTCGCGGTCGTGCCCCGGGGTGCGCATCAGCACCGCCAGCACCTGGCCGTCCACGCGCAGCTCCAGCGGCTGTTCGAGCGCGACCGCATCCCGGCCCGGCTGCGGCGGCGCCTCGCCCTCCAGCCGCCGCACCGGCCAGTCGCGCACCAGGTGCGCGATCGCCGGCCCCTGCTGCTCCTGCTCGCGCGCCGCCACGGCACGCAGTATAGGACGGGCGGCGCCGCGCTGGCAAAGCGCTCGCGCGGCCGCGCCGCCGCGCGCGCGCCGGCCCTCGCCCCGCCTTCACCCCGCCGGACAGCGGGAGCGACCAGGGGTGCGCCCCTGGCCGGACGCGCGCGTGCCCCGCCGCCCGCTCCTGCCGGCGGCCGCCGCCGCGCGGCCGCACCGAAGGGCCGTGGCACCCCCGGGTCCGGGCTGCGGAGGCGGTGGCTTCACGGTCCGGGCCGCTCGAGATCGGCGATCCAGCGCTGCAGCTGCGCGAAGCGCTCCGGCTCCTCGAGCACCCGAGCGATCTCGCGCGCCAGCGAGCGGACGCGCGCCAGGTCCATGCGGTGACCGTGCAGCGCCAGAAGCCGTTCGATGTCCTGCTGGTCCTGGGGCCTGAAGGCCGTGAACTTGTAGACCACGAGATCCTCGGGGCTCGCGACCGGCAGCTCGATCCCTCCGGCAGACATCCGCTGCGCCCGCTCCAGCGCCTGGAGCTCGAAGGGAAGCCACCCCAGGCTCACGTCCACCTCGACGCCCGTCGGCTCGTGCTCCAGGAGCAGCACCTGGTTGGCCTGCGCGAACGACTGCGCGTCCGAGATCCGCGGCACGATCCCATGCCGGGCGAAGGTGGCGAACAGCTCGGAGAGCGGGACCTCGCCTGCTGCGACCGTGACGTCGATGTCGCGGGTCAGGCGGGCAATCCCGTGCAGGACGACCGCCAGGCCGCCGATCAGCATGGAGCGCGCCGGCAGCGCGGACAACGCGGCCGCGACCGCCGCGAGCGCCCGGCGCAGCCTATCCGGGGGGCTCACCGAACCGTCCGGTTCGCCAGGCCTGGCGCAGCCGCGCCCAGGCCGCGCGGGCGCGCTCTTCGCCCCGGAGGCGAACCGCATCCTTGGGTGCGGAGAACAGCTCGGGCCGGATCCGCCAGAGCGCCAGCGCCTCGGCGAGCGATGCCTGCGGCGCCAGCCGGCGGCGAGCCCGCTCGCGCCTGCTGCGGGCAGCGGCGGCTTCGTACCCGGCGATCATCCTGCGCACCTGCGCCGGATCCAATGCCTGCCCTCTCGGTGACGCCTGCTCCGCATGCAGTATACCGCGCCGCCTCTGCCGGCGCCGGCCGCTCAGCGCCCGCGCCGGCGGCGCAGCGCCTGGAGCTCGCCGCGCGGGATGGCCTCCAGCAGCTTGCGGGTGTAGGGGTGCTCGGGGCGCTGGTAGATCTCGGCAGCGGGTTTGAGCTCGACGATGTGCCCGCCGCGGTCCTCGGCCCGCAGGCGCGAGCGCTCCGGCTCCTGGAACAGCTCCGCCATCGCGGCGTTGGAGGCCATGACCGCGACCAGGTCCGAGACGTAGCGCACCACCGCCAGGTCGTGGCTGATGAAGATGTAGGTGAGGCCGAACTCGTCCTGCAGGTCGAGCAGCAGGTTGATCACCCCGGCCTGCACCGAGACATCGAGCGCGCTCACCGCCTCGTCGCACACGATGAACTCCGGCTCCACCGCCAGCGCCCGCGCGATGCCGATGCGCTGGCGCTGGCCGCCGGAGAACTCGTGCGGGTAGCGCGCCAGGTGCTCCGCCTTGAGCCCGACCCGCTCCAGCAGCCACACCGCGCGGTCGCGCCGCTCGGCGGCGCTGCGGTACAGCCCGTGCAACCGCATGGGCTCGGTGAGGGTCTCCTCGATGCTCAGGCGCGGGTTGAGCGAGCTGTACGGGTCCTGGAAGATGATCTGCATGCGGCGGCGCAGCGCGCGCAGCGCCCGGCCCCGCAGCGCGAGCACGTCCTGGCCGGCGTAGCGGATCGAACCCGCCCGCGGCTCGATCAGGCGCAGCACCGTCCGCCCCAGCGTCGTCTTGCCGCAGCCGGACTCCCCCACCAGCCCCAGCGTCTGGCCGCGCCCCACCACCAGGTCGACCCCGTCCACCGCCTTGACCCAGCCGACGGTGCGCCGCCACAGACCGGCGGTGATGGGGAACCAGGTCCGCAGCCCCCGGACCTCCAGCAACGGCTCGCCGAAGCCGGGCATGTCCTCGCGCCGCTTGCGGGCGCGCCCGGGGTAGTCGATCTCCAGCGCCGGGTCGGTCGGATCGAGATGCACCCCGCGCTTGTCGGCCCGGATGAAGTCGATGATCGTCGGCAGCCGCTCGGAGCGGGTCGCAAGCGTCGGCCGGCAGGCGATCAACCCCTTGGTGTAGGGGTGCTGCGGGTTGGTGAAGATGTCCCACACCGAGCCGAACTCCACGATGTGGCCGCCGCGCTCGAAGGCCGGATCGTGTTCGCGTCCGGTGCCGCGGTACAGCTCGCGCAGCGTCTCGCCCGGACACATGACCGCGACCTGATCGGTCATCTCGGCCACCACCCCGAGATCGTGCGTGATGAACAGCACCGCCATCCGGCGCTCGCGCTGCAACCGCTGGATCAACTCCAGGATCTGCTTCTGGATCGTGACGTCGAGCGCGGTGGTCGGCTCGTCGCAGATCAGCAGCTTGGGGTTGCAGGCGAGCGCCATCGCGATCATGACCCGCTGCTTCATGCCGCCGGACAGCTCGTGCGGGTACTGGTGCATGCGGCGTTCGGGCATCGGGATGCCCACCTCGGCCAGCAGCTCGGTGGCGCGCTGCCAGGCCTGTTTCCAGCTCACCTGCTGGTGGGCGACGATCGCCTCCGCCACCTGCCAGCCGCACTTGAACACCGGGTTGAGGCTGGTCATGGGCTCCTGGAAGATGAAGGCGATCTCCTCGCCCCGATAGCGGGGCATCTGCTCGATCGGCACCCGCAAGAGGTCGACCGTCTCGCCGTGCTTGCCGCGCCAGGTGATCGTCCCCGCGCGGATCTCGGCCAGCCGCTCGGGCAGCAGCCGCACGATGGAGTAGGCGGTGACCGACTTGCCCGAGCCCGACTCGCCGACGATCCCCAGGGTTTCGCCCTCGGGCACCGCGAGCGAGATGCCGTCGACCGCCTTGACCGTGCCCTGCTCGGTGTGAAAGTAGGTGCGCAGGTCCTCGATCTCGAGCAGCGGCGGGGGGCTGGCGGGCGGGCCCGCCGCGGGATGGCTCGCGCTCATGGGCTCACCTCAGCCTGGCGTATTCCTTGGGGTCGAAGGCCTCGCGCACCGCCTCGCCGATCATCACCACGCAGTACAGCGTCAGCGCGAACGCCAGCACCGGGATGACCACCAGTTCGGGGTGGTTGCGGATGTTCTCGGCGCCATCGCGCAGCAACCGCCCCCAGGACGGCACCTCGGGCGGCAGTCCGAAGCCGAGGAAGTCCAGGGAGACCAGCGCCCCGATATAGGCGACCACATCGAACGGCATGAAGGTGACCACCGGCACCAGGGCATTGGGCAGGATGTGCTTGCGCATGATCGTGCGGTCGGGCACCCCGAGCGCCCGCGCCGCCTGCACGTACTCGCGCGCCTTCTCGCGGTAGAACTCCCCGCGCACGGTGTAGGTGATGCCCAGCCAGGAGCGGAGCACGATCAACAGCGCCGCCAGCTTGAGGAAGTCGGGCTGGGTGACCGCGGCCAGGATCATCACGATGTACAGAAACGGCATCGAGCCCCAGATCTCGATCAGCCGCTGCACCGCGATGTCGATCCAGCCGCCGAAATACCCCATGATGGCGCCGGCGCTGATGCCGATGGCGTAGCCCACCAGCGCCACCACCAGCGCGAAGGCGAAGCTGACCCGGAAGCCGTACAGCAGCTGCGAGAGCACATCGCGCCCGGCGAAATCCGTCCCCAGCAGCGGCCAGGGGCCGCCAACCGACATTGCCGCCGCCGCCCCGGCCTCGGAGCCGTGTCGCTTCCAGACCGCGGGGTACGGCGGGCTGCCGGGCAGGTGCACCAGCAGCTCGGCGGCGGAGAACGGATAGGGCGGCATGAGGATCTGGAGCAGGCCGGTGCGGATCTCGGCCGCCAGCCGGCGGTAGCCCCCGGCCTCGCGCACCAGCGCTGCCCGCTCGGCCTCGTCCGCCGCCCGCTCGGCGGCGAGCAGCCGGCTCGCCGCCAGCCGCTCCAGCGCCGCCGGCTCGGCGATCCACTGCGCCAGCCGCCGCCCATCCAGCTCGCCCTCGCCGAGCTCGGGCAGCCCGAAGTCCGCCCAGCGCGCGCTCGCCGGCAGCTCCGCCCACGGCCAGATGAAGTTGAGCCAGTCGGCGACCGCCGGCAGCTGGACCCGCTCGCCATAGCGGACATAGAGCGGCCTGTGGTTGACCACCAGCTCCAGGAACAGACTCGAGGTGAACGCGGTGCTGATCAGTACGAAGCTCCAGTAGCCGCGCCGGATGCGGCGGAAGCGGCGCAGCCGGCGCGCGGTCAGCGGGCTGAGTTCCATGCGCAGCCCACACAGCCGGCCCGCCCGCACCCAGAGCCAGGGCAGCAGCCGGTGCGCGAGCAGATAGCCCGCGCCCACCAGCCCCAGCAGCACCAGCCAGCCCGCCGTCGCCTGCACCGCGCGCCTGCCTCGCCCTCAACGACCGAACCGGATGCGGGGATCGATGAGCGCCCACACCAGGTCGCTCAGGATGTTGCCGAACAGCCGGATGAGCACGCCGAAGACCAGGATCCCGAGCACGATCGGATAGTCCCGCTGGATGATGGCGGTGTAGCCGAGCAGGCCCATGCCGGGGATGTTGCAGGTCAGCTCGATCAGGAACGAGCCGGCGAACAGCAGCCCGATCGCGTGCCCGATCCCGGCGGTGATGGGGATCAGGGAGTTGCGCAGCGCATGGATGAAGATCACCCGCCGCTCCCCCAGCCCCTTGGCGAATGCCGTCCGGACATAGTCGGCGCCCAGGTTCTCCATCAGCGAGTTCTTCATGAGGATGGTCATGGTGGCGAAGCCGCCCGCCACGTAGGCCGTCACCGGGATGACCATGTGCCGGAAGCGGCCCCAGGCGGCCTCCAGCCAGCCCATCTGCTCGATGCCCTCGGGCTTGTAGCCCCCCAGCGGCAGCCCCAGCGCCGGCGCCACCGTCGCCAATAGCAGCAGCGCCACCACGAAGCCCGGCAGCGCGTAGCCGAGAAAGACCAGCAACGAACTCGCCGCGTCGAACAGGCTGCGGTGCTTGAGCGCCTTGAAGATCCCGAGCGGGATGCAGACCAGCCAGGTCAACAGATAGCCCGCCAGGCCGAACTGGAGCGAGATCTCGAACTTGGACGCGATCAAACCCAGCACCGGCTCGCCCTGCGTGTAGCTGTCGCCGAACTCCAGCTGCAGGATGCCGGCCAGGCGGCGCTCGACCTTGTAGAGGCGGCCGTCGCGCTCGATCTCGAAACCATACTGCTCGCGCACCCGCCGCAGGTGCTCCTCCGCCAGGCGCAGCGCCCCGAGCAGCCGCTCCGCCTGGGCATGGAGTTCGGGCGCCTGCGCGCGCAGCTCCGCGCCCGCCTGCCGCAGGTAACTGCCGCCGGCGTAGGCGTGGCCGTGCGCGAGCAGCAGTTCCATCAGCTCGTCGCGCTTGCCGAAGCCCGCGGCGCGCAGCTGCTCGGCGCGATCGCGCACCGCTGCCGGCAGCTCTTCGGCACCGGCAAGCGGCCGCCACACCTCGCCGCGCAGCGCCACCAGGCCGTGCTCGGCGAGCAGCGCCGCCAGCCGCTCGCCCGTGCGCACCCGCGCGGCATTCAGCTCCTCCAGGGCCTGAAACGGCTCGGGATGCCGCTCGCGCGTGCTCGGGGGCACGCGGGTGCGGCGCTCGCGCGGCCACAGCCCCAGCCACTGCAGGTAGCCGATCGCCACCGGCTGATCCAGCGCGTAGAAGCGCTGCAGCTCCAGCAGCCCCTCCTCGTCCAGATCGAGCGCGGTCTCGCCGCGGAACAACCCCGCGCCGCCGCCCCCGCCCGCCTCGCCCGCCATCGCCCCGAGCCGCATCGCTGCCTCGGCCTGCTCGATCGGCCCGCCCGGCACGTAGCGCAGGATCGTGTAGACCAGCGCCGTGATGGCGAGGAAGGTCACCGGCACCAGCAGCAGCCGGCGCAGGAAGTAGGCGGTCATGCCGCTCACCGCCGGCGCTTCCGCATGGGGCGAGCGCTCCTCACCGAGCCGCCTCCGGCCAGCGGCGGGGTGCAGGCAAGGCGTGCTCTTTCCACCACTGCTGCTCGACCTGGTCGTACTGCCCGAGGGGGTGGTCCGGGTGCAGCGCCCGGCCCGCGGCCCTGGCGCGCTCCAGCGCCGCCGCCCGCGCCTCGTCGTACCACCAGTACGCCAGCACGTTGTCCAGATCGCCCAGGAACCGGTCCGCGTACTCCGGGGGCTGGCCGAAGCGATCCCAGTACAGAATCCGGAAGTACGGCGCGTACCAGCTCAGCGCGTAGTGGTGGGTGTCGAACACCAGCGCGTCCAGGCGCTGCAGCTGCCGCAGCCGCACCTCGGGATCGAACTCGTAGCGGTAGGCGTCCATGAGCGCGTCCGCCTCGGGCAGCGCCAGCCCGGTCAGATTGTTGGATTGCTTTTCGCCGGCGTAGCGGGAGTGGAACAGAAACTCGGGCTCGGGAAAGTAGCCCGCCGTCCAGTGCCAGTACACGAGCTGGAACTTGTGGTCCCAGACCTTCTTGAGCAGCGAGGGGTAGTCCAGCTGTTTGAGCTCCAGCTCGATTCCCGCCTCCTTCCACAGCGTGCTCTTGACCAGCTCGTGGATGCGCAGGCTGGCCGCCGAGGGGTCGCTGATCTCCAGCGTCAGCTTGGGAAAGCGCCGCCCTGCGGCGTCCACCAGATAGCCATGCGCGTCGCGCGCGATCCAGCCGTCGGCAGCGAGCAGCCGGCGCGCTGCCTCGGGGTCGAAGCGCACGCGCGCGGCATCCGGCCGCGCCCACTTCTGGCCGGGGAAGTAGCTGTCGGTGTACTCGTACTGCTGGAAGAAGTACTTCTCGAACAGCGTCTCGCGGGGGAACAGGTGCGCGAAGGCGAGCCGCACGTTGCGGCTGTCGAACGGTGCCGTCCGCATGTTGAAGGCGTAGCCGCCGAACCCGTTGGGGCTCTGGTTGTAGATGCGGCGCTTCTGGATCCAGCCCCGTCGCAGCCGCGGCTCGCGATCGATCTCCTGGACCCAGCGCTGCGCGGCGTACACCAGGTACAGATCGAGTTCGTCCGCCAGGAACTTCTGGTACATGAGCTCGCGCGTCTTGATCACGTCCCAGCGGATGACATCGAAGTTGTACATCCCCCGCGCCTCGGGCCGTACACCCTCGCGCCACCACTCGCGCCGCCGCCGGAGCGCCAGCGAGCGCTCCTTGTCGATGTCCTGCCGGCGCAGCTCGTATGGCCCGCTGCCGGGCGGCAGCCGCCAGTTCCAGTCCTTGAGGTAGGTCTCCCCGTCCATGCGGATGTAGGCGGCGGGATAGATCGGGGTGCCCGCCACGGTCAGAAAGCTCCGCCAGCGCCGCTCCCGCGCCCTGACCTCGACCGTCAGTCGGTCCAGCACCCGCACCGACTCGATCAGCTCGTCGTAGTAGCGGGCGGTGGTCGGATCGCGGCGGTCGGGATTGCGCAGGTGCTCGAAGGTCGCGAGCACGTCGTCGGCGGTCACCGGCCGGCCATCCGCCCAGCGCGCCCGCGGATCGAGCCGGAAGCGGAACGTCTGGCGGTCCTGCTCGATCTGCCAGTGCGTGGCGAGCGCCGGCACGTAGCGGTCGTGGTAGAAGTCGTAGCCCAACAACGGCTCGTAGACCAGACCGTGGATCGTGCTGAGGAAGCCCAGCCGGGCGTTCGGTCCCTCGGTGCGCACCGTGGGCGGGAAGGCCTGGATGGCGAGCCGGAGCGTGCCGCCGCGCCGCGCGCGCGGATCGGCGACCGAGGGTGCCGGCGGTCCGGTCTGCCAGGCCGCCGGATCGAATGGCAGATCGGGGGGGAAGCGCGGGTGGTAGTCCCTGCCCACCACCGGCGGCGGATCGACCGTGACCGCGGCCAGCTCCGCCAGCCGCTGCGCCAGCGCGTCCTCATCGCCGGCGAGCCCCAGCTCCGCCCACGCCGCCGCGCGGTCGCCGCTGGGCTCGGCGGCGCCGGAGCTGCTCTGCCCGCAGCCCAGCGCCGCGCCCAGCAGCGCGCCAACAGCGAGCAGCCCCATGGGCCCGATCACGCCGGGTCGGCCCGCCATGAGATCCTCCGCATGGCCCGGAGCCAGGCCGTCCGTTTATACGGCCGGCCGCCGCCACGGGCAAGGGCGGGCCGCTGTGCGCGCCGCCGTTGTCCTCACCACCAGCGCGGCAGCAGCCGGCGGCGCAGCCACAGCCAGGGCCGGCCGAGCCAGCGCCGATACCGGCCGTGCAGCCACGGCGCCGGCTCGGCGCCGCCCACCCCCCACCAGTCCGGCGCCGCCAGCCCGTGCCGTCGCGCATGCTTGCAGAGCTGGTAGCGATCCGAGCGCACCAGCGCCTCGAACAGCCGCGCGCCGAGCCCGCGCCGACGGCGCCGGCCGAACCAGCACGAGATCTGAAAATCGATCAGCTGCGGCGAGCCGTCGGGCGCCACGATCACGTTCGCCTTCTTGGACAGATCGAGATAGACCAGCCCCCGGCCGTGCACCGCATCGAGCAGCCGCCCCAGCCGCAGGTAGAAGTCCGGCGGGACCAGCGGCTCGGCGATCTCGCCCCGCGCCCGGCCCTCGGCCGCCATCCGGGCGTTGAGCTCCTCCCAGAGCTGCTGCAGCGTGCGGCCCGGCACCCAGGCGTGCAAGAGCCACATCGGGGCCTGTACCGGGCCCAGCGCCGGCACCCCCGGGATGCCCTCGAGGCGGCGGTAGTTGCGCCGCTCCCGCCGCGCCAGCCAGCCCAGCGGGCGCGAGCGCTTGAGCACCCAGAGCCGGCCGTCGAGCTCGACCAGGTGGTTCTCGCTGAAGGCGTCGCGCTTGAGCAGCCGCACGTAACGGGCCCGCCGCCCCGCCAGGCGCAGCGGGCTGCCGGGCCGCATGCCCCGCCGCGGCAGCCCCACGGCTCAGTGGGTCCAGACCGGACCGAAGCGGAGCACGAACCAGACGGCGAGCACCCCGCCCCCGATCAGCATCCCGAACGTCGGCACCAGCAGGCGGCGGAACCGCCCGCGGCCGAGGAAGATTCCATAGGCCGCCTTGAGCACCGTGTTGGCGAGCGCCGCGATCATCACCGCCGCCACCGCCTCGCTCGACGGCAGGGTGCCGCGCACCATCTGGTCGGCGACGGTGAGCGCGATCGGGCGCACGTCGATCAGGCCGCCGGCGGCCGCGAACAGCAGCACCCCGGCCTCCCGGTAGTGCAGCCGCGCCAGCTCGCCGCCGAGCAGCATGGCGCAGAACAGCAGCCCGAACTTGAGCGCCGGGCCGAGCTGGAAGGGGTTCCTGATCGTGAGCTGTTCGGGCTCGGCCCGCGCGCCGTGGAACCAGAGGTAGCCGCTCGCCAGCGCCCCGAAGGCGCCGGCGGCGAGCAGCGGCAGCGCCACCTGGAAGGCCAGCTCGCGCTCGACGAAGGCGACCTCGATGATGGTGCGCGGGAACATGACGGTGCACGCCAGCACCGTGGCGAGGGCGAGCTGGGGAGCGACCTGTTCGTTCTCGCGGGAGCGCTCCGCCATGCTGGCGGTGACCGCGGTCGAGCTGGCCAGCCCGCCGAGCAGCCCGGTGAGCGCGATCCCGCGCCGCGCCCCGAGCAGCTTCGCCGCCACGTAGCCCAGAAAGCCGATCCCGGAGACCAGCACCACGAGCAGCCAGATATTGAAGGGGTTGAGCACGCCCAGCAGCTCCAGCCCCTCGATCTGCAGCCGCTCGTTGGGCAACAGCGGCAGCACGATCACGCTCACGATGGCGAACTTGAGCGTGGCGTAGATGTCCTGCGCCTCCATGCGGCGGGCAAGGGTGTGCAGCGGCTCCTTGAGCGACAGGATCAGCGTCACCAGCACCGCGAGTGCGGCCGCCAGCGCCATATGCCCCCAGAACACCAGTCCCCCGAGCAGGAACACCAGCAGCGAGGTGATCTCGGTGGTGGTGCCGTAGCTGGGCAAGGAGCTGCTCACGTAGTGCGAGATGGCGACCAGCAGCGCGAACCCGAAGAAGGCCGCGGGGAACAGCCACGGCTGGGCGTGCAACTCCGAGATCATGGCGGCGGTGCAGCCCATGAGCGCGATCGAGGGGAAGGTGCGGATGCCGGCGAACACCGGCCGGTCGCCCGCCTTGGCCCACTCGCGCTCCAGGCCCACCAGCAGCCCGATCGCCGCCGCGATCCCGAAGCGGGCCAGCAGCTCGAGCGACAGCCCCGCCCCTTGCACCCCTGCCGCCCCCGCCGCAGCCTGGTCCACAGGTGGTATCTCCGCCGTCGCCGCGCCCCTGCCCGCAGGGCCGCCCGGATTCTACCCGCTGCGCCTGCCCTGCCCAAGGCGCGCCTGCGCCGGGGCGCCGGGCCGTGCTCGCCCTGCGGGGAGGGGAGGGCTCGGGGGCGGCGGAACGGGGCCGGCGTGTCCCCATGCGCCGTATTGTCAGGACCCGGCCCCTCGGGTAAGCTCGCGCATCTTCGCCCGGACGCCCGTGCGGGCGCGGGGCTTGCCCGCGCCGGCCCCGGGGCCGGGTGCGGAGGGCAGCGGTGAGCACGCAGAGCAACAGGACCGCGCCGTCGGGCTTCCTCGCCATGGTCGAGGAGCGCTACCGGCGCGCCGCCGACCTCATCCACCTGCGCGACGACGTGCGGCTGATCCTGAGCCAGCCCAAAAATGTCATCGAGGTCAACTTCCCCGTCCGCATGGACGACGGCAGCTACCGGTTGTTCCAGGGCTATCGCGTCCAGCACAACAACATCCTGGGGCCCTACAAGGGCGGTATCCGCTACCACCCCGCGGTCTCGATGGACGAGGTCAAGGCGCTGGCTGCCCTCATGACGTGGAAGTGCTCGCTGGTGGGGCTGCCGTTGGGGGGCGCCAAGGGCGGGGTCCGCATCGAACCACGGCGGCACTCGACCGACGAGCTGATGCGGGTGACGCGCCGCTTCGCGCACGCGCTGGGCTCGAACATCGGGGTCGACTACGACATCCCGGCGCCCGATCTGGGGACCGACGCGCAGACCATGGCCTGGTTCATGGATACCTACATGAACTCGGTCGGCTACGCCACGCGCAACCTGCATCGCGGGGTGGTGACCGGCAAGTCGCTGACCTGCGGCGGCAGCCAGGGCCGCGACAAGGCAGTGGGCCAGGGCATCCTGGACCTGATCGAGGTCTGGTCGCGCGAGAGCGGCTTCCCGATCGCCGGGGCGCGCTTCATCGTGCAGGGCTTCGGGCAGGTCGGCTCCTGGACCGCGCTGCTGCTGGAGCGCGCGGGCGCGATCTGCGTCGGGGTGAGCGACTACCGCGGCTCGCTGGCCAATCCGGCCGGGATCCCGCTCCGGCGGCTGCGGGAGTACGTCGCCATCCACGGCACCATCGCCGGCTTCGGCGGCGCCGAGGCCGTCGACAGCGAGACCTTCTGGAGCCTGGAGTGCGATTTCGCGATCCCAGCCGCGCTGGAGAACCAGATCGACGAGCGCGTGGCGGCGCGGCTGACCGCGCGCCTGGTCGTGGAAGGCGCCAACGGCCCGACCACCCCTGCCGCCGAGCGGCTGCTGCTGGAGCGCGGGGTGACGGTGCTGCCGGATGTGCTCGCCAACTCCGGCGGGGTGATCGTCAGCTATTTCGAGTGGACGCAGAACAAGAACAACGAGCAGTGGGACCTCGAAGAGGTGGACGCGCGGCTGGCGCGTCGGATCGTGCGCGCCTACGAGAATGCGCGCGAGGTCGCCGCGCGCTACGAGACCGATCTGCGCACCGCCTGCTACATCGTCGCGCTCGAGCGGCTGGAGGCGGCCTACGCCGAGCGCGGCATCTTCCCGTGAGCCCCGCCGCCGCCGCCGGCCGCCCTCGCCGTGGCTCTCCCCGCGACAGCGCGGGCCGGCGGGCGCGGTTGCGCACTGCTGCGCGGGGGTGCTAGGATCGCCTCCGGTCAGGGCCGTCCGGGGGAATGTGGAGAAGCGGGCGAGCGAGCGGTGCCGGCCCGGGCCCGGGCGGCACGGCCCGACGACCACGAGGAGGGAAACCCCATGGCCGAGGGAGGCAGGTACTTCATCACCTATACCGGCAGCGGTGTCGCCGAACTCAAGGGCGCCGGTCTGTTCCAGACGAATACCTCGGCGTTCGTCGACGCCGAGATCGCCGAACTGGCCCGCCAGCACGGCAACTTCAAGGTCGAGGAACGCGAGCCGGGCGTGCCCGAGCCCGCCCCGGTCGCCGCGGCCACCGAGGCGACGAAGCCGGCTCCGGGCGGCGGTGGCGCGGCGGCAGGAGCAGGCTCCTTCGCCTCCTCCATGCCCTCGCCCTTCGCCGCCCCGCCGCCTCCGGCGGACGCGCCGGAGCACAAGAAGGCCGGTGGCGAGGCCAAGGACGCGAACAAGCAGGGCGAGGCGGCCCAGCCCGCCGCCCAGGCGGACAAGGGCAAGGAGTCGGACAAGGACTGAAGCATCGCAGCCGGAGGAGCCAGCCGGCCGCCGCGGATCGAGCGGGACCCAGGGGCGGGGTGGTCGCGGCGGCTAGCCCGCCCCGGCGGCTGGCTCTTGCTGCACCTGCTGCGGCGGCGCGCCCGAGTCCACCCGCACCACCTGTTCGGGGGGCAGCGCGGACAGCAGCGCCGCGAGCGCGCGCGCGACCCGGTCCTGCTCGCGCGACTCGATCGTCACCATGACCGCGTACTCCTCGGTGTCGTAACGCGGGTAGCTGCCGACGCTGACCCCGTGCGTCCGCTCCAGTTCGGCCAGCGTGCGGGCCAGCGCCGCCTCGTCCAGGCGTGTGAACACCCGCCGGAGGAAGATGGGCGACTGGCGGAAGCGCTCGCGGATCGCGGCGAGCTTGCGCCGGAAGATCGTCGGTTCCCCCGGCAGCACCACTACGTTGCGCACCGTCACCACGGGCACTGCCAGGCCCGCTGCCTCCAGCAGCACCGCGCTTCGCGGCAGATCCGCCATGCGCAACAGCTGCTCGTCGGTGCGCTCGCGGTAATAGGCCCGGATCGCTGCCTCCAGCCGCGGATGGCGCACCAAGGGTTCGCCGAACGCGCGGGCGATCGCCGGCAGGGTCACATCGTCGTGGGTGGGGCCCACCCCGCCCGAGGTGAAGACGTGGTCGAATCGCGCCGACAGCTCGCGGACCGCGCGCGCGATCGCCTCCAGCTCGTCGGCGACGATGCGCACCTCGCCGACCGGGGTGCCGACCGCCCGCAGCTCGGCGATGCAGGTCCGGGTGTTGCGGTCCTCGACCTTGCCGGAGAGCAACTCGTTGCCGATGGCAAGCACCGCCGCAACCAGGGGGCGAGACCGCTCGGCTGCCGAGGCCATGGATCGAGCACTCCGCTCAGCGCGGCCGGCCCGGTGTGCGCCCGGCCCGGGCGGCCGGGCCCCCGGACGCGCATGCCAGCGGCCGGCCCCACGGGCCGGCGGTTCGAGGGGAGGCGGAGGTCGGCGGCGCCGGCAGGCGGCGGTCCAGGGCTGGCACAGCCGCGATCACGCCCTCCCACCAGCCGCCTGCCTTTGCGCGTCGCCACACCGCCTGGCGGGCGCATGCCCGCGCCGGCGAACGCGGTACACGCGCCGGCCTAATCGTCCTCGAAGTCCAGGTCCTCGTCCTCGTAGTCCTCCTCGTCGAAGTCCTCGTCCAGGTCTTCGTCGAAGTCCTCCTCGTCGTCGAACTCCTCGTCTTCGTCGTCGAACTCCTCGTCCTCGTCGTCGAACTCCTCGTCCTCGAAGTCGTCGTCATCGTCGGCGCCTCGTCCCATGGGGACGTTCGGCACCCGGTGCGCCCGCCAGGACTCGAGCACCGTCCGCTCGTGCAACCGGATCATGTCTGCCCTCGCTCCTGAATGCGTAACGTTTTGCCAGGAAGAAAGTTGTGCCTCGTCCGCGAACCCCTCGCGAGGCTTGTCCCCGGTTTATAGTGGCGCCACCCGCCGATTGCAAGAGGGAAAGCTGTGGCGCGCCGCCGCGGCCTATGCGGCGCCCCTGCCGTTGCCGCCGGGCGGCGCCGCGCCCCGCTCGGCGGCGGGCTCGCTCCGCTCGCCGTCACCGCCGCCTGGCGGGCTGGTGCGCGGTTCGTGGCGGCCGCGCGCGGGGTAGGCGAGGCTGGCGCGGAGCGCCGCTGCGCGCTCGCCCGCCCTGGTGGCCGCCTCGAGCTCGCCGGCGCGCGCGAAGCAGCGGGCGGCGTGGAGTTCACGGCCTTCCGCCTCGGCGCGGCGTGCGGCCTCGGCCCACTGCGCGGGGCTCACCTCGCCAAGCGCCGCCAGCCGCTCGAGCAGGAACGGATCGCGTTCGATCGCCAGCCGTCGGAGTTCGGCGAGCGCCTCGCGGTTGCCGGTCCGCTCGAAGCAGTCCAGGGCGTCGGAGAGCCAGCCCGCCTGCAGATAGGCGCGGCCGAGCGCGTCGAGGTCCACCCCCGGGCGGTTGCCGGCGAGGATCTCGCGCCGCTCCAGCGCGTCCGGAAGCCCGCTTGCACTGCGGCGCCACGCCATGGCGGTCTCATCCTGTCCGGGCTCGCGGGCGCTGGCCAGCCGAGCCAGGGCCCGCCGCCCTGCACTTGCGCGCGCGGCCGCTCAGCCGCGCGCCATCCGGTTGCGGCGCTTGCGGCGGCAGGGACGTACGCCGTGGTTGGCCTTGCGGATCATCTTGCCGCGGCGCTTGAAGTTCTCGCCCTTCATCTTGCGCAGTTTCATGCTCTGGGTCCTTGCAGGTGCGCGGCCAGCTGCGCTCACGGCCAGCGCGTCCGCCCGCCGGCTCCGCGCCACAAGAGCGCATGAGGGTAGGCGCTCCGAGCCCTTCTGTCAAGGCCACCCACCGCGCGGTGTAGCAACCCACCGCGCGGCCTTGCCCTGCGCCGCCTGGGGCGGCGCCGGGGGGCGGCAGAGGTCCGAATCCCAATACGACGTGGATCGGCGTCCTTGGTGTCGCGGTTTCTTCTCCAACCCGTTGCCCGCAGGCCATGGGGCTGGTATCCTCCCCCGCCTCTGGTGGCGCCCGCCCGCGCGGCCGGCGCCGCCAGCGTGCGAGGGCAACAGGGGGGAGCACGACCATGGCGAACGCAACCGCCGCGACGCTGGCGCGGCTGCTGGGCGGACCGGTGCGCAAGGTCCCGCCGGCACCGCCGCTGCCCACCGAGGAGCTGCTGGAGCGCGAACTCTTGCCCGAGCCCCGGCCGGCCAGCGCCGCCCGCCTGCCGCGGGCCGGGCGCCAGCGGCTGGAGGGGGCACTGCAGCGCGCGACCGAGTTCTTGCTCGGCCTGCAGCATCCCGAGGGCTACTGGCTGGGGCCGCTGGAGTCCAACGTGCAGATCGAGGCGCAGTGGATCCTGTGCCTGCGCTACCTCGGGGTGGTGGACCCAGCGCGCGAGCGACGGCTGGTGGCCAGCATGCGCGCCTCGCAGCGGTCCGACGGCGGTTGGGCGCTGTACAAGGACGCCCCCGCGTCCGATCTGTCCATCACGGTCCAGGCCTATTTCGCAGCCAAGCTCGCGGGCTGCTCCCCGGAGGAACCGTGGCTCGCCCGCGCCCGCGCCTTCGTCCGCTCCCGGGGCGGGGTCGAGAACAGCTCGGTCATCACGAAGATCTACCTGGCGCTGTTCGGCGAGTACGACTGGGAGGGCTGTCCGGCGCTGCCGATCTCGTTCATGCTCATGCCGCCGCGCTCGCCCTTCAATATCTATGAGATCTCGTACTGGGCGCGGACCTGCGTGGTACCCCTGCTGGTGCTCGCCCACAAGCGCCGCATCCATCCCACCCCGGCCCAGGCGCGGATCCCGGAGCTGTTCGTGACGCCGCGCTCGGAGCTGCGGCACGACTGGCCGGTGCGGGCGCCGCTGCTGAGCTGGAAGCGGTTCTTCCGCACCGCCGACCGCGCGCTGAAGTGGTTCGAGCGGTTGAACCTGTCGCTGCCCCACCAGCAGCGGGCGCTGCAGTGCGCGGAGCGCTGGCTGCTCGAGCACCAGGACGCCGACGGCAGCTGGGGCGGGATCTTCCCCGCCATCACCCATTCGGTGATGGCGCTGCACGCGCTGGGCTACCCGGTCGACTCCGGCCCGGTGGCGCGCGGGCTACAGGCCATCCGCGATCTCGAGATCGAACGGGACGGACGCTTCTGGGTGCAGCCGTGCGCCTCGCCGGTGTGGGACACCGCCTGGACGGTCGTCGCCCTGGGAGCGGCGGGGCTGGACCGCGACCACCCGGCGCTGCGGCGCGCGACCGACTGGCTGTACGAGCGGCAGATCCTGCGGCCCGGGGACTGGGCGATCAAGTGCCCCGGGGTCGAGCCCGGCGGCTGGGCGTTCCAGTTCCACAACGACTTCTACCCCGACACCGACGACAGCTCCGTGGTGCTGATGGCGCTGCTGCACAGCCACTACCGCGACGATCCGCAGCGGCGCCGCAGCTTCGATCGCGGGCTGAAGTGGCTGCTCGGGCTGCAGAACGACGACGGGGGCTGGGGGGCATTCGAGCGCGCGGTCGACAACCCCATCTACGACGAGGTCCCGCTCAGCGACTCCACCTGCATGCTCGATCCGTCCGAGGCCGATGTGAGCGGGCGGTGTGTGGAGGTGCTCTGCCGGCTGGGCTACCCGGCGGATCATCCCGCGCTGGCGCGCGCCATCCGCTACCTGCGCGCCGAGCAGCAGCCCGATGGCAGCTGGTACGGCCGCTGGGGGGTCAACCACATCTACGGCACCTGGTCGGTGCTGTCCGGGCTGGGCGCGGCGCGGCTGGAGCCCGGCCACCCGGCGCTGGCACGGGGAGCGGCCTGGCTGCGCGCGGTCCAGCAGCCCGACGGCGGCTGGGGCGAGTCGTGCCGCAGCTACGAGGGCGGGCCGCGGGGGGTGGGGCCGCCGACCGCCAGCCAGACCGCCTGGGCGGTCATGGGGCTGATCGCCGCCGGCCAGGCGGGCACCGAGGCGTGTCGCCGCGGGGTGCAGTGGCTGCTGGAGCGGCAGCGGCCGGACGGTGGCTGGGAGGAGGACGAGTACACCGGCACCGGCTTCCCGGGGATCTTCTACCTGCGCTACCACTACTACCCGTACTACTTTCCGACGCTGGCCCTCGCGCGCTATCGGGCAGCGCTCGAGGGCTGAGCGCGCGGTGTGCCAGCCGCCGCCCGGCAGCCGGCCGGCGTGGCGGCTGGCCGCTCATCGCTCCAGCGGCCGGCCGATGCGGCGCAGGTTGGCGGCGTTCACCGTGACGTGCAACACGATGGGCGGCAGCACGCTGTCGGTGTACAGATAGAGCCAGCCCAGCACCGCGCCGAGCACCAGCGCGAACGCCGTCCACGGCCACAGCGCCCGCCCACCCACGTGCAGCACGCCGAAGGCGAGCGTCGCGGCGATCAGCCCCGGCACCGGCCCGCCGAGCATGTCGGCGAAGGCGGGCTGCAGCGCGCCGCGGAACAGCAGCTCCTCCGCCACCCCGGAGGCGAGCGCGAGCGCGGCGACCTCGCGCCCGCGCAACGGGCCGAGCTTGTGGCGGAAGAACTCCGTCAGCCGCTGCGCCCATGCCCAGCGCCGCTCCGCCAGGCGCGAGAACGCGATCGTGAGCGCCGCCGCCGCGAGCGCGATCCCGAGCCCCGCCACCAGCCGCGGCCCGAGCCCGAGCGGCACCAGCGGCGCGCCGCGCGCCGCGTTGAGCAGGCAGGCCAGCGCTGCCACTCCGAGATAGAAATAGCCAGCGATCCGGACCATGGGCGCGGATTATAGGGGCGGGCCGTCCTGCCCGCCCCCCCCGCGCCCCCGGCGGCGACTGTCCGGAACCGGGCGGGCGTGGTATGCTGGGCCGTGCGCAGAGGGATCGTCCGAGGAGCGGCGCCGTCCATGGCGAGACGCAAGGGGGGCCGAACCCGCACCAGCCAGCTCGCGCGCCTGCTGGAACGCGGCCACCAGCAGGGCTTTTTGACCTACGAGGAGCTCGGCATGCAGTGGCCGGGCCTGCTCGAGCAGCCCGAGGAGCTGGACCGGGTGCTCGATGCGCTGGAGGCCGAGGGGATCGAGGTCGTGCCGCGCGAGCAGGGCGCGGCCGAGGCGGCGCTGGAGGAGGAGTCGGAAGCCGCTTGCGCGCGCGACGCGGCTCTGGACGACCCCATCCACGCCTACTTCTCCCGCATGAGCGAGATCCCGCTGCTGAGCCGGGACGAGGAGTACGCGCTTGCGGTGCGCCTGGACGAGTGCAAGCGCGAGTTGCGGGCGCTGGTGTTGACCACGCGGCTGGGTTTCGCCGAGGCACGCAAGCTCTTGCGCAAGGCGACGACCAGCAAGCTCGTCTACGACCGGGTCGTGCGCAGCGAGCACAAGCCCCGGCGCAAGCAGGTGCTGGCCCAGATCGAGGAGCACCTGCGGGAGCTGGACTCGATCTGGGAGCTGGCCTGCGGGCACGCCGCGCGGCTGGGGCGCGGCCGCCGCCAGGACCGGCTGCGGCTCAAGGCGGAGCTGAACGAGCGGCTCGAACGGGCGCTCGGCATCCTGGAGTGCTACGAGATCGACGTCGCGCTGCTGCTGAAGTGGAAGCAGCGACTGGAGGAGGCGCTGCACCAGCTGCTGCGCTACCGCATCGACCGGCGGCTGGAGGCGCGCCGCCGCGGCGAGCACAAGCAGCCCGCCCGCACGGCGCGGGCCATCGATGCCGCCTCCGGCGAGCCTGCCCAGGACGCGCACTACCGCGAACTGCTGGCCCGGCACTGGGAGAGCCCGGGCGAGCTGTGGAAGCGGATCCAGCAGCTGCGCGTGGTCGCCGCGCAGTTCAACCAGGCCAAGCGCGAACTCAGCATCGGCAACCTCCGGCTGGTGGTCTCGATCGCCAAGCGCTACCGCAACCGCGGGGTCGGCTTCCTGGACCTGATCCAGGAGGGCAACACGGGCCTGTTGCGTGCGGTGGAGAAGTTCGACCATACCAAGGGCTTCAAGTTCTCCACCTACGCCACCTGGTGGATCCGCCAGTCGGTCACGCGTGCCATCACCGAGAAGTCGCGCCTGATCCGCACCCCGGTGCAGATGGCGGAGACGGTCGGGCGGCTCAAGCGGGCCGCGCGCGAGATCTACGAGCGCACCGGGCGTCGCGCCAGCATCATCGAGCTGGCACGCCACCTGGATCTGGATGCCGACGACATGCGGACGGCGGCGGAGATCGCGCGCCGCCCGGTCAGCCTCAGCATGCCGGTGGGCGAGGGGCGCGATGGCGCGTTCAGCGATTTCATCGAGGACAAGGATGCCGACGACCCGACCCGCGGGGTGACCCGGGACCTGCTCCGGGAGCGGCTGGAAGCGGTGCTCGATACCTTGACCGAGCGCGAGAAGCAGATCGTCAAGATGCGCTTCGGGATCGGCGGCGAGACCTATACCCTCGAGGAGCTGGGCAAGCGCTTCAACGTGACGCGCGAGCGGATCCGGCAGATCGAGATCCGCGCGCTGAAGAAGCTCCAGCACCCCATGCGGGCCAAGCGCCTGGAGAGCTTCCTCAGCGTGCTCGACCAGGACTAGGCCCCACTGCCGTGCCGCGCGCGAGGGGCCGGCCCGCCGGGCCGGGCCTTCGCGGTCGGCCTTGCGCGCGGCGGCTGCGGGCGCTTGCATGGCGGCATCATGAGCGGCGGCGCGCTACCCGAGGCTGTGCACCAGGAGTGCCTCGCCCACCTGCAGGCGCTGCTGCGCATCGACACCAGCAATCCGCCCGGCAACGAGCGGCCGGCGGCAGAGTACGTCCGGGACGTGTTGGCGCGCGAGGGCATCGCGGCGCAGCTGTTCGAGCCGGCGCCCGGGCGCGCCAACCTGGTCGCCCGCCTGCGCAGCCGCGGTGCCGCCGCGCCGCTGCTGCTGAGTTCGCATCTCGACGTGGTGCCGGTGGAGCGCGAGCGCTGGAGCGTGGAGCCCTTCGGCGGCGAGGTGCGCGAGGGAGCGGTGTGGGGCCGCGGTGCCGTCGACATGAAGGGGATGACGGCGCTGGAGCTCACGAGCCTGTTGCTGCTGCACCGCTCCCGGGCGCCGCTGGCGCGCGATGTGATCCTGCTCTGCCTGGCCGACGAGGAGGCCGGCATGGAGTATGGCTCGCGCTGGATGGTGGAGCACGCCCCTGAAGCGATCCGCGCCGGCTGGTGCCTGAACGAGGTGGGGGGATTCTCGAGCAGCCTCGGAGGGCAGACGGTCTATCCGATCGGCGTGGCGGAAAAGGGCTTCGTCTGGCTCGAGCTGAGCGCCGAGGGCATGGCCGGGCACGGCTCTTTGCCGCCGCCCTCGGCCGCCATCGGCGAGCTGGCGCGGGCGCTGGTGCGGCTGGGGCGCCGGCCGCTCGCACGCCACCTCCACCCGGCCGCCCGGCGGTTCATCGCCGAGGCAGCGGCCGCCGCGGGCGGGCTGCGGGGGCTGGTGCTGCGCGCCCTGCTGCATCCGATCCTGGCACCGCTGGCGCTCCGGCTCATCGCCGCCGCCGAGCCCGACAAGGCCCGGGCGCTGTCCGCCATGCTCCACCTGACGGTCAGTCCGACCGTGCTGCGGGCGGGCAACAAGGAAAACGTGATCCCGAGCGTCGCCCGCGCGGTGCTGGACTGCCGCTTTCCGCCGGGCATGGACGCCGAGACCGCCATCGCGGCGGTCAGGCGGCGCGTGGGCCCCCGCCTTGGGGTGCGCGAACTGGCGCGCGGCCGGCCCACCCAGGCGCCGACCGCCACCGCGCTGTTCCGCCTGCTGTGCGAGACCGTCGAGCGGCGCGATCCGGGCGCCAGGGCGGTGCCCTGGCTGAATGTCGGTTTCACCGACGCCGCCGAGCTGAGCCGGTTGGGCATCTGCTGCTACGGCTTCTTCCCGCTCAAGCTGCCGCCCGAGCTGCCCTTCGCCGCGCTGCTGCACGGTCACGACGAACGACTGCCGCTCGCCGCGCTGCGCTGGGGACTGGAGACCTTCTACGAGGTCGTGCACGCGTTTGCGACCAGCGCCCAGGACTGAGCGCGGCGGCGAAGAAGGCGCCGGGGGCGCGCACCGGCACCGGTGTGCGCGGCGGCGCGGGGCGGAGGGGAGCCGGGGCAGGGCTAGGGCGCGGGCGGCAGCAGCCCCGCGGGCAGCTCGGGCTGGCGGATCTGGCCGGCGCGGTGAGCGATGATCAGCGCGTCCACCACCCGCGGGTCGAAGCGGGCGGGGCTGTCCGCGCGCAGGCGCAGCAACGCCTCCTTCAGGGTGAGGCGGCGGCCCTGGGGCGGCTCGCCGATCACCATCAGCGCATCCAGCTGATCGGCCACCGCGAGGATGCGCGCGGCCAGCGGGATGCGCTCCCCGGGCAGCCCGTCGGGCAGCCCGCTGCCGTCCATGCGCTCGTGGTAGTGGCGGATCACCGGCAACACGAACTCCAGCCCCTCGATCCGCCGGATGATCTTCTCGCTGACCTCGTAGCGCCGCCGCAGCGCCTCGCGATCGCCAGCCGCCGGGTCGGCCGGCACCGCGGGGATCACGATGTGGTCGATGTTGTGCAACAGCGCTGCCATCTGGATGCGGTGCGACTCGGCTGCCCCCAGCCCCAGGGCGCCCGCGATGGCTGCGCAGTAGCTGGCGACGCGTGCCGAGTGGCCGGTATAGACGGGGTCCCGCATCTCGAGCAGCGAGGCGAGGGTCTGGACCGTGCTGAACAGCGCCCGTTCCTGCTTGCGCGCCAGCAGCAACCCCTGCAAGGCGATCCCGGCCTGCAGCGCCACCGCGCTCGCGAACTCCAGCTCCTGCAGCCCGAAGGGCTCGCGCTCATCGTGCGCGGCGACATACAGCACACCGTGGACGTGCTCCATGGCGAGCAGGGGGGCAGCGATCACCGAATGCGGCCGCCCGATGCCGATCGCCGAGCGGCGCGGATCGGGGCTCGGCCCGCGCGGCTCGCCGGTGGTGAGCAGCGGCCGGCCCGTCTGCACCACCTTGCGGATGGCGCCGGCGGAGATCACGGGCGCGCCGCGCTCGGCCAGCGCCGCCGGCTGGTAGCTCGCCTCCAGCTCCAGTTCCTGGGTGCCTTCGGTGCGCAAAAACAGGCAGACGTGGTCGGCCTCCAGCGCCGTCGCCACCAGCTCCACCACCGACTGCGCCAGCTGGCGGGGCTCGCGCGCCTGCGCGATGAGCTGCGCGCACCGGTAGAGCTGCTTGATCTCCGGGCCCCGCTCCTGCACCTGGGCCGGCTCGGCCAGATCGTCCAGGTCACCGCTCAGGTGTTCGTCGATCCGGATGGTCGTGGTGGCATCGGCGTTCGGTGCCAGCCGTACCCGCCGGGCTGGATAGTGTGCCAGCGCCCCCCCGCCCTTGTCCTCGAAGATGAGCACGGTCGAGCCGATGCGCAGCTCGTCCCCATCGCGCAACAGCTCCTCGCGCACCCGCTCCTCGTTGACGAAGGTCCCGTTGCGGCTGCCCAGATCGCGGATGAAGTGCATCTCGCCGACCCGGAACAGCTCGGCGTGCCGGCGGGAGACGCCCTGATCCAGGATCTGGATCTCGGCGCGGTCGTCCCGCCCGATGATCAGCGGCGCTTCTCCGATCTCGAACACCGCCCCGGCGTTGGGACCGCTCTTGACGCGGACCAGCGGCATCGCCCAGCCTACCCTCGCCTGCGCGCCCCCCTCGAGGGTCTCCTCCAGCATAACCGGCGGCGGGCAGCTTGTCGCCCTGGGCCGCGGCGCCGCGCGTTCGCGCCGGCTCGCCCTCGCCGCTCTGCCCGGAGCGGGCCGCTCAGGCCTCCAGCCGCCCCGCCGACATGTGCAGCTCGCGGTCGGCGCGGGCGGCCACCTGGGCATCGTGGGTCACGATGACGAAAGTGGTCTCGGTGGTGCGCTTGAGCTCCCAGAGCAGCTCCAGGATGCCCTGGGCGGTGCGCTGGTCGAGATTGCCGGTCGGCTCGTCGCACAGCACCACCTCGGGCTCGTTCATGAGCGCGCGCGCGATCGCCACCCGCTGCCGCTCGCCGCCCGACAGCTGCGGCGGGCGGTGGTGCAGCCGCGCGGCCAGCCCGACCTGCGCCAGCAGCTCGGCGGCCCGCGCGCGCGCGGCGCGCCGGTCGTAGCGCCGCGGGCGGTCGCGCACCATCCGGGCCAGGCAGACGTTTTCCAGCGCGTCGAGGTCGCGCAGCAGGTGATAGAACTGGAAGACGAAACCGATGCGCGCCGCCCGGTAGGCTGCGCGCTCGGCCGGGCCCAGCGCCAGCACGTCCCACCCCATCGATCCAGACCCGGCCCTGGTCCGGCTCTTCCAGCAGGCCCAGGATGTGCAGCAGGGTCGACTTGCCGGCTCCCGAGGGGCCGCGGATCGCCAGCAGCTCGTTGCGGCGCACCGTCAGGTCGACCCCGCGCAGCACCTCCAGGCGCTGCGGGCCCACGACGAAGCTCTTGACCAGGCCCTCGGCCCGCAGCACCGCCGGCGCCGCTCCGGCCGCCGCGCCGCTGCTACTCATAGCGCAGCGCCTCCAGCGGATCGAGCCGTGCCGCCCGGTAGGCGGGGTAGAGCGCGAGCAAGAACCCCAGCACCACCACCGGCACCACACAGATCACCACCATCTCCGGGGTGACCCGGCTGGGGATCTCCTGCAGGTAGTAGATCGAGGGATCGAACACGCGCCGGCCGAGGAGCGGGGCGAGCACGTTGCGGTCGATCTCGTTGATGTACGCCACGAAGCCGAGCCCGAACACCACTCCGAGCGCGGAACCCAGGATGGCGATCAGCCCGCCCTGCCAGAGGAAGATCGACATGATGCCGCGCCGCGTCGCTCCCAGCGCCGCCAGGATGCCGAGGTCCTTGATCTTCTCGACCACGCTCATGGTCAGGATCGAGGTCAGGTTCAATCCCGCCAGCACGATCAGGAAGAACACGATGAAGTAGATCAAAAACTGCTCGGTCTTGACCGCCTCCAGCAGATTCTGGTTGCGCTTGAACCAGGGCACCACCTGCAGGCCGGGGAGGTCCACCTCCCGGCGGATGCGCTCGGCGACGGCGGCTGCCTGCTGGTAGTCGTCGAGCTTGAGCGCGATCCCGGTGTGCCGCTCCCCGACGTCGAAAAACCGCTGCGCGGCGGCGATGGTCGTCAGCGTGATGCTCTCGTCCAGGTCGTACCAGCCGGACTGGATGACGCCGGAGACCTCGAACTCCATCTCCCGCACGTCCTCCTGGCGGATCTGCGTCGGGTCGCCTTCGGCGGCCGCCGGCGCGATCGCGACCAGCTTCACCTTGTCGCCGAGCTGCATGCTGAGCTGCACCAGCAGCTGGCCGCCGACCACCAGCGGCGGCAAGCCGCTGCGGGTGGGCCCGAAGGCCTCGGCCACGGTCGGCTTGCGGTTCGGGGTGCGGGCGATGACATCCGCCATGAGGCTGCGCAGCTCGGGGTGGCGCTCCACCTGCAGCTCGAGGATCTCCCGCTCCGACAGCAGGTAGTCCGCCAGCTTGCCGACCTGCACCTCCTTGGCCGGATCGATCCCGCGCAGCACCCCCGGCTTCCAGGTGCGGAAGCTCCGGATCACGACCTCGCTGTGCAGATAGGGTGCCGCGGCCTTGACGTGCGGGAGCGCGCGCAGCTGCGCCTCCAGCGCGGCGGCATCGGCGAGGCCGAACCCCCGCGTCTCCACGCTCACGTCGGAGATCGTGCTGCGGATCTTCTCGTGGAACTCGCGCTGGAACCCTCCCATCACCGCGGTGACGATGAGCAGCACCGCGACTCCGAGCGCGAGCACGAAGATCGCCACGTAGCTGATCGCGCGCGAGCGCAGATAGCGCAGCGTCATGAAGCGCCGGTACATGGGGCAGGCATGCTAGCCCCTCCGCCCGCGCTCGTCAACTCGACCGGCCGCCCGTTGCGCAGGCTCCGGCGCGGGCTTTCGCCGCTCGGGGGAGCGTGTCCGAGGCCTCAGTTCAGCTCGGGCTGGACGCGATGGGACTCGACCAGGCGCGCGATGACGCGGCGGGCCGCCTGCGGCAAGGCCTCGAGCGCAATCCCGATGTGGTGCCGCCCGCCCCGCCCGCGCGCCACCCGCACCACCCGGCCATGCACCGGCAGGTGGCCCTCGCGGCAGCGCAGCACCACCACCACGCGGCGCCCGGGGCAGACCGGCACCGCCGACCGGAACAGCAGGCCGGTGCGGGAGATGTTGAGGACCCGGCCGTACAGCGGCTCGGTCCACTCCTGCTCGCCGGGCCAGGCGCCGGGTTCGGGCACCTCGTGCAGCCGCGCCCGCAGCGCCACCTCCACCCGCAGCGCGCTGCGGCGTTCGTCGATGGGTTCGACGACCGACACCCGCCCCTCCCCCAGTCGCCGCGGATCGCCCTCCTCAGACTGGCATGCCGTGTCTCCGGCGTCAACCCGAGCTGCGGCGGGGCGGCGGCCCGAGGCCCGGCGCCCACCCGCCGCCTGGCCCCGCCCACAGCGTGCCGGCGCCGCGCGTAGCTGGAAACGCGCGCCAGGCTCGGCTACGATCGAGCGCGCGGCTACGGCGGAGGGGTAGGGCACGCGATGGGCAAGCAGCGAGCGGCGCGCTGGCTCGGCGTGCTGGCCGTGCTGGGGGCAGCGCTCGGCCGCGGGGCCAGCGCCGCGGAAATCCGCACCATCGCGGGCGAGTTCGAGGGCGAGCTGCTCGCGATCGCGCGCACCGCGCGGGGGGCTGGAGGTGCAGACGCGCGAGCGGCGGCTGCTGGCGGAGGAGGTGCGCGAGATCCGGCTCCAGCCACCGCCGGCCGGCCCGCCGCTCGCCCCGGTGCACCTGTTCCTGCGCACCGGGGACGAGCTGCTCGGCACCATCACCGCCGGCGATGCCGATGGGGTGACGATCGCGACCGCGAGTCTGGGCACCCTGACGGTGCCGCTCGATCTGGTGCGCGCGCTCGCCTGGCCCGAGGACTCCGAGCAGCTCGCTCGTTTTCGGCGCGAGGTGCTGCCCGAGGCGCCCGGCCGCGACGAGGTGGTGCTGCGCACCTGGTTGCGCCGGTCCGGCGCGCTGGAATCCGTCGGCCCTGACGGCGTGAGCGGGGAGTGGGACGCGCTGGGCTCCGCGCGCTTCGGGCGCGAGGAGGCGCTCGGCGTCCGGCTGGCGCCGCTCGGGCCGCTGCAGAGCGCCCCCCCCTCCCAGTCGGTGCAGCTCGAGCTGGCGGACGGCTGCCGTGTGGGCGGCGAGCTGGTGCAGCTCGCCGAGGGCAGGCTGCGCATCGCGCTGCCGTATGCGGGCGAGCGGGCGCTGCCGCTCGCGGAGGTGGCGGCGCTGTTCCTGCAGAGCGAGCGGTTCGTGTACGTATCCGACCTGGAACCGGTCGAGGTCGAGGAGCGCGCCCAGCTGATCTCCTTCGTCTTCGCGCATCAGCGGGACCGCACCGTCGCCGGCGGGCCGCTGCGGCTGGGTGGGCGGAGCTACCGCAAGGGGATCGGGGTCCATGCCTACACGCGGCTGGTCTACGAGCTCGGCGGGCGGTACGTGCAGCTGCGCGCGGTGATCGGACTGGACGACGAGGCGCGCGCCATGCAGACCGTGGAGGGCACGGTGCGCTTTCAGGTGCGCGCGGACGGCCGCCCGCTGCTGGGCGCCGAGGGGGTGCTGCTGGATACCGAGGCGCCGCCCCGGCCGATCGAGCTCGAGCTGCGCGGGGTCCAGCGCCTGGAGCTGATCGCGGACTTCGGGCCGAGCGGGGACACGCTCGCCCGCGGCCTGTGGGCCGACGCCTTCCTGGTGCGGGCGAAGCCGTGAGCGGCCGGCGTGCGGCACCGAGGCTCGCCGCCGGGGCGCTGGCCTTGGGGCTCGCGTTCGTGCCCGCCGCCCGGGCCGCCGCGCAGCTGGCGAGCCCGACGCCACCCAGCACGGCGCCGCCGGGTTTCGCCGAGGAGCAGGCGGCGCTCGCCGCGCAGGCGCGGCTCGCCCATGCCGCCGCCTGCGCCCACTTCGCGGCCGCATGGCGGGCGGCGCTCGCCGCAGGGAGCTGGGCGCACGCCGAGGTGTATCTGCACCAGCTCGCCGCGCTCGCCGCGCGCACCGCGCGCCACCGCGAGCTGTTGCAGGCGGTGCCGGCAGTACAGCCGCACTGGCCGCCGCTGTTGCGGGCGCGGGCCCGGGGCTACCGGGCCCAGGCGCTGCTCGCGCTCGGCCGGCCCGGCGAGGCGGAGCGCGAACTCGCGCCGCTGGGGTTCATCGAGCGGTTTGCGATCGCGGGCCCGTTCGACAACGAGCGCGGCGGCGGCTTCGAGGTCGTCTACGGGCCGGAGCGGCCGGGCGAGGACGGGCCGGAGGCGCGCTACCCGGGCAAGGTGCGCGAGGTGGGCTGGCGCGCGCCGGAGCCCGCCACCTTCCTCGGGGTCTGTGATCTGGACGCGCTGCTGCGCCCCCATGACGAGGCGCTCGCCTACGCACGGGTCTACCTCCACCACCAGGGCGATCCCCTGCCGGCGCTGCTCTGGATCGGCTCGGACGAGGGGCTCAAGGTCTGGTGGAACGACCGGCTGGTGCTGGCGCGGGACGTGGTGCGCGAGCGCTTTCCCGATCAGGATGCGGCGGCGGTCCTGCTCCAGCCCGGCTGGAACGAGCTGTTGCTCAAGGTGACCGAGCGCAAGGGGGCATGGGCCTTTCAGGTACGGCTGACCGACTGGCAGGGCGAGCCGCTCGCGCTGCCGGCCGCGCCGGCGCTGCCCCCCGAAGAGCGGCATGCCCCGCCGGGGGGCGAGCTGCCGCCGGTGCCGCCCCTGGACGCCCGCGCCTACTTCGCGGCCCGCACCGCCGCGCCCGGGGCCACCGCGCGCGACTGGTACCACCTCGGGGTGGTGCTGCGCACCTTCCACGCCCACGATGTCTCCGAGCATCCCGCCCGCGAGGCGTTCGCACGCGCCTGCGCGCTCGCTCCCGCGGTGGCGGCCTACCAGCTCGCGCTGGCGAGCGCGGCCGGGGTGGAGGACGAGCTCAGCGTGCGCCGCGAGGACGATCCGCGCCGGCACGCCCTGGAGCAGGCGCTGCGGCTCGATCCCGAGTGCGCCGCCGCCGCGGTCGCGCTCGCGCGCTACTATCTCGACCGGCAGCACAGCCCCGAGCAGGCCGCGGCTTACCTGGAGCGCGCGCGCGCCGCAGCGCCCGAGGCGGTAGAGGTGTACGAACTGGCGGTGGAGCTGGCCGCGCGGCGTGGCCGCGGCGCCGAGGCCGCGGTGCGGCTGCGCCAGCTCGCCGCCGCCCCCGCCGCCCTCAGCTCTTTAGCCGCGCTGGTGCAGCTCGCCGGCGCCGCGCGCGCCCAGGGCAGGATCGCCGCGGCGCAGGCGTGGCTGGAGCGCGCGCTCGCGCTCGAGGCGAGCCACGCGCCCGCGCGCCAGCAGCTGGTGGAGCTGCTCTGCGCGGCGGGCGCCCTGCCGGCGGCGATCGCGCGCCTGCAGGAGGGCATTCGCCTGGCGCCCTTCGCGCTGCAGTGGCGGGTGCGGCTGGCGGAGCTGCACCACGCGGCCGGCCAGCCGGCGGCCGCGGCGGCGGTGCTCGAGGACGCGCTCGCGATCGCACCCGAGGATGCGGAGCTGCACGAGCGCCGCGGCCGGATGCTGTTGCTCGCCGGCGAGCGCGCGGCGGCGCTCGCCGCCTTCGACCGCGCGCTGGCGCTCGATCCCCACCGCCCGGCACTCCGCCGCTACCTGGAGCTGTTGCGCGCGGGCGAGCGGCCGTTGGAGGACGCCTGGCGGATCGAGCTGGAGCCGGTGCTGGCGCGGGCGCGCAGCCTGCCGCTGGAGCCCCGGGTGGCCGCGCGGGTGCTGCTCGACCAGAGCGTGGTGCGGGTGGAGCGGGATGGGCGGGCGAGCCGCTTCCGCCAGCTCGTCCTCCGGCTGGAGAACGACGATGGGGTGGCGCGCCAGGGTCGTTTCGAGGTGAGCTACGCCGTCGGCGAGCAGCAGGTGCGCTTCCGCCGGGCCGCGGTCATCAAGCCCGACGGGCGGCAGCTCGAGGCCGTGCTCGCCGGGCGGCTCGCCACGGCGGGCCATGCTGCCAGCGGCGAGCTGACCCAGTACGCGCGCGCCAGCGTGACGCTGCCGCCGCGCGAGATCGGCGACGTGGTGGTGATCGAGTATCGGCTCGACGACCTGGTGCAATCGTTCTTCGGCGATTACTTCGGCCACGTGCATCTGTTCGCCGCGAACGAGCCGGTGCTCCGCTCGCGCCTGGTGCTGCTGGCGCCCGCCGAGCGGGAGCTGTACGTGCACGCCCGCCCGCCGGAGCTGAAGCCGCTCGAGGACCGCGAGCAGGACGGGCTGCGGGTGCGGATCTGGGAGCTCTGCGATCTGGCGCCCATCGAGCTCGAACCCGACATGCCACCGCTCGCGGAGCTCGCGCCCGCCGTCGAGATCTCAAGCTTCGACAGCTGGGACAGCTTCGCCCGCTGGTACTGGAACCTGATCCGCAAGCAGCACGAGGTCTCGCCCGAGATGCGGGCCAAGGTGCGGGAGCTGGTTGCGGGCGCGCGCACGCGCGAGGAGAAGATCCGCGCCATCTACGCCTTCGTCGCCCAAGAGGTGCGCTACAACGATCGCTGGGAGTTCGGCGTGCACGGCTTCAAGCCGTACAACGCCGCCTCGATCTTCGCCCGCCGCTTCGGCGACTGCAAGGACAAGGCGCTGCTGATCAACACCATGCTGGGCGAGGTGGGCATCGAGGCCTACCCGGTGCTGGTCCGCGCCGCGCCGCGCCGGCCGGCCGAGGACCTGGCGCTGCCGCTGATCAGCCACTTCAACCACTGCATCTCCTTCGTGCCGGGACCGGGTCCAGGCGGCGCGGACGGCTGGTTCCTCGACGGGACGGCCCAGTTCCACGACCCCGAGTCCATCCCGGGCATGGACGCCGGCGCGCGCGTGGTGGTCGTGCGCCCCCAGGGCGCCGAGCTGCGCCAGGTCCCGGTGCCGCCGCCGCTCGCGGGCAACGGGGTGCAGGAGCAGCAGACGGTGCGGCTGTTGCCCGGCGGCGGGGCGGAGATCGAGCTCGAGCTCAGCGCCGCGGGCGAGGCGGCGGCGCTGGTGCGCAACCTGCTCGCCAACCCGGCGCAGCGGCGGGAGGTGCTGGAGCGGGTATACGGCCGGCAGTTCGCCGGGCTGCGGGTGCTGGCGGTCGAGACCGGCGAGCTGGCGCCGCCCAGCGCGCCGCTGCGCGTGCGTGCTCGCCTGCAGGTGCCGCGCCTGCTGGAACGGGGCAGCGCGGGGCTGCAGCTGCGCGAGCTGGGCAACCCGCTGGAGCAGTGGCTGAGCGGGGTCGAGCGGCTCGGCCGGCTGGCCGGCAGCGCGGTGCGCCGCCACGACCTGTTGCTCGCGCCGCCGTGGGGCGTGTGGCAGCGGATCCGGGTCGAGCTGCCGTCCCGCCACGCCACCAAGAGCCTGCCCCCACCGGTGGAACTGCAGAGCGAGTTCGGCAGGTACCACAAGCGTTACCAGCTGCGCGAAGGGGCTCTGGAGATCGAGCGCCGGCTGGAGCTCAGCGCCCAGCGCGTGCCCGCGGAGCGCTACGAGGCCTGGCGCGCCTTCGCCACCGGGGTCGACCGCGCCGAGGAGCGGCGCGCGCTGCTCGGGTCGCTGGACCTGGAGGACTGAGGGGTGAGGGCAAGGTCGCTGGCGCGCGGCCACCTCGTGGCGCGGGCGCGGAGCTGTTCGAGGGCGCTCGGCGCGCTGCTGCGGGTGGGAGCACTGCTGGCGCTGCCGGGGGCTCTGCCCGCGGCGGGGGCAGCCGAGCCGCTGCTCGACGTGCCGGGCTACGAGGCGCTGACCTCGAGCGCGGAGGCGCGTGGCGACCTCGACGGCTTCGTGGCCCAGCTGACCGCGGTGATCGCCGAGCGGCCCGGTTCGCAGGCGGGGGCGCTCGCGCTGGCGCGCCTGGCGGAGGTGCGGCGCCAGGCCCCGCGGGGCAGTGCGATCGCGCGGCCGGTGCTGGAGCGGCTGTTCGCCGAGCGCGCGTTTGCGGGCGCCGGGAGCGAGCCGGCGCTGCGCACCGCCAACCTCGACCGGGCGCTCGCGCTGCTGGCGGCGCTGCGCGCGGAGGCCGGCGACTGGCAGGGCGCGGCCGCCGTGCAGCAGCAGCGCGGCGTCGTCCGGCACTGGCTGCTGGCCGGACCGTTCGGGCTGAGCGGGCAGGGGGCGCACCGGCGGCCGTTCGCGCCCGAGCAGCTGCTCGCGCAGCCCGCTGCGCTGGCGGCCGCCGAGCCGCTGCCGCCCGGGGGTGGCCCGCCGCGGCCGCCCCGCCGCTGGCGGGCGTTCCGCGTGCCGGCCGCCGAGTCCGTGCTCCGCTTCGGCCACCGGGTGCAACCGGCGCGCGGGGTGGTCTACGCGCTGGCCCAGCTGCGCGCCGCGCCGGGAGCCCAGGCGTGGGTGAGCGCGGGCTCGAGCGGCTCGTACAAGGTCTGGTGGAACGGCGAGCGGATCGCCGATGTCGACCGCGGCGCGGGCTACGCCCCGGAGGAGGTCCGCTTCCCGGTCCGCTTCGGCGAGGGCTGGCAGCGGGTGCTGATCAAGTGCGGGGGGGGCGAGGTGAGCCTGCGCCTGCTGGCCGCCGACGGCAGCGGTCCGCCGCCGGAGTTCGAGGTGCTGGCGAGCGAACAGATCGCGCCCTCTGGCCAGGCCGAGCTCGGCGTGCCGCTGCCCGCGGTCGCCGATCCGGGGGCGGAGGCCGTGCCGCCGCTGGAACGCGCGGCCCGCGGCTGGCTGCTGGCCGAAGCGGGGGTGGTGCCCGCGGGGCTGGCGGCGCTGCAGGCGGCCGCCCAGCAGCTGCCCGCCTCTGCGCACCTGCAGATGCACCTGGCGCGGCTGTACGAGCGGGCACCGCACTATCCGCGCGAGCGGGCGCGCAACGAGGCGCGCCGGCACTGGCGCCGCGCGCTGCAACTGGACCCGGATCTGGTGCCGGCGCGGCTGTGGCAGGCGCGCGCGCTGGACGAGGACGGCAAACCGGTCGAGGCCTTCCGCGCCCTGCATGCGCTGGGTGCGCAGGCGGGGCTGGGGCAGGCGCACGCGGCCGCCGCCGCGATCGCGCGCCGCGAAGGCTGGGAGCAGCAGGCACGCGAGGAGCTCCTGGCATGGGCGGCGCTGGCGCCCGGGGACCCCGAGCCGCTGCTCGAGCTGGCGGAGCTGGAGCGCGAGCTGGGGGCGGCGCAGCGCGAGGAGCAGCTGTTGCGCGCCGCGGCGGCGCTCGATGCGACGCGGCTGGAGGCGGAGGAGCGGCTAGCGGAGCTGGCGATCGCGCGCGGGGCCGCCGCGCAGGCGGTGGCGATCCAGCAGCGCTTGCTCGCGCGCACGCCGGACGATCCCTGGCGGCTGCGCCAGCTGGCCGACGCGCTGCTGGCGGCAGGTGAGCCGGAGCGCGCGGCGGCGCTGCTCGTCGAGGCGGCGGAGCATGCGGGCGGGGACGCCCTCGCCTTCGAGGCGGCGGGGCGGCTGTGGCTGGAGCGCTGGGCGGAGCTGAGCGCCGGTCCGGATGGCTCTTTGCGCTGGCCGCCCCTGCCCGCGCCGCCGGGGGCCAGCGGCGGCGCGGGCAGCGGGGGGACGGCGCCAGCGGCAGGCGAGGGCGGTCCGGCCGCCGCCCGCGCGGCGCTGGGCGAGGGCGAGCGCGCGCTGCAGCGCGCGCTCGCCCTCGCTCCCCACCGCTACGAGCTGCGGCGGCTGCTGGCAGAACTGGGCGCCGGCACCGATCCCGACGAGGAGCTGCGCGCGCTCTGGATCCCCTTCGAGCAGGTGCTCGGCGCCGCGCCGCCCCCGGAGCGCTGGCCCGATGCGCACAGCGTCGCGCTGCTCGACCACATGATCACGCGCCTGTATCCGGATGCCTCGCGTGTGGACACCGTGCACCAGATCTTCCGCATCCAGGACGCCAAGGGCGTCGAGCGCCACCACACCCTGCAGGTGCCGGGCGAGGTGCTGGTGCTGCGAACGGTGGCGCCCGAGGGGAACAGCTACGAGCCGGTCCGGGTGGCGGGCAGCCCCGAGGTGCTGATGCCGAAGCTCGCCCCCGGAGCGGTGATCGAGCTCGCCTACCGGGTGGTGCACCCCGCGCCGCCGGTCCAGCTCGATACCGGCCGCTTCTATCTGAGTGACCCCGAACTCGAGGAGCCGTTCGCGCTCTCGCGCTGGGACGTGATCGCGCCGGCGGAACTGGCGCTGGAGCGGATGGAGCGCAACCTCCCGACGCCGGCGGCCGTGCAGGTGCGCGGCGATGGCACCGTGCACCTGCGCTGGGAGCAGCGCCTGAGCGAGCGCGTGCGGCCCGAGCCGCTCATGCCGCCGCCGGATGAGATCGTGCCGTGGGTGCGGCTGCTGAGTCCGCTCGAACTCGAGGACGTGGCCGAGGTGTACGCCGAGCGGCTGGCCGGGCTGGCGCGCCCGAACCCGGAGCTGGAGGCGGCGGCCCGGGCGGCGATCGCAGGCCGCGAGGGCGCGCTGGCACAAGCCCAGGCGCTGTACGAGCTGGTCTGCGAGCGGGTGCGCCGGCCCGGTCCCGACTGGGAGGCGAGCCGGGTGTGGGCCGAGGGGGCGGGCGCGCGGCTGCCGCTGCTCCTGGCGCTGTGCCGGGCGGCCGGGCTGCCGGCGCACCTGGCCGTCACCGGCCCCAACCCGGCGCTCGTCCCCCCGCTCGACTGGACGCCGCCGCGCCCGGAGCTGTTCGAGGCCGGGCTGCTCGTGTATCTGCCCCTGGGCGAGGACAGCGGCGTCTGGGTGGCGGATGCGGGGCGGCTCGCCGCATTCGGCACCGTGCCGCTCCAGCTGGCCGGTGCCACCGCCTTGGTGCTCCAGCCCGACGGTGCGGTGCTGCGCGTGGTGCCGCCGCTGGGGCCCGAGGCGGTGCGCGTCGAGACCGAGCTGGAGGTGCGGCTGGTGGGCACCGATGCTGAGTTCGCACTCAGCACCGTGCTGCACGGCGTGCAGGGCTACGCGCTGAAGGAACGGGTGGCGATGAGCCCCGAGCCCATGCTGCGCGGCTTCGTCGAGACGCAGGCGGCCCAGTTGTTCCACGGCGCGCGGCTGCAGGAGTTCGACTTTCCCGGGCTGCAGGCGCGCGGCGAGCCGTTCCGGCTGCGCTATCGGGCGCGGGCGCCGCGCGCGGTGAGCGAGCTCGGAGGGGCGCCGGCGGTGGCGAGCGGGCTGGTGCCGCTGCGCCTGGTGCGGACCTTCGGCGGTGTTTCCGAGCGCCGCCAGCCGCTGGCGCTACGGCTCGTGCAGATGCAGCGCGACCGGGTGCGGATCGTGCTCGAGCCGGGCTGGGCGCTGGCGCGGGCGCCCGAACCGCTGCTGGTGCGGACCGCGATCGGCAGCTACACCCTGCGCGTGAGCGCCGGTCGCGACGAGGTGCAGCTGGAGCGGGTGGTGATCATCGAACCGGCGGTGCTGTCGCCGGCCGAGGTCGGGCCCCTGCTCGAGCAGCTGCGCCGCATCGAGGAGGCGGAGGCGCAGCGCGTGGTGCTGCGGCGCGTGCGTTGAGGCGACCGGTGGCTCGGCTCCGCCACCGTGACGAAGGAGCGAGGGGGGCATGCCGGAGCTGGTGCTCTATCAGTACCCGGGGCTGGGGCGCGAGCGCTCGACGCTGTCCGGACCGTGTGCCAAGGTGCACATGGCGCTCGCCGTCAAGGGGCTGGACTACGAGGTGCGCAACCTCCGCACCCCGATGGAGGTGCGGCGGATCCACCCCCGGGGCCGGGTGCCGGTGCTGGACATCGACGGCGAGCGGGTGGCGGACAGCACCGACATCCTGACCGCGCTCGAGCGCCGCTTCCCCGAACCCCCGCTGCAACCGGCCGAGCCCTCCGCCCGCGCGCAGTGCAAGATCCTGGAGGACTGGGCCGACGAGGTGCTGTACTTCTACGTCGCCTATCTGCGGTGGCTGACCCCCGAGGGCTTCGCGCGCATCCGCCGCCACATCTTCGTGCGCTACCCCGCGCCGCTGCGCTGGCTGTTGCCCTGGATCGCCCGGCGCGAGACCCGCGCCCGCTACCGCGGCCAGGGGGTGGGGCTCAAGGACCAGGCGACGGTCGAGCGCGAGCTGCGCGAGTGCCTGCAGGCGCTGGATCAGCTGCTGGTGCCCGGTCCGTTCGTGCTCGGCGAGCAGCTCACGCGCGCCGACCTCGCGCTCTGCGCGATGGTGGATCAGCTCGCCGTGGCGGCATTGCTGCCCGAGATGGCTGCCGAGCTCCAGGCGCGCCCGGTGCTCGCGGCCTGGGCCGAGCGCGTGCATGCGCGCGCTCCCGCCGCGACCTAGCCGGCGTGCCGGCGGGCTGATGAGGCGTCCGGGTCACCGCCGCAGCAGCGACGTCCAGAACGCCGCCAGGCGTATCGCCTCGAGCCAGCTCTGCTCCTGCAGCTCGGCATGCACCACCAGTGGCGAGAGCAGGAGGTGGACCTCGGCGCCCTGCTCCCGGTAGCGCTGCGCCAGCCGCACCGACTCCGCGGGCGGGATCACGTTGTCCTGGCTGCCGTGCAACAGATACACCGGGCAGTGCGGCGGGGGGTGGCGCAGCGGCGAGAGCGCCTGCGGACTGCGGAGCTCTCCCCGGCGCGAGGCGAGCAACGCGCCGAGCTCGGAGGTGCGGCGTTGGAGGCACAGCTCGGCCAGCCGCCGCGCCGCCTCAGGCAGTCGGCGAGCGCTGGCGCGGACCGCTTCGCTCTCCCCCTCGCGCAGGTAGGCGAGCAGCCAGCCGCGCAGGGCCTGCACCTGCGGCGCCGGCACGCACCGCTCCGCCAGCAGCCGGAGCAGCACCGCCACCGCATAGACGTGTGGCGGCAGCGGCTCGCCAGGCTCGGTGCCTCCGGTGCACAGATACTCGATCACCGCATCCAGATCCGCATGTCCGCCGAGCGCGAACGCGAAGTGGAGCCGATCGCGCAGCCCCGGCCGGCTCACCGCGCTCAGCATGAGGCCGCCGCCGAAGCTGACTCCCATCGCCCCGATCCGGCTGCTCGCAGCTGCGTCGCCCGGCGGCGGGTGCAACACCGTGCCGGCGGGAGCAGGCGCGCGGCCCGCCGGCGGGCCGGCTGCCGCTGCGCCGGCCAGGGGTGGTTGCGCGGACAGCTCGGGCTGCGCCAGCAGCCAGCGCGCGGCGCGCTCGATCTCTTCGACCGTGCGGGCGCCGAGCTCGAAGGCCACCAGATCGGGGAACTCCGGCGTCAGCACCGCGTAGCCGCTCTGCGCCAGCAGCCGCGCCAGGGTGATCAGGCGAGGCTCATCGATCCCGGCAGCGTGCAGCCCGTGCACGAACAGCACCGCGCGGCGCGGCGGGCGGCCTGGCGGCAGATACAGCCGGGCGCGCAGCGCCCGGCCGGCCGGCGCGTCCTGCACCACGGCCGGGATGCGCACCGGCTGCACCTGCACGGATTCGGCGCGCGGCGCTACCCCGGCCTGCGCGGCCCGATAGCGCGCGAGGAACACCAGCCCCGGCAGCACCAAGCGCGCGAGCAGCAGATAGCCGAGTGCCAGCGCGGCGAGCAGCACGAGCGCCGCCGCGAGCAGCCGGCGGCGCAGCCGCCCGCTGGTCTGCCGCGAGCTGCCTGCCGCCGGTTGCGGCCGTGCCGCCTCCATCCTGCGCCCGCTCCGTAACGATCCCTCACCCCGGTCCCCGGCCGCACTTTACAGTCGCCGGCCCCCGCGGGCCAGCCGCGGCGTGCGGGACCGGCGCCGCGCCAGGGGCTCAGGGCACGCCCCGGCCCCGGCGGCGCAGCTCGGCCCCGATGGCGGGGACAGCGCGGCGGCACAGCTCGCGCACGTACGGCACGCGATAAAACGGCACCAGCCGCTCGGCGAGCACCAGGTAGGTGCGGGCAGCGATGCGATTGGCCGGGCGGCGGGCCCGGCCGGCCCAGGCCTCGACCTCCAGGTTGGCCGCCAGGCGGCGCACCAGCACCTCGCGCTCGGCGGCGGCGATCTCGCGTACGAAGGTCTCGAACGCGCGCTCGGGCAGGTAGGTGACGCCGTGCGGATCGCGCCGGCCCCAGCGCGCGACGAACTCGTAGGCCTCGCCCGAGCCGCACCACAGCGCGCCGTAGACCGGGTGCTCGCACAGCGCCTCGGAGCCTTCGGCGAGCTCCGGGCCTCGCACCCACGACTCGAGCAGGTAGGCGCCGAGCTGGGGCCGCCGCCGTCCCGGCCGCACGGGCTCCGGGCCGAGGTAGGGGCGGTAGAGCAGGAAGCGGCCGGGCGGCGGTGCGTCGCGCTCGTGGTGCAGCCACCAGGCCTCGGCGAGCAGTTCGCGCGCCAGCTCCAGGGTGCAGGGCGCGAATCCCAGCGCCTCGCCGGCCGCGGCGCGCAGCAGCTGCTCCAGCCCCGCCGCCTCGCGCCACACGGCCCAGGCGTCGGCGAGCCCCACGGTGTCCTCCAGCAGCAGCACCAGCCCGTCCAGCTCGCCCTCGTCGGTGCGGAAGTACAGCTGCAGGTGACGCGCTCCTGCCCCGTCGACGCCGCTCACCCAGCCATGGGAGAACTCTCCGGTGCGCGGTGGCCGCGAGGGCAGGCCGCGGCGGCGGCAGGCGGCGAGCTCGTGGCTGGCGCGCAGCTGCAGCTCCAGATCGCCCGGCCAGCGGCACAGCTCCTCGAGCACCCAGGCCGCCCGCCCGCTGGCCAGCGCGCCCAGCTGCTCCAGCGCGAGCTCGATCGGCTGGCGCTGGCACCGGCGTGCCGCTGCCTCGGCAGCGACCGTCCCCAGCACCAGCGCCCCGAGCCGGGGCTTGTCCTCGGCCAGTGCGATCCCGAGCGCCAGCGCCTCCTCCAGCGGCTCGGCGCCGGGGGCGAAGGCGGCGGCCTGGTAAGGCGCGGCGAGCGGCGGCGGCAGCAGCGCGCAGCCGGCGGCGGCGCGCTCCGCATCGCCGTCCTCCCGGGCGCGCTCGCGCGCCAGCAGGCCCACCGAGACCAGACACCGCTCGGCGGTCTCCACATCCTCGGTCAGCTCCTCGCGCGCGCGCTCGCGCAACCGCGCGCAGGCGGCGTCGAAGTCGCGGAAGCAGGAGCGGAGCTGATCCTCCCGCAGCTGGCCGCCGCAGACCAGCAGCAGCGGCGCCAGCGCCAGCTTCACGTCGTCGAGCAGCTCCGGATCGCCCAGCGCGGCCTGGAGCACGGGCCGCGCCGCGCGCGCGAGCCGCTGCGCGCGCAGCGCCCCCAGCGCTCCCTCCCCGCAGCCGATGTACAGCAGCATGGCCGCGGACTGCCGCTGCTCGGGCCCGGCGCCGTAGGCCGCGAGCCAGGCGAGCTGGCGGCCCGGGTTGCCCAGGCCGTCGAACAGCTCCCGCAACATGAGATCGGGCGGGCCGTCGGCGTAGCGCGGCCGCCCGAGCGCGCGCAGCCGCTCGGCGACCTCTGCGGTGCGCGCCGGCCGGCGCACCGCCGGGCAGCCGCTGCCCGGCGCGGGCGAGGAGCCGGCCGCCGCACCCCCCCGCGGCGGCCGCGGTGCCGCAGCGGCGGCCCCGGGGTAGGGCGGCCGCTCGGTGCCCGGATGGCGCAGCGGCGGTCTGCGCGGGCTGCCCTCGCGGTCCATGCGATATTCCCCTCGGACGGCATCCTAGAGATGGGGTCCGTCAGCGGCCGCCACCTACCCGCAGCCAACACCGGCAGGGGCGAGGACGGACCTCATCCGGAGGGCGCGGCCCGCGGCGCGGCGCGCACCGCGCTCGGCTGGGCGCCGCATCCGCGTGGGCCGCCGGGCGCGTTGCCGGAGGACCTCCATGCGCGCAGCGGCATCATCCGGGTGCGCGCGGGCGGCGCTGCTCGTGCTCGCCCCGCTGCTGCTCGGTGCCGCAGCGGCGAGCGCGCGCGCCGGCGGCCTGGTGGCGGTGCCGGCGGCGGTGCCGGGCGAGCCGGCGGACGTGCCGGAGCGCTGGGCGCTCTACATGCACCACCTGCACACGGTCACCGGTTCCTGGGCCTACCGGGAGGGCGGAGCGGCTGCGGCCGCCCGGGGGCTGGACGCCGAGGCGTTTCGCACCCTGCGCCGCGATCTGGCGTCGATCGGGGTGTTCGCGATCGGCACCACCGAGCACAACACCCTGGCGCATGCGGCGGTGCTCGAGAGGGCGGGGCTGTTGCCGGCGCCGGCGCCGCCGTACTTGCTGCTCGGCACGGAGTACTCGGGCGCCCGCTCGGGCCACCTCTCCATCATCCTGCCGCCCGGCGCGCGGAGCCTGCCGCCGCTGGTGCCGCGGGACGCCCACGCGGTGGACGCCGAGGAGCTGCGGCAGGTGATCGCCGAGGCGCACCGCGCCGGGGCGTTCACCGCCATCAACCACCCGTTTCTCGCGCGCTTCCCCTGGCCGTCGGAGCAGAGCCTGGGCGCGCGGGCGATCGAGGTCGATGCGCCCACGGCATTCGGTCCGACCCTGGTGCGCAACCTGCGCTGGTGGCACGAGCGGGTGCTCGCCGAGCAGCGTCCGATCGTGCTGATCGCGGGCGCGGATTTCCACCTCGTCGGACCGCTGCGCCCGCGCTGGTTCCGCACCTACCTCAACCGGGTGCGGCTCGAAGGCGAGCCCGGCCCGGCGGCGCTGTTCGCCGGCCTGCTCGCCGGCCGGGTGCAGATCGCGCGGCCGCTTGTGTGGCAGGACCCGGCCGCGGTACCCCTGGTGCTCCTGGGGGTCGACCTCGACGGCGACGGGAGCTTCGCCGAGGGGCGAGCCGGTGCGCTGCTGCAACTGCCGGCCAGCTGCGGCCGGGTGCGGCTGCAGGTGCGCGTGCTCGGCGGTGCGGGCTGCGTGCTCGCGCTGTACGACGAGCGTGAGCCCGCGCACCCGGCGGCGGTGGCGCAGCTCGAGCAGTCGGATACCGCGCTGGCGTTCGACAAGCTGCTCGCGGCAGCGGCCGGGCTCTCGTTCGTGCGGGCGGAGGTGTACGATCCGAGCGGGCGCCGGCTGGTGCTCACCAATCCGATCTACTTCTACCGCGCCGCCGGGCGCGACTGAGCGCGGCGCAGGGGTGCGGCGGCCCGAGCCGGCGGGGCGAGAGCGGCGGCGGCGCACGCCAGCGGGCGAGCGCCCGGGAGGGGAGGTGACGCTCATGCGCGAGACCAGGTACTTGCTCATCGGGGGCGGGCTGGCGGCCCACCGGGCGGCGCGCACGCTCCGCCAGCGCGATCCCGAGGGCGCGGTGCTGCTGGTCAGCGAGGAGCCGTACCCGCCGTACGACCGGCCACCCCTGTCCAAGGAGCTGTTGCGCGGGGAGCGGCAGGCCGAGCAGTGCGTCTACGAGCGTGCCGAGGCGCTGCGCGACGCCGGGGTGGAGCTGGAGCTGGGGCGGCGGGTGGAGGGGCTGGAGCCCGAGCAGCGTCTCGCCATCCTGCAGGGCGGCGAACGGGTGCGGTTCGAGCGGGCGCTGCTGGCGACGGGCGGGCGGCCGATCCCGCTGCGGGTGCCGGGCGCCGAGCTCGAAGGGGTGTTCTGCTTGCGGACGCTCGAGGATGCGCTGGCGATCCGGGCCGCGGCGCAGGCGGCGCGGCGCGCGGTCGTGGTCGGCGCCGGCTTCATCGGCATGGAGCTGGCATCCTCGCTGGTGGCGCTGGGGCTCGAGGTCACCGTGGTCGAGGCGCGCCCGCGCATCTGGGCGCACTTCTGCCCCGAGCCGGCGAGCGCCTTCTTCCGCCGCCACGCCGAGCAGCGCGGGGTGCGGTTCGTGCTCGGCACCACGGTCCAGCGGCTGCTCGGCGCCGGCGGGCGGGTGTGCGCGGCCGTGACCGCCCGGGGCGAGCGGCTGGAGTGCGAGATGGTGTGCGTGGGGATCGGGATCCGGCCCGCGATCGAGCTGGCCGAGCGCGCGGGGCTGGAGCTCGAGGACGGGGTGGTGGTCGATGCGCGGATGCGGACCTCGCACCAGGCCGTCTGGGCCGCGGGCGACATCGTGCGCTATCCCGATCCCGTGTTCGGCCGGCGCCGGCGGGTCGAGCATTGGGGGCATGCGGAGCACTGCGGGCAGATCGCGGCGATCAACATGGCGGGCGGCGCGCAGGACTATGCCCTGCTGAGCTACGTCTGGAGCGACCTGTTCGATCTCCATCTCGAGTTCGCCGGGGACGAGAGCGAGTACGACCGGACGCTGGTGCGGGGCAGCCTGGAGCAACCTCCCTTCACGCTGTTGTACCTCAAAGGAGATGTCCTGCAGGCCTACCTGGCGGTCAACGCCAGCCCCCGCAGCTTCGGCCCGCTGCGCAAGCTGATCCAGCGCCGGGTCTGCCTGGCGGGCCGCGAGCGCCAGCTCGCCGATCCGGAGTTCGAGCTGCGCGAGCTGTTGTGAGCGGTCGGCGGCGGGGCTGTCGCGGCCGCCCCGCCGCTTGCCGCACGTGGGGTGAGTCCGCTATAGTGCGCCCTTCCGGCCAGCGGTGGCAGGGCGGCAGGAGGAGTCCCGAGGCATGGCGAGCGGCAACGGCGGCCAGCTCATGGCGCACGCGCTCAAGCGCGAGGGGGTCGAGGTGCTGTTCACCCTGTGCGGGGGACACATCACCCCGGCCTACCTGGCGGCCGACGAGCTGGGCATCCGCGTCATCGACTTCCGCCACGAACAGGCGGCCGCCATGGCCGCGGACGCGCTGGCGCGCCTGAGCCGCCGGCCGCAGGTCGCGCTGGTGACCGCCGGGCCGGGGGTGACCAACGCCGTGACCGCGGTGGCGAACGCCGCCGCCGCCGACAGCCCGCTGGTGCTGATCGGCGGCAAATCGCCGTTTTACAACCTGGAGCAGGGCTCGCTGCAGGAGATGGAGCAGGTGGACATGTTCCGGCCCATCACCTGCTGGGCGCGCTCGTGCTGGGAGACCCGCCGCATCCCCGAGTACGTCGAGATGGCGTTCCGCCACGCCCGCACCCAGCGGGCGCCGGTGTTCCTCGAGGTCCCCACCGATCTGCTCTACGGCTTCGGCGAGGCGGAGCTGCCGCCGCCGCTCAGCCCGGCCCACTGGGGCGGCCGGCCGCCGGCCGATCCGGCGCTGGTGGAGCAAGCGGCCCGGCTGCTGGCGCAGAGCGAGCGCGCGGTGCTGCTCGCCGGCTCCACGGTCTGGTGGGACGACGCGGCGGCGGCGCTGCAGGCGCTGGCCGAGCAGGCGCACCTGCCCGTGTACACCAATGGCATGGGCCGTGGGTGCATGCCGCCCGAGCACCCGCTGTTCTTCCAGCTCACGCGGGGGCAGGCGCTCGGCGAGGCGGACGCGGTGGTGCTCATCGGGGTGCCGCTCGATTTCCGGATGGGGTACGGCCGCAATCTCGGCGAGCACACCCGGCTGATCCGCATCGAGAACCGGGCCGAACGGCTGGCGCACGTGCGCGCGCCGGCGGTCGGACTGTGCGGGGATGCGCGGGCGGTGCTGGAGCAGCTGTGCGTTGCGCTCGCCGCCGAGGGCGGCGGTGGCGCCGCCGCGCGTAGCGCGCGCCAGGGCTGGGTGCAGGCGCTGCGTGCCGCCGAGGAGCACAAGCGCGCCGCCCAGCGCGAGCAGGGCCGGTCCGACCAGGTACCGATCAGCCACCAGCGGCTGGCGCAGGAGATCGCGGATCTGGTCGATGCGGACACGGTGGTGGTGGGCGACGGCGGCGATATCGTCGGCTGCGCCGCCAAGTACATCCCGGTGCCCGCCCCCGGGCACTGGCTCGATCCCGGACCGTTCGGCTGCCTGGGGGTGGGACCGCCGTTCGCGCTCGCGGCCAAGCTGTTCTGGCCGCACAAGAAGGTGATCCTGCTGTCGGGCGACGGGGCGCTGGGGCTCAACGGGTTCGACCTGGACACCGCGATCCGCCACCGGCTGCCCTTCGTCACCGTGGTCGGCAACGACGGTGGCTGGGGTCAGATCCGCAATCCGCAGACCCAGATGTTCGGCGAGCAGCGCACCCTGGCGTGCGAGCTGGAGTTCAGCCGCTACGACCGCTTCATCGAGGCATTCGGCGGGCGGGGCGAGCGGGTCGAGCGGCCCGAGCAGATCCGGCCCGCGCTCGAGCGGGCGCTGGCGGCGGAGACCTGCGCGCTGGTGGACGTGGTGATCTCCAAGCATACCATGGCGGGTTCCAACTACATGCGCGGGCTGTAGGGGCGCGGCGCAGCACCAGCCGTTTCGCCCCCCGGGGCCAGCCAGCCGCCGGGCAGGGGCAGCGCGCGCGGGAACGGAGCAGGGGGAACGCTGCGGTGAGTCAGGGGCGAGCGTTGCGGGCCGGGGGGCGGGCAGCTGCCTGGCGCACGACGGGCTCCGGGTTGCGGATCGCAGTGGCCCTGGGCGTGCTCGCCGCCGCTGCGCCCGCACGCGCCGCGCCGCCGGGCGGCGAGCAGCTGGTGCTGCCCGCGCGCACCGGCGGCGCGCTCGCGCCCCCGGTGCGCCTGGCGGCCGGCGGGCGGAGCGATGCGTGCGGCTGTTGCACGGGCACCCCGCTCACCCCCTACGGCCGGTTTCTGCATGCGATCCGGCAGTGCGAGCGCGTGCGCCACCAGGTGGTGCGTGTCGAGCGTGCGGGCGCTCCCGCGCACGAGGCGGTGCGGGGCCAGGCGCTGCTGCGGCTCGCCCCGGGGGTGGAGCCGGCGGCGTTCGCGCGCGCCAGGGGGCTGGAGCTGGTGCGCGCGGTGGCGGCGCTGCGCGCCTGTGTCGTCGCGCGCCCGGGGGCCGATCCGGCCGCCCTCGCCGGCGAGCTCGCGGCTGCTCCCGAGGTCGAGCACGCCAGCCCCAACTGGGTGGCGCGAACCCTCGCCACCGTGCCCAACGACGACATGTACCACGCCCAGCGGGCGCGGCGGGCGCTGGGGCTGGAGGACGCCTGGGACATCACGCGCGGGGCCGGGGTGCAGCTCGCGGTGCTCGATACCGGGATCGACGCCGGCCATGCCGATCTGCAGGGAGCGCTGGCGGCAGGAGGCTGGCACGATGTCCTGGCGGGCTCGCCCCAGCCCTACGACGACAACGGACACGGCACCGCGCTCGCCGGCATCATCGCCGCGCGCTTCCAGAACCTCTTCGGCACCGCGGGGGTGGCCCCGGAGGCGAGTCTGCTCGCCATCAAGGTGGCGGACGCGGCGGGCGCGGCCAGCTTCGGCGACCTGATCGCGGGGCTGGACGAGGCGACGCGCCGTGGGGTGCCGATCATCGTCATCGCGCTGGGGGCGCCGCTGGGCGATCCGCTGCTCGAGGCGGCACTCAAGCGCGCACTCGATGCCGGCGCGCTGGTGCTGGCCGCGGCGGGCAACGAGAACCTGGAGGTGCCGCTGTATCCGGCCGCCTACCCGGGCGTGCTGGCGGTCGGCGGCAGCGCCGGCAGCGGTGCCGCCGAGCCGGCGTTCGTCACCTGCCTGGGGCCGGCGGTGGCGCTGCTCGCCCCAGCCGAGGACGTGCTGACGACGCTGCCCGGCAACGTCTGGGGCTTCGCCGGCGGCAGCAGCGCCGCGGTCGCGCACGCCGCCGGCATCGCGGCGCTGGCGCTGGCGCAGAGCCCCGGGCTCGACCGCGCTCGCCTGAGCCAGGTGCTGCGTTACGGCAGCGAGCCCGTGCCGGCGCTGGATGGCCTGGAGGAGGTCTATCCAGCACGCCGCGTGCACGCGCTGCGCGCGCTGGAGCGGGCGCAGCCCGGTCACATCGACGTCGCGGTGGATGGGCTCTGGGTCGCGCCGGCTCGTCCCGCCCCGGGCGGGGCGGCGAGGGTGCGCGCCCGGGTGCGCAACGAGGGCAACGCTGCGCTGGGCACGGTCACCCTGCGCGCGCGCTACCTCGACGGCGGCCGGAGCGTCGAGATCGGGGTGGTGCAGCTCGCGGGGCTGCAGATCGGCGAGCAGCGCGAGGTCAGCTTCTCCTGGCGCCAGACCCCGCCCGCGGGCAGCTATCCGGTCGAGGTCGCCGCCGATCCGGTGCCGGGCGAGACCGAGCTCGGCGACAACGTCCGGCAGCGAGCGGTGACGATCGCAGCGGGGGCATTGCCGGACGTGCGGCTGGCGTTCCTGCAGGTACGGCCGGATCTCGACCGCGGCCGGGTGGAGGTCGAGGCGTGGGTGCGCAACCTCGGCCCCGCTGCGCTGGCCGACGTGGACGTGAGCTTTGTCGCCAACGGGCAGCCCTGGACGGTGATCCGCATCCCGCAGCTGGAGGTGGGGGGCGAGGCGCGGCTGCTGGCGCTCTGGCCGCTGCCGCAGGTGGTCCCGGAACTGGTGGCATTCGAGGCGCGCGTGGCGCGCCAGCCCGGCGAGCTGTCGGTGTTCGACAACGCGGGCGAGGCGCGGGCGCGGCTCGGCACCCCGGCCACGCGCCCGCTCCAGGCGCTCTACCAGCAGTCCAACGGCGTCGATCTGATCCTGGATGCGCCATATCGGCTGGGGCCGCAGCGCCCCTATCTGCCGGTGCTGGTGTTCTGCCCCAGCAAGGCCGATCGCTCCACCAGCACCTATGTGACCATCGAGCGGGCGCGGCTGTGGTACCGCGATGCCCCGAGCCCCAGCGGCGGCTCCCCCGGAACGCTGCTCTACGAGGACACGCACGGGGCGCCGCCCGCGCATGCCGCCCCCGGCCTGGAGCTGCTGGATGAGGATGGCGCACTGCTGGTGCGCGGCGGTGCGCCGAGCCTCGATCTGTTCAACGACGAGGAGCTGCGGCTGAATGGGCGCTACAACCTGTTGCGGCTGCCGCGCGCGGCGCTGGGGGTGGCGGGCCCGCCGCCCAGCGCGCTCACGCGCTATCTGGAGGGGCGGCTGGAGTGGGCATTTCACCGCCGGCTGCTGTGGGTGTTCCGCATCACCCGCCACGGCAGCCACCGCAAGGTGCTCTCGGTGGTGTTCGGCCCCACGGACCTGCCGCGGCTGCCGGGCGAGGGCCAGTACTACGACGCGCACCTGCACACGATCGCCGAGTGGCACCACAACAGCCCCTTGCAGCTGACCGCACCGCGCAAGAACTATGGCGGTCCGCTGCCGATGCTCAACGAGGCGGCCGCTGCCATCGGCTTCGTGCCGGACCCGAGCCAGGTCAAGGACCGGGTGGCGATCACCGACCACAACACCTTCTACAACACCTCGGTCGGCGACCCCAACCACCCCGACGTGCGCCCGCCCTTCGGGCCCACCTCGCCCCTGCGCTCGGCGGCACCGGGCGGCGGGGTGTTCAGCGAGTTCGAGCGCTACCGGCAGATCTACGGGCTGAGCGCCGGCGAGGAGGTCGCGTTCAAGCAGCTCCAGCACAACGGCTTCGCGGGCTTCGGCGTCGACCTGCCGCTGGGCTCGCACCTGCTGCTGTACCGGGCCCAGCATATCGAGGGGCCGTGGCACGGCGGGGGGTTCTTCCCCGATCCGCAGGCGCCGCCGATCGACGTCGAGCTGGACACGCTGCTGCGCGATCTGGCGCAGACCCAACCGGCGGCGAACGCGCACGCCTTCGCCTTCGCCGCCCATCCCGACTCGGGGATGCTCGGCTGGGCGGACGACAAGTGGCGGCTGGCGCTCGGGCTCGATCCGGCGCTGCGCACCATGGCGCACGTGCATCCGAACCCGCCCGGCTTCGTGTTCAAGGGATTGCAGGTCTGGAACGGCCGCGGGCACCGGGCGCTCGCCCCCAGTGGGATCGATTTCGACGACCTCAATCCGTTCGCCGACCCCGTCTGGCAGCACGGCAACCAGGACTGGGATCGCCCGGTGGCGACCAACCTGGTCGCCTGGCACCGCGCGATCGCGGCCAATCTCCGCTACAGCTTCGTGCACCTGCCCGAGCTGGTGTTCGTGCGCAAGGTGCTGGGGGTCGCCGGCTCCGATGCCCACGGCGACTTCAACTACTCGGTCAGCCGGCTGGCGACGCCCATCCCGTTCAACTTCACCTTCAGCGTCGATTCGAGCTGGTTCGGCTGCGCGCGCACCTATGTCTTCACCCAGGGCATCGCGCTCGCGGATGCCGGCGAGCGGCTGGTGCGCGCCCTGGCGGGCGGGCGCTCGGTGCTGACCGACGGGCCGCTGCTCGCCTTCACCATCGATGCGGAGGGCCGTTTCGACAGCAGCGATCTGCGCTGGCACGACCAGCTCGATCAGGCGGCGGACGACGATGGCCTCATGGGTGGGCACGGCGCGTTCGACGGTGGCGGTACGGTGCTGGTGGTGCGCGACAACCCGCACGTGCACCTGCGCTACCGCTACGAGGAGCTGCCGGAGGCAGGTTCCAACGGCGGCCGCATCGAGGCGATCCACATCTACAAGGACGAGCCGCACGCGCCCAACCCCACGCGCTCGCGCGGGCGCTTCGAGCAGCCGTTGAGCGTGGGCAAGCTCGCGCCTGCGGGTCCGGGCCAGTGGCTGAGCGAGCGGCTGGATCCGGCCGAGGAAGGGCTGGTGCGCGAGCCGAGCGCGTTCTCGCTCGGAGCGTTCACCGGGGGCGATCCCGACACGGTCGTGCTCGGGATCGAGGAGCGGCGCTGCTACACCAACCCCATCTGGGCGCTGCCGGTGGCGGTGAGCGTGCAGGCCAGCCCCGCGCAGAGCGAGCTGCCGCCCGGCGCGCTGCGGATCGTGCTGGAGTTCCCGGTGAGCATGGATCCGACGGGAGGGGTGGTGGAGGTCAAGGAGCTGGATGCGAACGGGCAATCGAGCGGCCGCGCGGATCCGCCGCTCGCCACCCTGCAAGCCACCTGGAGCAGCGCGGGCGGGGTGCGGGATGCACGGCTGGAGCTCACCAACCCGCAGTCGATCCCGACCACGGGCCCCGAGTATCCCGCGCCCGGGCGCAAGAGCTTCGTCGTCTACTTCCGCGAGCCGCCGCGCGACGCGTTCGGCAACGCGCTCAATCCGCTGGCGTTCACCTTCGAGGTGGCGTGGGGCGGGCCCGGTGGCAGCACCGCCTCGCCGCAGAGCGGGCGCCGCGGCGGGGGCTCCGGGGGCGGCTGTGCGCTCGGCCGCGACGCCGGCGCCAGCGCCCGCGGCACGGCGCTCAAGACCGCCCAGGCCGCCTGGTGGCCGCTCGTGCTCGCGCTGCTGGCGCTCGTGAGCCTGCGCCGGCGCCGGGGGCGCGCCTGAAGCGCGGCGCGCCGGGCCGTATCCACACGCCGCGGCCAGGAGCGAGGGGCTGCACCCGATCCGCCCTGCTCGTGCGGGCCGGCTCGCCGCTGTAGCCTCGCGCCGGCGGCCGACGAGCGGCGGTGCCATCCGCCGCGCGCCGCGGTGGAGGAACGGCGAGGAGCACCGCGCGATGACGCGGCGCGGCAATCCCGAAACCCATTAAGTACGACGCATTTCCTTGTGTGCTGGGGGATTTCGCCGCCGCCGGGATTGACACGGATGACAGAACGGATACAATGCCTGCGTGCCGGCGGTGGCTGTCGGGGTGGGGAGAGAGTGGCGACCGGCGCCGGGAGCGGCGGCGCGGTCGCAGCCCGCCAGCCGGCTCAGGCCAGGGTGGCCCGCCGGCCAGCCGATCGATCGACGATCCGCCAGCGGGAGGGTGTGAGGATCAGCCAGCTTCGCAGCAGCCACGACCGGACGCGGATCGGCGCACGGTGCCCGGAGGGGAGAGGGAGCCTATGCTCTGCGAGAAGTGCGGCGCCACGATGATCTTCGATTACCAGGTCGAGGAGCGCAAGGTGCTGTTCAAGCTCTGGAACTGCGAGTGCGGCCACCGCTACCTGGAGCGCAAGAACCTCAGGCGCCTGGATCGGACCATGGCCAGATGAGGCGCGCGTAGCTGGCGAAACCACGTGTCGGAACGCCGATGGGCGGCCGGGATCGAGCGCTCGATCCCGGCCGCTGTGCTTTCACCGCCCGTGCGCCGGCGGTGCCCTCATGGCTTGAGCGCCTCCTCCAGCCGCCGCATCCGGCGGCGGTAGTCCTCCTGCAGGCGCAGCGCGATCTGGACCCGGCGGATCCCCGCCTCGGCCGCCTCCCGCACCGCCGCGAGCTGCGCCTGCTCGCGCGCGCGCTCGAACAGCTGCAGCGCCGGCCCGAAGTCCATGGCATCGAGGTCGGGTTTGTCCAGCTCCGCCAGATACAGCGCGTTCGCCCGCGCGAGCAGTTCGGCCGGCGAGGCTGAAGGCTCGGGGCTGGCGGCGGGCGAGGGGGCCGGGGCGCGGCCGGCCTCACCTGCCGGCGCGTCGCCGGCCGCGCCGGCACGGGCGGGGGCGGCCGCGGTGGGCGGGGTGTCCTCGAGCGCGAGCAGCTCGCCGTGCACGTACAGCCGCGCCCCCGGCGGCGCCTCGATGCGTACCCATTCCGGCCCTGCCTCGCTGACCCGCACCAGCTGGCCCTGTTGCAGCTGCGCGATCACGCTCGAGCGCAGATCGGGGCGGGCGCGCACGTTCACCCGGTCCTTGCGCGCGAGCGCCACTCCGCCCTCGCGCAGCTCGAGCAGCGCCGCGCTCACGAACGCCGGCACCGGCCGCTCGGGGCGTACGCAGTACCAGCCGAAGCTGCTGCCCAGGATCTCGACCCGGCTGCCGCGCTCCAGCTGCCCCACCGCCTCGTAGGCGATCGAGGGGCCGGCACGCAGGTTGACCTGCTCGCCGGTCACCACCCCGAAGCGCGCGGCGGACGGCAGCCGGGCAGCGGCGCCGTCCTGGGGCGGTGCCGGCAGCTGCGCTGGCGGCGGCGGGGCGGCTGGTGCCTGCGCGTGTGCCACCCCCGCGACGGCGAGCCACCCCAACCCGGCGCGCAGCGTCCAGACCCATGCGGTCTTCATGGCCATCGATCTGCTCCCTCGTTCGAACACCGCAGCGGCGAGCCGGCACCGCTCGCGCGCGGTCCCCGCGGCAGCAGACCTGGACGGCCCGGTGCCGCCGGCGCTACCATGCGGCACGCTGAACCGGCGGCGCCGCGCGCGCGTCCAAGGCTGCTGCCGGCGCGCGAGATCCGCTGCGCGGTCGCCTCCAGCTGTCTAGATCGGATCGGTGGCGGAGAATCGTTAACCCCGGCATGCCGAGCCCGTGCTGCCCAGCCAGCCCCTGCTGCGAGCGGCCGTACCGGCGGTGGCGCCCTTGGAGCCAGCGGCGGCGTTGCCCCTGCCAGCACTTGCCGCGCCGGCCGGCGGCGGGCGCAGCCGGGGGCCTACTCGCGGCGGGGCTGGTGCTGTTCGCTGCCTGCGCCGGGCCCGAGGCCGCCCGCGAGCACGAACACGAGGGGCTCCGCCTGCTCGCAGCCGGCAGGGCGGCCGAGGCGCGTGCGGAGCTGGAGCGCGCGCTGGAGCTCGATCCGGGGCTGTTGCGGGCCGCGGTGCTGCTCGCCGAGATGTACGAGCGCGGCGGCCAGACCGAGCGCGCCCTGGCGGTGCTGCAGGCGCTGGTCGAGGCGGAGCCGGACCTCGGCCTGGGGCTGGTGCGGCTGGCCGAGCTGTACACCCGGCTGGGCCTGGACGAGCAGGCGCTGGCGCTGTACGAGCGCGCGGGCGCGATGGGGCTCGCGCTCGCCTACGTGCGCGCGCACCGGATCCACCGGCGCCGGGGGGCGGCTCGGCTGGCCGAGCAGGCACTGCTCAAGGCGCTGGCGCTGCACCCGACCTATCCCGAGGCGCTCTACGAGCTGGCGCGCCTGTACGACGAGCACGGCGCGCCCCAGGCGCGTGCGGCCTGGGAGCGCTACGCCGCGGTGGCGGCGGGGCTCGAGCCCGAGGCGGCGCGGCTCGCCGAGGCGCAGGCGCGGCTGTTGCGCCTGGGCGCGGATCTCGAGCCCCCCGTGGCCCGGGCGCTGCTCGCCAGCGCGCGCGAGCTGTTGCGCCCGCCGGCCGGCGGCCGGCTCGATCCGGGCGGTGCGGCGCGCTGGTCCGGCCAGCCGCCGGCGGAGCTCATGCGGCTGTTTCCAGGGCGGGTGATCGTGAGCGTGTACGCCGAGCTGCCAGGCGCCGCGATGCCGCCGCTGCGCGGAGTCGGCCGCGGCGAGACGCTCGCGGAGGGCCTGCTCGCAGCGGTGCAGCAGGCGCGCGAACAGCGCACCTATGCGCTGCTGTTCGCGCCGCGGCTGGCCCAGACGCGGCTGCGGGTGGAGCTGGAGGCGGCCCCCCCGCTGCCGATCGCCGCGGACGGCCGCGCCGCGGCCGGCGGCGCTGCCGACGAGCCCGCGCCGCCGGGCTTCGTGCCGGGGCGCCACGGGGTGGAGCTGCGGCTCGCCGACGGGCGCACGGCGCTGCTGACCGCGGCCGATCTGGCCGATCGCGGGCTCGCCGAACTGGGCGCGGCGCTGCGGGCGCTGGCCGCGGAGCTGGCGCTGGGGGCGGAGGGCTGGCGGCAGGGCCAGCTGTTCGCGATCGAGACCGCCGGCTATCTCGAGCGGACGGCCGGCGCGGCGGCGCGCGGCGCCAGCGGGCGGGACGAGCAGGGCGAGCGCGCCAGGGGGCCGGCCGCGGCTGCGGACAGCGCGGTGGTGCAGCTGGAAGGCGGGCTGGTGGTGCGCCCGCCGGCGGATCGCGCCGCGGTGCGCGCGGCTGCCGCGGCCGCCGCCACGCACCTGGCGGCGAGCCTCGGCCGCGAGGGGTGGCTGGTGGCGGGCTACGATCCGGTCGCCGATCGGCCGCTGGAGGGGGCGCTGTCCGGGCCCGCCCAGTGGCGGGCCGTGGCGGCGCTCGCGCAGGCGGCGCGGGTGCTCGAAGAGCGCCGGCTGGAGGACGCCGCGCACGTGCTGCAGGCGGCGCTGCGCGCCGGCGCGCCGGCGGGCTCGGACCTCGAGGTGCTGGCGGAGCGGGCGCTGGCGGCGCTGGCGTGCGGCGAGGCGGAACAAGCCGCCGCGCTCGGCCGCGCGCTCGCCGCGCGGGCCGCCGCCGCTGCGAGCGCTCCGCCTGCCCCCCAGCCGCCAGGGGGGCAGGCCGCGGCGGCGGAGCTGCCGCCGCGGCTGGTGCGGGCGGCCGCCGCGCTCGCCGCCGCCGCCCCGCCCGGGCTCGAGACCGCCCCGCTCCTGGCGCTGGTGGACGCGCAGCTCGCCCGCACCCTCGAGCAGGTGCGCGCGGCCGCGCCGGCCGGAGCCGCGCCGCTCGCAGCCGATCTGTTGGCCGCGGCGGCGCTGCGGGCGCCGCACACCCAGGCGGCGCAGGAGCTGCTCGCGGTTGGGCGGGCGCAGCTGCGCGCGCCGGCGCCCCCGTCCCCGGCCCGCCCGGTGGCGCTCGAACGGCTGGAGGCGCTGCTCGCGGTGCACACCGGCGGGGCGGACGATCCGCCCTGGCTGGGCCAGGCGCTCCAGCAGGCGGCGAGCGAACTGCTCATGCTCCAGCTCGACGAGCTGGCGCTGTATCCCTTCGCGGCGCGCCAGGCGGTGCGCGGCGCGCTGCGCACCGCGCCGCTCGATCCCACGGTGCGCAACGAGCTGGTTGCGCGCGCGGTCCAGGCGCTGCTCCAGGCCGAACCCCTCGTGCCCGAGCGCCAGCTCCGTTTCGCACCCGCGCGCTAGGGGGTGATGATCTCGGCGCCGCGCACGCTGTTGAGCCAGCCGTTGATGCCGCCGGTCACCAGCACCGTGCCGTCCGCGAGCGTGCACGCGGCGTCCATAGCCCGCTCCTGCTGCAGCTGCGAGCGGCTGACCGCCAGCACGTCCGGGTCCGCCGGGTCGTAGACCAGCCGCCACAGATCCGCAACCGGGTCGCTGTCGATGAAGTCCGCGGTGAACACCCCGCGCCCGTCGAAGAACAGCGAGCCGAAGCCGCCCGCCACCACCACCGTCCTGCCGTCGCCGGCCGCCGCCGCGGCGTGGAAGAACACCACGTCCCCGAGGTCGACGTTGGACTTGAGCGAGACCACGTTCGGGGCGGAGCCCACGCCGTTGTCCGCGAGCGTGAAGACATCGGCGCGATCGAGGTGGTACTGGCGGAAGCCGAAGATGTTCTCCTCGATCTCGCCCAGCCCTCCGACCTCGACGATGGCATCGTCGCCGAGCACGCCCGGGGTGCCGTTGTCCACGTACGTGCTGGTGTGGTACTGGCGTGCGATGAGAGCTGCGGTGGGACCGAGCACGTACACGCTCAGATCCTGGAGATCGATCGCGTTCGCCTGCGCGAGCACATCGCCGTCGTTGCGGCCGCCGGTCAGCAGCAGCCAGCCCGCCCGCAGGTTGGGCACGAACAGCAGCTGGTGGTTGTAGCGCTTGAGGAGCGGATCGGGTCCGGCACTGCTCGCGGTGATGGTCGCGCTCAGGGTGCGCCCGTCGGGCGCGTAGATGAACACCTCGGCGCGCGCGTCGTTGTCCTCGTCGCGGCCGCCGGCGAACGCCACCCGCCCGTCGGGCAGCGCCACCGCCCGCAAATCGAGCCGCTCGCCCCCCAGCGGCTCCACCACCTCCACCGTGCCGGGATCGCCCCCCGGCCCGTCGAGCGCGATGCGGACCGCGGTGCGGCGGGCGGCGCGGAACGGCCGGAACTCATCCCGCAGGTTGGTGATGCCGCCGGCGATCAGCAGGTAGTCATCGCTGGGATCGCCGGGCGTACCGGCGTCGGAGACCGCCCCGGCGCCGAAGGCGAAGCCGAGCGGCCCGGCGCTCAGCCCCGGCGCGAAGGCCCCGCTCGTGGGATCGAACAGCTCCAGGCGCTCGGGGAACTCCACGTCGTCTCCGCACTCGGTGCGGCGCACCCCGCCGATGATCGCCACCCGCCCGTTGGGCAGCGCCAGCTGCAGGTGGCCGTAGCGACCCGCGCGCAGATCGATCCCCGTCTTGCCCTGGCTGCCCTCGCACCGATCGACGCGGCAGCCGCCCGCACAGACCGCGATGAGCGCTGGGAGCAGCGCCAGGATCCGGGCTCGCATGCCAGCACCTCCCTCCCCCTGGTCCAACCGCACCGTGCATCGCCGGGACGCGCGAGCACCCCCCGGTATTCGACCGCGTTCGCCCTCGCCGGCGCTCGTCCGGCTAGCCCGCGCGGGCGGTGGCGAACCGTCCTCGTGCTGACCCTCAGCCCTGGCGCGCGAGCCACTGCTCGATCCAGCCGAGCAGCTCCTGCAGCGCCGCGGGCTCGAGGTCGCCCATGTGCGCGATGCGGAAGGTCTGGCCCTTGATCTTGCCGTAGCCCTTGTCGAGCACGACCTGGTGCTCGGTCGCCAGCCAGGCCGCCAGCTTCTCGACGTCGATGCCGCGCGTGTTCGCGATGCAGGTCAGTCCCGGTGCCTCGTAGCCCGGCTCGGCGAACAGCCCGAAGCCGTGCTCCAGCGCCCAGCGGCGGGTGCGCTCGGCCATGGCGCGGTGGCGCGCCCAGCGCGCCTGCAGCCCCTCCGCCTGCATGCGCGCGAGCTGGCGCTGCAGCGCGAAGATCTGCGGCAGCGCCGGGGTGGTCGGGGTCTGCTCCTGCTCGTGCCGCCGGTGGAACTCGAGCAGATCGAGGTAGTAGCCGCGGTGCGGGATGGTGGCGGCGCGCGCCCGCGCCCGATCCGAGGCCACGCACAGCGCCAGTCCCGGCGGCAGGCCGAACGCCTTCTGCACCCCGACCAGCAGGATGTCGATCCCCAGGGCATCGGTGGGGATCTCGAGCGTGGTCGCGGAGCTGACCGCATCGACCAGCAGCAGCACGTCGTCGAACTGGCGCACCACCCCGGCGATCTCGGCGAGCGGGTTCAGCACCCCGGTCGAGGTCTCCGAGTGCACCAGCGCCACCGCGTCGTAGACCCCGCGCTCCAGCTCGCGGCGCAGTGCCTCCAGGTCGCGGTTGGCGCGCCCCCACGGCACTGCGAGCGTGCCCGCTTCCTTGCCGTTGTCGAGCGTCGTCTGGGCCCAGCGCTCGGAGAACGCCCCGTTCGTCAGGTGCAGGCAGCGCCGCCGCACGCAGCTGCGCACCGCCAGCTCCCAGACCGCGGTCGCGCTGCCGGTGATCAGGTACACCGGCTGCTCGGTGCCCAGCGCCCAGCGCAGCCCCGGCTGCAGGCTGCGGTACAGCGCGCGGAACTCCGTGCTGCGGTGGCCGATCGCCGGGCGCGCGCAGGCCTGCAGCACCTCGGGATCGACCTCGACCGGTCCCGGGATGAACAGCCGCTTATGGGAGGGCATCGAGGGGGGCCTCCACGTCGTTCATGAGCAGCCCGCTGGGAAACTTGGGATAGAAATCGGTCGACTTCTGCGGCATGGTCGCGCCCGCACGCGCCACCTGGAGCACCGCCCGCGGCGGGGTCGGCCGCAGCAGCACCGCCACCCGATAGCGTTCATCCAGCCGCGCCAGCGCTTCGGCGGCGGTGCGGGTGTACCACGGGCGCAGCGCCGCCTCCTCCGCGGTGGCGCCCTGGGCCGCCCGCCGCTCCAGCAAGGGCTCCAGCGCGAGCGCGTGCAGGATCGTCACATCCAGGCGCCGCAGCGGTGCCGGCAGCGGCGCCAGCACCTCGTCCAGGTCGACCTCCGGCCGCAGCACCACCCGGTGGGCGCGCCGGCCATCGGTGAGCACATAGCAGCCCGGCCCGGCCTCGGCGAGCCCCTGCAGCTCCGCCTCCAGCGCCTCCGCCTGCGGCTGGTGCAGCACCGTGTCCTCGGTGAATAGCGGATCGAGCATGGCGAGCAACTCATCGAGGGTCACCTCGGGCAGCACCCGGTGGGTGGCGAGCACGAGCAGGCCCGGGTCGTGCACCTCGACCAGCGCGCACAGCCGGTAGCGATGCCCGGGTTGCGCCTCGCCGCGCTGCTCCTGTTGCTGGCGGAAGGCGACGGCGGTCTCGTAGCGGTGGTGCCCGTCGGCGATCACGCAGGTGCGCGCGGCCATGTGCGCGCACACGGTGCGGATCGCCTCCGCATCGTCGATCGCCCACAGCCGGTGCGCGATCCCGTCCGGGGTGCGGAACTCCATCCGCGGCGCCGTGGCGGCAGCCGCGCGCTCCAGCACCTGCGGCACCAGCCGCTGCGCGTCCTCGTAGAGCAGGAACACCACTCCGAAGTGCGCGCGCACCGCCCGGAGCAGCCGCAGCCGCTCCTCCTTGTAGACGCCGTAGGTCCGCTCGTGGGGCAGCACGCCGCCCTCGCCGTAGGGCGCGGCCTCCACCAGCGCGAACAGCCCGTGCCGGCAGTACTCCCGCCCGCCGTGCGCGAAGCGCTGCTCGTACCACCACAGCGCCGGCCGCTCCTCGCGGCGCACCAGTCCCTGCCGGAGCCAGGCGCGCCAGCGCGCCGCCGCGGCGGCGTAGGCGTCCTCGCCCGGAGCCTCGGGTTCGGGCAACGACAGCCGCACCACGTTGTGCGGGTTGCGCTCCAGATAGGCGCGCCGCATGGCGGGGCTCACCTTGTCGTAGGGCTCGGCGAGCAGCTCCTCGATGGGGCCGGCGTGCGCCGGATCGTACAGGATCGCGCGGAAGGGTCGCACCTGGGGCATGCTGCGGCTGCCCTCCTGTCGTGGGCTCGCGCGCGAGCCAGCTGGCCGGCGCGTAGCGCACGAGGATAGTGCGGCGAGCGAGGCGCCGCAATGGCTCGCGTGCCGGGCGGCGCGAGCGGCGAGCCGAAGGTCCTCAGATCCCCGGCAGTCCTTCGGCGTCCAGGTCGGCGAACTCCTCGGCGGGCGCGGCCAGGAGCGGGTCGCTCTGCAGGTCGGCCTCGCGCAGCGCCGGGCGGTCGAGTCCGGCCCCGGGTGGCGGAGCGGGCCGGCGGGGCCGGTGGCGGCCGGATGGAGCCTGCCCGCCGGAGGCGGCCCCGGGGGCGGAGGCGGGCGGCGCCGGGCTGCCGGCGGCGATGCCCTGCAGCGCCGCCCATCCCGCGCTGCCCTCCGCGGCGGGCGCCTCGGCCGGCGGCGCCGCCAGGATGCGGGTGGCGCCCGCCGCCCCGGGGTGGGCGGCGCGGGCGGCTGCCTGCAGCTCCTCTACGGCCGGCAACGGTGCGGCGAGCGGGCCATCCCAGCTCAGCCACCGCTGGCCGGCGGTCGGCAGCAGGCGTGTCCGCGCCAGCCCCGCGGGCCGCGGTCTGGCACTGCCGCCCGGAGGCTCGCCGTGCTCACTCGCCGCCGCCGCAGCGGGAGCCTGCCCCGCACCGGCAGCGGGCGCCTGCAGCTCGTGCGCCAGCTCGCCCAGCCCGTCGTCGGCCGCCGGCGCCGCCACGATGAGCGGGTCGGTGCGGGCGACTCCGGCCGCAGCTCCGCTCGCCACCAGCTCGGCCAGCCGCGCCTGCAGCTGCTCGTTCTCGCGCCGCAGCGCTTCCAGCTCGCGCAGCGCCTGGCGGGCGGCCTGCTCGGCGTCGAGCACCGCCTGGCGCATGCGCGCCTCGAGCTGCTCCGGCTCGCCCTGCGCGCGCTGCCGCTCCAGCTCCGCGCGCAGCTGCTCCACCTCGCGCCGCGCCGCCGCCAGCTTCTGCTCCGCCTCGCGCTCCACGCGCTCCAGCGCCTCGGTGGCCTCCCGCGCGGTGCGTTCGGCGTCCAGCACCGCGCGCCGCATGCGGACCTCCGGGCCCTCCTCGCGCTCGATGCGCTCCAGCCGCTGCAGCTCCGCCCGTGCCTGCTCGCGCACGCGCGCCGCCACCGGTTCGGCGGCTTCGCGCACCGCCCGCTCGACCGCCCGCATCACCGCGTGCACCAGGCCTTCGCTCTCGGCGAGGTACGCCTTCTCGCGGGCGAGGGCGCCCGCGCGCTCGCGGTCGAGCTTCGCCTGCAGCTCGCGGATCTCGCCCCGGAGCTTGCGGATCTCCGCGCGCGCCTTCTCGCCGGTGCGGCGCAGCGCCTGTTCGGCCGCGGCGCGTGTCGCCGCCTCGGCCTGGCGTGCGGCGCGCTCGGCCTTCTCGGCACCCTCGCGCGCCTGCCGCTCCGCCTCCTGCCGGGCCTGCTCGAGCTGTTCCTGCAGCAGCGCGAGTTCGCGCTCGGCGGTGCGGGCGCGGGTTTCGGCCTGGAAGGCGCGCCGGATCGCCGCCTCGACCTCACGGCGCAGCCGGCCGATCTCCTCCACGCTCGCGCGCAGCGCCGCCTCCAGCCGCTCGACCGTGAACGGCTCGCCGGGCGCGGCGGCCGCCTCGGTCGCGGCCGCGGGCCGCTCGCCCGCGAAGGCCAGCGGCGCCGGGGGGTCCTGCTCGGGTCCGGCCGCCGCCGCTTGCTGCTCGTGCCCTGAGGGTGGTTCGCCGCTGGCCGGGCTGGGCGGCGCAGGCGGTGGGGCTGCGGCGGAGCCGGCGCCGGCGGCCTCGCCAGCCTCGGCGGGCGGCTCGGGGGCGGGCTCGTCCGCCAGCGTCGGGCGATCATCGAGTCCCCGCGGCGCCGCCTGCGCGGAGCGCGCGCGCCGCCGCCTGCCGCCTCGCCTGGCTCGGGCCATGGAGCACCGGGCTGGAGCCCACCTCGCCCCCAAGCCTAGCGCCGGGCCGCAGCCGCGGCAAGCGGCCCGCCAGCGCCCGCCCCTGTGGCCGGCGCCGGTCCTGGCGCGCACCGGGAGCGCTGTGCTATCCGTGGAAGCGGACGGCTCGGTCGCGACCGCTGGAGACCTCCCCATGTCGCCACCTTCTGTGCTCCGCAGCGCTGCCGCCGCGCTGCTGCTGCTCCCCTTCGGCGCCACCAGCAGCGGCTGCGGACCGGCGCCGTGGTTGCTCGCGGCCCTGGGCGGTGCGAGCGCGGTCTCCGATCGCTCCTCGGAGCGCAATGCTCCGCCCTCGCTCGCGGTGATGACCCCCGCCGGAGTGCAGCGGCAGCGGGTGGAGCTCTCCTTCTCGGTCGCCGACCCGGAGGGGGACACGATCGAGCTCGCGTTCGCCTACGCGGTGGGCGATGGTCCCTTTACGCCTGCGACACCGGCGTGGGGGGGACTGCCCAATCCGGCGCCGGTGAGCGCCCGTGCCGAGGGGGTGGACCTCGTCTTCTCCTGGGACAGCGCTGCCGACGCGGTCCCCAACTCGGCCGAGGTACGCTTCGCGGTCTTCGCCGCCCGCGCCGGGCAGCCGCGCGCGGTCACCGGCCCGTTCGCGGTCGTTAATGCTCCGCTGCGTCTCGATCTGGGCCCGCTCGGCGGTACCGCGGTGCTGCCGGCGCATACCGCCATCGAGGAGGCCACTGGCAGCGGGCCGGAGTATGCGGTCGAGCTGGCCCCCTTGGTCCGCGACGGACTGCCACCGTACCGCTTTTCGATCACCGCGGAGCCTGCACTGCCCGGAGTCGCGATCGACCGCAGTTCCGGCCGGCTGGCCGGCCAACCCCCGCCGCAGCGGCAACTACCGGCTCAGGCTTGCCGTCGAGGATGCCACCCTGGCACGCGTGGAACAGCAGCTCGCGCTGACGGTGCGAACCGCGCTGCGGGTGAGCGCGCCGGCGCTGCCGCCGGCGGCCCCCGGCGCGCCGTACGACGAGCGCGTGCCGGCGCGCGGGGGCAGCCCCCCCCTACACCTTCGCGCTGCGGGCCGGGGCGCTGCCCGACTCGCTGGTGCTCGAGGCGGACGGCCGGCTGCGCGGGACCGCCCCGGCCGTGGCGGCCCCCGAGGTGCATGCGTTCACGGTCGCGGTCCGAGATGCGGAAGGCTTCACGGCCGAACGCGAGCTGCGGCTGCGCATCGCCGAGCCGCGTCCGGTCGCGCAGACCCGCAGCCCCGGTGCCGCCGAGTCCGTGGTGCTGCCGGCCTATGCGATTGCGGATTTCGACGCGGACGGGATCGACGACCTGCTGCGCGCGGCCACGCTCACCAGCAGCGGCGCTACCGCGGTCGAGCTGCTGTTCGGCCGCGGTGACGGCACGTTGGACACCCCGCGCCCCGTCACCGTGCCCGCTGGTCTCCAGCTCGTCGCGCCCAGCCCCGAACGCCGCATGGTGGCGGCCGGCAGGTTCGACGCCGATGCGTACGCCGACGCGGTGATGCCGGTGCTCGCCGCCCGCTCGCTGCAGCTGCTGGTGCTGCGCAGCGACGGACAGCGCCCGCCCCACCGCGTCGCCGAACTGCTGCCCCTCACCGGTGCGCCCAACGATCTGGTGGTGGGTGAGTTCGACGGCCTGCCGGGCGAGGAGATCGCCGTGGGCGAGCTGTTCGATACCGACCGCAACGGCGCCGCCGACCGCGCCCAGGTGACGGTATGGACCTTCGATACGCGCACGGGCCGGTGGACGGCGGCGGTCGGCCCCGCCTCGCAGCCGGCCGCGCCGCCAGCTGGACTGGGGCGTCTGAGCGCCCCCGACCTCGACGGCGACGGCCGCCAAGAGCTGCACTTCGACGGCCGGATCTTCGTGCACCAGGACGGCGGCTTTCTCGAGACGACCCTGGCGCTCAGTGGCCCGGACAACCAGGTGAGCGCGGCCCTGACCGGCACCCTCGGTGTCAGCTCCGGGCGGCTGCGCGACGAGATCGTGCGCCAGCAGCTCGCGCCCGACGGCTCGCTAGTGCTCGAGGTCATCGGATTCTCGGGCACGCTGCGCACCGGGGTGTTCGATCCGCGCGACGGACGGCTTGTGCCCGACATGCCGCTAGCGCTGCTCGCCAGTCTACCGGTGAGCGGCGGGGCCACGGTCCGACTCCGAGCCGGACCGCTGGACCGCGACGGTTCCGAGGCGGTCGTGGTCCAGGCCGGCGGCCGGGCCGGCGCCGCGCCGCGGTGGCTCTACCTGCTGGCATTCCGCGACGGAATGTTCAGCCCGCCGGCCTTCGACCACGACCACATCGCGCAAGCCGGGCTACGCGGCCGCCCCGTCGGGCTCGCGCTGCTCGATCTGGGGCGGCAGAGCAGCCATGCGGTGATCGACCTCAGCGACGGCCCGGATGCGGACGGTCCCGAACTGTTGCTCCTCGCCCACGAGCAGTTCCGGTTCGACGGACCGGAGGTGCGCGCTCTGCGCGACGACCGGCCGGAGCTGGAGGGCTCGACGCTGCCGGTCCGCATCTTGGAACTGCTCGCGCCGGGCCGCCGCGAGATCGTCCTGCCCCAACGCCAGGGCGACATGCTGCTGATCGAGCTCGACGAGGCCGGCCGCCCGGGTGCGGAGCAGGTGCTCGTGCCAGCCAGTCTCGCCGGCGGTCTCCCGCTCGATGTGACCCGGATCGCCGAGGGTGCCGAGGTCGCCGCCGCGGTCGAGCTGTTGCAGTGCGGGCGGGACTGCACGGTGTCGCTGGCGCGCTATACCCCCCTGGGCACCGGCAGCCTGCCGGTCGAGACCGCGCGCACCGCGCCGGTGCCCAACAGTGTGGGCCTGCGCAGCCACGACTTCGACGGCGACGGGGTGGACGAGCTGGTGCTGAACGACCTGGCCGCAGCGACCGTCAACGTCGTGGCTCCGCGCTTCGCAGCGGGTGGGCAGCCGGTCGTGCTGGGCGCGAGCTTCGTCGGCCCGGTGCTGCCGGACTTCGAGCTGCTCGACCTGGATCGCGACGGCCTGACGGACGTGGTCTGCCGCACCTCGCCCCCGGTGGGTCTGGGCGGCCGCGGCACGACGACGGTGGTCATCGCGCGCGGACTCGGCGGCGGACTGCTCGCCGCCGGAGTGCTCGCGCGCACCTCGGCCACCGCGCTGGCGGGTGCGATGGGCCCGCTGTTCGGCGACTTCGATGGCGATGACGCGGTGGACGCGGTCACGTTGGGTCGCTTCGACGATGGGCTGGTGGGAGTCGACCTGGCCGCGAATCGGGACGGCACCTTCGCGTCCCCACTGCGGGTGCTGGTGCTGTCCGAGCGCGTGGACGCGCTCGCCGCCGGGGTTGCGGATGCGGATCTGGACGGCGACCTCGATCTGTGGGTGATCGAGCAGAGCGAACGCGAGCTGTTGCTGCTGGCCAACGAGGGCAGCGGCAGCTTCCGCCTGCAACGCCGCATCGATCTGGGCTTGCGCATCAGCGAGGAGCCGGCGCCGCGCATCGCGCTGGGAGACTTGGACGGCGATGCGATCGACGACCTGGTGATCGCGGTCCACCCCGAGGTCATCGTGCTGTTCGGCGACGGGCGGGGCGGCTGGCGGCGCGCCGAGCCGGAACCCGCGCCCGCAGCGCGCTGAGCCCGGACCGCGCCCGGCGCCCGGGCGGCGGGTTCAGGGCAGCGCGCCGCCGTCGGCGCGCAGCGGGTTCCAGCGGCCCGGGGTGAGCAGCTCGCCCGTGGTGTCACGCCCCGCCTTGGCGAGCGCGCGCTGGTGCGCGCGCGCGAAGCGCCAGCGGCTGGTGGTGTGGCGGTAGCTCTGCAGGTGACGCGCCAGCCGGTGGCCGGCGAACAGCTGGTCGAGCGCGGCCGGACCTTCCAGGCCGAAGTAGGCGAGCAGCGGCGCCCCGGCGGGTGCCGCCTCCGGGCGCGCGCGCACCACGTGCGTCCGGTAGCGCGTCGGCACGAAGCGCCCGCGCGCCAGCCGGTTGGTCGTCACGCTGAAGCCGGCGTACCACCGCTCGCCCCCCAGCACCAGCTCCAGCCCGCACTGGAACTTGACCGGCTGGAACCAGCGCGCGATGCGGCAGAGCACCGGTACCACCTCGAAACCGCGCGCGCGCAGGCGCGCCAGCGCCAGGGTGCACAGGTCGTGGCAGGGGGTGGCGTAGTGCAGGTGACCCTCCGCGAGCAGCTCCGCGGCGCTGCGCGTGCAGAAGCGCGCGGTGATCTCCTCGAAGCGATACAGCCGCCGCTCCAGCGCCTCGGCCGCCTCGCGCAGGATGCCGGCCACCACCGCATGCGGCTGCCTGGCGAGCCGCGCCGCGGAGGAGGGCGCCGCGCGGCTGGCAGCGCCGCCGTGCGCCTCACCCAGCGCCACCGCCGCCATCGGCGCCTCCTCCCCCCGCCAGCACGCGCCCCCGGCGCCCCGCCGCGGGCGGACGCTCCTCAGCGGCTCGCCTGCGCCCGCATGGAGTTCCAGATATGCGCCAGCCCGTGCTCGGGATCGCGCAGCAGCTCCACCAGCTCCAGCAGCTGGGCCCGCAGGGAATCCACGGTGAGCGGCTGCACCGGCGCGGTGCCCTGCGCCTCGATCTGCTCGAAGATCTCCAGGATCACATCCAGCGGCGCGCGCAGGTCGCCATTCGGCCCCTGGTCGAGCGCCCGGCGCACGATGCCCACCAGCACCGAGCCGTTCTGGCCGTCCAGCAACCGCAACAGCCCCCGCACGATGTCGGGGGACCAGCCGCGCGCCGGATCGAGCGCGCGGCCGGCGAAGCGCAACAGATCGACCAGCGCGGTCGGATCGGTGCGGGTCTGGATCAGCGCGCCCGTCACCTCGAGCAGCGCTCCGTACACGTCGTGGCGCACCGCCAGGTTGGGCGTCAACAGGTTGACCAGCGCCGAACGCACCACGGGCTTGTCCGGCGAGGCGTCCACCGCCAGCAGCACGTCGATCAGCACCGGCAACTCGCGGCCGCCGAACAGCTCGGCGAGCCCCTGCTGCCAGCGCGTGATGTCGGCATTGCGGCTCCAGGGCAGCACGCTCAGCGCGTCGGCGGCGCGCGCGAGCAGCGCCGCCGCGAGCGGCACCAGGCCGTGGTGCCGCATGAGCTCGCCGCCGCGGCCATCGCTGACCGTGGCCAGCGCGACATCGAGCAGCGCGTTCGTGGCGGCCTGGAGCTCGGCGGAGAGCCCCGCCGCGCGCACCCGCTCGCCCATGCGCTCCAGCGGCTCGAGCACCAGGTGCACGAGCGAGGTCACCGGCAGGCCGCGCCGGTCGCGCACCCCCGCGGTCGTCGTCGACCAGCGCCGCCAGGAAATCCGCGACCGCGCCCGCGACCGGCTCGCCGGTACCCGGCACCCGTACCGTGTTCATGTCGTCCAGGATCTCGAACAGCACCTCCAGCAGGCCCGACTCCAGCACCTGGGCCAGCGCCGGCTCGTGCGGCCGCATGCGCACCGCATAGTTCGGCTGCAGCGCGAGCAGGATCCGCTTGAGGGTCGCGGTCTGGCCGGCATCGGAGAACGCCTTCGCGATGGGCTTCATCGCGTCGAGCGCCCCCGAGCGGGCGAATCCGCCGAGCGCCCGCACGTTGTGCTCGCTGATCTGGCTGCACAACAGGCTGCGCAGCACCGAGATGTCCATGAGCAGGTTGATCGTCTCGGCGCTGATCGTGAACCAGAGGATCCGCTTGTTGCCGGCCATGGCGTCGAGATAGAACTCGGCCAGGTTGCCGAACGGCCAGACGTCGCACTGGTCGGCCTCGGCCATCATGTCGAGCAGCCGTTCCATGATGCTCGGCTGGCCCGGACCGGCCGGCAGGCGCCGGTCGTAGTCGTGATAGCGCAGCATGCGCGCGAAGCCCAGCGGCAGGTTGCGCAGCCGCCGCTGCTCGCGGCTGAAGGCATCGAGCAGCAGCCGCGCCGCGCTCTGCCCGCCCCGGCCCTGCTCGAACGCGCGGTCGAGCAGCGGCACCAGATCATCCAGGAGCGAGGGACCCCCCTGGCCCGCTCCGGGCGCAGCCGGCATGCTGCGCACGATCCGCACCACCTGGGCCAGCTTGACCAGCAGCCGCTCCGCCTTCGCCTCGTCGTGGCGGATCAGCGCCGCCAGCGACTGCAGGACCTTGGGGGCATCCCGGTAGCGGAACAGCTCCAGCACCGCCCAGAGCAGATCGTGCAGCGGATGGCCGGCCGCATACACCTCGTAGGGCCGGCCGGTCTGCGGGTCGAGCCGCCGTTCGCGCGGCGCCAGCGCATCGAGCGCGCGCACCAGCGCGAACGGGTCGCTGGCGGCCAGCAGCTCGCCCTGCATGGCGAGCAGCTGCCCCAGCGGGGTGCGCTTGGCATCCACGTAGACATAGAGCAGCTGTCCGCCGTCGGCGAGCGCCCGCCCCTCGGCGTCGTAGCCCGGGCCGCGGCCGAACGGAGGCCGGTCGATCGGACGGCCCTGCGCGTCGATCGGCACCCCGTCGGCATCGACATCGGCGGCGCCATCGCCATCGCGATCGACGAACGGCGCATACAGCCGCCCGGCCGCATCGCGCCCCACCTGGGGATTGCCGTGCCGGTCCAGGCGGACCACCCAGGCCGGGGCGCCCACCTGCTGGCCCCCGCGCAGCTGGATCGGCCGCAACAGCGTGTCGACGAGCCCCGCGGCCGCTGCACTCGGCTGCGCGGCGGCACCGCTCGGCCGCTCCAGATCGCGCAGCACCGCGGACAGCGCCGCGAGCCCGTCGGTGATCAGGTCGCGCTCGGTGGCGCTCGGACGGCCGGCGGCATCGAGCCCGTCGTGCGCCGCGGCGATGCGGCCGATCGCTTGCAGCAACCGCTCGAGATCCGGATACGCGAAGAGCCGCCCCAGCAGCCGGCGGGCGGTGGCACCGTCCACCGGCGGCCGGCTACCCGCCAGCGTCACCAGCGCGCGCAGCGCGTGCTGCTGCGGATCGGCCGGGTCGTTGGCCAACAGCTCCAGCACCCCGGCCAGCCCCTCGGTCAGCCGCGGCAGCGTGCCGTCGAGCACCAGCGCCCGCACATCCTGTACGGTCGCGCCGAGCCCGGCGGTCACATCCGGGGGCACGATGGTGTCGACCGCGGCGACGAAGTCGTCCTTGCGCGCATCCAGCGCCGCGACCTTGCCCTGGGGGTTGTCGGCCGAGCGCGCCAGATTGGCGCGCAGGATGGCGTACGCCAGCTCGCCGAGGGTGGTGTGCTGCGCAGCGCTGGCGGCGCCGCGCGCGCCACTGCCCCGCACGGGCTTGCCGCCGCCTTCCTCGCGGCAGCCCGGCCCGAACACCAGCACGAGCCCCGCTGCGAGCGCGCACAGCACGGAGGTCGTGCGCCGCGATTGCCGAGCGGAGGCGAAGCACCCCTGCCACCTCATAGGCCGTCTCCGTCTTGCCATACGGCATCCCCACGGCGCGGAGCCTGGGGGTCCGGTGCTCACCGCAAACCGCGCGCCCCGCGCCGGAGCACACCGCCTGGCCGGTGGCCACCAGCGGCGTGGGCCGGCTCGCGGCACCGCTGGGTCCCAACCCGCGCGCGTACGTTTCAACCTCGTCGCAGGGGCGGAACGAAACTGCAGCGGCTGCCAGTTGCGCGGCGATGCGAGTCCTCGAGCCGAGCTCCGCCCTGCCGCGAAGGCCAGCTCATCCGGGGCCGATCGCCGGCCGCCGGGGCGCGGTCACGACCCCTTGCCGAGCGAGACGTGGCAGCGCACACAGGTGGCGGAAGTGCGCTGGAAGGCGCGCCGCACCGCCTGCGCCCGCCCGGCCTCGGCGGCCGCGCGCAGCTCCGCGCCCAGCTCGCCCAGCCGCTTCACCAGCTCGTCGTATTCCGCTCCGGCCTGCGGCGGCCGATCCGCCTCCAGCAGGGCGAGCCCGCCCTGCAGTTCGGCCGCCGCCGCCGCGATCGCCGCGAACTGCGGGCTGCCCGTTGCCCCGCCCAGCGCTTGCTCCAGCCGCTGCTCCAGCTCGCCGAAGCCGGCGTGCCGGACGGCCGCCGGCGGCGCCTGTGCGGGCAGCTGCTCGCGAACCACCTCGGGCGGCGGCGCCTCGCTGCCTGCCTCGGGCGTTCCCGCGCAGGCACCGCCGAGCGCGAGCGCGGCCACGACCGCGAGCGCGGGCACCCCAGCCGATCTGCCCATGCCGGACTCCCCCCCAGTGCTCCGGCCGGAGTCCGCCCCCCCCCCGCGGATCGAGGGCGCGGACGCACGCCCGGCCTGAAGGTGCGTATCTTATCCGGCGGGCCGGGCTTGTAAAGCGGTCGCGCCAGGGTGCAGCCAGGTGCGCGCAGCCCGCCGGGCGAAGCCGGAGCAGGCGGGGCGGAGCAGCTCATGGACGCCGGTTCCCCTGTGCCAGCATGCAGCTCGAACTCGGCGGCGGGCTGGCCCGGCGAGTGCGCTCGCCCCACCGTGGCACTGCACCTGGGCGCGCTCGGCGACCTGGTGCTGGCACTGCCCGCGTTGGAGCGCCTGCGGCAGTCGGGCCCGGTGGTGCTGCTGGCGCAGCCGGCGATCGGGCGGCTGCTCGTGGCGAGCGGGGCTGTCGCCGCGGCGGTGGACGGCACCCAGGCGGCACTCGCCCCGCTGTTCGCCGGCAGCGCGCGCGCGCTGCCGGGGTGGTTGACCGCGGCGCTCGCCACCGCGCGGCGCGCGGTGCTGTTCGTGCGCGAGGGCGCGGCCCTGCAGGCGGGCTTCGCCAGTGCGGGTGCGCGCGAGGTGCTGGTGGTGCCGCCGCGGCCCGAGCCGGGCTCGGGGGTGCACGCCGCCGATGCGCTGGTGCGGGGGCTGGCCCGCGCGCTCGGCGAGCCCGCGCCCGCCGAGCCGGCCCGCCCGGTGCTGGCTGCTTGCCCGGCGGGGCTGGCGGCGGCGCGGGCGCTGCTCGGCGAGCGGGGGCTCGCGCCCGGCGCGTATGTCGCGCTCCACCCCGGCAGCGGCGGGCTGCGCAAGTGCTGGCCGCCGGCGAGCTGGATCGAGCTCGGGCGCGCGCTCGCCGCCGCTGGCGGCCCGCCCCCGCTGGTGCTGCTCGGCCCGGTGGAGCTCCAGGCGCGCCCGGAGCTGGGCGCCGCGCTCGCCGCCGCGGGCCTGCCGGTCATCGAGGCGCCGCCGCTGGAGACCCTGGCGGGCCTGCTCGCGCAGGCCGCCGCGTATGCGGGCCACGACAGCGGCCCCACCCACCTCGCGGCCGCGCTCGGCACCCCGACGCTGGCGCTGTTCGGCCCCACCGATCCCGCCCTGTGGGCGCCGCGCGGCCCCCGGCCCGAGCGCATCCGGGTGTTGCGGGCCGGCTGCGAGGTGCAGGCGCTGGCGCCTCCGGCCGCCCTGGCCGCGCTGCGCGCCCTGCTCGGCGCAGGCGGCTGCACGCCCGCCTCCCCCGGCGAGCGCCGCGGGTGACACTCCGGTGACAACCTGCCGCTACCATGCCCCGCCCATGAGGCGACGACTGCATGTCCGGGCAGTGCGCGCGGCGCTGCTGGCTGCGCTCGCAGCGGCGAGCCCGGCGGCGGCGACCAACGGCGCCAAGCCGATCGCCGACGGGGCGCGCGCGCAGGGCCGCGGCGGGGTGGATGTGGCACTCGCCGAGGACGCCACCGCCATCGCTTCCAACCCCGCCGGGCTCGCCTTCATCGACGGGCAGCGGGTGGATCAGACCCTGGGGCTGATCCTGCCGCGCGTGCAGTGGCGCGGGCCCACCGACCGCGACCGCAACCGCGAGCCATGGCTGCCGGTCGGCTCGTTCGGCTTCGTGTTCGACTTCCAGGAGCCGTGGCACCTGGACGAGGTGCTGACGTTCCGCGACGAAGCACGCTCGGAGCTGCCCTCGCGGCTGCAGGCATCCTATGCCGGCAGCCCTTTCAAGTTCGGCTTCGGCATCTTTCCGGTCAAGGGAGGCAACGTCCGCCTGAACTTCACCACCCCCTTCTGGGATGCCGATCCCGACGCGGGGCTCGACCGGCAGCGCCCGCGCTACCAGACCATCTCGCAGGAGGTGGGGATCCATCTCGCGCTCGGCTACCGGCTGAGCGAGAAGCTCGCCTTTGGCCTCTCGCCCAGCTTCGTCCTGTCGCGCCTGGAGGTGGACCAGCCGCTGGCGCAGCCGACCTCCATCCTCAAGGGCCACCCGGTCGGCACCAGCGGGCTCACCTATGCCGACGTGGCGCCGTTTCAGGGGATCGAGCAGATCGAGGGCCTGAGCGACCTGGACGGCGCCAGCACGTTTGGCTTCCGGGTCAAACTCGGCGTGCTGTGGCACGTGAACGAGACCGTCTCGCTCGGGCTCACCTATGCGCCGCCCTCGTACACGCTCGACTATCTGGGGCGGGTCGCGGTCGATCTGAACCGCATGGTCGCCAAGGTGGACCCGCAGGGCACGCTGCTCAAGCCGGTGGTGGCGGCCAACACCGGCATCCCGCCCGAGGACCAGGACTATCGGGGCGCCTACAACGTCCGGCTCAAGCCGTTCGCCGTGCCGCAGGAGGTGGCGGTCGGCATCGCGGTGCGGCTGCCGCGGCTGACCCTCGGGCTCGACCTGCGGTGGCTGCAGTGGAGCCAGGCCAACGAGGAGTTCCGCGCCGAGCTGACGGACGGCACCAGCCCGGAGCTCAACGAGCTGACCGGTGATGGGAGCGGCAGGACCCAGGCCGAGGTCCCGCTGGACTGGGAGGACCAGCTGGTGGTGGCGGTGGGCGCCGCGGTCGCGGTGACCGACTGGCTGGTGCTGCGCGCCGGCTACAACTGGGCGAACAACCCGGTGCCGGACGAGACCCTGCAGCCGACGCTGCCGGCGATCTTCACCCACCACCTCACCGGCGGGTTCTCGCTCTGGTGGCGCCGGCTGGAGCTGAGCGGCGCGGTGGAGTGGGCGCTGCCGGTGGAGCAGCGCACCGCGCGCAACCTCGCGAACCGGAGCTATGACGGCACCGAGGTGGAGGCGGAGCTGTTCTGGTTCTCGCTGGGCATCGGGGCGAGCTTCTGAGCGGCGGTGGCGCCCCGGCGCGCAGCTGCAGGATGGTACAATCCCCGCATGCGCTTTCTCCATCCGGAACGGGACGAGCAGCTGGAGCTTTCGCTCGACGACGTCTTCATCGTGCCGGCGCGCTTCGAGGGCGGCTCGCGGCTGGAGGTCGACCTGAGCCCGATCGACCTCGACTTCGGCTCCCACCCCGTCGTGTCGGCCAACATGAACTCGGTGACCGGCAAGCGCATGGCGGAGACGATGGCGCGCTACGGCGGGCTCGGGGTGCTGCCGCAGGACATGGACCTGCGCACGGTGGAGCGGATCGTCAGGCACGTGCACGCCGCGCACCCGCGCTACGACACCGCGCTCACGGTGGGACCGGAGGCGACGCTGCGCGATGTGCTGGGGCTGATCCGCAAGCGCGCCCACGACATGGTGGTCGTGGTGGACGAGCAGCGGCGGCCGCTGGGGATCGTCACCAGCGCCGACCTGCGCGGCCGCGACCAGTACACACCGGTCAGCCGCCTCATGTCGCGCCAGCCGGTGACGCTCCGGGCGGGTATCTCCCCGCGGGAGGCCTTCGCGGCGCTGGAGCGCGAGCGGCTCAAGGCGGCGCCGGTGCTGGACGCCGACGGCCGGCTGGTGGGGGTGCTGACGCGCGACGACGCGCTGCGCTTCGAGCTGCTGCGCCCCTCGCTGAACGCAGAGGGCCGGCTCATGGTGGGGGCGGCGCTCGGCATCGCCGGCCGGGTCGAGCAGATCGCCGCCGAGCTGCTGGCGATCGGCGTCGACGTGCTGGTGCTGGATACCGCCCATGGCCACCAGCGGCGGATGCTCGAGGCCATCCGGGCGGTGCGCGAGCTTTCGGGCGGCGCCCAGGTGCCTCTGGTCGCCGGCAACGTGTGCACCGCGGAGGGCACGCGGGAGCTGCTCGAGGCGGGCGCCGACATCGTGAAGGTCAACATCGGCCCCGGTGCCATGTGCACCACGCGGATGCAGACCGGCTGCGGCCGGCCCACCTTCAGCGCGGTGCTGGCCTGCGCGCGCGAGGCGGAGCGCCATGGCCGGTTCGTGTGGGCGGATGGCGGGGTGCGGCGGCCGCGCGATGTGGCGCTGTATCTGGCGGCGGGCGCAGCGCGCGTGATGGTGGGGACGCTGTTCGCCGGCACCTACGAGAGTCCCGCCGACGTGCAGTTCGACGCCCAGGGCCGCATGTTCAAGGAGAGCTATGGCATGGCCAGCGCCCGGGCCGTGGTCGAGCGCACCGGCGAGCTCGATCCCTTCGAGCGGGCGCGGCGCGCGCTGTACCGCGAGGGCGTCTCGCACGCCAAGGTGATGCTCAAGCCCGGCCGCGAGAGCGTGGGGGCGCTGCTCATGGAGATCGTGACCGGGGTGCAGTCCGCCTTCACCTATGCGGGTGCGCGCACCGCCGCGGAGTTCCGAGAGCGCGTCGTGGTCGGGGTGCAGACCGTGCACGGTTTCCGCGAGGGGTTGCCGCGGGAACTCGTCGAGTAGGCGCCGGCGAGCGGGCCCGCCGGCCGGCCGAGCGGATGCGCTAGCCCGGCGGATCGAGCAGGCGGCCGGACTGGGAGGTGGTCGGGGCGGGTTCGGCGCCGGCGGTGCGCGCCAGCCGCTGGCCGTACGCGATGATCGAGCGCAGGTACTGCTCGCGGTTGGCGAACGGGATGATCTCGATGGAGTTCATGCCGGCGCGCAGCCGCATCAGGTTGAGCAGCAGCCTGGCCATGCGGCCGTTGCCCTCGATGAACGGGTGCACGTAGATGAACTCGTGGTGCACCTGCCAGGCGAGCAGCCGCTTGTCGCGCGCGCGCTCCAGACCCTCGTTCATGAGCGCCAGCACCCGGCCGAGCCGCGCCGGGATCTCCGCCGGCGCGACCGGCGGGATGCCGCGGTAGCGCAGCGTGCACTCGCGGTAGTCCCCGGCGCTCAACAGCACCCCCCGCATGAGCCGGCCGTGCAGCTCGCGGATGTGCTCCTCGGTGAACGGGGGGCGGTGCGCCAGCTCCTGCACGAATCCCAGCGCGTCGGCATGGCTGGTGACGTGCTCGACGTAGTACGTCTTGCCGTCCATGCCGAAGACCTCTTCGCTCGCTGGCGGAGCTGCGGAGGCGGCGACGATCAACTCCAGCGTGGTCTCGAACGGGATGTGCACCCCGTCGAGCCGGTTGGAGTTGTAGACGTACTTGGCGATCCGCTCAGCATCGGCCATAGGGGCTCGATTGTATCACTGCCCCGCGGGGCGGCGCAACGAAAGGCTCATGCGCCACGGGGGTTGGAAGGGCGGCCCGGCCGAGCGGCTCGCGGTTGACAGGGCCGGGGCGGCGCTGCTACGCTTTCGAGCTCCGAGCGGGTGGCGGCGCGCCGGCGGGGAGCCGGTGCGTGGGGCCGCCGCCCCGGTACGGCTCCGCGATCGAGGACCAACATGGACGATATCCGCGAGGCCTTCCGCGGCGTCATGCTGCGGGACCTGCGACCGATCGAGGACAAAGACGGGGTGCGCATCGGCGAGGACGTGCGCATCTACAAGGAAAAGGAAGGCTACGTGCTGCGCTTCCTCAAGGGGACCGACGAGAAGCGCCGCAAGCAGATCCGCGACCGGCTACAGGTGCACCAGATCGCCTTTCAGGAGGGCAAGGACTTCGTGCTGTGAGGGCCTGGCGGCCGGCGCCGCCGCCAGGCCGGCGCGCCGAGGCCTACAGCCGCAAACCGGCGCGGATCTCGCCCGTGTAGAACCGGTCCAGCTCGCGGGCGAGCCGCTCGAGCTGCTCGCCGCCGCCGTCGGGCAGGCGCACCTCGAGCCGCACCAAAAGGTCGCCCTTGCGGCCCCCACGCCCCGGCGCACCCAGGCCGCGCAGCCTGAGGAGGCGGCCGTTCTGTGAGCCGGGCGGGACCTTGAGCTCGACGGTGCCCCCATCCCACAGCGGCAGCGGGATGGTCGCGCCTCCGAGCGCCTCGCCCACCGTGACCGGCACCGTCATCAGCAGGTCGTCGCCGCGCCGCTCCAGCACCGGGTGCGGCCGCACCCGCACCTTGAGGTAGAGATCCCCGGGCCCGGCGGGCCCCGGCTGGCCCATGCCCGCGAGCCGGATGCGCTGGCCGTCGCGGACGCCAGCTGGCAGCTTGACCTCGAGCCGCTCCGGCCCCTGGCCGCGATCGACCCGCAGCGCCATGGTGCCGCCGCGCAGCGCCTCCAGCAGCCCGAGCTCGATCTCGCTCTCGATGTCGCGCCCGCGGCGCGGAGGCGGGGTGCGCCCGCGGCCGCGGGCGCCGGCACCGCCCGCGGCCGCGCCGAACAGCTCCTCGAACAGCGACTCGAAGCCGCCGCCCCCCCCGGGGCCCCACTCGAAGCGGAAACCCCGGAACGGGCCGCCCTCGGCGAACGGCCCGGCGCCCGGGCCACCGGCCGCCCCTGCGTACTGCTTCCAGGCGCGCGCGCGCTCCGCGTCGAAGCCCTCGCGCAGCCCCAGCTCCCCGAACTCGTCGTACAGCTTGCGCTTGTCGGGGTCGCTCAGGACCGCGTGCGCCTCGTTGATCTCCTTGAAGCGCGCCTCCGCCTGCTTGTCACCCGGATGCAGGTCGGGGTGGTACTGGCGCGCGAGCTTTTTGTACGCGCGCTTGATCTCCTCCTGGCTCGCGTCGCGCGCGACGCCGAGGATCTTGTAGAAATCGCGGTCGGTCTGCGGCACCTAGAAGTCCATGTCCATGTCGTCCATGTCTTCCATGTCGCCCATTCCGCCCGGCATCCCGCCCCGCGTGCCCTCCTCCTCGTCCTTGTGCTCGGTGATCATGCACTCGGTGGTCAGCAGCAGGGTCGCCACCGAGGCGGCGTTCTGCAACGCCGAGCGGGTCACCTTCGTCGGATCGATCACCCCGGCCTCGAACAGGTCCTCGTAGCCCAGGCTCTGCGCATTGAAGCCGAACGACCACGAGGGGTTGGCCAGCACCCGCTCCGCGACCACGCTGCCATCCAGCCCGGCGTTCTCCGCGATCTGGATGAGCGGCGCGCGCAGCGCCCGCCGCACGATGTCCACCCCCACCGCCTCGTCGCCGCTGGCCTGGACGCGATCGCAGGCCGCCGCCGCGCGCAACAGCGCCACCCCGCCGCCGGGGAGGATCCCCTCCTCGACCGCGGCGCGCGTGGCGTGCAGCGCATCCTCGACCCGCGCCTTCTTCTCCTTCATCTCGACCTCGGTCGCCGCCCCGACGTTGATCTCGGCGACGCCGCCCGCCAGCCGCGCCAGCCGCTCCTGGAGCTTCTCGCGGTCGTAATCCGAGGTCGTATCCTCGATCTCCTGCCGGATCTGGGCGATGCGACCCTTGATCTCCTGCTCGCGCCCACCGCCCTCGATGATCGTGGTGTCCTCCTTGGTGATCACCACCTTGCGCGCGCGGCCGAGATCGGAGAGCTTCACGTTCTCCAGCTTGATGCCCAGATCCTCGAAGATCGGCCGCGCACCGGTCAGCACCGCGATGTCACCGAGCATGGCCTTGCGCCGATCGCCATAGCCCGGCGCCTTGACCGCCGCGCACCGCAGCGTGCCCCGCAGCTTGTTGACCACCAGGGTGGCGAGCGCCTCCGCCTCCACGTCCTCGGCGATGATCAACAGCGGCTTGCCCGCCCGCGCCACCTGCTCGAGCAGCGGCACCAGGTCGCGCACGATCGCGATCTTCTTCTCGTGCACGAGCACCAGCGCGTCCTCGAGCACGGCCTCCATCTTCTCGGGGTCGGTGATGAAGTAGGGCGAGATGTAGCCGCGGTCGAACCGCATGCCCTCGACCAGCTCGACCGTGGTCTCCAGCGACTTGCCCTCCTCCACCGTGATGACGCCGTCCTTGCCCACCTTCTCGAAGGCGTCCGCCAGCTTCTCGCCGATCTCGGCGTCGTTGTTGGCCGCGATCGCCGCCACCTGCGCGATCTCGCGCCGGCCGGACACCTGGATCGAGCGCTCCTTGAGCAGCGCCACCACCGCCTCGACCGCCTTGTCGATCCCGCGCTTGAGCGCCATGGGATCGGCGCCCGCCACCAGGTTCTTCAGCCCCTCGACGAAGATCGCCTCGGCCAGCACCGTCGCCGTGGTGGTCCCGTCCCCGGCCACCTCGCTGGTGCGGGCGGCGACCTCCTTGACCATCTGGGCGCCCATGTTCTCGAAGCGGTCTTCGAGCTCGATCTCCTTGGCCACGGTGACCCCGTCCTTGGTCACCGTGGGGGAACCGAAGCTCTTTTGAATGACAGCGTTGCGCCCGCGCGGCCCGAGCGTCGAACGGACCGCAGCAGCGAGCTTCTGCACCCCGCGACGGATCGCGCGGCGCGCATCCATCTCGTAGGCGAGCTTCTTCGCAGCCATGGTTGCGTGCTTCTCCTCTCCGGGCTTCGAGCCTCCGATTGGACCGCAGGTCGCCCCGCCAGCGCAAGGGGGGTGCCGGACGACCACCGGCCCCATGATGCGGCTGCGCGCCGCCGGGCCTCTGCCAACATGACAGGCCAGGCGCCAGGACGCCGCGGCGCGGCGCCAGATTGGCACCGCGCGCGGACCGCCCGGTGGCTCGCCCGGCCGGCTGCCCTCACGGCCGCCTTGCCGAAGCCGGCCGGGAGCGTTACCCTCGGCTGGCGCGCCGCGCCCGCCGAACGGCGGCGCCGCCGGGGACGACGGGATACGCCGTGGGATTCGCGGTGCAGCAGGGGCGCGCCGCCTGGCTGCTGGCGGTGGGACTCGCCTGGAGCGCGGCGGGGGGCTGTGGCTTCGCCGAGCCACCCCAGCCCACTCCCCCGGCCCGCGCCCCGGACCACCCGGAACTCCGGCGCACCGCACGCACGATCAGCGGCGAGCGCGACAGCCTGACCGAGTACCGCGAGCGGCTGGAACCGGTGCTCCGGGCGCTGGAGCGGGCGAGCCGCTTCCCGGCCAGCGGCCGCGGCGGGCCGGCGCCCGCCGCCCCGCTCGCCGCCCGCCTCGCCTCGGCGTTGAGCCCCGAGCACGAGCCGCGCCAACTCTGGGCGCGTTTCGAGCACCTGCTCGGGCAGGCGCCGGCCAGGCCCTTCACACGGGTGCACCTGGTGTTCGCCCGCCGCCGTCCGGGGGCCGAACCCGAGCGCCTCAGCGTGCGGCTGGACGGCCGCCCGGCGACGCCGGACGGCGCCCCGCCGGTGCTGGAACGCGTCGGCATGGCCGCGGCACCGGCCGGTCTCAGCATCGAGATCGCCGAGGAGGACGGGGTGTGGATCGAGCGCGTGCAGCTGCCAGGCCATACGCCTTACACCGTCGCCTCCCCGGAACTCGGCGAGCTGGTGCGCGAGCTGGAGCGGCGGCTGTTCCGCCCGCTCGTCGAGTCGCTGCCGGCGGAGGGCTGAGCGCGCCGCCGCTCGCGCGCGATCGCTGCCCGGCCGCGGCGCCGGGCTGGGGCGGGGCGCTGCGGGCCGCGAACCGGCGCTCCGCCCGCGCCGGGCATGACCGAGCGGTGACAGAGCGTCCTTATACTCGCGCGCCATGTCCGCCGGGGCGAGCAGGGGGGGCGGTCGGCAGGGGCAGCGGCGGCGGGAAGTCCGCGCCGCACGCGAGCGCGCCCGGCTGCGGCGGGGCGTGCTGGCTGTGCTCGTCGCGGCGCCGGTGCTGGCGGCGAGCCCGGCTGCCGGCACCAACGCGGCGGCGCCGCTGGCCGTGCACGCCAAGGCCGCCGGACGCGCCGGGGCCCAGCTCGCCGTCGGCGAGAGCGCGCTCAGCGTGAGCTCCAACCCGGCCTCGATCATCGAGCTGCCCCGGCTGCGGCTGGACGGCTCGCTCGGCTGGCTGATCACCCGCAGCCGCTTCCAGAACGATCTGAACGACCGGCTCAGCACCTCGTTCGACACGGTGACGGGGGCCGGCGGCGTGGTATGGGATCCCGCCTCCGATCCCGACGATCCGTGGGGCCCGGGCAGCGAAGTGCGGCTGGGGTTTGCGATCTTCGTCCCGGTGGGCGGTGGGGGAAGCAGCGAGCTCAAGACGCCGGTCTTCCCCGAGGGCGAGACCGAGGCGAGCACCTTCTTCTTTTTGACCGCGATGCCCAGCATCGCGGTGCGGGTGCACCCGAAGCTGGCGATCGGATTCGGGTTGAACCTGATCTGGCTGCGGCTGGAGACCGAGGGACTGGTCGGCTCCAACGACAACTCCGGGGGGCTGGTCTTCCGCTACTTCACCCCGGAAGGCCAGCCGATCCAGCCCCCCGAACCGGTCCTGGTCGAAGGGCAACAGGTGACCTGGCAGGAGGTGTTCGACCTCGCCGATACCGAGGACGCCAACGAGTCCAGCCGCATCGAGGTCACCGATGTGAACGGCTTCGGCATCGGGGCGCACGTGGGGCTTGTGTGGCGCCCGCTGCCCGAGCTGAGCTTCGGGTTGAGCTACCGCACCCCCGGCTTCGTCCCCAAGGCGAGCGGGCGGGCGCGGCTGGATGCCTCGCGCGCCATCGAGGCGCTGCGAGCCGACCCGCAGCTGCAGGCGATCCTCCAGGGGCTGCTGGAGGCCCACCTGCCCAACCGCGGTGCGCGCGGCTTCCGGGCGCGCTACGACTTCGAGATCGAGCGGTTCGACATGCCGGCCGTGCTGGCCGGCGGGCTCGCCTGGCGGCCTTCTGCCGACTGGCTGATCGCGCTGGACCTGCGCTACATCTTCTGGAGCGACGCCTTCGGCGAGGAGGAGGTGACGCTGCGCAACGGGACCAACGACGACATCAACGAGATCAACGGCAGCGATCGGCTGCGCGACAAGAAGCTGTTGCGCTGGGACGACCAGTTCACCGTCGCCCTCGGCACCGCCTGGCGCATCCCGCAGCTCAGCGAGGAGCTGGTGTTCCGGCTCGGCTACAACTACGGCAACAACCCTCAGCCCGCGAGCACCTTCACCGCGAACACCGGCATCCTGGAGCACCACCTGAGCGTGGGCCTGGGCTGGATGCACGGCGCGTGGGACTTCGACTTGGCGTACGTCTACGGCTTTCCCAACGAGATCCGCGTGCGCCGCTCGGACGCGGGGCGGGCGTACGACGATTCGGCCGCCAGCGCCGAACAGCACTTCTTGCACTTCGGGATCGGCTACCAGTTCTGAGCCGCGCGCCCGGGCCATGGCCTGTGTCCTCTGGGGCGCGCCCGCGCTATAGTACGCACTCCGGAGCGCGGAGGGCGGTCCGTGCGCAGGCGGGGCGGCAGCAGGGGACGCGGCCTGGGACGGCGGCTGTTGCAGCGCCTGCGCATCCAGTCGCACCGCTGGCGCTGGCTCGGCGCGCTGCTCGGCGGCCTCAAGCGCGTGCTGCAGCTCGAGGACACCCCGGAGTCGATCGCCCGCGGCGTCGCGCTGGGGCTCGTCATCGCGTTCACCCCGACGGTCGGCATCCAGATGGTGCTGGTGCTGATCATCCACACGCTGGCGCGCGCCAACCGGCTCGCCGGCATCGCCATGGTCTGGCTCACCAATCCGCTCACCGTGGTACCGGTCTACTGGTGGGACTACGTGCTGGGCTCGTGGCTGCTCGCACGCCCGCGGATCCCGCTCGAACGCTTCCGCGAGCTGTTCGCACTGGAGCAGACGGGGTTCTTCGCGCAGTTCTTCGAGTTCCTGCGGAACGTGGGCGAGCTGGGGCTGGACGTGCTCGGGCCGATGGCGCTCGGGGGGCTGCTGACCGGCCTGGCGCTGGCGCTGCCCGCCTACCCGCTCACGCTGTGGCTGGTGCGCCAGGAGCGAGCCGCGCTGGAGCGGTTGCGCCGGCTGCGCGCGGCGCGGCGCGCGCGCCTGGGCAGGCGAGCCCGCAGGCCGGCCTGCCCGGTGCCGCCACCGCCACCGGTGGGCGAGGAGCCGGTGCGGGGTTGAACCGGCAGCTGGAGCCTTCCTCGGAGAGCAGCCAGGGGGCCGGAGCATTGCGCCGGCCGGCCGCCTGTCTGCGGGCCGAGGGGGCAAGGGCGAGCACCGGCTCAGGGCCGGGCGATCACCCACACCTCGTCGAGCACCGCGCGCGCGCCGGCGCCCGCCTCGAGCAGCGCCACCTCCAGCCGCGTGAACACGTCCTCGGGCTGCAGCGCCCGCGCACCGCTAGCCGGAGCCGGCAACAGGGCATCGACCGGCACTGCCACCACCGCCCACCGGCCCCCGGGCAGCGGGCCGGGCCAGCACTCGTAGAACGCGCCGGCGCTGGCATTGTACGCGCGCACCCGCAGCCGGGCGTGGGCGCTGCCCTGGAGCCTCAGCGCCAAGCGCAGCTCGGTGCCCGCCCGGGCGGTGAACAGCCCGGCGGGGCGCTCGACGGCGGTGCCCAGCGCGGGCGTGTGCCCGGCGGGCTCGGACGGCGCGGCCATGAGCGGCCAGAGTTCCAGTCCCCGGCCGCGATAGCCGTCCGCTACCAGCCGTCCGGCGAAGCCCTCCGCCTCCAGCTCGAAGTCGGCGTGCAACACCGCCAGCGGCCGCGGCAGGAGCCGTTCCACCAGCCGCTGCCACCCCGCGGCCTCGCCCGGCCGGCGCACGAGCGGCTCGCTGCCGCCATCGGCGAAGGCGACCTCGCGGCCGGCGGCGATCTCGCGCTCGGGCTGGCCCGGCTCCTGCAGCACCGTGCGCCCGCTCAGCACCACGAGCCGGCTCGAGACCGGGCCGGCCGTAGCGCCCACCCGGCCGGCTTCCACCCGCACCCGCCCCTGGGGCAGTACCAGCACCACACCGCCATCCAGCCGGTCCGCCACCACCTCGAGCGCCGCCGCGCCTGCCTCCAGCCCCAGCAGCAGCGCCGCCGTCGCCCGCTCGTGGCCCAGCCACACGCGCGCGCCCTGATCCAGCGCCACCTCCACCCCGCCGAGGGCGAACCAGCCGCCGCCGGCGCCCGCCACCAGACGCTCCTCGGGCCGCACCCCGGCGTTGCGGCCGGCGAGCCGCAGGGGCGGCGCCGCTGCCTCGGCCCGGTGCACGAACAGCGTCCCGCCGTGGTGCGCCAGCCGCACCGGGCGCAGCCGCTCGTCGGCCGGCCCCAGTGCAGCGCCAGCCAGCTCGCCGCGCGGGCCCCGCTCGCCGCTGCCCGCGAGCGCCGCCGGACCGGAGGGCTCGGGCCCCTGCTCGCCGGGCAGCACCAGCCCCGGGCCCGCCGCACTGCGGCGCACCGCCGCGGTGAGCTGGCCTTGCGCTGCAGCTGCTGGCCGAACGGCCTGCCCGCCGCCTGTGGCGGCCGCCGCGCCGTCCGCCACAGGCGGCGCGGTCCCGGCAGCGGCGACGGCCCCGCCCGCCGTCGCGCCGGCCGTCGCCGCGGGCTGCACGCCCTCGGGGCTCAGCGGCGCGCGCGCGAGCGCTCCAGCGCCGCCGGGCTGCTGCAGCTCGGCCTCATCCCGGCGTGCCACCGGCGCCGCCGCCTGGCCGCCGCCGGCGGACGGCGGCAGGCCGCTCGCCCCAGGCCCGGTCCGCGCCAGCTCCGCACCGGACGGCCGCTCGCCGGCTCGCCCGGGGCCGAGCAACCGCAGTCCGGCGAGCAGCACGAGCAGGACTGCCGCCGCGGTCGCGATCCCGAGCGGCAACAGGGCACGCCGGCGCGCCGTGGCGCGCAGCCGCCCCAAGACCGCACCCCGGGCGAGCCGCCCGGAGGTGCCGGGGGCAGCCGGCGCGGCGATCCGGCGCAGCCGGCGCGACGAGCCGGTAGCGCGGCGCCGCTGCGGGCCCGCCCCCGCCAGGCGCACCGCCCGCTCGCGCTCCGCGAGCGCCACCAGGCGGCGGCGCAACGAGGGCGGCACGCGCCCGCAGCCGGGCTGCTCCGCCAGCAGTCCGGCGGCCAGCGCCGCGTCCAGCGCCTCGATCTCTGCGGCGAGGCGCTGGCAGCGCGGGCAGCTCTCCAGATGCGCCTCGATCGGCACCACCTCCGCACCCGCCGGCGCGCCGTCGAGCGAGCGCTCGATCTGGCGCCGCGAGGGGCAGCCCGAAGGCGAGCGGCCGGGGTTCGATCCGGAAACGGGCAACGCCTGGTCCCTCCGTGTCCTCGTCTAGCCGGGCGGGCGCCCGGGCCGTGCAACCGCGCTCACGGCCCGTGCACTCCTGCCGCGCGCAGCCGCCGGCGCAGGCGCTGGCGCGCGCGGTGCAACGCCGCGCCCACCGAGTTGGTGCTGATGCCCAGCTCGCGCGCGATCGCCTGGTAGTCGCGATCTTCGAAGTAGAAGCGGATCAAAACTTTGCGGTCGCGCTCGCCCAGCTCCGCCAGGCACGCCCGCACCGCCTCCTCCAGGTCCCCCGCGGCCGCGGCGCCGAGCGGGTCCCGTGCCAGCGCCTGCAGTTCGGCGACGTCCAGCTCGGCGGCGAGCCGGCGCCGGCGCAGGTAGCGATGGGCCTGGGTGCGCGCCACCACGCCGACGTAGGTCGAGAGCGCGAAACGCGGGTCGTAGTTGCGCAACAGGTGGAAGTCGTCCTTGACGAAGGCGTAAAAGGTGTTCTCGCAGATGTCCTCGACGTCGTCGGGCGCGGGGCTGAGGCCGCGGGCGCGCAGCGTCCGGCGCGCCACCGCCATGATCAGCGGCGCGTAGCGCTCGACGAAGCGCTCCCACGCCCCTGGGGCCTCGGCGCAGCAGGCCTCGACCAGCGCCAGACCGTCCAGCGCGCCAGCCTGCTGGCGTGCCGGCTCCGCTGCGCGGCGCGAGCGGGCGCTCGCCCTCCGTGCCGGCTCGGCCCCGGCCTCCGAGCGGGAGCGCAGCGGGTAGAGGTGACTGCTCAAGCGGGCCCTCCCGGCCGGGGTCGGTCCCCGGCGCGGCACCGGGACCGGGCGCACGCGGGCGCCGAGCAGGCCGGTCCCAGGCACCGCGCCCTCCCCGGGCACCGCAAATCCCGTTCGTCTGCGGCCCGCGCGCAGGCGCACCCCGGGCGTGGACACAACGCTTGATCCGGGCCGTGGTTACTGATAGCGTCGGCAGGGGCCCCGGGCCGGGGCGGGCACCGGCGACCTCCGGGCTGCGACGCAAAAGCGTCCCTGCGGGACGATTCCGGCGCGCCAGGGGCTGCGCGCCGCTGGGAGACCGCGCCCACCCGGCGCGCGGCGCGGCCGGGCCCGGCTGCGGGCAGGAGGAGGTGGCGGTGGCGCGCGGCCGGCCAGCCGGAGCGGACGATCCGATCGGCGAGGTCCTCGCCGCCTGGGCGGCGGCGCTGGTGCTGTCCAGCGCGGCGTGGCTATGGCTGCCGCGCACCTGGGCGCAGCTGCTCGCCCCGGCGAGCTGGGCAGGGGTCGCACTGTCGGTGGCGCTGGTGTGGCACCGCGATCCGCGCCGCTTCGGGCTGGTGTGGCGGCGGCCGCTGCGGGGCCTGCTGGTGTGCGGCGCCTACGCGCTGGCGGTTCTGCCTTTGTTCGCGCTCGGGTGGTGGGTGTGGTTCGTCTGGCTCGGTGGGGCGAGCTGGCAGGCGCCACCGCCCGCGCTGTGGGGGGCCGCGTTCGTGCGCCACCTGCTGCTGGCGGGCCTGCCCGAGGAGCTGTTCTTCCGCGGCTATGCCCAGCAGCGGCTCGCCGACGGGCTGGGTCGGGCGCGCCGGCGCGTGCTGGGCGCGCCGCTGACGCCGGCGGTGGTGGCGGCGGCGGCGCTGTTCGCGCTCACCCACCTCGCCTTCACCAGCGAACCCCTGAGCGCTGCCGGCGCGGCGCGGCTGTTGACCTTCCTGCCAGGGCTGCTGTTCGGAGCGCTGCGCGAGCAGACCGGGGAGGTGTTCGCGCCGGCACTGCTGCACGCGCTGTGCAACGCGGTGCTCATCGGGCTGGAGAGCGGGCTCGGCTCCGCGGGCTGAGCCGCCCCCGGCCGCTCAGAAGTCGCCGCGCGGCGCCGGCTGCTCTGCGGGCGGTGCGGGCTGCTGCTCGGGTAGCGTGCGCTCCGGGGCGGCGGCCGGCGTGTGCGCGCGCAGCTGCTCGGCCTTGCCGGCGCGCACCACCCGCAGCGTGTGCTCTCCCGGCTCGCGCAGCGCGAGCAGGTCGTCGGGGTGCGCGACCGGGACCCCGTCGATATGGGTAACGATGTCCCACTGCCGCAGCCCCGCGCGCGCTCCCAGACCGTGCGGCTCGACCCTGGCGATTGCCACCCCGCCCTCGCCCTGGAGCCCCAGCTGCGCGCGCACCAGCGGACCCAGCGGTTCGGTCTTCAGACCGAGCGCGCCCTCCGGCGGCGCCTGCGCCTGCCCGCCGCGCTCGAAGACCCACTGGCCATCCTTGAACCGGAAGGTCCAGAAGTCGCGGAACACCGGCGGCCGCTCGCCCCGCGTCTCGCGCAGCGCGCGCTCCAGCTCCGCAAACGCACGCTGCAGCTCCGGCGCCAGCAGATCGCGCAGCCGCCGCGAGGGCTCCAGCGGCCGGGCCGGCTCCGGCGCCAGGCGGCCGAGCTCGCGCTCGAGCTCGCGCAGCGCCTCGGCGAACAGCTCCCCGAACTCCGCGGGCCCATCGGGGCGCGGGGCGCGCTCGAGCTGCTCGCCCCGCCACGCGGGCTGAGGCTGCTCGGCGCCCGGGCGGGCGGCCGCGCGCGCGCGCACCGCCTTGAGCGCCTCGGCGGCGCGCCAGCGCACCTCCGGATCGGGGCTCTGGGCGGCGCGCTCCAGCGCCGGGATCGCCTCCGGCCCCGCCGCCGCGAGCGCGCGCGTCGCCTCCTCGCGCACATGGAAGTCCGCCGCTCCCAGATCGCGGATCCAGTCCTCGATGCTCCTGGCCGCGGCGCGGGCCGGCCGGTCCTCGCCGGCGCTCCCTTGCGCTGCGCGGTCGCCCGCCGCGGGGGCCGCCCCGCCCCCGCCGTCCGGGGCAGCCAGCGCGGCCGTCCCCGGTCCCAGCAGCGCCAGGATCACCGACCACCTCGCAAGCCGCGATGCAGCTCTACGCGCCATGCCCATCGCTCCCATCCTCGATCTCCGCCGGACCGCCCCACCGGAGTCGCACGGGGTCCGTCCTGCCACGCTTCGGTACGCCGCGCGACGGCCGGGCGTTGGCGTGCGCGCGGGCGCTGCCTCAGCGCGGCTCGAGCCGGATCTCGAGCCGCTGTCGCTCGCCCGCGCGCACCACCTCCAGCACCACGCGCTGGCCGGGCTGGCTCTCCGCGAGCAGGCGCTGCAGGTGGTGCACGTGCTCGATCGGGACCTCGCCGAAGCGCACCAGCACGTCGTGGGGCTGCACGCCGGCGCGCGCGGCCGGGCTGCCGGGCAGCACGCCGAGCACCAGCGCGCCGTGCTCCAGCTCCACCCCCAGGCGCGCGGCGACGGCGGCATCCACGCTCAGCACCTGCAGCCCCAGCCACGGCCGCGGCCGGGCGCTCTCGGCGCGCAGCCGCTCCACCACGTCCTCGACGCGCGCGATCGGCAGCGCGTAGCCGCTATGGCCCGCTCCGGCGGGCAGTGCCGCCGCCGCGTGGAGCAGCCGCGCCCAGCGCCGCGCATGCGCTGCGGCCGCCCCCTCCCCGCTCTCGGCGGGTGCGGGCGCGCGCTCGCCGCCCGGTTGTGGCGCCGGCTCCGGCTCGATGGCGGCGGCGAGCAACCGCTCGAGCAGCTGCGCCAGCTCCAGCCGCTGGCGCTCGGACCACAGCGCCGGGCCGGCACTGCCGAGCGCTCCGCCCACAACCCCGACCACCTCGCCCCGCACGTTGACCAGCGGCCCGCCCGGATCGCCCGGGTGCACCGGGGTGGTGACCTGGATCAGCCCCTCCAGGCGCCGCCCCTGGTGCGCGAGCGTCCGCTCCAGCGCCGCGACGTTGCCGAGCGCCACCGAGCCGCCCTGGCCGTAGGCGTTGCCGAAGGCCAGCACCAGGCTGCCGGGGCGGAGCGGCGCCGGCGTGGCGGCGCGCGCCAGCGGCACGAACTCCTGTCCAGCCGCCGCGGGCTCCACGCGCAGCAGCGCGATGGCGGTCGGCGGATCGGTGCCGAGCAGCCGGGCGGGCAGCGTGCGGCCGCCCAGCCGGACCTCGATCGCCTCCGCGCTGGCGAACGCGCGGCCCAGGCTCACCACCAGGCCGTCCGCGCTCCACACGAAGCCGCTGAGCACGACCGTGTCGCGCCGCGGCACGAGCGGATCCACCGCGACCAGGCGCCGCACGCTCACCTGGACCACCGAGGGTGCGACCCGCGCGACCAGCCGCTGGACGGCGCATTCCAGCGCGAGCAGGGCGTCGGTGTCGGCCGGCGCCCCGCCGGACTCGCCGGCCGCCCCGTCCCGCTCGCCGGCGAGAGCGGCTGCCGCCGGCGCTGGCGCACCGGCGCCGCGCTGCTGCTCGGCGTGGCCCCGGGGCGCTGCCGCGAGCAGCGCGCCCAGCGCTGCCAGCAGCGCCGCGGCCCGCCTGCTCCAGCTCGTGCGCACCGCTCGCACCTCCCCGTCTGTGCCGCTGCCTTCTGCCGGCGCACCGAAGCCAGGCCGGTCCGCTCGCCGTCCCGATGCCGGAGCGCGGCGCGCGCCGGCCCGGACGGTCCCGGCCGGGCTCGCCTCCGCCGGCTGCTGCCGCATGGCAGGCGCGCGGCCCCGCACCGAGCTCCGGTGCGCCGGCGGTGCTAGAACGAGAGCACCTCGCGCTCCGGCTCCTCGGGGGCGCGCCAGCCATCGAGCGGGTACAGGCGTGCGGGCGCGCCCAGCGCGCCCTCGGCCGGCTCCGGCTCGAGCCCCGGGCCGCCCACGCGCAGCAGCCCGGTCGGATCGGCGATGCGGCCGCCCGCGGCGGCGGGCAGCAGGGCCTCGCGCGGGCTCAGCGCGCGCAAGCCCTCTGCCGCCGGCCCGCCGCGCCGCTCGCCCCCGCCCTCCCCGGGACCGTACAGCGCGAAGGCGAGCAGGACCGCGGCCGCCGCCGCCCCCAGCCGCAGCACCAGTGCGAGGCGGCGCTGGCCCCAGCCCGCCCGGGGCTCCAGCCCGGGCCCGGCCCGCTCCGCTCCGGGCGGTGCCTCGCCCAGCCGGCGGGCGAGGCCACGCCAGAACGCCTCGGCGTCCGCCACCGCCGCCGGCAGCGCCTGCTCGCGCGCGCTGTCCGCCCGCAGCACCGCCAGCCGCTCACGGTCGCGGCGCAGCGCGTCCTCGTACGCCGCACACCGCGCGCAGCCGAGCAGGTGCGCCTCGGTCGGCCCGAGCATCGCCTGCGGCAGATCGTCGCCGACGTACAGCGGCAACAGCCGCTGCACCGTCCTACAGCTCAGCGTCGCCCTGTCCATCTCGCTCTTGCTCGCCCTGTAGCTGCTGCTGGCCGGCGGCCTCGCCCCCGTCCCCGTAGAGCTTCTCCCACTGCTCGCGGAACAGCGCGCGCGCGCGGTGCAACCGCCAGCGCACGGTGGCGTGGGTGGAGTCCACCATGTCCGCCACCTCCTTGGCCGTGAAGCCCTCCAGCTCGCGCAGCACCATCACCTGCCGGTACGCGGGCGGCAGCCGGTCCAGCACGCGGCGCACCCGCTCCGCCAGCTCGCGCTGCTCCAGCCGCGCGTGCACCGGCAGGCTGCCGCCGTCCATCTCGCCCAGCTCGTCGAACGACACGTTGCGGCGCGCGCCGCGCTTGCGCAGGTAATCGACGGCGAGGTTGCTGACGATCCGGTACAGCCAGGTATAGAACCGGTAGCGCGGATCGAATCGCTTGAGCGAGCGATACACGCGGACGAACGCCTCCTGGGCGATGTCGACCGCGTCCTGTTCGTCGCCGACCATGTGGTAGGCGACCCAGTAGACCCGCTTGCGGTAGCGCTCCACGAGCGCGCGGAAGGCTGCCTCGTTGCCGCGCTTCGCCTGGGCGATCAGTTCGTTCTCGGCGGTGTGCTCGGCGGACACCTCGCTCTCGCCTGCGGTGGCGCCCACCCCCGCCATGCGGGCGCGGTCCGACCGGGGCCGCGAGCGCAGCGCCCTCGCCGGCGCCGGCAGCGCGGCCGATCGCTCCAGCCGCAGGGGTGAGGTCAGTGCCGTCACGCCATCCTACCTCCCCGCGTCCCCTCCGGCGAGCCCCCGCTCCGGGGCCGCCCTCGGGGCTAGTACTCGCCCGGCTCGCCCGAGGGGCGCGGGCGCGACTCGCCCTCCGGCCGCGCGGTGCCGGCGCCCGCGGCGGGCTGGGACGGCGTGGCGGCGCGGCGGGCCTCGCCGCGCCGGCGCAGCTGCTCCAGCAGCCGCTCGAGCTCCGGGTCCTCCTTGGCCCGCTCCTCGAGCAGCCGCTCCGCCTCCTCGCGCAGCCGCTCGAGCACCCGCGCGGTGCGCTCGCTCTGCGCAAGCGCCCGCAGCCGCGCCCGCCAGCGCTGCCCGCTCAGCTCGCGCCCCAGCCGGCGGTCCAGCTCGCGCACCAGGCGCAGCCGCCGCTCGACCGCCTCCCGGGGCAGCTCGAAGCCCTCGACGAGCACCTCGGCCAGCCGGTCGTACAGCTGCTCGCGCTCGCGCTCGCGCGCCCGCTCCGCCTCCGTGAGCGCCTGCTCGTCCTGGGCGTTGAGTGCCGCGAGCAGCTCGGCGACCAACGTCTCCAGCTGGGGCGGCACGCCCTGCTCGAGCGGCGACTCGCCGCGCTCCAGCCGCTGCTGCATGCGCTGGAGCAGCTCGGCCCCGCCGTTCGCCAGGAACCTCTGGATCGCCAGCACGAACGGGCGCAGCTGCACGTCCTTGCGCAGCACCAGCCGGCCATGCGGCCCCGGCTCGGCGACGATCTCGAGCGCGATCTCCAGCGGGGCCCCGGGCACGCCCTCCAGTCCACTGTCCTCGCGCAAGACCACCCGGCCGCGCTCGGCGTCCCAGCGCGCGAGCTGGTTGAGCTGCGCCTCCAGCTGCAGGCGCAGCAGCATCTCCTCGGCCTCGGCGCGCCGGCGTGCCTCGGCGGCCCGCCGCTCGGCCTCCGGGTCGGCCTGCGTGCGGCCGGTCCCGCCACTTTGCTCCCCGGGGGCCGCCGGTGGGGCGGCGCGCGCCACGACGGGCAGCGCCGTCACCGCGCCCAAGAGCACCACCCCCAGCGCCACCGCGGCCGAGCCGGGCCCGCGGGCCCACGCGCCGCGCCTGCTGCCCTGCCTGTCTCGCCTCACCTGTGCGTCCTCCGCGCGCCGGCGCCCCGCCCTGCAGGTCGAGCGCGCGCCGCTGGCCGCTGCCACGGGGCAGGGGCAAGGGGCGCCGCTCGCCTCGGGGCGACGCCCGGTGATACGCCGCGGCGGGGGCCGCTGTTGGCCGTTGCGCGCGGTGCGGTATGATGGGGCGCGCCAGCGGGATGGCCTGCGCGCCCAGGCAGCACCCAGCACCGGGAGGACACAGCCAGCGATGAGCGGGACGGAGGCGGCAGCGGCCGAACGCGTGCTGATCCTGGGCGAGCACGAACGCCACACCGCCGAGGCGCGCGCGCGGCTCGCCGCCTTCATGGAGCAGAGCGGCCGGCCGCTGGAGATCTGGAGTGTGGGCGGGCTGCAGGCGGCGCTGCCGCTCTTGGACAGCTACCTCGATCTGATCGTGCTGGCGTATCCGGAGCAGCCCGCCGCCCATGCGCTGCCGGCGATCCAGAGCCTGCGGCAGCGCTACGGCGGCCGCATCCTGCTGGTCAACGACGACCCGGCGGTCGACTCGTGCACCTGGGGCCGGCGCCACCAGATCGACGTGCACCTGCGCTCGCTGGATGAGCTGCCCGAGGCGCTGGCGCGGCTGTTGTTGCGCGAGCGGCGGCGCGGTCGCACGGCGCTGGTGCTGGCGGGGGGCGGCATCCTGGGCGGCTTCAACGAGGCCGGCAGTCTGAAGGCGTTGTACGACTTCGGGATCCGCGACTTCGACATGTACATCGGCATCTCGGCGGGCTCGGTGGTGGCGGCATGCGCCGCCAACGGCGCGACGCCGGAGGAGCTCTTGGAGCACAAGGCGCTGGGGCTCTTGGATTTCTACTGGCCCAACCTGCGCGAGGCGGGCCAGCGGCTCGTCTCCTTCCTGCCGGCGGCGGTACGGCGGGGCGCGGAGTATCTGACGCTGGAGCACCGCGACGCGCTGTTTTTGCTCTCCAGCCTGTTCACCGCCTCGGCGTTCCTGTCCAACCGCCGCATCGCGGACAAGCTGCGGCGGGTGTTCCGGCTCAAGGGCGGCACCAACAGCTTCCGCACCCTGCGCGAGCGCGGGCGGCGGCTGTATGTGATGGCGGTCGACCTCGACGCGGCGAGCACGCGGGTGTTCGGCGAGGACGGCGACCTCGATGTCCCGATCGACCAGGCGGTGGCCGCCTCGTGTGCGCTGCCGCTCGCCTACGCGCCGGTGCGGGTCGACGGCCGCGACTACATCGACGGGGCGGTGGCCCGCACCGCGGGCCTGGATGTGGCGGTCGACAACGGCGCCGATCTGATCGTCTGCATCAATCCGCTGGTGCCGTACACCGGTGGGGAAGCGGGCACGATCAAGGGCCTGGGGATGCTCGGGGTGCTGGAGCAGTCCTACCGCACGATCCTGCAGCAGCGGCTGCACCAGACGATCGAGTACTACCGCCACACCCGGCCGGACGTCGCCATCATCCTGATCGAGCCCGACCCCACCGACGCGACCATGTTCCACAACCCGCTGAACGCGGTCGAGGCCCTGATCACGCTGGCGGCGCTGCACGGATTCAAGTCGACCCGGCGCACGATCGAGGCGCGTTTCGACTTCATCCGGCGCGCCTTCCAGAACCACGGCCGGCCCATCACGCGCGAGGTGGTGGACGAGGAGTTCGAAGTCATGGTGGACCGCGACTTCTCGCTCGAGGTCATCGAGCGCGTGCTGCAGCGCAACCGGCCGCCGGTCGAGCACCACGTGTTCGAGTAGCGCCGGGCGGGGACCGCACGCCGGGAGAGCAGGGGTGAGTCCGAAGCCGGCCTCGGAGTTCCGGCGCGGCGTCAAGCGGCTGCGGATGGGGCATCACCTCTCGTTCTTCCGCAAGCACGAGGAATACTACGTCTACCACGACCTGTGGGGCTACCTGCTGGCGATGGATCGCCAGCCGCTGGAACTGTTGCGGGCGTTCGGGCCGCAGGGGCGAGCGATCGCCGAGGTCCAGGCGGAGTTCAGCGGGCGGCTGCGGCCCGAGCAGATCGAGAGCTACCTCGCCACCTTCCGCTCGCACGGCTGCCTGGTGCCGCTGCGCCACGATGAACGCTCCGAGGCGTTCGCGCGCGGGCATCCGGTGCGTGCGCCCTGGACGGTGGCGTGGCTGTCTGGCCGGCAGGCGGGCGAGGCGGCCGAGCAGCAGGCGCGCCAGGGCGTGCTCGCCTACCGGGACCGGGCGCTCGGCCGGGTGGTGCTGCAGCGGCTCGGCGAGTTCGAGGCGCGGCTGTTCGAGCTGTGCGACGGCGAGCGGACGCTCGCCGAGCTGGCCGAGCTGCTGGCGCCGCACGCCGGCGGGCCGGAGGCGGCTCGCCACGCGGTGGCGCGCTTCGTCTTTTCCCTGACCCACAGCTACCGCCAGGTGCTGAAGCTGCTCGACCGGCCGCGCTACACCTACCTGTCGTTGCTGCCGGCCTACGTGCGCTCGAGCATGCCGTTCGCCCGCCTGGAGGAGGCGGAGCTCCAGGAGCTGCCGGCGCCGGCGCCGTCCCGCGATGTGGTGGACCTGAGCGCGTACCACCGCGAGGGCATCGCCGATGCGGCCGCGCAGTTCGACCTGGAGGAGACCACGCTCTCGCACATGTTCCGCGAGCCGCATCCCGCGCTCGGGGGCCGCTCGTATGGCGAGGCCTTCGCCCAGGCGCTGCTGGAGCGCAACCTGGTCCCGCGCCAGGGCGAGGTGGTGGAGGTGGGCGGCGGGGTGGGCTTCTTCGCGCTCAGGCTGCTGGAGACGCTGGAGCGCCTGGCGCCGGCCCACTATGCGGGGTTGCGCTACACCACGCTCGATCTGTCGGCGGTGCTGCAGGAGAGCCAGCGGCTGCTGACCAGCGCGCTGGGGGCCAAGGTGCGGCACGTGCTGGCGGACGCCTCGCGCGGGCTGCCGCTGCGCGATGCGAGCGCGGCGCTGGTGCTGTCCAACGAGGTGATCGCCGACCTGGAGACGGTGCGGCTGCGGCGGCGCGAGCTGGAGGCGGGCGCGCCGCCGGCGGGCGCGCCACCGAGCATCCGGGCGGCGCACGCGCTGCTCGGGCGGTACGGGATCGGCTGGCAGGACGCTCCGGAGGTGTTCTGGCTCAACCTGGGCGCGCTGCGGCTGGTCGAGGAGATCGCACGGGTGCTGCGCCCGGGCGGCGCCGCGGTGCTGACCGAGTTCGGCGCGCTCGACCGCTACCCGATCGAGAGCACCCACCTGGAGCACGGGGAGTTCTCGATCCACTTCGGGCACCTGATCCAGCTCGCGCGCGCGGTGGGGCTCCAGGTCGAGCACACCGACATCATCGAGTTCCTGGGCATGCGGACGCAGGTGCCGGTGCTCGCCACCACGCGCAGCCACTTCCTGTGCCTGCGGGCGCTGTTGCAGCGGCGCGGGGTGAGCCTGCAGAAGCTCGCCTATTCGCGCGAGCAGTTCGAGGCGCTGTGCCGGGAGCGGATCGATCCCGGCGAGATCGAGGGGCTGCGCTTTCTGCCCGCGGGCGAGCGCGTGCTGGGGCTCAGGCCGCGCGAGTTCCAGGTGCTGATCCTGCGCCGGCCGGCCTGAGGGGCGGCGGCCGAGCGCGGGCGGCGTGGCAGCGGGCAGCTAGCCGGCCGGGCCGCCGTCCTGGCCGGCGGGTTCCGAGGCGGCGGAGGCCGAGGTGGCGCCGGCCGCGCGGCCGGCGCGCTCGGCGCGCACGCGGCGGATCAGCTCCATGCGGGCGGCGACCTCGGGGTTGTCGGGCTGGAGCGCATGGGCGAGCTCGACCAGGTGCTCGCTCGCGTTCATGAACACCACCCGGCCGTCGTCGGTGATCACGATCTCCCCGCCGTGCTCGGACAGAAGGCTGCACGCCGCCTCCGCCTCGAGCACCAGCTCCTCGGCGCCGTGCCCGGCCGGCGCCTGGGGTGCGGCCGGCCCACCGCCCGCCGGCCCGGCCTGGGGGTGGTCCGCCGCCGGCCGGGCCTGTGGCTGGTCCTCGCTCCGCTGCTCGTTCATCGCACGACCTCCAGCCCGTAGCGCGCCGCCAGCGCGCGCGCCCGCTCGCCCTCGGCCGGGGTGCTCGCGCGGTCCATGCCCGGCACCCGCCCGGCGCGGAACAGCGGCAGGTACGGATCGAGCACCGACAGCGCCACGCCCGGCAGCTGCTGCGCCAACATGCGGCAGATCGGCTCCAGGCAGCACCGTTCGTGGCCCGGCATCACCAGGTAGCGGGCGATCACGCGCGCGCCGCTCACGAGCGCGCGCTCGAAGTTGCGCCGCACCACCTGCGTGTAGGCCGGCACCGCGGCGAGCCGCATCGCACAGGCGTCATTGCCGAACTTCCAGTCGCCCAGATAGACATCCACCACCCCGTCGAGCAGTTCGGCCTGCTCCGGGGTGTAGTACATGTTGCTGTTCCAGACCACGCGCGTGTCCGGCGGGCAGTGGCGCAGCAGCTCCAGCACCGCGAGCAGATTCACGCTCGGCTCGCCGCCGAGGAAGTTGACGTTGCGCGCGCCCTGGGCGCGGCGCGCCGCCACCACCTGTGCGAAGCGCTGTGGCTCCAGCGCCACCCCGCAGCGCGGGGCCGCCTGCTTGAGCACCACCGGGCCGCTCATGCAGAACACGCACCGGAAGCTGCACCCGCTCAGGTAGATCGCGTGCGAGGGGCACAGCTCCAGCTCCTCGCCGAAGTGCAGCAGTTCGCGCACCAGCCGCGCCTCGGCCCCCAGCCCGCAGTAGCCGCGCTCGCCTGCGAGCCGGTCCACCCCGCAGCGCCGCTCGCACAGCGTGCACGCGCGCATGAGCGCGCGGGCGCGCTCGATCCGGGCCTCGATGTCCGCCGGCACCATCGAGGCCCCATCGTAGCGCCGCCACCGGGCCGATGCACCCGGCATGGCGGCGGCGGGCCGCCATGCGCAGCCCGCCGCCGCCCCGCGCGCGGCGGCCCGACCGCGCTCAGAAGTCCTCCGGCCGGGTGTAGGGCCAGGTCCACAGTGCGACCTGGAGCACCACCGCCTTGGTCCAGGCGGCGTGCATCTTGTCGACCTCCTCGGCCGGCCGGCCGCTCTGCGCGAGGAACGGCCGCACCGTCAGCACGATCGGCGCGATGAGCGCCACCAGGTGGCGCAGCGGTACGTGCTCGGCCGCGGCGACGCCATCGGTCCGGTTCTTGCCGCTGCGGTGGTGGCGGCGGCCGATCTCGAACTGATAGTCCAGCCAGGCCTGATCGAACCGGGCGGCACAGGTGTCCTCGACCCAGCGCCCGAACCGCCTGCGCACCGCCGCCAGGTAGCGCTCGTCCGGCTTGCCGTCCTCCTTGCGCACAAAGGCCGCCAGCAGGTGGGGGTGCGAGCCCACGAAGCCGTACCACACATCCAGCAGCTCCTCCACGCGCGGCAGCAGGATCTCGCCGGCCAGGCGCAGGTACCGCAGGTCCTCCTCGCCCAGCGCGACCGACTGCTCGAGCTCTTCGAATTCCTGCCAGCGGATCGGCGCCCGGGGCACGCTGTCCTGCCCCAGGGTGTAGCCAGCGATGGCCGTCATGGCGATCCTCCTCCCCTCGGTGTCGAGCGCCTGGCCCGAACCTGCGGGCGACCGGCGCGCTCGACCCAGCCGGCGCCCGCTACCGATCGGCTGCTGCCCCCCGGCGCCGGCTCCGTTCCGGGCTGCGCCGGCGCGCGCGGCGAAGGCTTGCCCTCGCCGTGTTCGGCCGCCGCCAGCGCCTGCAGGCGAACCCGCAGCGCCTGGCCGCCGAGCGGCCGGTGATCCGGACAGTCCGCCCGCAGGTGCTCGTCTCCCAGCGGCAGATCGACCAGGGCGCAGTGGTGGGCCGCCGGGGCGCCGGGGTGCGCGTACGGGCGGAAGTACTCGCAGCTCGGGCAGATGCGGGCCTGCCGGACCAGGCCCCGCTGCACCAGCTCGGCGATGATCCGGAGCAACAGCCGCAACAGCCCCGCCTTGTCGCGCGGCGCCAGCTCGGCGGTGGCGCGGCGGAACACCTCGGTCCACTGGGCGTGGCGGGCGGCGAGCCTGCGGCCGCGCGCGCTCGGCCGCACCAGGACACCGCGCCCGTCGGCGCCGGCCGGCTGGCGCCGCACCAGCCCCTTGCGCTCCAGGGCGCTGACCGCGTCGCTGACCGTCGGCGAGCGGACCCCGAGCTGCGCGGCGAGCGCACCGATCTGCGCCGGTCCCCGGCGCACCAGCTGCTCGAGCAGCTGCCCTTGCAGGGCCGACAGCGCGTGCTGTTGTGCCTGGCGCGCCAGCGCGCGTGCCCCGACCAGTGCGATCCGCGCCAGCGCCGCGGCGAGGCGGGTGTCGATCGAACCGCTGCCCTGTTCGAACGCGGCGAGGTCCATCGGCGATATAGTTAGGAGTCCTATCTATCTGGATGCTACGCCACCCGCCATGGCCTGTCAAGCGGCTCGCCTGCCGGGCGGCAACGCGGCTCGCTGGCGCAAGCGCGACGGTGCCGGTGGCTCAGACCACCGCCAGCTCCTCGCGCGGCGGCGCCGGCAGCAGTGCCACCGGCCGGGGCTCGGGCTCCGCCGGGCGGCCGTAGTGATGGGCGAAGGAGAGGTAGGCGACGTAGAGGAAGCCGAACAAGAACAGTCCCACGAACGGCAACATCAGGAAGCGGCGCTCCCAGAGGACGATCCCGAAGATGACGGCGAAGTAGATCCCGAACGCCAGCTCCACCCACGGCAGCAGCGACTTCATGGCAGCGTACCGCTTGTCGCGCCAGCTGCCGGCGCGCCCCTGGATGCCGTGCTTGGGGGTGCGCACGAATTCGCTCGGCTTGCCGAGCAGGCCTTCCAGCACCGCCTTGGCGTTGGACAGACACATCCCGATCCCGACCGAGACGACCAGCGGCACATACCGTAGCCGCTGCAGCCAGGCATGCGGGTAGACCTCGCGCTGCGAGGCGACATAGAAGCTGAAGACCGAGGTGGTGGCGAGCACGAAGAACGGCACGTCGATCAGCAGATAGGTCAACCAGGTCTGCTCGAACCGGATGGTGAGCGCGGGCAGCATGAGGATCGACAGCAGCACCATGAGCACGTACGCCAGGTTCATGGTGAGCTGGTAGGTGGCCTCGATCTTCGCCTTGAGCGGGACCTGCTCTGCGCCCCAGATCGACCCCAAGAGCTTGCGCGCGCACTGCACCGCTCCCTTGGTCCAGCGGTGCTGCTGCGACTTGAAGGCGTTGATGTCGGCCGGCAGCTCCGCCGGGGCGGTGACCTCGGGCAGGAACACGAACCGCCAGCCCCGCAGCTGCGCGCGGAACGAGATGTCCAGGTCCTCGGTCAGCGTGTCGTGCTGCCAGCCGCCTGCGTCCTCGATCGCCTGCCGGCGCCAGATGCCCGCGGTGCCGTTGAAGTTGAAGAACCGGCCGGAGCGGTTGCGCGCGGTCTGCTCGATCTGGAAGTGGCCATCGAGCAGGATGCTCTGCACCTGGGTCAGCAGCGAGTAGTCGCGGTTGAGGTGCTCCCAGCGCGCCTGGACCATGCCGATCTCGGGATCGGTGAAGTGATCCACGGTGCGGCGCAGGAAATCGGGCGGCGGCACGAAGTCGGCATCGAAGATGGCGATCAGCTCGCCGGTGGCGTGGCGGAGCCCTTCGGCGAGCGCGCCCGCCTTGAAGCCGCGCCGGTCGGTGCGGTGGCGCAGCTCGATCTCGAGCCCGCGCTGCCGCCAGTACTCCACCCGCGCGCGCGCGATGGCGGTGGTCTCGTCGGTGGAGTCGTCCAGGACCTGCACCTGCAGCAGATGCCGCGGGTAGTCCAGCGCGGCCACCGCGTCGATCAGCCGCTCCACCACGTACATCTCGTTGTAGCAGGGCAGCTGCACGGTGACCGAGGGCAGCTCGTCCTCGGCGAAGCGGCGCGGCGGGCGCGCGATGTTGCTGCGGTTGCGGTAGTACAGATACACCATCTGGTAGCGGTGGAAGCCGTAGATCGCCAGCACGCCGACCACGGCGAGATACAGCACGAGCAGGGTCCATTCGGTTCCGGACACGACCTGCCCCCCTCTTCGCTCCCCGGCACCGAGCCGTCCACCGCAGGCGCTGCCGGGTCGCCGGCCGCCTGGGCAGGAGCCCGCGCGAAGACGCGTCGCAACTGCCCGTGGCACACAGAATAGCCGGCTATCATAGCGCGGTCTTGCGCGTCGTCAACCCGAGGCGGGGCGCTTGTGGTTGCGCGGGCGGCTACCATGAGGAGGCGGCAGCCCGCTCGAGCGGGGGCTCCAGGTCGAGGAGGCGGAGTGTGCGCGAGGTGGCGCGGCCAGGCGAGCGGGTGGTGGTGGCGATGAGCGGCGGGGTCGACTCCAGCGTCGCCGCCTGGCTGCTGGTGCAGGCGGGCTGCGAGGTGATCGGGCTGTTTCTGCGCAACGGCATCGAGGCGCCGGCGGCGCAAGCAGGAGCGGACGGAGCGGAGGCAAAAGCGGGGTGTGCGAGCGGGGCGGCGGGCGCCGGCGGCGGCGCGCGGCAGCGCCGATTGCGGCAGGGCTGCTGCTCGGTGGCGGACGCCGCGGACGCGCGGCGGGTGGCGGACGCGCTCGGGATTCCGTTTTACGCGCTCGACTACAGCGAGCCCTTCGCGCGGCTGATCGAATACTTCGTCGACAGCTACCAGCGGGGTGAGACCCCGAGTCCGTGCGTGCTGTGCAACACCTGGCTCAAGTTCGGCACGCTGCTCGAGTTCGCCGAGCGGCTGGGGGCGGTGGCGGTGGCGACCGGCCACTATGCGCGGCGGCTGCTACCCTCCGAGCAGGCGCGCGCGGCGGGCGGGCGGCTGGGGCTGTTGCGCGCGCGCGACCGCGACAAGGACCAGAGCTATTTTTTGGCCGGGCTCGATCAGCACCAGCTCGCGCGCTGCCGCTTTCCCCTCGGGGAGTACACCAAGGCCGAGGTGCGGGCGCTGGCGCGGCAGGCGGGGCTCAAGACGGCGGACAAGCCCGAGTCGATGGAGATCTGCTTCGTGCCCGGGGGCGACTACCGGCGGCTGATCGCCGCGCGCCGGCCCGGATCGGTGCGGCCGGGCGAGGTGGTGGACACCGAGGGGCGGGTGCTCGGCATGCATGCGGGCTACCAGGGCTACACGGTCGGGCAGCGGCGCGGGCTGGGGCTCGGCGGGACGGGCAGAGCGCTCTATGTCACGCGGGTGGAGCCCGCGACCAACCGCGTGGTGGTGGGGCCGCGCAACCTGCTCGCGCGCCGGGATCTGCTCGCCGAACGGGTGAACTGGGTGGTGGAGCCGCCGGAGGTGGGCGAGCCCTTGCGCTGCGAGGCGCAGGTCCGCCACCGCCACCGCGCCGCGGCCGCGACCGCGCGCCGGCTGGCGGACGGCCGCGTGCACGTGCGCTTCGAGGCACCGGTCGAGGCGATCGCGCCGGGCCAGGCGGTGGTGCTGTACCGGGGCGAGCGGGTGCTGGCGGGCGGCTGGATCGCGCGCGAGCCAGCCGGGACAGGCTAGGGCTGGCGCGCGCCACGGGCAGCGCCGAGCGCGCGCGGCGCGCCGCCGCGCGGCCGGGACATGCTCAGTTCTGGCGCAGCTCCTGCATGTAGCGCTCGAACCGCTCCAGCTGCTCGGGCCGCAACAGCTGGCGGATGCGCTGTTCGGTCCGGCGCGAGATCTCCTCGCCGATCCGCTCGATGATCGTGATGTCGCGCTCGCCGGCCTGGCTGGCCTCGATCAGCCGCCGCTCGAACTCGTTCTGCCCCTGGATGATCGCGCGCCGCACCTCCTCGCGCTGCTGCTGGTCGAGCCCGAGCGCCCCTGCCAGCCGCTCGATCTCGCCCTCCTGCGACGCCCCCCACGGCTCGCCCGAGGGGCTGGGGGGCGGCACCGGATGGGCACCGGCGGCAGGGGGCGCCGGCGGTGCGAGCGCGGGCTCGGAGGGCGGGGGGCCCGCAGGAACGGGGTTGCCGGCGAGCGCCGGGCCCGTGCCGGGGGGCGAGCCGGCGGCCTCGTGCTGCAACCGCGCCAGCGCTTCCTTGAGCTGGGCGTTTTCCGCCCGCAGCGCCGCCAGCTCGCGCTCCAGCTCGGAGCGCTCGGCCTCGAGCCGCTCCGCGCGGGCGCGGGCGAGCACGAGCTCGCTCTCGCTCGTGCCTGCGCCCGTGCGCGCGGGCGCGGGGAGCGGGCGCGCCGGGGCGGCGGCGGCCGGCGCCTTCTCCAGCCGCTCCAGCCGGCGCTCCAGCTCGCGGTTGGTGCCCATGAGCTGCACCACACCGAGCAGCGCCGCGGCGCAGCCCACCGTGGCCAGTCCGCCGAAGATCTGCCAGTGCAGCAGTCGCACCGCACCTCCTCCGCTGCCGGGCGGCGGCCGGCGCGTTTCGCGCGGCCCCGCGACCAGACGCCCCCATGATAGCGGCTCGCGCAAGCGCGGCGGCGCAGCGGCCCGGCGGGCGAGGCGGCAGGGGCGGCGGACAGGGGCCGGCGGCGCGCCCGCCGCCCGGCTCAGCGCGCCCCCATGGCCTTGTGCAGCTGCGGGATCACGCGCACGCACTCCAGGTACGCCCGCGCCGCGCGCTGCAGCTCCAGCAGCACCGGCACCGGCGGCGGCAGCGCAGGCCCGGGGCGGCTGCCCGGCAGGGGCGCGACCGGACTCACGGGCTGCAGGATGAGCGGCACCCGGCGGTCGATCGCGGCGAGCATGCGCGCGACCTCCTCGACCTCGGCGGCGTCGACCTCGCGCGTCACCACCACCTTGACCTGGGCGGCGCCGGGCCGGCAGTGCGCCAGGGTGCGGCGGTAGGTCTCGCGCGTCGCCGGATAGTCGGCGAAGGGCAGCTTCACATCCGCGCTCAGAAAGCCGAGCTGCGGCGCGATCGCGGCGACCGTCTCGGGGTACAGGCTGTTGGTCTCCAGGTAGATCCGGAAGCCCTCGGCGGTGAGCGCCGGGCACAGCCGCCGCAAGAACCCGCCCCACATCGCGGGCTCGCCCCCGGTCAGCGCCACCCAGTCGACCGGTCCCCAGCCCGCGCGCAGCCGGCGGAGTTCGGCGAGCACCTGCTCGGGCGTGACCGGATTGGCGAGCAGCCGCCAGCTGCCGCCCGGCTGCTGCTCGACGCGCGCCTGGGGCACCGCCTTGGCGGTGAGCGCCTCGGGGGTGTCGCACCACGGGCAGCGGATGTTGCAGCCGGCGAGCCGCACGAACAGCTGTCGTTCACCCGCCAGCACGCCCTCGCCCTGCACCGAGAGGAAGATCTCGTGCAGGTAGGCCTTGGCGCCGGGCTGGCGCCGCGGTGCGGGCGCGTGCGGCGGGGCGGGCGCGGGATGCTCGGGCGCGGGCTCGCCGGAGGCCATGCGCTCGGTGCTCATGCCGGTGTTCGCCATCGCGATTCGCAACCGTATCCGCCTCGGGTGCGCAAGGGTGGCGGCAAGCGCTGCTCAGCCGGCGCTCGGCACACCCGGTAGCCGCCGCACCTGGCGGCGTTCGGCCTCCCACCACGCGCGGGCGCCGGCGCGTTCGAGCGCGCGCACCAGCCGCTGGCACGACTCGCACTGCCCGCAGTGCTCCTCCTCGCCGAGGTAGCAGACCCAGATGTGGGCGAGCGGGGCGCCGGCGCGCCGGCCGGCCTCGAGCAGTTCCGCCTTGTCCATGCCGACGGTCGGGGACTGGAGCGTCACCCGCCCGCGCGTGGAGTAGCGTAGCGCCGCGCGCGCGGCGAGCAGGAACTCGTAGCTGTTGTCGGGGAAGGTCTGCGCCTCCTCGCGGTTGAAGCCCATGATGACGCAACCGGCCCCCAGGCCCTCCGCGAGCGCGGCCGCGACCGCCAGCATCACCCCGTTGCGGTTGGGCACCCATACGCGCTCGGCGCGCGCCAGCGCCTGGGCGCCCTCCAGCTCTTCGGGTCTGGTGCGCGGCACCTCGAGCGAGTGCTGCGTCAGCGCGTTGCGCCCCAGCTCGCCGAGGAACGGCAGGTGCACGACCTGGTGCGGGATGCCGAGCGCGGCAGCGATCGCGCGTGCGGCCTCCAGTTCGCGTGCGGCGGCGCGCTGGCCGTAATCGATCGTCAGCGCGCGCACAACCGGAGCGGTGCGCGCCGCGAGCGCCGTCGCGACGGTCGAGTCCAGTCCCCCGGACAGCAGCGCCACCGCGCCTGCGCTCCTGCTCATGCTGCGATCTTATCCCCTTGCTCGCCCGGCCGCCAGCGCACCGGCGACAGGAGGTGAGGCGAGGGGCGGGTGGGGGGCGCGGCGGCTGCAGGCGGGGCCCGCGTCGCGCGGGGGCGCGGCGGCTACAGGCGGGGCGCGGGCGCGGGTGCGCGCGCGCACGCCCACCAGGAGCGGTGGGGGACAGCCGGCGGCGCCGAACGCCGGGCCGCAGCCGGGCGGAGGGCGCTGCCGGCGACGGCTCAACTCTCCGCGCGGTCGTGCCGATGCTCATGGTGAGGTCCACCTCCCGGGAGACGACCCATGGGGCTTGTCAAGCGCGACGCCGAGCTGTTCGACCTCATCGGACGGGCGCAGAGCGAGGAGCGCGCGCCGGGCGCGCAGGCGACGGCCAGCGCGATCGCGGCGGTGGCGGCGGGCGGCAGCGCCGTCCGGCCGCGGCGGAGCGGGGCGGCGGCCGGGGCGGAGCCAGCCCAGGCGCAGGCGGTCGGCAGTGCCGGCGCGGGCACGGCCGGCGAGGAGGGTGGCGAGCGAGGGCTGCGGCCGCCCGAGGGCGCGGCGGGAGCCGTGCCTCGGCCGCCCCTCGCCTCGCCCGCGGCGGCGAGCGCCGGCGGCGGCGCCCCGGGCGCGGGGCCGCGGCTGCGCGTGCGGGTGGCGGGGCCAGCCACCGGCGAGGGCGTCGTGCAGGGGGCGGGGGCCGCTCCGGCGGCGGCTGCGCCGCCTGGGGCGGCCGGCGGCCCGGCGCCGGCACCGGCCGGGGACGCGCGGCCGGCGGGGCGTCCGGCCGGTGCCGGCTCGCCGCTCGCGGGGCAGCCCGCCTCGGGGCAGGGCGGCACCGAGCGGCCGGCCGAGGAGGATCCGTTCGGGGTCGAGGAGGCGCTCGCCTCGCTGACGGACCTGCTCGGCGGCAGCCGGATCGTGGTGCTGGACGGCGAGGGCTCGCCCGAGCCCGCCGGCGGGCTGGGGCGCCCGGTGCAGCTGCGGCTGGATACGCTGCTGGCGGCCGGGGTGCTGGTGGTGCTGCTGCTGGGGGTGGCGTTCCTGCTGGGGCGCGGCTCGGTGGCGGGGCCGCCGCCGGTGACGGCGCTGCCGCCGGCGGGGGCGGGAACCGAGCGAGCGCAGGCCCATGCGGAGGCGGGCGAGGGCGCCGGGGCGGTGGTGGGCGCGGTCGAGCCCGGCGCACCGCCGGCAGCGGCGGCACCGGCGGCAGCGGTGCGGCGGGCGGCGGTGCCGCTCGGGATCGTGGCGAGCGCGCCGCCGGTGGCGGGCCCGGCGGGCGGCGGGGCGGCTGGGCATGCGGAGGCGGGCGGCGCGCCGGCTGGGGCCGAGGCCGGTGGGGTGGCCTCGGCCGCGGCGCAGGCCGCTGCGGGAGCGGGCGAGGCGGCGGGCCAGGCGGCCGGCGCGCAGTCACCGCCGCGCTACCAGATCATGGTGATCAGCCACATCCCGAAGGCGAACGCCGAGCGGGTGCAGGCGTTCCTGGAGCAGAAGGGCTACCGCGCCTTCGTCCAGCGCTCGGGCAACGTCTACAACGTGCGGGTGGGGGCGTATCCGGACCGCAACGCGCCCGAGGCGAAGCGCGACCTGGAGGGTTTGCGCGGGCTGGTGTACGAGGGTAAGCTCGAGTTCAAATCGGCTTACTTCGTACCTTGGATGGGCGGTCTGTGAAGGCGAGCCCGTACTGTCTGCCCTGCATCCTGCGTCAGGTCCTGAACACCGCGCGCCAGGTGACCGAGGATGCCTGGCTGCACCGCAAGGTTCTCAGCGAGGCGATGCTGCACCTGGCGAAGGTGGATCTCGACAGGAGTCCGGCCGAGATCATATCCGAGGTCGAGCGCCTGGCCTGCAAGGCGCTGGGCAACCACGATCCGTTCGCTGCGCTCAAGAAGCAGCACACCACGGCGGCGCTGGCGGTGCAGGACCGGGTGAAGGAGGCGATCGCGGCGGCGGACGACCCGCTGCGGGTAGCGCTGCTGGCGGCGATCGGGGCGAACGTGCTCGACGGTGCGGTGCTGGGCCCGGTGGACCTGGCGCAGGGGGTCGAGCTGGCGCTGGCGCAGGGGCTGGTGCTGGATGACTACCCCGAGCTGCTCAAGGATCTGGAGGGGGCGCGGCGCGTGCTGTACGTGTGCGACAGTGCGGGCGAGATCGTGCTGGACCGGCTGGTGATGGAGCAGCTGCGCGGCCGCGGGCTCGAGGTGGCGTGTGCGGTGCGGCGTGCGGTGGTGCTCAACGATGCGGTGCGTGCGGATGCGGAGGCGCTCGGGCTGGGCGAGGTGGCGAGCGTGATCGACACCGGCTCGGACGACATGGGGGTGCCGGTGCCGCTGACGGCGGGGGAGTTTCGGGAGCACTATCAGGCGGCGGATCTGGTGCTGGCCAAGGGGGCGGCGAACTACGAGACGCTGCTGCGCGATGACACGCCCGCCTACTTCGGCATCTGGGTGAAATGTCCGGTGGTGGCGCGCGATCTGGGGGTGGAGGTGGGCGAGCGGGTGCTGGTGCGGCGCTGAGCGGCTGGCCCGCCTCTTGCGAAGCCCGTCCGGGACCGTATAATCGTCGGGCTGATCGGTAGGGAGTCCACGCGGAGCGAGATGCGATGTCGCTGCATTCGAGCCTGAAGGTCCAGACCAAGCTGGCGCGTTCGCGCAACGTGTTGACGCGGGCCGAGCGGCTGGAGCGGCTGGCGGAGCAGGGCCGCTGGGATGCGGAGCGGGACTCGGTCTTCGGCCTGCCGAAGACGCGGGTGCAGCTGGCCAAGAAGGTCGGCAAGAAGAAGAAGAAGAAGGAAGAGGCCAAGGCGAAGGCCGAGGCCGCCGGCGGCGCCAAGCAGTAACCCCTCGCACGCGCTCCCCGGTAGCTCAACTGGTAGAGCAGCCGGCTGTTAACCGGCGGGTCGAAGGTTCGAATCCTTCCCGGGGAGCCAGATTTCAGTCCGCCAACTCTGGCGGCTCTCGGTTCACGCGGGACCCCGTCGGGATGCCCTGGCGGGGGCTTTTGGGGCTGCACGAAGAGTTACGGCCCTGCGATTTTCTCCCTTGCCTGGAAGGTTCGCGAGGCAGCGCGTGGGGGCCACGCGTTGGTCTCCCGTCAAGCGTGTATGTTCGGCTTTTCTCCAACCCGAACCTCCAGACCTTCTTCTCTTCTCCGCAGAAGCCTTGCATGACCCCGCGGAGCGCTGTGACCGCGGGAGGCATCGGCGCTGCTACGCAGCGAGCTCGACGGACGCCGGGAGCAGCGCCGCCGACGCCGGCTCGGCCGCCCCGTAGAGGGCGGCCGTCGACGCCTGGCCGAAGTACCTTTGTCTGACCTCCCACTGGTCGTTCTGCTCGATCAGGAGCATGCCGGCCAAGCAGCAGACTCGCCCGGTTCGGGAAGATCCCGACGGCCGAGCTGCGCCGTCGGCTCTCTCGGTGGAGGCGTTCGAGCAGGTTCGGCGAGTGGAGCTGGCGGCAGTGCGCCGCCGGAAACGCCATGTACGCGACGACGTCGCCGCCGGCGTTGGCGAGGAACTCCCCGGGCCTCGGAACCCGCGGGCCGATCTGCCCTGCCCGCGTACCGAAGCGACGGTCGCGGTAGCCGTCGCGCCGGTCCTCGCGATCCTCGAACCGTTCTGCGTTGGCCGCACCCGCGAGCTTCGTGACTTCGCGTTGCACGAGCGTTCCCGCCAGCGCCCTCAGCGCCTCTCGCAGGACGTCCGAGCTGCCTTCAACTCCACCATCCGCTCGTCGGCCCTGGTTCTGTCTCCTCGCCAGTTTTTTTCTTTCGAGGAAAACTGGACCTGGAGCAAACCGTGCCCGACCCCACGAGCCCTGCCACCGGGCCGCCAGGCCAACCCCTTCCGGCGCCCTTTTTCAGACAATTCGCTGCCGAGCGACGAAGGCGCGTGGCAGGGCGGCGGCGTTGGCTCGGGATAGGTTTTGCTGGTCTGTATTCCGTGCCTTTCTCGAGGGACGCTCCGGGTCAGCGGCGGGCGACAGCTGGCCCGCCGCAACCGGTGGTCCTGCCGTCACAGACCCAGCATCCACTTAGCCGTGAAGAAATAGATCGTGAGCCCTGTGATGTCCACGATCGTGGTCAGAGCCGGGGTGGCCACCACCGCAGGGTCCCACTTCACCTTGGCAGCACCCAGGGGTAGCACCGCGCCGATCAACGTCGCCGTGACCACCTGCACGGCGAGTGCGACGGCTATTGCGGCCCCGACCCTGGCCAGAGTATACCCGGCGGGGATATCGGTCCCTCGCGACAAGAACATGACCTTTCCCCAAGAGAGAAGGCCCAGAACAGCTGCAAGCAAGATTGCGATCTTGAGCTCCTTCCACAGCACCTTGCGAGTATCTTTCGGCGAGATCTCACGCAACGCCAGTGCCCTCACGACCACCGTCGCGGACTGGCTGCCCGTGTTGCCTCCAGTGTCCGCCACCATGGGCATGTAGAGCGCCAGGATCAGCATCTGCATTAGGGTGGCCTCGAAGGTGTGGATGATCATGCCCGACACCAGTCCGAGCGCCGCCAGGCCCACGATCCAGTAAGCGCGGTTCTTGAAATGGACCCAGGAGGAGGTCTTGAGGTATACGCCCGCCTCATGGCTGCCCGCGATGGCCATGAGTTTCTCCATGTCCTCGGTGTGTTCCTGGGTGATGATGTCGATGGCGTCGTCGTGGGTGATAATGCCGACCAGCGCATCGTCACCGTTGAGTACCGGCAGCGCGACCAGGTCGTATTTTTGGATTTTGCGGGCCGCGTCCTCCTGGTCATCATCGACCCGGGCGAAGATGACCTCGCGGTGCATGATGTCGCCAACGCGCGCCTCACGCCGTGCCAGGATCAAATCTTTTAGCGAGACAAATCCCAGAAGTTTCCGGCGCTCGTCCACCACGTAGGCCAAATAGATCGTTTCCTTGTCGGGCGCGACTTCCCGCAGGCGCTCGATGGCTTGGGAGGCGGTCAGGTGCGGGGACAGCGTGGCATAGTCGGAGGTCATGACCGCCCCGGCGGTGCCCTCCTGGTATGCCGACAGCCTGCGGATATCCTCCCTTTCGGCCTGCGCGAGGGCCGGGAGGACGGCTTCTTGCACCCGTTCGGGCAACCGCTTGAACAAGTCGACACGGTCATCCGGCGACATCTCCGTCAGCAGTTGAGCGATTTCCTCCCGGCGCAGGTTTTCGACGATATCGACCTGCAGGTCCTCATCCAGGTGGCTGAAGATCTCGGAGCGGAGGGCCGGCTCTGCATGGAGCAGCACCGACCAGGCTTCATCCCTGGAGAGCGCTGACAGGAATTCGCCGATGACGGCGGGGTGGCCGGACTTACAAAAATCTCGGAGGGCTTTCGCGTCCCCGGCGGCAAGCAACTCGTGCAGCTCGGGGACGAGGAGCGGATTTTTGTTGTTCATGGTTCACCTGCTGTTCGGCCGCGAGGGGAGGGCAGATGCGATCGGCGGCGAACCGGTCGGCCTGTGCGCGGAGGCAGGGCCGACCGATCCCGCCGCGTACCGCATCGCCCGGCCGTTGCGGCCCAGGGTCGTCGAGCTCGCCTGGTGTCGAATCCTGCGTCCTGGGCTGGCAACTATGACTGCCATCCGAGTTGTTCATGGCCGACCTCCTTTCCGTAGTCTCGTACTTATCCACGCTCACGCACCCTCTTTCAAGTGGCATGAGGTCAACACGAGCGGCCTCATGGAGCGGCGGAGGCCCGCGATAGAACCGGCGGCATTGGCGTATGAAGGCGACATGATTTGGAATGCGATGGGTATCGGGCGACGCACCGCCGACTGTGCTGAAAGGCGGTTTCAGCTTTGACCAGAGTGGCTGCGTCTGCGGGTGCAGGATATCGCTTTTCGTGCGGGACGATATCTGTGCGAAGCGGTTCCGCGGGCAAGGTGGGAGGACGCCGTTGCCCGCAACATGGCGAGAACGGCTGCGGCTCGATCCGGACAGGCGGTCTTCGCGGTGGGAAGGTTGCGCGACGAGCCGGGCCGGAATGTCTGCCAGGTTGCACCGCGGGGGCGATCCGACGCCGCCTCGAGGGTAGGGGTAGAGTCCGCGATCGTCGGTGGCGGCATGTCGCCTCCCTAGCTACCGCGGGATCGCCCGGACCGCCGGCGACCCCAGGCGGCCGCGTCGCGTCCGCGCCCAGCTCCTGGAGATCTTCGGTTACGGCTTGTTCCCCGACTGGGCCTGGCGCTTGTTCTCCTACGGCCGCCCTGCCGAGGACGGCTTGCCTCGACGTCAATGCCTGCGGCTTCCGGGTGGCCTGCCGCGGCGACGAGCATGCCTGCCCCATCGGCGGCCACGGCGGCACCGACCTCCTGGTCTGCGCTCCTGGGTCTTCGCCAACGGCCTCGGTGGTGCCCGCAGCGGCGACAAGGCCGGCTGCGGCGCGGCGACCGCGGCGGGGTGTCCGAGCGAGCAAGCCGGCGCCTCGGGCCGGCAGCCCTGCCGACCGGTGCACGACCGCCGCTTCGCCCGCCCGGCAGCCCCCCGGGCCGCGCCGTGGCCGCTCTCCGAGCTCCGCGGGATCGAGCAAGGCACGGCAGTGCGAGTGCGCGAACTGCAGGTCCTGCGCAGGGGTGCGGCGGTGGAGCCGGCGGGGCGGGTGGTGCAGCGCCCGGGCACGGGCGCTTACCGGCCGGCCCGCGGCGCAGGGCGGAGCTGCTGCGTCAACCAGCTCGGAGGGTACGGCTGCGCGAGGCGGGCCGCGGGCTTTTCTGCCGGGAGGTGACCGGGGCGCACCGGCGGAGCGCGGCGCAGCGCCGAGACGCTGGCGAGCCGCGGCCGCCAGCGGCTTGATCCGGACCGGCCGGGCGACTACCCTCTCGGACCCGGCGCGCGCGGTCGCGCGCCGGAGGCCAGGCAGCGGGGGCGCACGCCCGGAGGAGGAGGTTCGATGACGGCGCAGGCGCCGGCGCGCGCGCGGCAGCAGCTGCCGGCGCGCAGCGAGCTCGATCCCCGCGATTGCTGGGATCTCTCTAGCCTCTATACCGACGAGGCCGACTGGGAGGCGGACTTCCGGCGCGTGCAGGCGCTGGCGGAGCAGCTCGCAGGCTGGCGCGGCCGGCTGGCCGAAGGCGCCGCCGCGCTCCGGAGCTACCTCGATCTCCAGACCGAGGCGCACCGGCTGCTGGATCGGCTCCGCAACTACGCAGGGCGCCGCAGCGACGAGGATACCACCGACGGCCACTACCGGGGACTGCTCCAGCGGGTGAGCGCCTTGGCGGCGGAGCTCGGCGAGAAGACCTCGTTCTTCTTGCCCGAGCTGCTCGCCCTTCCGCCCGCCCAGATGCAGCAACTGCTCGGCGCCGAGCAGCTCGCGCCCTACCGCTTTTACCTCGAGCGCCAGCTGCGCTGGCGCGAGCACACGCTGACTGCAGGCGAGGAGCGGCTGCTCGCCATGGCGAGCGAGCTGGCGCGCGTGCCGTACGAGGCGTTCGGCCAGCTCCACCACGCCGACCTGCGGTTCGGCTTCATCGTCGATGAGGACGGCCGCGAGGTCGAGGTCAGCCACGCCAGCTACAGCGCGTTTCTGGCGCGGCCCGACCGCGAGCTGCGGCGCCGGTTCTTCCAGCAGTACTACCGGGCCTTCCAGGAGCACCGGCACACGCTCGCCGCCACCCTGGCCGGCGCCATCAAGCGGGATCTGTTCTATGCGCGGGCGCGCCGCTTCGCGAGCGCGCGCGAGGCGGCGCTGTTCGCCGCCCACGTGCCGGTCGCGGTCTACGACGCGCTGCTCGAGGCGGTCCACCGCCGGCTGCCGGTGCTGCACCGCTACTACGAGCTCCGCCGGCGGGCGCTGGGACTGGAGGAGCTGCGGTTCTACGACCTGATGGTGCCGCTGGTGCCCGAGCTGCGGGTGCACCTGACCTACGAGGAGGCGGTCGACCTGGTGTGCGCAGCCCTGGCCCCCCTCGGAGAGCAGTACGTCAGCACGCTCCGCCAGGGGCTCCTGGGCGGCTGGGTCGACCGCTACGAGAACCGCGGCAAGCGTGCGGGGGCCTACGCGGCGGGGGCGTACGATTCCACGCCGCTGATCCTGCTCAACTACCGCGGCGAGTCCCTCGAGGACGTCTACACGCTCGCCCACGAGGCGGGGCACGCCATGCACACCTGGTACAGCAACCGCCACCAGCCCCCGCAGTACGCGGACTACGGCATCTTCGTCGCCGAGGTCGCCTCCACCTTCAACGAGGAGCTGCTGACCGCGCACCTGCTCCGCATCTGGGATGACCCCCGCCGGCGCGCGTACGTGGTCCACCGTGCGATCGACGACTTCCGGGCGACATTCTTCCGCCAGGCGATGTTCGCGGAGTTCGAGCACCTGGTGCACCAGCGCGCCGAGCGCGGCGAGCCGCTCAGCCTGCAGGACTTCCAGCGGCTGTACCACGAGCTGCTGGAGCGCCACCACGGCCCGGGCCTCACGCTCGATCCCGAGCTCGACCTGGAGTGCCTGCGCATCCCGCACTTTTACTACAACTTCTACGTCTACCAGTACGCGACCGGAATGGCGGCGGCGGTGGTGCTGGCGCAGCGGCTGCTCGCCGGCGAGCCAGGCGCCCGCGAGCGCTATCTGGCGCTGCTCGCCGCCGGCGGCTCGGACGAGCCGATCCCGCTGTTGCAGCGCGCCGGCGCCGACATGACGAGCCCGGAGCCGATCGAAACCGCGCTCGCCCACTTCGAGCGGCTGGTGGAGCAGCTGGAACCGATGCTGGCGGCGCTGCAGTAGCCAGGACGGGGCGGACCGCGCCTCGCTCGCAGCAGCGGCGCGGGCACGCTCCGGGGCGAGTGCGGCGGAGGCGAGGCGTGCAGTTTCAGGGCAAGCGGGTTCTGGTCACCGGCGCCAGCCGGGGCATCGGGCGCGCCATCGCGGTGCTGCTCGCGAGCGAGGGCGCCTCGCTGGCGCTGCACTACGATGCGGACTCCGGCGGCGCGGAGGAGACGGCGACCGCGTGCGGGCTCGCCGGCGAGGCGGTGCCGGCGCTGGTGCGGGGCAGCCTCGCCGACTGGCAGCAGGCCGAGCGGATCGCCGAAGAGGCAGCGACCGCGCTCGGCGGGCTCGATGTCCTGGTGCTGAACGCGACCGAGCCCGCCGCGGGCGCGCCGCTCGCCCCTGCCACCGCGGGCAGCGGCGAGCCCCGCTCGCCGCAGAGCGCGGACAGCGCCCGGAGCGTTTCGCTGCACGTGCCCAGCGCGGCGGCGCGCCGGCCGCTCGGGCTCGACGCGCGGAGCTGGGCCGCGGGGGCCGAGGGAATGCTGCGCGGCGCGGTGGCGGTCACCGCCGCGGTGGCGGACCTGCTGGCGCAACGCCAGGGGGCGGTGGTGGTGGTCGCACCGCTGGGCGCGTACGGCGCGGCACCGGCTGCGGCACTCGGGGGTGCAGCGGTGCTGGGCCTCGTCGCCGCGCTCGCACGCGCGCTCGCCCCGCGCGTCCGCGTCAACGGGGTGGCGATCGGCGCCATGGCGGCCGAGGCACAGGGGGTCTCGGAGCAGAGCGAGCACGCGCGGCTGCTCGCCCAGGTGCCGCTCGGACGGCTGGGACGCCCGGAGGAGGCCGCCGCCGCGGTGCTGTTTCTCGCCTCCCAGGAGGCCGCCTTCATCACGGGACAGGTGCTCGCCGTCGACGGCGGCCGCAGCGTGCGGTGAGCACCAGGAGTGACCGGCATGCCGAGCCGACCTTCGAAGGACCTCCAGACCTTCCCCAATCCCAAGCCCGAGCGGGACTATGAGATCGAGGTGGTGACGCCTGAGTTCACCTGCCTGTGTCCCATGACCGGCCAGCCCGACTTCGCGACCGTGCACATCGAGTACGTGCCGGACCGGCTGTGCGTCGAACTCAAGTCGCTCAAGCTCTATCTCTGGTCGTACCGCGAGGAGGGGGCGTTCCACGAGGCGGTCACCAACCGCATCCTCGACGACCTGGTGGCGGCGCTGGCGCCCCGGCGCATGACGGTGCGGCTGGTGTTCAACGTACGCGGCGGTCTCACCACCACCGTGACCGCACGCTACGAGCAGCCCGGCGCCGGCCGGGCCGCGGACGCCGAGGCCGAGGCGGGCGGTGGGCGGGACCGCCTGGTCTAGCGGTGGCGGGCCGGAGGCCGACCGCCCGCCGCCCCCGCCGGGCGCACGAGCGCGCGAGCGGCCCTCGCTGACCGCGGAGGTGGTGGCGCTGCTGCGCGCGCGCGAGCAGCTGCGCCCGCCGGCGGCGCGGCTCATCGAGGACCCGTGGGCACTGCCCTTCCTCCAGGCGAGCCGCTCGCCCCTGGTGCGCGGCCCGCGCGGGATCGCCGGGCCGGTGCCGGCCGCCATCGAGCGGCTCATGGACCTGCCGCCGCTGGGGGCCGCGGCGTTCGTGCCGCTGCGGCACCGGATCATGGACGAGCACCTCGAACGCGCCGTCGCCGGTGGCATCCGGCAGATCGCCATCCTGGGGGCGGGGCTGGACGCCCGCCCCTACCGGCTGCGCTCCCCCGCCGGGAGCGAGCCGCTGCGCTTCTTCGAGGTCGACCACCCCAGCGTTTCGGCGATCAAGCAGGGGATCGTCGCGCGCGTGGTCGGCGAGGTCCCGCACGTGCGCTTCGTGGCCGTGGACCTCGAGCGACAGCCCCTGGAGCAGCCGCTGCTCGCGGCGGGATTGGAGCCGCGCCAGCGCTCCGCCTTCGTCTGGGAAGGGGTGACCTACTACCTCGAAGAGCAGGCGATCCGTGCCACCCTCGGTGCGCTCGCCCGCCTGGGGGCACCGGGCTCGCTGCTGCTCCTGGACGGGCGGTGGCGGCTGGGGCTGCGCCGGCCCTGGAGCGCGCTGCTGCTGCTCGGAGGGCGCGTGTTGTTGCGGGCGCTCGGCGAGCCGTTGCGCTTCGCCTTTGGCCCGCCGGCCAGTCCCACCGAGCCGCGGGCGCTGCTCGCGGCGGCAGGTTGGGAACTGGGTGTGCTGCACGAGCACGCCGAGCTGGCGCGGCGGCTCGCGCAGGCGCGCGGCGCGCGCGCCCGGCTCGAGCCCATGTGGTTCGTGCTCGCGGCCGAGCGACCGCCGGCCGGCGCCGGCTGAGCACCTGCGGCGCCGCCGGCACGAAACGGGCTGCGGGCGGGCAAAACCAGGGCAGGGCAACCGGCGTTCGAATAGAGACAGGGACAGGCCGGCCGGCCCGGCCCCGGGGAAGGAGGACGACCACCATGCGCAACCGCACAGCGCTCGCCGCCGTGGCGGGGTGGGCCTGCGCCGCGCTGCTGCTCGGCTGTGGAGGGGGCAGCAGCACCGGCGGTGTGGCCAGCCCGAGCTCCGCACCGGCGGTCGAGGAGGAAGGGCAGCTCGTGGTCCGCTTCGATCACGACCGCGACGGGCTGCCCGACGTGCTGGCGCTCGATCCGAGCGCAGAGCCCTTCCGCATCGTCAAGGCGCTGCTCGGCACCCCGAGCGGGGATCTGGTGGACCGCAGCGCGGCGCTCGCCGGCCAGCCCATCGACGCCGGCATCTCGGCGGCGATCGCGGCCTATCTCGACGGCTCCGCAGAGCTGGCGGCCGCCACCGAGCTCAGCGCGTTCGACAGCGCGGGCAACCCCGTGTTCGTCACCATCTTCGAGTAGGAGGCAGCGCCATGCGAACCCAGCACCCACACGGTCTCGCACCGCGCGTTGCTGCGGGGGTACGGCTCGGCTGCGCGCTGCTCGTCGCCTCCTTGCTCGGCTTGGCCGCGCAGGCGCGCGCCGCCACGATCACCGATTTTCGGCCCGCCTGCGGGGCGCCCGGCGACGAGCTGCTGATCCGCGGCAGCTTCGATCTCGGCGCCGGCCCGCCGAGCGTCGTCGTGGCCGGCGAGCCGGCGCAGCTGCTCGGTGCGCGCGCCGACCGGCTGCTCGTGCGTACCGCGCCCAGCACGCCCCAGAGCACCAGCGCCGGCGATGCCCGGATCGAGGTCACCGATGCGCTGGGCAGCGCCGCCGCGAGCGGCTACACCGTGCTCGCCCCCGGGGCGCCGCTCATCTATCACCTGAGCGCCACGAGCGCGGTGCCGGGCCAGCTCGTGCTCGCGTTCGGGCGACGGCTGGGCGCGGGGACCGCGATCGAGCTGACGGACAGCACCGGCCAGCGCTTCACCGTGAGCCAGGTGCGGGCCCGCCACCGGAGGTTCGTCGCCTTCGTGGTGCCGGGCGGTCCGGCCCTCGGCCCGGCGACGCTGCTCTTCACCAACGCCGCGGGCGTGCAGAGCGGGCTCTGCTCGCCGCAGATCACCATCGCGGCGGCCGGCCAGCCCACCATCACCGCCATCGTGCCGGCGGACCGGCTGCCGGGCGAGCCGGTCGCGATCGAGGGCACCGACCTCGGGCCGTTCGGCGCGGTGCGGGTCGAGTGGGTGGATCCGAGCGGTGGCCCGGCGCTGGTGGTGCCCGGCTGGAGCAACGGCTACGACAGGGTGCGGAGCCTGGTGCCGCCCGCAGCCGCCGGCCCGGTGCGCTACGAGGTGACGGTGCACACCCGCGCCGGCGCTTCCAACAGATTCGCCTATACCACCGGTGATCCGAGCGCCGCGCCGGCGCCCCAGATCACGGCGCTGGTGCCGGATACCGGCCCTGCGCTGAGCCCCTTGCAGATCCGGGGGCAGCACCTGCTCGCGCGCTTCGCCCGCACCGAGCTGCTCTGGGACGGCGCGCGCCATGCCATCCTCGGGTTCTTCGTCGAGCGGAGCAGCGGCGAGCACCGGCTGCTCAGCTTCGTGCCGCGCACGGCGAGCCCGGGCCCGCACGACGTGCAGGTGCAGCTGGTGCGGCCGAGCGGTGTGCTCGCGTCCAACATCGCCACCTTCCAGGTCAGCGCCCCGGGACCGCTCCGGGTGACCGCTCTGGTGCCGGATACCGCCCGGCGCGAGCCGCTGGTCGAGATCCACGGCAGTGGCTTCGGGGCGCCGGGCCTGTTCCCGCTCGCGGTGAGCTTCGACGACGGCACCGGCCCGCGGCGCGCGCAGCTGCTGCGGCGCACCGAGAACCGGCTGCTGGTCTGGCGGCCCGAGGGCCGGCGGCTCGCCCCCGGCGCCTACACCGTCGCCGTCAGCCGGCAGCGGAGCCCGAGCGGTCCGCTGGAGACCGCGACCGCGCCAGGGCCCTATACCGTGCTGCCCTGAAAGGGGGAGCAGCGGCGCAGCCGGGCTTGCGGGCGCCGCCCCGGAGCCTCCCTTGCGGGGCCGGGGCGGCGCTGCTAGGCTAGGGCGCGGTGCGCGCCAACACCTTGAGAAAGCACGGGATAAAACCGGCGCCGCCGCGCGCGCCCGATTCCGCCACGAGCGGGGCGCGCGCGGAACTCATCGCGATCCAGAAGGAGATCGTCGCCCGGCTCAAGCGCGAGATCGAGGACTCCTTCGGCGGGCTGCCGCCGGCGGTCCAGGTCTACTACGACGAGTACTGGCGCGAGATCTCCAGCTTCGAGCGGCTGGCTTCCCGGCAGGAGCTGCTCCGGGCCTGCGCGGCGGCCGATCTGGTCTATCTCGGCGACTACCACACCCTGCGCCAGTCGCAGCAGACCGCGCACTGGTTGCTGGGCGAGCTGGCCGGGCACGGCCGGCCGATCGTGGTCTGCATGGAGATGGTGCCCTCCACCCACCAGCCCGTGCTCGACGCCTACCAGGCGGGTGCGCTCACCGAGCAGGAGTTCCTGGCGGCGATCGACTACACCAACACCTGGGACTTCCACTGGGAGCCGTACCGGGAGCTGCTGCGGTTGTGCCGCCGGCGGGGGTTGCGCGTGGTGGGCATCAACAGCGAGCCGGACGATACGCGGCCCGACCGGGTGATCGAACGGGACCTGCATGCCGCCCGCCTGATCGCCACCGAAGCCCTTGCCCATCCGGAGGCGCTGGTGTTCGTATTCGATGGCGACCTGCACGTGGCGCGCGACCACCTGCCGCTCATCGTCGATGCGGAACTGCGCCCGCGCGGCGTGCGGCGCCGCCGGGTGGTGGTCCATCAGAATGCCGAACCGATCTACTGGCAGCTCGCCGAGGAGGGGCTGGAGCGGGTCGTCGACGTGGTGCGCATCGCAGCGGACTGCTACTGCGTGTTCTCGGCCACCCCGCTGGTGGCGTTGCAGAGCTATGTGTTGTGGGAACAGAACCACGCCGAGCTGCACGACCACAGCGCGCCCATCTGGCGCGGCGAGCGCTGGGGGGAGGTCGACCTCGCCGAACAGGTCCACGAGATCGTGCACACCCTCGCGCGCTTTCTGGAGATCGAGCACGAGCGGCTGGACGACTTCCAGGTCTACACCACGCACGATCTGGACTTCCTCGAGGTGCTCGAAGCCGACGAGCGGTTCAGCCCCGCCATGCTGCGGGAGATCAAGCGGCACGTGCGGCGTGGCGAGAGCTACTTCATCCCGTATGCCAACATCATCTACCTGGCGGATATCTCGCTGTACCGGGCCGCGGAGGAGGCGGCGCACTTCCTCAACGTGCTGCTCGCGGGCTTCAGCGGCGAGCGGCGCGAGGTCCGCGACGCCTTCTATTTCCGGATCAATCCGGGAGGCGCTGGGCTTTTTCGGCTCGCGCATCATCGACCCGCGGCGGCACTGCATGTCGGTGGAGGACTATGCCGAGTTCCTGCGCGCCAACCGCCGCCGGCGGCTGGATGCGCAGGGGCGGTGGTTGCGCGAGCTGGCGCGGCTGGTGCTGCGCCACGTCGAGGCGGAGCAGCGCGCGCTTGCCGGCGAGCGGCGGCGGGGCCCGCGCCTGGCCGCCATCTTCCGCCGCCCGCCGGCGATGCAGGACGCGCTCGCGCACGCGCTCGGCTACATCCTCGGCGACAAGCTGTACGGCGCGGTGCTCGCCGGCACGATCGCCCGCGACGAGATGCGCGGGCTGTTCGCCGATCCGCTGCCGCCCGGACGGGCCGAGCAGCTCTACGGGGAGCTGCGCCGCCGCCTGGCGGATATCCAGCACGACCTGCCCGGGCGCGGCTAGCCGCGAGCGCCACGCAGGGGTTCAGCCCGGGGGAGGCTGGCGGAGCACGCGGGTGGCGCCACGCCGCTCGGTCAGCCCCTGCGCATCGAAGTATTCCAGGAGCGGGATGGCCCACTTGCGGGTGGTGCCGAGTGCGTCGCGAAGGCGGCGGCGCTGAACGGCTCGCCGCGCTGCAGGGGTTCTAGCAGCGCGCGGCGCGCCCGCGCCACCACCTCGGGAGCGAAGAACAGTCCCGGCGCCACCTCGAGCAGCTCGCCCCGGTGCGCCAACAGCCCCAGCAGCGCCCGCACCTCGGCCACCCGTTGCGGGCGGCTCACCGAGCGCCGCCGCCGCCTGTTCCGCGCTGTCGGGCGGCTGCGCGCCGGCCTGGCGATACAGCGCGCGCCAGCCGCTCGGCCAGCGCCTGCTGCCGGGGCTCGAGCGCCACCTGGCGCCCGGGCAGCGCGAGCCCGCCGGCGGTGCCGCGCTCGATCGTGCCGGCCTGGAGCGCCGCCTCGAGCGCGCGCTCGAACAGCGCCTCGTCCAGTCCCGCCGCCGCGCGCAGCTCGCGCAGCTCGATCTCCGGCAGCAGCGGCCGCTCGCCGAACAGCTCCCCGAGCCGCTCGACCAGACGCCGGCTGGCCGCCGCCAGCGCCTCGCGGTGCACCAGCGCCGCGCCGTGCCGCAGCGCCACCAGCTCGCCCGCTGCGGTCAACTCGCCGGCGAGCCGCTCGGTCAGCACGCGACCGAGCCCGGTGCGTTGCCGCAGGCGCTCCAGCGCCAGCGGCACCAGCTCGCTCTGCCGCACCGTCTCGGCCAGGAGCGCGCGCGGCTCGCCCAGCGCCCGCTCCAGCTTCGCCAGCCCTTGCAGCACCCGTACCCGGCCCGGCTTGAGCCGCCGCTCGAGCAGGGCGATGACCGTGCCACCCCCGAGCGTGCGGCTGGCGCTGGCGTCGCGCACGATGAACCGGTCGCCCGGGGCCGCCACCACCGGCTCGCCGAGCCGCAGCTGCACCAGCGCCTGCGCCCCGGGCACCAGCGGCGTGCCCTCGAGCAGGGCCAGCCGGCCGAGCACCTCCGCGGTGCCCAGGTGCACCCGTACCGCCGCCATGTGCGCGAGCGGGCCGCGCGCGCTCGGCAGCAGCGCCAGGCGCGCCCCCAGCAGTGTGCTGCCGGCGAGCGAGCCGGGTTCGCCCACCACCATGCCGCGGTGCACCTGCTTGTAGTCGACCTCGGCGAGATTGAGTGCGGTCGAATGGCCCGCGCGCGCGCGCGCCACCCTCGGCCCCGTAGGCCTGCAGCCCCCGCACCCGCCCGCGCAGTCCCGCTGGCGCGATCTCGGACCAGCTCGCCCGGGGCGACGGTGCCGCTGAGCGGGATCCCGGTGACGACGGTGCCGAAGCCGCGCGCGCTGAACACGCGCTGGATGGGCATGCGCAGCGGGCCGGTGGCCGGGCGCGGGCCGGCGCGGCGGCAGGCCGCCTCCAGCGCCGCGCGCAGCTCGGGCAGGCCCTCGCCCGTGCTCGCGCTCACCGGCAGGATCGGCGCCTGGGCGAGGAAGGTGCCCGCGAGCGCCTGCCGCACCTCCTCCGCTGCCAGCTCCACCAGGTCCGGCTCGGCGAGATCGATCTTGCTCAGCGCCACCACCCCGTCCCGGATACCCAGCAGGTCCATGATCTCCAGGTGCTCGCGGGTCTGGGGCATGACGCCCTCGTTCGCATCGACCACCAGCAGCGCGATGTCGATGCCGCTCGCCCCGGCGACCATGTTCTTGATGAAGCGCTCGTGGCCGGGCACATCGACGAAGCCGACCAGGCTGCCGTCCGCGAGCGGCATGCGCGCGAAGCCCAGGTCGATCGTCATGCCGCGCGCCTTCTCCTCGGGCAGCCGGTCGGGATCGATGCCGGTGAGCGCCCGCACCAGCGTGGACTTGCCGTGGTCGATGTGGCCGGCGGTGCCGATGACGACCTCGAAGATGGCGCTGCGCTCGGCGCTCTGCTGCGGTGCCATGGCCGCCGTCCCGTCGCCCGACGCCCGCGCGGGCCCGAGCCCCCAGCGTGTGCGGGCCCGCGGCGCCTGTCAAGCGCGAGCTGCCCCGCCGGGGGCGCTTGATCGGCGCTCGCCCGGACGTATGATCGCCAGCCATGGAGCGGGGGACGGCCAGGCAGAGCGGCTCGGCGCCATGCCGCAGCAGCTCTGGCCACCTGTCCGGCGCTCGCCTGCGGCGGTGGCGGCAGCGGTGGCGGCGGGGCGGGCTCGCCCAGCGCGCGGGTGGTGCGGGGCGTCGGTCCTGAGCGAGCACGACGAGCTGGAGCGGTGGCTGCAGCGCGCCGAGCAGGCGATGGCGCGCGGGGAGTGGTCGGAGGCGCTCGCCGGCTTCGAGCGGGCGCTGGTGCTCGCGCCGGATTCGCCGGCCGCACTCGCCGGCCGGGGCGAGGCGCTGTATCAGCTGTGGCGCTTCGAGGAGGCGGCCGGGGTGCTGGCGCGCGCGGCGCGCGCGCTGCCCGAGGACGCCGCCGTGCACCGCACGCTCGCGGTGGCGCTCGACCGGCTCGGCCGCCAGCGCGAGGCCGCGCGCTCCTTCCGCACCGCGCACCGGCTCGATCCCGAGCGCTACCCGCTTCCCTACCGGGTGAGCGCGCGCGCGTTCGACCGCGTGGTGCGCGAGGCGCTCGCCGAGCTGCCGCCGCCGATCGCCGCCGAGCTGGAGCGGCTGGCGGTGGTGGTCCACGACTATCCCACCCTGGCCATGCTCGGGGGCGATGCCGCCAGTGCCGAGGCCGATCCGGATACGCTCGGCCTGTTCTGGGCGGAGGCGGTGCCGGAGCGGTTCGAGGAGGGGCTGCCTGGCTTCACGCCGGGCCAGATCCTGCTGTTCCAGCGCAACCTGGAGAACGTCTCGCCCGACCCGCGCCACCCTGGTGCGCGAGGTCCGCACCACGGTGTTCCACGAGGTGGGCCATCTGCTCGGCTACGACGAGGAGGGGCTCCAGGCGCTGGGCCTGGGATGAGGCGGTGCAGCGCCCGCGGGGTGGGGCGGAGCGCGCCAGCGGCGGTGTGGCGCCGCGGCCCACTGCGCGCAACCCACGGCCGGCGCAGCGGGCTCGGTCGCTCCCCGCTGTCCCCTTGTCGCGGGCCCGCGCGGTGGATCGACTCCGCTCGCAGGGGCGGCCGCGGGGCGCGCACGGCAAGCGCGCCCCGGGCCGGCCACCGGAACCGGCGCGGAGGACGGACCATGCGCGGGGATGGCAGGACGGGCGGGGCGAACGGGCAGTGCGGGCGGCGGCAGCGCGCTCGCATGCCGGTGCTCGGGCTGGTGCTGGCGCTGGCGGGGATCGGCGGCGGCGCCCGGGCGCCGGCCGCCGAGCAACCACCACCGCCGGCGGCGGCGGCCGAGGGCGCGCCAGGACCGAGCCCGCCGGCCACCGCCCCGCTGGAGGAGCGGCTCGCAGAGCTGGAGCGGCGGCTCGCCGCCCAGGAGCAGCACAACGCCTCGCTGCGCCAGCAGCTCCATGCGCTGCAGGAGCAGCGCATGGCGGCCGAGGCCGAGGGCGCCCCGCCAGGGCCGACCGCCGAGCCGCCGCTGCCGGGCGAGAGCGTGCGCGCGCGGGCGCGGCAACAGCTCGAGCGGCTCGGCACCAAGGGGGGCTATTACGCCAAGCCCTTTCTGCTCAAGATCGCGGGCGCGCACGTGGGCGGGTACTTCGACCTGGAGTACCGCGATGCCCAGGGCGCGGACCGGCGCTTCGTGCAGCACCGCTTCATCCCGTTCATCTTCGGCGAGATCACCGAGCAGCTCCGCTTCGCCGCCGAGATCGAGTTCGAGTTCGGCGGCACCGACTTTCCCGGCGGCGACGGCGAGACCAAGGTCGAGTTCGCCGCGCTGGACTACGAGTTCGCCGAGTGGTTGGGCCTGCGCGCGGGGGCGCTGCTGGTGCCGCTGGGCAAGTTCAACCTGGTCCACGACTCGCCGGTCAACGACCTGACCGACCGGCCGCTGGTCGCGACCGCGATCATCCCGACCACGCTCACCGAGGCCGGGGCGGGGATCTTCGGCACCTGGTATCCGGCGGGCGAGCTCATGCTCAGCTACGAGGCCTACGTCATGAACGGCTTCAAGGGGCTGATCGAGGACGCCAGCGCGCCGAGCGGCTTCCGCTCGCTGTTCAACCGCACCGAGGGGCTGCGCAAGGGCCGGGCGAGCATGAAGCTGGACAACAACAACTCGATCGCCTTCGCCGGCCGGCTGGGGTTCTCCCCGGCGCTGGGCGCGGAGCTGGGGACGTCGTACTACTGGGGGCGCTACGACGACAAGGGCGACAACGCGCTGCAGATCGTGGCGCTGGACTGGACGCTGCAGCCCGCGCGCTGGCTGCCGCTCCTGGCGGGCCTGGAGCTGCAGGGCGAGGTGGCGCTGGCGGCGATCGAGCGCGACGCCCTGGCGCGCTCCAGCGGCGTGCCCAACGACATGTGGGGGATCTATGCCCAGATCAACTACCATGTGATGTTCGAGGTGCTCAAGGAGCTGTTGCCGGTGGTGTTCCGCCAGGAATCGACCTTCACCCTGGTCGGCCGGCTCGATCACCTCGATCTGGACGGCGAGCGGCGGCAGATCGTCACCCTGGGCGTGAACTTCCGGCCGGTCGAGGATACCGTCTTCAAGTTCGACTACCAGTTCCATCTGGAGGACTGGGAGCACAGCGCGGTGCGCAACGACGCGGTGCTGCTCTCGGTCGCCTCCTACTTCTGAGGCGGGTGCCGATGGGCAGCGAGGCGGGGGTGCGGGTGTTGTGCGGTAGCGGGATGGCGCCGGCGGCGCGCGGGCGCTGGCGCGCTCCGGGGCGCCGGTGGGGGGCCGTGGTGGTGCTGGGCTTGTGCGCCCTGGCCGCGCTCTGCCGTCCGGCGGCCGCGCAGGGACCGTCCGCGGCCGGCGGCGAGGAGGTGTATCTGACCCTGCCGCAGGCGCTCGGCGAGGTCTTCCCCGAGGCGGTGCGCTTCGAGCAGGCCGAGCTGCGCCCGAGCGCGGAGGAGCGGGCGCGCATCGAGCAGCGCCTGGGCCGGCGGCTGTACGAGCCGGCGGTGGTGGTGCACCGCGCCTGGGACGCCGAGCAGCAGCTGCTCGGCTGGGCGGTGGTGACCGAGGAGATCGGCAAGTACCGCCCCATCACCTTCATCGTCGCGGTCGATCCAGCCGGGCGCGTCAAGGACGTCGCGGTCATGGTCTACCGCGAGAGCATCGGAGCAGGCGTGCGCCGGCGCCGCTTCCTCGCGCAGTTCATCGGCAAGGACCTCGGCGCCCCGCTCGAGCTCCACCGGGATGTGATCAACCTCAGCGGCGCCACGCTGTCCTCGCGCGCGGTCACCCGCGGGATCAAGAAGGTGCTGGTCATCGTGGAGGAGCTGGTGCGCGGGGACCGCGCGCGCGTGGATCTGCGGTGGCGGCCGGTGGAACTCGGCGCGGCGGGCAGCGCGGTGCCGGGCGCAGTGCGAGCGGGACCGCGGCGCCAGCCCGCGCTCGCCAGCGGGCCGGTGCGCCGTGCCCGCTGGCGCATGGGGACGTGGCTCGAGATCGCCTGCTGGGCCGAGCCCGCGCGCGCGCGGCTGGCGATGGCGGCGGCGTTCGCCGAGGTCGCACGGCTGGAGGCGGCTCTGTCGCACTGGCGGCCGGACAGCGAGCTGAGCGCGCTCAACCGCAGCGCGGGGCAGCAGCGCCCACTGCTGCTGTCCCCCGACACCTACACGTGCCTGGAGCTGGCCGTCGCGGTGGCGCGCACCAGCGGCGGCGCCTTCGATCCGACGCTGGTGCCCGGCGGCTGGCAGCAGCTCGAGCTCGAGCCCCGGCGGCGCGCGGCGCGGCTCGGGCGTCCGGAGCTGGAGCTCGACCTCGGCGGCATCGGCAAGGGCTACGCGCTCGACCGCGCGGCGGCGGTGCTGCAGGCGTGCGGGGTCCGCCGTGCCGTGCTCGACTTCGGCGGGCAGCTGCTGGTCATGGGCCCGCCGCCGGGCCCGTTGGGCTGGCTGGTCGCGGTACGCGACCCGCGCGCGCCGGCCGACAGGGTGCTCGGGGTGTGGTGGCTGGCGGGCGGCTCGGTGGCGAGCTCGGGCAGCTACGAGCGGGGCGCGCACATCGTCGATCCGCGCCGCGGCCAGCCGGCGCGCGGCGTCGAGACCGCGAGCGTGTGGGCGAGCTCGGCGGCGCTCGCCGATGCGCTCGCGACCGCGGCGGTGGTGGCCGGTCCCGAGGGCTGCCCCGCGCTCCTGGAGCGCTGGCCCCAGGCGCGCGCCGTCCTGCTGGCCGCGGGCGCCGACACCGTGCAGGAGCTGGGCGGCGGCCCGGGCGCCGGGGCGCTCTTCTTGCCGCTGCCCCGAGCCGCCGTACGCGGCGCGGCGGGCGAGGCGGTGCCATGAGCCAGTACTACCGGATGCCGCGGTTTTCGCTGTCGGCTGCGCGGCTGCACACCAAGCTCTTGCTCACGCTGTTCCTGCTGGCGGTGCTCGGCGGGCTCGGGGTGGCGGGGCTGTACTACGCCGAGCGCGCCGGCAGCAGCGCGCGGAGCGCGGCCCAGTGGCTGCGCGGCAACGAGGGGGACCTCGAAGCCAGGGAGTTCCTGGAGCCCAAGAGCTATCGCGAGCTCCTGGCGCTCACCCACGACCACGCCTTCAGCCTGCCGCTCATGGTGTTCGTGCTGCTGCACCTGGTGGCGCTGACCCCGCTGCCCGACTGGAGCAAGATCGCGCTCTACCTCTGCGGCTTCGGCTCCACCGCCGGCGTGCTCGCCGCCCCGTGGCTCGTCCGGTACGCCGGTGCCGAGTGGACGTGGCTGCTCGTGGGCTGCGGGCTGGTGCTGTTCGCGACCATGCTGCTCAGCGTCGCGGTGTGCCTGTTCGATCTGTGGCTGCTGGGGCCGCTGGTGCGGCGGTGCGGGCTCGGGCCGCCCGCGCCCGCCGATCCGCTGGCGCTGGGCGAGGCGAGCCGCGGCGAGCGGGCGGCCGCGCCGGATTGAAGGGCATGCTCCGGGGCGGGCGGCGCCGCGCCCTGGCGCCGGGCCGTCTCGCCTGCCGCCGCCGCGCGCCGCCCGTTCGCCATGCCGGCGGCGCGCGCTCAGCTCCTGGGACCGGCCCGCAGCATCGCGAACAGCGCGTCGGCGCTGGCCGGATCCATCCCGATCAGCGCATTGAACTCCCCGGCCATGAGCCAGCGCCCGCCGTCGATCGTCACGCATTCGCCGGTGATGTACGCCGCGCCGTCCGCGAGCAGAAAACACGCCAGCTCGGCCAGCTCTTCGGGGCGGCCGAAGCGACCGGCCGGGATGCGGCGCAGCGCCTGTTCGGCGAAGCCCGGCGGCATGAGCCGCTGCCAGGCGCCCTCGGTGGGAAAGGGGCCCGGCGCGATCGCGTTGACCCGGATCCCATGGCGTGCCCACTCCACTGCCAGCGAACGCGTCATGGCGAGCACCCCGGCCTTGGCGCACGCGCTCGGCACGACGAAGGCCGAACCGGTCCAGGCGTACGTGGTGAGGATATTGAGGATCACCCCACCGCCGCCGCGGGCGATCACATGGCGCGCAAACGCGGTGCTGGCGTAGAAGCTGCCGTGGAGCACGGTGCGCACCACGGCGTCGAAGGCATTGGCGCTGAGCGACTCGGTGCGGGCGAGGAAGTTGCCGGCGGCGTTGTTGACCAGCCCATCCAGCCGGCCGAAGCGCTCGCAGGCGCTGTGGACCATCGCCTCGACCGCCTGCGGATCGCGCACATCGAGCGGGTGCACGAGCACCTCGGCGCCGCTCCGCTGGCGGATCTCGCCCGCAGCCCGTTCCAGCACCTCGCGGCGGCGGCTCGCCAGCACCAGCCGCGCCCCGAGCGCGGCGAAGCGCTCTGCCATGCTGCGGCCCAGCCCGGTGCCGCCCCCGGTGATGGCGATCACCTTGTCCCGTAAGAGATCATCCCGGAACATGAGCGCTCTCCTTCTGTGCGCGAGGCGGTGCGCCTGCCTGCGCCGGGCCATCACATCATGGAGACCGGGTCGATGTCGAGGGCGATGCGTACCCCGTGCGGCGGGCGGGCTGCCGCCGCCAGCGCCTCGAGCGCCGGGGCCAGCGCGGTGCGGCTGGGGGCCTTGACGAGCAGCATGAAGCGGTAGCGACCGTGCAGCAACGCGAGCGGACAGGGCGCCGGGCCGAGCACCGCCGCCTGCGCGCCCGCTGCCGCGCGCAGCCGCGCGGCCAGCTCCTCCGCCGCCGCCAGCGTGCGCCGCTCGCGCGGCCCGCTCAGCACCACGCGCACCAGCCGCCCGAAGGGCGGGTAGCCCAGGCGGCGCCGCGCCTGGAGCTCCCGCACCAGGAAGCCCTCGGTATCGTGGGCCACCGCCATGCGCACCGCGGGGTGCTCGGGACAGAAGGTCTGGATGACCGTCACCCCCGGCAGCTCGGCGCGGCCGGCGCGGCCCGCCACCTGGGCCAGCAGCTGGAACGTCCGTTCGGCGGCGCGGAAGTCGGGCAGGTTGAGCGCGGTGTCGGCCGAGATCACCCCGACCACCGTCACGCGGGGGAAGTCCAGACCGCGAGCCACCATCTGGGTGCCGACCAGCACCTGCGCCTGGCCGCGCGCGAAGCGCTCGAGCGTCTCGGCCAGGCCGGCGCCCTCGGCCAGCGCGTCCGAATCCAGCCGCACGCAGCGGGTGCCGGGCAGCCGCTGGTGCACCTCCTCCTCGATGCGCTCGGTGCCGAAGCCGAAGTACTGCACGCGCCCCGCCCCGCACGCCGGACAGACCGAGGGCGGCGGCAGCGCGCGCTCGCAGGCGTGACAGAGCGCCTGCCCCCGCCGCTTGTGGTAGGTCAGCGCCACCGCGCAGCCGCCGCACGTCAGCACGTGCCCGCAGCCGCGGCACTGCAGGAAGGTGGAAAACCCCCGGCGGTTGAGGAACAGGATCGCCTGCTCGCCGCGCGCGAGCGCGGCCGCGAGGTGGCGTTCGAGCACGCGCGAGATGAACGGGAAGCCCTGGACCTCGCGGCTCTCCTGGCGCAGATCCACCACCTCCACCCGCGGCAGCACCGCCCCGCCCGGGCGCGCCCGCAGCACCGCGTACCGGTAGCGGCCACGGCGGGCGTTGTACCAGCTCTCCAGCGACGGGGTCGCCGAGCCGAGCACGACCGCCGCCCCTTCCAGCCGCGCGCGCGCGATGGCGAGATCGCGCGCGTGGTAGCGCGGGCTCGATTCCTGCTTGAAGCTGGGTTCGTGCTCCTCGTCGACCACGATCAGCCCGAGGCGTTCCAGCGGCGCGAAGACGGCCGAGCGGGGGCCGAGCACCACATCGACCCGCCCCCGCCGCGCCTGCTCCCAGGCGAGCGCGCGCTCGCGCGCGCCCAGCAGCGAGTGCAGCACCGCCACCCGCGGGAACCGCCCCCCGATGCGGGCGAGGGTCTGCGGGGTGAGCGCGATCTCGGGCACCAGAAGCAGCGCCTGCCGCCCCAGCGCCAGCGTCTCGCCGATCGCGCGCAGGTAGACCTCGGTCTTGCCGCTGCCGGTGATCCCGTGCAGCAGCGTCACCCCGAAGCGGCCCGCGCGCACGTCCTCGAGCACGGTGGCGAGCGCGCGGGCCTGCTCGGCGGTGAGCGGCGGCAGCGCGGCCGCGCCGCCAGCCGCGGCGGCTCCGGCGGCAGGCGGGCTGGCGTCCGTGTCCGCCGGCACCAGGCGCCGCCTGCGCTGGCGCACCGCACCGGGCAGCGCCGCCTCCAGCACCTCGCCCAGCGGCACCCGGTAGTAGCGCGCCGCGAACCGGCACAGCTCCAGCACGCCCGGTGGCAGACACGGACTGGTATCGGGCGCCTCGGCGATCGGCCGCAGCCGCTCCTCCGGCACGGCGCTGGCGGCGAGCTCCAGCCGCCCGAGCACGATCCCGACCAGCCGGCGCCGGCCGAAGGGCACCCTCACCCTGTGCCCGGGCGCCACCCGGTCGGACAGCTCGGCCGGTACCAGGTAGTGGAAGGTCTGCGGCAGGGGAACCGGCAGCGCCACCTCCGCCAGCGCACCGCCGGACTGCGCCGCCGGGGCCGCGTGCGCCGGCGCTGCGGTTGCGCCCGAGTGGCCGTCGCGTGTCGTCATGCCTGCGGCAGCGGTTCGTGCCCTGGGTGCCGGCCGGCCATGCTAGCGCCCGGCACCGACAGCACGCAGCGGCGGCCCAGGGAGCAGGCGGCCGCCGTGCCGGCGAGGGGCTCAGTTCGGCTCGGGGCTGGTTGCCGAGCGGCGGCGGCGGTTCAGATCGTACATCTCGAGGCCGGCGGCATAGGGGACCGTCGCCTCGACGTCCAGCGTGTCCAGCCCCCGCAGGGCCTCGGCGATGCGGCGGGCCTGCCGGGTCATGGTCGCGATCGGCTCGCGCGCCGCCGGCGGCAGCGCGGGCAGCTCCAGCTCCAGCAGCTCCGCGGTGCCGAGCAGCGCCGCCAGCGCGTTGTTGAGCTCGTGTTTCAGCGCCACCACCAGGCGGGCGGCGCTGGCGCGCCGCTCGGCGGCGAGCAGCTCCTCGCGCAGCCGCTTGAGCCGCAGCATGACCCCCACCTTGGAGCGCAGCACCTCCGGCTCGAACGGCTTGCCGAGGTAGTCATCCGCGCCCGCCTCCAGCCCCGCCACCATGTCCTGCGGGCCCGCGCGCGCTGTCAACAGCAGGATCCCCACCGCGCGCAGCGCAGGGCGGGCGCGGACCGCCCGGCACAGCTCGATCCCGCTCATGTGCGGCAGCATGACGTCGCTGACGATCGCGTCCGGCACCTCTTCTTCCAGGAGCGCCAGGGCCTGCGCCGCGGTGCGGCACCAGCTCACCCGGTAGTGTCCAACGAACAGGCTCGCGACGTAGTGGCCGAGCTCGGCGTGGTCCTCGACCACGAGCAGGTGCGGGGCCTGGGGGCCGGCCCCGTGCTCGCGCCAGACGGCTGCCGGCGCGAGCCCCGCGGGCGGGGTGAGCGCCGCCGGTGGGGCTGCTGGCGCCGCCGCCGGCGCGCCGGCTCCGAGGGCGCGCGCCGGCTCCGCCGCCTCGGCCGCAGGTCGCTCCTCGGGCGGCGGCGCGGGCGCGCTCGCCGGCAGCAGCAGCCGGAAGGTCGAGCCCCGCCCGACGGTGCTCTCGCACTGCAGCTCCCCGCCCATCTCGCGCGCCAGATCGCGCGCCAGCGCGAGCCCGATCCCGGTGCCCTCGTGGTGGCGGCTCATGGTGCCATCGAGCTGGCGGAACCGCTCGAAGGCGAGCGGGATCTGCTCGGCGGGGATGCCCGGTCCGCTGTCCTCGACCTCGATCACATGCATGCCCTCGCGCCTGAGCAGCCGCAGCGTCGCCCCGCCGCGCTCGGTGAACTTGAGCGCATTGCCGAGCAGGTTGTAGAGGATGCGGTCGAAGGCCGCCGGATCGAGCACCGCCGGCACCGGCTCCGCCGGCAGCTCCAGGCGCAGCTGCAGGCCCTTGGCGGAAAATGCGCTCTCGAACTGCGCGGCGAGCAGGCGCAGCGCCGCGACCAGATCGAGCGAGCGGCGCTCGGTGCGCCGCCTGCCCGCCTCCAGCCGCGCCAGCTCCAGCAGGTCATCGACCAGCCGGGCCAGGCGCGCGCCGTTGCGCTCCATCACCTCCAGCAGCTCGCGCTGGCGCGCGGTGAGCGGTCCCGCCTCGCCCGCGAGCAGCGTGCGGAGCGGGGCGCGGTTGAGCGCCAGCGGGGTGCGCAGCTCGTGGCTCACGTTGGCGAGGAACTCGCTCTTCAGCCGGTCGTTTTCGAGCAGCTGCTGGCGCTGCTGGAAGTCGTGCCGCATGGCCCGCCACAGGTGGTAGCTCGAGTAGACGCTGATGATCGTCGTGCCCGCATAGAGGGAGTTGGCGAGCGCGAAGGTCGATGCGTCGGCGATCCCATCGAGCAGCAGCGCCGGTACCGCGTAGCTCGCCCACAGCGCTGCGTTGCAGCCGAGCGCCCAGCGCACCGGCCAGGGGTAGAGCACCCCGACCCCGAAGGCGAGCAGGCAGGGTGCCCAGAAATACGGGGTGGCATAGCCGCCACCGAACCGCATCATGACCGCGAGCCCGAGCCCGATGCTCGCCGGTACGACCGCCGCGAGCAGGTAGGCGCGGCGGTGCGCGCGAGCGAGGCGGCTCGCGCGCACCACCGCATAGAGCACCGGCACCGTCGCCAGGCGGATCCCGACGAACAGCGGTCCGTGCTCGCCCATCACCAGCAGATCGAGCGGGCCGTAGGCCGGATAGAGCAGCATCCCGAGCCAGGCGGCGAGCCGCGCCTGGCCGAGCATGCGCGCGCGGACTTCGTCCTCGAACAATGCGGCGAGCTGCTCGCTACGGCGTCCGGCAGGCACCTGCGTACTCCCAGAACCGAAGCATCGCGCGGAGGGATGGTGCGGGCACCTGGATCGTGCTCTCCCCCCGTCCGTCATGTTCGCACCGGCGGCGGCGCGCCGCAGCCCCCGGCCCGGACCGGCCTCGGCACGCCAGCACGCCCGCCGCTGTCAGCCCTGTCCGCCCGGCGGCCCGTGGTCCCGTTCCGGCTCCGGGCGCCGGTACGCTCCGGACTGCAGGTCCAGCATCTGCTCGCCGCCCGGGTAGGGCACCGTGGCCTCGGGATCGGCGCGCTCGAGCTGCACGAGCGCGTCCCGGATCCGCTGCGCGCACCGGCGCAGCTGTGCGAGATCGTCCCGCACCGCGGCGGGCAGTCCCTCGTGCAGCTCGAGCAGTTCGATGGTGCCGAGCAGGCCCGTCAGCGCGTTGTGGATCTCGTGCTTGAGCGCGATCGCCACCCGCGCCAGCATCGCCTGGCGCTCGGCGGCCAGCAGCCGCTGGCGGTGCTCCAGCTCCCGGCGTGCGCTCTCGTGCTGAAACCAGCTCGCCCCCGCGCTCGCCGCCGCGCATGCGAGGAGGAACACCCCCCGGGCGACGAACGGCCCCGGCGCCCCGCCCCCGGGCGGGCTCCAGAACAGGCCCGGCACCAGATCCAGGAGCACCAGTGCCGCGCCGCACGGCAGGCTCCAGACCGGCGGCCAGGGATACAGCGCCCCCGTGGCCAGGATCACCAGCGCGATGCCGTGGGTGTACAGCTCCGCCTGGGGACCGGCGCCCCAGACCGTCCAGCTCGCGAGCAGCCCGAGCTCCAGGGGTAGCACCGCCGCCAGCGCCTCGGCCCGGCGCCCGGCCCAGGGGCGGCGGCTCGCCCAGTAGAGCCAGCCCGCCGGCAGCAGACTGAGTGCGCGCGCCGCGATGAACCCCCGGGCGGTGGCGGCCGGCAGCAGCGCCAGGTCCAGCGCCGCATAGAGCGCGGTGAAGGGAAAGACGAGCCCCACCGCCAGCCGCAGCCGCGCGAGCAAGGCCTGTTCGTATTCGAGCCGGAACGCTGCCTCGAGCGGCTGTCGGTCGCGGGTTGGTGCGGTGGCGGCGGGCGTGCCCGGACGGCCGCGGGCGGGCTGCGCTCCTGCCGCGGTCCCCTCGCCCAGGCCGGTGCCGGGCGCCGTCCCGCCCGTCTCGCTCATGGCTGGCCCCGCCATGCGACCGGAGGCCCCTCGCCCGCGGCGCTCACGGCAGGTGGGCGCGGATCACGAAGCGGAACATGGCGTCCTGGTGCTCGCGCGTGATCTCGCGGAACTCCAGCCCCAGCGCCACCCGCTCCTCGCTGGTGTGCGCCTCGATCCACGCCACCCGGCACAGCGCCTTGATCGGTTCGGCTTCCGTGGGCAGCTGCAGCAGCACCCCGACCAGGATGCGCTGCATGAGCAGGTGCGCGTACATGGACGGCTCGGGCACCTTGCCGATCAGCAGCAGCCCCCCGCCGCTCACGTTGGCGGTGCGGCCTTCGTGCACCGTGTCCGGCACCTCGACCGTCCTGGACAGGAACTTGTAGCGGACCGGGATCTCCACCGGCACCCGGACGAACTCCCGCCGCTCCGACTCGTAGCGCTGCATCTCCGCCGCTCTCCGTGGATCGCCGCTCCCCCCGGACTCGCCCTACGGACCACCCCCTTAGATACGGTCCGGGGGGCGGGCGGACAACGCGGTCGAAACCCGGTTGCAGCCGGCGTTGCACCGTGACCGCCCACTGCGGGCCCTCCGTCGGGATGCCGCCGGGACAGGGAAACCATGAACAGCGACGTAAGCGACATGAGGTACTGGCATTGCACGAGCGCGCGCCCGGATCGGCCCTCGGTCGCCCGCCAGCTCGAGGGCCGTTCCTAGCACCGGCGTACCAGCAGCTCGGGTGCGATGCCGTGGGCGGCGAGCGCCGGGGCGATCTCGCCGAGGAAGCGGCGCGCGTCGCGCGCGTAGCCCGCGGTCGGGCGCAGCCCCGGCACCCGCTCGCGGAACCAGCGGTTCAGCGGCACCATCAGCACCTCGCGGAAGTACTTCGCGGTCATCGAGGCGAGCGCCGCGCAGAAGCTGCGCTGTTCGGCTTCCGGCACGAAGCGCACGCGCATGCGCCGGCGCTGCCGCCGCACCAGGTAGCACGAGCCGCCCGCCCCCTCGGCGAGCGCGGTGACGCTTGCCCCGGCGAAGCGGCGCGCCAGCGCGGGGCCGTAGTAGTGGCGGCCCGAGAGCTTGTCGACCGTCACCTCCAGCCCCTGCTCGCCGTAGCGCTCGAACAGCGCCTGCAGCAGCCGCGCCACCAGGCGCCACTGCAGCCGGTGCTTGTTGCCGAGCCGGCGGACCCCTCGGTTCAGCTCGTCGGGGTAGAGCACGCGCGGCGCCACGTGCAGGATCTCCAGTTCCGCCCGGGCCAGCGCCTCGGCCAGCGCCTGGGCGCGCGCGCGCAGCCGGTTGGGAAAGCACACCAGCGGCAGCGCCGGGTCGTGCTCGCGGTACCAGGGCGAGCGCAGCGCGCGCTCCGGCCGCTGGCCGAGCTGTGCCAGCAGCCCGAGCGCGCTCGGGCCGGGCTCGCCGGGCGCCCCGCTGGCGGCGGCGCGGCCGCGCGCGCAGGCCACGAAGGCGAGCACCGTCTCCTCGAGGATCTCCAGTCCGTGCCCGCCGCGATAGGCGAGCTTGGAGTCGCAGACCACCAGCCGCCGCTCGCGGGCGCGCGCCCGGGCGGTGCGCGCCGGCGAGCGCCGCACCGCGCCCGCGCCCAGCCGCGCCCACAGATCCGGCGCCTCTGCCCCCTGCTCCTGCTCGGGCGCCGCGGGCAGTCGTACCGCGACCACGCCGAGCACCAGCGGGCCGAGCAACGGTCCGTAACCCGCCTCGTCGATGCCGACCAGGACCGGCACGCAGTGCTCAGCCTCCCAGCCGCCGCAGCTGGCGCACCTCGCGCACCAGCACCTTGCCATCGCCGATGCGCCCGGTGCGCACCGCCTCGCACACCGCCTCGACGATCGGGCGCTCGAGCGGCTGCGGCGCCACGAACTCCACCCGCAGCTTGGGCAGGAAGGTGATCTGATATTCGCTGCCCCGATAGAGCTCGAGGTGCCCCTTCTGCCGCCCGTAGCCCCGCACCTCCTCGACCGTCAGCGCCTGCACGCCGAAGGGCGCGAGCGCCGCGATCAGGTCATCGAGCTTGAACGGCTTCAGGTAGACCGTGAAGTGGCGCATGGGCGCAGGGTATCACGCCGCCGTGCTACCGGAAAGCCCGCCGGCCGTGCTAGAATCCCCGCGCCCTCGATCGGCCTGGTGGGGCGCGCTGGCCCGCTGCCTGCGCGCGGGTGCGCGGCCGTCGGGCTCGGCGCTGGGGCGGCGACTGTGCGCGGGCGGCGCGGATGGGCGGGCGCAGCGGCAAGGGGCGCGGTAGCGGCGGCACGCCGGCCCAGCCGCCGGCCGGCGAGGGGCGGGGCGCCGGGCCGCCGGAGCCCGAGCGCGAGCGCGAGCGCGCCCAGGCGCCGCCGCCCGCCGGCGAGCCCGGGTTGACCGAATCCCAGGCCTTCGTCGATCCGTCCGAGTCCGACGTGCTGCGCACGGACTCCGAGCCGCCGGCGCCGCCGGAGCTGACCGAGTCGCAGGCGCTGGTCTACCTCTCCGAATCCGATGTGCTGCGGCTGGATTCGGTCGAGGAGCCAGGCTCGAGCTCCACCGGCGGTGCGCCGCCGGCCGGCCCCCGGCAGGACGAGCAGCCCCTGCCCGCGCCGCCCGAGCTCACCGAGTCGAGCACCTTCGTCGTGCTGACGGGCTCGGATGTGCGGCGGCTGGAGGAGGCGGGCGCCGCACCGCCGGCGGCCCACGGCCCGCCGTCCGGGGCCGGCCGCGCCGCGCCGGGCGCCACGGCCCGCCCCGGGGCGCGACGCGGCGCGGGGCGGCCGCCGCGCGGCCCCGGCGGGGCGGGGCCAGCGCCCGCGCCCGCTGGCGGCGGGCGCGGGCGCTGGCGCCTGGTGCTGGGGGCGTTGTGGCTCGGCAGCATCGGGCTCGCCTGGTGGGCGGGCACGGGCGGCGGGCCGCTGGGGTTGCGCGGCGGCGCCGGCGAGGGGGCGGGCGGCGGGCCCGCTGGCAGCGGGTTCGCGCGGCTGGTGGCCGAGCGCGACCGGGCGCTGGCGGGCTGGCAGCGGGCGCGCGAGGAGCTGGAGGGGGCGCTGCAGGCCCAGCGCGCCGCCGCCGCCCGCGAGCGCGCGCAGCTGCGGGCGGAGCTGGCCGAGGCGAGCCGCGCCCGCGCCCGCGCCGAGGACGAGCTGGCGGCCGCGCGCGCCGCCTGGCAGCAGGAGCGCCAGGCCCTGGCGGCCGCCCAGCAGCAGGCGCTCGCCGAGCAGCGCCGAGCGCTGCAGGCCGAGCTGGCCGAGCGCGCGCGGCGCGAGCGGCTCGATCTGGAGCGGCAGGTGCGCGACACCGTCGCGCGCTACGAGGCGCTGCTCGCGGAGATGGAGGCGGCGCGGGACAAGTTCACGGATCTGGTGCGGCGCGAGGCGCGCGCGGAGGTGCTGCGGCGCGAGGCGCTCGCGCGCCAGCAGCTGGAGCAGGAGCGGGCGGCGCTGCAGGCGCGCCAGCAGGAGCAGCTGGAGCAGCAGGCGCGCCAGATCGAGGAGCGGCTGCGGGCGGAGCTGGCGCTCGCCGGCGGCGGCGGGGCCGCCGCCGGCGGACTGTTCCGCGATCCGTTCGCCGCCGGCGAGCCGCCGGCGGAGGGGCTGGACCTGGAACGCGAGGTGTGGGACCACCTGAGAGGACACCTGAGCGGCGCCGCCACCTATCGGCTGTACGGCTACTTCGAGCGCGGCGCCGCGCCCCAGGCAGAGCGGCTGCTGCACCAGGGCCGGCTGCGGCTGCGCTACGAGGTCGAGCTCGTGGACGGGCTCAAGCTCCACCTGGCACCGGAGCTGCTGCTCGATGACGGCGCGCTCGGCCGCGGGGTGCAGCGCGAGCTGGTGGACCGCGCCGAACGGCGCCCGATCCTGGGATTGGAGGAGGGCTACCTGGCGGCGAGCTGGGGCGAGTTCGACCTGCGGCTGGGCGAGCGGATCTACGGCTGGGGCACCGGGGATCTGTTCAACCCGACCGACTTCATCAACCCGCTGGACTACAGCGATCTGTTCGACAGCGAGAAGATCGGCGTGCCGGCCCTGGAGGCCGTCTGGTGGCCGGGCGGCGGCGACACCAGCGTCATGGTGCTGTGGCTGCCCTGGTTCGTGCCGGCCCGCCTGCCGCCGCCCGGCGAGCGGTTTTTGCCCGTGCCGCCGGAGCAGCAGGCGCTGCTCGCCGCGCGGCGCCTGCCGGCCCGCACCCTCGCCAACAGCGAGCTGGCGCTGCGCATCAAGACCACGCTGTTCGGCGACCTCGACGTATCGCTGACCCTGTTCCGCGGCTTCCATCGGCTGCCGAATCTCGTGGTCCGCCCCGCGGCGAGCGATCCGTTCTTCCAGCTGGTGCCGGTGTTCGATCGGCGGGTGGTGCTCGGGGCGGACTTCGCCAAGCCGCTGGCGTTCGCGCCGCTAGAGGGCGTGGTGCTCAACGGCGAGCTGGCGCAGGTCATCACCGAGGGCGGGCGCGACGACGACTTCCTCACCTGGGCCATCGGCGCCCGCCGCACCTGGTATCCCTTCGACCGCCAGCTCACCGTGTTCCTGCAGTACGTCGGCGAGTGGGTGACGCACCGGGCCAGCGATCCCGATGTGGTCCCGGTGATCCAGCGGCTGCAGCGCGCCTTCGCCTCGAGCCTGCTCGGCCGGGTGCGGCTGGAGCCGATCGAGCAGCTCGAGCTGACGCTGACCGGGGCGCTGCTGCTCGACGGGCCGGACAGCTGGTATGTGCGCCCGGAGGCGAGCTACAAGATCGGCACCCACACCCGCATCCGGGGCGGGCTCGATCTCGCCGGCGGGCAGGAGCAGGGATTCTTCGGCCTGTTCGAGGACGACCAGCGGCTGTTTCTGGAACTGACCCTGTCGTTCTAGCGGGGCGCTGGCGGTGGGCCGCCGCGAGGCGCGCCGCGGCCGGGCTCATTCCACCCGCAGGGTGGTGATCGTGATGTCGTCGGACTGCTCGGCACGGCCGCGGTGGCGCTCCAGCGCCTGGACCAGCGCGTTGGTGAAATCCTTGGAGGAGAGCGCGGCGTGTTCCCTCACGAACGCCGTCAGCCGCTCCAGGCCGAACTCGCGCTCGTTCTCGTCCATGGCCTCGATCACCCCGTCGGTGTACGCGAGGATGCGGTCCCCGGGCTGCAGCGTGATGGCCTGCTCCTCGATCGTGTCATCGAAGGTACGCCCCTTGTCGAACCCGAGCGCCATGCCGCTCGGGTTGATCTGGCGGCAGGTGCCGGCGGCGGCCTCGTAGTGAAGCAGCGGGCTGTGACCGGCGGAGCTGACCGTCAGCACCCGGGTGTGCACGTCCAGCACGGCGTACAGCGCGGTGACGAACATCCCGGGACGGATATCGCGCGCCAGGATGCGATTGACCTTCTTCAGGGTCTCCGCCGGCGACGGCTCGCGGTGTGAGGCCAGGCGCAGCAGCGAACGCACCATCGTCATCACCATCGCGCCGGGGATGCCCTTGCCCGAGACATCCGCCACCACCAGTCCCAGGCGCGTCTGATCGATGACCAGAAAATCGTAGTAGTCCCCCCCTACCTCGCGCGCCGACAGATAGAAGCTGAACAGGTCGAAGCCCGGGATCTGCGGGATGCGATCCGGCAGCAGCTTGGTCTGGATCTCAGTGGCGATGTTCAGCTCGTTCTCGATCTGCTGGCGCTGCTGCTCGAGCTTCTGCGCTGCCTTGAGCGAGCGCGTCATCTCGTCGAACTGATGGGCGACCAGCCCCAGTTCGTCGGAAGTCCGCGGCACGGTGCGGTGATCCAGGTTGCCCGCCGCCACCTCCCGCATGTCCTCGACCAGCCGCTTGAGAGGTCGCACCAGATAGAGCGAGACCAGAAACGACAGTGCCACTGCCATCGCGATGCCGAGCGCGGTCGCCCAGGCGACCTTCAGGTAGGTCTCGTCCTTGACCTCGTCGATCTGGGCAGCCTTGCGAAACAGGTGCACGTACGCGATCGGCCGGCGCACGACGTCTGCTGCCTCGGGCCCGAGCTCCGCCGGCAGCCGTTCGCCGAGCCCTGCCTCGCCCTCCGCGGCCAGGCGCGCGTAGATCGGCACCACGAACCAGCGGATGCGGCCCTGGAACTCGCTGCCGCGATAGGTGCCCTCGCGGATGATCACCTCGCCGTGACGGCCGATCTCGCGATGCGAGACCCGCGGCACATCCCCCGAGCTGATGATCGGCGGCTGGGAGGCGGCCGGGTCGGGCGCCACCCGGATGTGCAGGAAGTCGTGCTCGGGATCGTTGACCAGATCGCGCAGCTTGCGGTTCCACTCCGCGATGAACCGCTCGCGATCCTTGAACCCGAGATCGTAGAGGATCTGCGGCTCGATGAAGGTCGCGATCTCGGTCGCCGCGATGATACCGCTCTGGTTGATCTGCTGGTCGATCGTGCGCGCCGCGATGCGGTAGAGGTAGACCCCGAGCACCACCATCAGCACCGCGACGAGGCTGGCGGTGAAGGCGGCGATCTTGACCCCGAGCGAGATGCCGCGGCGGAAGGGTCGAGCCGGCTCGTCCTCGCCCTCGCGCTGCCGGCGCGCGCCCGGCCTGCCGGTCCGCCCCGGCCGCCCGCTGCGGCCGGTGATGGCGGCGCGGCGGCCGGTCTCGGTGGCGAGCGCGGCGAGCCGATCGCTGCGGCTGGCGGCGCGCCGCGCCGGCGTTGCCCCGGCGGCGCCGCCGGCTGGACGGAGGCGCCCGCGCCCGCGGAGCGCGCTCCCGGGGCGCCGCCGGCGCCCCGAGTCGGTCGGGGCAGGGCTGGTGGGGGAGGCTGCTCCGGGCGCCGCCGCCGGCTCCGTGCTGGAGCTGTCCGCGGCCGGCGGCGAGGCCCCGGCGGCGGCCGCGGCCGGCCGCGCTGTACGCGGGGACAGCCGCCTGCCCGCGCGCCCTTGTCTCCGCTCGCCGCTCACTCCGGGACCTGCGGCCGCGCCGCTCCGACGCCTCCGTTCCGCCATTTTACCGACGCGGCACGCCGCGTCCACCGCCGCCCCGCCCGCCGGCTCATGACGGAGCGCGCGGCAGCAGAGCGAGGCCCACCAGCTGCAGGCAGGCGTTGGCGAGCAGGCCCGCCACCAGGTCGTCGGCGGCGATGCCCAGGCCGGCGGGCAGGCCCTCGGCACGCCGCACCGGACCCGGCTTCGCGACGTCGAACAGCCGGAACAGCACCAGTCCCAGCCCGGCGCGCCACCACCAGCCCAGACCGCTCCAGCCGGTGAGCGAGACCGCCAGGAGATAACCGCCGACCTCGTCGCTCACCACCGCCTGGGGATCGCGCCCGCCCCAGCGGCGCAGCGCCACGCCCGCCAGGGCCCAGCTCGCCCCCAGCCAGGCGAGCCCGCAGAGCGGGACCGCCCACTCGGCACCCGCGTGCGCCAGTGCGGCGAACTGCAAGAGCCCGCCGAGCGTCCCCCAGGTGCCGGGCGCCCGCGGCACGAGCCCCAGCCCGCCCGCGGTCAGCACCGCGAGCGCGCACCCTTCGCTCGCCCGCCGCCAGCACGGGCGCGGGGCGCCTGGCCGGCACGGGCCGCTCACCGCGCGAGGCCCGCGCCGTCCGCGCGCGGCCCGAGCAGCCGCCAGGCGCGGCGCACATAGACCACGCCGCTGAGCACGGTCGCCACCAGAGCGGTCCAGAGCAGCAGCACGAACGCCACCCGCAACCACGCGCTGGCCGGGTGCCCGACGTAGAGGATCCCCGCACCGAGCGCGATGGACTGGCTCCATACCTTGGCCTTGCCCCAGAAAGTCGCCGGGAACGGGATGCCGCGCGCCTCCGCGAAGCCGCGGACCGAGGTCACGAGCAGCTCGCGCGCCAGCAACACCACCACCATCCAGCCGCTCAGATAGACCGTCAGCGGCATGAGCAACACGAACCCGCCGAGGATCATGATCTTGTCGGCGAAAGGGTCGATGATGCGGCCGAGATCGGTCTCCAGCCCGTAGCGCCGCGCGATGTACCCATCGGCGATGTCGGTCAGCGCCGCCAGCACGAACAGCACGAAGGCGCCGTCCAGCAGCCGGGTCAGCACGCTCGCCCGCGCCCGCAGCCCCGCGTGGTCGATGTACAGCCCGCCGCGCAGCCGCTGCCAGGACAGCTCCCCCTCGGCGTCCACGGGCAGCCGCAGCACCTGCGTGCAGTAGACCAGCACCCCGAAGAACAGCACCGCCAGCACCAGGCGCAGCAGCGTCAGCCGGTTGGGCAGGCTGGCGAGCTGCTCGCCGAGGCTCGGCGCCGGCGCAGCACCGGCGGGGGGCGCGGAGGAGCGGGACTCGGCAGCCGGTCCATTCACAGCCGGTTTCACCTGTGTGGAGAACGCGGCGGCCGCGCCGCCGCCACCGCCTGCCGGCGGCCGCGCGCGCCGCAGCCTCAGCGCAGCGGGATCGGCTCGATCACCGCGCCTTCCAGATCATAGCCCAGGCTCGCGGTCACGCGCGCGCGGACGAGCTGGCCGGCTACAAGCCGGCTGCCCGCGGGCGCCCGCAACCGGATCGTGCCGTCGATCTCGGGCGCGTCCCCTTCGGTGCGTCCGAGCCAGTGCGTGCGCGCTGTCCGCTCCGCGCTTGCCGCCGGCTCGTCGATGATCGCGCGCAGCACACTGCCCACCCGCGCGCGGTTGCGGGCGAAGGCGACCTCCTGTTGCACCTCCATCACCTCGCGGCGGCGCCGCTCGCGCACCGCGGGCGGCACCTGATCCGCCATCGCGGCGGCAGGGGTACCCTGCTCCTCGGAGTAGGCGAAGGCGCCCAGCCGGTCGAAGCCGAAGCTGCGGATGAAGGCGAGCAGCTCCTGGTGATGCTGCTCGGTCTCGCCCGGAAAGCCGCAGATGACGGTGGTGCGGAGCACCAGCCCGGGGATCCGCTCCCGCAGCCGCTCGAGCAGCCGCTCGGTGCGCGCCCGCGAGGGCCGCCGCATCGCGCGCAGGATCGGGTCGCTGATGTGCTGCAGCGGCATGTCGATGTACTTGCAGACCTTGTCGAGGCCGGCGATCGCTTCGAGGAGCGGGTCGGGGAAGTATGCCGGATAGGCGTACAGGATCCGGATCCAGGCGAGCTGCTCGATCGCCGCCAGCTCGACCAGCAGATCGGCCAGCGAGCTGCCGTCCCCGAGATCCTGTCCCCACTGGTTGGTGTCCTCGGCGATCAGGATCAGCTCGCGGGCCCCGTCGGCGACCAGCTCGCGCGCCTCGGCCAGCAGGTCCTCGCGCCGCTTGGAGCGGAACCGGCCGCGAAAGCTCGGGATGGCGCAGAAGGTGCACGTGTGGTTGCAGCCTTCGGCGACGCGCAGATAGGCGTAGTGGCGGGGGGTCAGCCGCAGGCGCGCCGTCTCTGGCCCGTAGGCGAGCGAGGGATCGCGGACCACGATCCGGGGGCCGGCGCCGCTGGCGAGCTCCGGGCGCGGTCCGGCCGGGGCGTGGGCGCCGTGCTGCCGCCTGCCAGCGTTGCGAGCGGGCTGGCGGCGCGCCGCCGCCGGGCGGCCGGCCATGGGCAGGCGCGCCGGCGGGCGGCGGGGGCTGGCCGGGGCCGTGGCGCCCGCAGCGCCCGCGGCGATCTCGCGCAGCAGCGGGGCGAGCTCGCGCTCCGCGGTGGTGCCGACGAAGGCGTCGACCTCGGGCAGCGCGCGCGCCAGCTCGGGGGCATGGCGCTGCGCCAGGCAGCCGGTCACCAGCACGTGGCGGAGCAGCCCCTGGCGCTTGCGCGCGGCCATCTCCGCGATGGCTTCCATGGACTCGCGCCGGGCCGCCTCGATGAAGGCGCAGGTGTTGATCACGACGACGTCGGCTGCTTCTAGCTCGCCCACCAGGTCGTGCTCGGTGGCCAGCCGTCCCATCATGACCTCGGCGTCCACCAGCGCCTTGGCGCAGCCGAGCCCGATCAGCCCGACCCGCAGGCGCGGAGCGGGCGCCTGCCCGCCGCCGGGTCCGAGCGTCTGGGCTGTCCCGCCGTCTGCCTGCTGCGGCACGCCTGCTCTCCGCATGCACACCCCGAGGGCGGACCATGATAGCCGGCCCGCCCTCGGTTTTCCAGGCGCAGCGGCGCGCGGATCGCGCCGGGCAGGGAGCGCTGTCCCGGCCTGTCGCCCCCCAGCGCAACCCGAACGCAGCCGGCTGCTTGACAGCTGCGGCGGCGCAGGGCTAGACTCGGGCGCATCCGGCTGTTGGCGGCCGGCGCCACCGGCGAGGGCAGAGGGCGCGCACGGCGCACTGCGATGATCACCATCGACGACGTCGGCAAGCTGCAGCTGCGGGTGGGTACCATCCGGGCGGCAGCGCCCCATCCGGATGCCGATCGGCTGCTGGTGCTGCAGGTCGAGCTGGGTGCGTCCGAGCCGCCGCGCCAGCTCGTGGCCGGCATCCGGCCCTGGTACCCCGATCCGCAGGCGCTGGTCGGCCGCCAGGTGGTCGTGGTGGCGAACCTCGCGCCGGCGCGGCTGCGCGGGGTGGAGAGCCAGGGCATGCTGCTGGCGGCGGAGGACGCAGCGGGCGTCAGCCTGCTCGGGCCCGATCGGCCCGTTTCACCCGGCTCGAAGGTGCGCTGAGGAGGCGATGCGCAAGCCCCAGGGCGTGGTCCAGGTCGCACGCGCCGCCGACACGGTCTACATCCGGATCGTCGGCCTGGGCACCATGCACAACGCGCCGACCTTTCGCGCCTTCGTGGAGCGCATGCGCCAGGAGGGCTTCCGGCGCTTCGTGCTCGACCTGGTGGAGTGCACCGGCGTGGATTCCACCTTCATGGGGGTGATGCTCGGGGTGCACCAGGCGAGCGCCGAGCCCGATGCCCTGGTGGTGCTCAATGCCAGCGGGCACTGCCTGTCGCAGATGCGTGCGGTCGGGCTGGACCGCGTGCTCACCTTCGGGCGCGAGCCGGCTGCGCTGCCCGAGGGCATCGAACTGCACGCGCTGCCGGAGGTGGAGGCCGGACTGGCCGAGCGGATGCGCCTCATGCAGAAGGCCCATCACAACCTGGTGGCGCTCGACCGCCGCAACGAGGCGAAGTTCGGCGCCTTTCTCGCCGAGCTGGACCGCCAGCTCGGCCGCTGAGCGGGGCCTTGCCGCCGCCGGGCCCCCTCAAGCTGCTGCCGCAGCCGATCGCCCGCCCCTGGGGCGGGCGCGCACTTGCCGAGCGCTACCACAAGCCGCTGCCCCGGGGCGAGGCGCCGCTCGGCGAGAGCTGGGAGGCGAGCGATCTGCCGGGAGCGGTTTCGCGCCTCGCCGAGGGGCCGCTCGCGGGTACTCCCATCGATCAGGTGCTGGGCGAGCCCCTGCCGGTGCTGGTCAAGCTATTGGATGCGCGCCAGTGGCTGAGCCTGCAGGTCCACCCCGACGAGCGGCGCGCGCGCGAGATCGGCGGCGGCGCCCGGGCCAAGTCCGAAGCCTGGTACGTGCTGTGGGCCGAGCCCGGGGCCGAGATCATCCACGGGCTGCTGCCCGGGGTGGACCTCACCGCGCTGCTGCAGGGCCTGGAGCGGGGCTCGCTGGAGGGGCTGGTGCGGCGCGTGCCGGTGCATACCGGCGACGTGGTCTACGTGCCGGCGGGCACGCTGCACGCGATCGGGCCGGGGATCGTGCTCTACGAGGTGCAGCAACCTTCCGACACGACGTACCGCGTCTACGACTGGGGGCGCGGGCGCGAGCTGCACCTGGTGCAGGCGGCGCGCGCGCTGGTGCTCGGGGCGCCGGAGCACGCGGTGCTGCCGACGGGGCTGACCCCCGGGGTCAACCCGTGCATCCCGCTGGTACGCTGCCCGGCCTTCCAGCTGGAGCTGCTGCTGGTCGACCGCGGTGAGCGGGTGCTGTTCGAGCGAGCGTACACCACGGTACTGACCGCGATCGCAGGCAGCGGCTGGCTGCTCGCCGACAGCGGCCGCAGCCCGGTGCGTCCGGGGGAGACCTGGGTGGTGCCCGCCGGCGTGGACCTGTGCCTCAAGCCGGGTCCGCACGGCCTGCGCGTGCTGCGCGCAGGACCGGGAGCGAAGCGCTGAGAGGGGCGCTGGCGCGCCGTGCCCGCGGCGAGTCCCGCGCGCATGCGCTTGCGCGCGTTGACCCGGCGCGCGCCGCGCAATATATTGCGCGCTCGCCGAGGCGCATGGCCCCGGCGTGGCAGGGCAGGCCAGGGGCGGGCTGCCGGGGGCGGTGGCGCAGGAGGCCTCGATGGCGGGCAGGTCGAGCGGGCGGGCGATGCCCGGGCGGGACCGGCAGGCGAGCGGGCGGCGGCAAGCCGGTACCTCCGGCCGATCCGCGCGGCGCGATGACGGCCTGCATGCCGCCGAGCGGGAACAAGAGGGGGGCGCGGCGCGAGCCGGCGGGCAGCGCCGGGTTCCCGAGCAGGCGCCGCCCTGGATGTGGATCGTGCTGGGGGTGGTCTGCCTCGGCATGCTCATCGCCTTCTTCAACATGCTGTGGAGCAAGCGCCACACCGGACCCGAGCCGAGGGCGGCGCAGGCGCCGCACGAACAACAGCTGGAGGAGATCCACGCCCTCATGCGCGAGGGCAAGGAGTACGAGCGGCTGGCGCTGCAGGCAGCCAACGCCGAGATGCGCCGGCACAACCTGCAGCTCGCCAAGCAGCGCTTCCAGGACGCGATGGAGAAGTACGACCGGCTCATGGCGCAGTACATGCTGCCCGACGGCTCGCTGCCGCCCGCCTACGCCGGCTACGAGGAGATCCGCCTGGAGCTGCAGCGCGAGCTGTACAACGTCGGCCGCAGCATGACGATCCAGGACTGAACGCCGCGCGCACGCGCCGCCTGGCCGCGCCCGGGCGGCTGGCTGCGCCTGCGGGCGGCCGGTGCGCTCGCGCGCCGCGCCCTGCCAGGAGGCTGCGCCCGTAGGATGCGCGCCAGCGGACCTGCAGGAGCTAGTTGACCTGGAAGAAGTTGTCCAGCCCCTGCACCGGATCGGCGCTGGTGGCGACGCCCCAGCCGTTGCCGTCCAAACCGATGACCTCGACCGAGTAGGCGGTACCGCTCACCAGGGCGCCGGCGCCGTTGAGCACCTCGGTGGCGCCGGGCGTGTTGATCGTGTAGCTCGCCTGCGAGCTCTCCACGATCGTGTGCCACAATCCCTGGGTGCTGTCGAGCAGCAGCACGACATAGCTCTGTACGCCGCTGGCCGCCGTCCAGCCGATCGAGCTGGGCGCGTTGACCTGCGGGGGGTTCTGGGGGTTGTTGCTCACCGTCGGGTTGGTGATGGTGAGCCGGGCCGGGTTCGCCGCGGCGGCCAGATCGGCGAGGATCACGTTGGAGAAGACCTGGTTGCCGCTGCTGTCCTGCGCCACCACCCGGTAGAAGCGGTTCTGGCCCGGCACCGGGAAGGTGAACAACACACCGGGTCCGGCGACCAGCGAGGCGTTGCCGCCGTCGACCGCAGCCCCGCTCCAGACCTGCCCGCTCACCGGGCTCCACGGACCGCTGGCGGAGCTGGCCTCCTCGACCAAATGCCCGCTGTGCCCGCTCTTGACCTCGGCCCCGATCCAGATCCAGGCCACCGGGCCCTGCGAGTTCTGCGAGGTTCCGAAGTACAGATCGTCGTTGAACGCAAAGGCGCGGAAGCCGCTGCCCCCGCCGGACGAACCACCGCCCCCGGCGCCGCCCCCACCACCGCCGGCGCTCGCCTGGGCGGCGACGCCGGAGGGGGTGCTGGCGCCGCCACAGCCCGCCAGCCCCACCGCCAGGACGGCGACCGCCGCCAGCACCCTCACTGCGATCCGCGACCGTGACATGTATGACGCCTCACACACCGTGTGTCCTGTCTCGCTGCCGGCCCCGCTGGCCGGCAGCCCCGCCTGTGCACAAGCCGTACCAGCCGCGGGCCTCGCCCTGCTGCCAGCAAGCGGGCGCTGCGCCCCGGGCGCGGGCCGTCGCTTGCGTCCCAGCTTCCTCGCAGGTGCGTTGCATCTCGGTTGCTGTCGCCGGCGCGCAACGCCCGCCGGCGGTAGTCCTCAGTTGCTGGTGAAGTACGGCCAGGTGTTGATCACCTGCAACTGGGCCTGGGTCGGGTTCGGCAGGTTGGGCGGGAGCTGGTTCCAGCCCGCTACGTCGATCGTGGTGCCCACCCCCCAGCCGCTGCTGTCAAGGACCACCGCATGCCAGACGAAGTCGCCGGGCAGCGGCAGGGGGTCGTTGGCGAACACGATCCCCGGGGTGCCCTGTCCCGGGATCACGCTGAAGGTGCCCGCCGGCACCTCGACCGCGACCGGGATGTCCTGGATCGCGCCCTGCTGCGGGTCGATCTGGAAGCACACCACCTGGTAGCTCGCCGCCTGCCCCGAGGAGTGCGCGAAGCTCAGCCGGGGGCTGGTGCCCTGGCCCGTCGCGCCGTACTGCGGCTGGAGCGTGCGGAAGCCGCCGGCCGGGGTGTTGCCCTGCGCGAAGGGACCCGCCTGGACGGTGATCGTGTTGGACCGGAGCGTGGCGCCGCTGTTGTTCTGCGCGGTCACCTCGATCGTGGCGCCGGCGGGAGGCGAGGGCTGGATCTGCAGCAGCACGCCCTTGCTGAGCTGCATTCCCCCCACCTGGAACTGGCCGCCCTGCCCGACGCTCTGCCCGTTGACGAGCAGATCCAGGGTCTGCAGGTTGAGGTTGCCGTCGTCGTTGAAGAACAGGAACACCGCGTCGGTGTTGCCCGGCAGGACGTCGGCGAGCTTCCAGGCGACCGCGCGCAGCGCGTTGCCGCCACCGCTGCCGCCGCCCGCGCCCGCGCCCGCGCTCGCGCCGCTCACCCCCGTGCCCGAGGGTTGCTTCGCCCCTCCGCAGCCGGCCAACCCGAGCGCCAGCACCGCCGCCAGCGCCAGGACCGAACCACTCCAACCGAGCCGGGTCCGCATCATGGCTTTCGCTCTCCCAACCAGGCCGGTGCGCCCTCTCCCCCCTTGCGACGACGCACTGCGTTTCGTCGAACCACGTCTCCAGCATCCCATGTGCCGGCCGTGCCTCGGGCAGTTGCGGCGGCCGTGCCGTCTCATTGTGTCGTAAACGGCACGAAGGCTCCTCCCGAATCGGCGAGCGTCGCCCCGCTCGCATCGAGCCCGAGCACGGTCCAGAAGTGCTGCGTGCCGCCGCCGTTGAGTGGCACCAGGCTCGGCCGGAACTCCACCCCGCCCGCAGGCGGCAGCGGCTGCGCCAGATCGAGCGTCTCGGTCGGGTTTGCCCCCTCGGCCGGCATGGTCAGCAGCACCCGGAGTCCGGCCAGCGTGTTGCCCTCGACCACGAACACCGCGTGCCGCGGCTGGCCGGAATCGTCCCAGCGCAACTGCGGGGTGGTGGGGACGGTGGCGCCGTTCGGGTCGTGGCCCAGGAGGGAGGTGGGCTGCACGGCGGGATCGAACCGGATGGCGTTGGAGACGACCCGCCCGCCCGCGCTGGCCGCCGCCTCGACGCGCACGAAGGTGAGGGTAGCGGGCACCGGCTGCAGCGCGAACAGCTGCGCGCCGCCGATCTGCTGCGGCTGCAGGCCCGCCACCACGGTGAACGAGCCGCCGCCGGTGCTGGTCGCCAGCTCGAAGCCGCCGCTCGCCACCCCCTGCGGATCGGCGAAGAACACCAGCAGCGCCGGGTTGCCCCCGGACAGGCCGAGCTGCTGGTCGGTGACCGCGAAGGCCACCAGCAGCCCCGGGGTGGTGCCCGAGGGGTTGGCGCTGCCCCCGCCGCAGCCTACGCCGAGGCACAACAGCACCAGGAGCGGCGCCGCCGCTGCGCGTGCTCGACCTCCTCGCCGCATCGCCGCCATGCGCCCGGTCGTGCTCGAGGCGCCAAGCCTACTCCGTCCGGGCCGCCGGCGCAAGGCGGGGATGTCACGGCCTTGTCCGGATCGGGGGCCCCACCCCCGGCGGCGGACCGAGTGCGGGGCAGGGCGGCGGGGGGCGGCGTGCGCCCGCGGGCTGTGCTACAATCCCTGAAAGCCCAAGGAGTCCGGGCGACACGGGCTCGGCGAACGAGCGAGCGCGACCGCCATGAACCCCGAGGCCCACCGCCAGATCGCCCAGGCGCGCGCCGCGTGCACCGGCTGTCCCTATCACGGCGTCTGTCCGCTCGCGCCCCTGTTCCTGCAGGCAGAGGCGCGCGGCGAGCGCCGGCCGCATCCGCACGCGCCCGTGCTCGCGCAGCACCTGGCGGAGCTGCGCGCGGTGAGCGAGCGGCCGGAGCGGGATCTACTCGAGGCGCTGGGCGGTGCGGACGAGGGGCTGGCGCTCGTGGCGGGCTGCCTGCTCGCGGTCAGCTGCTGGCAGGCCCCGGAGCGACTGCGGCGGCTGCTCGCCGGCATCCGCGCGCGCGGCGGCGAGGAGCAGCGCCAGCTCGGTCCGCTGGAGGAGCAGATCGTGCGGGCGGCGGCGCTGCTGCAGGACCCGCAGGTGCCGCCGCTGCTCGCGGCGCGCTGGCGGCTGGTGCGCGGCGACCGCGAGGTCACCGCCTACGAGGCCAACCGCCTGGTCACCCGCCTGATCAGCGGCGAGAGCCCGGGCCGGTGGTGGGATGAGGCGGTGGTGGAGGAGGACCGGGGCGCCTTCGAGGCGAGCTTCGTGCTGCGCGAGAAGGACAGCATGGACGAGTCCGCCAGCGGCAGCGGTGCGCTCGATCTGTTCTTCAGCGCGCGCGCGGGCGGGCGCAGCGCGGTTTTTTATTATCGGCGCGACGGCCACGGCAAGCAGGCGCTGGTGCCGATCGAGAGCATCCGGCCCGACTCGTTGCTCAAGCGCCTGTTCAAGGTCTTCAACACCGATCGCAGGAAGACCCACCGGCTGTTCGCCAAGATCGCGCGCTACCTGAACAACGAGTTCGGCCGGCTCGACAAGCGCATGCTGTGGGAGGGGCTCAAGCAGCTGGAGCGCGAACAGCAGATCGTGCTGACGCTGTACGCGCCGCGGCTGGGCAAGTACATCGAGAAGCGGGCGAGGTTCCCCGGGCTGTATCGGCTCGCGAAGTTTCTGCACCGCAACCTGACCGACAAGGGCTATCCGGCCAGGGGCGCGCCCAGCCACGCCAAGCTGTACGCGGAGCGGGCGCAGGTGCAGACGATTCTGGAGGCGTACGGCAAGGAGGCGTTCAAGGAATTCTGCCGGCACGTCTTCCGCATCGCGGAGGCGTACCGCCCGGGGCCGGCCTCCGCCGACCTGATCTTCCGCGTCGCCGAGGCGGCGTATTTCCTCACCGCGCTCGGGGGGCTCAACCCGGCCGGCCTGGAGCTGTCGCTGGAGGGCCGCAACCCGCTCGCCTACATCGCGTACGGGCTGCAGCCGCCGGCGCGCAATCCGGCGCGCCGGCTGGGACGGCTGCTGCAGGCGCGGGCGCGCTTCGCGGCCGGCGAGCGCTCCGGCGACCGCGAGCTGCTGGCCGCGGTCGAACAGGGCATCGCCTACATGGCCAAGATCCACGGCTTCGAGGACGCCGAGAGCTTCGAAAAGGCGGTCGCGCTGCCGAGCCAGGCCTGAGCGGCTCGGCGGGCGGGGCGGCCGTCCGGCCGCACGTTCGCGGAGCCCGCGAGACGCGCGCCGGGCCGGCTGGCCGCTGGCGGCGGGCGGGGGCGGGCTCGCCATCGCGGCGCCGGGCTTGTCCGTAGAACACCGGCAGGCTATCCTTGCGGCGCCGGTGCCGGGGGCGCGGCGGCGGGGCCAGCGGGCCGGTCGATCGGGAGCGGACAGCGTGCGCGAGCGAGGCGGGCTGGTAGGGGCGGTGGCGCCGTGGGTGCTCGCGCTCGCGCTGGCGCTCGCGGCGTGCGGCGGGGGCTCCAGCGCGCTTCCGGGTGCGGCGGCGCCGGCCGCGGCGCTCAAGCCCGGCGATCTGGCCCTGGACTACGTCGCCGCGGCCGAATACGACGCGCTGCTCGTGGAGGTCGACTTCGTCGAGGGCCTCATGCCCTCCGATGCGGCGCTGGCGCGCCTGGAGGAGGTCCTGCGGCAGCGGCTGGACAAGGATCCCGAGCGGGTGCAGGTCGTGCTCGACACCGTGATCCCGCGCGAGCGCGCCCTGCCCAGCTACGACGTCGCGGCGCTGCAGGCGCTGGCCCGGAGCTACCGCCAGCACTGGAGCGGGCGCGGTCCCGAGCCGCGGCGGGCCGCGATGTGGATCGTGTACGTGCCGGGGCTGAGCGCGCGCGACGCGGAGGGCATGCACGCGCTCGGGGCGGCGTTCGGTGCCTCGGAGGTCGCGGTGTTCGGCGAGGCGCTGGAGCTGCTGACCGGCCCGGCGAGCCGCGAGGCGGTGGAGTGCGCGGTGCTGCTGCACGAGGTCGGCCACCTGCTCGGGCTGGTCAACAACGGCCTGCCCATGGTCGAGCTGCACGAGGACCCGGTGCACGCCCGCCACGACGCCTGGCGGGGCTGCGTGATGTACCACCGGGTCGACGCCGCCTGGCTCCAGGCGCCGCCGCCGCTGCCCGCCGTCGACTACTGCTATCGCTGCCGGCTGGATCTGTTCGCCGCCGGGGGGCCGGAGCCCGGCGAGCCACCGCCCGCTGGCAGCCTGGCGCCCTAGCTTGCCCCGGGCCGGAAAGGCCCGGCGTCCGCCCTCCGCAGCAGGGCTCGCGAGGGTTGCCTGCGGGCGGTGCGCCTCGCCGCCCATTCCAAAGCCCCTGGCGCGGCAGGGTTTGCATACAGCGTGCCGAAGATTCTTGGTACGGGGCTTGATGCCCGAGCGAGTTTGGTCTAGACTCCGGGCTTGCGTCAACCATCCCATGAGCGAACAGCCCGAGCGTTGCGAGGTCGAGGAACGCCGCGCCGCATCGTTTTCTCCCCGTCATGGCGGACAGGCAGGGTGAGGCGCCGGGGGCGGGCCGGGCGGATCGCGCGTCGCACGGGCGAGGTTCGGGCGTGGGGGCACGGCGGGCAGGGCTGACGAGACAGCGTGTGCGCGGCGCAGGCGTCCGCCTTCGGCGGGGAGGGCGGCGGCTGCGCCTTTCGTTCTGGCTGCGGGACGGGCTTCATGCAGACACGCGTGTACGGTCGCGTCCGCGAGGTCGTCGAGATCCCCAACCTGCGCGAGATGCAGCTCAGGAGCTACCGGCGCTTCCTGCAGCTGGATCGCGCGCCGCAGCAGCGCGAACCGGTGGGGCTGGAGGCGCTGTTCCGCGAGATCTTCCCGATCGAGAGCTTCGACGGCAACCTCGTGCTGGACTACCACGGCTACGAGCTGGAGCCGCCGCGCTACACCGTCGAGGAGTGCCGCAAGCTCAGGCTCACCTACGGCCACCCGCTCAAGGTCAAGGTGCGGCTCAGGCGGCTGGGCGAGGAGGCGATCGAGGAGAAGGTCTACCTCGGCGAGCTGCCGCGCATGATCGGTGGCGGCGAGTTCGTCATCAACGGGGTCGAGCGCGTGATCGTCAGCCAGCTGCACCGCTCGCCGGGGATCGATTTCTCCGAGGAGCTGGGGCAGGGGGACCGGCCGCTGCACCGGGCGCGGATCGTGCCCGAGCGCGGCTCGTGGATCGAGCTGGAGGTCAGTCCCCGCGGCGTGCTCAAGGCGCGCATCGACCAGTCGGGCAAGTTTCCCGCCACCTCGCTGTTGCGCTGCTTCGAGCCGCGGCTGTCGCGCAACGAGGACATCCTGCGGCAGTTCTATCGGAGCGAGAGGGTGGGGCTGGCGGAGCCCGGGGCGCTGGAGCGCCTGCAGGGCAAGGTGGTGCTGGCCGACGTGGTGGAGCCCCGCACGGGGGCGCTGCTGGCGGCGAGTGGCGACACCCTCAGCGCCGAGAGCGTGCTGGCACTGCGGCAGGCCGGGGTGGAGGCGGTCGAGATCATCCCCGCCGTCGATGATCCGCTGATCCTGGACACGCTGGCCACCGACACCACGACCTCGCGCGACGAGGCGTTGTTGCGGCTGTATGAGCGGCTGCGGCCCGGCTATCCGCCGGATCTGCAGAAGGCCGAGGCGCTGTTCGCCGAGCGCTTCCGCAACGAGCAGCGCTATGCGCTGGGCGCGGTGGGGCGGTTTCGCATCAACCGCAAGTTCGGCTGGCCGCTGCCGCCGCCGCCGGGTGCCAGGGATGGGGGGCGCGGGCCGGCGGCCGAGCAGCTGTTGACGGCCGAGGATCTGCTCGAGACCGTGCGCTACATCCTGAAGCTTCGCGCGGGCACGGGCCAGCTCGACGACATCGACCACCTGGGCAACCGGCGCGTGCGCACGGTCGATGAGCTGGCGGCAGAGGAGCTGCGGCGGGGGCTGCTGCGCCTGAAGCGGGTGGCGCAGGAGCGGATGAGCCTGCTCGACCCGTCCAAGCACGAGCTGACCCCGCGCACGATCCTGCAGTACCGCACGGTCGCCGGCGCCATCGAGGCATGCTTCGGGCGAGGGGAGCTCTCCCAGGTGGTCGACCAGGTCAACCCGCTGGCCCAGCTGACCCACGAGCGACGGCTGTCGGCGCTCGGGCCGGGCGGGCTCAACCGCAAGCGCGCCGGTTTCGAGGTGCGCGACGTGCACATCTCGCACTACGGGCGCATCTGCCCCATCGAGACTCCCGAGGGTGCGAACATCGGGCTGATCAGCTCGCTGGCGGTCTATGCGACGGTGGACCCGTACGGCTTTCTGGTCACCCCCTACCGGGTCTTTCGCAACGGCCGCTTCACGGGCGAGGTCATCTACCTGCGCGCCGACGAGGAGGAGAGCCGCGTCATCGCGCCGGCGGACGTGCCCGTGGACGCCGAGGGGCGCATCGAGCCCGAGCAGGTCATGGCGCGGCTGGGCGGCGAGGTCGTCTCGGTGCGGCGCGAGCGGGTCGAGCTGATGGACGTCTCGCCCAGGCAGATGGTGAGCCTGTCGGCGGCGCTGATCCCGTTCCTGGAGCACGACGACGCCAACCGTGCGCTCATGGGCTCCAACATGCAGCGGCAGGCGGTGCCGCTGCTGCGCGCGGAACCGCCGCTGGTGGCGACCGGGATCGAGCGCGTGGTGGCGCGCAACTCCTCCATGGTCGTGGTGGCGGAAGAGGCGGGCGTGGTACGGCGCGTGAGCGCGACCGAGGTGGTGGTGGACGACCGCACCTATCGGTTGCGCAAGTTCCGCGGGCTGGCCGAGGGCACCTGCCTCAACCAGCGCCCCTGCGTGCGCCCGGGCCAGCGGGTCGAGCGGGGCCAGGTCATCGCGGACTGCGGTGCCACCCGCGACGGCGAGCTGGCACTGGGGGTCAACGTCCTGGTCGCCTTCATGAGCTTCCACGGCTACAACTTCGAGGACGCCATCCTCATCTCCAGCCGCCTGGTCCGCGACGACGTGCTGACCTCGATCCACATCGAGGAGCTGGAGTGCGAGGTGCGCGAGACGGACCTGGGACGGGAGGAGGTGACCGCCGACGTGCCGAATGTCGCGCGCCGCGCGCTGGCCCAGCTGGACGAGACGGGCGTGGTGCGGGTCGGGGCGCTGGTGCGGCCGGGCGACATCCTGGTCGGCAAGGTCGCGCCCAAGTCGCGGACCGAGCTGACCGCGGAGGAAAAGCTCTTGCGCGCGATCTTCGGCCGGATGGGGGAGGACGTCAAGAACGAATCCCTGGTGGTGCCGCCGGGGGTCGAGGGGTACGTGGTCGCGGTCGAGCGGTTTGCGCGCAAGGCGCACCTGACCGAGCAGGAGCGCAGCGAGCTGGAGGCGACGATCGAACGCACCCGGCGGCGCGGTGAGGCCCAGCGGCGCGAGATCGCGCACGCGCTGATCGGGGCGCTGGAACGGCTGCTCGGCGGGCCGGTGTTGCTGGAGGGGGGCGCCATCCGGCTGCAACCCGACGATGTGTTGCGCCTGGAGGCGGGGGAGCTGCGAGCGCTGCTCGTCCCGCAGCGGGTGCACCGCGTGCCGGCGGCGCTGGGCGAGCGGCTGCTCGAGACGGTCGAGCCCTTTCTCGATCGGCTGGAGGAGGTACAGGCCGAGACCACTCGCCGCATCGAGCGGCTGACGCGCGGCGACCAGCTGCCGCCCGGGGTGCTGGAGCTGATCAAGGTCACGATCGCCCAGAAGCGCAAGATCAAGGTCGGCGACAAGCTGGCGGGCCGGCACGGCAACAAGGGCGTGGTGGCGGCGATCGTGCCCGAGCAGGACATGCCCTATCTGGAAGATGGCACGCCGGTCGACGTGGTGCTCAACCCGCTCGGGGTTCCCTCGCGCATGAACGTGGGGCAGATCCTGGAGACGCACCTGGGTTGGGCGGCGCGGGCTCTGGGCTTCCAGGCGATCAGTCCGGTCTTCGACGGCACCAGCGAGGAGGAGATCCGGGCGGCGCTCGAGGAGGCGGGCCTGCCCCCGAACGGCAAGGTACGGCTGCGCGACGGCCGCACCGGCGAGCCATTCGACCAGCCGGTGACCGTCGGCTGGATGTACCTGCTGAAGTTGAACCACATGGTCGAGGACAAGATCCACGCCCGCGCCACCGGACCCTATTCGCTGATCACCCAGCAACCCCTGGGAGGCAAGGCGCGGTTCGGCGGCCAGCGCTTCGGCGAGATGGAGGTCTGGGCGCTGGAGGCCTACGGCGCCGCCAACGTGCTGCAGGAGCTGCTCACGGTCAAGAGCGATGACGTCGAGGGCCGGGCGCGGATCTACGAGGCGATGGTCAAGGGCGAGAACGTGCTCGAGCCCGGCACGCCGATCAGCTTCGAGGTGCTGACCCACGAGATCAAGGGGCTGTGCCTGAACCTGGAGCTGGGACGCGGCGACGGCGGCCGGCTGCCCGACGGGCCGGTGGTGCGGGCGGCGCGGGCGCTCGGCGCACCACCGGCACCGGGTGCGCGGGCACCGCTCGCCGAGGGGGTGCGCCCGCCCGGCGCATCGGGTGAGCCGCACTGACAGGCGCACGGAACGACGAGCGAACAAACGGACGAGCGCAGGAGAGGTCGAGCATGCTCAAGGACGTCTACGATCGGATCAACGACTATGGTTCGGTCCGGATCCGGCTCGCCTCCCCGGACGACATCCGCAAGTGGTCGTTCGGCGAGGTCAAGAAGCCCGAGACGATCAACTACCGCACCTACCGGCCCGAGAAGGACGGCCTCTTCTGCGAGAAGATCTTCGGGCCGGAGAAGGACTGGGAGTGCTTCTGCGGCAAGTACAAGGGCATCAAGCACAAGGGGATCACCTGCGACCGTTGCGGGGTGGACATCACGCACTCGCGCGTGCGCCGCACGCGCATGGGCCACATCACGCTGGCGGCGCCGGTGGTCCACATCTGGTTCTTCAAGGCGATGCCGTCGCGGCTGGGGCGGTTGCTCGGCAAGAAGACCACCTCGCTGGAGAAGGTGATCTACTTCCAGGAATACATCGTCATCGACAAGGGGGATACCCCGCTCAAGGACAAGCAGCTGTTGACCGAGGACGAGTACCGCCGCGCGCGCGAGGAGTATGGCGATCGCTTCGAGGCCGGGATGGGGGCGGAGGCGATCAAGGCCATCCTGAAGAAGCTCGACCTCAACAAGCTGTACGAGGAGCTGCAGCAGCAGCTGCGCGAGACCCGCTCCAAGCAGGCGATCAAGAACCTGATCAAGCGGCTCAAGATCGTCAAGGCGCTGCGGGATTCGGAAAACGACCCGAGCTGGATGGTGCTCGATGTCATCCCGGTCATCCCGCCGGAGCTGCGGCCGCTGGTACTGCTGGAGTCGGGCCACTTCGCGACCAGCGACCTCAACGATCTGTACCGCCGCGTGATCAACCGCAACAACCGGCTGAAGAAGCTGCTCGATCTCGGCGCGCCCGAGGTCATCATCCGCAACGAGAAGCGGATGCTGCAGCAGGCGGTCGACAGCCTGTTCGACAACAGCCGCTGCCGGCGGCCCGCGCTGGGCTCCAACAACCGCCCGCTCAAGTCGCTCACCGACATGATCAAGGGCAAGCAGGGTCGCTTCCGGCAGAACCTGCTCGGCAAGCGCGTGGACTACTCGGCGCGCTCGGTCATCGTGGTCGGTCCGGAGCTGAAGCTGCACCAGTGCGGGCTGCCGAAGAAGATCGCGCTCGAGCTGTTCCAGCCGTTCATCATCCGGCGGCTCAAGGAGCTGGGCCATGCCGACACGATCAAGAGCGCCAAGAAGATGCTCGAGCGCAAGGACCGGGAGGTGTGGGACATCCTGGAGGAGGTGACCCACCGCCATCCGGTGCTGCTCAACCGGGCACCGACGCTCCATCGCATGGGCATCCAGGCCTTCGAGCCGGTGCTCATCGAGGGCAACGCCATCCGGCTGCACCCGCTGGTCTGCGCCGGTTTCAACGCCGACTTCGACGGCGACCAGATGGCGGTCCACCTGCCACTGAGCTACGAGGCGCAGATCGAGGCCACCACGCTGATGCTGTCGACCAACAACATCTTCTCGCCGGCGAACGGCTTCCCCATCATCGCCGCCTCGCAGGACATCGTGATGGGGATCTATTATCTGACCGCGATGGTGGGCGGCGAGAAGGGCGAGATGCCGACCCGCGAGGAGTGCCGGGCGCGCCAGGTGCCGTTCCGCGCCTACGAGAGCCCGTTCGAGGCGCTGGCGGCCCACGCCCACGGCAAGATCGAGCTGCACGCCCGCATCTACTGCCGGCTGCCGGCCGGCACCGAGCTGCGCGAGTCCCCGGACAAGGAGCAGCGGCTGGTCCGCCCGACGGTCGTCGAGACCACGGTGGGACGGATCATCTTCAACGATGCCCTGCCCCCCGGCATGCCGTTTTACAACTACACCCTGTCCAAGGATCGGATCAACGCCATCATCGCGGACTGCCACCGGCGCTGCGGCGACGATGTGACGCTGGCGTTTCTGGACGACCTCAAGGAGCTGGGCTTCCGCTACGCCACCCTCGGCGGGCTGAGCTTCGCCACCTCCGACCTCAAGATCCCGGCGGTCAAGCAGGAGATCATCGCGCAGACCGAGAAGGCGGTCGCCAAGGTCGAGGAGAGCTACCGCAAGGGGGTGATCACCGAGGGCGAGCGCTACAACCAGATCATCGACCTGTGGACCGCGGCGACCGAGCGCATCGGCGAGGCCATGATGCAGGAGCTCAAGAACGACGAGCGCGATGGCCGGCCGTACCTCAATCCGATCTACCTCATGGCGACCTCGGGTGCGCGCGGCAGCGTGCAGCAGGTGCGCCAGCTCGCCGGCATGCGCGGGCTCATGGCCAAGCCTTCGGGCCGCATCATCGAGACCCCGATCAAGGCGAACTTCCGCGAGGGGCTGCGGGTGCTGGAGTACTTCTCCTCTACCCATGGCGCCCGCAAGGGGCTGGCGGACACCGCCCTCAAGACGGCGGACTCGGGCTATCTGACCCGCAAGCTGGCGGATGTGGCGCAGAACGTGGTGGTGACCATGGAGGATTGCGGGACCTTGCGCGGGATCACCAAGTCGGCCCTGCGCAAGGGCGATCAGATCGACGTGCCCTTGTGGCGCAACATCCGCGGCCGCGTCGCACGCGATCGCATCGTGGACATCATCACCGACGAGATCATCGTCGATGAGAACCAGCTCATCACCGAAGAGGTGGCGCAGCGCATCGAGGGCTTCCTGGGGCCGGAGGCGAAGGTGCGGGTGCGCTCGCCCCTGACCTGTGAGGCGCCGCTGGGGGTGTGCGCCATGTGCTATGGCATGGACCTCAGCACCGGCAAGCGGGTCGAACTGGGGCTGGCGGTCGGCATCATCGCCGCGCAGTCGATCGGCGAGCCCGGCACCCAGCTCACCATGCGCACCTTCCACATCGGCGGCACCGCCTCGCGCGCCATCGAGGAGTCCGACATCAAGGCGCCGCATGCCGGGATCGTCCGCTTCAAGGAGCTGACGCTGGTCGAGCAGGCGGGCGAGAAGGTGAACATCTCGCGCGCCGGCGAGCTGGTGCTCACCGACGCCAAGGGCCGCGAGATCGAGACCTTCAAGGTGCCGGTGGGCGCGGTGGTCCTGGTCGAGGACGGGGCGGAGGTCAAGAAGCGCCAGCGGCTGTGCAAGTGGGACGCCCACGCGGTCTCGATCCTGGCCGAAAAGGAGGGCACGGTGGCCTACGAGGACATCGTCGAAGGCCACACCATGCGCCAGGACAAGGACCCGCGGACCGGACGGGTGCGCAAGGTCATCATCGAGCACAAAGGGGATCTCCACCCGCAGGTCATCCTCAAGGACCGGGCCGGCGACATCGTCGCCTACTACCCGATCCCCGAGCGCTCGATCCTGATGGTCGACGAGGGCCAGCATGTCACCGTCGGCACGCTGATCGCCAAGACGCCGCGCGAGGTCGTCGGCACCCAGGACATCACCGGCGGGCTGCCGCGCGTGACCGAGCTGTTCGAGGTCCGCAAGCCCAAGTCCCCGGCTGTGCTGGCCGAGGTCGACGGCGTGGTCGAGCTCGGCGAGAAGCGCAAGGGCAAGCGCACCATCATCGTGAAGAACGAGAGCGGGATGGAGGTCGAGCACCTGATCCCGCGCGGCAAGCACATCCGGGTGGCCAAGGGGGACTACGTGGAAGCCGGCAAGCCGCTGGTCGCCGGCCCGGCGATCCCGCACGACATCCTTCGCATCTCGGGCGAGGAGGCCACCCAGCAGTACCTGCTGACCGAGGTGCAGAAGGTCTACCGCTCGCAGAGCGTCAGCATCGACGACAAGCACATCGAGATCATCATCGCCCAGATGATGCGGCGGGTGAAGATCGACAACCCGGGCGACACCGATTTTCTGCCCGGCGATGTGGTGGACAAGTTCCAGTACAAGGCCGAGAACGAACGGGTCATGCAGCGCGGCGGCAAGCCGGCGACGGCGAAGCCGATGCTGCTGGGGATCACCAAGGCCTCGCTGTTCAGCGAATCGTGGATCTCGGCGGCCTCCTTCCAGGAGACCACCAAGGTGCTCACGCGGGCGGCGCTGGCCGGCGAGGTCGACCGGTTGCGCGGCCTGAAGGAGAACGTCATCCTCGGCCACCGCATCCCGGCGGGCACCGGGTTTGCCGGCTACCTCTCCCGCCCGGTCATGAGCGAGGAGAAGCTCGCCGCCCAGCGGGCGCTGCAGGAGGAGCTGGCGTCGTAGGCGCCCGGGAGCGCGGTGCGCGCTCTGGCGGCCCGGAGGGGGCGGCTCGCCGGCCGGCGCCCGGCCCCCGCGGCCAAAAGGCGCGGCGCGGGCCGCCAGGGTGGAGCTCGGGGGCGGAACCGTTGGAATCCGGAATCTCGGCGCGGGTCCCCACCTGGCCGATCCCACCGCTCCGGAGGGGGGAAGCGCCATGTTGGATCGCGCGGCAGGAACGGTTAGGTCTGGCTCCGGCACGAGCTGCCTGCTGGGGCCGTCGGACGGATTTCGAGGGGGAAAACCGCCATGCGTAGAGCTGCCGTGCTCCGCCGCTGTGCCGCGGGCGCAGCTCTGTTCGCCGGGATGCTCCTGAGCGCGCTGGCGGGGCTTCCCGCCGCGGCGCGGGCCGAGCAGGCCCTGCCGCCGCTGGAGCAGCTGCTGCCGCAGGACGCGCTGATGCTGCTGCGGGTCGACCGCAGCGCCGAGCTCGAGCAGGCGTGGCAGCAGAGCCACGCCGCGGCGGTCTGCGCCGCGTTCCGCCCGGTGTTCGAGGAGCTGTGGGAAGGGTTGCGCGGGCGTCTGCCCGGCTCGCAACAGGCCGGCCAGCCCGGTCCGCTCGAGACGGTCGAGACCGTGGCCGGCCTGCTCGGGGGCGGCTTCGAGCTCGCCATCGCCGGGGTGGATCGCGAGCGCGGTGCGCCGCGGCTGCTCGCCCGGATCGAGGTCGGCGCTCGCGAGCGAGAGCTGGCGCAGCTGCTCGGTCAGCTGGCGCGCGCCAACCGGCACCGGCGCGGCCCCGAGCCCTTCACCCACCAGGGCATCGAGGTGCGCCACCTCGTCGATCCGCCCCTGTACCACGCGCGGGTGGGCTCGAGCTGGCTGCTGGCGCTTTTTGCGGACGACATGAAGCAGCTGCTCGACCGGGCGCGGGCGGCGGCGGGCGGCGGCAGCATCGCCGCCCCGCTCGCCATGCACGACGCCTACGTGCAGGCGAAGGCGCGCGCGCTCGGGGACCGCCCCGCGCTGGGCTGGCTCTATCTGAACCTCCAGGCACTCCTGCGGCTGGGCGAGGCGCCGCCCGAACTCCTGCAGCGACTCGGGCTGGACAGCGCGCGCGCGCTCGGGCTGGGCATGTGCGTGGATGGCGGGCGGCTGGCGAGCAGCCTCTATCTCTGCGCCCCCATGCCCAAGGGCGGGCGGGGCGGGATCTTCGCCGTGCTCGAGCAGGGGCCGGTCGACCGGAGCGTGGCGCGGCTCGCGCCGGCGAGCGCGAGCGGCCTGCTGGCCGTTCACCTCGATCTCCAGCGGCTGTACCGCGGGCTGATGGAGCTCTTCGCGGCCCTGGATCCCGAGCAGGCCGCCCGGGCGGAACAGCAGCTCACCCAGGCCGAGGGCGAGCTCGGGGTGGCGATCCGCCAGGACCTGCTGTTCAACCTGGGCAGCGACTGGGCGTGGATCACCTTCCCGCCGCCGGCGGGGGGACTGGCGCAGACGGTGGCCACGGTCGGGGTGCGCGATGCCGACCGCTTCATGAACGCGCTGGGGAAGCTGTTTGCCAAGGCCGGCCTGGAGCTGCGCCGGCGCACGCTGGACGGCCGCACCTACTACTACGCGCTGGCGCCGCTGGGCCGGCTGGGCGGCGATGTGCAGCGGGTGTTCGAGCGCAACCCCGGCGGTGCGTTGTTCGCGCTGCTGGGGAGCAGCCTGTGCTTCACCGTCGTCGGTGACCGGCTGGTGCTGGGCGACATGCCGCACACCCTCGCCGACTACTTCGATGCGCTCACCGCGGGCGGCACCGGGCCGCGGGGCGCCGCCGGGGCGAGCCTGGCGGACGTCGCGGCGTTCCAGCAGGCGATCGGGGGCTGGCCCGAGGACGCCATGCTGCTGTCCTGGAGCGAGCCGCGCGCGAGCTTCGGCGGCTACTACAACTTCGGCCTGCGGCTCGCCAAGGCGTTGGAGGGCTGGGCGCGCATGGCAGGGCTCCCGCTGGATGTGAACCTCATGCCGCGCGCCGAGCAGCTCCTGCCCCACCTGGTGCCGGGCACGAGCAGCCTGCGCTGGCTGCCCGATGGGATGCTCCTGGAGAGCCGTGCCACCATGGGCGGGCTCGACAGCGGCGCGGTCGTGCTGGCGGCGGTGGGCCTGGGGGCCGCGATCGCCGTGCCCAACCTGCTGGAGAGCCGCAAGGGGGCCAACGAGGCGATGGCGAAGAGCACGCTGCGGGCGCTGTTCACGTTCCAGGCGCTCTTCCGCGAAGGCGACAAGGATGGCGACGGTCGGCTGGACTACGCGGAGAGCCTCGGGGAGCTGTTCGCAGCCGGCCTGATCGACGAGGTGCTGGCGAGCGGCCGGAAGCAGGGCTACCGCTTCCGGATCCTCTCCGCGGACGAGGACACCTGGTCGGCCGTCGCCGAGCCGCTGGAGCCCGGCCGGAGCGGTGACCGCTGGTTCTTCATCGACGAGACGGGGGTGATCCGCCAGAGCGAGCACGGGCCCGCCAGCGCGGACAGTCCGCCCGTGGGTGGCCGCTGAGCGCGGCCGCGCCCTGCGCGGCCAGGGGCCCCGGCCCGGGCTCGGAGGAGATCGTGAGCCTGTGAGAGGACAACCCCTCGAGCCGGCACGGGCGGACGCCTCCGCACCGCCGGGCCAGGGCCCCGAGCGCACCGACACCGTGGTGATCGGCGCGGGCCCGGCCGGGCTCGCCGCCGCGGCGTGTCTGGGCCGGGCCGGGGTGCCGTACGTGGTGCTGGAGCGCGAGCAGCAGGTGGCGCCGGTCTGGCGCCGGCACTACGAGCGGCTGTGCCTGCACACGGTCAAGGAGCAGTCCGCGCTGCCCTTCATGCCGTTTCCGGATGACTGGCCGCGCTACGTGCCGCGCGCGCGGTTCGTCGAGTACCTGGAACGGTACGCGGAGCGGTTCGGCATCCGGCCCCGCTTCGGCCAGGAGGTCACCGAGCTGGTGCCGGCCGCTGGGGCGGGCTGGCGGGTGCGGACCGCGGCCGGCAGCCGGCTGGAGGCCGAGCGGGTGGTGGTGGCGACCGGCTATACCTGCGAGCCGTGCGTGCCGAGCTGGCCGGGCCAGGAGCACTACCGCGGGCAGGTGCTCCACAGCGCGCGCTACCGCAATGGCGCGCCGTTTTCCGGCCGCCGGGTGCTGGTGGTCGGCGCCGGCAACTCCGGAGCGGAGATCGCGCTCGATCTGTGGGAGGCGGGCGCGCGCCCGGCGCTGAGTGTGCGGGGTCCGGTGCACGTGGTGCCGCGCGATCTGCTGGGTACGCCCGCGCAGCGCAGCGCCATCCTGCTCAGCAAGCTGCCGCTCTGGCTCGCCGATGCGATCGGGAGCACGCTCGCCCGGCTCGCCATGGGCGACCTCGAGCGCTACGGGCTGCGCCGCCCGCGCTGCGGTCCGCTCACCCAGGTCGTGCGCTACGGGCGCATCCCCTGGATCGACATCGGCACCGTGGCGCTGATCAAGCAGGGCCAGCTGCCGGTCTTCCCCGGCATCGAGCGGTTCACCGAGCGCGGGGTACGCTTCGCCGGCGGCCGCGAGGAGGAGTTCGACGCCGTGCTGCTCGCCACCGGCTACCGGGCGCGGCTGGACCGCTTGCTCGCCGGCGCCGCGGAACTGACCGACGAGCGGGGCTATCCGCGCTGGCACGGGCGCGAGGTGCCCGGGCGGCCGGGGCTGTATTTCATCGGTTTCGCCAACCCGATCTCGGGGGCGCTGCGCGAGATCGCCCTCGAGGCGCGGCGCATCGCCGCCGCCATCGCGGCGCGGCGCGGGACGGTGCCCCAGGGCTAGCGGGTGCGGAGCGAGGGTGCGGCCCTCGGGCCGCGCCGGCTGGCCGCCGCCAGGGCGCCGGCTACACTGGCGATGCAGCCGCGGCAGGAGGCGGGCCGGTGGGCGAGCTCGATCACTGGCAGCCGGTGCGGACCTCTCGCGAGCTCGGGCGGCGGCCGCTCGGGGTGCGGCTCGCCGGCCAGGAGCTGGTGCTGTTCCGCACCGGCGACGGCGCGATCGGCGCGCTGCGCGATGTGTGCCCGCACCGCGGGATGCGGCTCAGCCTGGGCACGGTGCAGGGCGAGCGGCTGGTCTGCCCCTACCACGGCTGGCGGTTCACCGCCGCCGGCGACGGCGAGAGCCCGGGGACCCCGAAGCTGTATGCCTGTGCGGAGGCGTTCGCGGCGCTGGAGCGCCATGGCGCCATCTGGGTGAAGTCGCGTCACGCCACGGCGCGCTTTCCGCGGCTGGAGCCCGCCGGCTACTTCCCGGTGCGGGTGCTGCGCCACACCGTGCGCGCCCCGCTGGAGGTGGTGCTGGACAACTTCACCGAGGTCGAGCACACCGGCACCACGCATCTGTTCCTGGGCTATCCGACCGAGCGGCTGGCCGAGGTCGAGACCCGCGTGGAGACGACCGAGGACAGCGTGCGGGTGATCAACCGCGGCCCGCAGCGCTGGCTGCCGGCGCCGTTGGAGCGGCTGTTCCAGATCCGCACCGGGGACGTGTTCACCGATGCGTGGACGACCTGCTTCTCGCCGGTCTACACCGAATACGATCAGTGGTGGGCCGATCCCCGCACCGGCGCGCCGCGCCCGTACCGGATCAAGGTGTTCGTGTTCTTCACGCCGCGCGACGGCGAGTCGACCGAGCTGGTGAGCTTGCTCTACACCAGCGCGCCGCGCTGGGGGCGGCTCGGGCTCAACCGGCTGCTCGAGCCGCTGCTGGTGCTGCTGGTCGATCTGGAGGTGCGGCTCGACCGGCGCATGGTGGAGAACCTCGCCGACAAGCGGCCCAGCCTGCGCGGCCGCCGGCTGGGCCGCTTCGACAAGGCGCTCGGGGAGAACCGCCGCCGGCTGGCCCGCATCTACTACGGCTGCGAGGAGCAGGCGGTGCTCTGAGGCGCCGCGCGCCGGTGCTGCGAATGCCGGCGCCAGGCCTCGGCCAGCGCGCTCGGAGGGCGGTGCCTGTGCGGCGGTGGCCGCGGCGAGAAGCCGCAGCACCGCCGCGATGAGCGCCTGGCGGCTCCGCTCCGCGCCTGCCGAGCACGAGCCCCTTGACACGTGGAGTCGTACGACCAAAAGACCTCTTGCCCCATGAGTGCATGCCAGCGCCTGGCCCAGTGCCGGTGCGGGCCGGCGGGTGCGGGGAGGAGCGCCGATGGGCAGCGATCCCACCGCCGGGGCGAGCGCGCCCGCCGCCCCGCCCGCCGGCCACTGGTTCTGGGGGCACCGCCCGGAGTTTTTGGCCGACCGGCTGGGCTTTTTGCAGCGCTGCGCCAGCCGCTACGGCGACGCGGTACCGCTGCGCTTCGGGGCGCTCGGCTTCTGGCTGCTGTCGGATCCCGAGCTGATCGGCGAGGTGCTGACGGTGCGCGCCGCCTCGTTCACCAAGGGCATCGGGTTCCGGCGCATGAAGGTGCTGCTCGGCGAGGGTCTGCTGACCAGCGAGGGCGAGGTGCACGCCGGGCGCAGCCCGCCTTCCGGACGCGCGAGGTCGAGCGGCATGCGCAGACCATGGTCGCTCTCACGCAGCAAGCCGCCCGGCGCTGGCTCGAGGCCCAGCGCGTGGATCTGGCCGTGGAGCTGTCGCAGCTCAGCCTGCGCATCGCGGCCCGCGCGCTGTTCGGGGCCGAGCTCGCACACCAGGCGGCGCCGATCGGCCGCGCGCTCACCGCGGCGCTGACCCTGCTCGACCGGCGCCTCAACCGGCTGCTGCCGCTGCCGCTGTGGGTGCCGAGCCCGGACAACCTCCGCCTGCGGCGGGCGCGCGCGGTGCTGGAAGGCGCGGTGCGGGAGCTGATCGCACAGCGCCAGCGGGCGCCCGCGGCTGGCGCGCCGCCGGACCTGCTCGGCCGCCTGCGGCAGGCGCAGCGCGCGCCGGCCGCGGGCACAGACGCGCCCCGGCTCGGCCGCCGCGCGCTGCGGGACGAGGTGTTGACGATGCTGCTCGCCGGCCACGAGACGACCGCTCACGGGCTGCTGTTCGCCCTGTGGTTGCTGGCGCGCCATCCGGAGGTGGAGCAACGGCTGCACGCCGAGGTCGAGCGGGTCCTGGGCGGGCGGCCGGCGAGCGGCCCGGACGCGGCGCGCCTGGAGCTGTGCCAGCAGGTCTTCCAGGAGGCGCTGCGGCTGTACCCGCCGGTCTGGCTCACGACGCGCCAGGCGGCCGAGGACGTGGTGCTCGGGGGGCGGGTGCGGATCCGCCGCCGGGAGGTGGTGGGCCTGCCGCAGTGGGTGGTGCACCGCGACCCGCGCTGGTGGCCCGAGCCGCTCGCCTTCCGCCCCGAGCGCTTCGCCCGCGAGGCGCCGCGGCCGGCGCCGTGGACCTACTTCCCCTTCGGCGGTGGCCGGCGCGCCTGCATCGGGCGCTCGTTCGCGCTGCTGGAGGGGACGGTGGTGCTGGCGACGCTGAGCCAGCAGGTGCGCTTCGAGATCGACACCCGCCGCCCGTTGCACCTGTTGCCGGCGGTCACCCTGCGTCCCGCCGGCGGGCTGCCGGCCGCGGTGCGGCGCGCGGGCAGCCCCGCCCGCTGCAGCTGAGGGCGCGCGGCGCGGCGGGACCGCGGCCCTGGTCCGCTCGCCCTCAGCCGGCCAGCACCCAGCGGCCTGCGCGCTCCAGCGCGCCGCGCACCGCGCGGTCCAGCGCGCCGGCGCGGCTGGAGCCCCGGAGCCGTGCCAGCGCCTCGAAGTAGGCCGGCAGGTAGCGCAGCCGGCCCGGCAGCCGCCGCAGCCCCGCGCGCAACAGCCGCACCGAGGCCGCGAACACCGCCCGCTCGGCGGGCCCGAAGGCGAGCCCGTAGGCGGCGCGCAGCCGCTCCGGCAGCAGGCCCGCCGTCATGATCCGGTACCAGCCCATGAGGGGGCGCACCAGCGGGTGGCCCAGCTGCAGCAGCTGCTCGGCGATGCGGCGCGCCGGTGTGCCGACCTGCAGCAGCTCGGAGTTCCACATCCGGCGGTTGTAGGCGCAGAACGCCTCCCAGTCCGAGGGGATGACCGCGTCCGGGATGCCGAACAGGCGCGCGAAGCGGCGGGTCTCGGCCAGATACTCCTCCTTCTCCGCCCGGCTGAGCGGGCGCACCAGCAGCTCGAACACCTGGATCGAGGTGTCGTCCAGGGTCGCCTGCACCCAGTACAGCGCCTGCTCGTCGTTGGCGAGATAGGGCGAGCCGGCTGCGAACGGCCCCGCGCGCTCGTCGAGCCGCCCCCGCACCCGCTCGTGGATCGCGTGCACGCGGCGCGCCGCCGCGAGCGCGGCCTCCAGATCGCCGAACACCATCGCGAACACGTTCTCGAAGGTGCGCACGAACCGCCCGCGGGCATCGGCGAGCGTCACCGAGTGGTCGGCCACCGCCTGCGCCACCCACGGATGCGCGAGCTGCAGCAGCGCTGCCCGGCCCCCGCCCAGGAACAGCATCGCCTCCCGGCCGATCTCCCACGCCAGCGAAGCGGGACCGAACAGGCCCGCCCGCGGGTCCTCGCACTCCGCGGCGAGCTGCACGAGCGAGCGCTCCAGCTCCGCCCTTCCCACCGCCACCGCGCCCGGCCTCCATCCCGGAGCATAGCCGCGCCCGCCTGCCGCGCCCAGGGGCGCCGAACCGCTACGGGCCGCAGGTGAGCGGGTCCTCGGGGCAGGGCCAGTCTCCAGGCGCAGCAGCGAGCGCGGGGCCCGCGCGGGTCCTGCCCGGAGGGCGGCGCGGCGCTCGCGCCCTCACCGCTCGCGCGCGGCGGCGCGCAGCCACTGCTCGCGGTCCATGAGTTCGGGCCGGTCGTACAGCACGCGCAGCGCGGTGAGCGCGACCGGGCCGGCGGGGTCATCGGGGTCGCGCAGCGCTGCCAGCAACGCGGCACCCACGCGATCGCGCTCTGCGGGCGGGGCGAGCACCGCGGCGTAGAACAGCCGCTCGGCGGCGGCCTGGCGGGCCGCCGGCTCGCGCGCCGCGCGCAGCTCCCCCAGCGCCGCCCGCACCGCGGCGAGCGCGCTCCCGCTCAGGCCGTGGTGCGCCTGCTCCGCCACCCGGAGCACGACCGGGAACAGTGGCAACGAGCCGTACAGCCGCTCCGGCCCGCGCGCGAGCGCCTCGGGCCGGAGCGAGCCCCGCACCGTGATCCGCCGGAAGACTCCCGGCGGGGCGCGGTCGGGCTCCAGCGGCACGACGAGATCGGTCCGCCAGGGCTTGCCCTCCGCCAGCGTCTCGGGCACCTGGATCGCCAGCGCCCGCACCACCCGGTAGCGCCGGATGGAGCCGCTGGGATCGGCGAGCAGCACCTCCACCTCCAGCGCGCCGTTCCAGCTGCCCATACCACGCCCGCCGTGCAGGCGCAGTGGCTCGGCGCAGTGGCTCTTCAGCTCGAGCAGCAGCCGGATCGGCTCGCCGGGGGCGAGCAGGGTGCGCGCCACCTGGAGGTCGGCCGCGATGACCTCGGCCCGCAGGTACCGCTCGCGGGCCAGCGCCCTCAGCTCCAGCGCGCGCTGGCGCGCCTGGCGCGGCGGCCCGAGCACCAGCAGCGCCTCCAGCAGGTGCATGGCGCCCAGGTGATCGCCAGCCGCCATCCGCCCCTCCGCTTCGGCGAGCTTGTCCTCGTACCAGGGCACCGGCTCGGGCGGGCGGCGCTCGGCATGCGCTCGCCAGGAGGGCAGCACCAGCCCGCTCAACCGCCGGGCGGTGCCTTCCAGTTGCGCCTGGAGCGCGCGCAGGCGCGCGAGCATGCGCTCGGCCTGCTGGATGGCCTGCCGCAGCTCCTGTCGCGCTGCCTCGGGGCCGCGGCGGAGCAGCCGTTGCCATGCCTGCAGGTCGCCGGCCGCGGCGCGCTCCAGGTCGGTGCAGCCGGAAGGCGGTTCGGTGGTCTGTCCGGTCGCGGTCACCGGCTCGGCCCGCGGCCCGCCGGCAGGATCGGGCTCGGGCGGGGCAGGACCGTCGTGCTGCCCGGCAACGACCGGCTCCGGCGGTTGTGCCGGGGCCGGGACGGGGGACGCGAGCGCCAGGGCTGCGCTGCCCAACGTCACCCCCAGCAGCACGGCCAGTCTCGGCCGCACGGCACACGAGCAGTCCGGGCCCGCCACCGCGACCGCCTCCGCTGCCCCCGGACCGGGCCCAGTATAGGAGGGAGCTCCCGGCGCGACAACCGCGGGGCGCCTGCGCCGCGGGGTCCGTGCGCTTGACGAACGGCGGCTCAGGCGCTTGAATGGCGCCCTTTCGGCGGTCCCGGAGAGGACGGCATGCGCCGCACCGTGCTCCATGAGGTGCACCGCACACTGGGCGCCCGGCTGGTGCCGTTCGCCGGCTTCGAGATGCCGCTGGTCTACACGGGCATCCGCGAAGAGCACCAGGCGGTGCGCGAGGCGGCGGGACTGTTCGACCTCGGCCACATGGGGCGGCTGGTGCTGCGGGGTCGCGACCGCATCCAGCTGCTGGACTGGGTGGCGACCAACCGCTACCAGGGGCTCGAGCCCGGGCACGCCCACTATGCGCTGCTCTGCCAGCCCGACGGCGGCGTGATCGACGACATCATCGCGTACGTCCTGCCGGAGGAGTGTCTGGTCGTCGTGAACGCGGCCAACCACCAGACCGTTCTGGCGTGGATCGAGCAGCAGCGTATGGCGCGGGGGCTCCAGGCGGAGCTGCTCGACCGCTCCGAGCAGCTCGCGATGCTGGCGCTGCAGGGGCCGCGCGCGCTCGCGATCCTGGGCGGGCTGACCGGGCTCGATCTGGCAGCGATCCCCTACTACGGTATCGCGGAGGGCGAGCTCGCCGGAGTGCGGATGCTGCTCGCGCGGACCGGATACACGGGCGAGGATGGCTTCGAGCTCTATCTGCCCGCCGAGCATGCGGTGCGCATCTGGCAGGTGCTGCTGGAGCAGGGCCGCCCCTGTGGACTGCTGCCGTGCGGGCTCGGAGCGCGCGACACCCTGCGGCTGGAGGCGGCGATGCCGCTCTATGGTCACGAGCTGTCGCGGCAGATCAACCCGTACGAGGCAGGACTGGGGTTTGCCGTCCGGCTCGACAAGGAGGCATTCGTGGGCCGCGAGGCGCTGGCCCGGATCAAGGAGCAGGGCCCGCGGCGCCGCCTGGCCTGCATCACCTGCGAGGGCCGGCGCATCCCCCGCCAGGACCACCCGGTGCTCGCCGGGGGGCGGCGGGTCGGAACCGTGACCAGCGGTACGTTCTCGCCCACGCTGGAGCGGCCCATCTGCATGGCGCTGCTCGAACCTGCGTGCGCGGTGCCCGGCACCGAGGTCGCGATCGAGGTGCGCGGCCAGCTGCTGCCGGGCCGCGTCGGCAAGCGGCCGTTCTACAAGAGGGAGCGCACCCCATGAGCGAAGTGCCGGCAGGACTGCACTACACCGCGTCGCACGAGTGGGCGCGGCCCGAGGGCGAACAGGTGGTGGTCGGCATCACGGCGTTCGCGGTCGAGAGCCTGCAGGACCTGGTTTTCATCGAGTTGCCGAAGCTGGGCGATGAGGTCCGCCGCGGCGAGCGGTTCGGGGAGATCGAGTCGGTCAAGGCGGTGAGCGACCTCTACTCGCCGGTCGACGGCAGCGTCGTCGCGGTGAACGAGGCGCTGGCGAACGATCTCGACCGGCTGAGCCGGGACCCTTACGGCGAGGGCTGGCTGATCCGGATCGCGCCGCGCACCTCGCTGCCCGAGGCGCTGGCGGGTCTGCTCGATGCCGCGGCCTATCGGCGCCTGATCGAACAAGAGGAGCACGGCGGCGGCTGAGGCGCCGAGCGCAGCTCGGGGCGGCAGGGCCGCCGGGCGGCATGGGCGGCAGCACACGAGGTGAGGCGTGCGCTACGTACCGCATACCGAGGACGACGTTCGCGCGATGCTGCAACGGATCGGCGTTGCCGATCTGGATGCGCTGTTCGCCGAGGTGCCGCGCGAGGTCTACCACCCCGACGGCCTGCCGTGGCCGCCCCGCTTGAGCGAGGCCGAGCTGCGGCGGCACCTGGAGGAGATCGCGGCGCGCAACGTGCCGCTCAGCTCCCGGCCGAGTTTCCTCGGCGCAGGGGCGTACCACCACTACATCCCGGCCGTGGTCGATGCGCTCGCCGCGCGCGGGGAGTTTTTGACCGCCTACACCCCGTATCAGCCCGAGGCCAGCCAGGGTACGCTCCAGGTCATCTTCGAGTTCCAGACCATGGTCGCCGAGCTGGCGGGGCTGGAGGTCGCCAACGCCTCGCTCTATGACGGGGCGACGGCGCTGGTCGAAGCGCTGTTCATGCTCCAGGGCGGTCCGGGCGCAGCCGGCGAGCGGCGCCGGGTGGTACTGTCGACCGGCATCCATCCCGAGTACCGCCAGGTCGTGCGCACCTACTATGCCCATCTGCCCTACGAGGTGGTGGAGCTGCCGCTCGATGCGCGCGGGCGGACCGACCTGGAGGCGCTGGCGGCCGCGGCGCGCGAGGCGGCGGTGTTCGCCTTCCAGTCGCCTTCGTTCTACGGCACGATCGAGGACGCGCGGGCAGTGTGCGAGACCGCGCGCGCCGCCGGCGCGGAGGTGGTGCAGGTGTTCGACCCGATCGGGGTGGCGGTGCTGACCAGCCCCGGTGAGGCGGGTGCGGCGGCGGCGGTGGCGGAGGGACAGCCGCTCGGCATCCCGGTGCAGTTCGGCGGGCCGCACCTGGGACTGCTGGCGACGCGCGAGCGGTACGTGCGGCGCATGCCGGGACGGCTGGTCGGGCGCACGGTCGATCTCGAAGGGCGGCCGGGCTATGTGCTGACGCTGCAGACCCGCGAGCAGCACATCCGGCGCGAGCGCGCCACCTCCAACATCTGCACGAATGTGGGGCTCATGGCGCTGCGCGCGACGATCTACCTGGCGGCGCTGGGGCGGCGGGGGCTGGAGACCCTCGCCACCATCTGCCTGCAGCGCGCACACCATGCCGCGTGCCGCATCGCGGAGCTGCCGGGGTTTGCTCTCCGCTATCCCGAGACGCCCTTTTTCCGCGAGGTGGCGGTGCGCTGCCCGGTGCCGGCGGCGGAGGTGAACCGCCACCTGGAGGCGCGCGGGATCATCGGGGGACTCGATCTGGGACGGTTCGATCCGGCCGAGGAACGGACCATGTTACTCTGCTTCACCGAGATGACGACGCCGGCCGACATCGAGCGGCTGCTGGGTGCGCTGGCGGAGGTGAGGGCATCGTGAGCGCAGGCGTACGGCCCGGGCAGGCTGGGGGGGCGGGACAGGGGCCGCCGCCGGAGCTGGCCAGCCGCACCATCTTCGAGGAGAGCCGGCCGGGCCGCATGGCGGTCTCGCTGCCCGAGCCGGGCGTGCCGTCGCCCGGCGCCGAGGCGCTGTTGCCGGCCTGGGCCCGGCGTGCGGTGCCGCCGGCGCTGCCGGAGGTCGGCGAGCTGCAGCTGGTGCGCCACTACACGCGCCTCAGCCAGAAGAACCTCGGCATCGACACCACCTTCTACCCGCTCGGCTCCTGCACCATGAAGTACAACCCGCGCCTCAACGAGCAGATCGCGGCGCTGCCGGGGCTGGCCGACATCCATCCCTACCAGGATCCGGACCAGGTGCAGGGCGCGCTGGAGCTGTTCTACGAGCTGGAGCAGCTGCTCGCGCAGCTGACGGGTCTCGAGGCGGTCTCGCTCCAGCCGGCGGCGGGCGCGCACGGCGAGCTGACCGGGCTCATGTGCATCCGGGCCTGGCACGTCTCGCGCGGCGAGGCGGCGCGGCGCACCCGGGTGCTGATCCCGGACAGCGCGCACGGCACCAACCCGGCGAGCGTCACGCTGTGCGGCATGGAAGCGGTGCCGGTGCGCACCGCGGACAACGGCCGCGTCCACCTGGCCGATCTCGAGCGCAAACTCGATGAGCGCGTCGCGGCCTTCATGATCACCAATCCCTCGACGCTGGGGCTGTTCGAGTCCGAGCTGCCAGCGATGGCGGAGCGGCTCCATGCCGCCGGGGCGCTGGTCTATCTGGACGGCGCCAACCTCAACGCGATGCTCGGGGTGATCCGCCCTGGCGATCTGGGGGTCGACGTCATGCACGTCAACCTGCACAAGACGCTCTCGACGCCGCATGGGGGGGGAGGTCCCGGCAGCGGGCCGATCGCGGTGCGTTCGTTCCTGGAGCCCTTCCTGCCGGTGCCCCGCATCGTGCGTGGCGAGGACGGTCGCCTGCGCCTGGAGACCGACCGCCCGCAGTCGATCGGGCGGGTGAAGGCGTTCCTCGGCCACGCCGGGATGGTGTGGCGTGCGTATGCCTACCTGCGGGCGCACTCGGGCCGCGACCTCGCGGGCGTCGCCAAGCACGCGGTGCTCAACGCCAACTACATCCGGGTGCGGCTGCGCGATCACTACGAGGTGGCCTACCCAGGGATGTGCATGCACGAGGTGGTGCTGTCCGCCCGCCGGCAGAAGAGACTGGGGGCCAGTGCGCTCGACATCGCCAAGGGCCTGCTCGATCGCGGCTTCCACCCGCCGACGATCTACTTCCCGCTGATCGTGCCCGAAGCGCTCATGATCGAGCCGACCGAGACCGAGACCCGCGAGACGCTCGACCGGTTCTGCGACGCGATGATCGAGCTGGCCGAGCTGGCGGCGCGCGATCCCGAGCAGCTGCGGCAGGCGCCGCGCACGCTGCCGGTGCGGCGGCTCGATGAGGTGCGGGCGGCCCGCCAGCCGGTGCTGCGCTGGCGCGCGGAGCCGGCGCCCGCCGACCGCCCGCCCCTGGCGGAAGGGGATGCCTGCGCGGCGGCGAGCGCTGGCGTGCCGGCGACCCGATGATCTAAGATCTCCAGAGGCCGGGGCTGCGCTGGCGGTTCGGTTCGCCGCGGCCGGCGGTGAGCTCGCCCGCGGTGGCTGCCGGCAGCGGTGCGGTGCCGCGAAGCGACCTCCGCCAGAGGTGGGTGTGTCGATCTTGGAGTTTGCCGATCCGCGCAAGCCGCTGCACGACTCGCTGGAGCTGCGCGGGCCCGGGGGGCCCGCCGCCGTCCGCGAGCTGGCGCGCACGCTGGGCCTCACCGCCGGCAGCCGGGTGCTGGAGCTGGGCTGCGGCTGCGGGCGGACGGCGTGCCAGCTCGCGCGCGAGTTCGGCTGCCAGGTGGTAGCGACCGATCTCGATCCGGACTGCCTGGAGGCGGCGCTGGCGCGCGTGGTGCGCGAACGGCTCAAGGGCCAGGTCGTGGTCCGGCAGGCGGACATGCGGGCGCTGTTCGCCTACTTTCCGCTCCAGCGCTTCGAGGCGGTGATCGCGGAGAACAGCGTCGTGCACCTCGGCATCGAGGTCGTGGCGCCGAGCGTGCTCGCCGTGGTGGAAGAGGAGGGCTACTTCGCCTTCACGCTGCCGACCTGGAAGCGGCCTCCCGAGGAGATCCCGGAGCCCATCCGCAGCTTCTGGGAGCAGAGCGCGCGCGCGCCCATGCGCACGCTGGAGCAGAACCTGGCGGCGCTAGCGGCGCAGGGCTTCGGGCGCGGGTTCGCCTACGAGCTGGACCGGCAGGCCTGGGAGCTGTACTACGCCGAGCTGCGGGTACGGCTGGCGGAGCTCGAGGCGGCCGGCATCCGCACCCCCGAGATCGAGCACGCGCGCCGCGAGCTGGAGCTGTGGGACCGGCACGACGCCTTCCGGGCGGTCGGCGCCTTCGTCTACGTCGGCCAGCCGGGCGAGCGCGCGAGCAAGGGGCTCGGCGCGCTCGCCGCCGAGCTAGCGCGCCCGGGCTATGCCGGCGTGCCGGGATCGGCACCTGCGGCGAGCCTGCTGGTGCCGTCCTGAGGCTGGCGCCTGCTGAGCGGCCGCGGAGCTAGCCCAGGCTCGCCACCAGCTTCGCCAGGCGCGACTTCTTGCGCGCGACCGTGTTGCGGTGATACACCCCGGTCTTGTGCGCCTTGTCCAGCCGCTTCTGCGCGATGTTGAAGTACTGCACCGCCAGCGCCCGGTCCTGGCTGGCGACCGCCTGTTCGACCTTCTTGCTCCAGGTCTTGATGGCGCTGCGGACCGACTTGTTGCGGATGCGGCGCTTTTCGTTCTGGCGCAGCCGCTTCTTGGCGGAACGGGAATGTGGCATCGCTTCCTCGGGCTCCTGGTTCGCTCGGCGTCTGCCGATCCAACCACGCGCCCCCCGGCACCGCTTGCCGGGGGGCGTGCGCTGTCCTCTGCTCCTGCGGCGCCACCGCGCCGCCGCCCTGCCGGTGGCTCCTGGCCGCCGCCTGGCGCGCGCCCGCAGCCCGGGGCCGTCCACGGGGCCCGGTGCGCAGGCGTGCCGCCGGGCGGTCAGGAGGCCTGCAGGGCCTCCATGCGCTTCATGACATCGCGGTACGCGATGTCGACCTCGATGATCTTCTCCAGCTCGGCGCTCGCCTTGTCCTTCTGGCCGGCCTGCTCGTAGAGCAGCGCTAGATTGTAGGTCGCTTCCTTGCCGAGGTCATCCATGCCGCGGGCGGACTTGCGCGCGCGCTCGAACTCCTTGGCCGCCAGATCCACCAGACCCTTCGCCGCGAAGCACTTGCCGAGCAACAGCCGCGCCTGCGGGCCGCGCCGCGGGTCCTTGACCGCCCTCTGCAGCTCGGTGATCGCCTCGTCGTGGCGCCGCGCCTTGAGCAGGTACGAGCCGAGCTGAAAGCGGAGGGCGCTCTCGGTGGGCCGCTGCTTGACGCGGCGGGTGTACTCCTCGATCGCCAGCTCCAGGCGGCGCGCCTTGACCTCGGCGAGGCGGCCCTTGGCGGCGGGCTCCCCGCGCCTGGCGGCGGCGGTGAGCGCCTGGATCTCCTCGTCCAGCAGCTTCAGGCGCAGATCTCCGATCGCATCCCGCACCAGCGGGTCATCCTTGGCCTCGAGCGAGCGCTCGTAGGCCTGCAGCGCCTCCTCGTAGTCCTTCTTCTTGGCGTACAGATCGCCGATCTTCTTGTAGGTCTTGGCGTCGTTCGAGGTGCCGTCGAGCTGCTGCCGCAGGCGCTCGATCTCCTCTTCCGCCTCGCTGGCCGAGCGGACCACGCGCCCGGAGACCTCGGCGGCCCGGGCGGCCTGCTGGTCCCGCACCGCGTCGCGGAAGCTGCCGCTGCCGGCCGCGGTGCGTTCCTCCACCTGGCGTGTCGCGCCGGCAGCCGCCAGGTCGCGCACCGCGCGTGCCGCTTCGGGGTCGGTGGGCAACAGCCGGCGCAGCTCCTCGTAGTAGCGCAGCGCCCGCGCGTCATCGCCCAGCTCGCGGTACAGCTGCGCCAGCGCGCGCAGCGCCACGGCACTGCGCGGGTCCACCTCGCGCAGCTCCTCGAACGCCACCACTGCGGCCTGCTGGTGGCCGGCGGCGCGCGCCGCCTGGCCGAGCAGCGCCAGCATGCCGCGGTTGCTGGGGGCATGCTTCAGGAACTGCTCGCAGGCGAGCATGCACTTCTCCCAGTTCCCGGTCAGGCGCGCGAACTGGGCGCTGCACCACGGCCCGAGCGCTTTGAGGTACGCGGCGTTGGAAGCGGGATCGGCCCCCGCCTCCTGGAACTTCTTCAGCTCGGCGGCGCGCAGCGCCCGGCGCGCCTCGGCGTTGTCCGGGTCGAGCGTCAGTTCCTGCAGGAACAGCTCGATCGCATAGTCGTAGTTGCGGCGCTTGACCGCTTCTGCCGCCTTCTGGTACCGCTTCGACATGCCGGCCTCGGACCGCTGCCCACGCTCTGCTGGAAGGCCGCTATCCTAGCCGCCGCCCGGCGTTGTGTCAAGTGCGACAAGGGGTTCGCATGGCGCGCCCGTGGGGATGTCCCCCCTCGGCCGCTGACCCCACCCGCCGCCGGCCCCACCGCCGGGGCGCGACCTGCTGGGGCGGGAGCTCGATGGCGCCTGCATCTCCAGCCGGGCCGTGGCTGGGATGCGCAAGCCGCAGGCGGGCCCACGGCGGGGAAGGCAGCCCGGAGGCGAGCGCAGCGGCCGGGCGGCACGCCTGGCGCATGGCGGAGTGCCGCTCGCGGCGCGCCTGCCCGGGCTATCGCAGGCCCGCCGCTACCAGCCAGCGCCGCAGCGTCTCGCGCGCGACGTGCAGGCCTTCGCGTTGCCGCGACCCCTTCGCCAACCGCACGGGCCCATGGCCGGCGTACTTCAGCGCGCTCAGCCGCCGCACCCGCTGCCGGAGTCCCGAGGCGCGGTGATGCGCTCCGCGGTTGCCCGGGCGGCCCTCGAGCCCGTGGATCACCACCCGGTCACCCTCAGCGGCGAGCCGCCGCAACAACCGCCGCAGCTGGCACGCGCTCACGCCCAGCCGTGCGGCCGCCTCGCGCCGGCCGAGCCGCCCCTGCTGCGCCGCCCGCAGTAGCCGCAGCCGAAACCGCTCCCGCCTCGTCAACCGCCTCCCTCCGCTCTCAGCTCCGCCTCACCGGCGCGCACAAGGCGGACGTTGCAGCGGGCCGGCGGCGCAGAGCCCGAGCGCGCATCTGCACCGCCGCACGCGGCCGGCCGCGATGGTACCACCTCCGGCAGCGCGCTGGCGTCGAGCCCGCGCCACCGCTATACTCGCCGGCAGGGGGCGGGCTGCGCGCAGGCACACCGGAGGTGGCGCGTGGCCCCCTCCGAGCCGGGCAGCCGGCCCGGCAGCGGACCGAGCGACGAATGCCATGGCCGAGATCGATCCGGACGCGCTCCGAGTGCTGATCTACCCCGCGCCGGTGCTGCGCCGCACCGCCGAGCCGGTGACCGAGATCGACGAGCGGCTGGTCGCGATCTGCCGGCGCATGCTCGCCATGCTGCCGGAGCACCGGGGGGTCGGCCTGGCGGCGCCGCAGGTCGGGCTCTCGCGCCGCTTCTTCGTCATGAATCCGAGTGGTGAGCCCGGTGGGGAGCGGGTCGTGATCAACCCGCGGATCCTGGCGCGAGCGGGCCGCGCCATCATGGTCGAGGGCTGCCTGTCGCTGCCCGAGATCGAGGGCAAGATCGAGCGCGCGAGCTGGATCCGCATGAGCTACTACGATCTGGAGGGACGCGAGCAGCTCGTGGAGCTGCGCGACTTCGAGGCGCGCGTGGCGCAGCACGAGATCGACCACCTCGACGGCATCCTGATCGTGGACCGGATGCGCCCGGCCGAGCGGGCGGTCGCCGCGCGCCAGCTCCGCGAACTGCAGGAGCGCGCCGCGCGCCGCGCGGCGCGCGCGGGGCAGAGGGCCGAGGACCCCGCCCCGAGCCAGGCCTGAGGGCCTGCGGGCCCGCCCCGCCATGCGCGTCTACCGGGAGCTGGCCGCGCTGCGCCCGGCCGCCTTCCGCTCGCCGGCGGTGACCATGGGGGTGTTCGATGGGGTGCACCGCGGGCATCGCCGGCTGCTGGCGGCGCTGCACGAGGCGGCGGCGCGCACCGGCGGCGAGGCCGTGGTGCTGACCTTCGAGCGCCATCCGCGCGCGGTGCTGGGCGAGGATCCGCCGCCCAGCATCACCACCCTGGAGCACCGGCTGGAGCTGCTCTGCGCGGCGGGGGTGGACGCGGCGGTGGTGCTGCCCTTCGACCGTGCGCTCGCCGCGATGCCGGCCGAGCGGTTCGCGCGCGAGGTGCTCGCCCGCCGCCTGGGGGCGCGGGCGGTGGTGCTGGGCGAGGATGCGCGCTTCGGGCACGGCCGCCAGGGCGACCTGGCGCTGCTGCGCCGGCTCGCTCCCGAACTGGGCTTCGAGGTGGTGGCGGTGCCGCTGTTGCGGGAGGGCGGCGCTCGCGAGGGCAGCGGCGCCGCGGCGCAGCCGGTCAGCTCCAGCGCCGTGCGGGCCGCGATCGCCGCGGCGCGCCTGCAGGAGGCGGAGCGGTTGCTCGGGCGGCCGGTGACCATCACCGGGCGCGTGGTGGCGGGCCAGGGACTCGGCCGGCGGCTGGGGGTGCCGACCGCGAACCTCCAGCCGCTGCACGAGCTGCTCTTGCCGCACGGGGTCTATGCGGCGCAGCTGGCGCTCGGGGGCCGGCTGTGGCCGGCCATGATGAGCATCGGGGTCCGGCCCACCGTGGCTCCCCCCGGGGCGCCGCCGACGGTCGAGGTCCACCTGATCGGCTTCGAGGGCGAGCTGTACGGCCAGGTCCTGCGCGTCGAGGTGCTGGCGCGGCTGCGGGACGAGGAGCGCTTCCCCTCGCTGCAGGCGCTGCAACAGGCCATGGCGCGCGATCGGGAGGCCGCGCTCGCCGTGTTCGCCCGCCGCCGCGCCGGCGCCGCGCCGGGGGACCGGCCCGCTCCTGCGAGCGGGCCGCGCGCCTGAGCGGCCGTGGCTGCGGCCGCGGCACGCGCGGGGTCCGCCCCGCGGCGGCCCGGCTGCTCGCCCCGCGCTAGCTCCGCTTGAGCCCGGTCGCCAGCCCCAGCCCGGCGAGTGTGCCCGAGGGCAGGGTGTGGGTGAGCAGCGCATCGAGCCGGCCGGCACCCGCCTGCAGCAGCGCGCCCAGCGACTGGATGTGCTGGCCCACGGCGTGCCAGTCCACCGGGGGCAGCACGCCGGCGTGCTGCAGCCCCAGCACCCCGAGCAGCCCCAGTCCGATGAGCACCGCGAGCAGCTTCGCCACCGCGCGCACGGCCGCCCCGATGCACAGTCCGGCGAAGAACATGATCCCGCTCTCGGTAAGGATCGGAGCCGCCCGCGCGGCGAGCGGTTGCGCCGGCTCGGCGGCGGCGTGCCCGCCGGCCGCCCCGGTGCGGCTGCCGCTGGCCGCAAAGCCCTGGGCCTCCGGCGGCGTGAGCTGCCGGGCGCGCTGGGCGACCGGCACGCCCTCGCCCACCGGTCGCAGCGCCGTCCAGGCGTGCAGCCCCAGACCGCTCAGCAGCACCGCCGCCCCGAGCAGCACGCACGCCTTCTTCCAGCGCGGCCAGCCCGGCCGCGGCGCCTCGCCCCGCCCGGCGTCCTTCGCCATGCTATGCCCTCCGCCGCCTGCCCCACATTGTCCGATATCGGCCGGCGCCGCGCTGGGGGCCGCCGCGAGCGATCCCGCGGACCGACGGTCCCCGCCCCTCCCGTTGGTCCTGCGGCGGACATTTCGATGGGGCGAGAGGTGCGGTCATCTCTATTGGGTTGCTACACTGCGCGGGGAGAGTTGACCCCACCCCCTGCCACCGCTAGACTCTATCACCCGCGGTGGTCGGATAGCTCAGCTGGTAGAGCACGGCGCTGAAAACGCCGGTGTCCCCGGTTCAAATCCGGGTCCGACCACCAGCCTCCCCATGGCCGGAGCCCTGCGAGTGCGGCCACGCCCTCAGCGCGGGATGTGCAGCCCGAGCCGCGCCCGCAGCCAGGTCTCCAGCCCCAGCCACCCCTTGTGCCAGGCCGGGATGGAGACACGCGCGCCGAACACGTCGTGGCCGCGCCGCTCGATCTCATCGAGCACCCGCTCGTAGATGCGGCAGATCGCGGTCAGCGGCAACAGGCGCCGGCGCTCGGCCGGGCTGGTCAGCTCGCGGGCTCGGCGGTAGAGCGCACGCGCGCGCTCGACCTCGAAGGCGAGCAGCGCGCGCAGCCGCGGCCCCGGCGGCCCGCTGCCGCGCAGCTGCTCGGGCGCCACCCCGAACCGCCGCAGATCCTCCTGCGGCAGATAGACCCGCCCCCGCTCGGCGTCCTCGCGCACGTCGCGGATGATGTTGGTGAGCTGGACCGCGCGCCCCCCGGCGAGCGCGTACTCCGCCAGCCGCTCGGGATCGAGCCCCAGCACCTGCATGGTGGCGCGGCCGACCGCGGTCGCCACCCGGTCGAGATAGACGCAGAGCGCCACCCAGGTCTCGTAGCGCTCGCGCTCCAGGTCCATGGCGCAGCCCTCGAGCACCTCCTCCAGGTGGCGGCGCTCCAGCCCGCAGCGCCGGCGCACGTCGGCCAGCGCCACGAAGATGGGATCGGCGGCGGGCGGCGTCGGCGCGGCAGGGGGGCCGGCGGGCGGCACCCCCTGCCGCCAGCACCGCTCCAGCTGCGCCCGCAGCCGCTCCAGCCCCTTGCGCTTGTCCGCCGGGCTGCCCGGCTCATCGACCACGTCGTCGGCCGCACGGCAGAACGCGTACAGCGCGTACATCGCGCGGCGCTGGGGCGGCGGCAGGAGCAGAAAGGCGTAGTAGAAGTTCTTCGCCGCCCGGCGCGCCACCGCGGCGCAGTGCGCGTACGCCGCGTGCAGTCCCCGCCGGCCAGGCGGCGCCGCCGGTGAGCCTGGCGGCTGCATGCTGCGTGCGGTGGCGGCCGCGCTGGTCGCCATGGCCCTGTGCTCCTAGGCGGACCCCCGTGCGCGCGGACCGTCCAGCGCTCGCTCCCGCACCCCCCAGCGGGCGATCTCGAGCGGGATGGGGAGGATGCCCTCCGCGCTCCAGCCGGCCATGACCCGCGCCTCGGTCTGCTCGTCCCAGACGATCGCCAGCCCGCAGTCCCCGCCGCCGGCGCCCGAGACCTTGGCGGCGGCGCCGCTGCCGGCATGCTGTTCGACCAGCGCCACCAGCCGCTCGAGCGCCGGGGTCACGATCCCGAGCCCGCTCTGCTCTGTCAGGAACACCAGCGCCCGGTGCGCGTGCCGGATCGCCTGCTGCACCTCGGCGGGAACCCCGCGCCGCAGCGCCGCCACCAGCATGGCGGCCGCGGCATGCGACAGCTTGCGGAAGCGGGCGTGCGCGCCCGGCTGCTCGTGCCGCCAGCGCCGATAGCCGCGCACCAGCTCCGGGGTGCCGCTCGCCCGTCCGGTGAAGCCTGCGAGCAGCCGCATTCCCCCCGGCACCGGCAGCGGCTCGATCTCCAGCTCCGGCCAGGGCGCACGCACCAGCTCCAGCGGGGTGCGCGCGTGGCGGACCGCATGGGCGAGCCACTCCTCGCTCGGCCGAATGAAGGCGAGCACGCCGCCGTAGCTCGCTGCTGCGACGTCGATGCCGCTGCCTGCGCCGCCCTGCGCGGCGTGGTGCGCCAGCAGGCTGAGCCGCAGCACCGCCCGCCGGAAGGTGGGCCGGTCGATCGGCACCCCGTGCGCCGCCAGCACCGCCGCCGCGCTTGCCACGGTGACCGCAGCCGAGGTGCCGAGCCCGAGCTTGGTCCGCTCGCCGCTGGCCAGCTCCTGGCTGCCGGCACTGCTGTCGAGCTGCAGCTCGAGCCCCTGCGGCCGCAGCCCCAGGGCCGCCACGTACCGGTAGGCCAGCTCGAGCGCCGCGCCCACCACCCGCCAGCGCCCCAGGGCACCGGACTGTCCGGCGGTGCCCGCCCCGCCGTGCCACAGCGCGAGCGCCTGGCGCACCGGGTGCGGCGGCTCGCCCTCGCCGCAGGGCGCCCCGGCGAGCCAGAGCTGTCCGTCGGCCTCGGGTCCGCTCAGCACCAACCGGCCCGCGCTGCCGGTGAGGTCCTCGACCCTGACGCCGCCTTCGGGCCGGGGCAGCACCATGGCCCGGACCAGTCGTTCCAGCCCCGCGACGACGCCGAGGCCCCGGGGCTCCAGGACCCCGTACTCGCCGGCGAGCACGAGCTTGAGCGGCACCCGCAGCTCCAGCGCCCTGCCGCCCATGCTATGCCTCATCAGCTGGCTGGCCTGCCCGCCGCCGCGGGGCGCTCCAGGATCTCGACCCCGCCGCCGGCCCGGCAGCAGAGCACCCGGAGCACGCCGGGCTCCGCCCGCAGCCGCCGCGCCACCTCCTCCAGCTGCTCGGCACGGCATAGCGCCGCGACGTTGGGGCCGGCATCGACGGTGAAGTAGGCCTCGCAGCCCTCGGCCCGCCAGGAGGCGAACCGACTCACCAGCCGTGCGGTCTCCGCTCGCCAGTACACCAGCGGCGGATCGGCCGCCGCCGCCGTCATGTGCATCTTGGTGGCGCTCGCCTCGGCGAGCAGCCCCAGCCGGCCGAAGTCGCGCGCCGCCACCGCGCGCCGTGCCTCCAGCAGGTCCGATTCCGCCGTCGCCTCCCAGTGCAGGTATGCTGGCGCCCGGCACGCGCGCTCCATGCCGGCGCTGGAGCCCACGGCCTTCTCGCCCGCGTCGATGATCGCGATCGCCATCGCGAGCGGCCAGGCCTGCGGGGTGCAGAGCTGCTCGGCGTACGAGTCGGAGCCGTCCGTGCGGCTGCCGCGATGCCAGATCACCAGCCCGCCGAAGATGGAGCGCGCCGCCGAGCCCGAGCCGCGCCGTGCCAGCACCGACAGCTCGCGCGGGCTGAGCTCCAGGCCCGCTGCGGCCGCCGCCGCCGCCGCGAGCGCGGCGAAGCCCGCGGCGCTGGAGGCGAGCCCGGCGCCGAGCGGCACCGTGCTGGTGGAGATCACGCGCGCGCCGAGCCGCAGGCCCGCCTGCTCGCGCACCAGGTCGAGAAGCGCCGAGACGCGCTCCAGCTCCCGGCCGGTGCGCTCGCGGCCGTCGATCTCGAGTCGATCGCGCTCGCACGCGCCGAACTCGACCGTGGTCTCCGCCCCCAGCCCCTCGAGCGTGAGCGAGAGGCTGCCGTTGCGCGGCAGGCGCAGCCGCTCGTCGCGCTTGCCCCAGTACTTGATCAGCGCGATGTTGGTGTTGGCCCGGGCGGTGGCGCGCATCCCTGCTCCCCCTGCGCTGAGCTAGGCGATCGTGGTGACGAACGCATCGAGTGCCCCCAGGCCCCGCGCGGCGCCGAGCACGCGTTCTTCCAGCGCTGGTCCGGCATCCGGGGGCAACAGCGCCAGGGTGGCGCCGCCGCCTCCGGCGCCGCTCAGCTTCGCCCCCAGCGCACCGGCCGCGCGCATGACCGCGCAGCACCCATCCTGCTCGGGGGAGCTGAGCCCGAGCGCGGCGAGCGCGGCGTGCGCCTGGTCCATGAGCCGGCCGAGCGCGCCGGCCGGCGGTGGCTCGCCGCTCGCCGCGTGCCCCGCCTCGACGAACCACTGGCGCGCACTCTCGACGAGCTGGCGCGAGGTCGCGAGGAACTCGGTGAAGCGCGGATCGCCGGCCTGCTGCAAGGCGCGGACGCCGGCGACGAGCGAGGCGGTGGTGCCGCGCCGCGGCAGCACCGCCACCGCGAGCCGCAGGGGCACCCGCGGCCGGAGAAAGCGCGGCCGCTGGCCGCGCTCGAACAGCACCGTCCGCTCGTAGGCGATGCAGGTGGCGTCGATGCCCGAGGGCGTGCCGTGCGCGATCTCCTCGAGCACATTCGCCCGCCGCGCGAGCACGAACGCATCCGCGCCGGGCGCGATCGCGCGCACCAGCGCCACCGCGAGCGCCGCCGAGGAGCCGAGCCCCGCTCCCAGCGGGATCGTGGAGCGCAGCCGCACCCGCAGCGGCTCCTCGCTCCGGCCGGCGAGTTCGAGCGCGCGGGCGACCATGCGGCGCACCAGCGACTCGGCGGCGGGATCGAGCGGCGGTCCTTGCTCGGCCAGCAGGGTGAACGGGCGCGGCGCCTGGGGCGCGGGCTCCAGCGCCACCCGCAGGCGGACGGCCACCAGCGGCACCGCGATCGCCGGCACGCGGTGGACCACGGCGTGCTCGCCGAACAGGATCGCCTTGCCGCACGCCTCGCCGATCATGGCGTCTTCCCTGCTGGCGGCGCCCGCGCACCCCACGGCACACGCAACTTCGCCGCCTGTGCCGCGGGCGCGGTGCGAGATCGCCCGCTCAGCGCGACTCGCAGCCCCGGCGGTGCAGCCGCATGTGGCCGCGCTGGATGCCCTCCTGCGCCAGCGCGCGCAGCGCCGCCAGGTTCTGCGCGAGGCCGACCGCGGCGGCGATGCGGGCGAGTTCCTGCGCCGAGCCCGCGCCCACCAGCGCTCGCGCCGCCACCACCGAGGGGTGCACCCGCGCGCGCCCGCCCACGGTACCGAGCGCCAGCGGCACCTCGATCTCGCCCAGCAGATCGCCTGTCTGCTGGTCCTCGCGCCAGGTGGCGAGCGGCGCGTAGCGCCCCGAGCGCGCGGCATAGGCGTGCGCCCCCGCCTCGGCGGCGCGCCAGTCCTGTCCGGTCGCGATGAGCAGGGCGTCGATGCCGTTCATGACGCCCTTGTTGTGGGTGGCGGCGCGGTAGGGATCGAGCTCCGCGAACAGCGACGCCTCGTGCACCCCGCGCACCCCGGCCGCGCCGAGCACCGCGCGCGGCACGCGCCCGCGCGCCCGCGCCAGCCGCCGATCGCACAGATTCGTCAGGATCCGCATCCCGACGCGGCCGCCCAGGCAGTCCGCCACCAGGGGCGCCACCGCCTCGCACATCGAGTTCACGATGTTGGCGCCCATGGCGTCGCGCACATCGACCTCCAGCTCGAACACCACCATCGCGCCCTGGGGCTGCGCCCGGAGCACGCGCGTGGCGAAGCCGCGCGCCCCGCCGCCGGCCGCCACCAGGCGCGGGTGGCGCGCGTTCGCCGCCGCCAGGATCTCGGCGCGCCGCGCTGCCAGCCGCTGCGTGCCCTGCTCGAGCTCGCGCACCTCGAGCAGCAGCACCTGGCCGAGCATGAGCGGCTCGGTGGCGCTGGTCTCGATGCCGCCGCCCGCGCGCAACAGCTTCGCGCCGAAGCTCGCCGCCGCCACCACCGAGGGCTCCTCGATCGCCAGCGGCACCGGCACCTCCCGCCCGTCGATCAGAAAGTGGCGGGCGATCCCCAGGGGCAGCGGCAGCAGTCCGACCACGTTCTCGATGAGCCGATCGGCCACCTCCAGCGGCAGCGGATCGGCGCGCCCCAGCGCCGCCAGCACCTGCTCGTCGAGCCCGGTCTCCGCGCGCAACAGCGCGATGCGCTCCTCGATCGAGAGGTGGTAGAACTTGGGCGGCTGTCCGGCCTGCTCCGGCACGCCGCTCGTCGCGGCGGCCGGCCGGGCGGGTGCGAGTGCAGGTGCGGGCGCCGCCGCCGGCCCCGGTCCCCCCACCCCGTGCGACCGCCGCTCCTCGACCATCAGCCTGCGCTCGCTCATGGCTCCTCCCGCTCCAGCTTCAGTCCTCGCAAAGCTGCGATGTCTCTGCAGCCCGTGCAGAACATGGCGACGCGGAGTTGCTCGATCAGCAGCCGCACGAGCTGCTCCAGCTGCTCTTCCGACCGCACCGCCGCTTGCAGAAACGGCCGCGCGATGCCCACCAGGTCCGCGCCCAGCGCGATGGCCTTGGCCGCCTGGATGCCGTCGGTGATCCCGCCCGAGGCGATCACGATCCGGTCCGGCAGCGCCGCCCGGCAGACCTGCAAGGAGACCGCGGTCGGCACGCCCCAGCCGGCGAAGGACTCCCCCAGCGCGGCCAGCACCGGGTCGGCGGCGCGGTAGGATTCCACCCGCGACCAGCTGGTGCCGCCGGCACCTGCGACGTCGACTCCGGCCAGGCGGGTCGTCGCGACCCAGCGCGCGATCTCGGGGCCGATGCCGTTGCCGACCTCCTTGAGCAGCACCGGGAACGGCAGCTGCTCCGCCAGCGCGGCGATCTTGGCGCGCAGGCCGGAGAAGTCCACGTCCCCTTCGGGCTGCACGGCCTCCTGGAGCGGATTGCAGTGCAGCACCAGAGCATCCGCCCCCACCAGCTCGACGGCGCGCGCGCACGCCTGTGCATCGAGCCCGTAGTTGAGCTGCACGGCACCCAGGTTGCCGAACAGCAGCACGTCCGGACACAGCTCGCGCACGGCATAGGTGTCGAGCAGGCTCGGATCGGCGAGCAGCGCCCGCTCGGAGCCCAGGCCGAGCGCCAGCCCGTGGCGCTGGGCCACCCGCGCCAGCCGCTGGTTGACCACCTTCGCCAGCTCGCTGCCCCCGGTCATGCACGAGATCAGCAGCGGCGCCCGCAGCGTGCGGCCGAGCAGGCGCACCGACACATCGATCGCGCGCTTGTCCAGCTCCGGCAGGGCCAGGTGCGGCAGCCGCCAGCGCTCCAGCCCGGTCCGCACCCCGCGCGCCGCTACGTCCTCATCGCGGCAGATGCGGAGGTGGTCCGCCTTGCGGTGGCGGGTGATGAAGCGCTCCAGCGCCGCGGCGCGGGCCGGCTCGAGCTGCTCCAGCCGCAGGAGCACCCCCGCATCGCCGGCAGCGGCGCCCGCCAGCACCGCCGGCAGCACCAGTTCGCCCTCCGCGGTTGCGAGCGCCACCTCCCACCGGCTGCCCGGCGCGGGTCCGGGCGGCGCGGCGGCGCCTGGCGCGGGCTGCCACCGGATCAGCACCGCCTCGGCGGACAGCGCGGTGGCCAGGGCGCGGAGCGCGCCGGTATCCTGTCCGCTGCCGGCGCCGCCGCCCGGCGGGCGCAGCACCGCCTGGACGGCGGGCTCCAGCCGGATCCACCCCGCGCGCTCGCCCTCGCCTGCGGCCATATCCTCTCCGCCCCTGGCGCCGCTCGCCCTCGGCTCGGCGAAAGCACGGGCGGTCCGGCACCGACCCGCGCCTCCCCCTCCAGGGCGCGGCGCCCGCATGGAGCCACCATGCTAGCAGAAACTCCGGCGGATGCGAGAGCCGGTCGCGCGCGGGCGAGCGGCGCGGCTGCGGGGTGCGCAAAGGCCGGCGCGCGGCCGCTCGCGTTCAACCGGTGCTGCGGGCGCAGGCGAGCAGCGGGTCGGCGCGGCGGGCCGGCGGGGCGCGGTGGGTCGGGGGATGGGGTCTGGCCGGCGGCGCCGGCGGCTCGGCGGCGGGTGGGCTGGGATCGCCCGCCGGCGCCCGGCCCGGGGGGCGCGCCCGAGGTCCGAACAGCACCCGCACGAGCAGGCGCGGCCGCAGCAGCGCCCTGCCGGGGCGCACCAGGCCCAGCACCTCGCCGAGGGTCAGGCAGGCGAGCCGGTCGCGGGTGGCCGCCGCCATGACGCGGCGCAGGTAGCGCTGCGCCAGCCGGGCGCGCAGCCCGGGCCTGGCGGCGCCCCGGGCCGCCAGCGCGGGCAGGTCGGCGCCGAGCGCGATCTGCCAGGCCGGCTCGAACACCTCCGGCAGCGAGCGCTGCACGCGGGCGGCGAACTGCGGCGGCAAGCCGGGATCGTGCGCGCCCGGACGGGGCGGCGGCAGCGCCCGCAGCATCGCGGCCAGCCGCGCCGCCTCCAGCGCGGCGACGCTCATGCCCTGGCCGTAGAACGGGTTCAGCGTGCACAGCGCGTCGCCGAGCACGATCAGCCCTTGGGGCCACGGCGCGATCCGCTCCAGGTGGCGCCGGCGGTTGTCGAGGGCGCGGTAGCCGTAGATCGGGCCGAGTGGCTCGGCCTCGGCGATCGTCCGGTAGATCTCCGGCACGCGCAGGCTGCGCGCGAACTCCAAAAAGCCCCGCTCGTGCAGCGGCGGGTGATCGCCCCCCAGCCCCGCGAGGGTGACCAGCCAGCGCTCGCCCTCCACCGCCAGCAAGAAGCCGCCGCGGGGCGAGTGCGGCGCCGCGGCGGTCACCGACAGCGCCTTGTAGGGCGCCGCGCCGGGCCGCCGCCGGTACAGCCGCGTCGCGTAGCCGCCACCGGGGTCGAACACCGTCTCCGCGGGCCGCGGGTGGCCGAGCGCTTCGAGCCAGTCGCCGATGGCCGAATCGCGCCCGCTCGCATCGATCACCAGATCCGCATAGAGGCAGACCGTGCCCGCCGGCGCGCCGCGCCGCTCGCGCGGGCGGGCGCGCACGCCGCGCACCGCGCCGTGCCCACGCTCGGCGATCAGTCCCCGGGCCTCCAGGCCGTGCACCACGCGCACGCCCGGCTGGGCGAGCACGCGGCGGCGCAGCACCGCCTCCAGCAGCGGGCGGGTGCACAGGTGGCTGCGCAGCGCGGAGGCAAAGCGCACCAGCCAGCCCTCGGGCACGTTCCAGCGGAACTGCGGGGAGGACCAGTCGATGGGCTCGGCGCCCGCGGCCTCCAGCTCCGCGCCCAGGCCGGGGAACAGCCCCTCCAGCGCGCGCGCTCCGCCCGGCAGCAGCACGTGCGAGTGGCGGCCCTGCGGCACGCCGGGCCGGCGGGCGGGTGGGGCGTGGGGCTCGGGCGCGCGGTCGCGCTCGATGATCGTGACCGTGGCGAAGCGCTTCGCCAGGGCGCCCGCCGCCGCCAGGCCCGCCACCCCCGCCCCGATCACGATCGCGCTGCCCGCGCGCGCCGGCTGCCGCTCCATGGCCCCCTCCCCGTGCTGCGTGCCGCGGCTGCGGGCACAGAGCAACCGCCGCACCATCGGGCCTGCCGGCCGGGCGCGGGCGCCGGGCCGCGGCGCCACGGCCCGGCGCCCGCGCCCGGCGCAACCGCGGTTTGTGCCTTGCAATCGGCGTTGCCCCGCGGTGAGAATCCGGGGTCCTGGACCCTGGGGCGGGGAGGCGCGATGGAGAGCGAACGGAAGGAGCGCTGCGAGATCCAGGTGCTGGGGCTCAACTTCTGGGGCAAGCACGGGGTGTTCGAGGAGGAGCGGCGCGAGGGGCGCCACTTCCAGGTCGACCTGGTCGCGGAGCTGGAGCGGGTGCCGGGCCTGCAGACCGACCGGCTGGAGGACACCGTCGACTACCGGCAGCTGGCGGGCATCGTCGAAGAGATCGGCCAGGGCGAGAGTTTCCGGCTCACCGAGCGGCTCGCGGCGGCGATCGCCGAGCGGTGCCTGCAGCTGCCCCGCGTCCGCAGCGTCGAGGTCACGGTGCGCAAGCGGACCACCGGCGTGCCGGGCCGGCCGGCCTGGGTCGGGGTGCGGCTGGTGCGGACGCGCGGGCCGGGGCCGGGCGCCTCGCCGGCGGCGTGCGAGCAGCCTGCTCCGCGCGCGTGCTGAGCGGGCGCGCGCTCAGCCCGCCGCGCTGGCGCCGCCGTTCGCCTGCCCGCTCGCTTCGAGGTCGGGCGCCTCGAACTCCCGCATGTCGCGCAGGTGCTGCTCGGAGCCCGGGGTGGTGAGCACCTTGTAGACGCACCAGGCGAGCAGCCCCACGACGAAGCCGACCGACAGGCTCATGATCAGCCAGCCACCCGGGGTCATGGCTGCGCCTCCGCCCGCGCGCGCGCCTCGGCGCGGCGCCAGCGCCGCACCGCCTGCGCGGTCAACAACAGGAACAACAAGAGCACCAGCCCGATCAAGGCCACGGTCGAGGCGACCGCCGGCTCCTCGGCGATCCGGCGCGCGTAGCTGCCGGCGTTCTGATACACCCACGCCGCGAAGATCGCCAGGAGGTAAAGGGGGGAGATGTACTTGATCACGAACATGACGAAGCGGGGGATCCGGATCTCGGCGCCGCGGTTGAGTTCCTCGTAGCCGCGCTCGGTGCCCATCACCCAGGCGAACAAGAACACCTGGATGGTGGCGACGATGTAGATGCAGACCGAGCCGACCCAGAAGTCGATCGTGTCCAGCGCGACGGCGTTCTTGGAGAAGTAGACGACGAAGCCGGCGCCGATTGCGGTGATGAAGCCGAGCAGCGCCACCGAGGCGCGCCGTCCGATGCCCAGCGCCTCCTCGAGCATCGCGATCCCGGGCTGGAGCATGGACAGCGAGCTCGTCACCGCTGCCAGGAACAACAGCCCGAAGAACAGCGTCCCCACCAGCTGGCCGAGCGGCATCGCGTTGAACACCATGGGCAGCGTCATGAAGCCGAGATCGAACACCGAGCCGACGGCGCGGCTCGCATCCGCCGGTCCGAGGAAGATGAACGCCGCCGGCACGACGATCATGCCGCCCAGCGCCACCTCGCAGAACTCGTTGCCCGCCGCCGCGGTCACCGAGCTGAGCGCGATGTCGTCGTCCTTGCGGAGGTAGCTGGCGTAACAGAGCACGATGCCGAAGCCGACCGAGAGCGAGAAGAAGATCTGCCCCGCCGCCTCGAGCCACATCTGCGCGTTGCCGAGCGCCTCGAGGAACGACTGGTGGTCGGTGCGGGGATTCCACATGAAGCCGAGGCCGTTGAGCACGTTCTGCTCGGGCAGCGCGGGGTTGGGGGTGTCCAGGGTCAGCACCCGCACCAGCACCACCAGCGCGCACAGCACCAGCGCCGGCATGGCCCAGCGGCAGAACCACTCGATGCCGCGCACCAGTCCGCGGTAGATCAAGAAGAAGTTGAGCGCGAAGCAGAGCACCAGGAAGAACAGCGCGGAGTCGACCGGCGAGTCGCGCGCCGCCGTGAAGGCAGCGCCGTTCTCCCCGAGCCCCACGAAGCTGGCGAAGAAGCTCGTGTATGCGGTCTTGTCGCTGCCGAGCGCCATCTGGCCGGTGGCGAACTTCCAGGCGTAGCCCAGGCACCACGCCTCGATGTACACGTAGTACATGTAGACGCCGATCGGGATGAGCAGCGCCAGCGCCCCCAGATAGGGCGAGATGCGGTGCGGCCACACGGCGCGGAAGATGCCGGGCGCGGAGTTGTAGCCGCGCGTGCCGCCGTAGCGGCCGAGCGCCCATTCCGCCCAGGCGATGGGCAGTCCGAGCAGCAGCAGCGCCGTGAAGTACGGGACCATGAAGGCGCCGCCCTCGTACTGCGCTGCCTTGCCGGGGAAGCGCAGGAAGTTGCCCAGGCCGACCGCGCTGCCGGTGACCGCGAGGATCACCCCCAGCCGCGTTCCCCACTGCTCCTTGGTCCGTGTCGTCCCGCTCGGCTCTGCCATCGCCGTCCCACCGCTATGCGGTCCTCGGTTCCGGCCGCGGACCGGCCGGAAGGCGCTCAGGATACCGTTCCGGCGGCGAGGGGCAAGACGCGACTGGCCGTGGCCCGGGAGGCCTTCCGATGGAAGGGCTCGTTCGTGCACGGCCAGGGGCAGAGGCGAGGCTGTGCAGCGAGAGGCTGGTGCTGCAAGTCGGCTCCGCTGTCGGCAGCAGCGCACCGGCGGCGGGCGGAGCAGGGGACGGTGGCCCGCCCTGCCGCTCCAGAAGAGAAGCGCGGCGCGGGCGGCTCGGCGGAGCGGCGGGTGCTCGCCGAGGCGCGCGGGCGCCGGCTGCCGCTTCCGAAAGAGCGCGGCGCGGGGCTCGTGCGCGGGGGGCCGTTGTCTGCGAGAAGACAGGCGCCCGCCAGCGGCGGGGCCACGGCGGGCCGGGCCGCTGGCGGGCGCACTCGAACTCCCGCGGGCAGGTGGCTCGGGCCCGCTAGGGCGCGAGCTGCCAGACCAGCGCGGTCGTGTCCCAGCTTCCGGAGAGAGCAAGCTTGCCGTCGGGGCTGAAGGCGACGGAGGCGACGGGGCCCTGGTGCCCCTCGAAGGAGCGGATCCGGCGGCCGGTCTCTACGTCCCACAGCGCGAGGGTCTTGTCCTTGCTTCCGGAGAGCGCGAGCTTGCCGTCGGGGCTGAAGGCGACGGAGCGGACCGGGCCCTGGTGGCCCTGGAAGGTGCGGATCCGGCGGCCGGTCGCGACGTCCCAGAGCGCCAGCGTCTCGTCGTCGCTCCCCGAGAGCGCGAGCTTGCCGTCGGGGCTGAAGGCGACGGAGTAGACCGAGCCCTCGTGCCCCTCGAAGGTGCGGATCCGGCGGCCGGTCGCGACGTCCCAGAGCGCCAGCGTCTCGTCGTCGCTCCCCGAGAGCGCGAGCTTGCCGTCGGGGCTGAAGGCGACGGAGCGGACCGTGCCCTCGTGCCCCTCGAAGGTGCGGATCCGTCGGCCGGTCTCGACCTCCCACAGCGCGAGGATCTCGTCGTGCCTCCCCGAGAGAGCAAGCTTGCCGTCGGGGCTGAAGGCGACGGAGGCGACGGGGCCCTGGTGCCCCTCGAAGGAGCGGATCCGGCGGCCGGTCGCGACCTCCCAGAGCGCGAGGGTCGCGTCTGTACTCCCCGAGAGCGCGAACTTGCCGTCGGGGCTGAACGCCAGGGACGTGACCCAGTGCCTGTGCCCCTCGAAGGTGCGGATCCGGCGGCCGGTCGCGACGTCCCACAGCGCAAGGGTCTTGTCCAGACTCCCCGAGAGCGCGAGCTTGCCGTCGGGGCTGAAGGCGACGGAGTTGACCTCGTACTGGTGCCCCTCGAAGGAGCGGATGCGGCGTCCGGTCGCGACGTCCCAGAGCGCCAGCGTGTCGTCGTAGCTGCCCGAGAGAGCAAGCTTGCCGTCGGGGCTGAAGGCGACGGAGGCGACGGCGCCCTGGTGCCCCTCGAAGGAGCGGATCCGGCGGCCGGTCGCGACGTCCCACAGCGCGAGGGTCTCGTCGTGGCTGCCCGAGAGTGCGAGCTTGCCGTCGGGGCTGAAGGCGACCGAGGTCACGATGCTCTCGTGGCCCTCGAAGGTGCGGATCCGGCGGCCGGTCGCGATCTCCCACAGCGCGAGGGTCCTGTCCCAGCTCCCCGAGAGTGCGAGCTTGCCGTCGGGGCTGAAGGCGACGGACGCGACCGCCCGTCTGTGCCCCTCGAAGGAGCGGATGCGGCGTCCGGTCGCGACGTCCCAGAGCGCCAGCGTGTCGTCGTAGCTGCCCGAGAGAGCGAGCTTGCCGTCGGGGCTGAAGGCGACGGAGTTGACCTCGTACTGGTGCCCCTCGAAGGTGCGGATCGGGCGGCCGGTCTCGACGTCCCAGAGCGCCAGCGTCTCGTCGTCGCTCCCCGAGAGCGCGAGCTTGCCGTCGGGGCTGAAGGCGACGGAGTAGACGGGGCCCTTGTGCCCCTCGAAGGTGCGGATCCGGCGGCCGGTCGCGACCTCCCAGAGCGCCAGCGTCTTGTCGGAGCTGCCCGAGAGAGCGAGCTTGCCGTCGGGGCTGAAGGCGACGGAGTACACGGCGCCCTCGTGCCCCTCGAAGGAGCGGATCCGGCGGCCGGTCGCGACGTCCCACAGCGCGAGGGTCTCGTCGTGGCTCCCCGAGAGAGCGAGCTTGCCGTCGGGGCTGAAGGCGACAGACGTGACCGGTCCGCCATGACGCCAGCGCGCGCTTCCCAGTCGCGCGATCGCACCCGGAGGCAGCGGATCGCCGTAGAGGTCGAGCCGCTGCTGCGCCGTGTCCGGTGCGGGCGGAGTCGCCCCGCCCTGCTCCGGCGGCTGCGCGAGAGCCGCGTGGCTCAACAGCAGCGCCGCCGCCATCCCGATCGCCAGGCGATACTTTATATGTATTCTTCCGGGCATGACATGTTCCCCCCTGATCTGTCCAGGCCCGCCAGCTCCCCCGGCGGCGCCCTGCACCGAGTCCCGTCTGCGAGCGTTGCACTCGACAGAGTTGCGCTGCAGGCGCTCGGTTGCGACCGAACGCAGTCACGTTCGGCGCGGCGATCTTGCGCCGGCCGCGGCCCGCGGTCAAGCAGTCGCCGGAGCGGTGGCGCGCCGGCTGAGGCGCAGGGAGCCGTCGCATGCCGGGCGGAGCGAGCCCCCGCCGCGCGCCGCCCTCCCGGCCGGCTGCCACCTCCCCCGCGCGGCGGGCTGCCGGCCGCAAGCCTCCCGCTCCCGCGAACAGCGCTGCCGTCCCCGCGTCCTGAGACAGGCCCGCGGCGCGGGGCTGGTGCGCCGCGGGCCGCTGCGGCCGGCGGCCCGTCCCGCTCGGGCGGCACCGGCTGCGTTCCGCGCCCGCCCCGTGGGCCCAAGCTGCCTCGTTCCGCGCGGGCAGATCGCCTCGGCCAGGGCAGCGCGCAGCGCCGGGATCGGGCGAACCGGCCCGGATACAGCCCGGCGTTCAGCGCGCGCCGGCCGCCCGCCCGCCCGGCGGCGGGCTGCCGCGCGCGGGCGCCAGGGCGCGGTGCGCCAGCTGCCCCAGGGCTTCGAGGCAGCTGGCGCCGAGCAGCCGGATCAGCCGCTGCCACCGCGGGCCCCCCCGGCGGCGCAGGCGCTGGTTGATCTCGAGCTCGATCGCCAGATAGCGCGCCGGCGGCAGCCGCCGGCGCAGCGCGCTGCCCAACCCATCGCTCCGGCCGCGGTAGGGGTAGTTGCGCCGCAGCCGCAGCCGCGGCGCGCGCGCGCGCACCGCGCGCTGCCAGGCGAGACAGAACGCCTTTTCGCGGCGCCGCCGCGGATCGTAGAGCCAGCCCACCTCGCAGCGGCGCACCCGCCCCCGCCGCACCGGGGTGAAGGTGTGCACCCCGACATGGACCACCGTGCGGCCAGCGGCGAGCAGCGCCGCGATGTGCGCCTGCACCCGGCGGCGGTGCGGCCGGTAGCACCGCTCGAGGATCCGCTCCCGCTCGGCGGGCGGCAGCGACCGGGTCAGTTCCGAGAACAGCGCGCGGCGGTTGTGCTCCGAGCGGTTGGGATCGACCAGCAGCCGCGTGGTGTGCACCGCGAACAGGGGCACCCCCGCCGCGCGGGCCAGCGCCCGCGCCAGCTCGAGCGCCCCCGGATCCCAGCCGCGGTGGCTCGCCAGCAGCCGCTCGCGGCCACGGAACAGCGCCGCCCAGCGCCGCGGCACCCGGTTGCCGGCGTGCTCGCAGCTCACCACCAGCGCCGGCGGGACCTCGAACAGCGGTTCGGCCATAAAAGGGTCCCCGGCAGCACACCGCGCGCAGCTGCACCCCGCGCGCGCGGCGCGCCCCCCTTAGCCCGCTCAGCCCGCCGGCACGAACATGCGGCCCTGCTCCAGACACTCGGCGAGCTGCCGGTAGACCGCGCGCAGCCGCTCGCGCGAGGGCTCGCCCTCGCCCAGCGCCGCCAGGATGCGGCGGGCGAGCGGGCCGCGGGTGAGGATGGTCTCCAGTGCCGGCCGCCACGGTTCGCTGCCGGGGCGGCCCGGCGGCAGCACGAGCTCGGCCAGGTGCTGCCACAGCTCGCCCGCGCGCACCCCGCGGGCGCTCTGCAGCCCGAAGACCCGCAGGTACTCCACGTCGTCGATGCGCGCCTGCTCGGCCTCGCGCACGCACGCGAGGAAGATGGGCACCAGCCGCTCGACCGGCCAGCGCCGCTGCTCGCCGAACTCGACCCAGCGCTGCTCGACCAGCGCTCGCAGCACCCGCACCACCAGCTCGGCGATCGCCAGGTCGGCGCGCGGGCACTCCTGTACATCGAGCAGCCGCACCTCGATGCTGCCGCGGCTGAAGCGGGCGATCGCGCCGCGGGCGTTGAGCCATTCGTGCTGCAGCGTGCCGTCCGGATCGAGCGGCGCGATGTCGCGGTAGATCGGCCGCAGCACTTGCTCGTGATAGTCCGCCTCGGTGAACACGGGCTCGGGGATCACCGCCCCCATGACCGAGGCGACCCGCCGCGCGTTCGTGCGGTAGACCTCCAGCCGCTGGTCCAGGCTGGGCGCGCGCCGGCCCTCCCAGATCGGCGAGCTGGCAGCGAGCGCCGGCAGGATCGGCAGCACCAGCCGCACCGCGGCGTGCAGCCGCCCGAACTCCGCATCGTCCGCGAACGGCAGGTTGAGGTGGGTGCTCTGCAGGTTGGCCCAGCCGTGGGCCCGGCAGTCGAAGATGCGGTGGAAGGCCTCGTAGACGGCGCTGTACTCGTGCGGCCAGAGCCGCGTCTGGGTGCGGGGGTCCATCCACGGGTGCATGCCGCCGGGCAGCAGCCGGCCGCCGAGCGGGGCGAGCAGCGCCCCGATCCGGCGGACGTGCTGCTCGAAGGCGGGCAGCATGCGGGCGAGCGACGGGGTGGGCTCGGCCAGCTTGAGCTCGATCACATGGAGCACCAGCTCGTTGGACCAGCGGAGCGGGCCCACCTCGACCTCGCACTCGAGCGCGCCCGCCACCGCCTCCAGCACCCGGTCGGCGACCGGCAACACCTCGAGGGTGTCGGCCTCCACGATCATGTACTCGCACTCGATGCCCACCGCCTGGAACAGGCCCAGCCGCTGTGGCGGCCCGGCCACATCCCCGGGCTTGCCCGCGCCAGCGGTGTCCTCGGCCGGCGGCTGGCCCCACCCCCCCGCCGCGGCCGGCAGACCCGGCTCGCTCATACCGCGCGCCTCCCCTCCGCCCGCGCCTCGAGCCGGCGGTGAAAGTAGCCCAGCACCCGCTCGTACAGCGCGTCCTTGAGCACCGCGTCCTCGCAGCCCACATCGAGATTCGGGTTGTCGTTGATCTCGATCACCAGCACCCGCCCGTCCGGGGTCTGCTTCACGTCCACGCCGTACAGGCCGTCGCCGACCAGGTTGGCCGCCCGCACCGCGGTCTGCACCAACCGGCGCGGCGCCTCCTCGGCGGCCACCGCATCGGCGCGCCCGTAGGTCAGCCGCCCCCGCCGGTCACGGCCGATGATCCGCCAGTCGTCCTTGGCCATGTGGTAGCGGCAGACGTGGAGCACCCGTCCGTCCAGCACCCCCACCCGCCAGTCGAACGCGGTCGGCACGAACCGCTGCGCCAGGATCAGATCGGAACGCTCCAGCAGCCGCGCCGCCTCGCGGTGCAGCGCCGCCTCGTCCTCGATCTTGATCACCCCCTGCGAGAACGAGCTGTCCGGCTGCTTGAGCACGCACGGAAAGCCGAGCGCCGGGCCGACCTGATCGAGGTTGTCGCGGTAGACGATCAGCGTCTCCGGCGTCGGGATCCGGTGGCGGCGCAGCAGCTCGGCCAGGTAGACCTTGTTCGAGCACCGGATGATCGAGCGCGGATCATCGACCACCACCAGACCGCTGGCCTGCGCGCGCTGCGCGAAGCGGAAGGTGTAGTGGTTGACCGCGGTGGTGGCGCGGATGAACAGCGCGTCGTACTCGGCCAGCCGGCCGAAGTCATCCCGCGTGATCAGCTCGGCGGCGATGCCGAAGCGGCGCGCCACCCGCACGAACTTCTGCAGCGTGCGCGGCTGCGAGGGCGGATGGAGCTCGTCCGGATCGTGCAGGATCGCCATCGTGTAGCGCGGTACCTTGCGGCGCGGCGCGGCATGCCAGCGCCGCGCCAGGTATTCGCGCGCGGTGGCGACCACGAAGGCGCGATGGCCCGGCGGGATGTCGCTCGCGGCGATGGGAGCGAGCCGCTCCAGCCGCCAGCGCTGGTCCTTGACGAAGTGGGCGCGCAACAGCGGCGCCGGAAAGAGGTTGAACAGCTGCAGGCTCAGCCGCTCGTAGCGCCGCGCCAGGTTCTTGCCGAAGTAGATGCTGAGCGCGAAGTGGGTGGAGCGCAGCCGCGCCAGGCTCTGCTGGATGAGCTCGTCCACCTCCTCGGACAGCAGCCGCACCGTGCCCGGGGACTTGAGCTCCTGGATGGTCTGCAGGCTGGGCAGCGGGCGGTGGCCGCGCGCCTCGGCCAGCAGCGACACGTAGTAGCCGCTGGACTGGTAGCGGTAGGACCGGCACAGGTTGAACACCTTGGTGCCGGGCGGGCCGCCGCCCGCCGGATCCGTCAGGTACTCCCGGGCGGAGACCACCGGCACCCCCGGGATGTCCAGCGGCCAGTTCTCGGGCGTGTTGACGACGAGCAGTTCGGGCATGGGCGGTTCCAGGCGATCGGGTCTAGCCGGCCGGCGGTACCGGGGCGGCGGGCGCTGCGGGGGGCAGGCTCCGCTCCGCCGCGCCGCCTGCCCGCGGCGCCAGGGGCTCCAGGATCAGCAGGTTGGCGTCGTAGGTCAGGATGCCGAGCAGGATCGCGCCCACCACCCGCTCGATGGGGATCTCGTAGAGGTGGTCGGTCGACAGCGGGTTGGGCAGCCAGGGGTCCGCCACCAGCACCGTGCGGCTCGGCCGGTCGTAGCCGCACAGCACCACGAAGTGGCCCTGCGGCTCGCCGCGCAGATCGTCCTCCTCGTTGTCCGGGCCGTACTCGCGCATCGAGCGGTAGAGGTAGGTGGCGCTGAGTCCGGTCAGGATCGGGACCCTGCGGTCGAGGTAGCGCCGGATCAGCCGCGGGCTCAGGTCCTCGAACGCCACCCGTCCGCCCCGCCGCAGGTACTCCAGGTAGCCGCGGGTCGCGAGCTGGAACTTGGGATCGGACTTGTAGGCGAGCTGGCGCTCCAGCCGCTCGGCCAGCGGCGGCGCGCCCGGGCGGAACCAGGTCGGATCGAAGATCTGCAGGTTGTAGGTATAGATGGTGGCGCGAAACCCGCGCTCCAGCGCATGGCAGGCGAGGAAGACCGCGAGGGTGCCGCCGTCTTCCAGCCGGTGCACCTCCTCGATCAGCTGCGCCAGCGGCAGCTCCAGCCCGTAGTAGCGGTAGATCGCGTGCAGGCAGGTCGGCCCGCAGGTGGTCTCATCCGGCTGGCGCAGGATCTCGAGCTGCAGCCGGGTGCGCAGCGCCTGCTCGCCCATGGCGGCCTAGAGCTCCTCGAGCAGGTAGCGGTGCAGCCGCAGGTCCGCGGTCAGCTCGGGGTGGAAGGCGGCGAGCACCAGCCGCCGCCAGCGCACCAGCACCGGCTCGCCGCCGTGCCGGCCCAGCACCTCGACCTCCGGGCCGAGCGCCACGAAGCGGGGCGCGCGGATGAACACGCCCTCGAACCGCTCGGGCGGCGGCGCGGCCCGGGGCGACGGCTCCGCCGCGAGCCGCGCCGCGAAGGCGGCGAAGCTGCCCGCGAGCTCCACCGGCCCGCGGAACGAATCGAGCTGGCGGCCGTAGGCGTTGCGCTCCACCTCCACGGGCGCCAGCCCGAGCCGCACCGGCTGGCGGCCGGTGCGCGGCCCGCCGCCGGCGGGCTCGCGCCCGAGCAGGATCGCCCCGGCGCAGGTGCCGAGGGCGGCCAGCTCGCCGCTGCCGAGCCGCGCGGCGAGCGCGGCGCCGAAGCCCTGCTGCTCCAGGAAGTGCGACAGCACGGTGGACTCCCCGCCCGGCAGGATCAGGTAGCGGAGTCCCTCGAGGTCCTCGGCGCGCCGCACCAGGCGCGGCTCCACCCCCAGCCGCGCGAGCGCCCGCGCATGCGCGGCGAACGAGCCCTGCACGGCGAGCACCCCGGCGGCCAGGGGCCGCTGCTGGCCCTCTGGCGGCGGGCCAGGGTCCGGAGCCGAGCCAGCCCCCGCCGGGGGCTGCGCCACCAGATCGCGCCGGCTGCACAGCGCGCCGGCGCGCGCGCCGCTCACCATCCGCGTCCCGCCAGCAGTTCCTGGGGCTCCAGCCGCCGCACATCGAGCCCCGGCATCGGCGCCCCGCCCGCCATGCGCGCGGCCTCGAGCACCGCGGCCGGGTCCTGGTGGTGGGTGACGGCGTGCACGATGGCGCGCGCGCGCTGGGGCGGATCGGCGCTCTTGAAGATGCCCGAGCCGACGAAGACCGCCTCCGCGCCCAGCTGCATCATGAGCGCCGCATCGGCGGGGGTCGCCACCCCGCCGGCGGCGAAGTTGGGCACCGGCAGCCGCCCGCCCAGCTCCGCCACCTGGAGGTAGACCTCCACCGGGGCGCCGTCCGCCTTGGCGCGCGCGGCGATCTCCTCCTTGCGCAGCCCCACCAGCTGGCGCATCTCGCTCTGGATGCGGCGCAGGTGCCGCACCGCCTCGACGATGTTGCCGGTGCCGGCCTCGCCCTTGGTGCGGATCATGGCGGCGCCCTCCGCGATGCGGCGCGCCGCCTCGGCCAGGCACGTCGCCCCGCACACGAACGGCACCTGGAAGTCGTGCTTCCAGACGTGGCACATCTCATCGGCCGGGGTCAACACCTCGCTCTCGTCGACGAAGTCGACCCCCAGCTGCTCCAGGAGCTGCGCCTCGACGAAGTGGCCGATGCGGCACTTGGCCATGACGGGGATGGAGACCGCCCCGAGGATCTCCTCGATGATCGCCACCGCCGCCATGCGCGCCACCCCGCCCTCGCGCCGGATGTCGGCGGGCACGCGCTCCAGCGCCATCACCGCGGCGGCGCCGGCGTCCTCGGCGATGCGCGCCTGCTCGGCGTTCACCACGTCCATGATGACGCCGCCCTTGAGCATCTCGGCGAGCCCGACCTTGAGCTTGAAGTCGTAGGTCCTCAGCGGCGTACGTTCCATCGCGCGACCTCACGAGCCGTTGCGCACAGAGGCTCGAGTATACGGCCGGCGGCATCGGAGCGTCAACGGCGCGGGTGCCCGGCGGCGTCTTTGCGCCCGGGCCGCGGGGGCGTATGCTCTGGCGGCGCGGCGGGGCGGGGGCTTCGCCGAGGGGGAGGGCCAGCCACATGGCGGGCGGTCCGGCTCACGGGGCGGCGGTTGGGGCGAGGCGGCTGGCGCCCTGGTGCGCAGCCGTGGTCGGAGCGGCCTGCGGGCTCTTGGGGCTGTGCTCCGCGGGGGGGGCGCTGGCGCAGGCCGGCCCCGGGGCGCCGCCGGCGGCCCCGCGCGCAGGGCCGCGGCCGGCCACCCCCACGGCTGCCCCCGCGCTCGCCCCGCCGCTGGCCGAGCCGCGCCCGGTCACCCTGAGCGCGCACGGCCGGGTGCGGACCGATCCGTATGCCTGGCTGCGCAATCGCGACGACCCGGCGGTGCTCGCCTACCTGGAGGCGGAGAACCGGTACGCCGAGGCGTTCATGCAGCCGCACACCGCGCTGCTCGAGCGGCTCTACCAGGAGATGCTCGCCCGCATCGAGCAGGACGACGAGACGGTGCCCTACCGGCACGGGCCGTACCTGTACTGGTCGCGCTGGGAGGCGGGCAAGCAGTACCCGGTGCACCTGCGCCGGCGGGCCGACAGCGCCGAGGCGCCGCCCGAGACCGTGCTCGACGAGAACGCGCTCGCCGACGGCAGCGAGTACCTGGCGGTGGGCACCCTCGCGCCCAGCCCCGACCACCGCCTGCTCGCCTACACCGTCGATGTGCGCGGCGACGAGCGGTACGAGCTGCGGGTGCGCGAACTGCCGGCAGGGCGCGAGCTGCCGGTGGGGATCAGCGAGGTGGCCGAGGTGGTGTGGGCCAGCGACAGCCGCACGCTCTACTACACGGTGCTCGATGCGGCGCATCGGCCCTACCGCGTCATGGCCCACACGCTCGGCGCACCGGCCGGCGGGGACCGGCTGGTGTACGAGGAGCGGGATCCCGCGTTCTACCTGGACCTGGAGCGCACGCGCAGCGGCCGCTTCATCGTGCTGAGCGCCCAGAGTGCGGACACCACCGAGCTGTGGCTGCTCGACGCGCAGGCGCCGCGGGCGCTGCCGTTCCCGGTCACCGGGCGGCGCAAGGGGGTGGAGTGCGCGCTCGCGCACCAGGGCGAGCAGCTGTATCTGCTCACCAACGCGGACGGGGCGTTCAACTTCAAGCTGCTGCGGGCGCCCTTGGCGGAGCTGTGGCCCGCCGCCCGCCAGGAGTCCCCAGGCAACGGCGCGCCGCCGGTCCGCTGGCAGGAGGTCATCCCGCACCGGCCCGAGGTGCTGCTGGAGCGGCTGGAGGCGTTCGCGCGCCACCTGGTGGTGCTGGAGCGGCAGGCGGGACAGCTCCAGGTGCGCGTGCTCCAGACCGGCCCCGCTCCGGCGGTGGGCGGCAAGAGCGGAGGCGAGGGGGCGCCCGGCGGCGAGCCGCCGCCGGTGGCCGAACACCGGGTGCGCTTCGACGAGCCGTGCTACACGGTCGGCTTCGGGCCGAACCCGGAGTACGACACCGAGGTGGTGCGGCTGGAGTACACCTCCCTCACCACGCCCGAGACCGTCTACGACTACGACCTGGCGCGGCGGCGGCTGGTGCTGCGCAAGCGGCGGCGGGTGCCGGGCTACGATCCGGCGCGGTATGTGGCCGAGCGGCTGTGGGCGCGCGCGCCCGACGGGGTCGAGGTGCCGGTCTCGCTGGTGCGCCGGCGCGATCGCGACCCGCACGGCCGCGGGCCGCTGTATCTCTACGGCTACGGCGCCTACGGCATCCCGAGCGATCCCTGGTTCAGCGCCGCGCGGCTGAGCCTGCTCGAGCGCGGCTTCGCCTTCGCCATCGCGCACGTGCGGGGCGGGGGCGAGCTGGGCCGGCGCTGGTACGAGGCGGGCAAGCTTGAGCACAAACCGAACACCTTCACCGATTTCATCGCCTGCGCCGAGGAGCTGATCGCCCGGCGGTACACGCGGCCCGAGCGGCTCGTCATCGCGGGCGGCAGCGCCGGGGGGCTGTTGATCGGGGCGGTGCTCAACCTGCGGCCCGAGCTGTTCGGCGCTGCGGTGGCCGAGGTGCCGTTCGTGGACGTGCTCGACACGATGTCGGACCCGAGCCTGCCGCTCACCGTCACCGAATACGACGAGTGGGGCGATCCGCTGGCGGATCCGCAGACCTACGACCGGATCGCCGCCTTCTCGCCGTACGACAACGTGCGGCCGCAGCGCTATCCGCCGCTGCTGGTGACCGCGGGGCTGCACGACCCGCGCGTGGGCTACTGGGAGGCGGCCAAGTGGGTGGCGCGGCTGCGCGCGACCAGACAGGGCGAGCAGCCGCTGCTGCTGCGCGTGGACATGGGGACGGGGCACCTGGGGGCCTCGGGCCGCTTCGATGCGCTGCGCGAGCAGGCCTTCGAGTACGCCTTCGTGCTGGTGGTGCTGGGGCTCGGGGACTGAGGGCCGCCGGGCCGGCCGCGGCCAGGAGCGCCGGGTGCGTGGCGCGCGGCGCCACGCCGGCACGGGCGAGGGAGGGAGGCGATCATGCGGGTGCTGCTCGTCGGCGCGGGCGCGGTCGGACAGGTCTACGGGCGGCATCTGGCGCTCGGCGGCGCCGAGGTCTCCTTCCTGCTCAAGCCGAAGCACCTCGAGGCGGCGCGGCGCGGCTTCGCCATGTATCCGTACAACGACCGCCGCCACCGCACCGAGCCGGTGCGGTTTGCGTGCTTCGGGGTGCTGGGCAGCATGAGCGAGGTGCGGGCCGGGCGCTGGGATCAGGTCTGGCTGTGCGTCTCCTCCGACGCGCTGCGCGCGGGCGGCTGGTTTGCGGAGCTGCTGGAGGCGATCGGCGGGGCGGCGGTGGTGACGCTGCAGGTCGGGCTCGGCGATGCCGAGTGGGTGGCGGAGCGCGCCGGGGCCGAGCGCGTGCTGTTCGGGCTGATCACCTTTCTGGCCTGGCCGGGGCCGCTCGGCGGCGAAGGGCTGCCCGAGCCGGGGATCTGCTACTGGGTGCCGCCGCTGGTGCCGACGCTGCTCCAGGGGCCGGCGCCGCCGGTCGCGGCCGCGCTCGGGGCGCTGCGGCGCGGGGGGCTGCCGGCGCGGGCGGCGCGCGGGGTGGTGCAGCAGGCGGCGCTGTCGGCGGCGATGGTCAGCACCGGCGTCGCGGCGCTGGAGCTGGCGGGCTGGCGGTTCGGCGCGCTGGTGCGGGGGCCGTGGCTCGGGCTCGGCCGGCGCGCGGCGCGCGAGGCGGTGGCGATCGCGGCCGGGTATTACGGGCGGCGGCCGCCGCGGCTCGTGCCGCAGCTGTTCCAGCCGTGGCTGGTGCGGGCGCTCATGCCGCTGGTGCGCTGGGTCGTGCCCTTCGACATGGAGCGCTACCTCCAGGTGCACTTCAGCAAGGTCGGCCGGCAGACCCGCCAGCACCTGGAGCGCCTGATCGCGGAGGGCCGCCGCCAGGGCCTGCCGGCCGGCGCGCTCCAAGAGCTGCACCGCCGGCTCGGCCCGCCCGCCCGCTGAGCCCGGCGCCCGCCCGGCGCGGGGGCTCGTAGTACGGCCGCAGCGCGGCTAGCCGGCGCGGCGGGATCCGGTGCGGGTGCGCCGGCGCGGCCGCGCGCGCCGGGCGGCCTCGTGGCGGCCGCGGCGGCGGGGCGCGGCCCAGCTGCAGATGGGGCAGCGCGCGGGATCGTGGCCGCGCGCCGGGCAGTGCTCGCGGCCGAACAGGATCATCTGGAGATGGCGCTTGCCCCACTGCTCGGGCGGAAAGAGTTTCTTGAGATCGCGCTCGGTCCGCTCGCGGCTGCGGCCCGCGCTCAGACCCCAGCGCGCCGCCAGCCGGTGGATGTGGGTGTCGACCGGGAAGGCCGGCTCGCCGAACGCCTGCACCATCACCACCGAGGCCGTCTTGTGCCCCACTCCGGGCAGCCGCTCGAGCGCCGCGAGATCGCGCGGCACCTGTCCGGCGTGCTCGCGCACGAGCCGCTCGGCCATCGCCTTGAGGTGCCGGGCCTTGGTCGGCGCCAGGCCCACCTGGCGGATCAGCTCCTGGATCTCGGCCAGCTGCAGGCGCGCGAGCGAGGCGGCGTCGGGGGCGCGGGCGAACAGCCGCGGGGTGATCTCGTTGACCTTCTTGTCGGTGCTCTGCGCGCTGAGCACGACCGCGACCAGCAGCGTGAAGGGGTCGCGGTGGCGCAGGGGCACGGCGGGTTCCGGGTAGAGGGTATCGAGGATCTGCGCGATGCGCTGGACCTTGTCCGCCCGCCTCACCGCTCGCCCTGGCCTCCCTCGCCACCCGGCCGCGCCGTCTGCGCGCTCGGCGCGCTCGCCCTCGGAGCGGCCGTGCCCGCCGGCTGCGGGATCCGGCCCGGCCCGGGCGGGCGCTGCCCAATGTAGGCGAAAGCGGCGGCCCCGCAACACTGGCATCCAGAAACCCAGAGGCGTTATGCCTTGTACAACATGAACACATACACCGTTTCTTGCCGACCGTGGGCCCGGGCTCTGCACGGCAAGCGGCCCGCAGCGCTCGCCGGCCCGGGGCTCAAGCCGATCCGTGCGACCCCGATGCGAGCGAGCCGCGGCGTGACACACTCCGTCACTCGGTCCAGGTATGGCGGTTGCTAGAGGCCCGCGCGTCTCGGGGGGAGGGATCGGGCGGTGTGGAGCCAGGAGCGGATCGGGGCGGAGTGCGGGGGCGGCGGGATCGGATGCGCGCAGGCGGGGGATTCCGGGCCGTGCAGGCTCGGCGAGCCCGAGCCACCGCGCGTCCAGCAGCGCCTGCAGTCGGGACGCCGAGCGGCGGCGCCGGCGCCGCCGCCGCCGCGGGCGACTGCCCACCGCCCCGAGCTCGCTGCCGCCCCCTGCCCGGCGCTGCCCGGCGCCGACGCCACCCCGGCCGCCGGCCACCGCCCGGCGCTGCGGCTGCACTCGGCAGGGGCCGCGGCGAGGGGGCTGCCGGACACGCCAGCGCACCGCCACCTGGTGCTCTACGACGGCATGTGCGGGTTCTGCGCGCAGCTGCTCGATGCGCTGCTCGGCCGCGAGCGGCGCGAGGCGCTGGTGTTCGCAGCCCTGCAGAGCGATCTGGCGGTGCGGGTGCTGGCGCGCCACCACCTCTACCCGGAGCCGGTCGACATGCTGTATGTGGTGCTCGACTACCAGGGGCCCGGCGAGCGGCTGCTCAGCCGTGCCGAGGCGCTCGGCTACGTGCTGCGACAGCTGGGCTGGCGCGGGCGGCTGGCGGCGGGTCTGCTCGGGGCGCTGCCCGCGGGGCTGCGCGGCGGGCTGTACCGCCGCTTCGCCAGCCGGCGCCACCACCGCTTCGGCCGCTTCAGCATGCGGCTGGTGCCGGGCCCGCAGTACCGCCATCTGTTCCTCGACCTCTGAGCCGGCCGGCGCGCCGGTGCACCCCCGCCCCCAGTCCGGCAGCGCCCCCCGCGCGGCGCGAATGCACCCGCGGCCCCGGCGTCCAACTGCCGCGGCCTCCCGCGCGTAGACAGGGCGTACGCTGCGGCGCCGACGCCGCGCCATTCGTTGCGTTCGGGGGAGATACCATGACCCGCAGAGTCGCGATCCACGCCGCCGCCACCCTGCTGGCGCTGGGGCTCGCCGCGCCCGCGCGCGCGCAGGGCGGACCCATGCCGACGCCGGCCGAGATCGAGCGGCGCATCAAGCAGGAGATCGAGCGGTTGCCCAGCGCCACCGCCACGAACGACGCGCTCGCGATCCGCTACAAGCAGGTGCCGACCGATCCCAAGGAGGTGATCCGGCGCGCCGTCGCCGCCGGCCAGCTGCCGCCGGGGATCGACCCCGACCAGGCGGTGCAGCAGTTCCTGCCGGTGGCGCGCCCCTACATCGAGAAGGCGATGGGCGAGATCGGCACCGTCAAGGTCCTGCGGCCGCTCGCCTACCGGTCCCAGAAGCTGCCGGCCGGCGAGTACGTCTTCGGGCTGCTCATGCAGGGCGTGCAGCCGATCGGCATCCGGATCGCGGATGCGCGCACCGGCGCCGAGCTGCGCATCCCGCTGCGCTCCGGCCGCGCCGCCGAGCCCCATCCGGTGCTGCTGGTGGAACTCGACCCGAGCCGTAGCGGCGGCAAGCCGGCGCACGAGGTGCGGATCGGGTTTGACCGCCTGGAGGGCAGGGCCGGCAAGTTGCTCGAGCAGTGACCGGCCGCGGGGGGCCGGCGCCGCGCCGCCACCCGCGCTCGTCCAACCCGCACGTGCGGGAAGGGATGCGTCTTTGACAGTAGGTCGCGCCCGCGCGTATAATCGCGCCGCGACACCGGGTGGCTGGCACGGCGCTGGCGCTCGCGGGAGGCAGCTGCGTTGACGAAGCAGAAACTGATCCTCGTCGCCGACGACGAAGATGTGATCCGCCAGCTCCTCAAGCGCTGCCTCATGCGGGAGGGCTACCGGGTCGCGACCGCGGAGGACGGCCGGCAGGCGATCGAGCTCGTGAACAAGGAGTTCGTCAACGCGGTCGTCACCGATATCAAGATGCCGGGCGCCGACGGGCTGGAGGTGCTCAAGCACACAAAGACCGTCAGCCCCGACACCGAGGTGCTCATCATGACCGCGTACGCCTCGACCGAGACCGCGATCGAGGCCGTGCGCCATGGCGCGTTCGACTACTTCCTCAAGCCCTTCGACCATCTCGACGACGTGGTGCGCCGCATCCGCCAGGCGCTCGACCACCAGAGCCTGGTCATCCACAACCGCGAACTGAGCCGCAAGCTCGAGGAGATGAACCGCGCGCTGAAGAATCTGGTCGTCGACCGCACGCGCGAGCTCCACCAGCGGAGCGAGCAACTGCAGGCCCAGGTCGAGCAGGCGCGGCGCGTCGCGGTGCGCCTGAAGACCGCCTACGATGCGCTGGCGGGCGAGGTGCAGCGGGCCATCCAGGCGCTCGGGGAGCTGGCTGCGAGCGGGGGCGAACATGCCATCGCCAGCTCGCTCGGCCGGCTCGCCGAACAGCTGCGCTCTGCGCTCGAGAGCACGCCCGATGCCTGGCTCGAACCCGCCGCGCCGACCGTCGAGCGGGGGGAGTGAGCCGCTCGCTCCGCCGGCCGTCACCGCGTCGCGGCCGCGGCGCCTGTGCCGCGCGCGGCCGCCCGCTCAGCCCGGTGGCTCCGCCGCGGGCGCAGCCGCTGCAGGACGGCGCAGCGCGATCCAGCCCCAGGCGAGGCCCGCCAGCACGACGAACACCGGCACGATCAGCGTGCCCGCGAGCAGGCCACGGCCCGCCGCCTGAGCGCCCTCACCCAGCAGCTGGCGGACGGCATCGGAGACGGCACCGATGGCTGCGGGTGAGATCGCATCGCCCAGCAGGTGCATGACCAGGATGCTGGCGGCGACCGCGCTGGCGCGCATCGAGGGCGCGACCGCCTCCAGGATCGCACCGTTGACCGGACCGGAGATCGCGAACAGCAGTATCTCGGCGAGGAACAGGCACGCCAGGCAGGCCGGCGGCCAGCCCAGCAGCAGCGCGCCGGCTACGAACGGCGCCGCCAGCAGGCTCGCCAGCCCCGCGAGCGCCGCATACGCCTCGGGCTGGCGCAGCCGCCACCGATCGGCCAGCCAGCCACCGGCAAACGTGCCGGCGAATCCCCCGACCACCGTCACCGCGCCGATCCACAGATTGGCCTGCTCCAGTGCCATCCCGCGCACCCGGTGCAGGAAGGTCGGCATCCAGACCGCCAGACCGCCGACGGCGAAGGTGTATGCGGTGTAGCCCGCCACCAGCGCGCAGTAGCGGCGGTTGCGGGCGAGCTCGCGCCAGCATCGAAGGAGCGAGGGTGCTGGCTCACCCGCGGCTGGGTCCGCTCCCTCGAACGCGCCCCGCGGCGGCTCGCGCACCGTCAGCTGCAGTAGCGCCAGCAACAGCCCCGGCAGCCCGGCCAGGAAGAACACCGCGCGCCAGCCCCAGCGCGCCTCCACCACCCCACCCAAGATGAAGCCGAGCGCGGCGCCCACCGGCGCGGCGGCGTAGAAGACCGCCAGCGCCCGGGCGCGCTGCTGCGGCGGGAACCAATCGGCGATCAGCGTCGGGGCGATCGTGGCGTAGGAGGCCTCGCCCACGCCCACCGCGGCGCGCGTGGCGAGCAGCACCCCGAAGGAAGGCGCCAGCCCCCCGGCTGCCGTGGCCGCGCTCCACAGCGCCACCCCGGCGGCGATGGTGCGCTTGCGGCTGAAGCGGTCGCCGAGCCAGCCGAACACCGGCGAGGTGAACATGAACACCACCAGGAAGGCCGAGGCGAGCAGGCCCGCCTCGGCGTCGCCGATCCCGAGGTCGCGCTGGATCGGCGCGAGCACCGCGAAGACGACGTACCGGTCGAGGAAGTGGACCAGGTTGATCAGCGCCAGCACCCCGAGCCCGTAGCGCGCCCCTCCGGAGGGCGAAAGGGCCGGCGCCGGCAGAGCTCCGGCCGGCCCGGGCGCCGCTTGCTGCGGGCTGCTCGCGGCTTGTGCAGGCTTCACCGCGCAGCTACCATCATGGGCTTCTCCGGACGGCGGAGCGAGCGGGCACGCGTCCCGTTCGGGGGAGCCGGCCGGGGCGCCGGTGCGCACCGCCCGCGGGCGGCGCCGCTCCCAGGCGCAGGCGCTCCGCCGGCTCGCCTGCCGGTGACGAGCACGGTTATACCAGAGTCCGCCGCCCTCGGCTCCGGTCGGGTCGCGAACGCGAGGGGCATCCTGGATGGCACGGCGCGGCACCCTCCGGCGGCACCTGGCGCGGCATGCCCGCAGCTATCTGCTCGGCGCGCTGGCGCTCATCCTGGTGAATCTGTGCGACGTGGCGCTGCCGCTGGTGCTCAAGCTCGCCATCGACGACATCGTCGTGCTCGGCGGGCTGCTGCCGCTGGTGCTGGTGGCAGGGGTGTACGCGGCGCTGGTGCTGGCGCTGGGGACCTGGCGCTATCTGTGGCGCCGCTACTTCTTCGGCGCCTCGCACCGCATCGCCAACGAGCTGCGCGCCGAGCTGTTCGCGCAGCTCGAGCGCATGGACCAGGCCTGGTTCGACCGCCAGCGCACCGGCGACCTCATGAGCCGCGCCACCAACGACCTGGAAGCGGTGCGGATGTTCTGCTCGGTGGGCTTGTTGCTCACCCTCGACACCCTCATGTACTTCGTGCTCATCCCGCCCGCCATGGTGGGGCTGAGCGGCGAGCTCGCGCTGTGGGCGCTGTTGCCGCTGTTGCCGGTGCCGTTCGTGGTGCACGGGCTGGGGCGCGCGATCCGGCGCCGCTTCGGCGAGGTGCAGGAATCCTTCGGCCGCATGAGCGCGGCGGTCGAGGAGGCGATCGGCGGGGTGCGCGTGATCAAGAGCTTCGCCCAGGAGCCCCACTTCCTCGCCCGCTTCGGAGAGCTGAACCGCCGCTACCGCGCCGACAACATGCGGCTGCAACGGGTGCACGGCATGCTGCAGCCGGTGGTCGAGCTGCTGATGGCGGTGGCGGTGGTGGTGGTGATCGCGGTCGGCGGTCCGATGGCGATCGCGGGCGAGATCTCGGTCGGCGACTTCGTCGCCTTCCACGCATTCCTGCTCAAGCTCGGCTGGCCGCTGCGCGCGGTCGGCTTCACGGTGAGCCTGTACCAGCGCGGCATGGCGTCGATGGCGCGGCTGGAGGAGGTGCTGCAGGCGGTGCCGGCGATCCGCGACGGGGAGCAGACCGAGGCGGCGGCGGTGGCGGTCGGCCGGGGCGAGATCGAGATCCGCGGACTCACCTTCCGCTATCCGGGCAGCGAGCGGCCGGCGCTGCAGGACGTGAACCTGCGCATCCCGGCCGGCTGGACGGTGGCGCTGGTGGGCGCGGTGGGCGCCGGCAAGTCGACCTTGCTCGATCTGATCCTGCGGCTCTATGAGCCGCCGCCCGAGACGGTGCTGCTGGATGGGCGGTGCGTCCGCCGCTGGCCGGTGGCGGTGCTGCGGGCCGCGATCGGCTACGTGCCGCAGGAGACGTTTTTGTTCGCCGAGACGATCGCCGACAACGTTGCGCTGGGAGCGGCGCAGGCGTCCGAGCCCGCGATCCGGCGGGCGCTGGAGCGGGCGCAGATCCTGGCCGAGGTCGAGCGGCTGCCGGGCGGGCTCGAGGCGCGGCTCGGCGAGCGGGGGATCGACCTGAGCGGCGGCCAGCGCCAGCGGCTGGCGATCGCGCGGGCGCTGGTGCGCGAGCCCCGGGTGCTGCTGCTCGATGACTGCCTGTCGGCCGTGGACGCCGAGACCGAGGCGGCGATCCTCGGCGGCCTCAAGCAGGCGCTGCGCGGCCGCACGGCGGTGATCGCCAGCCACCGGCTGGCGGCGATCCAGCACGCCGACTGGATCGTGGTGCTCGAGGCCGGCCGCGTGGTCGAGCAGGGCCGGCACGCCGAGCTGCTCGGGCGCGGCGGGCTCTATGCCGCCATGTGGCGCCGGCAGCGGCTGGAACGGGCGCTGGAGGTGGGCTGAGGTGGCAGACGGCGTGCACGCGGCGCACGAGGACGATCTTCTCCTCGGCAAGGCGTTCGACATGGTGCTCGCGCGCCGGCTCGCGGGCTATGTGCGCCCGTACCTGCGCCTGGTGGCGGTGGGGCTCGGCCTGACGGTGGTGCTCGCCGGCGCGCAGTCCCTGGTGCCCTACCTGCTCGGGCTCGCGGTCGACGAGGGAATCGTCGCGGGCGAGCACGGGGCGTTGTGGCGGCTCGGGGGACTGCTGCTCGGGATCGAACTCGTCTGCTTCGGCGCTGCCTTCGCCCACCTGTGGGTGCTGCAGCTGCTCGGCCAGAACATCATGGTCGATCTGCGCGACGAGCTGATGCGGCATCTGTCCCGCCAGTCGATGGCGTTCTACGCCCGGCAGCCGGCCGGCCGGCTGGTCACCCGGGTGACCAGCGATGTCGGCACGATCGCGGAGCTGTTCACCAGCGGGCTGGTGACGGTGCTGGGGGATCTTTTGACGGTGGTGCTGGCCGGGGGGTTCCTGTTGTGGCTGGAGTGGCGGCTGGCGCTGCTGGTGTTCGCGATCCTGCCGCTCGTGGTGGGGGTGACCTGGTTGCTCAAGGGCCGGATCCGGGACGCCTTTCGCCGCATGCGGCGGCTGGTGGCACGGCTCAACGCCACGGTGGCCGAGACGGTCGGAGGCATGCAGGTCGTGCAGGCGCTCGGCGGCGAGCGGCAGCGGCTGGAGCGCTTCCTGCAGACCAACGACGAACACCTGGAGGCGGCGCTCGGCGCCGTGCACTACAACGCGCTCTACGCCTCGCTGATCACCGTGCTGACGGGCGCCGCGGTGGCAGCGCTGCTGCTGGCGGGCGGGCAGCGCGCCCTCGGCGGCGGGCTGCAGATCGGGGTGCTGGTGGCGGTGATCACCTACGCCCAGCGGCTGTACATGCCGATCCGCGACCTCGCGGAGAAGTACACCCTGTTCCAGGCCGCCATGGCGGGCGCGGAGCGGGTGTTCCGGCTGCTCGATACCGAGATCGAGGTCGCCGACCCGCCCCGGCCGCGGCCGCTGCCCGAACCCGCCCGGGGCGCCATCGAGTTCCGCCAGGTCTCCTTCCGCTATCCCGAGGCGGGCGCGCGCGCCGCCGGCGCGGTGGCCGGCAGCGGCCGGCCGCAGGCGCTGTACGAGGTCAGCTTCCGGGTCGAGCCGGGAGAGCGGGTCGCGATCGTGGGGCACACCGGCGCCGGCAAGTCCACCATCATCAACCTGCTCGGCCGGTTCTACGACCCGACCGCGGGCCAGGTGCTGCTCGACGGGGTGGATGTGCGCGAGGTGGCGCAGCGCGAGCTGCGGCGGCGTATCGGGATCGTGCACCAGGAGGTGTTCATCTTCAGCGGCACGGTGCTGGACAACATCCGCATGGGCAGCAGCTGGATCGACGAACAGGCCGCGGTGCGGGCGGCGCAGGCGGTCGGCGCCGACGCCTGGATCCAGCGGCTGCCGCATGGCTACCATAGCGAGCTGCCCGAACGCGGGGCGACGCTCTCGGTCGGCGAAAAGCAGCTGCTGAGCTTCGCCCGGGCGCTCGCGCACGACCCCCCGGTGCTCGTGCTCGACGAGGCGACCGCCTCCGTCGACCCCGAGACGGAGGCGGTCTTGCAGCAGGCGCTCGGACAGCTGCTCCAGGGGCGGACCGCGATCGTGATCGCGCACCGGCTCGCCACCATCCGCCACGTCGATCGCATCCTGGTGCTGCACGAGGGGCGGCTGCGCGAACAGGGCAGCTGGGACGAGCTGCTGGCCAGGCGGGGGCTGTTCTACCGGCTCCATCAGCTGCAGCTCGCGAGTGCACCCCTGAGCGCGAGCTGAACGCGCAGCTCTCCGCGCGACCGCCCGCGCGTGCGGCGGCCGCGCCGCGCCCTCCCTCGGTGGACGCAACGACCGGCAGGAGTTAGACTAACAAAGAAGTGAGCCGCGCGCTGGCGGTTCGCCGAGCGAGGGAGGGAGCCCGTGGACGCAGAGCGCACCTACACGAAGGAGGAGCTGGAGCGCGAGGTCGCCGCCATGGAGCGCGCGTGCCGCGCGGCGGCCGAACGCGCGCTCAAGGAGACCGAACGGCGGGCGCGCGCGGTCATCGCCGAGCTGCGGGCCGAGATCAAGGCGCTGCGCTCGCGGGTGGCGCAGCTGGAGGGCGAGGGCCGCGGCGGCGGGGAGCGGCTGTACACCCAGGCCGAGGTGGACGAGCTCCGGGTCAAGATCGAAAAGGAGTGCTTCACCGAGGCGCGCCAGGCGATCGAGGAGACCGAGCGGCGGGCGCGCGAGGCGATCGCGCGCTGGCGCCGCCGCGCGCAGCAGCTGGGCGACCAGCAGGCCGAGGCCGAGGAGACCGAGGAAGAGCAGCGCCAGGCCGCGGCGGCCACGGCCGACGAGTACGACCTCAGCAAGTACCGCTACAGCGAGGGCGTGCTGCAGTCCGTGATGAAGAAGTACGGGATCGAGGACGCCCAGAAGCTCATCGAGGCCGCCGCCCAGTTCGACAATGGCGACCGCTACCTCAACCGCGGCGAGCTGGAGCAGGGCGCCGAGGCGCTGAAGTCCGCCTCCTGAGCCCGCCATCGGTGCCAGGCAACCGCGGCTGTCGCACCGGCGTCCAGGTCGCTGCCCGCCCCGCGCACAGGGGTCGCGCGGGCGATTGACGCAGCCACCGCTGGCGGGTACACCGGGGGGCGGCCTGAGCCCGCCGGCGGGCGGCGGGCGCTGCCTGATGCCCGGTCCTGGAGGAGTCCCGATGCGAGCGAGCCTCGGCCGGCGGGCGGGCGCGGTGGTGCTGGCGGTGCTGGCGAGCGCCTGCGGCAGCCGCAACAGCGTCCTGCTCGAGGACGAGGTGGGGCGGCGGTTCGACGACGCCACGGCGCTGCTCCAGGAGGGCGAGCAGCACTTCGCGCGGCGCGAGGACCGGGTCCAGGTCCACTTCGCGATCGCGCGCTGGGAGGAGGCGGCGCGCACCGACCCGACCCGGCCGGACGTCTGGCTCAAGCTCAGCTATGCGTACTACTGGCTGGCGCACGGCCATCTCCGGTTCGCGGGCGGTGAGGAGGAGGCGATGCGGCGGGCCTACGACAAGGGCATCGTCGCCGCCGAGCATGCGCTCAAGCTGCTCGCCCCGCAGTTCGCCGCCCGCGTCAAGGCGGGCGAGAGCTGGGAGGAGGCGGTCAAGACCGCGGGCGCCGAGGCGCTGCCGGCGCTGTACTGGTACGCGACCAACCTCGGCAAGTGGGCGCTCCTGGAGGGGATCGTCAAGACGCTGCGCTACAAGAACCGCATCTTCGCCATCATGAGCCGCGTGCACGAGCTGGACGAGCGGTTCTGGTATGCGGGCCCGCACCGGTACTTCGGCGTCTACTACACCAAGATCCCGTTTCCCGGCGGCGACCTGGAGAAGTCGCGGCAGCACTTCGAACGGGCCGTCGCGCTGGCGCCGCACTACCTGGAGACCAAGGTGCTGTTCGCCTCCGAATACGCGGTCAAGGCGCAGGACGAGGAGCTGTTCCGCCGGCTGCTCGGCGAGGTGCTGGCGACCCCCGATGATGTGTTGCCGGATCTCGTGCCGGAGAACCGCGTCGCCAAGAAGACCGCGCAACAGCTGCTGGATTCCATCGAGGAGTACTTCTGAGCCTGCGGGCGCACCGCGTCCGGATTGCTGGCGCGAGGAGGACGACGGGTCATGCACCGGCCTCGCAACGTCGTGCTCGTGCCGTGGCTGCTGGCCACGGTGCTCGGCCTCGGCCTGGGGGCGGCACCGCCGGTGCCGGCCGCCGAGTTCACGCTCAAGATCGCCACCGTCGCGCCCGACCGCACCCCGTGGGCGGAGCTGCTCGCGCGCTACGAGAAGGAGGTGGAGAAGTCCTCCGGCGGCCGGCTCGAGGTGCGGGTCTACCTCGGCGGCATCAAGGGGGACGAGCAGAGCATCGTGCGCCAGGTCTTCCGCGGCGACAGCCTGCAGATGGGCGGGGTGAGCACCGCTGCCATGGCGACCGTGGTGCCCGACGTCGACATCCTGGAGCTGCCCTACCTGTTCGACAGCCCCGAAGAGGCCGACCGCATCCTGGACGGGCCGGCGCGGCCGATCCTCGAGCGCATGCTCGAGGCCAAGGGGATGAAGCTGCTCATGTACTCGGAGAACGGCTACCGCAGCTTCGGCACCCGCTTCGGCTTCGTGCGGCGGCCCGCCGACCTCAAGGCGCGCAAGATGCGCAGCCAGGAGAGCGAAGTCCACGTGGAGACCTACCGCGCGCTGGGCGCGAGCCCCATCGGGATCGCGGTCAGCGAGGTGCTGTCGGCGCTGGAGACCGGGGTCGTGGAGGGCTTCGACAACACCCCGCTCTTTACCTTCGCCTCCGGCTGGTACCAGGCCATCTCCTACTACACGGTGAGCGAGCACATCTACCAGCCCGCCCTGCTGGTGGTGAACAAGGCGTGGTGGGACGCGCTGCCGCCCGAGCTGCAGCAGGTGCTGCTGGCGCCGGCGGCGCGGCTGCAGCAGAAGGGGCGCGAGGCGGTGCGGGCGCTGCAGCCGGCGCTCCTGGAGAACTTCGAGGCGGTCGAGGTCAAGGTCTACCGGCTGACCGAGCAGGAGAAGGAGGCGTTCCGCGCCGCCACCCGTCCGGTGTGGGACCGGCGGCGTGCGAGCGCCGGGCCGGACGGCAAGGCGCTGCTCGACGCCATCCTGAAGGCCAAGCAGCAGGCGCCCGCCGGCGCGCCGGGCGGATCGAGCGGCTAGCGACGTGGCGGCCGCGGGCGGCCAGCCGGCCTCCGTCGCGCCCCGCCCCGCTGCTGGTCCGTGGGCGGCGGCCGCCGCCGCGCTGGATGCCCGCATCTACGCGCTCGAGCGGTTGCTGGTCACCGCCTGCCTGCTCGCGATGACCACCACCGTCACCCTGGATATCGTCCACCGCTCGTTCTCCTCGCCCCGCAGCCAGATCGCCGACAAGCTCGCAGCGCTCTGGGGCTGGATCGCCGGCCCGCCGCCGCCCGCGGTCACGCAGGCGCTGCACCAGGCGGTGGCGCCGGCGGTGCTGGCGGCGCTCGCCTTCGCGTGCGGCTGGGGCGCGTTCGCCGCCGCGCGCCAGCACGCGGGCCGGCCCGCCCCGCGCGCGCTGGGAGCGGCGGCGGGGCTCGGCGCGGTGGCGGGCGGCTGGGCGCTGGTGCAGCTGGTGGTGCACGTGCCGAGCCGCTGGGTCTGCCTGGGAATCGTGGTGGCGGGCTGCTGCGGCTACGCCGGGCGCGCCGCGCGCCGCCGCGCGCCCGGCGCCGTGCTGATGGCGCTGGCGGTGGGCGCGCTCGGCGGCTGGGGCTGCACGCAGCTGCCGCCGGACTACATCTGGAGCCGGGAGCTGTCGCTGGTGCTGCTGACCTGGGTGGCCTTCCTCGGCGGCAGCATGGCGACACGCGACAATGCGCACATCGTCGTCGGGGCGCTGGCGCGCGCGGTGCCGGCGCCGCTGCGGCCGTGGAGCCGGGCGCTGGGGCTGCTGGTCACCACCGCCGCCTGCGCCTGGCTGACCGCACTCGCCGTCGAGCACATCTTCGGCCCGCGCGGCGACTGGTTCTCCGGCGAGCGCCGGCCGGCGACCGGACTGCCCGCCTGGACCATCACCATGGCGGCGCTGGTCGCCTTCGCCCTCATGACGCTGCGCTTCGGCGCGCGTGCGCTCGAGGCGTTCCTCCATCCCCGCCCCCCCGAGGAAAAGGCGCTGCTGTGATCACCGCGAGCCTGGTGCTGGCGCTGCTGGTGCTGCTCGCGCTGCGGGTGCCGCTGTTCGTCATCCTCGGGACGGTCACGGTGGCAGGCTATCTGGTGAGCGGCGAGGTGACGCGACTGCTGGATGCCCCGCTGATCGAGCGGATCCGGGAGCTGACCGACAAGCCGCCGCTGCTGGCCATCCCGTTCTTCGTGCTCAGCGGCACCATCATGGCGCGGGGCGCCATCGCTCGCCGCCTGGTCGATGTGGCGAGCGCGCTGTTCAGCTTCGTGCCGGGCGGGCTGGGGATCGCCACCGTCGCCGCCTGCATGTTCTTCGCCGCCATCAGCGGTTCCAGCCCCGCGACCGTCATCACGATCGGCAGCGTCATGTACCCGGCGCTGGTCGCCCAGGGCTACCGGGAGCGATTCGCCAACGGGCTGGTCACCAGCGCCGGCACGCTGGGCATCCTCATCCCGCCCAGCATCCCGATGATCGTCTACGCGATCTTCGCCAGCGCCACCACCATCGTGCAGGTCGAGGACCTGTTCCTCGCCGGGCTCGGGCCGGGGCTGCTGATCGGCGGCATGTTCATGGTCTACTGCGCGATCACCGGTCGGCTCAAGGGCGAGCGGCTGCGCCTGCCGCGCCCCCGCGAGGTCGCGCGCGCCATGCGCAAGGGGATCTGGGCGCTCATGCTGCCGGTGCTCATCCTCGGCGGGATCTATTCCGGGCTGTTCACCGCCACCGAGGCGGCGGCGGTGAGCGTGGTCTACGCGCTCGGGGTGGAACTCGTGATCCATCGCGAGCTGCGCCTGGAGGACATCCCGCGCGTGTTCGGCGAGGCGACGGTGCTGATGGGCAGCCTCCTGGTGATCTTCGCGATGGCGGTCGGCCTCAACGGGCTGTTCGCCGACCTGGAGCTGCCGCAGCGCGCGGCCGCGTGGCTGGCCGCGCAGGAGCTGACGCCGGTCGGCTTCCTGCTCGCGCTCAACGGGCTGTTGCTGCTGGTGGGCTGCGTCATGGACATCATGAGCGCGATCATGATCCTGGTGCCGCTGCTCGCGCCGATGGGCGACGCCATGGGCATCGACCCCATCCACCTCGGGGTCGTCTTCATCGTGAACCTGGAGCTGGGATATCTGACCCCGCCGCTGGGGCTCAACCTGTTCGTCAGCTCGACGCTCTTCGGCACCAGCCTGGGCGCGGTGATCCGTGCCGTGGCGCCGTTCACCGCCATCCTGCTCCTCGCCCTGCTGATCGTCACCTACGTGCCGACGGTCTCGCTCGGACCGGTCAACCTGCTCAAGGGCCGGCCGTTCTATGCCCCCTTCCCCGAGGCCCGGCCGTCGGCCGCCGAGCCCGGCGCCCCGGCCGCGCCGGCAGCCCGGCCCGGCGTCCGCACCCTGGAGGAGCTCATGCGCGGCGCCGCCTACCGCTCGATCATGGACGAGGACGAGGGTGAACCGAAGCCGGAACAGCCGCCGGCGCCGGGGCCGGCCGCCGAGCCCGCACCGCCGAGCAGCCCCCCCGGGGACGGCGGCGCACCGCCGGCGCCGCCGGCGGCGGGCAGGGGCGGCGCAGACCGCTGAGCCGCGGCCGGAGCCGGGCTGTGCGCGGCGGCCGCAGGCGTGCGGCCAGCACGCGCTCAGTGCTGCGCGAGCCAGCGCACCAGCGCGGGCCAGACATCCTGCGGAGCGCGGTCGCCGATGACCAGATCGAGGTGGCCGTGGTCGACCCGCAGCAGCGTCTTGTCGGGGGTGGCGAGCGCGGAGAACTCCGCCTCGATCGCGTCGTCGTTGGCGATCTTGTCGAAGCGGCCTGCCACCCAGAGCACCGGGGCCGCGATGAAGCGGTGGCTGTCGGCATAGCTGAGCGGGGCGCGCACCGGATCGAGCACGTGCGCCTCGCGCATGTCGCGCGTGCGGATGGCGTCCAGGTACTGGCGCACCGCGCCCGCCGGCAGATCGTCGGCGGCCGCGGCCAGCGCCTGGTACGACGTCGCCGGGTCGATGCTGCCGGGCAGCATGAACTGCGCGCTGAGCAGGCTGTTGCCGATCGTGGCCGCCACCCAGAGCAGGTACGCCCGCACCGCCGGCCCCACGTGGGGCAGTTGCGGCAGATCGACGGTGAGCGCGTGCACGACCTCGGAGGCGGGGATGCGCTCCAGCGGCAGCAGCGCCAGGTTGGCCGCCGGGCTCCAGGCGAGCGAGCTCAGCACCACGTTCACGTCCCAGTACAGGTCGGGATCGAGCCGCGGCAGCACCAGCGGCCAGCGCAGCCGGGCGGGACTGCCGATCGCGATCACGCCGCGGATCTCGGCGGCGCGCCGCGCCGCCAGCGCGGGCTCGGCCCGCATCCGCCAGCCGTGCACCGGCTCCAGGCGCAGCCGCCCGCCGCGCAGCACCAGCCGCAGGCTGACCGGCACCCGCGCGCGCTCGATGCCCGCTGCCCAGGCAAGCGCGACCATGCCTCCCATGCTGTGGCCGAGCAAGAACGGCCGCGCCCCGCCGCTGGCAGCGCGCACGCGATCCAGGATCGCCGGCAGGTCGAAGGCGACCAGCGCGTCGAAGCTGGACTCGCCCGCGTCATCGGAGGCGAGCTGCCCGCGGCCGGCGTAGCGGAAGTTGGCGCACCAGACGTCGTAGCCGAGGCCGGCCAGGTACTCGCCGAGCGCGCGCCCGGGCAGGAGGAACTCCTGCGCATTGGCGCCGATGCCATGGAGCAGCACCACCGGGGTGCCGCCCGGGTTGTGCAGCCGTACCAACCGCAGCGTCACGCCATCCGCGGTCTGTGCCTGCTCGAACTGCACGGACCAGCCCTGCGCATGGGCCGTGGCTGCCCAGCCGGAAAGCAGCAGGCACGCTCCTGCCGCCCGTGCTGCCCGCCGCAGCAAGGTCCTCTCCGCTCGCATCGGCTACCTCCTCGCCGAATCGCGCGGCCAGGGGCACGCTCCGCGCACACCATCCGGCCGCAGAGCCCGGCTTTCGCGAGGAGGGGATGGTAAGGCGGTGGGAGGGCGGGCGGCAAGCCCGCGGTTGCGGCTCGCCAGCAGCCAGCGCGCCGCTCGCCACCCAGCTGCCCACACCGCCTTGGACCAGCCTGCGGCTTGTCCACACTGCCCACAGCCCGAATACGGATAGGGAGTTACATACTTCCCGGGCCAACGGTCTACGCCTCTGCCGTTGGTCCTGGGGCGGACATTTCGATTGGGCGAGAGGTGCGGCCATTTCGATTGGGTTGCTACACGGCCACCCTGCGTGTTGACCTGCTCGGGGAGCTGCTGTATCCTGCGCCGCCATGCGATCCGGACCGACGAGGCGCGACGGCGCGGTGCGGCTGGCGGCGGTTGCATGGCTGGTCGCGGCCGCCGCGGCCGGCTGCAACACCACCCGCTTCATGGCCAACAGCATGGTCGGCATGCTCGAGGCCTCCAAGCTCGCCTTCAACCGCGAGCGCAGCGTCGAGCAGGCGCGCGAGGCGCTGCCGGCGGCGGCGAGCACGATCGACGGGCTGATCGTGGCCTCGCCGCACAACCCGGAGCTGTTGCTCGCCGGCGCGGAGACCCACGCCACCGGTGCCTTCGGCCTGATCGAGCCGGACGACCCCGAGCGCGCCCGGATCATGTACGACAAGGCGCGGCGGTACGCCGCGCGGGCACTCGCCGAACAGGACGCGGAGCTGGCAGAGACGGTGGTGCGCGGGCGGCTGGAAGAGGTCCAGCGCGCGCTGGCCGAGATCGAGCCCGGCGACGAGCGGATCCCGGCGCTGTTCTGGACCGCGTTCGCCTGGGGCAGCTACATCAATCTGTCGCTCGACCGGCCCGACGTGGTGGCGGCGCTGCCGGCGGTGGTCGCCATCATGGAGCGGCTCGCCGAGGTGGCGCCGGACTACTTCCATGCCGGACCGCACCTGTTCCTGGCGGTCTACTACAGCTCGCGCGGCCCGGCGGTGGGCGGCGAACTGGAACGGGCGCGGCGGCACTACCACGAGGTCTTCACGCGCACGCGCGGGCGGCTGCTCATGCCGTACGTGCTGTATGCGCAGCTGTACTGCGTGGCGCTGGGCGGCAGCGAGCCCGAGCGGGCGCGCGCGCAGTTCACCAAGGCGCTGCGCTGGGTGCTGGACGCCCCGGATGACATCCATCCGGACCAGATCCTGGCGAATGCGATCGCCAAGCGGCGCGCGGCGGAGCTGTTGCCGGAGCTGGACGACCTGATCTTCCCGCCGCTGCCGCCGGAAGACGGCTAGCGGTCGGGCTCGCGGCCGCAGCCGGCGGGCTCGGTGCGGCAGCAGCGGGCGCGCGCAGGACACGGTCACGGAACAGCCGGCGCACCGAGGCGGCGCGGACAGCCTCCGGCGCGCGCAGGGGGGAGGTGCCGAGGTGGGACGCATGGTGCGGCAGGCGGTTTGGGGTGCGCTCGGTCTGGCGGTGCTGGCCGCCCTGGCCCCGGTGCCGGCGGAGGCGCAGCGGCGCGGGCGGCGCGGGGCCGAGGAGCTGAAGCTGGCGCTGCTCGCTCCGGAGGGCACGAGCTGGGCCCGGCTCATGCACGAGTTCGACGCCGAGCTGCGCCGCCGCTCGGGCGAGGCGCTGGGGCTGCGGCTGTACCTGGGCGGGGTCCAGGGCGACGAGAAGGTGGTGCTGCGCAAGATCAAGGTGGGACAGCTGCACGGCGGCGCCTTCACCGGGATGGGCATGGGCGAGATCGTCTCCGAGGTGCGGGCGCTGGAGCTGCCGTTCCAGTACGACAGCTACGCCCAGGTCGACCACGTGCGCCAGCGGCTCGATGCGCGGCTGCGCGAGAGGTTCCGCGCCGGCGGCTACGAGCTGCTGGGGTGGTTCGAGCTGGGGTTCGTGCACCTGTTCTCGACCCGGCCCATCCGGACCGTGCAGGACGTGCGCTCCGCCAAGCCGTGGGTCTGGGAGGGCGATCCGCTGGCGGAGGCCTATTTCAAGGCCTTCGAGGTGAGCCCGACCCCGCTGCCGCTGCCGGATGTGCTGACCTCGCTGCAGACCGGGCTGATCGACACCGTCTACCAGTCGCCCATGGCGTGCGTGGGCTTTCAGTGGTACACCAAGCTCTCGTACATGAGCGATCTGCCGCTGGCCTGCGCCACCGGGGGGTTGTTGCTCAAGCGGTCGGTCTTCGAACGGCTGCCGCGCGAACACCAGGAGCTGCTCCGCGAGCTGGGCGAGCAGTACAGCGCCCGGGTCATCCAGCTCACGCGCGAGGAGAACGAGGCCGCCAAGCAGACGCTGCAGGAGCACGGCATCCGGATCGTGCCCTTCGATGCCGCCGAGAGCGCCACCTTCCGCGAGTACGGCAAGCAGGTCAGCTACCAGCTCGCCGGCGAGGGCACCGGCAAGCTGTTCCCGCGGGCGCTGCTCGACGAGGTGTACGCCTGGCTGGCGGAGACGCGCGACAAGGCCGGGGCGGACTGAGGAGGCCATTCGGCCTTGGTCCGCGTGCTGCTCGCGCTGTGTCGCCTGCTCGATGGGGGGCTGTACGCCCTCGAACTGCTGGTCGTCTCCCTCGGCCTGGCGCTGATGGTGGGGCTGTATTCCGCCCAGGTGCTCATGCGCAACCTGGAGTGGGGCGGGGTGCCCTGGTTCCAGACCGTGGTGCAGCACCTGGTGCTGTGGGTCGGCATGCTCGGCGCCTCGCTCTGCGTGCGCGACCGCAAGCACATCGCCGTCGAGGTCATCGCCAAATCCGCCACGGCGGGCGGCCGCCGGGTGGTGGAGGGCCTGGTGGACGCCTCCACCATGCTGCTCTGCCTGCTGCTGGCCTTCATCGCCTGGCGCTACATCGGGTTCTACGAGCGGGATCCCGCGCTCGGGATGAAGGTGCTGTTCGAGCTGGGCGGCGTCCAGGTGCAGCGCTGGTGGAGTCTGTGCGTGGTCCCCGCCGCCTTCGTGCTCATGGCGTTCCGTTACCTGCGACTGCTGCTCGAGAGCATCTTCGCCGAACACCTCGAGACGGCCGAGGACGAGATCCGGCGCGAGATGCACACCTATGAGCGGCGGCTGTCGAGCGAGGAGTGGGAGCCGGGCGAGCCGCCGGCGGCGCGCCCGGAAGGACGAGCTGCAGGCGGGCCCGCGCCACCCCCGGCGCAGCCCGGCGGTGCCGAGGACGCCCGGTGATCGGCGGCGAGTTCTACTTCGACCTGGCGCCCGGGCTGTGCCTGTTCCTCGGCGTGCTGCTGGTGCTGTACGCCATGATCGGCAAGCCGCTCTACGCGGTGATCGCCGGCGCGGCGCTGCTGCTCCACGTCTATGCGCAGATCGACCTCACGGCGATCTTCATCGAAGTGGCGACCCTGGTCGATCAGCCCTATTACATCGCGATCCCCATGTTCGTGCTCGCCGGGACGCTGCTCGCGGAGAGCAACGCACCGGTGCGGCTGGTGCGCGTGGCGAGTGCGCTGTTCGGCTGGATGCCGGGCGGGCTGGCGGTCGTGGCCACCTTGACCTGCGCGTTCTTTACCGCGTTCACCGGTGCCAGCGGTGTCACCATCGTGGCGCTGGGAGGGCTGCTCTACCCGGTGCTGCGCAAGGAGCGGTATCCGGAGGGCTTCTCCATCGGGCTGCTCACCACCGGCGGCAGCCTCGGACTGCTCTTCCCGCCGAGCCTGCCGATCATCGTCTATGCGCTGATCGGGGGGGTCGATCTGGACAAGCTGTTCGTCGCCGGCATCGTGCCGGGGCTCTTGCTGGTGGCGGTGATCGGCGGCTACGGGGTGGCGGTGGGAGCCTGGCGGGGCGTGCCCCGGCAGGCCTTCCACCTCGGCACCGCGCTGCGCGCGGTGCGCGGTGCGATCTGGGAGCTGCCCATCCCCCTGCTCATCGTGGTCGCCATCTACGGCGGGTTCGTGACCGCGACCGAGGCGAGCGCGATCGTGGCGCTGTACTGCCTGCTCGTCGAGGTGGTCATCCTGCGCGACCTCAAGCTGCGCGACCTGCCGGTGGTGATGCGCAAGACCGCAGAACTGGTGGGCGCCATCCTGGTCATCCTGATCATGGCGCTGGGGCTCAAGAACTACATCATCGACGCCGAGATCCCGCAGGCGATGCTCGCGCTCATGCAGGAGCACATCGACAGCCGGCTGACCTTCCTGCTGGTGCTCAACGGGTTCTTGATCCTGGTCGGCTTCCTCTTGGACATCTTCAGCGCCATCCTGGTCGTGGTGCCGCTGGTGGCGCCGCTGGCGATCGAATACGGGGTCGATCCGGTCCATCTCGGCATCATCTTCCTGACCAACCTGGAGATCGGCTACATGACGCCGCCGGTCGGGATCAACCTGTTCCTGGGCAGCCTGCGCTTCGAGCGGCCCATGGTGGAGGTGGCGCGCCATGCGCTGCCGTTCCTGGGGCTGTTGGTCGGCTGCCTGCTGCTGATCACCTACGTGCCCGACCTCAGCCTGTGGCTGGTGGGGCTGCTGGAGACGGCGAAGGCAGCGGGACCGTAGCGTCTGGGCTTGCCGGCGGGCCCGCCCGGCGGTGGCAGCGCCGGCGGCGCGCGGTCATGATGCGCCCGCGGGCCCGGTGCCCGAGGAGGAGTGCAGGGTGGCCGAACTGCGGGTGGCGGTGGTGCAGAGCGAGCCCCTGTTCGGCGAGCGCGAGCGCAACGCGGAGCAGCTGCGCGCGCTGTGCGCCGGGCTGCGCGCCGAGCTGGTGGTGCTGCCCGAACTCTGCACCACCGGCTATCGCTTCGCCGCGCCCCAGGAGGTCGAGGAGCTGGCCGAGCCCGCCAGCGGCGGGCCGAGCGTGGCGCTGTTTGAGGAGCTGGCGCGACAGACGGGTGCTACCGTGGTCGGCGGCTTCGCCGAGCGCGGTCCCGGCGGCCGCGCCTACAACGCTGCCGCGGTCTGCTATCCGAGCGGGCTGGTGTGCGTGTACAGAAAGCTGCACCTGTTCGGCGAGGAACCGCGCTGGTTCGCCCCCGGCGAGGATCTGCCCCCGGTGGTGCACACCCCGTGCGGGCTGCGGGTAGGCGTCATGATCTGCTTCGACTGGCTGTTCCCCGAGGTGATGCGCTACCTGGCGCTGGAGGGCGCGGACCTGGTCGCCCATCCGGCCAACCTGGTGCTGCCCTGGTGCCCCGACGGCATGCCGATCCGCTGCCTGGAGAACGGCGTGTTCGCCGCGACCGCGGACCGGGTTGGCGCCGAGGCGCGGCCGGCCGGGGCCGAGCCGCTGCGGTTCATCGGCCGCTCGCAGATCGTCGCACCCGACGGCACGCGGCTGGCGGCGCTGGGCGAGCGGCAGACCGGCGTCGCGCTCGCCGCGGTCGATCTCGATCGGGCCCGCTGCGGCCGGCTGGGCGCGGCGGGCCGGCCGCTGGAGCTGCGGCGCGCCGACCGCCTGGAGCTGCGCGCGCGGCCGGGACCGGGCTGGCCCGCGGTGCGGCCGTATGCGCTCCTGTCGCACCAGACGCCGGATGGCGCGGTGCACTACGATCTGCTGCTGGAGCGGGGCGGGCTGCTGCGCGCCTGGCGGCTCGGCGAACCGCCGCGCCCTGGGCTGCCTGCCGAACGCAGCTTCGACCACCGGCTCGCCTACCTGGAGTACGAGGGGGAGCTCGGAGGGGGGCGCGGGCGGGTGCGGCGGCTGGAGCGCGGGCGGTACCGGGTGCTCGAGGAGAGCCCGCGCCGCCTGCGCTTCGTGCTCGAGCCCGAAGCGGCGGGCGGCGCGGCGGGGCGCCCGGCGCCGCCACCGCAGCGGTCGGCGCTGGCGCTGGTCCACGAGCAGGGCGCGCGCTGGCGGCTGGAGGCGGCGGGGTGAGGCGGGGCCGCGCGCTGCTCGCCGCGCTGGGCTGCGGGCTGGGGCTGTTGCTCGCGGGCTGCCGCGCCACCGGCGGCCCGTTCGTGCTCCAGGGGGCATTCACCGATCCGGCGCCGGCACCGCTGCTCGCCGGTGTCGGCGAGGTCGAGTTCACCCCGGGGCCCGGCTATCCGCTCGCCGGTTACGGCGGCGGGGCGCGCCGGCGCTGCTGGCCGTTGTACTTCGGCGCCGGCTGGCCGGGCCGGCTCGCGCTCGATCTGCACCAGCGCTGCGCAGCGGCGGCGCCGGACCTGCTCGCCGACATGCTGGAGCCGGCGCGCGGGGTGCATGACCCGCTGCGGGCCCGCGCGCTGGTGCTGCAGGCGGGAGGCGCGGCGCTGGCGCTGGTGCGGCTCGACGCGGTGGTGGGCTCCGAGGAGCTCTACCGGCGTGTGCTCGAGCGGGTGGCCGATCTCGGCCTGCGGCCGGAGGCGGTCATCGTCGCCGCCAACCACACCCACTCCGGCGTCGGCGCCTACATGCGGGAGCGGGCCGCACGCCTGGCCGGCACCGACAACTTCCGGCCAGAGGTGCTGGAGCGGCTGGCTGCCGCCTGCGCGGGCGCCATCCGGCAGGCGTGGGCGGCGCGCCGCCCGGCGGCGATCGGCTTTGCGAGCGCATGGGACCGCGGCCCGGACGGCAGGCCGCTGGTGGCGGAGAACCGCCGCAGCCGCTACCTGCCCGCGGTCGCCCAGGACGCGCTCGATCCGGAGATCGGGCTCGTGGTGGTGCGCGAGCTAGCGCCGGCCAGCGGCTCGTCCGCCGGGGCGCCGCGGCATCCCGGGCGGCTGCTCGCGGTGCTGGTCAACTATGCGGTCCACCCGACCGTGCTCGGACCGGACAACCTGTACTACTCGGCCGACCTGGCCGGGGCGATCGAGCGCCAGCTGGAGGCGCGGCTCGCCCTGGCCGAGGGGCAGGCGCAGCCGCCCGCGGTGCTGTTCTTCAACGGCGCAGAGGGGGACATCGGCCCGCGCGGCGGCCACGGCGGCCTCAGAGACTGCGAACGGCTGGGGCGGCTGCTCGCCGAACAGGTGGTGCCCGCCGTGCGCGCGGCGCCGGTGGCGGCGCGCGCGGCGCTCGCGGCGGCGGCCGGCGAACGCGCGCTCGGCGATCCCTACCTGGTGCTCGCGCTCGGCAGCCGGCGCGCCTTCATCGAGGCGCACGAGCAGCTCGGCTGGCGGCTGCTGACGGCGCCGCTCACCCTGCCGTTCAACCTCGTGCTGTGGGCGCTCGGCTTTCCGGAGGCGCGGCTGGCGGTGCACCCCGATCTGAGCGCCGGGGTGTGGATCGACCTCGCACCCTATGCCCTCACCGAGACCTACCGCTTCCACGCGCTCGCCATCCGCACCGAGGGGGCCGGCAGCGCCGCGCTGCTCACCGTGCCCGGCGAGGCGGTGCATGCGCTGGGGGTGCGGCTCAAGCTGCTGGCCCGGCTGGCGGGCGCCACGCACGTCTTCGTGCTGGGGCTCGCCAACGGTGCCCTCGGGTATGTCGCGACCGAAGAGGTCTACGAGCAGGGCGGCTACGAGGCGATGATGACGCTATATGGGTGGGACCTCGCCGCGCGCGTGACCGATTCGCTCCGGGCGTGCCTGGCGGCGATCGGCTTCGGTGTGCCCGCTGCGCGCCAGAGCCGGCGGGGCGGCCCGGGCGGCGACTGAGGCGGCAGGGCGGCGGCTTCGCAGCGCAACAGGGAGGTGGCGGTGGCGCTCGGGTTTCCCGGACTCGGCCGCTGGGCAGCCGGTATGGCCGCGGCGCTGCTCGCGGTGGCGGCGATCCCCTACGCGGTGGTGCGCAGCGCAGCGCGGCTGGAACCGGCGTCGCTGCGCTATGTGAGCGGCCCGGAGCCCGAGACCCTCGATCCGGCGCAGGCGACGGCGGTGCTGGAGGTGCGGCTGCTGGCGGCGCTGTTCGAGGGGCTGTTCCGGCTCGATCCCGCCACGCTCGCGCCCGTGCCGGCAGCGGCACGCTCGTTCGAGGTGGAGCCGGACGCACGGCGGTACGTGTTCCGGCTGCGCGAGGGGCTCAGCTGGTCGGATGGCAGCGAGCTGGTGGCAGAGGATTTTCTGTTCGCGTGGCGGCGCGCGGCGGAGCCCGCCACCGGGGCGCCGCTCGCCGCGGAGGCGGCGGCGGTGGCCGCCGCGGCGCGCGCCCCGGACCGGCACACGATCGAGATCGCGCTCCCGACGCCCCGGCCCGAGCTGCCCGCGCTGCTGACCCTGCCCTGCTTCCTGCCGGTGCCGCGCACGGCGATCGCGCGCCACGGCGAGGGCTGGACGCGGCCCGGGCACATGGTCTCCAACGGTCCATTCCGGCTGGAGCGGTGGGATCCCGGGCGCGGGCTGCGGCTGGTGCGCAACCCGTACTACCATAGCCCGGCGCGGCTGGAGTCCATCGACGCGCTCACGATTGCGGCCGCCGCGCTCGGCGAGGCGACCGCGCTGCGGCTGTATGAAGCCGGCGAGGTCGATCTGGTGTTCGGCGTGCCCGACGGCGCGCTCCCTCGCCTGCGCGGGCGGCCCGACCTCGAGGAGGGCCCGGGGCTCGGCACGGTATTGCTGCGGATGAACCTCGAGCGGCCGGCGCTGGGGGCAGCCGGGCTGCCGCGCCCGACGCCCTTCGCGGACGCGCGGGTGCGCCTGGCGCTGGCACTGGCGATCGAGCGCGAGGCGCTGGTGAAGAGCGTGCTGCGCGGGGCGGGCAGCCCGGCGGCGACCCTGGTCCCCGAGGGACTGGCGGGCTATCGCTCGCCGCCGCCGCCGGGGGGCGGGCTGGAGCGCGCGCGGGCGCTGCTCGCCGAGGCGCGCGCCGCCGGTGCGCTGGTGGGACCGCTCGCCTTCGAGCTGTTGTTCGCCGCCTCCGACGAGGCGGCGCGCCACGGCGCCGAGGTGCTGGCCGCGCACTGGGGGCAGGCGCTCGGGGCGCGGGTGCGGCTGCGCCCGATGGAGCGCAAGGCCTACTTCCGCACCATGCGGCGGCGCGACTACGACATGGCGTGGGGCAGCTGGATCGCCGACTATCCCGACCCGGAGAACTTCCTCGGCATCTTCCGCGCCCACAGCGGCAACAACCGCACCGGCTTCGCCGACGCGCGCTTCGAAGAGCTGCTCGAGCGCGCGCGCGCGGCCGCGCAGTCCGCCGAGCGGTTGCACTGGCTCGCGCAGGCGGAGGCGCGGCTGCTCTCGCTGGCGCCGTGCGCGCCGCTGTACCGCACGCATCGGGTCTGGCTGCGGCGCCCGGGCCTCGAGGGGCTCGTCGCCAATCCGCTCCACCTGGTCGACTGGCACCGGGTCCACTGGGCGGTGGGTGCGCGCGGTGAGCCGCCCCGGGGTGGCACGGCCCACCAGGCAGCCGCAGGGGAGCGGCCGTGATCGCGCTGGTGGTGCGGCGGCTGGGGGTGCTCGTGCTCACGCTGCTCGTGACGGCGGCGCTGTCGTTCGCGCTGCTGCACGCCGCTCCCGGAGGGCCGTTCGACCGCGAACGCAGCGTGCCGCCCGAGGTCGAGGCGGCGCTCGCCCGCCACTACGGCCTGGACCGACCCGTGCTGCTCGATCTGGAGGCGCTCGGGCGCGGCGAGCTCGGGCGCGCGTTCGCCGACACCCAGCTGGGGCGGTGGCTCGGCGGGCTGCTGCGCGGCGAGCTGGGGCCGTCGCTGCAGCACCGCGGACTTGCGGTCGAACAGCTGCTCGCGGCGGGCCTGCCCGTCTCCGCCGCGGTCGGACTGCTCGGCCTGGAGGTGGCGCTGGTGCTGGGGCTGGGCGGAGGCCTGCTGGCAGCGGCCCGGCACGGCCGCATGGCCGACCGGCTGGTGCGCGCGGCGGCCTCGGCGGCGCTCGCGGTGCCGCCGTTTCTGCTGGCGGTGGCGCTCGCGCTGATCTTCGGACTCGGACTCGGCTGGCTGCCGGTCGCCGGGTGGGGACAGCCCCGGCACCTGGTGCTCCCGGCGCTGGCGCTCGGGATCCCCTACGGGGCGGTGATCGCCCGGCTGGTGCGCAGCGCGGTGCTCGAGGTGCTGGCCGAGCCCTTCGTGCGCACCGCACGCGCCAAGGGGCTCGGCGGGACGGCGGTGCTGCTGCGCCACGCGCTGCGGCCCGCCCTGGTACCGGTGGTGCAGTACCTGGGGCCGCTGGCTGCCGGCCTGGTGACCGGTTCGGTCGCCGTCGAGACGGTCTTCAACCTGCCCGGGGTGGGGATCCATTTCGTCGCGGGCGCGCTCAACCGCGACTACCCGCTGGTGATGGGGACGGTGCTATTGTATGCGGGCAGCCTGCTGGTGCTGAATGCCCTGGCCGATCTGGTGGCGCTGTGGCTCGACCCGCGGGGGCGGCAGCATGGCTGAGGCGCCGCTCGAGCCCGGGTGGCGGCGGGCAGGCGGCTCAAGGGGCGCGCCGCGGCTGGCGCTGGCTACGCGCTCGCGGTGCTCGCGCTCCTGGCCGCGCTCGCCGGCTGGCTCGTGCCCGAGCCGGACCGCCAGGCGCTGGAGCAGAGCCTGGTGCCGCCCTGCCTGGCGCACCCGGCGGGCACCGACCTCATGGGGCGGGACCTGTTGGCGCGCACCCTGCACGGCCTGCGGCTGTCGTTGCTGATCGGGCTGCTCGCCAGCGCGCTCGCGGTCGCGATCGGGCTCGTGGTCGGCATGCTCGCGGGCTATGCCGGAGGCTGGCTGGATGCGCTGCTCATGCGCACGGTCGACGTGCTCTACGGGCTACCCTACATCGCGCTCGTGGTGGTGCTCATGATGGTGCTGGGGCGCGGGGTGGCGAATCTCCTGGTGGCGCTGGCGGCGGTGGGCTGGCTGACCACCGCGCGCATCGTGCGCGCGGAGGTGCGGCGGTTGCGCGCGCGGGAGTTCGTCGAGGCGGCGCGGGTGCTGGGGGCGGGGCCGCTGCGCGTGCTCGCGCGCCACCTCGCGCCGAACCTGCTGGGGATCGTCCTCGTCTATGCAGCGCTGAGCGTGCCGGCGGCGATCCGCCAGGAGGCGCTGCTGTCCTTTCTCGGTCTGGGGGTCGAACCCCCGCAGGCGAGTCTGGGTTCGCTGCTGCGCGAGGGGCTGGGGGCGCTGTCGGTGTTGGGGGCGGAGTGGTGGCTGCTCGCGGCGCCGGCCGGCGTGCTGATCGCGCTGGTGGGCGCACTGAATGCGCTGGCCGACTGGGCGAGCGCGCGCAGGACCGGGCCGTGAGCGCCGAGCCCGCAGACCGGGGGCGCGGGGCCGGAGCGCGGCGCGCCGCTGCAGCCGGGCAGCCCCGCGAGGCAGCACAGCACGTGCAGGCGGCTGGCGGCGCGCCTGGGCCGCGCCGGCGCGCGGACCCGGCGCTGGCCGATGACGCCGCGCAAGCGCTCATGCTCGCGTTCCAGCGGGGCGAGCCGGGCGCATTCGAGGAGCTGGTGCGCCTGGTGAGCCCGAGCGTGTTCGCGCTCGGCTACCGCTACGGGCTGGACGCGGCGGCGGCGGAGGACCTGGTGCAGGAGACGCTGCTCCGGGTCTACCGGGCGCGGCGCCGCTACCGGCCCGAGGCGCGCTTTTCGGCGTGGCTGTTGCGGATCGCCACCAATGTGATCATCAGCGCGGCGCGCCAGCGCAAGCGGCGGCCGACGGTGAAGCTGCAGGGCGCCGGAGCCGTCTCGAACGAGGGCGATCCGCCACTCGCCGACGAGCGAACCCCCGGACCGCCCGAGCGCCTGCAGGCGGACGAACGCGCGGCCAAGGTGCGCGAGGCGCTGGCGGAGCTGCCCGCCTCGCAGCGCACCGCGCTCGTGCTCAACCGCTTCCACGGCCTGTCGTACGACGAGGTGGCGCAGGCGCTGGGACTGGGGGTGCCGGCGGTCAAATCCCTGCTGTTCCGCGCCCGGCACAACCTCAAGCGGCGGCTGGAGCGGTTCATGGAACCGTGAGCGAGACGCCGGGCGGAGCCCGCTCGCCGCGGGGGCGAAACCGTGGCGGCAGCACGGCGTTTGCGATGGGGGAGGCTGTGGGACGGTGAGGACGGGGCGGTGAAGGGGCCGTGCCGGGAGTTCCGCCAGGATCTGGTGGCCTATCTCGACGGGGAGCTCGGCGGCGAGGCCGCGCAGGCGCTGGCGCGCCATCTCGAGGCGTGTGCGGACTGCCGGCGCGAGGCGCTGGCGCTGGAGCGCACCGCGCGCGCGCTCCAGGCGCTGCAGGTACCCGCGCTGCCGCCCGGGCTCGAGGAGCGGGTGCTCGCGCGGGTGCGCCGCGAGGGCGGCCCGGTGTGGCCTGTGCTCCGGGTGCGGTGGGCGGGGCGGCTGGTGGCGGCGGCGGCGGCGGTACTGCTCGCGGGGCTGGCGGTGCTGCTCGTGGCGCGGCCCGCGCACCGCGGGCCGGCGCCACGAGCAGGTGCAGCGGCGGGCCAGGGGGCTGGCCTTGCCGCGGCGCCCGCCGCAGCGGAGCAGGCGCCCGCGCTCGCCGCGCGGCCTGAGGAGGGGGCGCTGGCGGGCTTGGAGCTGGAGCCCGAAGCGGAGCAGGAACTGCTGCTGGCGCTAGACGTGCTCGAGAAATGGGAGGTGGTCGAGGCGCTGGAGCTGCTCGAGACGCTCGAGGAGCTGGAGGACCCGAGCTGGCTGCTGTCTGGGCGGGGAGAGCGGTTGATGGCGAGCCGGGTGGCTGCGGCGCGCAGGCGGTGGCTGCTGGCGCTCGGCGCAGCGGCGGTGTGCGCGACACTGAGCGGGCCGGCTAGGGGCTCGGAGGGCGAGGGCCGAGCGCCGCCGCCCCGGCCGGCGGAGGCGGAGGTCGCGCCGCCGGCGGACGGGCAGGGCACGGCGCCGCTGCAGGAGCGGCTGCGGCGCGCGCGCGAGCGCTGGCAGCGGCTTTCGCCCGAGCAGCGCCAGGCGCTGCTGGAGCGCTTCCGGCGCTGGCGCGCGATGCCCGAGACCGAGCGCCGCGCCCTGCGGGAACGGCTGGAGCGGCTGCGCGCCATGGACGAGGAGGCGCGCGCGCGGCTGGAGCGCCGGCACGAGGCGATGCGCCGCCAGCTGGAGCGATGGCTGGAGCGACTGCCCCCCGAACAGCGCGCGGAGCTGCAGGCGCTGCCGCCCGAGGCGCGGCGCGAGCGGTTGCGTGCGCTGCACGCCCAGGAGATGGAGCGGGCGGTGCTGCGCCGGCTGGGAGAGTTGCCGCCGGCGGTGCGCGAGCAACTGCAGGGGCTCGCGCGCGTCGAAGACCGGCTGCGGGTGTTGCGGAGGCTGCTGGCGGAGCGCCAGCACGAGGAGCGGCGGCGGCGGTTGCTGGAGCTGTTGCCGCCGGCGGAACGGGCCCGCCTCGCGGAGGCGACGCCGGCTGAGCAGCGCCGCCAGTTCGAGCGGTTGCGCCGCCGGCTGGGCGAGCTGCCTGCGCCGCTGCGCGAGCGGCTGCGCGCGCTGCCGCCGGAGCAGCGCCGGCAGCTGCTGCGCGAGTGGCTCGAGCGGGCACTCGACGAGCATGACCCGCCGCCGGGGGGGGCGCGCGGCGGCGAGCGTACGCGCGAGCATGCCCCGGGCCGCGAGCGACGCCCGCATCGGGGTGCGCCGCGCGCGGCGCCGGCGCCCACCGAGCGCTGAGCCGGCTCGTGCCGGGGAGCCGGCTCAGCGCTCGGCCGTTCTCGCGGGTGGCGGCGCGGCCGGGGGGCGGCTTTCTCTTCTGCGGGCCTGCGGCGCGGCGAGCAGGGGGCACAGCTGCCGCCCGCGCGCCGGCCGCCCGCAGCAAGGCGGGCGAGCTGGCCGGGGCAGCTCAGGCCGTGCGCGCCACCTCGTCGCGCCGGCGCATCGCCTCGATCGCAGCCGCGCCAGGCCGCAGCCGCAGTCCCGTGTCGCGCACTTGCTCGGGCAGCGCCGCGTTGCGGAAGCGGAAGGTGCCGGCGGTCACCGACAGCAGCGCCACCACCGCTTCCTGGTCCTCCAGCTGGCCGGCGTGCGCGGAGACGATCACGCCCTCGCGCAAGTGGATCTCGCCTTCCAGGGGCGGAGCGCTGACGGTGAGGGCGCCCGATTTCTGGTTGTATTCCAGGAACTGCACGATCTCGAGCAGCTCCATGCCCGAGAAGCCGCCGCCGAACGAGCCGGGGTCGGAGTCTCCACCCGGGCCGGCCTCAGGACCGCAGACCTGCAGCAGCTCCACCTCCAGGCGCCGCACCAGCTCGGCCGCAGTCGGCACCCGCAGGCCCGGCTCCTTGGAGAGCAGTTTCATGATGAGTTCGTCGACCGAGGGCGGTACCGCCGGCTCGAGCTCCCGCAGGCGGCGGGGCGGTGCCGAGAGCACGCGCCGCAGGGTCTCCAGGTAGTTCTCGCCCTCTTCGATCGGCGGGCGGCCGCCGATGGCGTGGTACAGCGTGGCTCCGAGCGCGTACAGATCGGTGCGGTGATCCACCTGGCGCGGGTCGCGCACCTGCTCGGGAGAGCTGTAGACCAGCTCCCCGATGATCTCGTCGAGTCCCGTCAGCGAGTGCCCCTCGCCCTCGGTGCTCTTGATCGCGCCGAAGTCGAACAGCTTGGCCACTCCGCCAGGAGAGATCAGGATGTTGCGGGGGCAGACGTCGCGGTGGATGACGTCCTCGGCGTGCGCGAGTTCGAGCGCGCGCGCGACCTGGATCCCGATCGCCAGCGCCTCGCGCACCCCGAGGCGACCCGCCTCGAGCCGCTCGGCGAGCGTCACCCCCTCGAGCAGCTCCATGGTGTAGTAGTGGTAGCCACCGGCCCTGTCGACGTCGAACACCCGGACGATGTTGGGATGGTCCAGCCGCCGCAGCGCGCGCGCCTCGCGCACGAAGCGTTCGATCGCGGTCGAGGCCTGCTGGGGATCGAGCAGGCGCGGGTCGAGCAGCTTGATCGCGACCATGCGATCCTCGAACAGCGAGCGGGCCTTGAAGATGCGGCCGGTGCGGCCGCGTCCCAGCTCGCGGATCAACTCGTAACCGGGCAGCGCGGGCAGGACCTCGGGGGGCGGGCTCGCCCCCGCCGCGGCGTCCGCGGCGCTCGCCCTGGCGGCGGCGCGGGAGAGGGCGGGGATCTTGGCCGTGCGCGGGCGCGTGGCGAGCTCGCCCTCGACCAGAAGATAGGCGCCGCCGATCTTGATCTGGTCGCCCTGCCGCGCGCGCTCCTCGCCGGCCAGCCGGCGGCCGTTGATGAAGGTGCCGTTGCGGCTGCCCAGGTCGCGCACGGTGAGCACCCCATCATGGCCGAATCGCAGCTCGCAATGGCGGCGGGAGACCAGCTTGTCGTCCAGGCAGAGGTCGTTTTCCGGCGAGCGGCCGATCGCCAGCGTCTCGCCGGGCTCCAGCCGGAGCCGCACCGGTCTCGGTCCCAACAGCTTCAGGTGGCACGCCATGGCGTGCCTATTGTACGCCGCGCGCGGACAGCGGCCAACCCGAGCTGCCCTGGCTGGCGGGCGCCGGCGCCGCCTGGTAACCTGGCGCCGCCATGCGCACCGGCCGTAGGGGCCAGCTCGCCCTCGGAGCGCCGCGGTGGCGTCTCGCGCCAGCGCGCGGCGGTGCCGGCCGGCTGCTCCTGTTCGCGCTCACGGGGGCGCTGGTGGCACCGGCTGCGCGCGCCGTGCAGGACGTGGTGATCACCACCGGTCCGCCGAGCGGTCTGTACCACCCGCTGGGACTGGCCATCGGCGAGGTGTTGGACGGTGTCGCGGGCGGTGCGGTGTTCAAGGCGCACGTGGCGACCAGCCCCGGCTCGGCGGCCAACCTCCGCCGCCTGGTACGCGGCGAGGCCCAGTTCGCCATCGTGCAGGGGGACGTGCTCTACCTGGCGACCGCCGGTTCGCCGGCCTTTCCAGAGCCGCTCGGCAGCGTGCGGGCGCTGGCGGTGCTCTACCCCGAGGCGGTGCACCTGATCGCACGGCGGCAGGCCGGGATCCGAACCATCGATGACCTGCGCGGCAAGCGCGTCGCGGTGGGCGAGGAGGGAAGCGGCACCGCGCTCACGGTGCGGGGACTGCTGCAGGCGGCGGGGCTGGGCCTGCAGGCCTTGCAGGCGCGGAGAGTTGCGCCCGCCGCAATGCTCGCGGAACTGGCGGCGGGCACCCTGGACGCCGGGTTCGTGGTCTCGGCGGTGGGCGCCCCGGCGCTGGTGGAGCTGTTCGAGCGCACGGAGTGCACCCTGGCGCCGCTGGTCGGCGGCGGGCTGCAGGGGGTGATCGAGACCACACCCTACCTCTACCCGAGCACGATCCCGCCAGGGACGTATCCAGGGCAGCGCGAGCCGGTCGCCACCGCGGGGATGGACGCCATCCTGGTGACCACCGAGGAGGCGCCCGCCGACCTGGTGTACGAGGTGGTGGCACAGCTGCACCGCCATGCCGGCTCGCTCGCAGCCCGCCTGCCGTCCGGGGTCGCGGTGTTGCCGGGCGGCGCCGTCGAGCGGTTGCCGGTGGCGCTCCACCTCGGCGCCATGAGCTACTATCGGGCCGAGGGGCAGCTGGAGCGGCCGCTGCGGGTGCATGTCGGCGTCTTCGTGCGGGATGTGTGGGGGCTGGACATCAAGCACGGCAGCTGGAGCGCTGACTTCGAGATCTGGTTCAAGTGGCGCGGCCGCCTCGATGCCGACAACGACGCCTTCGACTTCGACCTCATCAACGGGGTGATCCTCGAGCGTACGCGCACGGACGTCGAACGGCTGGGCGGCTGGACGCGGGTGGTCTACCGGGTGCGCGCCGAGATGCGCGCCAGCTTTCTCCTGCACAACTATCCCTTCGACACCCAGGCCCTGAGCATCCAGATCGAGCACCCGAGCATGACCACGCGCGAGCTGCTGCTGGTGCCGGACCAGTTCGTCGGCAGCGACATCCGCAACCTCCGCAAGACGGGCTACGCGCCCGGCCTCAAGATCGGCGACTGGGAGGTGTACGACGTGGGCGAGCGGGTGCTGGAGCACACCTATCCGAGCGACTTCGGATCGCTCATCGAGCCGGGCGGCGGCAGCCGCTATGCGCGCTATGTGTTCGCGATCGCGCTCAAGCGCCACCTGTGGTCGTACCTGCTCAAGTTCTCCATCCCCCTGGTGCTGATCGCGCTCATGAGCTATGCCGTCTTCTTCATGCACCCCGAGGCGTACGAGACGCAGATCCTGGTGATCATCTGGGTGCTGTTCACCGCCGTCGAGTTCCACATCTACCAGTCGGAGAACCTGCCGGAGATCGGCTACATGGTCACCGCCGACATGTTCTTCATCTGGACGTATGTCGCGGTGCTGCTGCTGCTGGTGGCGACGCTGGTCCGCCACCACATCTACACCCACACCGAGCGAGCGCGGGCGGAAGAGGCGGTGCGCGGGATCACGCGCGCGGGCCGGCTATTGTACCCGCTGGTGTTCTTCGGCCCGATCGCCGCCCTCATCGCATGGAGCCGCTGAGACCGCCGCGCCGCGCCGCCTCGCTCCGCACCAGGTCGACCAGCGAGCCGCGGGCCGGATGGCCGAGGGGCCGGTAGGCGAGGATGGCCGCCATGAGGAGCGACTCGGCGAGCTGGAAGGTGGGGGCATCGCGCAGCGCCTGGAGGTAGCGCGGCAGCTGCTCGCGGAGCCAGGCCGCCTCGCCAGCCCACGCGGCAGTCCGGGGCAGGCCGGTGCTGGCGGCCAGGCGCGTGCTGCACAGCGCTCGATAGACATACCACGACCAGCGGTGGCCGAACTTGCCCCACATCGTCACCGCTCCCGGCGGCAGGTCGAACTGATAGTCCTGCCGGTCGGCGGGCAGCACGGTCGCGAGCTCCTCGCGCCGGTCCGGCTCGTAGCGCGCCGCGTACTGCTGGAGCGCACGGGTGGCGCTGGGGGCAAGCGCGCGTCCGGCGCGCGCCAGCACGTCGCGCGCCTCCAGGAGCAGCCACGCGCTCATCTCCGACAGCCCCGGCACGGTGTGCCGCTGCCGCCAGCCGCGGCGCACCCGGGGGTACCAGACCCCGGCCTCGAGATCGAAGGTGTCGCCGAACCAGCGCGCGGCCCGCTCGATCGCCGCGGCGCCCTCGGGGCTGGGCACCGGGGGGACGCTCTCCAGCACCAGCAGCGCGAGCAGGCAGTCCTGGCTCGCCGAGGTGCGCGCCGCCTGCGGGCCGATCAGCACCGAGGAGAAGCTGCCGTCGGGGTTCTGGATGGCGAGCAGAAAGGCGCGGGTGCGGGCGGCGGCCTCGTGCAGCTCCGCCCCCAGCCGCAGCCACGCCATGCCGACCGCCGTGCCGACCCAGCCGCTCGGCTCGCCGCCGCCGATGGTGTCGGCGCTCAGATCGAGCGGCCAGCCGCCGTGCGGCGCCTCGAGCCCCGTGCCCGGAAACGGTGCCGCGAGCGCGCCCTGGAGGCAGTAGGCGATCTGGTGGCGCAGCCGCTCGCGGTCGGCCGGCTCGAAGCACGCTGCCAGGGCGGCTGCCGCCTCGCCGGTGGTCCAGTAATCCGGCGCGGCGTGGATCATGTGGCCGAAGGTGCCCCCGGGTGCCTGGCGCGCGAGCAGCTCGGCGCGCAGGTAGTGGACCGCGCGCGCCTCGGGGCTGCGCGCGCGGGTCACGAACCACCACGCCACGGCGCCGGCGGCGCCGAACAGCAGCAGCACGAGCACGAGCAGGCGCACGCCGCCGGCGGCAGGACAGCGGTGGACGCAGCGGTGGGGCGGTGCCATCGGCCCTTTCCTCTTGGCTCGGCTGCGCGGCGGGCTGCCCAGCCTTCCTCCGCCAGTCTATCCCCTGGCTCGATGGTGTCCATGCCGGCGGGTACGATCGGGCGCATGAGGCCCGAGTCCAGCCCGCCGCAGCGGCCCTGGGACCCTGCCCTGGAGGAGCTGGCGCGCGCGATCGTGCGCGGCGGCGGGGCGGCGGCTCTGACCGGGGCCGGCATCTCGGTGGCGAGCGGGATCCCGGATTTCCGCAGTCCAAGGGGACTGTGGAGCCGCTTCGATCCGATGGAGTACGCGACGATCGAGGCGTTTCGCGCCGATCCGGAGAAGGTCTGGCGCTTTCTGCGCGAGCTGGAGCGGATCGTGCGCGGGGCGCGGCCCAACGCCGCGCACCGCGCGCTGGCGGCGCTGGAGGAGCAGGGCTGGCTGGAGGGGATCGCGACCCAGAACGTCGACGGCCTGCACCAGGCGGCGGGCAGCCGGCGGGTGATCGAGCTGCACGGCAGCGGGCGGGCGCTGGTCTGCCTGGGCTGCGGGCGGCGCTATCCGGCTGCCGAGCGCGCGGGGCTCGGCGATCCGCCGCGCTGTCGCTGCGGCCGGATCCTCAAGCCCGACGCGGTGCTGTTCGGCGAGATGCTGCCGCTGGGCGCCTACGAGCGCGCGCTGGCGCTGGTGCGGGGGGTGCCGGTGCTGCTCGTGATCGGGACCTCGGCCGCGGTCTACCCGGTGGCCGAGCTGCCCCGCGAGGCACGCGCCGCCGGGGCGCTGGTGTGCGAGTTCAACCTGGAGCCGACCGAGCTCACCGGCGGGGTGGCGCAGCTGACGATCCGGGGGCCGGCCGACCGGACGCTGCCGGCGCTGCTCGAGGCGGTCGCGCGGCGGTCGCGCGGGAGCTGAGGAGGGCAGCGGCGCCGTGCCGGCCGAGCGGGGTGTAGCCCGGGGCAGCGAGCGAAGCCAGCCGGTGATCGCCTCGGCCATGGCGCTGCGCGCCCATCCCAACCCGTTGTGGCCGCACTACCGCCGCTTCCGCGTCGCCGAGCGGCTGCTCCTGACGGGACACTCCCATCAGGCGTGGCCCGACGTGGCGCTGCGCGGGCTGGTGCGCGCGTTCGCCGACGCGGCGGCCCATGTGGATGCGAAGTGGGAGCGCGCGTTCGCGGTCGCCGAGCGGGTGCGGCGCGGATATGCCGCCTGGCTTGCCGACCGCGAGGGCTCCTACGCGCTCGGCACCAGCGTGCACGAGCTGCTGGTCCGGTTCCTCAGCGCGCTGCCGCTGCGCGAGCGCCCGCGGCTGGTGACGACCGACGGCGAGTTCCACTCGCTGCGCCGCCAGCTCGAGCGGTTGGGCGAGGAGGGGATCGAGATCGTGCGCGTCGCCGCCCGGCCCGCCGCCGATGTGGGCGAGCGAATGGCGGCGGCGGTGGACGAACAGACCGCGGCAGCGCTCGTCTCGGCGGTCTTCTTCGAGACGGCGGAGATCGCCGGCGCGCTGCCCGCGCTGGCGGCGCGCTGCGAGGCGGTGGGGGCGGAACTCCTGGTCGATGTCTACCATGCGCTCGGGGTGCTGCCGTATCCGCTGGCGGCGCACGGACTGGAGCGCGCCTTTGTCACCGGTGGGGGCTACAAGTATCTGCAGCTCGGCGAGGGCAACGCATTCCTGCGCGTGCCGCCGGGCTGCCGGCGGCGCCCGGTGGTCACCGGCTGGTTCGCGGAGTTCGCCGGGCTAGCCGAGCAGGCCGGCCGGCCGCAGCCGCGGCCGGGTGCGGCGCGGGCAGCAGCGGCCGTGCAGTATCCCGAGGAGGGTGCGGCGCGGTTCGCCGGCGCGACCTACGAGCCGGCGAGCCACTACCGCGCGGCGGCGGTGCTGGATTTCTTCGATCGCGCTGGACTGCGCCCGGAGCTGTTGCGGCAGAGCTATCTGCATCAGCTCGCGGTGCTGGCTGAGGGCATCGCCGCCCTGGATGCGGATCCGCGCCTGCTGGCGCCGGCGAGCGCAGTGCCGCTGCCGGCGCGAGGGGGCTTTCTGGCCTATCGCACGCCGGTGGCGGCGGCGATCTGCCGGGGGCTGCGCGTACGCGGGGTGCACGCCGATCACCGCGGGGCGGTGCTGCGGTTGGGGCCGGCACCGTATCTGAGCGACCAGCAGCTCCTGCAGGCGGTGGCGGCGCTCGGCGAGGTGCTGCGGGAGCAGGGCGAGGCCGGAGGAGGCTGAGGGGGAACTGCCCATGCACGTGGTGGTGACCGGAGCTTCACGGGGGATCGGCGAGGCGCTGGCGCGCGCCTTCGCGGCGGGCGGCGACGCGGTGACGCTGGTGGGGCGCAACCGCGCCGCCCTGGAGCGGGTCGCCGCCGAGCTCGCCGGCGTGCCCAGCTGCGTGATCCAGGCCGACCTGGCCGACCTCGAGGCGGCGACGGCGTGGCTGCCCGAGGCGGAGGCGGCGCTCGGCCCGATCGACGTCCTGGTCAACAATGCCGGCGTGCAGATCGTGGCTCCCACCCACAAGGTCCCGGTCGCCGAGGGCGAGCGGCTGCTGCGGCTGGATTTGCTGGCACCCATGCGGCTGGTGCAGGCGGTGCTGCCGGGCATGCTCGCCCGCGGCCGCGGCACCATCGTCGACGTGGTGAGCGTGGCGGCGCTGGCACCCACCCCCGGGACCTACCACTACAACGCCGCCAAGGCGGGGCTCGCCGCCGCCTCGGAGAGCCTGCGGGGCGAGCTGCGCGGCACCGGGGTGCACGTGGTGACGGTCTACCCGGGTCCGGTGCCCACCGACATGGGCCGCGCCGGACTGGAGGCGTTCGGCGGCGGGCTCGCGGCGCGCTGGGTGCCCTGGGGACGGGCCGAGGTGCTGGCGCGGCGCGTGGTGCAGGCGGTGCGCCGGCGCCGCGCGCGCGTGATCTATCCGCGCAGCTACGCGGTGGCGCGCCACCTGCCGGCGCTCGCCCGCTGGCTGCTCGACCGGTTCGGGCCGCGGCCGCGCGGCTGAGCGGCCGGTTGCCGGCCGGCGCACGCTCAGGCGCTGCTGCCGCCGCTGCCCGTACCATCCTGGCACCGGCGCGCCGGGGGAAAGGTGCCGGTGATCTGGTCCAGCCGCTGGCGCAGCTGCTCCGCCCGGCTGGAAGGGGGGCGGGCCGCCGGCGCGCCGGTGTGCGCCCCGGTGGCGGGACCCTCGTCGCGCACCGTGCCCGAATAGATCACGCGTTCGCCCGCGACGGCGCTGAAGCGCGCGTCGCCGGGACACTGCAGCACCGCCAGCACGGCGGTGAAACTCGCCAGGCTCGCGGAACTCGAGATCCGTGGTGTTGCCGTCGGCGTCCTTGAGGCAGACGATGCCCTTGTTCTGTACCACGTACCAGCGCGCTTCGTATTCGACGATGTTCGGCATGGCGGCCCTCCCAAGGGATGGCGAGCAACTCCGGCCCTGAGCCGAGCGCGGGCGCCGGCGGCCTGACCGGCAGCTGTCCGAAGCCGGAGCGGGCCAGCGGAACCTGCGCCGAAGCTCGCGGCGGCAAGCCCCCGCGCGCGATCCGAGGGGAGATGCTATGGCAGTGCGGCGAGCGGTGTCAAAGGAGGGGCAGGAGCTAGGAGCTCGCATTCGGCTGGCCGATCGCCCGGCGCAGCTCCAGCAAGAACCGGCGCAGGCCCTCGTGCACCGCGGCGCGCAGCCGCACCGGGCTCGCGCCCGGCTCCAGTTCGAAATACGCCTGCAGGCGTACATGCAGGTGCGGGCTCGCCAGGCACGTCACGTAGGCGGTCCACATCGAGTCGATCGCGAACGCCCAGTGGTTGACCGGCGTGTCTGGACGCAGCTCGCCGGCAGCGATCCCGGCGCGGATCATCGCCCGGTACTGCTCGGCGGCACGCGCCTCGGTCTGCCGGTGCAGCTCGGGGGGTAGGATCGCCTCGCCGCGGCCGGCCACCTGCAGGTAGAGCAATGCGTAATGCGGGTGCTGCTCGATGTACTCGGCGCCGGCCAGAAAGATCCGCTCCAGGGTGGCGAAGAAACCGCCGCCGCCGGCCAGCGCCTGTTCGTGGATCTCCGCCATCTCGCGCAGCGCCACGCGGGCGCAGGTCGCCAAGAGATCCTGCTTGTCATGGAAGTAGTCGTAGAGCGAGCCACGCGAGACACCGCATGCCGCCGACAGATCGCGGATGTTGGCGCCATCCAGCCCCTTGGCGGCGAACACCCGGGCTGCGGCCTCCAACACCCGCCGGCGCTTTTCCGGCTCCAGCCGCTCGAACATGGGGCTCGGCACCAGCGCACCTCCTGCGAGTACGGCTCCCGATCGCCGAGCGACCCGCACGCCCGGGGGCTGCCCTCGGCACACCGCGGGCGGTATGCTAGCCGAGCACGCCGACAGCGGCCAGGTCGCGCGGCCGGGCACCGCGCTGCGCAAGCCGGCGCCGCGCAGCCGCGCCTTCGGGCAGCGACTGGCCTCGAAATGCCTTGGCGGCTGCGCTGGCGAGGCCGGGCAGACGGTGCGCCGCGGCCGCCCTGGACCGGCCGCGGCGCCGGCGGGGGCGCGCTGCCCGCTCGCGCCGCGGGCTAGCTCTCCGCGCGCTTGCCCAGGTGGCGGTCGATGAAGTAGAGCGAGGTGCTGCTCTCGCCCACCATCTTGACCTGCGCCACGATCTCGCCGACGGTCCTCTCCTCCTCGACCTGCTCGTCGAGGAACCACTGCAGCAGCGGTAGCGCGGCGTAGTCCTTCTCCGCGCTCGCGCGCTCGTAGAGCTGGTGGATGGCGGCGCTGACCTGCTGTTCGTGTGCCAGCGCCGCCTCGAATACCTGGAGCAACGATCCGTAGTCGGAGCGGGGGGCCTGCACCGCCGCCAGGCGCACCCGCCCGCCGCGGTCGAGCACGTGGTCATAGAACTTCATCGCGTGCTCGAGCTCCTCTTTGGCCTGCGCGCGCAGCCAGGCGGCCGCACCCACCAGGTTGTTCGCCTCGCAGAACTCCGCCATCGCCAGGTAGGTGTAGGCCGAGAACAGCTCCAGGTTGATCTGTTCGCTGATGGCCTGCTGCATGGCGTCGCTGATCATGTCGATCTCCTCGCAGACGCACCGGCGCCAGCAGTGCGCCGGCGTCCTCGCTTGCCTGGCCCTCGTGAGGAAGGCATGGTAAGCCGCGGCCGGTGGAGCGTCAACGCTGCGGGCTCGCCGGGCCGGCCGCGCTCTACCTTCGCCGCGCCGGCGCGGGCGGCCGGGACCACAGGCGCCGGAGTGGGGTGGGCCGGGTGAGGGCGCAGGGGATCGAACCCTGGACCCGCGGCTTAAAAGGCCGCCGCTCTACCGGCTGAGCTACGCCCTCGGCGCGAGTCTAATGGGCTCGAGCCGCCCTGGCAACCGGGCAATCGCCCGCGGCGGCGCGATGTGCGGCCTCGCACCAGCGCCCGACACGGCCCGCGAACTCGCCCTCCCTCGCTGCCGCTGCACGAGCGGTGCGGACGCCGCGCAGGTGCGCGGCCGGGCCGCGGGGACATTGTGGGAGGGGGCGTCTGCCCGTATCATGCCCGGCCTCACCAGGGCCCTGGGAGGTGCCCGGGCAAGAGCCCCGCGGCCGGGGCGGGGCAGCGGGGGCTATACGGTCCCGCGGCGGCGCGCCGGCGGAGGTGGGTGCATGATCGCACTCGGCATCGAGACCTCGGGGCGCGTCGGGGGCGCCGCGCTGCTCGAGGCAGCGGGGCCGGGTGCGGCGCCACGCGTGCTGGCGGAGTGCCGCATCGCCGAGCGATTGCGGCACGGCGAGGGCCTGCTGGGGGCGATCGCGGCGTGCTTCGCCGAGGCGGGGCTGGGGCGCGAGGCGCTGGGACTGGTGGTCGCCGGCACCGGGCCGGGCAGCTACACCGGGCTGCGGGTCGGGCTCGCGCACGCGCGCGCACTCGCCTTCGCGCACGAGCTGCCGCTGCTCGGGGTGCCCAGCTTCGATGCGATGGCCGAGGCACTGCCGGCAGAGCTGTGGCGGAAGGTCGCTGCGGTCCTGCTCGCGCGCAACGCCTATCAGGGCTACGTCTACGGAGCGCTGTATCGCCCCGCCGGGGAGCGGGCTGGAGCGCGAGGGGGAGATCTGGGTCCGGCCGGCCGAGGCCGCACTGCCGGCCCGGGTGCGCCCGCTCCTGGTGGTCGGGGATGCTCCCGAGGAGTATCCGCAGGTCTTTCGCGATCCGCAGGTGGTGGCGGCGCCGGCGGAATACGCCCATGCCCCGCCGGCGGCACTGGCGGCATGCGGGCTGCGGGCGTGGTTCGCCGGGGTGCGCCAGCGACCAGAGTCCGTCCTGCCGCTGTACCTCCGCCCGCCGCTCGGCGTCTGAGCAGCTCCGCACCTGCGGCGTCAAGTCGCGGCGCGGCCGGCACCGATCCATCCGGAGGGTTGTCGCCGCGGCTGGGGCGAGCACTGCCGGGCGGAGGGCGGCGGCATGCACGCGGCGCGCGTGTGGGCCGAGGTGCGGCTGGATCGGCTGGCGCACAACCTGGGGTGCCTCAGGCGCGCGCTGGCGCCCGGGGTCCAGCTGATGGCCGTCGTCAAGGCGGATGCGTACGGGCACGGAGCAGTGCCGGTGGCGCGCGCCTTGCTCGCGGCCGGGGCGGACCGGCTCGGGGTGGGCGATTCGACCGAGGCGCTGGAGCTGCGCGCGGCCGGCGTCCGGGCTCCGATCCACGTGCTCGGCGCCCTCATCGAGGCGGAGATCGACGACGTCATCCGCCACCGCGTCACCCCGACGGTGCATTCGCTGGCACGCGTGCACCTGTTGGTGCGCCGGGCGCGGGCGCTGGGGCGCGCGGTGCCGGTGCACATCATGGTCGACACCGGGATGGGCCGCCTGGGGGTGCGGCCGGAGAGCGCACGCCGGCTCGCGGCGGCGGTGGCGGGCGCGGCGCCATGGCTGGTGCTCGAGGGCGTGGCGACCCACCTCAGCGCCGCGGACGCCGAGGACGAGGCCTTCACCCGCGAGCAGCTCGTGCGCTTCGGCCAGACGCTGCGCGATCTGCGCGCGGCCGGCCTGGTGCCGCCCCTGGTGCACGCCGCCAACAGCGCCGGACTGCTGCGCTACCCCGCCTCCCACCACACGCTCTGCCGGCCCGGGATCGCGCTGTACGGGATGGAGCCCTCGCCCCATGTGCGCGCGCCGGGCCCGGGATTGCTGCCGGTGCTCGCACTGAAGAGCCAGGTGGTGTTCCTCAAGCGGGTCGAGGCCGGCACCCCGCTCAGCTATGGCGCGACCTACCGGACCTCCCGCCCCACCGTGATCGCCACGGTTCCCGTGGGCTACAACGACGGCTATCCGCTCGCGCTGTCCAACCGCGCCGAGGCGCTGGTACGCGGCCGGCGGGTGCCGGTGGTGGGCCGGGTGACGATGGACTACCTGCTGCTCGATGTGGGCGGGGTGCCTGGGGTGCACGTGGGCGAGGTGGTGACGCTGATCGGCGCCCAGGGCGGCGAGGAGATCCGGGTCGAGGAGCTGGCGGCGCGCGCGGGCACGCTGCCCTACGAGATCACCTGCCGGCTCGGCCGGCGCGTGCGCCGGCTCTATCTCGAGGGGCCGGCGCCGGTCCGCCGTGCCGCCGGGGCGGGGCGCCGCCACGAGCCCGCGCCGGCGCCCGGCCGGCGGCGCCCACGCGCCGGCGGCGCGGAGTGCGCCTGAGGGCAAGCGCGCTGGGCTGGCAACCACCAGGGTGCGCGGGGGCCGGGGCCGGGGTGCGCCCCGGTTGAAGCCCCGGGCACGAGCGGCTAGCCTCCAGCCATGCGGCTGCGTCTGCTCGCCTCGTTGGCCTGCTGCGCGCTGGTGCTGGCGGTGCTCCTGGCCGCGGACCTCTGGGTGCTCACCCGGCCGGAGCTGCTGGCAGCGCGCGCGCGCGCGCTGCTCGACGGCGCGATCCGCACCGCCTATTCGCTGAGCGCGGTGGAGGCGTCGCTCCGCGAGGGGCTGGTGTTGCGCGAACTGATCGTCGCCGATGCGAGCGGCCGGCCCGCGCTGGAGGTCGGCGAGGTGCGCGTGGGGCTCGATCCCCAGCGGTTCGGCCTCGGCCCGGTGCGCATCTCCCAGCCGACGGTGTGGCTGCGCCCCGGGCGGCACGGGCCGCTGGCGCTGCTGGAGCTGCTGGAGCCGTCTCTGCTCGAGCGGCGCGGGGCAGGCGGGCTGCCGCGCCTGAGGATCGTGATCGAACAGGCGCGCCTGATCCTGGAGGGCATGGAGCTGTACGCCCCTGGCGAGCAGCTGCGGCTGGAGGACGTGAGCGGCGAGGTCCGGCTCGACCCCGACGATGGCATCGAGGCACGGATCGCGGTGGGCGATCCGCACTGGAAGTCGCTGCAGCTCACGCTCCGCGCGCCGCCGGCCGGACTGCCGCTGCAGGTGCAGGTGGAGGGGCGCAAGATCGTCGTCGACGAGGGGCTGCGCCCGCGCCTGCCGCTCAAGCAACGGCGGCTGTTCGACCGGCTGCGGCCGCGCGCGGTCGCCGATGTGGACCTGGTGCTGGAGGTGCAACCCGGCGAGCGCTTGCGGCCCGAGGGCGTGGTGCAGGTGCACGGCGGTGCCATGCAGTTCGTCGGCTTTCCGTACCCCGTCACGGACGTCACCGGCCGCATCGAGGTGCGCGGCTCGCACCTGGCACTGCGCGAGCTGCGCGGCAGCCGGGGCGGCGGCACCTACGCCTGCGAGGGCGACATCGAGCTGGGACCGCCGGGTACCGAGGACTATCTCGATCTGCGCATCGAGGTCGCCGCGCTGCCGGTCGACGAGGCGCTGGCCCGGGCGATGCCGCCGGGGGTCGAGCCGCTGTGGCGGCGCCTGGCGCCGGGGGGGCGGGCAGGCGGCAGTGTCCGCATCTTCGGGCTCGTGCGGCCGCCCGGCATCGAGGACGACGTCCATCTGGCGGTGGACGCCCGGCTGCACGAAGGCAGCGCGCGCTTCGACGGCTTCCCGCTGCCGGTGACGGAGCTCGAGGGCGGGGTGCGGGTGCGCGACGACGAGGTGAGCTTCGAGGGGCTGCGCGGCCGGGTCGCCGGGGGGAGGATCGAGGTGCGCGGCCGCGCCGGCCCGGACCACGTGGCGGTCTGGATCGAGGGGCGCGAGCTGCGCGCAGAGGCGCGGCTGGCGGCGCAGCTGCTGCCTGCGCACGCGCGCATCCTCCGGATGGTGCGGCCCGAGGGGCTGCTCGACGCCGAGATCGAGATCGCCGGTGAGCGTCCTGCTGCCCTCGTGCCGGAGGAGGCGGGCGCGAGGGAACTTCCCGTGCGTGTGCAGGCGCGGCTGCATCCGCGGCCCGGATTCACGTGCGCGCTGCGTCCGTTCCCCTATCCGTTGCGGATCGAGCAGGGGCAGGTCGAGATCGACGAGCAGCAGGTGCGGGTGCTCGGGGTGCGCGCGCGGGGCCCAGCGGCTGACAGCCCGCTGGTGGTGACGGCGGCCGGCACGATCGAACTCGGCCCCGGTGGCGAGCAGCTGCAGCAGCTGGCACTCGATCTCGAGCTCGCCGAGCTGCCGGTCGATGCCACCCTGCAGCAGGCGTTGCGCGAGCTGGCGCGGCTGGAGCAGGAGGAGGGTGAGCCGCCCGGCCCGATCGTGCGGCTGGTGCGGGAGCTGGGGCTCGAGGCGGGCACGATCCAGACACTGGTGCTGCAGCTCAGCGGCGGCGCGGGCGCGGGGACGGAGGTGCCGCTGCCCGCGGCCACGGGCGGCAGCGGCGGGGAGGCACAGCGCTCGCCGTTCGCGGTCCAGGGGCGGGCGGTGGTGCGGGGGCTGGTGCTGCGGCCGGCGCGCTTTCCCTATCCGTTCACCGAGGTCCAGGGGGCGCTGGTGGTCTCGCCCTCGGCCCTGCAGCTCGAGGAAGTGCGGGCGCGCGCCGGTGCGGCGCGGCTGGAGGCGAGCGGTCGGATCGCGCTGGTGCCGGCCGTGCCCCCCGCGGCTGGCGCACCGCCGGCTGGCGAGGCCAGCACGGCGCGGGCGCGGTTGGAAGGGCTCCTGATCGACGAGGCGCTGCGGGCGGCGCTGCCGCCGCAGGGCCGCGTCGTGCTGGAGGAGCTGGGGGCGCGCGGGCGGCTGGATGCGACGCTGGAGCTCCGCGGGGCCCCAGGGGCGTTCGCGCCGCGAGCCCTGCTTCGCTGGCATGGGGGCAGCATGCGCCCGCGCGCCTTCCCCTATCCGATCGCCAGCGTGGCGGCGGAGCTTCTGTACGCCGACGGGGTGGTCCAGATCCGCGAGCTGAGCGGGCGGTTGGGCCGCGGGCAGCTCGCGCTGCAGGGCCGGGTTCGGCCCGGGGAGCTGGAGCCGCCGCCCCCGGGCACGCCTGCACCCGAGGAGCCGCCGCTGGTGCTGCGGTTGCGCGCCTCCGAGGTGGCGCTCGACCGCAACCTGCGCGAGGCGCTGCCGCACGGGTTGCGGCGCACCTACGCGCATCTGGACCCCGTGGGAAGCATCTCGGTGCTGGGGCACGCGGCATTCGTGCCGGAGCGGACGGGGGGCGGCACGCTGGACTGGAACGCGGAGGTGCGGCTGGTGGGCGAGCGGCTGGACGCGGGGCTGCTGCTCACCGACCTGGACACCACGGCGCGCCTGTACGGACGGGCGCGGATCGGCGGGCCCGAGGCGGGCCAGCCGGCGCCGGGGGTGGGGCCGCATGTGCGGGGAGAGCTGGCGATCCGCCGCCTGCGCTGGAAGCAGCAGGTGCTGGAGTACGGACGGGCCGAGCTGCGGCTCAGCCCGCAGCTGTTCGAGCTGCGCGACGTGCGCGGGGCCTTTCTCGGGGGGCTGCTGCGCGGGTGGATCTACGTGTTCCTGTCGGAGCCGGACGCCTATGGCGGTCACTTCGAGCTGACGGCGGGCCGCATCGAGCGCTGGATCGGCGGTCCGACCGACCGGCGCGGCCGCCCGCTGAGCGGGCGGGTCGATGGGCAGCTGTGGCTCGCGGGGCGAACCGGAGGCGGCACGCCGGCGGCTCCGGCTCCGCTCATGGGCGACGGGCAGGTCGTCATCGGCAACGCACGGCTGTGGCAGGTGCCGATCGCGGCGGGGACGGTGTTCGACCGCGCGGAGGTGCGGCTGCGGCTGGCCGAGGGAGGGCGGGTGCTGCTCGACCGGGCGGAGCTTTCCAGCCCTGCCGTCTCGTTTCTCGGGCGAGGGGAGATCGTGGACGGGCAGGCGCGGGTCACGATGATCCACGAGCTCGGACGGGTCTTGTTCGACGAGATTCCGCTGTTCGGAGAGTTGTGGCGCTTCTTCAAGGGCAACCTGATCCAGCTGGAGATCACCGGGCCGCTCGACGATGCCACCGTCACCGCGGTGCCGCTGCCCACCCTCGTCAATCCCTTCCGCGACCTGTTCGAGGGCGAGGCGGGCAACAGGTAGGGCTCGGGTCCCAACATCCGGCCGCCCCCCCGCGTACCCATGGGACCGGATGGTAGGTCGCCGGGGTGCGGCGGCCGGACGCTGGCGGTGGGCCGGCAGGCCCGCCCACGGGGGAGGCAACGAGGTGGCGATGCGAGGCACCGGTTCGGAATGGCTGCGGGCAGCGGCGGTGCTGGCGGTGGCGCTCGGCTGCGCCGCCCTGCCGGTCCAGGCGCAGGGACAGGGTGAGCAGCAGGACAAGCCCAAGCTGCCGCGGATCGGAGAGGTGACCAAGGGGTTCGAGGTCCGCGAGGGGTTCTTCACGATCTACCAGGACAAGCAGAAGCTCCTGGTCGAGATCCCGCGGGGCCGGATCGGCAAGCCGTTCCTGTTGGCGACCACGCTCAGCGGTGGCATGCCGGTCGCGGGCGTGCAGTGGACCGACGCGCTGGTGGAGTGGCAGCGGCTCGACGAGGACAAGCTGCTGCTGATCGAGAAGAACGTGCGCTACCGGGCGGAGGAGCGCGACCCGCGGCACGAGGTCGTCAACCGCACCTACTCCGACCGCGTGGTCCAAGCGGTGAAGATCCTGGCCGAGGAGCCGGGCTCGCCCCGGCGCGGGGTCCTGATCGACGCCAGCCGGCTGTTCGCCCGGCATGCGGACGCGTTCTTCGGCGATTTCGCCAAGCAGCTGGATCCGGACGTCGCCCGCATCGACAAGGCCAAGGCGTTTCCCGAGAACATCGAGGTCGCGGTCACCATGCCGGCCCGGCAGGGCGGCGAGCTGGTGACCCTGCACTACAGCATGGTCTCGCTGCCTCCGGCTGGTTACACCCCGCGGGTGGCGGACACCCGCGTGGGCTATTTCCTCACCGTGGTGAAGGACTTCAGCAAGGAGGGCGGCGACGACCGGTTCGTGCGCTACATCAACCGGTGGCGGCTGGAGAAGGCGGAGCCGGGCCTCAAGCTGAGCCCGCCCAAGCGGCCGATCGTGTTCTACATCGAGAAGACGGTGCCGGTGCGCTACCGCCGCTTCGTGCGCGAGGGCATCCTGGCCTGGAATGCCGCGTTCGAGAAGATCGGCTTCAGCGACGCGATCGTGGTCCGCCAGCAGACCGCCGACAATGAGTTCGCCGACCTCGATCCGGAGGATGCGCGCTACAGCTTCTTCCGCTGGATCACCAGCGACAGCGCCTTCGCCATGGGGCCCTCGCGGGTCCATCCGATGACGGGCGAGATCTTCGACGCCGACATCATCTTCGATGACTCCATGGTGCGCGCCTATCTGCGCGAGTACGAGCTCATGCTCAAGCGCACCCCGGGGGCGTTCTTCGCGCCCGAGGGGGGCGAGCAGGCCGCGGCCGGCCCGCCGGTGCCGGCGCAGGCGCTGGATCCGTGGCTGCTCTTCGGCGGCGAACACGAGGCGTGGCAGCTCAGCCCTGCGGGTGACCGCGTGCGCGGGCTGTGCGCGCTGGGCTCGGGCCGCAGCCACGAGCTGGCGATCGCCGAGCTGGCCCTGCTCGCGGCGGCGGCTCGCAAGGGCGGCGATGGTGGTGGCAAGCCCGAGGGCGAGCAGCAGGACAAGGAGGAGTTCCCCGAGGAGTTCATCGGGGCCATGATCACCGAGGTCGTCATGCACGAGGTCGGCCACACCCTCGGGCTGCGGCACAACTTCGCGGCCTCGACCCTGCTGCCGCTGGAGAAGATCAACAGCGAGGAACGGCCGCGCATCACCACCGGCTCGGTCATGGACTACAACCCCATCAACGTCGTCGGCCCCGAGGGCGTGCAGGGCGAGTACATCACGCGCGGGCTGGGGCCGTACGACTACTGGGCGATCGCCTACGGCTACCAGCCGGTCAAGTCCGAGCAGGAGCTGGCGAAGATCGCGGCCCAGGGCACGCGCCCGGAGTTCATCTACGCCACCGATGAGGACACCGTCTCCCCCGATCCGTACGTCAACCGGTTCGACCTGGGCAGCGACCCGCTGGCCTACGCCCGGCAGCGCGTGGAGCTGTCGCGCTGGCTGCTCGGCAAGGTGGCGGATCGGCTGGTTGCCGAAGGCGAGAGCTACGCGCGCCTGCGCCGGGCGGTGGACGCGCTGCTGTGGGAGGTGCTGCGCGCGGGCTGGCTCGCCTCGCGCTTCGTCGGCGGCGAGCGCTACCACAGAAACCACAAGGGGGATCCCGATGCGCGGCCGCCGATCGAGATCGTGCCCGCGGCCAAGCAGCGCGAGGCGCTCGCGTTCATCCGCGAGCAGGTGTTCGCCGCGGACGCGCTGCGGCTCGATCCCGAGCTGATGCAGTTTTTGGCCGCCGAGCGCTGGCGGCACTGGGGCATGCCGGGCCAGCCTGCCCCGTTCGACTACCAGGGCCGCGTGCTGGCGATCCAGCGCGCGGTGCTGCTGTCGCTGTTCGCCGCCGATCGGCTGCAGCGACTGGCGGATCAGCCGCTCAAGGTGTCGGGCGAGTTCGAGCCGCTGACGCTCGGGGAGTTGTTCCAGGCGGTGAGCGAGGCCATCTTCGCCGAGCTCGAGCCGCACCGCGAGCTGGCCGCCGGCGAGCCTTTCGTCAGCACCGTGCGGCGCAATCTGCAGCGGGCATACCTGGACCTGCTGATCGGCTTTACGGTGAACGATCGGCCGGCGGGCCCGCCGATCACGCGTGCGCTCGCGGTGGCGCAGCTCACCGCACTGCAGCCCCGCCTGGGGGCGGTGCTCGAACGCGCGGATCTGGACGCCGAGAGCCGCGCCCACCTGCTGGAGTCGCGCCTGCGGATCGACAAGGCGCTGGACGCGGTCTATCGGGTCCGGTAGGCCGCTGGGGCGGGCCGGCGCGGCCGCGGGCCGGCGTCAGGGACCCGGCCGTGCCGGCTCGCCGCACAGCTCGCGCTGCCGCCGGCGCAACGCTCCGAGCAGCCGCGGCAGCGCCGCCAGCCGGCCGAGCCCGCCGCCGAGCAGCCGCAGCGAGCCGCGCGCCAGCTCCAGCAGGGTCTCGGTGTAAGGGTACCACCAGACGTCGCCCGGCCCCTGGCCGCGATCGATGACCACCGCGCGCGGCTGCGTCAGGTGCTCGAGCGCGTGCGGGCTCGAGGTGACCCCGTGGCCGGAGGCCTTGAGCCCGCCCCAGGGCAACATCGGCAGGGCACCGGTGAAGGCGTGGTTGTTCACCGTGACCACACCGGCGGCCAGCCGGCGTGCGAGCGCACGGGCGCGCGCGAGATCGCGGGTCCAGATGGAGGCGGTGAGCCCGTAGGGACTCGCGTTGGCCTGGGCCACCGCCTCCTCGGCGTTCGCCACCGCGACCAGCGACAGCACCGGTCCGAAGGTCTCCTCCTGCAGTACCAGCGCGTCCGGGGGCACCTCGGCGAGCACCGTCGGCAGATACCAGCGCTCCTGGTGGCGCTGCGCGCCGCACAGCACGCGCGCGCCGCGCCGCTGCGCGTCCTCGAGCTGCGCCGCGACGCGTTCCAGCTGCGCGGGGCTCGCCAGCGGCGGCAGCTCGCCGCCGGGGCCTGCACGCAGCGTGCGCGCCAGCGCCACCACCCGCTCCTCGAATCGTTCATAGATCGCGCGCTCGACGTAGCAGCGCTGCAGGGCGGCGCAGTTCTGCCCGGCATTGTAGAACGCGGCCCAGACGATCCCGCGCGCCGCCCGCTCCAGGTCCACATCCGCGCACACGATCGCGGCGTCCTTGCCCCCGAGTTCCAGGCTGACCGGGGTCAGGGTCTCGGCGGCGGCGCGCGCGACCTTGCGCCCGGTGGCGGCGCTGCCGGTGAAGCAGAGCCGGTCGCAGCCGGCGGCGGCGAGCGCGGCACCGTAGGCCGGCGCGCCCGGCAGCACCACCAGCAGGTCGGCGGGCAACAGCTCCGTGAAGAGCGAGGCGACGAAGCGCGCCGAGGCGGGAGCCAGCTCGCTCGGTTTCCAGACCACCGCGTCGCCGGCGAGCAGCGCCGGGACGATGGTGCGGAGCGGGATCGCTACCGGCAGGTTCCACGGCGTGATGAGCCCGAGCACGCCGGCCGGCGCGCGCTCGATCCAGGCGCGCTTGCCCGGGTAGTGGAGCGGATCGAGCCGCACGCGCCGCGGCGCGAGCAACCGCGGCGCGTGCCGGCACCACCAGTCGAACAACTCCACGTCCGCCACCACCTCGGTCGTCAGTGCCTCGTGCGGTGGCTTGCCGAGGTCGGAGGCCAGCGCCGCCACCGCGGCCTCGGCTCCCGCGCGCAGCCGCTCGCGCGCGCCCCGGAGCACCCGCGCCCGCTCGCGCGGGCTGGTGCTCGCCCACCGCGCCTGCGCCGCGCGCGCCCGTTGCAGCGCGTGTGCCACCTGCTCCCGCACCTGTTCCGCCGTCCCGCCCTCGCGGTCTGTCGCCGCCATCGTTTCCACTCCTGCTGCGATCTGCGCACGGAGCATACCTCGACCCGCCCCCGCCCGCACCGCGGGGCGGCGTGTCGCTCCGCGGGGCAAACGCCTCTGGCGGTGGGGACCGTCTCCGGCCGCGGAGGCTAGGCGGCCGGGAGCGGCCGTAGCGAGGCGAGCGCGCGTTCGATCAGCCAGCGGTAGCGCGGTGCCTGGGCCGCCAGCACCTCGACCTCGAGCTGCACCAGCCGGTCGCCGAGCCCGGTCACGTAGCGCTCGAGCAGCACCGCCACCCCGTGCTCCAGCCGCCGCGTCCGCTGTCGCCACCAGGTGCGGCCGCCGGCCTCGGCGCGCTCGACGCCCGCAGCCGCGAACGGCTGAAGTGCGCCATCCGGCGCCGCGGCTGGGCCGGCGAGATCGCCCTGCGGCACCGCGTGCGGCGGCAGGCCTCCGGCCGGCAGCGGCAAGGCCGCCGGCCGCACGGCGATGCCCAGCCGCAGCGCGGCGTAGGGGCGCTCGTACACCACCGCCGGCAGCGGTTGCTCCACCGGGTGTGGCCGCAGGCGCGCGGGCAGCTCGAGCATCACGCCGAGCTGGACGAGCTGGGTCGGCACCGGAGCGCCGAGGTCGCGCCCCCTGAGGTAGGCGATGCCGCCGGCGAGCGACAGGGCAAACCCTCCCAGCAGCACCCCCGCACCGAGCACCGCGCCTGCGCGCACCGCCAGCTGCGCCAGGGGCGCCGGCCGGGTGCGCGGCCCCAGCGGCAGCACCACGCCCAGCAGAAAACCGATCGCGAAACCGCCCAGGTGCGCCGCCAGGTCGATCTGGGGGATCAGAAGCCCGAGCAACAGATTGAGCAGGAACAGCACCACCGCGTTGTGCAGCAGCGCCCGCGCCAGCAGCGGATGCACCAGTCCGCGCGGCCGCCACGCCACCGCGGCGAACAGTCCGAACACCCCGAAGATCGCCCCCGAGGCCCCGACCGACAGCGAGTGCTGCACCAGCAGGCTCGCGCTCGAGGCGCCGAGGCCGGAGACCGCGTAGACCAGCACCAGCGGCCCCCAGCCGACCAGCCGCTCGAAGAAGCTGCCCAGCACCCACAGCGCCCACAGGTTCATGGCGATGTGGACCAGCCCGCCGTGCACGAACATGGCGGTCCCGAGCCGCCACGGCTCGCCCTGCGCGACGAGCTCGGGTGCCAGCGCGCCGAAGGCGGCGAAGGCGGGCAGCGCCCCCGCGCCCATGGCGAGCAGCTCACCCTCGCCGGCCTCGGCGCCGGCGCCGGCGGCCCCGAGCAGCATGACGAGGTAGATGGCCACGCAGCCGGCCATGATCGCGAGGGTGGCGTGCGGGCGGCGGCCTCGCACCAGGCGCACCAGCGGCTGGCGGCGCGCCGGCGGTGGCCAGTCCACCCCTTCGCGCAGCTGCTCGAGCGCGACTTCCAGGGGGTGGGCGGCCGGCAGCACGCCGGCGAGCAGGCGCGGCGGCGCGGCTGCGAGCACAACGGTCTGCACCGGTACCGGCCAGGCCTGCGCCAGGGCGCTCGCGGCGAGCTGGAGTGCGGGCGCGGTGTCGGCGGCCTGCTCGCCCACGCACAACACCAGGCGCAGCCGGGCATGGCCCGCCCGCCAGGCGAGGGCACCCATGAGCTGGCGCAGCTGCTGCGGATCGAGTCCGTCGGCGTCGAGCAGGATCAGCGCCTCGTCGTGCGGCCCGCCGGCCAGATAGCGGCCCGGCGCCCAGGCGCGCACGAACCAGCCCGGCGTGCGGGCGAAGCGCCGCGCGAGCGCCGCAGCCAGCGCGCGCCCGCTCGCCGAGCCCGGAGCCACCTCGCCGTCCATGGGCCAGAGGGTAACGGCAACGGGCGGGGAGGTAAAGCGCGCCGGCGGGCGCGGCGCATGCCGCCCCGGGCGGGACGATCAACACCAGGCAGGCACGCGCCGATAACGATGCCGGGCGGCGCGCTCCGCTCGTGAGACGGCGGCGAGAGGAGGCGGAGGCGGAGATGCGCATCCGCGCCGGACGCGAACTGCTCGGCGTCGTGCTGCTGAGCGCCGGGGTGTTGCACCTGCTGGCGCTCATGAGTTTCGACATCCACGATATCCCCGAGCGTGCCTGGCCGCCGAACCCGCACGTCGCGAACGTGTTCGGCCCGGAAGGCGCGCGCTACGCCTTCTGGGTACTGGAGTGGATCGGGCTCGGGCCGGCGTACGCGCTCGGCCTGCTGGCGCTCGCGGCGGGGCTGGGGCTCGGGCGCCTGCCCGCGGCGTGCCTCGCTGGCGAGGCGGGGCACGGTGCGGCAGCCCGCGCGCAGCGAGATCGCTGGCCCTCGCTCGCCTTCGCGCGCCCGCTCGGGGCGTGCGCCGCGGTGGTGGCGGGCGCGGCGCTGGAGCACCTGCTCGCGCGCGACGGGCTGCTCGGCGGCATGGGGTGGACGGGGCTGAACCCCGGCGGGTACTGGGGGGCATACGTCGCAGGCCGGTTGCCGGCAGCGGCGCCGCCGCTCGCCGGCTATGGCCTGGTGACCCTGGGTGGTCTGGTCGGCCTGGCGCTGGCGCTGGATGTGGATCCGAGCCGGCTCGGCTGGCGGTCGCGCCGCGGGGCGCCGGGCAGGGGGGCCGGGGCGCGGCACCCGGCAGGGGGCTGGCGGGGCGCGGCCGGGCAGCCGGCGCCGGCGGCACAGCCGTCCGGGCCGCAGGCCGGCGAGGACTGCGAGGGGGATCCCGACCTGCTGGAGGACCTCGGCGCGGCGGGTGCGCCCGGCGTTGCCGGACCGCCCGCTGGCAGCGCCGCGCGGAGCGGGCTCGCAGAGCTGCCGGAGGCGGGTGGGGCCGGCGGTCTTGCGGCCGAGGATGCGTTCGCGTGGGACGGCGAGAGGCAGCTCGAGGAGGAAGGCGGCGAGCAGGGCCTCGCAGCTGCCGGCCACGGGACCGCGGCGGCGGGCGGGCCCGGAACGCGCGCGGGGCGCGGGCGGGCGCGCGCGCCCCGCTACACGCTGCCGCCCGAGACGCTGCTCGAGCTCCCCGCCCCCCCGCCCGACGACCGCCGCGAGGCGGTGCTGCGCGCGCAGGCGGAGGTGCTCGGCCGCACGCTGGCGGACTTCAAGGTCGAGGCACGCGTGGTCGGCGCCGAGCCGGGTCCCAACGTGACCCGCTACGAGCTGCAGCTGGCCGCCGGGGTCAAGATCGGGCGGATCGCGGCGCTCGCCGACGACCTCGCGCTGGCGCTCGGCGCCCCCAGCGTCCGCATCGTGGGGCCGAGCCCGGGCCGCTCGACGCTCGGCATCGAGGTGCCGAATCCCGAGCAGGAGGTGGTGCGGCTGCGGACGCTGGTGGAATCGCCGGAGTTTCGGCGGCGCGAGCGCGCGGTGCCGCTGCTGCTCGGCAAGGACGCTAGCGGCCGGCCGCTCATCGCCGACCTCGCCCGCATGCCGCACCTGCTGGTGGCCGGAGCGACCGGTTCTGGCAAGTCGGTCTGCATCAACGCGATCATCCTGAGCGTGCTGCTGACCCGGACCCCGCACCAGGTGCGGCTGATCCTGATCGACCCCAAGATGGTGGAGCTGGCGCTGTACGACAAGGTGCCGCACCTGCTCGCCCCGGTGGTCACCGACATGCGCCAGGCGCCGGCGGTGTTGCAGTGGGCAGTGGAGAAGATGGAGGAGCGCTATCGGTTGCTCAGCGCCGCGGCGGTGCGCCACCTGCGCAGCTACAACGCCCTGGGCCCGCACGCCCTCGCCGAGCGGCTGGGGCTCCAGGGCCCGCACGAGCTGCGCGAGCGCTCGATCCCCTGGCACATGCCCTACGTGGTGGTGGTGATCGACGAGTTCGCGGACCTCATGTGCGTGGCGCGCCGGGAGGTGGAGAACTCCATCGTGCGCCTGGCGCAGAAATCCCGCGCGGTCGGTATCCATCTGGTGCTGGCGACGCAGCGGCCGACCGCGGATGTGATCACCGGCCTGATCAAGAGCAACCTGCCGTGCCGGATCGCGTTTCAGGTGGCGTCCAAGGTCGACTCCCGGACGATCATCGACCAGAACGGCGCGGAGACGCTGGTCGGTCAGGGCGACATGCTGCTGTTGCCGCCCGGGACCTCGCGCCTGGTGCGCGCGCAGGGTGCGTACGTCTCCGACGAAGAGGTCAAGGCGGTGGTTGCCCATGTGCGCGCAGCGGCGGAACCGGAGTACGACGAGGATCTCGTGCGCGCGGGGCGCGAGGAGCCGGCAGGTGGCGAGGCGGGGGCGGGGGGCGAGGCGGAGGATCCGCTGTTCGAGCAGGCGGTGCGGATCGTGCTGGAGAGCCAGCGCGGTTCGGCCTCGCTGCTGCAACGCCGGCTGGAGATCGGCTATGCCCGTGCCTCGCGCCTGATCGACCAGATGACCGAACGGGGGATCCTGGGGCCGTTCAAGGGAGCGAAGGCGCGCGAGATCCTGGTGACGCTGGAGGAATGGGAGGCGGCGCGGGCGTCGTGAGCGCGAGCGAAGGCCGGCGGCTGGCGACACGCGTGATCCTGCTGCCGCGCGACACCAATGCGCACGGCACCATCTTCGGCGGGGTGCTGCTCAGCCATCTCGATCTGGCGGGCGCGGTCGAGGCGCGGCGGCATACGCCCCACCGCGTGGTGACGGTGGCCATGCGCGAGGTCGAGTTCCATGCCCCCGTCTACGTCGGCGATGTGGTCTCGTTCTACACGCGGCTGGTGCGCGTGGGCACGACCAGCATCACGGTGCACGTGGAGGTCGAGGCCCAGCGCGCGGACGACCCGGCGGCGGTGGTGCGGGTGACCGAGGCCGAGGTCGTCTATGTGTGCGTGGACGCGCAGGGCCGCAAGGTCCCGGCCCGCGCGGCGCCCTGAGCCCGCGCGCCGCCCGTCGGGCCAGCGCGAGACCGGGCGGCTGCGGCTGGCGAACTCCGGCCGGCTGGGGCCGCGCGCCGCGGGCGAGCGCGCGAGCGGACCGAAGCAGAGCAGCGCCCGCGCCCGCGCGCGCGAGCGGACCGAAGCGAAGTCGCGCCCGCGGCGGACCGCTCGAGCAGACCGAAAAAAGCGGAGCGCCGCGGTCGTCCCGCGGCGCTCCGCCTGTCAGCCCCGGTGGCGGTCGCCCGGCGCGGCCGCCCCGGCAGGCTGGTTCCGGGCTAGAACTCGCCCATCCCGTGACCGGCGCCGACCGTCTCCTTCTCCTCCTTCGGCAGCTCGCTGACGAGCGCCTCGGTGGTCAGCAGCAACGAGGCGACGCTGGCGGCATTCTGCAGCGCCGTGCGCGTCACCTTGGTCGGGTCGATCACGCCGTCCTTGAGCAGGTCGCCGTACTGGCCGGTGGCGGCGTTGTAGCCGAAGTTGCGCTCGCTCGCCGCCTTGACCTTCTCGACGACCAGCGCCGCCGTCGACGCCGCCGTTCTCCGCGATCATGCGGATGCGGGGCCTCGATCGCGCGCCGCACGATCTCGACGCCCGTGGCCTCATCGCCCGTGAGCGTCTTCTGGAACTCGGCGAGCGCGGGCAGGGTGCGCAACAGCGCCACGCCGCCGCCGGGCAGGATGCCCTCCTCGACCGCGGCGCGGGTGGCATGCAGCGCATCCTCGACGCGGGCCTTCTTCTCCTTCATCTCGACCTCGGTCGCCGCGCCGACCTTGATCTGGGCGACACCGCCGGCGAGCTTGGCGAGCCGCTCCTGGAGCTTCTCGCGGTCGTAGTCGCTGGTGGTGTCCTCGATCTCGCGCTTGATCTGGGCGATGCGGGCCTGGATCTTGGAGGCCTCGCCGGCGCCCTCCACGATGGTCGTGGTCTCCTTGGTCACGATCACCTTCTTGGCGCGGCCGAGATGCTCCAGGCCGACGTGCTCGAGCTTGATGCCCGAGGTCTTCGAACAGCGCGGTGCCGCCGGTGAGGATGGCGATGTCCTCGAGCATGGCCTTGCGGCGGTCACCGAAGCCCGGCGCCTTGACCGCGCACGAGGTGAACACGCCGCGCAGCTTGTTGACGACCAGCGTCGCCAGCGCCTCGCCCTCGACGTCCTCCGCCACCACCAGCAGCGGCTTGCCGCTCTGCGCCACCTTCTCCAGCAGCGGCAGCAGGTCGCGGACGTTGGAGATCTTCTTCTCGTGGATCAGGACGAAGCAGTCCTCCAGCACCGCCTCCATGCTCTCGGGGTCGGTGACGAAGTGCGGGCTGATGTAGCCCTTGTCGAACTGCATGCCCTCGACCCACTCGACGGTGGTCTCGAGCGACTTGCCCTCGTCGACGGTGATGACCCCGTCCTTGCCGACGCGCTCGATCGCATCGGCGATCATCTTGCCGATGACCTCGTCGCCATTGGCGGCGATGGTGCCGACCTGCGCGATCTGCTGGGAGTTCTCGATCGGCACCGAGAGCTTCTTCAGCTCCTCGACGACCTTCTCCACGGCCTTGTGGATCCCGCGCCCGAGCGCGATGGGGCTCGCGCCGGCGACCACGTTCTTGAGGCCCTCCTCGAAGATCGCCTCCGAGAGCACGATCGCGGTGGTCGTGCCGTCGCCGGCCACATCGGAGGTCTTGCTGGCGACCTCCTTGACCATCTGCGCGCCCATGTTCTCGTAGCGGTCCTTGAGTTCGATCTCCTTGGCGACGGTGACCCCGTCCTTGGTCACCGTGGGCGGGCCGAACGACTTCTCCAGGATCACGTTGCGGCCCTTCGGCCCGAGCGTGACCTTGACCGCGCGCGCGAGCTGCCGTACCCCGCGGCGGATGGCCTCGCGGGCCTCCATGTCGAATGCGATACGCTTCGCTGCCATGTTCGCTTCTCTCCTCGTCAGGTTGCGATCCGGTGGCCACCCCGGGCGGCGGCGCCGCGCGGCGCGGCACGCGCCCGGCAGGCCCTCCCTACTCGACGATCGCCAGGACGTCGTCCTCGCTCAGGATCAGATACTCCTCGCCCTCCAGCTTGACCTCGGTCCCGGCGTACGAGCTGAAGATCACGCGGTCGTTCGCCTTGACGCTGAGGGGCGCGCGCTGGCCATTCTTGAGCAGCTTGCCCTCGCCGACGCTGATCACACGGCCCTCGCGCGGCTTCTCCTTGGCGGTGTCCGGGAGCACGATGCCCCCCTTGGTCTTCTCCTCGGCCTCCAGGCGCTTGACCACGATCTTGTCGTTGAGCGGACGGATCTTCGGCATGGGTTCCTCGCTCCTCCCGTTCGTGCGGTTGCTTGCCTTCGCCGCGATGGCGAGTTCTCCCCCCAAGCAAGCTGTGGGCCACCCGTGCCCCCGCCTCGGGGCCGGCCCCGCGGCGGCGCGGCGAAGGGCCGTGGCGGCGGCGGGGCGGCACCGGCCCCGCGCGCCGGCGGCTGCCAATGTGGCGCCGCCCCGGCCGCCGCCTCCCCGGCGGCTGCCAAAGTGGCGCACCGCCTTGTCCGGGCACCAGGGCCCAGCTACCATCGCGCCTGGTTGCGCGGCGCCGGGCCCGCCGCGCGCGAGGCCGGCATGCGCCGCGCGTGCCAGCACGGGGCGAGTGCGCGGGCAGGCGGGTGGCAGCAGGGGAGGGCCGGCCAATGCAGCAGCCTCGGCGCCGCTACCGTTTTCCCCCCGCGGCGCGCGTACGCAAGAAGCGCGAGTACGAGCGCGTGTTTGCGCGCGGGGTACGCGTGCGCGACGATCTGATCAAGCTCGTGGTCGCACCGCGCGACAGCCCCGAGCTGCCGAGCCGGCTCGGCACCGCGGTGAGTCGGCGGATCGGCGGGGCGGCGGCCCGCAATCGGGTGCGGCGCCGGCTGCGCGAGGCGTTTCGGCTGGAGAGCGCCGAGCTGCCCCGGGGCCTGGACGTGGTGTGCATCCCGCTGCCGCTCGTGCCCGAACCCCCGCTGCCGGAGCTGCGCCGCAGCCTGCGCGAACTGATCGAACGGGCGGCCGCGCGGCTGCTGCGGCGCAGCGCCGCCGCGCGGCGGCCGCGCCCTGCAGAGGGTGGCTGATGGGGGGCGGGCGGGACGGGGCGCAGCGGGGCTGGCTCGTGGCGCTGGAGCGCGCGGCGCGCACGAGCGTGCTCGGGCTGATCCGGCTCTACCAGCTCGTGCTCTCGCCGATCTTCGGCGGCCAGTGCCGCTTCCGCCCGAGCTGCTCGCAGTATGCCGCGCTCGCCATCCGGCGTTTCGGGCTGCTCCGGGGCGGGTGGCTGGCGGTGCGCCGGCTGGGGCGTTGCCATCCCTGGGGCGGGGCCGGTTACGATCCGGTGCCCGAGCAGGAGCGGGAGCTGCCGGGGGGGCGCGCCCCAATATAACCCTAACCATGACACACCAAGCTGTTGCGGCACGACATGTCACGGAAATGTCATTGACAGGCGGCCAGCCATGTCCTATGGTCCCATCTGCCTACTTTACACTTTGTAAAGCGACCGAGCCGGCCGCGGAACGTGCCCGAGCGAGGTGGCTTCACGTTGGCGAAGCGCCGCGATCGTCCCAGTCCCACACCCGCTGGCCCGGCCGGGGCCGAGCTGCCCGGCCGTCCGCCGCGCAAGCTGTACAAGATCGGCGAGGTCATGCGCTATAGCGGCCTGGGGCGGCAGACCATCCACAACTACACGACGATGCAGCTGATCTCCGAGGTCGAGCGCACCCCGTCCGGCCACCGGCTGTACGGCGAGGAGGTGTTCGAGCGGTTGCGCCTGATCGAGGAGCTGAAGAAGACGCGCACGCTGCAGGAGATCCGCGAGATCCTGCACGCCGAGGGGGGGGAGCGCGCACCCGAGGGCTAGCGTGCAGCGCGTGGCCGGAGCCACCGGGGCGGCGGGGCCCGCCGCCGCCCGCCGGCGTCGCGGCGAAGGCGCCGGACATGGCAGGGCGGGTCGCAAGAGGAGCGAGGCCAGCAGGTCGGAAGGGGGAGGAGGCGAGCCGTGGGCGCAACGAAGGGGTCGGGGACGCAGGAGCGGACAGGGCAGCGGCGGGCCGCACGCGCGGAGGCGAAGACCCGCGGCGGCGGCGCGGGCAAGCGGCGGGCCAGCCGGCGGGGGGGCGCGCCCGGCGGCGCCGTCGAGGCCGATCCGGTATGGGCCGAGTACCGCCGGACCGGTGATCTCGAGCTGCGCAATCGACTCATGGAACGCTACCTGCCGCTGGTGCGCGCCACCGCCGAGCGGATCCGGCGGCGGCTGCCGCAGAGCGTCGAGCTGGGCGACCTGGAGAGCGCCGGCATCTTCGGGCTGCGGGACGCGATCGAGGGGTTCGATCTGCAACGCGGCGTGAAGTTCGAGACCTATTGCACCACCCGCGTGCGCGGCGCGATCCTCGACGAGCTGCGCAGCATCGACTGGGTGCCACGGCTGGTGCGTACCCGCGCGAACCAGCTCGACAAGGCGATGCACGATCTGGAGGCCGACCTGGGCCGCCAGCCCACCGACCGCGAGCTGGCGGCGCGGCTGGGCCTGGAGCTGAGCGAGCTGGACGCGGTGGTCAAGGAGGCGACGGCGGTCAACGTGGTGTCGTTGTCCGAGAGCTGGCCGGGCGCCGAGGAGGAGGAGCGGGCGGTGCGCAAGCTCGACGTGCTGGAGGACCGCCGGCAGCACCGTCCATTGGAGCAGTTGCACCACCGGGACTTTCTCGCCGTCGCGGCGCGCAGCCTCACGCCCAAGGAGCGGCTCATCCTGCTATTGTACTACTTCGAGGAGATGACGATGCGCGAGATCGGGCTCACGCTCGGGCTGTCGGAGTCGCGGGTCTGCCAGCTCCACACGCGCATCATGAACAAGCTGCGCGAGCAGTTCGAACGGTCCCGGTGCGATCTGCTCGGCTGATTCACATTACTTTATATTTTGTACATTGAAAATGTAGGCACGCTCGCCCCGCCCGACTACCGGCCGGGGCGAGCGCCCGCGCCTGCCCTCGCCTGCGGGCGGCAGCCCGCCCCGCGCGCCGGCACGGCCCGGGCGGGCGCTCGTGCGGGCGCCCCTTGCACTCCGGGCTGTTCTGCCCTTCTCATCGGCCCCGCCCAGCCGGCCGCGCCCGAGCGCGGGTGCTGCGCCACGGGGCGACGCCGCGCTCGGGGAGCTGCGATCGGGCAGCCGCGGGGTCTGCAGGCGCGCTCGGGCGTGCGGGCCCATGCCCCCCGCCGGCGGCTCGCGCAGCCGGCCGGCGCGGCGGCGATCGGCGGGCGGCGGTGGGGAGCGGTGCAAGCCGCGGCCGGCGGTGGCCGGGGAGGAGAGCGCCCATGGAGCCCTTTCACTACACGGGCGGGGAGCTGTACTGCGAGCAACTGCCCATGCGCGCCATCGCGGCCGCCCACGGCACCCCGCTCTACGTCTACAGCGCCGCCGCGCTGCGCGAGGGCTACCGGGCGCTCGCGCGGGCCTTCGCGCCGCTGTCGCCGCTCGTCTGCTACGCGGTCAAGGCCAACGGCAACCTCGCGGTCCTGCGGCTGCTGGTCGAGCTGGGCGCCGGCTTCGACGTGGTCTCGGGGGGGGAGCTGGTGCGCGCCCAGGCGGCCGGCGCGCCCGCGGAACGGATCGTATTCGCCGGCGCCGGCAAGCGCGAGGATGAGATCCGCGCCGCGCTCGCCGCCGGCATCCTCTGCTTCAACGTGGAAAGCCTGCCGGAGCTGGACCGCATCGATCGGCTCGCGCGCGAGGCCGGCCGGCGGGCGCGGGTCTGCCTGCGCCTCAATCCCGAGGTCGACCCGCGCACCCATGCCCACATCGCGACCGGCAGCAAGGGGACGAAGTTCGGCCTGGAGCTGGAGACCGCACGCGCTGCGCTGGCCACCATCGGCGAGCGTACGGGGGTGGAGCTGTACGGACTGCATGCCCATATCGGCTCGCAGATCGTCGACCCCGAGCCGTACCGCCTCGCGGTCGAGCGGCTGGCCGCGCTCGCCGAGCAGCAGCGCGCGGCAGGCCGGCCGCTGCGCGCGCTCAACCTCGGAGGCGGGTTCGGGATCGCCTACCGGGGCGGCCGCGCCTGCGACCTCGAGGCGGTCGCCCGGGCGATCGTGCCCCTGCTCGCCCCGCTGGGGGTGCGGGTGCTGCTGGAGCCCGGGCGCTGGATCGCCGGGCCGGCCGGGGTGCTGCTCACGCGCGTCGAGTACGTCAAACACTCCGGCGGCAAGCGGTTCCTGATCTGCGACAGCGGTATGCACCACCTGTTGCGCCCGGCGCTGTACGGTGCGGAGCACCCGGTGTGGCCGGTGTGCGCCGGGGGCCCCGAGGGCAGTCCCCAGGCGCCTGCGCTCGCCGGCCCGGCGGATGTCGTGGGGCCGATCTGCGAGACCGCCGACTACCTGGCGCGCGAGCGGCCACTGCCCGAGATCGAGGCCGGCGAGCTGCTGGCCGTCTTCGCCGCCGGGGCCTACGGGATGGTCATGGCCTCCAACTACAACGCCCAGCCGCTGCCGGCCGAGGTGCTGGTCGACGGCGCCCGGGCGCGGCTGGTGCGGCGGCGGCAGCGCTACGACGAGCTGCTGGCGCCGGAGCAGGACCTGCCGTGAGCGCGCCGGCCGGCACACCCACCGCCCGCAGCCGCGGCCCGGCCGCTGGTGGTGCTGTTCGGCGCCTCGCGTATCGAGCAGTGGGAGCCGCCGCCGGCCGGCGCCGGCTACGCGCTCGCCAACCGGGGCGTCGGGGGGCAGAGCAGCGCCGAGGCGCTCGCGCGGCTGGAGCGCGACGTGCTCGCGCTCGCGCCTGCGCTCGTGGTGGTGCAGACCGGGATGAACGACCTGGTGCGGCTGCCGCGCGCTCCCGCCCACCAGCAGCGGGTGATCGCGGCCTGCGTCGCCAATCTGGCCGCGATCGCACGGCGGATCGCGGCGAGCGGCGCCCGGGTGCTGCTCCTGGAGATCTTCCCGCCGGGGCCGCCGCCACCGGCCGACAGCCCGCGCTGGGCGGCGGCGGCGCTGCCCGGCGCGGTGCGCGCGGCCAACCTGCGGCTGCGCGCGCTGGCCGGCGGCCCCATCGCGGTGCTCGATTGCGCGCCGGTGCTCGCGGGTGCGGACGGCCGCTTGCGGCCGGAGTTCGCCGAGGGGACGCTGCATCTGAACGCCGCCGCCTACCGCGCCCTCAACCGCGTCGTCGTCCCGGAGATCGAGCGGCTACTCGGGGTGTGAGCGCGGCCGGCGGCGGCGCGCACTCAGCCGCCAGCCGGCGGCGGGCAGGGCGCGCTCGCTGGCGCCGGGCCGAGCGGTGCCGGGGGCTGCGCCTGCAGCAGTGCCGCCGCCGCCGCCTGGGCGCGCGCGAAGGTGCGGCGCACCGGCTCGCCCCGCTCGCGCGCGAGCCGGCGCACATCCTCGAACTCCGGGCTCGCCGTCACCAGTCGCCCGGCGTACCAGGCGCACTTCACCGCCACCTCGCCGCCGCCCTCCGGCAGCGCCACGCGCCGCACCTCGCGCACCAGTTCGGTCCGCTCCAGCCGGCGCCGCCGCAGCCCGAGCGTGCTCGTCTCGCGGATCAGCACCTGCTCGAGCTGCGCCGCCGTCTCGGGCCGCGCCAGCGCGCACAGCCAGAATCCGGGCCGCCCCTTCTTCATGAAGCAGGGCACGCCGAACGCATCGAGCGCACCCGCCTCCCAGCAGCGCCTGCAGCGCTGCGGCGAGCAGCTCCCCGCTCATGTCGTCGACGTTGCACTCCAGCAGCACCACCTCGCCGTGCGCCGCGCGGCGATGGCTGCTCGGCCTGCGCCTCGCCCAGCCACAGCCGCAGCACGTTCGGCCGCCCCGGCCAGTCCGCGCTGCCGGCGCCGTAGCCGGTGCGCACCAGCCGCATCGGCGGCGGCGGGCCGAACTGCTCGGCGAGCCCGCAGCAGCAGCGCCGCGCCCGTGGGCGTGGTCAGCTCGTGCGGCAGCGGGGAGCGCGCGGACCGGCACCCCTTCGAGCAGCCGCAGGGTGGCGGGTCCCGGCGAGGGGCAGCTCGCCCGTGCGCGCTGTGCACCGTACCCGCCGCTGCCCACGGTGGCCGCGCTCGCGAATACCCGTTCTACCCCGAGCAGCTCCAGCCCCAGGACCACCCCCGCCACGTCGACGAGCGCGTCGAGGGCGCCCACCTCGTGGAAGTGGACCTCTTCGGGCGCACAGCCGTGCACGGCCGCCTCCGCGGCGCCGAGCAGCTCGAAGACCGCGCATGCCCGCGCCAGCACCCGCTCCGGCAGCCCGGCTTGCCCGAGCCGCGCGCGCACCGCCCCGAGGGTGCGCGGTGGCTGCGCGTTCTGGCGCACCGCGACCACCGCGCGCGTGGCGGCGAGTCCCGCCCGCTCGACCCGCTCGAACTCCAGCTCGAACGCCTCCCCCAGGCCCAGCCCCCGCAGCCCCGCCCGCAGCCGCTCCGGCTCCAGCCGCGGCGTCGACCAGCGCCGCGAGCATCATGTCGCCCGCGGCCCCGCTGAAACAGTCCAGGTATGCGATCCGCATCCGCGCTGCGCTCCCGGTACCCGCCGCGCCCCGGGCGCCGGCCGCGGCCCGCTCCCGCCGCCCCGCCGGAGACCGGATAGCGGAGCATACCGCAGCGGGCACGCCGCTCGCCAGCGCGCCGGCGGGGGGTGTGTCACGGCCGTGTCACCGCCGTTCGCGTTGACGGGGTTGCGGTTGCGGCTATAATCGCCCCCTACCGCTGGGGGATGTGCGGTCAGGTGGTCGATGCCCGCGGGGCGGCGGCGGGCGGGTGGTGGAGCAATCGGTCGCGCGCGGTCGCACCGCCTCGCCGGCACCCCAGCCCCACGGGCCTCGGCGGCGCGCTCGCGGCGCGCCGGCGCGCTCCCTTTACGGAGCCGGACGCTCGGA